>NZ_JXDG01000099.1 GCF_000820515.1 Pseudomonas batumici | reverse complement strand
TCGAGCTTGCCGTTCGGGGTCAGCGGCAGCTTGTCCAGCGCGACGTAAACGGCTGGAACCATGTATTCCGGCAGTTTTTCCTGCAAATGACGGCGCAGGCTGTCGATATCGACTGAGGTTTGCCCGGCCGCCAGGGTGTAATAGGCCACCAGGCGCTTGTCGCCCGGCATATCTTCGCGGGCCGTGACCACCGCTTCGTGGACGGCCGGGTGTTTGGCCAGACGGGCGTCGATCTCGCCCAGTTCGATACGAAAACCGCGAATCTTCACCTGGTCGTCGTTACGGCCCAGGTATTCGATATTGCCATCTGGCAGATAGCGACCGAGGTCGCCGGTGCGGTACATGCGAGCATTTGGCGTGGT
>NZ_JXDG01000098.1 GCF_000820515.1 Pseudomonas batumici | reverse complement strand
TCCACGGCCTTGCGGCCACCAGCACCTGAAGCTGGCGTGTCTACCAATTTCACCATCTGGGCAGTATCAGCAGCGTTGTGTGCCGTTGATGGAGCGCACTATACGGAGAGCCATTTGATCTGTAAACCCCTGTTTTTGCTTTTAATTAAATCTCGAGGGCAAGAACGGTCCATTGGGAGGCGTGGTGCGCCGGATCGAGGAAATGGCAGGGGGATAAAACGCAAAAACCCGCTTTCGCGGGTTCTTGTGAGATTTCAGAGTGATACTCTGAAACTTGAATTGGTGCCCAGAAGAAGACTCGAACTTCCACGGCCTTGCGGCCACCAGCACCTGAAGCTGGCG
>NZ_JXDG01000097.1 GCF_000820515.1 Pseudomonas batumici | reverse complement strand
GGTGATGGCCTTGATCCGGGCCAACAGCTGGTCGACGCGATGGTGGGCCTGGACATCGACCCGCAGGGCCAGGGTGTTGACGAAGAAGCCGATCAACCCTTCGGTTTCCTGGCGCGGGCGGTTGGCGACCGGGGTCCCGATCACCACTTCCGGCTGGTTGCTCAGGCGCGAGAGCAGGATCGACCAGGCGCCGAGCAGGGTCATGAACGGCGTCAGGCCCTGTTGCTGGCTGAACTGGCGCAGCCTGGCGCTCAGCCCGGCCGGGAGTTCCAGTGCCAGGGTGGCGCCGAGGTAGCTCTGCACCTGCGGCCGTGGATGGTCGGTCGGCAGTTCCAGCAGGCCCGGTGCACCGCCGAGGTGTTCGCTCCAGAAACGGGTCTGGGCTTGCAGGC
>NZ_JXDG01000096.1 GCF_000820515.1 Pseudomonas batumici | reverse complement strand
CCAGTTTGGCCGCCCCTTGAGCTGCAATGCAGTCAAAGGCCTGTCAGCCACATCCGTCGACAGGCTGGGCCTGCCAACGGATGTGGCTTTGGCGATGAAAGCCAATATTGCCATTGTCCAAGCCCTGGAAATCCAAATTGAGGGTTTGGAGGATCGGCTGCTTCACGAGGTCAAATTGCGACCCGAGTTTTCCTTGCTGAAAACGATGCCCGGAATTGGTGAAGTGCTGGCAACGGTCATCATGTTGGAAACGGGCGATATTGGACGTTTTGCGCAGGTCGGCAACTTCGCCTCCTATGCTCGATGCGTCAAGAGTGCGCGTTA
>NZ_JXDG01000095.1 GCF_000820515.1 Pseudomonas batumici | reverse complement strand
GACGTGCTGGATGGTGGCACCGGCAACGACACACTGATTGGCGGGGCCGGCAACAACACCTACCTGTTCGGTCGTGGCGATGGCCAGGATCTGGTGACGGTTAGTTACGACACCACGATCGACAAGCTCAATACCTTGCAGTTCAAGACGGGTGTAGCCCCAAGCGATGTAGTGGTTCGCCAAGTCTATGACAGCCAGATGGGCGTCAGTAACGGCGCGCTGGAGTTGAGCATCGCCGGGACCACCGACAAGATCACAATCAGCGGGTTCTTCTATAACGACAGCACGGCCAATTCCTACAACCCGGTGCAGCAGGTGCAATTTGCTGACGGCACCACGTGGAATATGGCCACCATCACCGCCACGCTGCTGGCCGGCACAGCTGGCGACGACAACATCCGCGGCACATCGGCTGACGACACCTTGACCGGCGGGCTGGGCAACGACACCCTCAACGGCGCAGGCGGCAACGATCTGGTCGATGGTGGTGACGGCAACGATGTGTTGTCCGGTGGTGACGGCAACGACACCCTGTTGGGTGGGGCGGGTAACGATACCCTCGACGGTGGCGCGGGCAACGACGTGCTGGATGGTGGCACCGGCAACGACAC
>NZ_JXDG01000094.1 GCF_000820515.1 Pseudomonas batumici | reverse complement strand
GCAACGACGTGCTGGATGGTGGCACCGGCAACGACACCCTGAGTGGCGGGACCGGCAACAACACCTACCTGTTTGGTCGCGGCGACGGCCAGGATCTGGTGACGGTTAGTTACGACACCACGGTCGACAAGCTCAATACCTTGCAGTTCAAGGCGGGTGTGGCCCCAAGCGATGTAGTGGTTCGGCAAGTCTATGACAGCCAGATGGGCGTCAGTAACGGCGCGCTGGAGTTGAGCATCGCCGGCACCACCGACAAGATCACGATCAGTGGTTTCTTCTATACCGACAGCACGGCCAATCCCTACAACCCAGTGCAGCAGGTGCAATTTGCTGATGGCACCACCTGGGATATGGCCGCCATCACCGCCACGCTGCTGGCCGGTACGGCCGGCGACGACAACATCCGCGGCACATCGGCTGACGACACCTTGACCGGTGGGATGGGTAACGACACCCT
>NZ_JXDG01000093.1 GCF_000820515.1 Pseudomonas batumici | reverse complement strand
CTCAATGCCCAGGGCACCCTCAAGGGCGACGGCTCGATCCTGCTCAACACCGGCAGCCTGAACAACGACGGCGGCCAGTTTTCCAGCGTCCAGGGCATGACCCTCAACAGCCTGGGCACGCTGAGCAACCTGGGCGGCAGCCTCACCAGCGGCGACACCCTCGACCTTACCAGCGGCCAACTCAACAACGGTGCCGGTGGCAGCCTGTCCAGCGCCAAGGCCCTGACTGCACGGGTCAGCGGCCTCGATCAGCAGGGCGGCAAGCTGTTCAGCAGCAGTAGCCTGAGCCTGGACCTGGGCAACGGCCTGTTGAACAACGGCAATGGCCTGATCAACGCCCGCGGCGCCTTGTCGTTGAACAACCTCAACGACGTACTGAACAACAGCGGCGAAATCTCCAGCGACCTGGGCTTTACCCTGGCCGCCCACAGCCTGGA
>NZ_JXDG01000092.1 GCF_000820515.1 Pseudomonas batumici | reverse complement strand
GGGCTCCTGGCGACAACGTTACCAGCAAAGACTGGTTCATCAAGGTCGACGGCGAGGTCATCGGCAGCATCAGCAGCTAGATCCGCGATTTGAACCAGTGCTACACCACCCCAGGGTATTCGGTCACTGTCCGCCCAGGTGAATGGCGTAGAAAAGCCGTTCCGTGAGAACTCCGGAACCTTTTCAAACCGTTCGATGCAGGAGGCGAGGGAGAACCGAAGCACTTACGTCAGACGGGCTAAAGAGTGAGCCGCGCGTCGCGCAGCCGCTCAGGCCGAGTAGGAGAATGCCCCATGAACGTTAAAGTCAACCTTTACCCATGCGCTCACTGCGAGCGCACCGGCACATGCAGTAGGGCCGCTAATGGGGCTGCATGCGCCGCATGTGTGAAGAACAACAACCTCAAAGGCTCAGGTCACGTTGGGCTTCCATGCGGCATCTGCGGCGGCCTAGGCCATGCCGAGCCGAAGACAGAACGAATCAACAAGCGAATGCAGCCGATTTTGGCCATCTTGACGTTGTACTTCTTGATGGCGGCCGTTTTGATAAGTGCCGCCGTCGAGAGTCAGTATTTCACTGAAATCCTGGCATTCGCCAGTCCCCTGGTTGGTGTGGTGTTGGCATTTTACTTCACTGCACGCGGTAGCCCGCGACCATAGGAAAAAGACCGATGGCCATCAAAGTTACCTTCAAGCCAGATGGGAGCGAGTTTCGGGCTCCTGGC
>NZ_JXDG01000091.1 GCF_000820515.1 Pseudomonas batumici | reverse complement strand
ATCTTCACTTGTTCGTCGTTGCGACCCAGGTATTCCAGGCTGCCGTCGGCCAACCAGCGACCGAGGTCGCCGGAACGGTACATCCGCGCGCCGGGAGCCGGGACAAACGGATCGTCGAGGAAGCGCGAAGCGTTCAGTTCCTCACGGTTGAGATAGCCTCGGGCAACCCCGGCGCCACCGACATACAACTCCCCTACCATGCCTGGCGGCACGGGTTGGCCGTAGCTGTCGAGCAGGTACAGGCGCAGATCGGGAATCCGCTTGCCGATGGGGCTCGCGCCCACACGCTGGGCGTCTTCGGCCTGCAACGGGTAATAGGTCACATGCACAGTGGTCTCGGTGATGCCGTACATGTTCACCAGTTGCGTGCCGCTATTCAGTTCCCGGGCGTACCAGGGCTTGAGCATCGCAGTGTCCAGCGCTTCACCGCCGAAAATCACCTGGCGCAGGGAATGCAGCTGGCCGCTTTCACCCTGGGCCGCGATCAGTTGGCGGAACGCGCTCGGGGTCTGGTTGAGCACCGTCACCCCGGCGCTGCACAGCAGTTTG
>NZ_JXDG01000090.1 GCF_000820515.1 Pseudomonas batumici | reverse complement strand
TTGTGCCCGCCATCGTTGTACTCGATGACTTCCTCGCTGCCGGTGGGCGTGCGCACCTCGGTGATGCAGGTAAACTCATTGATCTTGTGGTAGCGGAAATACCAGCCGGCCTGGTCGTCGGTCGGCAGTCGGAGTTTTTCCACCTTGTAGTCGGCATCGATCAGGGTCAGCACAAAGCGCGCCGCCTCGTTATCGTCGGGGTAGAACAGCAACTCGACTTCGCGGGCCGTGCGGGTGATCCTCAGCAGCTCACGCTGGTCGTCACGGACGGTCTCAAGCAGGGGGAAATTGCCGAAGGTGCCGTAGCTCAGGCTGAGCTTGCGGCCATCGGCCGAGTAGATCTCATGGGGCAAGGCCACCCG
>NZ_JXDG01000009.1 GCF_000820515.1 Pseudomonas batumici | reverse complement strand
GAGCATTCCGAGCCTGTTTTTAACGCAGCATGATCGTCGCGCAGGCAGTTATCGTACAGAGCCTAGAGGGTGCCTGGAGATGACGAAGTCTCAGCCAGCCATCTTGGACGACTTCAGCTCCGCACTGAAGCGCTGCGAACGGACACCTTTGTTGTCGTAATACTCTTCGACCGACTTCACAAAGCGCTTTTCAGCGGGCACATACCAGAACGCCTTGTACAAGCGGCCACTGACGGGGCGTGGCGCGATACGTTGAGCATTCGAGACCGTTGTGACCTGCCCCGGTGTCGCCACGGCCTGCGCACCGCCTACCGCAACGGGCGCCAGCATCGCCGACCACTGGCCTTCGGATTCGATCTTCAGCGCCCTGAACTTGCCCGCCGGCACCTGGACATCTTCCCAACCTGTTACCACGTAGTCGCTATGAAAGGTCTCGCTGGAGTGCAGACGGTTAGGGTTCCGTTCGGTGTATTCGACCGTCCAGGTCTTGCCTTCGCTCAAGGGAAAATCGAGCGGGCGATTGATCACTTGCTGCTTGCCGTTGATATCACGGGAGCGACTCCAGTCCAGGCCCACCATGCTTTCGACCGGAGGCTGGTTGGACCCGTCCTGCTTGGCGCTGATCAGCACGGCGTGGCTGTCAACGCGTTCGACCGTCATCAATGTGTTCTTGCTCGAGAAACCTTGCGGTCCGGTTTCCACTGTTTCGGCATAGACCCAGCTATCCCCGGCCTTCAAGGACGGTGCATCGACCGATTGGGCATACGCCGAACCGCACATCAAACCCAGCGCAACAGCAGATAGTTTTTTAAGCATCACATTTTCCCTGAATGTCTGACTGACAAGTCCACTTGAGACTGACCGAACGGGTGACTCTTGCCATTCGAAGGCCAATATCATTGTGCCACCCGAAAAGTGGCCCAAGTGAACTCAGGATCTCGTCGACGCAGGAATGTGAAGATCGTTCAGCAACGCGACAGCATCTGGCTGACGCAGACGCCGGATCCTGCACAAGATGTCATCATCTTTTGCACTCCAGACGTATCGGCTTGGCTGAGCGGGATGTCCTGAGTGTTTCCGTGATCATTCCAGGCACTGGCTGATCACGGAAACAGACTTCAGGAGAGAGACTGGCTTCAGAAAGAGGAGATCAGAGATCGCCCAAGGCGTCGATCAGGGCCTGGTTCTGCTCAGGCGCGCCGATGGTGATCCGCAGGAACTGGGCAATGCGCTCCTGCTTGAAGTGCCGCACGATCACCCCTTGCTCCCTCACCTTGGCCGCCAGCGCCGCCGCATCGTGTTGCGGGTGACGGGCGAAGATGAAGTTGGCCGCCGACGGCAACACCTCGAAACCCTTGCCCTGCAACTGCGCCACCAGCCACTCGCGACTGTCGATGACCTTGCGGCAGGTCTCTTCGAAGTACGCCCGGTCCTCGAACGCCGCCGCGGCGCCGGCAATCGCCATGCGATCCAGCGGGTAGGAGTTGAAGCTGTTCTTGATCCGCTCCAGGGCCTCGATCAGGTCCGGATGCCCGACCGCCAGACCGACCCGCAGCCCCGCCAGGGAACGGGACTTGGACAGGGTCTGGGTCACCAGCAGGTTCGGGTAGCGGTCCACCAGGCCGATGGCGGTTTCGCCGCCGAAGTCGATATACGCCTCGTCGACCACCACCACCGAATCCGGGCTGGCCTTGAGGATCTGCTCCACCGCGTCCAGTGCCAACAGACAACCAGTCGGCGCATTCGGGTTGGGGAAAATGATCCCGCCGTTGGGCCGGGCATAATCCGCCACGCGGATCTGGAACTGCTCGTCCAGCGCCAGGGCCTCGAAGCCGATCCCGTACAGGCCGCAGTACACCGGGTAGAAGCTGTAGCTGATATCCGGGAACAGCAACGGCCGGTCCTGCTGGAACAGGCCATGGAAAATGTGCGCCAGGACTTCGTCGGAACCGTTGCCGAGAAACACCTGGTTAGTCTGGATGCCGTAGTACTCGGCCACGGCGTGCTTGAGCAGATCGCCGTTGGGATCAGGGTACAGACGCAGGTTGTCGTTCACTTCGGCCTGCATCGCGGCCAGGGCCTTGGGCGAGGGACCGTAGGGGTTCTCGTTGGTGTTGAGCTTGACCAGTTTGGTCAGCTTCGGCTGTTCACCCGGTACATAGGGCACCAGGTCCTTGACGAACTTGCTCCAGAACTTGCTCATGCTTGTTTCCCCTGTTCCTTATCAGCGACGATCCGGTATTCCGCACTGCGGGCGTGAGCGCTCAGCGACTCGCCACGGGCCAGCACCGAAGCGGTCTTGCCCAGCTCGGAGGCACCCTGCTCCGAGCAGAAAATGATCGACGAACGTTTCTGGAAGTCATACACCCCCAGCGGCGACGAGAAGCGTGCGGTGCCGGAAGTCGGCAGCACGTGGTTGGGACCGGCGCAGTAGTCGCCCAGGGCCTCGGAGGTGTGACGGCCCATGAAGATCGCGCCGGCGTGGCGGATCTGCGGCAACCAGGCCTGCGGATCGGCGACCGACAGCTCCAGGTGCTCCGGCGCGATGCGGTTGGCCACTTCGATGGCCTGCTGCATGTCGCGCACCTGGATCAACGCGCCACGGCCATTGATCGAAGTCTCGATAATGGCGGCGCGCTCCAGGGTCGGCAGCAGCTTGGCGATGCTCGCGGCCACCTGGTCGAGGAACGCGGCATCCGGACTGACCAGGATGGCCTGGGCATCCTCATCGTGCTCGGCCTGGGAGAACAGGTCCATGGCGATCCAGTCCGGATCGGTCTGGCCGTCGCAGACCACGAGGATCTCCGACGGTCCGGCGATCATGTCGATACCAACCTGGCCGAACACGTGGCGCTTGGCCGTCGCCACATAGATATTGCCGGGGCCCACCACCTTGTCGACCTTGGGCACGCTCTCGGTGCCATAGGCCAGCGCCGCGACCGCCTGGGCGCCGCCAATGGTGAACACCCGGTCGACCCCGGCGATGCACGCCGCCGCCAGCACCAGTTCGTTGACCTCACCCCGAGGGGTCGGCACCACCATCACCACCTCGGCGACACCCGCCACCTTGGCCGGAATCGCGTTCATCAGCACCGAAGACGGATAGGACGCCTTGCCGCCCGGCACGTACAAGCCGGCACGGTCCAGCGGCGTGACCTTCTGGCCCAGCACCGTGCCGTCGGCCTCGGTGTAGCTCCAGGAGTCCTGCTTCTGCCTTTCGTGGTAGCTGCGCACGCGCTCGGCGGCTTTTTCCAGGGCCTGGCGCTGCGCCGCGGTGATCCGCGTCAGGGCCAGTTCCAGGCGCTCGCGGGGCAGGATCAGGTCGGCCATGGAGGCGACTTGCAGACCGTCGAAACGCTGGGTGAACTCCACCAACGCCGCATCGCCGCGCTCGCGCACGGCCTTGATGATGTCCAGCACCCGCTGGTTGACCGAGTCGTCGGACACACTTTCCCAGCTCAGCAGATGATCCAGATGATGAGCGAAATCAGGATCGGCGGCGTTGAGTCGGCGAATGGCGGTAGACGTGGTCATAGCGTGGGCCTCAATAATTGGCGAATGCTTGGGAACAGCAGATCTCAGGCGCCGCAAGACTACCAAGCCATCCGCGTGGGCACCTGAGAATTCTGGCTATGACACGGATAGATGGGCGCGACTCAAGGCCGCGCAATTGAATCAGTTGCGGTGTCGCGACTCCACTGCCTTGCGCAGCGTGTCGATCAGGGACTGGATACGGGCGTGCTGCATCTTCATCGACGCCTTGTTCACCACCAGGCGCGAGCTGATGGTTGCAATCAGTTCCTGCGGCTCCAGGCCGTTGGCCCGCAGGGTATTGCCGGTGTCGACGACGTCGATGATCTTGTCGGCCAGGCCGATCAGCGGTGCCAGCTCCATGGAGCCGTAGAGCTTGATGATATCGACCTGACGACCTTGCTCGGCGTAGTAGCGCTTGGCAACGTTGACGAACTTGGTCGCCACCCGCAGGCGGCCCTTGGGCTCGACGGCACCGACGGCGCCGGCGGTCATCAGCTTGCACTGGGCGATCTGCAGGTCCAGGGGCTCGTACAGGCCCTGGCCGCCGTATTCCATCAACACATCTTTACCGGCCACACCGAGGTCGGCCGCGCCATGCTCGACATAAGTCGGCACGTCAGTAGCCCGCACGATCAGCAGACGGACGTCGTCCTGGGTCGTGGGGATGATCAGCTTGCGGCTCTTGTCCGGATTCTCGGTCGGCACGATGCCCGCTTCAGCGAGCAGTGGCAGGGTGTCGTCGAGAATGCGGCCCTTGGACAGTGCAATGGTCAGCATGGGAAAACCTAAGTCCTTCAATCAGGATACTTCTAACAACTCAGACCGCCTCTCCCGTAGGAGCCGGCTTGTCGGCGATAAACTTCAACGATGACGCGCTACAACTGAAACACGGCGGCGCCCTCAAGTCCATCGCCAGCAAGCCGGCTCCTACAGGACGGTGTCAGGCACTAGCCCGGAACGCGGCGGATCTTGGCACCGAGCATCTGCAACTTCTCTTCGATGCACTCATAACCACGGTCGATGTGGTAGATGCGGTCGATCAGCGTGTCGCCTTCAGCGGTCAGGGCCGAAATCACCAGGCTGGCCGAAGCCCGCAGGTCGGTGGCCATGACCGGCGCGCCTTTCAGGCGTTCGATACCGGTGACGATGGCGGTGTTGCCCTCGACCTGGATCTTGGCGCCCATGCGGTGCAGTTCGTAGACGTGCATGAAACGGTTTTCGAAAATGGTTTCGATCACCGCGCCGGTGCCCTCGCCGATGGCGTTGAGCGAAATGAACTGGGCCTGCATGTCGGTCGGGAAAGCCGGATACGGCGCGGTGCGCACGTTGACGGCCTTCGGACGCTTGCCATGCATGTTCAGCTCGATCCAGTCTTCACCGGTGGTGATTTCGGCACCGGACTCTTTCAGCTTCTCCAGCACGGCTTCAAGAATGGTCGGATCGGTGTCCTTGACCTTGACCCGACCACCGGTAGCGGCCGCGGCCACCAGGTAGGTGCCGGTCTCGATACGGTCCGGCATCACCTTGTAGGTCGTCGAATGCAGGCGCTCGACGCCATCGATGGTGATGGTGTCGGAACCGGCACCACTGACTTTCGCGCCCATGGCGTTGAGGAAATTCGCCAGGTCGACGACTTCCGGCTCGCGCGCGGCGTTCTGCAGTACGCTGCGGCCACGGGCCAGGGCAGCGGCCATCATGATGTTCTCGGTACCGGTCACGGAGACGGTATCGAAGAAGAAATGCGCCCCGCGCAGGCCGCCTTCCGGCGCCTTGGCCTTGATGTAGCCGCCTTCGACGTCGATCAGCGCGCCCATGGCTTCCAGGCCACGGATGTGCAGGTCGACCGGACGCGAACCGATGGCGCAACCGCCAGGCAGGGCCACTTCGGCTTCACCGAAACGGGCGACCATCGGGCCCAGCACCAGGATCGAGGCGCGCATGGTCTTCACCAGCTCGTAAGGCGCGACCAGGGTCTTGATGGTGCGTGGATCGATTTCCACGCTGAGCTTCTCGTCGATCACCGGCTCAATGCCCATGCGCCCGAACAGCTCGATCATGGTGGTGATGTCGTGCAGGTGCGGCAGGTTGGCCACGGTCACCGGGTCATCGCACAGCAAGGTGGCGGCCAGGATCGGCAGGGCGGAGTTCTTCGCCCCGGAAATACGGATTTCGCCATCAAGACGAACGCCGCCAGTAATAATCAGTTTGTCCATAAGGGTCTCGACGCCAATTCAGGCTCAGGTGCGCTCGGCCCAGGCCGCGCGGCTGAAAAATTTCATGGTGACCGCATGGATGCTGCCATCGGCGATCCACGGGTTCAAATGGGCATAGATGCTCTGCTGACGCTTCACCGGGCTCAAGGCCACCAGTTCGTCGCTAATCACGTTCAGCTGGAAGTTGCAGCCTTCGCCCTCAACTTCAACCTGCACCTGTGAAAGAGTGTCCGACAGCTTTTCTTCAAGGAAGCTCTTTACTTCGTAGGCCTGCATGCTCAACCTCAATCGGCGCCCAACGCGCGCGGGTCGGCCATCATACAAAAAAGCCCCGCGCCTGCGAACCCCGCATTGCAGGGAGACTGACGGGGGGCTTCCTGATTCATGGCGCTCTTGCCAATAACAACATCAATGGACGGCGAACAGCTCCGTCAACTCGGACACCTCGGCGATTTCGCGCATGTCTTGCGGCATGGCGCGAATGCTCAGGGATTTGCCGGCCTCTTCGGCGTCACGCATGAACGCCAGCAGCAAGGCCAGGCCGACACTGCTGGATTTCTGCACGGCGGCGCAGTCGACCACCACGGCCGGCGCCGCGCTGGCCTTGATCAACGCCTGCCCGTCCTTGCGCAGGGCCGAGCCGGTGCTGTAGTCGATCACACCGGCCAGCAGCAGTTCACCGGCCTCACCGGGGCGAACGCTGGCCTCACTCACTCTGAGCGCCCTTTTGCGGGTTCTTGTCGGACTCGACCTTAGCCTTTTCTACTTCGCTGGCCCAGTTGTTGATGGTCTGGTCCAGGTTGTTGTTGTTGCGCTGCATCGCATCGGCGAACTGATCGCGGAACAGCTTGCCGATATTGATGCCGTTGACGATCACGTTGCGCAGCTTCCACTCGCCATTGATCTTCTCCATGGTGTAGGAAACCGGGTAGATCGCGCCGTTGCTGCCCTTGACGGTCATGCCGACGCTGGTGCGCTCGCCCGACTCATCCTTGGGCTGGTCAACGGTGATGCCCTGGTTGTTGTACTCCAGCAAGGCGTTGCCGTAGAACTGGAACAGGCCCTTCTTGAAGTTTTCCTCGAAGGTCTTCATCTGCTCGGGGGTGGCCTTGCGCGAGTACTTGACCGTCATGATGCTCTTGGAAATACCTTCGGCATCCACCACCGGGCCGATGATGGTGTTGAGGGAGTTATAGAAGGCCTGGGGGTTCTGCTTGTATTGCGCCTTGTTGGCCGTCAGGTCGGACAGTATCCGGTCGGTGGTGTTCTTGACCAGGTCATGGGCCGACGTCGCCGCCAGGGCGCTGCCCATCAAGGGCAAGGTCGCCAGCAGTACCAGCAAGCTACGTCGCAACATCGAGATCATGGAAAAACTCCTCATTTGGCGTCTTTATTCACGGTATTGAGCAGGAATTTACCGATCAGATCTTCCAGCACCAGCGACGACTGGGTGTCGTGGATGGTCCCACCATCCTTGAGCAGGGTGTCTTCCCCGCCCACGCTGAGGCCGATGTATTTCTCACCGAGCAAGCCCGCCGTGAGAATAGACGCGGTGGAATCAGTCGGCAGGTTATTCACGCGTTTTTCAACTTGCATGGTCACCCGACCGGTGAAACTGTCGCGGTCCAGATCGATCGCCGTCACCTTGCCGATGGTGACACCGGCCATGGTGACCTTGGCTCTGACAGTCAAACCGGCGATATTGTCGAAGTACGCATATAATTTATACGTTTCAGTGCTTGTCGTCGGGGACAGTCCGCTGACCCGCAGCGCAAGCAGCAGCAAAGCCAGGATGCCAGCCAGCAGAAAAAGGCCGACACCGATTTCCAGGGTGCGGTTTTGCATCAGAAATCTCCAAACATCAAAGCGGTCAGAATAAAGTCAAGGCCCAGCACTGCCAGGGAGGCATAGACCACGGTCTTGGTCGTGGCACGGCTGATCCCCTCGGAAGTGGGCTCGCAGTCGTAGCCTTGAAACACGGCAATCCAGGTCACCACGAAGGCGAACACGATACTTTTGATGATGCCGTTCAGCACGTCGCTGCCGAAGGTCACGCTGTTCTGCATGTTGGCCCAGTAGGAGCCTTCATAGACGCCCAGCCAGTCCACCGCCACCCACGAACCGCCCCAGATCCCGACCACGCTGAAGATCATCGCCAGCACCGGCAGGGAAATGAAGCCGGCCCACAAGCGCGGCGCGATGATGTACTTGAGCGGATCGACACCGATCATCTCCAGGCTGGAGAGCTGCTCGGTGGACTTCATGTTGCCGATTTCGGCGGTCAGCGCCGAACCGGCACGTCCGGCGAACAGCAGCGCGGTGACCACCGGCCCCAGTTCACGCAACAGGGTCAGGGCGACCATCTGCCCAACTGCCTGTTCGGAACCGTAGCTGGAGAGGATATTGAAGCCCTGCAAGGCCAGGACCATTCCGATGAAGATCCCGGAAACGACGATGATCACCAGGCTCATCACGCCCACGGAGTGCAATTGCTTGACCAGCAGCCCGAAGCTGCCGCCGATCCCGCCGCGGCCGAACAGCACGTGGAACAGGAACAGCGCCGAACGACCGAACACGGCGAGCACGTCCAGGCCCGAACGACCGAACAGGCGCACTCTCTCGATAAGTGATTTCTTGCGCATCAGCGCTTCCCCAACAGATCGGTGCGGTAGTCCGGCGCCGGAAAGTGAAACGGCACGGGACCGTCGGGATCGCCCTTCATGAACTGGCGGATACGCGGGTTATCGGCGTTCATCAGGTCCTCGGGGGTGCCTTGCCCCAGTACCTGGCCGTCACCGACCACATACAGGTAGTCGGCGATACTGGCGGTTTCGGCCAGATCGTGGGAGACCACGATGCTGGTGATGCCCAGGGCGTCATTGAGCAGGCGGATCAGGCGCACGAGCACACCCATGGCGATCGGGTCCTGGCCGACGAACGGTTCGTCGTACATGAGGATCTGCGGGTCCAGGGCGATCGCCCGGGCCAGTGCCACGCGACGCTTCATGCCGCCGGACAGTTCGTCGGGCATCAGGTCGACCGCCCCGCGCAGGCCGACGGCCTGCAATTTGAGCAGGACGATGTCGCGGATCATTTCATCCGGCAACTGGGTATGAACCCGTAGCGGAAAGGCGACGTTCTCGAAAACGTCCAGGTCGGTGAACAGCGCGCCGCTCTGGAACAGCACGCCCATGTGCTTGCGGGCGTCGAACAGGTCGCCGCGCGACAGCGTGGGGAGATTCTGACCATTGACCCAGACTTCGCCGGCGCTGGGGCGCAGTTGTGCCCCCATCAGCCGCAACAGGGTGGTCTTGCCACACCCGGACGGCCCCATGATGCCGGTGACCTTGCCTCGCGGGATACGAATGTCGACATTGTTGAAGATGCTGCGCGCACCGCGCTTGAAGGTCACACCCTTCAGCTCGACCGCGTAGGCGTTATCGGCGCTCATCTAAACTCCTTGCGATACGGCCTTTGACTCGGACACCTGGCCTCCCTTGAAAAGAAGCGCATACTGCCGGAGCAGGCCGAACTAGCCGCGAACTATATCACCGCTGATACGTACCGCCCAAGGCCGATCCCCCCTCGTTCAGGATAAATACGCCGGACTTGACCGCCTGCGAGACAAAAACCGAAGGCAAATGCCTACACTCCCCATGCAAAACGCAATGATCTAGTGGGAGTGAAGAAGTCATTACCGCTATAATCGCGCCTTTTCATCAGGCTATACGATTTCCGACATGAGCCAATCCAGCGATCTGATTCAATCGGCACAACGCACCATCCGCCTCGAACTCGAAGCCGTGGAAGGCTTGCTGACCCATATCGACGCAGATTTCGTACGCGCTTGCGAAATGATTCTGGCCAGCAAGGGCCGTGTGGTGGTGGTCGGCATGGGCAAGTCCGGGCACATCGGCAACAAGATCGCCGCCACCCTGGCCAGCACCGGCACCACGGCCTTTTTCGTGCACCCCGCCGAGGCCAGCCACGGCGACATGGGCATGATCACCCGGGACGACATCATCCTGGCGCTGTCCAACTCCGGCTCGACCGCGGAGATCGTCACCCTGCTGCCCCTGATCAAGCGCCTGGGCATCCAGATGATCAGCCTGACCGGCAACCCCGACTCGCCGCTGGCCAAGGCCGCCGAAGTCAACCTGAACGTGCATGTCGAGCATGAAGCCTGCCCACTGAACCTGGCCCCGACCTCCTCCACCACGGCGGCCCTGGTGATGGGCGACGCCCTGGCGGTGGCCCTGCTCGAAGCCCGTGGTTTCACCGCCGAGGACTTCGCCTTTTCCCACCCGGGCGGTGCCCTGGGGCGGCGCCTGCTGCTGAAAGTGGAAAATGTCATGCACGCAGGCGACGAGCTGCCGCAGGTACTGCGCGGCACCCTGCTGAAAAACGCGCTGATGGAAATGACGCGCAAAGGCCTCGGCATGACCGTGATCGTCGAAGCCGACGGCCGTCTGGCCGGGATCTTCACCGACGGCGACCTGCGTCGAACCCTGGACCGCACCATCGACATTCACAGCGCCCTGATCGAAGACGTCATGACCCCCCACGGCAAGACCGCCCGGGCCGAGATGCTCGCCGCCGAAGCCCTGAAAATCATGGAAGACCACAAGATCAGCGCGCTGGTGGTGGTCGACAGCGAGGACCGTCCGGTGGGCGCCCTGAACATGCACGATCTGCTGCGCGCGGGAGTGATGTAAATGAACGACGATCTGTTGCAACGCGGCAAGGCCATCAAGCTGGCGGTCTTCGACGTCGATGGCGTACTGACCGACGGCCGCCTGTACTTTCTCGAGGACGGCAGCGAATTCAAGTCCTTCAGCACCCTCGACGGCCAGGGCATCAAGATGCTGATGGCCGCCGGCGTGCAAACCGCGATCATCAGCGGTCGCAAGACCGCACTGGTCGAACGCCGCGCTCAGAACCTGGGCATCCCCCATGTCTACCAGGGTCGCGAAGACAAGCTTGTAGTCCTTGATGCCCTGCTCGCCCAACTCAATCTAAGCTATGAACAGGTGGCCTACCTGGGCGACGACCTGCCGGACCTGCCGGTGATCCGTCGCGTCGGGCTGGGCATGGCCGTGGCCAACGCCGCCAGCTTCGTGCGCGAACACGCCCACGGCATCACCCGTGCCCGGGGCGGCGAAGGCGCCGCCCGCGAATTCTGCGAGCTGATCCTGCAAGCCCAGGGCAGCCTTGAAGCGGCTCACGCCGCCTACCTGTAGAGCCATTTATGCTGAGCAAGAAAATTCGCAACATTCTGCTGTTCGGAGTCATTGCCGCCATTTTCGCGGCCGCCGGCTACTGGAACATCAGCCCGGAGCGCTTCCTCGAGCGCCCGGTGGCCAAGGTCGATGAAACCCAGATCGACTACTACGCTATCAATGCCCACAGCATCCAATACATGCCCGACGGCCGGGTGCAGTACGACTTGGTCGGCGACAAGGTCGAACACCTCAAGGCTTCGGACGTGACCCTGGTGACCAAGCCCGACATGCACATCTACCGTGGCACGGTCTATCCCTGGCATGTCCAGAGCGAGCACGCCGAGGTCAATCCGGACGGCACCCAGATCGAACTGATCGACTCGGTCCGGGTCGCACGCACCGACGAACTACAGCGGGAAGTCATCATTACCAGCAGTCGAATGACAGTATTCCCACAGCAGCAATATGCGCAGACCGAACAAGCCGTTAGAATCGACGGCGCCGACGGCGTGACCACTGGCAATGGAATGAAAGCGTATTTGAACGACAGCCGGATACACCTGCTGTCCAATGTAAGAGGACAGTATGAGTCTCGTTAAAACCCTCCCTATTTTGCTTGGCCTGGGTGCGGCACTGGGAAGCGTGAGCGCCTGGGCACTGCCGACCGACAGCCAGCAGCCCATCCGCATCCAGGCCGACGACGCTCAACTGGACGACAAGCAAGGCATCGCCACCTACAAGGGCGACGTGGTCATCACCCAGGGCTCGATGATCGTCAAGGGCAACACCGTGACGCTGACCCGCACCAAGGACGGCGCCATCGACGTGGTGACCTCCGTGGGCAACCTGGCCTACTTCGAGCAGTTGCAGAAAGTCGGCGATCCGAAGCCGGTGCAAGGCTATGGCGTGACCATCCAGTACCACGCCCAGCAGAATCGCATCATCCTGATCGACAAGGCCAAGGTGATCAACGACGGCAACACCACCGAAGGCGAGAAAATCGTCTACGACACGGTGAAGCAGGTCGCCCAGGCCGGGCGCGCCACCGGCAACGCTATCACCGCCCCGCGCCCACGCATCGACATGGTCATCCAGCCGAAGCAGAAAACCGACCAGCAGAAGGCGCAGTAATGGCAACCCTGAAAGCCCAGCATCTGGCCAAGGCCTACAAAAGTCGCCAGGTGGTGCGTGATGTCAGCCTGTCGATCGACAGCGGGCAGATCGTCGGCCTGCTCGGTCCCAACGGTGCCGGCAAGACCACCTGCTTCTACATGATCGTCGGCCTGGTCCAGGCCGACCAGGGCCGCGTGCTGATCGACGACCAGGACGTCAGCCACCAGCCCATGCACGGCCGCGCCCGCGCCGGGATCGGCTACCTGCCCCAGGAAGCGTCGATTTTCCGCAAGCTGTCGGTGGCGGACAACATCATGGCGATCCTCGAGACCCGCAAGGACCTCGACAAGAACGGCCGCCGCAAGGAGCTGGAAAGCCTGCTGCAGGAGTTCCACATCAGCCACATTCGCGACAACCTCGGCATGAGCCTGTCCGGTGGCGAGCGGCGTCGCGTGGAAATCGCCCGCGCCCTGGCCACCGCGCCGAAATTCATCCTGCTCGATGAACCCTTCGCCGGGGTCGACCCGATTTCCGTAGGCGATATCAAACAGATCATCCACCACCTCAAGGCCAAGGGCATCGGCGTACTGATCACCGACCACAACGTCCGCGAGACCCTGGATATCTGCGAAACCGCCTACATCGTCAACGATGGACAGCTGATCGCCGAGGGCGACTCGACCACCATCCTGGCCAACGAACTGGTCAAGGAAGTCTACCTCGGCCACGAGTTCCGACTGTAGACATCGAGGGAACGGATCCAGCGCCGGAGCGCGTCCCGTTCAATAAAAACCACAGGATTTTTATTGTTACAGCGCTCTAGGCAAACCCTCGGGTTTCAGGCATATAATTTGCTTATGTTTGGCGCCCCGGCGCCCTGTAGAGTGGATGGCGCATGCGCGCCGGCGAATAAGGTGTTAAGCCCCTGCCATGAAACCATCGCTAGTCCTGAGAATGGGCCAGCAGCTGACGATGACACCGCAGCTGCAACAGGCCATCCGCCTGCTCCAATTGTCGACCCTGGACCTTCAGCAGGAAATCCAGGAGGCCCTGGAGTCCAACCCGATGCTCGAACGCCAGGAAGAAGGCGACGACTTCGACAATACCGACCCACTGGCCGACAAAGCCGAGCACACCCCCAATACCGAGATCCAGGAACCGTCCTACCAGCAGGAAACCGCGCCGACGGTGGACAGCCTCGATGAAGGCGACTGGAACGAGCGCATTCCCAACGAGCTGCCCGTCGACACCGCCTGGGAAGATGTCTACCAGACCAGCGCCAGCAGCCTGCCCGGCAACGATGACGACGAGTGGGACTTCACCACCCGCACCTCCGCCGGCGAGAGCCTGCAGAGCCACCTGCTCTGGCAGTTGAACCTGGCGCCGATGTCCGACACCGATCGACTGATCGCCGTGACCCTGATCGATTGCATCAACAATCAGGGCTACCTGGACGAAACCCTCGAGGAAATCCTCGACGCCTTCGACCCGGAGCTGGACATCGAGCTGGACGAGATCGAAGCGGTGCTGCATCGCATCCAGCAATTCGAACCGGCCGGCATCGGTGCGCGCAACCTGGGCGAATGCCTGTTGCTGCAACTGCGTCAGTTGCCGACCAGGACGCCCTGGCTGGCCGAGGCACAGCGCCTGGTCATCGACTACATCGACCTGCTCGGCAGCCGCGACTACAGCCAGTTGATGCGCCGCATGAAGCTCAAGGAAGACGAGCTGCGCCAGGTCATCGAGCTGGTCCAGAGCCTCAACCCGCGCCCGGGTTCGCAAATCGAGTCCACCGAAGCCGAGTACGTCGTACCCGACGTGATCGTGCGCAAGGACAACGAGCGCTGGCTGGTGGAGCTGAACCAGGAATCGGTGCCGCGCCTGCGGGTCAACCCGCAGTACGCCGGCTTCGTCCGGCGCGCCGACACCAGCGCCGACAACACCTTCATGCGCAACCAGTTGCAGGAAGCCCGCTGGTTCATCAAGAGCCTGCAGAGCCGCAACGAGACCCTGATGAAAGTCGCCACCCAGATCGTCGAGCACCAGCGCGGCTTCCTGGAATACGGTGACGAGGCGATGAAGCCGCTGGTCCTGCATGACATCGCCGAAGCGGTCGGCATGCACGAGTCGACGATTTCCCGGGTCACCACACAGAAATTCATGCATACCCCCCGCGGTATCTATGAACTGAAATACTTTTTCTCCAGCCACGTCAGCACCTCCGAGGGCGGTGAATGCTCGTCCACGGCGATCCGCGCGATCATCAAGAAACTGGTTGCAGCGGAAAATCAGAAAAAGCCGTTGAGTGACAGCAAGATCGCTGGTTTACTGGAGGCACAAGGCATTCAGGTGGCCCGTCGTACCGTCGCCAAATACCGTGAGTCTCTGGGGATCGCTCCCTCCAGCGAGCGGAAGCGACTGATGTAGGCGGCAGGGCCCCGTTACAGCGTTCCAGTGGCAGGTAATCGCCTGCCGCTTTATGCACTGGCAACGAAGGAGAAGCTGTATGCAAGTCAATATCAGTGGACATCAACTGGAAGTGACCGAACCCCTGCGTGTTTACATCGGCGAGAAACTCGACCGATTGGAGCGGCATTTCGACAAGATCACCAACGTACAGGTGACCATGGCCGTCGAAAAACTGAAGCAGAAAATTGAAGCCACCTTGCATATCCACGGCGGTGAAGTCGTCGCCAACGCCGAGCATGACGACATGTATGCCGCGATCGACCTGCTCACCGACAAGCTGGACCGACAACTGAAAAAGCATAAGGAAAAGAACCTGCACCTGCTCCAGGGTACAGGTCGCTGACACCCATCCATGATCCGACTTGAAAGCATCCTGACCCCCGGCCGTTCCCTGGTGAACGTGCCGGGCGGCAGTAAAAAGAAAGCCCTCGAGCAAATTGCCAACCTGATCAGCCGCGAAGTCCCTTACCTGGCCATGCAGGACGTCTTCGATAGCCTGGTTGCGCGGGAAAAACTTGGCTCGACCGGTTTCGGCAATGGCATTGCCATTCCACACTGCCGCCTCAAGGGTTGCCTGACGCCCATCAGCGCCCTGATGCACCTGGACGCCCCCATCGATTTCGACGCCATCGACGGCGCGCCGGTTGACCTGCTGTTCGTCCTGCTGGTCCCGGAAGCGGCCACCGATGCCCACCTGGAGCTGCTACGGCAGATTGCCAGCATGCTGGACCGCAAGGACGTCCGCGACAAACTCCGCGCTGCAGCCTCCAACCAGGCCCTGTATCAGGTGGTCCTGGACGAGCAGAACGGTCATTAACCATGCGCTTGATCATCGTCAGCGGCCGCTCCGGCTCAGGTAAAAGCACCGCCCTCGATGTTCTCGAGGACAGTGGCTACTACTGCATCGACAACCTGCCGGCCGGCCTGTTGCCGGAACTGGCCGAGCGAGCGCTGATCCATACCGAGCTGGCACAACCGCTGGTCGCCGTCTCCATCGATGCACGCAACCTGCCCAGCCACCTGTCGCGGTTCCCGGAACTGCTGGCTGAAGTGCGCAGCCGGCATATCCAGTGCGATGTCCTGTACCTGGACGCCGACGAAGAAACCCTGCTCAAGCGCTTCTCCGAAACCCGTCGGCGCCACCCGCTGAGCAGTGCCGATCGCTCCCTGGCCGAGGCCATCCGCGACGAAAGCAACCTGCTGGGGCCGATCTCGGACCTGGCCGACCTCAAGGTCAATACCACCCACCTGAACCTCTATCAGTTGCGTGACACCATCAAGCTGCGCCTGCTGAACCAGCCGGAACCGGGCACGGCCTTCCTGGTGGAGTCATTCGGTTTCAAGCGCGGGATGCCGGTGGATGCCGACCTGGTGTTTGACGTACGCTGCCTGCCCAACCCCTACTGGAAACCGGAGTTGCGCGAGCAGTCCGGGCTCGACCAGGCGGTGGCCGAGTACCTGGCCGCACAACCGGATGTCGAGGAGATGTACCAGGATATTTCCAGTTATTTGCTCAAATGGTTACCGCGTTTTGCCGCCAGCAGCCGCGCTTATGTCACTATTGCCATCGGCTGCACGGGGGGACATCACCGCTCCGTCTACCTCACCGAACGCTTGGGCAAGGCCCTGCAACAATCCCTGAAGAACGTCCAGGTCCGCCACCGCGACCTTAGCTGAAAGGACCCCCACCGCGATGCCCGCTCTGGAAATTGAAATCATCAACAAACTGGGTCTGCACGCCCGCGCTTCAGCGAAGTTCGTCGGTGTTGCCGGCCAGTTCCCCTGCCAGATCCGCGCCGGGCGCACACCTGAAAGCATGGTCGACGGCAAGAGCATCATGGCCATGATGATGCTGGCGGCCGGCAAGGGCACCCGGATTCACCTGAAGACCGAAGGCGAGCAGGAAGATGACGCGATGGCCGCACTGGTCAAGCTGATCAACAACTATTTCGACGAGGGCGAGTAACGCCGCCCTCCCCACCGCCCCTACACCTTTCAGCGCGTGTAAAGCACACGCCACAAAAAAGGCGCGCCATCCAGCGGATGGCGCGCCTTTTTTTCACCCCATGCAATCAGCTACCGGCCACGGTCATCCGCTCGATCAGCACCGAGCCCGTGCGGATATGGCTGCGCAGCTCAAGATCGCTGCCTACGGCGACGATCTGCTTGAACATGTCACGCATGTTGCCGGCAATGGTCACTTCCTGGACCGGGAACTGGATCTCGCCATTCTCAACCCAGAAACCCGCCGCGCCCCGCGAATAATCCCCGGTGACCATGTTCAGGCCCTGGCCCATCAACTCGGTCACCAGCAGCCCGCGCCCCATGCGCCGGATCAGCGCATCCTGGTCCTCGACCCCATGGGTCACGAACAGGTTATGCACGCCACCGGCGTTGGCCGTGCTCGGCAGGCCCAGCTTGCGTCCCGAATAGGTACCCAGCACATAGGAGACCAGGGTGCCATTTTCCACGAACGGCTTGGCATAGGTCGCCAGGCCGTCGCCGTCAAAGGCCGAGCTGGCCATGCCGCGCATCAGGTGCGGACGCTCGTCGAGGGTCAGCCACTCCGGAAACAGGCGCTGGCCCATCGCCCCCTCGAGGAACGAAGACTTGCGGTACAGGTTGCCGCCGGAGATCGCCGAAAGGAAACTGCCGAACAAGCCACCGGCCAACTCTGCCGAGAACAGCACCGGCACTTCGCAGGTCGGTACCGGACGCGCGCCCAGGCGGCTGGCCGCCCGCTGCGCCGCCTTGCGGCCAATGCTGACGGCATCCGCCAGCAATTCGCCCTGGCGATTGACGTCATACCAGTAATCGCGCTGCATCTGGCCGTCGCCTTCGGCGATCATCACGCAACTGAGGCTGTGCCGGGTCGATGCCGAGCCACCGATAAAACCGTGGCTGTTGCCATACACCCGGCAACCCTGGGAAGTGCTCAGGGTGGTGCCGTCGGCATTGCTGATCCGGTGGTCGGCATCGAAGGCCGCCGCCTCGCAGGTCAGCGCGCGCTCGATGGCCTGCTCGGGGCTGATGTCCCAGGCATGGAACAGGTCGAAGTCCTTGAGCTCCTTCGCCATCAGGGCACCGTCAGCCAGGCCCGAGTGCTGGTCTTCCGAGGTGTGCTTGGCGATGGCCAGGGCTGCCGCCACGGTTTCGCGAATCGCTTCGGGGCCGCTGGCCGAGGTGCTGGCCGAACCCTTGCGCTGACCCACGTACAAGGTGATGCCAAAGCCCTGGTCACGGTTGAACTCGACGGTTTCCACTTCCCGCTGGCGCACCGAAGTTGACAGCCCCTGCTCCAGGGATACCGCCACTTCACAGGCACTGGCGCCCTGGCGTTTGGCTTCGGCGAGAATCTGCTCGACCTGCTCCTGCAGGACCGGCAACGCCTGCGGGCCGACGCTTTGTGCTGAACTCATGGCTTTCTCCACTCGCTTTCTATACTTAAAAGCAGCCTTCACTCGAGGTCTTCGAGCGACCGGGCCGGACAAGCGGCCCCCGACTGGTTATCATGGCGGCGTTTCTTTGCGGACTGCCACCATGGTTGATTCTTACGACGACTCCCTCGATGGGGAGAAAAGCAAATCCCAGGTCAAACGCGAGCTGCATGCTCTGGTTGATCTCGGCGAGCGCCTTACCACCCTCAAGCCCGACCTGCTGGCCAAACTGCCACTGACCGACGGCTTGCGCCGCGCCTTGGCCGATGCGCCGAAGCACACCGCGCATATCGCGCGTAAACGGCATATCCAGTTCATCGGCAAGCTGATGCGCGATCAGGACACTGACGCCATCCTGGTGTTGCTGGATCAACTCGACGCCTCCACCCGACAATACAACGAACGTTTCCATAATCTCGAACGCTGGCGCGATCGCCTGATCGCAGGCGCCGACGATGTACTGGAAAAATTCGTCGTCGAATACCCGGACGCCGATCGTCAGCAACTGCGCTCCCTGATCCGCCAAGCTCAACACGAGCTTGCGCAGAACAAGGCGCCGGCCTCCAGCCGTAAAATCTTCAAGTACATCCGTGAGCTGGACGAAACTCAACGCGGCCTGCGCTGATCTTCTCCACGGGTGAGCCCATCCGGCGCTCACCCGAAGCTCCGACTCTTCCTACGCCCCCGTGCCACCCACGGTGATGGCATCGATCTTCAAGGTTGGCTGGCCGACACCCACCGGCACCGACTGCCCATCCTTGCCGCAGGTACCCACGCCGCTGTCCAGCGCCAGGTCGTTGCCGACCATCGACACCCGGCTCATGGCTTCCGGCCCGTTGCCGATCAGGGTCGCGCCCTTGACCGGCGCAGTGATCTTGCCATCCTCGATCAGGTAGGCCTCGCTGGTGGAGAACACGAACTTGCCGCTGGTGATATCCACCTGGCCGCCGCCGAGGTTGGCGCAATAGATACCGCGCTTCACCGAGGCGATGATTTCCGCCGGATCGCTTTCACCGCCGAGCATGTAGGTGTTGGTCATGCGCGGCATCGGCAGGTGTGCGTAGGATTCGCGACGACCGTTGCCGGTGCGAGCAACGCCCATCAGCCGGGCGTTGAGCTTGTCCTGCATATAACCTTTAAGTACGCCGTTTTCGATCAGCGTGGTGCACTCGGTCGGCGTGCCTTCGTCGTCGACGCTCAGGGAACCGCGACGACCCGCCAGGGTGCCGTCATCGACGATGGTGCAGAGCTTGGACGCAACCATTTCGCCCATCCGCCCGCTGTAGGCCGAACTGCCCTTGCGGTTGAAGTCGCCTTCCAGGCCGTGGCCCACCGCCTCGTGCAGCAGTACCCCGGACCAACCGGAGCCGAGCACCACCGGCAGGGTGCCGGCCGGCGCGGGAATCGCCTCGAGGTTGACCAGCGCCTGGCGCAGGGCCTCGCGGGCATAGCCCATGGCCCGGTCTTCGCTGAGGAAATAACGATAGTCGGTGCGCCCGCCGCCGCCATGACCGCCGCGTTCGCGACGCCCGTTCTGCTCGACGATCACACTGACATTGAAACGCACCAGCGGCCGGACATCCGCCGCCAGGCCGCCATCGGTGGAGGCGACGAGAATCCGCTCCCAGACCCCGGCCATGCTCACCGATACCTGCTGGATACGCGGATCCAGGGCCCGCGTGGCGACATCGACACGCTTGAGCAACTCGACCTTCTCGGCACGGCTCATCACGTCCAGCGGGTTGTCCGGCGCATACAAGCGCGTCACATCCTGGCTGCTGAACACCTGGACCTTGCCATGCTGGCCGGCCCGGGAAATCGAGCGCGCGGCACGCGCCGCCGAGCCCAGGGCTTCGAGGGTGATCGCGTTGCTGTAGGCAAAACCGGTTTTTTCACCGGACTGCGCACGCACGCCGACGCCCTGGTCAAGGTTGAAACTGCCTTCCTTGACGATGCCGTCTTCCAGGGCCCAGGACTCGGAAATCTGTCCCTGGAAATACAAGTCGGCGGCGTCGATGCCCGGCCCGGCCAGATCGCCCAGCACCGCTTGCAGGCTTTCAATGGTTACGCCACCCGGCGCCAACAGATGTTCGCTGACTGAGGACAACAACTCGCTCATGATTTTGCGCCTTATTTCGTCATTCCGATGCAGGCCGCTGCGCGCCCTGCGAGAAAAAGCGCCGATGGCTCGCCACCGGCATGCGCGCCCGGATGGACGCCTGTTCATGACTGTCGCGTTCGGCCAACAACACCGCTTCGCCTTGATCCTGTTCGGCGACGATGCGCCCCCAAGGGTCGACAATCGCCGCATGGCCAAAGGTTTCCCGTGGCCCCGGGTGCACGCCGCCCTGGGCCGCCGCCAGCAGGTAACACTGGGTCTCGATGGCCCGGGCGCGAATCAGCACCTCCCAATGCGCCGCTCCCGTCACGGCGGTAAAGGCCGAGGGCGCGGTAATCAATTCGGCACCAGCCTTGCGCAACTCGCTGTAGAGCTCGGGAAAGCGCAGGTCGTAGCACACGCTCAAGCCCAGGCGACCGACCGGCGTATCGGCCACCACCACCTGGCTACCATGAGCATAGTCATCGGATTCGCGGTAACGCCCGCGATTATCCGCCACGTCCACATCGAACAGATGCAGCTTGTCGTAACGTGCCACCGCCTCGCCCTGCTCGTCGATCAACAGCGAGCAGGCATTGGCCTTGGCATTCGGCTGGTCGACGGGCGGCAACGGCAAGGTGCCCGCCACTATCCATAACTTGAGGTCGCGGGCGGCCTGTTTCAACCAGGGCAGGATCGGACCGATGCCCAGGGCTTCGGCCCGACCGATCTCGGCGACGTCGCGACGGCCCATGGCGGCGAAATTTTCCGGCAGCACGGCCAGCCGCGCTCCGCCCTCGGCAGCGCGCTCCAGCAGCGTGCGGGCCTGGGCCAGGTTGGCCAGCACATCGCTCTGGCTGACCATCTGAATGACGGAAAAGGTCATGGCGCACTCCTTCAAGGGTATGGCGCCATGCTACTCCATGCAGCTGCACGCCCAGTACAAATAGTGTCGGCGCAACAGCTTTTCGCCGGGGCCTTACTTCGACTTGTCAAACGGCTTGTCGAAGGTGATCTTCGGTTCTTTCCAGGGACCGGTGACGGTGTATTTCACACTGGCGAAGCGGGCCACCCGGTCGCCGATCAACTTGTCGATCAGGAACAGTGCACCGCCGACGGCCGGCGCGCCGACGATCAACGCGGCAATCGGCAGGTTGTTGGTCACCGGCAAGGTCACCAGCAGCTTGGCATCGACCCGGTCGGCGACCATATCGAGGGTGCCGTTGAGTTCCAGGTTGCTCGAAGGCCCCGTCAGGGTGATCGGGTTACGTGTCACATACACCCCCTCGCTGGCCACCAGCAGCCCCTTGACCCGGTCATAGCTCAGGCCTTTGCCCAGCAGGTCGGAAAAGTCCAGGCGCAGGCGACGACCGATGGAGTTGAAGTTCAACAGGCCGAACACCCGCAGTGCCTGGGCACCGCCATCGGCCTCGACGAACTGACCCCTGTTGAAGGTCGCATCGATACTGCCCGAGAAGCGCTTGGGCCCGACCCAGGCCGGCGAGCCGGGCCAGCGGCCGTCGACGTCGATGTTGAAATCGTCACTGGTGACCGTCGGGGCGAAGCTCCAGGCCTTGAGCACATCCGCCAGGTTCTTGCCTTCCAGGCGCCCGTTGAACCAGCTGACGCTGGTGCCGGGTACGCCTTCCCAACCGCCGGAACCTTGCAGCAACATGCCCTTGAGGCCGAGACTGAGGTCATTGAGCTTGATGCCCTGGGGCGTCGGACGCGCCTTGAGCGACCAGGCGCCCACCAGGTCATTGCCCTGGAACAGTTTCTCGATACTCAAGTCCACCGCCGGAATCTGCCGGGGATCGACCGAAGCCAGCGGGTCCGGCGCATTCTCATCGGCTACCACTTTCGGGTCCGGCGCCGGCAGACGCACATAGGCCAGCTTGACGCCAATCGGAACGCCCTTGGCATCCGGCAAAGTCATGCTGCCCTTGACCTGCTGACTGTCGATCTGCAAGCCCCAGGCATTGGCGCCATGGGCCATCTGCAGAGTCACCTGGTCGAACTGGAGGCCGAAAGCACTGAGCTTGTCGACCTTCAAGTCCTCACTGCTGAGCAATTGCTTGGCACTGCCGCCCGAATCCTGCCCCGCATAACGGTCGGCGACAGCCTGCCAGGCCCCCAGGTCGAGCTCCGACAAGACCCCGCGAACCCGCAGGCCCTTGGTCGCCGGTAGCTGGGCATCGCCTTCACCGAGGAGCAGCTCGCCACGCCCCTCGCCGAGCTTGCCGTTCGGTGCGGCAAAGGTGAAGTTGGCCAGATTGCCGTAATCGAACCAGTAACGCCGCTCGGGGCCTTGCAGGGTCATGCGGAACATGCTGTCGCGACCTTGGCTCGCCGGCAGGCCGAACGGTGCCGGCAAGTCGACGGCAACCCCCTTGAGGTTGGAGTTGATCATCAACTGGCTGTCGGCACCGTTCAGCGTCAGCTGCAACTGGTAAGGCAGGTCACCCGAGATCGGTAACGGCTGACTGACACCCAGCCAGTCGCTGAGCCGCTTGATCGCCACCTGCCCCTTGGCCACGACCCGGGTATTGAGGCTGCCCGGTTTGCCATCGGCGAAAATCTGCGCGGTGACGGGCCGCTCGAACGCCTGGGCACTGATGTTGTCGGCGCTCAGGCCCTTGGCGCTGTCGAAACGGAAATTACCCTTGAGCTGGCTCAGCTCCAGGGCCGGGTCAGGCAGCTTGAGGTTGGCCTTGTCGGCCTTGAACTCCACCAGGATCTTCGGCTCCTCGGCCTTGACCAGTGGCACATCCAGGCTCACCTTGCCCGACAGGTCGCCATTGGCCTGCCAACCGGCAAAGGTCGAGGCGGTGCCGATCGGGGCTTCCTGGAGAATCTTCAGGCCATCGCCCAGCCCCCCGGCAAAGTTGCCATCGAGGAACATGCGGCTGTGTTGTCCGCTGGGCACATGGGGAATGTTGACCGCGATGTCGCGGACCTGGGTGTCGAGCAGCTGGCCTTCGCTGGCCTTGATCCGTACCCCGCTGTCCTCGATGAAGACATCGCCCTTGACCTTGCTGACATGGGGCCAGCCCGGCTGGAACGCCAACTCCGCGTCATGAACCTTGAAGAACAGGCTGATACTGCGCGCCGCGGCCGATGCGTCGTGGTTCAACGAGCCCTGGTACTGGAAGAAACCCTGCTCCACCGCGCCATGCAGAATCGAACTGCGCAGCCATTCGTCCAGCGCCGGGCTCAACACCGCCGGCAGGTACTTGGACGTGTAGCGCCCCTCGCCATCCACGAGGCCGACCCGCAGGTCCATGTAGTCTTCCGTGCCCTGGGCGAAGTGCAGGCGAATGAGGAAGTCGGCGGCGATCTTGCCCTCCTCCCCCAGCACCTTGATGTAGGGCGCGATCAGCGTGAAACCTTCCTGGTCCAGGCGCCAGGTCAGGCGGGCATTGGCCTGCAGGTATTGCCAGGGATTGTTGAAGATCGGGTACAGGTGCAGGGAGAAATCCTTGCTGTCCAGGCGCAGTTCGCCCTGGCCCAGGTCACCGCTGATGCTGCCGCTGACGTTACGCGCCGCCGGGGCGCCATGGTAGGCATCGAAGCCGACCCGCTCCAGGTTCGCCGCGAAACTCAGCTTCTGGTCGCCGCTTTCCTGGGGGCGGTAATCCAGCAGCACATTACGCAGCGCACCGGTGACCTTCAGGTGATCGATGGCCGTGGCCAACCCCTCGGGCAAGGGCGCCAGGGCGTCGAGCAAGGGGGTGATCGGCGTCAGGTCCAGGCGATCGGCCTGCAGGTGCCAGCGCTCCTGCTCCTTGTCGGTGGCGGCGAGCTGCTGCAATTGCAGGCGGCTTTCCCAGCGCGTCTTGCCCAGGCTCATGGCCAGGGAGTCGAGCTGCACGTCGTAACCCTGCCCGGTGTGTCGGATAAAGGCGTTGAGGGCCAGGTTGTCGATGCTGGCCGCCTTGCGTCCGGCATAAGCCCCCTGGAATCGCGGTGCATTAAGCCGGGCCACGGCACTCTGCAGCGCCCCATCGGTCCAGTTCAACCAGAACTCGCCACCGGCCTTGAGCTCGGTGAGCTTCCATTGTCCGCTCAGGCGCGCCGGCAGCCAGCGCGCCCAGTCGCTTTGCGGCAGGCTCAGGTAGGCTTGCACCATGCCGTTGCGCCAGTCGCTGGCCTGCACGCGGGTTTTCAGGTTCAGGGCCAGGGGCTGGCCATCGGGCAACGTCAGACGCAGGTCGAGGCGCTGGCGGGAAGCACCGCTCTCCAGGTTGAGACCGACGTAAGTCAGGGTCAGCGGCGACTCGCCGAAAGGCTGCAAGGTCACCTGGCTGTCGAGCAGCGAAAGCTGCCTGATCATTTGCAGGCGCGTCAGCAACTGCCCGGGGTCCAGCGGCTGGTCGTCCTGCACCGGAAAACCCTGGAGCGCCCAGTGGCCGTCCCGGTCTTCTTTCAGGCTCAGTTGCAGGCCGCCCAGCTCAAGATGGGCAATACGGACTTCCCGCGCCCGCAGGCTGGCCCAGAGATCGGGAACCACCTGGACCTTGTCCAGCAACAACGCCGAAGCCCCCTCGCCGACCTTCACGTCATGGGCCAGCAGCACCGGGGTCAGGCCGTGCCAGCGCCCTTCCAGGCTGCCGATGGCCAGCGGCAGGCCCAAGGCGGCCTGGGCCTTGTCTTCGGCCTCGGCGCGATACTCGGCCACCAGCGGCACCAGTTGCCGGCCGAGGCTGGCATACAACGCCACCAGCACCAGCAGCAGCGCCCCCAGCCCCAAGCTCCAGCGGGCCAGGCCGGCAACAAAGCGTGTCAGACGCTCCATGTCAGTGTCCCCTCAGGCAAGGTTCGATAAAAAGGCCGATGCAGGACCGAGCAGGCAGGCTTTCTTCAATACGGGAAATCAGAGCAGCACCACGTCATATTGTTCCTGGGAATACATGGTCTCGACCTGGAAACGAATGGTGCGGCCGATAAAGCCTTCCAGCTCGGCGACGTTGCCGGACTCTTCATCCAGCAGACGGTCGACGACTTTCTGGTTGGCCAACACTCTATAACCTTCGGCCTGGTAGGCGCGGGCTTCACGCAGGATTTCACGAAAAATCTCGTAGCAAACCGTTTCCGGGGTCTTCAGCTTGCCGCGCCCCTGGCAGCAGTTGCAGGGTTCGCACAGCACCTGTTCGAGGCTCTCGCGCGTGCGCTTGCGGGTCATCTGCACCAGGCCCAGCTCGGTGATGCCGATGATATTGGTCTTGGCGTGATCGCGTTCCAGCTGCTTTTCCAGGGTCCGCAGGACCTGGCGCTGGTGCTCCTCGTCTTCCATGTCGATGAAATCGATGATGATGATCCCGCCGAGGTTGCGCAGGCGCAGTTGCCGGGCAATGGCGGTAGCCGCTTCGAGATTGGTCTTGAAGATGGTTTCTTCGAGGTTGCGATGACCGACGAACGCCCCGGTGTTGACGTCGATGGTGCTCATGGCTTCCGCCGGGTCCACCACCAGGTAGCCGCCGGACTTGAGCGGGACCTTGCGCTCCAGGGCCTTCTGGATCTCGTCCTCGACACCATACAGGTCGAAGATCGGCCGTTCGCCGGGGTAGTGCTCCAGGCGGTCGGCGATTTCCGGCATCAGTTCGGCGACGAACTGCGTGGTCTTCTGGAAGGTTTCCCGCGAGTCGATGCGAATCTTCTCGATCTTCGGGCTGACCAGATCACGCAGGGTGCGCAGGGCCAGGCCGAGGTCTTCGTAGATCACGCTGGGCGCGCCGATGGTCTTGATCTGCGCGCCGATCTGGTCCCAGAGGCGCCGCAGGTAGCGGATGTCCATCATGATCTCGTCCGCCCCGGCACCTTCGGCCGCCGTGCGCAGGATAAAACCGCCGGCTTCGGTGATGCCTTCGCGGGCAACGCAATCGCTGACCACCTGCTTGAGGCGCTCGCGCTCGGCTTCGTCCTCGATCTTCAGGGAAATGCCGACATGGGCGGTGCGCGGCATGTACACCAGGTAACGCGACGGGATCGACAGTTGCGTGGTCAGGCGCGCGCCCTTGGTGCCGATGGGGTCCTTGGTGACTTGCACCACCAGGCTCTGCCCTTCGTGAACCAGCGCGCTGATGCTCTCCACCGCCGGACCTTCGCGCATGGAGATTTCCGAGGCATGGATAAAGGCCGCCCGGTCCAGGCCGATGTCGACGAACGCTGCCTGCATCCCCGGCAGTACCCGCACCACCTTGCCCTTGTAGATATTGCCGACGATGCCACGCTTCTGCGTGCGTTCGACATGAACCTCTTGCAACACACCGTTCTCTACCACCGCCACGCGCGATTCCATTGGCGTGATGTTGATCAGGATCTCTTCACTCATGGCTGGGTCTCGTTCAGGCGTATTCACAATAAAATTGCCGTATCACGGGCGTGCGGCAATCAGCGCACGACAAGGTTTTGCCAACAGGGTATGCCGAAATGGCCGAGCAGTTCTGCGGTTTCGCACACGGGCAGGCCGACGACGGCGGAGTAACTGCCATTCAGCCCGGCCACGAAAACCGCCGCCAGACCTTGAATAGCATAGGCGCCCGCCTTGTCCCGCGGCTCGCCGCTGGACCAATAGGCATGAGTTTCTTCTGCGCTTATCGAGCGAAATTTCACCAGGCTGCGCACCACCCGCGACTCGCAGCGCTCACCGTTGAGCACGGCAATGGCGGTCAGCACTTCGTGTTCGCGAGCGGACAAGGCCAGCAACATCGCCTGCGCATCCGCTTCATCCAGCGGCTTGCCGAGAATCCGACCGTCCAGCACCACGGCGGTGTCGGCACCCAGCACACAGGTACCGGCCGCGGCTTGCGTGACGCCCAGGCGAGCGCGTCCGGCCGCGGCCTTGGCCCGCGCCAGGCGCTCGACATAGGCCAGCGGGCTTTCATCGGGTAGCGGGGTTTCGTCGATATCGGCACTGATGACGCTGAACGGCACGCCGATCTGGGTCAGCAGTTCACGCCGACGCGGTGAGCCGGAAGCCAGGTAGAGCGAGGTCATCGAGACATCTCCATGTCAGGACTCTTTATAGGAGCTGTGTCAGCAGGATCGGCAGCTCACCCGGAAATGGCACGCGAGATCCTGTCAGTTGATTTTGAAGCGTCGGCGCAATCCGCGCAGACCAAAGCTGACCCAGGGCCAGAGCAAGGCACTGACCAGGGCCGGCAGCACCAGTGCCAGGGTCGGTTGACGGTTGCCGGTCAAGGCACTGAGCCAGAGTTGCACCAACTGCGCCAGGCCGAAGATCACCAGGATCACCAGGCTCTGTTGCCACATCGGGAACATCCGCAGGCGTTGTTGCAGCGACAGTACGAGGAAGGTGATGAGGGTCAGGATCAGCGCGTTCTGGCCCAGCAGGGTGCCGTAGAGCACGTCTTCGGCCAGACCCAGAAGGAACGCGGTGACCATGCCGATCTGGTGCGGCAGGTACAGCGCCCAGAACGCCAGCAACAGCGCCAGCCAGAGCGGACGCAGGATCTCCATGAACTGCGGCAGCGGCGAGACGCTGAGCAGCAGGCCGATGGCGAAGGTCAGCCAGACGATCCAGCCATTTCGGGATAAGGTGGTACCAGCCATTATTCCTCCGTCCGGGGGGCTGCCCGTGTCGCCGCCGGCGGCTTGCTGGCGGGTGGTTTGGCAGCCGTTGGCTTGGCGGCATGCGCCGGCTTGGCCGGGGTTGCCGGTGCGGCAGCCGGTTTCGCGGGTGTCGCCGGCGCGGCAGCCGGTTTGGCGGGCGTCGCTGGCGCGGCAGCGGCCTTGGGCACCGTGGCCGGCACCACGGGCGCGCCGTCACCACCCTGGCGATCCGCTTCCTGGGCCTGCGCCGCTTCGTTGGCCCGCTCTTCCGGGGTGCGGCTGTCACTGAACACCAGCAACAGGTACCGGCTGCGGTTCAACGCCGCCGTCGGCACGGCACGGACGATGGCAAACGGCTGGCCGGAGTCGTGAATCACTTCCTTGACCGTCGCCACCGGGTAACCCGCCGGGAAACGCTGGCCCAGGCCGGAACTGACCAGCAGGTCGCCTTCCTTGATATCGGCGGTGTCGGCGACGTGGCGCAGTTCGAGGCGCTCGGGATTGCCGGTGCCGCTGGCAATGGCCCGCAGGCCGTTGCGGTTGACCTGTACCGGAATACTGTGGGTGGTGTCGGTGAGCAGCAATACACGCGAGGTGTAGGGCATCAACTCGACCACCTGGCCCATCAGGCCGCGGGCATCGAGCACCGGCTGCCCGAGGACCACACCGTCACGCTCGCCCTTGTTGATGATGATGCGATGGGTGAAGGGGTTGGGGTCCATGCCGATCAGCTCGGCCACCTCGACCTTCTCGTTGACCAGCGCCGAGGAGTTGAGCAACTCGCGCAGGCGCACGTTCTGCTCGGTCAAGGCCGCGAGTTTTTGCAGGCGCCCTTGCAACAGCAGGTTTTCGGTCTGGAGTTTTTCGTTCTCGGCGACCAGTTCGGTACGACTGCCGAACTGACTGGCCACGCCTTGCCACAAGCGCTGCGGCAGATCGGTGATCCAGTACGACTGCATCAGCACCAGCGACATCTGGCTGCGCACCGGCTTGAGCAGCGTGAAACGGGCATCGACCACCATCAGCGCGACCGATAGCACGACCAGCACCAGCAAGCGAACGCCCAATGAGGGGCCTTTGGCAAAAAGCGGTTTAATAAGCCGCTCCTCCCAGGCAATGAGTCATTTTATTCATACGGCATCACACCGGCCTGGATGAAGATTGACAGAAGATAAACACAACAGGCAGCACTGAAAAGTGCTGCCTGTGAGCGCAACAGCATAGAGCTTCTCAGCGAACTTACTCGCTGGAAAGCAGATCCATGGTGTGCTTATCCATCATTTCCAGGGCACGACCGCCGCCACGAGCTACGCAAGTCAGCGGATCTTCGGCAACGATCACCGGCAGACCGGTTTCCTGGGCCAGCAGCTTGTCGAGGTCACGCAGCAGCGCGCCACCACCGGTCAGCACCAGGCCGCGCTCGGCGATGTCCGACGCCAGTTCCGGCGGCGACTGCTCCAGGGCGCTCTTCACCGCCTGGACGATGGTCGCCAGGGATTCCTGCAGGGCTTCCAGCACTTCGTTGGAATTCAGGGTGAAGGCACGTGGCACACCTTCGGCCAGGTTGCGGCCGCGCACGTCGACTTCACGCACTTCACCGCCCGGGTAGGCCGTACCGATTTCCTGCTTGATGCGCTCGGCGGTGGATTCACCGATCAGGCTGCCGTAGTTGCGACGCACGTAGGTGATGATCGCTTCGTCGAAACGGTCGCCGCCCACACGCACGGACTCGGCATAGACCACGCCGTTCAGGGAGATCAGCGCGATTTCAGTGGTACCGCCACCGATATCGACGACCATCGAACCGCGGGCTTCTTCCACCGGCAGGCCGGCACCGATGGCAGCCGCCATCGGCTCTTCGATCAGGAACACTTCACGGGCACCGGCACCAAGGGCCGATTCACGGATGGCGCGGCGCTCGACCTGGGTCGATTTGCACGGCACGCAGATCAGCACGCGAGGGCTGGGCTGCAGGAAGCTGTTTTCATGCACCTTGTTGATGAAGTACTGCAGCATCTTTTCGCAGACGCTGAAGTCGGCGATCACGCCGTCCTTCATCGGACGAATGGCGGCAATGTTGCCCGGCGTACGACCGAGCATGCGCTTGGCCTCGGTGCCGACGGCCACGACACTCTTCTGGTTGCCATGGGTGCGAATCGCAACGACCGAGGGCTCGTTCAGGACGATACCGCGCTCGCGCACGTAGATAAGGGTGTTGGCTGTACCCAGGTCGATGGAAAGATCGCTGGAAAACATGCCACGCAGTTTCTTGAACATTGGAAAGGGACCCTGGGCAACGCGTGGGTAAAAAAGTGCGGCAAACTCTAACAACGACGGGGATTTTGGGCAAGGCGCCAATATGTTAAATTAGGCGTTTTTCCGAGCACCATCCCATACAATCGCGGCCATGTGACCGTAGAAATGCGGTAGTGTTCCGACAATCGTAAGTCGCGCCCGCACTTATTGACACTCTTTATTGTGTATTGCCTAACCGAACGGACCCCTTCCGCCCGGTTTTCCACTGGAGATTCCCATGGCGCTTGAACGCTCCGACGTGGAAAAAATCGCTCACCTGGCCCGCCTGGGCCTGGTCGAAGCCGATCTTCCACGCACCACCGAAGCCCTGAACAGCATTCTGGGCCTGGTCGACCTGATGCAGGCTGTCGATACCAGCGGCATCGAACCCCTTGCCCACCCTCTGGAAGCGAATCAGCGCCTGCGCGCCGACGCCGTGACCGAGCGAAATCACCGCGAGGCTTATCAGTCCATCGCGCCAGCGGTCGAAAACGGCCTGTACCTGGTTCCGAAAGTCATCGACTAAAGGGAAAGAGCCTGCAATGCATCAGATGACCCTGGCCGAGATCGCCCGTGGCCTCGCCGACAAGAAATTCTCCTCCGAAGAGCTGACCCGGACCCTGCTGGCGCGTATCGCCCAGCTCGACCCGCAGCTCAACAGTTTCATCAGCCTGACCGAGGACCTGGCCCTGAGCCAGGCCAAGGCCGCCGACGCCCGCCGTGCCAATGGCGAGAGCGGTGCCCTGCTCGGCGCGCCGATCGCCCACAAGGACCTGTTCTGCACCCAGGGCATCCGCACCAGCTGCGGCTCGAAGATGCTCGACAACTTCAAGGCGCCCTACGACGCCACCGTGGTCGCCAAGCTGGCCGCGGCCGGCACCGTGACCCTGGGCAAGACCAACATGGACGAGTTCGCCATGGGCTCGGGCAACGAATCGAGCTACTACGGCGTCGCGCGTAACCCGTGGAACCTGGAACATGTTCCGGGCGGCTCGTCCGGCGGTTCGGCGGCAGCCGTTGCCGCGCGCCTGCTGCCGGCTGCCACCGGCACCGACACCGGCGGCTCGATCCGCCAGCCGGCGGCGCTGACCAACCTCACCGGGCTGAAACCGACCTACGGTCGTGTCTCGCGCTGGGGCATGATCGCCTACGCCTCCAGCCTCGACCAGGGCGGCCCGCTGGCGCGCACCGCCGAAGACTGCGCCCTGCTGCTGCAAGGCATGGCCGGCTTCGACCCGCAGGACTCCACCAGCATCGATGAACCGGTACCGGACTACGCCGCCGGCCTCGGCGCGTCGATCCGGGGCCTGCGCATCGGCGTGCCCAAGGAATACTTCGGCGCCGGCCTCGACCCGCGCATCGCCGAACTGATCCAGGCGAGCATCAAGGAGCTTGAGAAACTGGGCGCGATCGTCAAGGAAATCAGCCTGCCGAACATGCAGCACGCGATTCCCGCGTACTACGTGATCGCCCCGGCGGAAGCCTCGTCGAACCTGTCGCGCTTCGACGGCGTGCGTTTCGGCTATCGCTGCGAAAACCCGAAAGACCTCACCGACCTGTACAAGCGTTCCCGTGGCGAAGGCTTCGGCGCGGAAGTCCAGCGGCGCATCCTGGTCGGCGCCTACGCGCTGTCGGCCGGCTACTACGACGCCTACTACCTGCAGGCGCAGAAGATCCGTCGGCTGATCAAGAACGACTTCATGGCGGCCTTCAACGAAGTCGACCTGATCCTCGGCCCGACCACCCCGAACCCGGCGTGGAAGATCGGCGCGAAGAGCAGCGACCCGGTCGCCGCGTACCTGGAAGACGTCTACACCATCACCGCCAACCTCGCGGGCCTGCCGGGCCTGTCCATGCCGGCCGGCTTCGTCGACGGCCTGCCGGTGGGCGTCCAACTGCTGGCCCCGTATTTCCAGGAAGGCCGTCTGCTCAACGTTGCGCACCAGTATCAGCTCAACACTGACTGGCACACCCGCACACCTGAAGGCTTCTGAGGAGAAACACATGCAATGGGAAGTCGTGATCGGGCTGGAGATTCATACCCAGCTCGCCACCCAATCGAAGATTTTCTCCGGCAGCGCCACCACCTTCGGTTCCGAGCCGAACACCCAGGCCAGCCTGATTGACCTGGGCATGCCCGGCGTGCTGCCGGTGCTGAACCAGGAAGCGGTGCGCATGGCGGTGAAGTTCGGCCTGGCCATCGACGCCGAAATCGGCCAGCACAACGTGTTCGCCCGCAAGAACTACTTCTACCCGGACCTGCCCAAGGGCTACCAGATCAGCCAGATGGAACTGCCGATCGTCGGCAAGGGCCACCTGGACATCACCCTGGAAGACGGCACGGTCAAGCGCATCGGCGTCACCCGCGCGCACCTGGAAGAAGACGCCGGCAAGAGCCTGCACGAGGACTTCAGCGGCGCCACCGGCATCGACCTGAACCGTGCCGGCACGCCGCTGCTGGAAATCGTCTCCGAGCCGGACATGCGCAGCGCCAAGGAAGCCGTGGCCTACGTCAAGGCGATCCATGCGCTGGTGCGCTACCTGGGCATCTGCGACGGCAACATGGCCGAAGGTTCGCTGCGTTGCGACTGCAACGTCTCGGTACGGCCCAAGGGCCAGGTCGAGTTCGGCACCCGCTGCGAGATCAAGAACGTCAACTCGTTCCGCTTCATCGAGAAGGCGATCAACAGCGAAGTGCAGCGCCAGATCGAACTGATCGAAGATGGCGGCAAGGTGATCCAGCAGACTCGCCTGTACGACCCGAACAAGGACGAAACCCGCGCCATGCGCAGCAAGGAGGAAGCCAACGACTACCGTTACTTCCCCGACCCGGACCTGTTGCCGGTGGTCATCGAGAATGCGTTCCTCGATGAAGTCCGCGCGCAACTGCCGGAGTTGCCGCCGCAGAAGCGCGAGCGCTTCCAGGAACAGTTCGGCCTGTCGGTCTACGATGCCAGCGTGCTGGCCTCCAGCCGCGAGCAGGCGGACTACTTCGAAAAAGTCGTGAGCATCGGCGGCGACGCCAAGCTGGCGGCCAACTGGGTCATGGTCGAGCTGGGCAGCCTGCTCAACAAGCTGGGCGTGGACATCGACCAGGCCCCGGTCAGTGCCGAGCAACTGGGCGGCATGCTGCTGCGGATCAAGGACAACACCATCTCCGGCAAGATTGCCAAGATGGTCTTCGAAGCCATGGCCAATGGCGAAGGCAGCGCCGACGAAGTGATCGAGGCCCGTGGGCTGAAGCAGGTCACCGACAGCGGCGCCATCGAGAAGGTCCTGGACGAAATGCTCGCGGCCAACGCCGAGCAGGTCGAACAGTACCGGGCAGCGGATGAAGCCAAGCGCGGCAAGATGTTCGGCTTCTTTGTCGGCCAGGCGATGAAAGCCTCCAAGGGCAAGGCCAACCCGCAGCAAGTGAACCAATTGCTGAAAAGCAAACTCGAAGGCTGATAGCGAACCAAAAGGGTTGTCCAACATCGAGGTTGGCACAACCCTTGTGGCTCTCTCCACAACCTTATCGAGGACATCCGATGAAGCACCTGCTCGCCGCCCTTGCCCTCTTCAGCCTGCTGGCCGGCTGTGCCAGCCACGACATCAACCCGCGCGGCTACGACGAAACCGGCCTGGCCTCGTATTACGGCGCCAAGCATCGGGGCAAACGCACCGCCAGCGGCGAACCCTTCAACCCGCACAGCCTGACTGCTGCCCACCGCCAACTACCCTTCGGTACACGGGTGAAAGTCACCAACCTGGCCAACGACAAATCCGTCATAGTGCGCGTCAACGATCGCGGCCCGCACATCCGTGGGCGCCTGATCGATCTGTCACGCGAAGCGGCCGCCCAATTGGGTATGCTGCAACACGGTACCGCCCGCGTACGCATCCAAAGCCTCGACGACTGACCGCTGGAGCCCGTCATTTTCGGATTGACCACCCTTCCCTGGCTGAGCCTGATTCAACTGAGCGGCGGCCTGTTGCTGCTGATCGTCGGCGCCGAACTGCTGGTGCGCGCGGCCGTGCGCCTGGCGGCGAGCCTGGGGGTCAGGCCCCTGCTGGTCGGCCTGACCGTCGTCGCCTTCGGCAGCAGCGCACCGCAACTGGCGGTCAGCGTGCAGGCGGCCGTGGCCGAGAATGCCGATATCGCGGTGGGCAGCGTGATCGGCGGCAATATCTTCAATACCCTGGTCACCCTCGGCCTCTCGGCGCTGATCATCCCGTTGCGGGTCTCGCGCCAGCTGATCCGCCTGGACATTCCCCTGATGATCTTCGCCAGCCTGCTGGTCTTCGGCCTGGCGTTCAATGAAGAGCTGGGGCGCCTCGACGGCCTGGCCATGCTGATCACCTTCGCGCTGTATCTCGGCCTGCTGCTGCGCCAGTCCCGACATCCCGGCCAGGCCTCGGCGGCGCCACCCGCCGCCACGCACAAACCCACGCCCTGGCTGAGCAGCCTGGCCTGGATGGGCCTGGGCCTGGCCCTGCTGGTGGTGGCCGGGCACCTGCTGCTGGACGCCGCCGTGGCGGTAGCCATCGAGTTGGGCCTGTCCGAACGCATCATCGGCCTGACCGTGGTGGCGGTCGGCACCTCGTTGCCGCAACTGGCCACCTCGCTGATCGCCGCCGTGCGCGGCCAACGGGGCATTGCCGTGGGCAATGTGATCGGCGGCAACCTGTTCAACCTGCTGGGCGTGCTCGGTCTGACCGCGCTGATCGCCCCCGCGCCGCTGTCCGTGTCACCCAATGCCCTGACCTTCGACCTGCCGGTGATGCTCGGCGTTGCGCTGCTGTGCTGGCCGGTGTTCTATTCCGGCTACCGCATCACCCGTGCCGAAGGCCTGTTGTTCCTTGGCCTGTACCTGGCCTACGGCCTGCACGTGGTGTGGTTCACCACCGGCATGCCGATGGCGGACAAACTGGAACGCCTGATGCTGTTTTTCATCCTGCCGGCGCTCTGTGCGTTCCTGCTGCTCAGCACGCTCAGGGCCTGGCGTCGCCAACATTCATAGGAGCCTCTGCAATGACCGATCAGAAGAAACCCGGTGTCGAGATGCGTCGTCAGGTCATGGGCGATGCGTTCGTCGACCGCGCCCTGGGCAATGCCACCGAGTTCAGCCAGCCGTTGCAGGACTTCGTCAACGAACATGCCTGGGGCAGTGTCTGGAACCGTGAGGGGCTACCGCTGAAGACCCGCAGCCTGATTACCCTGGCGGCGCTCACCGCGCTCAAGTGCCCGCAAGAGCTCAAGGGCCATGTGCGCGGCGCCTTGAACAACGGCTGCACAGTGGAGGAGATTCGCGAGGCCCTGCTGCATTGCGCAGTGTATGCCGGGGTGCCGGCGGCCATCGACGCCTTCCGCGCGGCGCAGGAAGTGATCGACGCCTACCAGAAGGCCGACTGACTCACCACAAGGTAACGTCAGATCCAACCGCCCCACTGCAACACAAAGATGCCGATGTTCGTCGTGATCGCTGCCATCAGGGTGGTGATCACGATAATCGCCGCCGCCAGTTCATGATTGCCATTGGCCGTCCGGGCCATGACGAAACTGGCCGCGGCGGTCGGGCTGCCGAAGTAGAGAAACAGAATCCCCAACTCCGCCCCGCGGAAACCACAGAGCCAGGCCCCCAGCGTCGACAGCGCGGGCATGCCGACCATTTTCACCAGGCTCGCACTCAAGGCCAGGTCGCCGCTCTTGCGCAGGGCCGCCAGCGACAGGGTGCCGCCGATGCAGATCAGCGCCAGCGGCAGGGTCATCTGCGCCAGATAGTTGCCGGACGTCTCCAGCCAGCCGGGCAAGCCGATCTTGAAATAGGCGAAGGGCGCCGCCGCGATCACACTGATGATCAGCGGGTTCCTCAGCACACTCTTGCAGATGCTCCAGGGATCGGACTTGATCACCGGACTGTAGACCGCCAGGACAATGGTCGACAGGGTGTTGTAGAACAGGATCACCAGCGCCGCGAGAATCGCCCCGAGGGAAATCCCGTAGGCGCCGTACATGCTGGCCGCCAGGGCCAGGCCGATGACGCCGTTATTGCCGCGAAAAGCGCCCTGGGTGTAGATCCCACGGTCTTCCCTGGGGCAACGCCAGATCGCCCAGCCCCAGGCGCCGGCGAACGCCACCAGCGTGGCAACGGCAAAATACCCCAGCACCTTGGGCTGCAACGCCGAATGCAGGTCGGCATGGAGGATGCCGAGGAACAGCAACGCCGGCATGGTGACGTTGAATACCAGTGCCGAAGCCGTGTGGATGAAGTTGTCGTTGATCCAGCCCACGCGCTTGAGCGCCACGCCCAGGAACAACATGGCGAAGACGGGCGCGGTGATGGTCAATATACCGAGAAAGATGGCCAGCATGCCCTGGGAACCCGTTGCCTGTCGTCAGGCGGCTAATGATACGGCAAAGTCGCACGTCTGCCCGTCGACAGGCACCGGTTCAATCGAACTGCGCGCGCATCCAGGCCTGGTACTCGGCGACCCCGGCTTCGCCTTCGCGTGGCGCCCAGTCGGCCAACTCGCCATCGCCCACCGGACGATAAGGGCCGGCCTTGCATTCGAACATCACGCTGTCGGCCTCGAGGACCACCAGACCATGGAACACCCCCGCCGGCAGGTCGACACCCGGGCAGTCGCCGCCCGCCTGCAACACGCGCTTGGCCAGGACCTGACCCGCCTCGTCGAATACCAGCAGGCCCAGGCGGCCCTTGACCACCAGCAAGGTTTCCGCCTTGTCGGCACTCAGGTGCCGGTGCGGGGCGATATAGGTGGCGGGTTGCAGTCCAACGGCCATGCGATGGCACGGCTCGTCCATCTGGTGAAAGTTGTGATGAACCCGGCCACGGGGACTCGCCGCGGCCTTCGCGGCCAGTTCGGCGAACAAGCTTGAATCGAGAAAACCAGGCGTGCTCATCCCTTACATCCCCTTGACGGCGTAGATACCGGCGGCGTTACGCCAGTAGCCCTTGTAATCCATGCCGTAGCCGAAGATGTAGCGGTCGATGCACGGCAGGCCGACGTAATCCGCCTTCAGGTCCGGGCGGGCCTTGCGGTCGTGGTCCTTGTCGATCAGTACGGCGGTGTGCACGCGGCGCGCACCGGCGTGTTTGCAGAAATCGATGATCGCCCCCAGGGTGTGCCCTTCGTCGAGGATGTCGTCGATGATCAGCACATCGCGGTCGATGAACGAGACTTCCGGCTTGGCTTTCCAGAACAGCTCGCCGCCGCTGGTTTCGTTGCGGTAGCGGGTGGCGTGCAGGTACGAGGCTTCCAGCGGGAAGTCCAGGTGAGGCAGCAGTTTGCCGGAGAAGATCAGGCCGCCGTTCATCACGCAGAACACCACCGGATTGCTCCCGGCCAGTTCGGCGTTGATCTGCGCGCCGACACGGGCGATGGCCGCTTCGACTTCGTCGTTGGTGTACAGGCAGTCGGCTTCGCGCATCACTTGACGGATATGCTCGAGATCAGCGGACATGGCGCTCTCCAAATAGGGCTGCTGGTGTAAGGGGGGCAAGAAAAGCGGGCAAAGGTACGCACCCCGCGCGACCAGATCAAGGGTTTCTGGACTAACGTACCGCTGATCTATAGGACAACAACGGCGGATAGATTAATCTAAGCCGTTTTTTGCCCGCCGCCGGAGCCTATTCCCATGCCCATCCGTGAGATCCGCCACCCGCTGATCCGCCACAAGCTCGGCCTGATGCGCCGCGCTGACATTAGCACGAAGAACTTCCGCGAGCTCGCTCAGGAAGTCGGAGCGTTGCTGACCTACGAGGCGACCAAGGACCTGCCCCTGGAAACCTACGATATCCAGGGTTGGTGCGGCACCGTCCAGGTCGAGAAGATCGCCGGCAAGAAGATTACCGTGGTGCCGATCCTGCGCGCCGGTATCGGCATGCTCGAAGGCGTGCTCAGCCTGATCCCGGGCGCCAAGGTCAGCGCCGTGGGCGTGGCCCGCAACGAGGAGACCCTCGAAGCCCACACCTACCTGGAAAAGCTGGTACCGGAAATCGACGAACGCCTGGCGATGATCATCGACCCGATGCTCGCCACCGGCGGCTCGATGGTCGCCACCATCGACCTGTTGAAGAAAGCCGGCTGCAAGGACATTCGCGCCATGGTCCTGGTAGCGGCCCCCGAAGGGATTACCGCGGTCGAGCAGGCGCACCCGGACGTGACCATCTACACCGCGTCCATCGACGAGAAACTCAACGAACACGGCTACATCATCCCGGGCCTGGGCGATGCCGGCGACAAGATCTTCGGCACCAAGCAGAAGGACGCCTGACATGCAGGATGAGTTCAACGACCCGCTGTGGCGCACGGTGCTCTCCGGTGCGCAGATGCTTTTCGTGGCCTTTGGCGCCCTGGTGTTGATGCCGCTGATTACCGGTCTCGACCCGAACGTCGCGCTGTTCACCGCGGGCCTGGGGACTCTCTTGTTCCAACTGGTCACCGGGCGCCAGGTGCCGGTGTTCCTGGCCTCGAGCTTTGCCTTTATCACCCCGATCATCCTCGCCAAGGGCCAGTTCGGCCTGGCGGCGACCATGGGCGGCGTGATGGCGGCCGGTTTCGTCTACACCTTCCTGGGCCTGGCGGTGAAGATCAAGGGCACCGGTTTCATCGATCGGCTGCTGCCGCCGGTGGTGATCGGGCCAGTGATCATCTCCATCGGCCTGGCCATGGCGCCGATTGCCGCGAACATGGCGATGGGCAAGGCCGGCGACGGCACCGAGCTGATTCATTACCGGACCGCCATGCTGATCTCCATGCCGGCGCTGCTGACCACCCTGATCGTGGCGGTGTTCGGCAAGGGGATTTTCCGCCTGGTGCCGATCATCTCCGGGGTACTGGTGGGCTTTGCCCTGTCGTTCTATTTCGGCGTGGTCGACACCGCGAAGATCGCCGCGGCGCCATGGCTGGCCCTGCCACACTTCACGGCACCGGAGTTCAACTGGCAGGCGATCCTGTTCATCGTCCCGGTGGCGCTGGCCCCGGCCATCGAGCACATCGGTGGGGTAATCGCGGTGGGCAGCGTGACCGGGCGCGACTACCTGAAGAAACCCGGCCTGCATCGCACCTTGCTGGGTGACGGTCTCGCCACCACGGCGGCCGGCCTGTTCGGTGGCCCGCCCAACACCACCTATGCCGAAGTGACCGGCGCGGTGATGCTGACCAAGAACTACAACCCGAAGATCATGACCTGGGCGGCGATCTTCGCCATCAGCCTGGCGTTTATCGGCAAGTTCGGTGCGCTGCTGCAGAGCATTCCGGTGCCGGTGATGGGCGGGATCCTGTGCCTGCTGTTCGGTTCGATCGCGGCGGTGGGGATGAATACCCTGATCCGCCACAAGATCGACCTGAGCGAAGCACGCAACCTGGTGATCGTGTCGGTGACCCTGGTGTTCGGCATCGGCGGCATGTTGGTGGGAACCGGCACCGGGTCGAACGACTTCGGCCTCAAGGGCATTGCACTGTGCGCTGTTGTGGCGATTGCGTTGAACCTGCTGTTGCCGGGCAATGACAGCTGGAAGAACAAGAAGGCGGACGAGCCGTTGTTGTAAGGCGGCCTTGACCCTGAACATGCAACTACGACCAACACGGTCATTGTGGGAGCCGGCTTGCTGGCGATGAGGCCAGTGAGCCTTGTATCGACCATACGGCCGCCATCGCCAGCAAGCCGGCTCCTACAGGTTTTGCAGCGTTTTCGAGATTCCCGCTTACAGGGCCAGCGGAGCCCGCTCGCACAGGGTATTCAACGCCGCCGCCCACTGCGGTTCATCGTTCAGGCACGGCACCAGCACCAACTCCTCGCCCCCCGCCGCGATAAACTGCTCGCGTCCGCGATCACCGATCTCTTCCAGCGTCTCGATGCAATCGGCCACAAATGCCGGGCACATCACCAGGACCCTCTTCACTCCGGCCTTGGCCAGCTCATCCAGGCGTGCCTCGGTATAGGGCTCGATCCACTTCGCCCGGCCCAGCCGCGACTGGAACGACACCGACCACTGCCCCTGCGCCAAGCCCATGCGCTCGGCAAACGCCGCCGCCGTGCGCAGGCACTGAGCCCGGTAACAGGTGGCGAGCACCGCCGGCGAGGCGTTCCTGCAGCAATCGGCATCCTTGAAGCAATGGCTGCCGGTGGGATCGAGCTTGGTCAGGTGCCGCTCCGGCAAGCCATGGAAACTCAGCAGCAAGTGATCGAATCCCTGCGTCAGGTGCGGCCTGGCACTGGCCACCAGGGCGTCGAGGTATTCCGGTTGATCGTAGAACGGTTGCAGGATGGAAAACTGCACGTCGAGCTTGCGCGCGCGCACCACCCGCCGGGCTTCTTCAATCACGGTGGTCACGGTGCTGTCGGCAAACTGCGGATACAACGGCGCCAAGGTCACCTTGCGGATACCTTGTGCGGCCAGACGGCTCAGCGCCATCTCGATCGACGGCTCGCCATAGCGCATCGCCAACTCCACCGGGCCCTGGGTCCACTGCGCCGTCATCTGCTGCTGCAAACGCCGGCTGAGCACCACCAGCGGCGAGCCCTCCTCCCACCAGATCGAAGCATAGGCATGCGCCGATTGCTCGGGGCGCTTGATCAGGATCAGCGACACCAGCAAGCGCCGGACCGGCCACGGCAGGTCGATGACATAGGGATCCATCAGGAATTGATCGAGGTAGCTGCGTACATCCGCTACCGAAGTGGAGGCCGGAGAACCCAGGTTGACCAGAAGCAAGGCGTGATCGGTCATGCAACGTCCTATTTCAGAGGCGACCCGACAGATCGTCGAGGGCCGCGGGCAGATCGTTAAACTGAAAAACAAATCCTGCCGCCAACAGCCGGGCCGGTGTCGCCCGCTGTCCGCCGAGCAGCAACAGCGACAGTTCGCCCAGCCCCAGACGCAGGACAAACGCCGGCAGCGGGATCAGCGCCGGGCGATGCAGGACCTTGCCCAGCGCCCTGGCGAAGGCTTTGTTGCGAACCGGCTTGGGCGCGCAGGCATTATAAGGACCGCTGGCGTCACTGCGATGCAGAAGAAAATCAATCAGGGCGATTTGATCGCGCACATGAATCCACGGCATCCACTGCCGACCGTTGCCGATCGGGCCGCCCAGCGCCAGTTTGAACGGCAGCAACAGGCGCGACAAAAAGCCGCCCTCGGCCGCCAGCACCAAGCCGGTCCGGATCCGCACCACGCGAATACCCAGGGCCTCGGCGCGCTGCGCGGTTTCTTCCCAGGCAATACACAACTGGCTGGCGAAATCCTCGCTCACCGGCGGCGAACTCTCTGTCAGCTCACGCTCGCCACCATCGCCGTACCAGCCGATCGCCGAACCGGAAATCAACACCGCAGGACGCTGATCGCGCCCTTCCAGCCAGGCCAGCAGGGTTTCGGTCAGCTGGATCCGACTGCTCCAGAGCAGGGCCTTGCGCCTGTGGGTCCAGAGCCGGTCGGCAATCGGCGCGCCGGCCAGGTTGATCACCGCGTCCAGGTGCTCGCCGGCCAGGTCCTCGAGATGACGCACACCGCGCACCTGCGCACCGCACAAACGCGCCACCTGCTGGGGGCGACGGCTCCATACCGTCAGCCGATGCCCCTGCGCCAACCAGTACTCGCACAGTTGGCGCCCGATCAAACCAGTACCGCCGGTCAGCAATATGTGCATGAGTTTGTCCTCGCGTAACGTTTTGTCGAGAGCGTTAGTCTATTTTTATAAACAGGGCTCTTTTCTCTCGACAGATATTTGCTTTAACAATAGGACAGTGTGAATCGACAAGCAGGTCGCAACCTATACCAAAAAACAAGACTGTACAGGTTTTGCTGACGGCGTAGTCTGTGCTGACAGGTAACGAGGCCCACCCATGACTGTACCTATCGCAATAATCGGTGCCGGCATCGCCGGACTCTCGGCCGCCCGGACATTGTACGATGCCGGATATCCCATCGAGCTCTTCGACAAGAGTCACGGCAGTGGCGGGCGCATGTCCAGCAAGCGCACCGACGCCGGTGCGCTGGACCTGGGCGCACAGTACTTCACTGCCCGCGACCGCCGCTTCGTCAAGGAAGTCCAGCGCTGGCAGGGTGAGGGTTGGGTCGCCGAATGGAACCCGCAGCTCTACAACTTCCAGAACGGCCAATTGAGCCTGTCGCCGGACGAGCAGACCCGCTGGGTCGGCACGCCGCGCATGAGCTCCATTACCCGTGGCCTGCTGGGCCGGCTCCAGGCGCATTTCAGTTGCCGGATCACCGAGGTGTTCCGCGGCGAACAGCATTGGCACCTGCAGGATGCCGAAGGCTTTACCCATGGCCCGTTCAGCCAGGTGATCATCGCCACGCCGGCGCCCCAGGCCACCGCGCTGCTGGCCGCCGCGCCGAAACTCGCCGGTGCCGCCGCCGGCGTGCAGATGGAGCCGACCTGGGCCATCGCCCTGGCTTTCGACACCGCGTTGGAAACACCGATGGAAGGTTGCTTCGTGCAGGACAGCCCGCTCGACTGGCTGGCCCGCAACCGCAGCAAGCCGGCGCGCGACAGCCAGCTCGACACCTGGGTCCTGCACGCCACGAGCGCCTGGAGCAAGCAGTACCTGGACCTGCCCAAGGAGGCCGTGATCGAGCAGTTGCACGGCGCCTTCGCCGAGTTGCTGCACGACAGCATGCCAGCACCGGTCTTCACCCTTGCGCACCGCTGGCTCTACGCCCGCCCAGCCGGCTCACGGGAATGGGGGGCGCTGGCCGATGCCGACCTGGGCCTGTACGTGTGTGGCGACTGGTGCCTGTCCGGACGTGTCGAAGGCGCCTGGCTCAGCGGCCAGGAAGCGTCCCGGCGACTGATGGAACACCTGGGCTGAACCACGGCGTCAGCGGGCTCCAGCTGGAAGACGGCGATACCTGACGCGTGGGCCGGTGATCACTGCAGCCCACCCAAACCTGTACAAATGATTTTACTTGTACAAAATGCAATCTATGATGAGCCTAAGTTGTACAAACATACTTGTTTGTACAGGTATTTCTCGACTCAAGGAATGGCCATGCAGCTGCTCTGGCTGCGCACCGATTTGCGCCTGCATGACAACACCGCCCTGGCCGCGGCCGCTGGGCAGGGGCCGACGGTCGCCGTTTACCTGGTGACACCCGGGCAGTGGCAGCTTCACGATGATGCGCCGTGCAAAGTCGATTTCTGGCTGCGCAACCTGCGGGAACTGGGCAAGGTGCTGGCGGTGCTGAATATCCCGCTGCTGATTCGCCATGCGCAGACCTGGGACCAGGTGCCCGAGGTACTGCGCACGCTGTGCCAGTCGCTCAAGGTCGATGCCGTGCACGTCAACGAAGAATACGGCGTCAACGAAAGCCGCCGTGACCAGGCGGTTGCGCACACGCTTGAAGCCGACGGTATCCGCTTTCACTGCCACCTGGATCAACTGTTCTTCAAGCCCGGCAGCGTGCTGACCCGCACCGGCACCTACTTCCAGGTCTTCAGCCAGTTCCGCAAGGTCTGCTACAGCCGCCTGCGCAGCGCCTTGCCGCGCCAGGTCAGCGTCCCCAAGGCCCAGTCGACACTGCCCGTCGAAGCCGATCCGGTACCCGAAGCTGTCGAAGGCTTCGCGCGCCCCAGCCAGGCTTTGCGCGACCTCTGGCCCGCCGGTGAGGACGAGGCCCAGCGGCGCCTGACGCGCTTCGCCGAGCAGCAGATCGACAACTACCAAAGCGAACGCGACTTCCCGGCCAAATCCGCCACCAGCCAGCTGTCCGCCTACCTCGCCGCCGGCGTGATCTCGCCCCGCCAGTGCCTGCATGCCGCCCTGCAAGGCAACCGGGGCGAATTCGAAAGCGGCCATGCCGGCGCCGTCACCTGGATCAACGAACTGCTCTGGCGTGAGTTCTACAAGCACATCCTGGTGGGTTATCCACGGGTCTCGAAGCGGCGCGCCTTCCGCCCGGAAACCGAAGCCCTGGCCTGGCGCCAGGCACCGGAAGAACTGGCGGCCTGGCAGGAAGCGCGCACAGGCCTGCCGATCGTCGACGCCGCCATGCGCCAGTTGCTGGAAACCGGCTGGATGCACAACCGCCTGCGAATGGTGGTGGCGATGTTCCTGACCAAGAACCTGCTGATCGACTGGCGTGAAGGCGAGCGTTTCTTCATGCGACACCTGATCGATGGCGACCTGGCGGCCAACAACGGCGGCTGGCAATGGAGCGCGTCCAGCGGCACCGACGCGGCGCCCTACTTCCGGATTTTCAACCCGCTGAGCCAGTCGGAAAAATTCGACCGCGAAGGGCTGTTCATCAAACGCTGGCTACCCGAACTGGCCGGCCTGCCCCCAAAAGCCGTGCATAACCCCTCGGCACTCGGCGACCTGTTCGGTGTCGAAAGTTATCCACAACCCATGGTCGATCTGGGCCGCAGTCGCGAACGCGCCCTCGCCGCCTTCAGGAACCTTGGTATCACTGCTGATACATGAGCTATCGTCATCTGACACTGGCCAAGGGATGGCCGGGTTGAAAAGGAGCATGGGATGAGCATTACACCTCCACGACGTGTCTGGCTCACGGGCGCCAGCAGCGGCATCGGTGCAGCCCTCGCCGAAGTCCTGCTCAAGAGCGGTGTGCAACTGGCCGTCAGCGCCCGCAGTGTCGAACCGCTGCAAACCCTGGAAAAACGTTATCCCGACCAGCTCCTGCTGGCACCCGGCGACCTGACCGACAGCCGGCAGGTACGGGAAATCGGTGAGCGCATCACCCAGACCTGGGGCTCCCTGGACACCGTGATTCTCAACGCCGGCACCTGTGAATATGTCGATGCCCAGGCGTTCGATGCCTCGATCATCGAGCGGGTGGTGCGCACCAACCTGCTGGCCAGCAGCTACTGCATCGACGTGGCCTTGCCGCTGCTTCGATCCGGCCTGCAGCCGCATCTGGTGGGCATCGCCAGCTCGGTCACCTTCCTGCCGTTGCCCCGGGCCGAAGCCCATGGCGCGTCAAAGGCCGGGATGCGCGATCTGTTCGAATCCCTGCGCATCGACCTGGCCGACGAAGGCATCGCCGTCACCCTGGTCAGCCCCGGTTTCGTCGACCCCCCGCAGGCCCGGCAAAACGATTTCCCCATGCCGCTGCGCTGGTCGGCCGAGAAAGCCGCCGACCATATCTGTGAACAGCTCAGGCAGCGGCCCCTGGAAATTGTCTTTCCGGCGCTGTTCATGGCCGGGCTCTGGCCACTCTCGCGTCGGCCCAAACGGCCGCAACCGGCCACCGGAAAATCCATGGCCCACACCTCCGGCCACGGCAAGGGCAACCCCTAAAGCCGGCGCAGTTGCTCACGTACCACGCCTTCGCGTTCCGGGGCATTGAAAAACAGCTGGCGGGCCATGCTCAGGCTGATCTCGCTGCGCCAGATCCGGAACACTTCCAAGGCCCGCCCGGGCTGACCTTGGCGGATGCGTTCAAAGCGCTCCTGCTCGGCCCGGGCCTGCGCCTTGACCCCGAGAAAACGCTCGTCCCAGCGCTTCAGATGGGCGCCATGGGCTTGTGGCTTGCCGTCCTTGCCCAAGGTGCCGCGCATCAGGAACAACTCCTCCGGGGTGATTTTCTCGGGATAATGGAAATGTGCCACCCAGATATTCTTGCCGGCCGCCTTGTCACGCACCACATACTCCTGGAGGAAATCATCCTTCCCGAGTCTTGTGCGCGGCCCGTTGCGAAAGATCTCGACCTCGTTGTGCTCCTTGAGAAACAGCAGCCGTTCGGTGTCCGGCGCACTCGACTTGGTCACGGCGATGCGCGCCAGCAATCCCTCATGCCTGACCGTCCCGGCCTGGAGACGTAGTTCAGAGGCCTGAACCTTGCCGGCGGAGACTTCGCTTTGCGCCACGGAACTGTCCGACTCGGCCAGCGCCCGGTCGATTTGCCCGGCCAGCGCCTCCAGCGCCCGCGCCCGGACTTCGAGCACATCCTGCAGATAGACCGGGTCCTTGGCGACAGGGATCTGCCGCTTGGCCATCTCGACCTCCCGGGCGGCCTGACGGATCTGGCTCTCGGCCATCTGCACCAGGCGCTTGAGACCCGGCTGCGGCAGCGGCTTGGGCAAGGGGGCGGCCGCCGGCTTGGGCAACGGCTGCCAGTAGCCGTCCTCTTCCTCGACAAAGGAATCGATCGGTTGACCGGTCTGGGGATCCATCAACTCGATGACCTCATGGCCATCCTGGGGCGTGTCCCGGACATAACCGAGATAGTTTTTCTTGCGGCGGGTACGGATGACTTTCCGGGTCTTGCCGGGTTGTCCCGACGGTAGGTCAGGCTCGTCTTGCTCTGGGGCCCGCGCCTCGATGCGCTCGACCAGGCTGCGCTCGGCCTCCTGTTGCAACTCGACCAGGCGCCGGACAAACAGATCGCCCCACACCAGCCTGGCACCTTGCGGCAACAAGCCGGTCTTGTACTCGAGCATGGCCAGCACTTCGTTATATTGACTCACACAGGTGTTGAGCACCCCGATGTCCGCCTCAGCGGACAGGGGCGAAGCGGATCGCTCATCGAGAATGGACTGGGAGGCCAAGGCACTGCGCAGATCATCGAACTTCGTCCAGATATCGGCCTCGAGCTGCTGCGGATCCAGTTCCCTGAAGCAATACAGCCCGAGCCGGCACGCCCTGATGGCTTTCAATCCAGCCACATTGCTCCCCTCGCCCCTGACCTCGCGGATGCCCTGGTATTCTGTCAAATCCCGGTTGCGATGACGGCTCAGCTCGGTAAACGCCTGTTTCTCCCGCTCCGCCCAGTCGATATACAGGTCCGCGGCGCGGTTTTCCCGTTGCTCTGCCTGTTGCCGTTCCGGCAAGACCCGGCCCGAAGCGTCCTGATAGGGCAAACGCTCCATGATCCGCTGGCAACGCGTTTCGCCGATCTTGATCGAGTCCAGGGCCAACTGCATCCCCACGACGAACCGATGCAGGCAAGCAAAGAGTGTCCCCTTGTATCCCCGCAGGAATACCGTCTCGTTCATCCGCAGCTTGTTGATCTGTTGCTCGTAGCCGTCGACAAAGACTTTTACCCGGTCGCCGAGCCGGTCTATTCGGGCAAACCACTGCGGGTCGGTATAGCGCTCGGGATTGCGTTCCATCGCCCTCAAGGCTTGCGACTCGGGAAGCAGCGCTTCTGCCCGCGTCGCCTGCTCCTCGACGCCCTCATTCCACTCCTCCATGAAGCGCGAACCGACCCGTTCCCTCTGTTCCTGCTCTCGGCGTTTTTCCTCAATCAGGGCGGCTCTTCTTTTCCCGATACTCGCTCCCGGGCGCCCCGATCCGCCGCGCAGACGCAGCTTCAAGTCCGGCGTCCATGTTCCCGCACCATCGTTTTTCAGATAGAAGCCTTCGCTACGACCGTCCGGCGCGACCACCTGGACATTGCCCTCGCTGTCCGTCTTCACCGCAAACAGCCAGCCACCGAAGTAGGCCGCCAGCCGGTTTGATTCCTTCAATCGGATCAACCCCTTCAGATCGCCGGACACAATGACTTCCCCCAGGGTCCTGGGCTCGGGCCAGGGATACGGGTAGATCTTCAAGGTGAACGAACTGACACTCGGACGCGCGGACAGCGTGCCGGGCGCCACGGGGTTGTCCAGTTTCATCGGCAGCGGCCTGTCCGGCCCTTCGCTGATCGTGGCCCGGTGCGACGGGCGACGCCCCTCGTCTATCGGGATCTGCTGCGGTGTCTTGGCGTGCGCCTGCCGATGGGCCAGCCGATGCCCGAGAATAAAGGCAATATTCACCAGTACATCGGCCCAGGCACTGGCCTTGGCCCCGGGGTCCTTTTCCTGCAGTCGTCGAAAGTCGGCATCGACACTGGCGACCACGGCGAAAATCCAGCCGGCCACCGCCGCCGGGCCGCGGATAAACATCAGCGCCACGTTGAACAGTTGCCAGCCGCCCTCCTTCAAGGTATTCCAGCGCAATTCGGCATTGGACACCGATTGCCGGTCCGCCAGGGCGATCAGGGTCCTGGCCATCGAGCCGAACAGGTGATGCAGGTAGTCGCCCTGGACCACCGCGTCATCGAGGGTGGCCGGCGCCACCGGCAACAGCGCGGCAAAATCGTCCTCGAACGAGCGCCGCAGATGGGGCTCGACAAAGCCGCCATTGGCATAGGTGCGCCGGGCCTGATCGCTCAACCAGGTCAGAATGCTGTCCTGCACCGCACCGGGTTGTTTGAGCGCCTCGAACAGGGCCGCCCACGTCGGGTATTGCAGCAGCGGCTCGACGGGAGGCGTGGGGCGGGCGTCATTGTCGTGAGGACAAAAAGCCTTGCCCGGTGCCGACTGGAACGTCTGGAAGGCCGACGCCTGTGGGCCGGCCTTGGCGAGCAGGGGACGATAGAGAATGAACGGGCCCTGGCGAGTGTCCCGCGGGCCGATGATGAACATGGACGCCACGACATCCGCTGCCGCATCGGTTTCGGCCTTGAAGGCCAGGGGGCGCAGGACGATCTCCTGGCCCGCCACCTGGCGCTGCGCCGCTTCGGGCTGCAATACCGCTTCGACATGGCGGTATCCCGCTTCGTCGAAGCCCGCTTCGCCGCGAATCTTCAGCTCCAGCGCCGTCATGGGCAATTGCACCCGCAGTTGCTCACTGAACAGGCCCTCCCGACGCCGCGCCTCATCGGCATCATCGATCAGCCGGGCCTTGAGCGCGTCCAGGTAGGTTCGCCCGATATCGACAAAAGTGACCAGTCCCTTGACGTAGTCCGGGGTCAGCCATTCGGGCAGCGGCTTTTCCACGCCACACTGGCGGATACTGATCTTCATCTTCGCATGCCGAAAGCCCCCGAGATTCTCCAGGGCAAACGCGGTCAGGCTCATCCGCACCTTTTCCACCTCCCCCAGCGCCCCTCCCGCGCCCCCAGCAACGGCCACCGCGATGACCTTGTCGAGTTCCAGACGAATATCATCGGGGTTGGCGATATCGGCAGTTTGCGGATGGTCCTCGCCCATCTTCTTGAGCAGCGCCTTGACGGCGAAGCCCGGCAGATCGCCAACGTCATCCAGAAAGGCCTGGCCGCCCGAGGCGCGCTGCACATCGGCCAGTTTTTCCAGCAGGGTGCGGTAGGTGCTGATGTCCTCGCTCGACGCCCCCAGCAACCAATGCGGCAAGCCGTCACTGAGCGCCGCCAGTTCGTCGGGCAACTCGACCAGCGCATGGGGCTCCGCCTGCACCGGCGTGAAAAACCAGTCATCGGGACGGGTGATCAGCTCGAGCCGGCGCTGGTAGTCCTCGAGCGTCCACTCGGTATCGAGCCCGATCAGCGAAATTGCCTGAAGCTGGTTTTCCAGCAGGGTTTCGGCAAGGCTGGCGAGGGCCTGCACCAGTTGCATATCCGGGTCGCCCTGCCGCCAGAGCCGATGCTCGCGATACTCGATATTCCGACCATTGGCCCGGGCACTCATGAACAAGGGCACAAGCTGTCCGAGATCCGTGGTGCCGGCCCTGAAGAGACCTTTGGCCAGACTGAGCACCAGCGGGTTCTGCTCGACTCCCCGTTCCTTGCGGCGGGCCACCAGTACGGGCAAGGCTTCAGGATAAGCGCCGCCCCAGGTGTCCTTGCTCACCGCCTGTACGCCATAGAGGGCAAATTGCTCCTCGGGCCTTTCCAGGTTGACCGACAGAAAGGCGCGATGCTGCTCACGACCGGCGGACAAAATCCGCCCCAGTATCCTGCCAAGACGGTCAAAGCGGCTGTAGCCTTGCTCATCCTCCGCGTTCCAGTAGTCGACCAGTGCCTGTTGATAGAGTTGCAGCAGGATATCGCCCCACGAGCCGAGCACGGCCTGGATGGCCGGTGCATCCACCAGAAGCCGGTCGCCGGGCAAACTGTCGAGCTTGATCTCCAGCACATGCTCGGCGCTGAAGATCGGCGCGACCCCGGTCGTGAAATGCTCGAGCACAAGGTCGATCACGGCACGGTATTGATAGCCGCCCGAGAACCTTTTTCCATCGCGCTCCAGCCATTGGAGCTTGCCGACATACAGATGCGAGGCATTGCGCTGTGGGTTCCAGCTGGAAAAAAAATACCCCTGGATGGCCGACAAGGCCACTTCCCGCAAAGTCGGCGGGTGGGCGAAAAGCGCCTTGGCCGCCTCGATCTCGTGCTCAAGCGACAGGCCCGGCAGTGTGACTGCGTCATTCATACAGACTATTCCCTTCAAACAGATCCGACAGGCTGGGTTCAAGCGCCATGCCCGGCACCCAACACAGGTGCAGGAGAAGTAGATGCCTGACACACCAAACCCATGCGGTATTCGCTTATCGTGGAAACTTCCGTAGCCCCTTCGTCGGCCAAGCCGGCTCGAACGGCTCGACGCTTGAACCTCGGGCATACAGCAGCGTGGCACTGGCATACACTGGCGCCCATGACCAAGATCCCCCTGACCGACCTCACGGAACCCGCGATCACCTGCTCTTCCTGCGCGGCCTGCTGCTGTCGACTGGAGGTTATGTTGATCACCGATACCGGTGTTCCCGAGCGCTACATCGACATCGACGATTGGGGCGGCGAGGTGATGTTGCGTCTGGACGATGGCTGGTGCGCGGCGCTGGATCGCGACAGCATGCGCTGCACGATCTACGAGAAACGTCCGCTGATCTGCCGGGAGTTCGAAACCGGCTCGGCGGACTGCCTGGAAGAACGCCGTGGGATCGCCACGGCGTATCGGTGAGTCGAAAGAAGGCGCTGAGCAGGATTACAACGGCATCGTGTAGTGCAGCGCGTAGCTTTCGATGCCGTCGTTCGGCTTGCGAATACCGGCATTGGAATAGTGGGTGGCGCGAATCCCCACTTCATGTCCGCCGGCGAAGCGCAGTCCCGCACCGATACGGTCTTCGAACAGGAAGGCCGAGCCCAGCTTGTTGTCTTCCACTTCGGTGTGGGCAAACAGCGCAACGCCGATCCCCACCTCGATGTATGGCTTGATCGACGCCCCGGCAAACTCGTAAACGAACACAGGGGAAAACGACAGGCTGTGATTGTCGGGACTCTTGTCGCCGTCCCAGTAGGTGTAGGCGCCACTCCAGTAGCCAGTCAGACGCCCCACGTCGCTTTGCCACCAGCTTTTGTCCCAGTCCGATTGCAGGCCCAGGCGATAGCTGCGGGTCGAATCGGTGGTCTGGCCCACCGAGAACTCGACACCGGCCGCTTGTACCGTAACGCCATACCCCAAGGTGACGGCTGCAAACGCAGCCAAGCAGAACAGTCGCTTCATGAGAAATATCCTACTTCCAGTGCATTTCAGGTGCAGAGGAACAACCCCGTAACCGAGCCCCGGCATCAAACATGAGGTCACGGGAATTCGTCGCTCTACGTCGACGTTTTACCCTGTGAAGCTTTGCACAACGCCGGACTTATTCCAGAGAATGGGGAGAATATTTCCAAGGTGATACGGATTCGCAGTGGTCCAGAACTGCGCCTCGCGAGCCGGCCCACGCGACAGCAGGTCGCGGGCCTCCAGCAGGCGCTGGAGTTGCCGGGCCACGGCGGCACCGGTGTCGATCAGGCTGATGGAGGCAGGAATCATCTCCAGCAACATCGGCTTGAGGAAGGGATAGTGGGTGCAGCCGAGGATCAGGGTGTCGCAGCCCGCCTCCAGCAAAGGCTCGACATAGCTGCGCAGCAGCTGGCGCAAGGCATCGCTGTGCAAGTCGCCGTCTTCGATCATCTCCACCAGGCCAGGACAGGGTTGAGTGATCACTCGCACATCGTTGGCAAAGCGGTCGAGCAAGGCGGCAAACTTGGCGCTTTGCAAGGTCCCGGTGGTGGCAAGCACACCGACCACACCGCTGCGGGTGGCCGCCGCGGCGGGTTTGACCGCCGGTTCCATGGCCACCAGCGGCCAGTCCGGGTAAAGCTGGCGCAAGTCGGCGGCACCGGCCACCGTGGCGGTATTGCAGGCGATCACCAGCGCCTTGGCACCCTGCTCGCGCAAGAAACCGGCGATCACTTCACAACGCCGGCGAATGTACGCCGGGCTTTTCTCGCCATAGGGGATATGCCCACAGTCAGCGAAATACAGTATCGACTCGTTGGGCAACAGGGCCTGAATTTCCTTGAGCACCGACAAGCCGCCGACACCCGAGTCAAATACAGCGACCGGAGCGTCACGCATGGCCGCCACCACACACGCTGCATTGCGGATCGCGCTTGACCCGCAGCTCGCGGAATTTCGTGCCCAGGGCATCGACCAGCAGCAGGCGTCCCACCAGCGGCTCGCCGAAACCGGCCAGCAGCTTCAAGGCTTCCAGGGCTTGCAGGCTGCCGACCAGCCCCACCAGCGGGCCGATGACGCCGGCTTCGCTGCAGGTCAGTTCGGCTTCGCTGCCGTGCCCGTACAGGCAGTGGTAGCAGGGGCTTTCCGGGCGACGCGGATCGAACACCGAGAGTTGGCCTTCGAGGCGGATCGCCGCACCGCTCACCAGCGGCTTGCCGGCGGCCACACAGGCCGCGTTCACCGCCTCGCGGGTGGCGAAGTTGTCGCAGCAATCGAGCACCAGGTCCACCGCCGCCACCGCGACGCCGAGAGAATCGGCGTCCAGGGCCTGGCGATGGGCGACCAGGCTGACCTCGGGATTGATGGCCGCGAGCCGGCGCAGCGCCGAATCGACCTTGGTCGACCCGACGCTGTCGGTGTCGTGGATGATCTGGCGTTGCAGGTTGGTCAGCTCGACCGTGTCGAAGTCCGCCAGATGCAGTTCGCCGACCCCCGCCGCCGCCAGGTAAAGCGCCACCGGGGCGCCGAGGCCGCCAAGGCCGACAATCAGTACCCGGCTGTTTTTCAGACGCAACTGGCCGTCGATATCGACCTGTTGCAACAGGATCTGCCGGCTATAGCGCAACAGCTCCTGATCACTCAGCACGATAGGCGCCCCAGACTGATACGTTGATGGCCACCCAGGTCGGTACGGCTGTGAACCTCGCTGAACCCTTGGGCCGAGAGCAATTCGCGCACGGCTTCGGCCTGGTCGTAACCGTGTTCGAGCATCAACCAGCCATCGGCCTCCAGGTGCGCGGGCGCCTGGGCGATGATCAGGCGCAGATCGTCCAGGCCATCGGTGCCGGCCACCAGGGCGCTGGCGGGCTCGAAGCGCACATCGCCCTGCGCCAGGTGCGGGTCGGTCGAGGCAATGTACGGCGGGTTACTGATGATCAGTTGAAAACGCCGGCCCTCCAGGGCGCTGAACCAATGACTGCTCAACACCGCGGCGTTGTCCAGACCCAGGCGCTGGCGATTGCGTTCGGCCAGGGCCACGGCTTCCGGCACGCGGTCCACCGCCGTCACCCGCCAGCTCGGACGCTCGCTGGCCAGGGCCAGGGCAATCGCGCCGCTGCCGGTGCCCAGGTCGAGCACTGACGCCGGCGCCTGTGGCAGCAACTCAAGGGCGGCTTCCACCAGCAGTTCGGTGTCCGGGCGGGGAATCAGGGTATGCGGCGCGACTTCCAGATCCAGCTTCCAGAACCCCTGCTGGCCCAGGATATAGGCCACCGGCTCGCCGCCACGACGACGTTGCAGGAACTCGGCAAAGGCCTGCGCGGCTTCGCTGCTGACGATCTTTTCCGGCCAGGTGTGCAGGTAGCTGCGGGATTTGCCCAGGGCCGCCGCCAACAGCAGTTCGGCGTCCAGGCGCGCGGTCGGCGAATCAGGCAGCTCGGCGGTGCGCAGCAGGCTGGCAATAATGGTCATTCAATCACCCAAGGCGGCCAGTTGATCGGCCTGGTATTCGGCCAACAGCGGCTCGATGACGGCTTCCACGCCACCGGCCAGCACTTCATCCAGCGAGTACAGGGTCAGGTTGACGCGATGGTCGGTCACCCGGCCCTGGGGAAAGTTGTAGGTCCGGATGCGCTCGGAGCGGTCGCCCGAGCCCACCAGCAGCTTGCGCTCGCTGGCGATGGCATTGGCCGCGGCCGTGGTCTGCTGGTCGTTGAGCTTGGCCGACAGCCAGGACATGGCGCGCGCCCGGTTCTTGTGCTGGGAACGCTCTTCCTGGCATTCGACCACGATCCCCGAAGGCAAGTGGGTGATGCGGATCGCCGAGTCGGTCTTGTTGACGTGCTGGCCACCGGCGCCGGAGGAGCGGTAGGTGTCGATGCGCAGGTCCGCCGGGTTGATCTCGATGGCTTCCTGTTCGTCCGGCTCGGGCAACACCGCGACCGTGCACGCCGAGGTGTGGATGCGCCCCTGGGATTCGGTGGCCGGTACGCGCTGGACGCGGTGGGCACCTGATTCGAATTTCAGCTTGCCGTAGACGTTGTCGCCTTCGACCCGGGCAATGACTTCCTTGTAGCCGCCGTGCTCACCCTCGTTTTCCGAGAGGATTTCCACCCGCCAGCCACGTTTCTCGGCATACCGCGAGTACATGCGGAACAGGTCGCCGGAGAAGATCGCCGCCTCGTCGCCGCCGGTACCGGCGCGGATTTCGAGAAACACGTTGCGGCCGTCGTTGGGGTCCTTGGGCAGCAGCATGCGCTGCAGGTTGCCCTCCAGTTCGACCAACTGTTCCTTGGCTTCGCGGACTTCCTCGACGGCCATTTCGCGCAGGTCCGGGTCGCTGTCCTTGAGCAGCGCCTGGGCGCCTTCGAGGTCGGACTGCACCTTCAGCACCTGCTGGTAGGCCGCGACAATCGGTTCTACTTCGGCGTATTCCTTGGAATAGGCGCGGAACTTGGTCTGATCGGAAATGACTTCGCCATCGCCGAGCAAGGCGGTCAGTTCCTCGAAACGGTCCTGGAGGATGTCCAGCTTATTGAGCAGTGACGCTTTCATTGCGGTTTCTTATCCGAAAAGCTATCCGATGAGCCCTCACCGAGGGCAAAGAGTTCCTGGGCCATGGCCAGCGCATCGAGGCGGCCTTCGGCGGACAACTTTTTCAGTTGCACGCTGGGCGCATGCATCAACTTGTTGGTCAGGCCACGGGCCAGTTGCATCAGCACCTCTTCGGCGCTGCTGCCGTTGGCCAGCAGACGCTGGGCCTTGTGCAATTCTTCGTCACGCAGGCGTTCGCTCTGCTGGCGGTAGGCGCGCAACACATCTACCGCGGCCAACTCGCGCAGGCGCGCCATGAAGTCGTCGACCCCATTGCTGACCAGCGCTTCGGCGGCTTGCGCGGCGCCCTGGCGGCTCTTGAGGTTCTCGGCGACCACTTCGTGGAGATCGTCGACACTATAGAGGTAAACGTCGTCCAACTCGCCGACTTCCGGCTCGATATCCCGGGGTACGGCGATGTCCACCATGAAGATCGGCTTGTGCTTGCGCAGCTTCAAGGCACTTTCCACCGCGCCCTTGCCGAGGATCGGCAACTGGCTGGCGGTGGAACTGATGACGATGTCGCTGTGCACCAGCTCCTGGGGGATGTCGGCCAGCAGCACCGCATGGGCACCGAACTCCTCGGCCAGGGTCTTGGCGCGCTCCAGGGTCCGGTTGGCCACCACGATCCGCTTGACGCCCTGCTCGTGCAGATGGCGGGCGACCAGGGTGATGGTTTCGCCGGCACCGATCAGCAGTGCGCTGCTGCGCTGCAGATCGCTGAAAATCTGTTTGGCCAGGCTGACGGCGGCAAAGGCCACCGACACCGGGTTCTCGCCGATGGCGGTGTCGGTGCGCACCTGCTTGGCAGCGCTGAACGTGGCCTGGAACAGGCGTCCCAGCAACGGACCGATGGTCCCCGCCTCCCGTGCCACGGCATAGGCGGACTTCATCTGGCCGAGAATCTGCGGTTCGCCCAGCACCAGCGAATCCAGCCCCGAGGCGACGCGCATCATATGACGAACGGCGGCATCATCTTCGTGCACGTAGGCACTGGCGCGCAGTTCGTCGAGACTCAGGTGGTGATAATCCGCCAGCCAGCGCAATACCGTGTCCGCCGCGATGTGGTCCTGCTCGATATACAGTTCACTGCGGTTGCAGGTGGAGAGGATCGCGGCTTCACGGCTGTCGGTGAGGCGGCACAGCTGCTGCAGGGCCTCCACCAACTGCTCGGGGGTAAAAGCCACGCGCTCGCGCACGTCTACGGACGCCGTCTTGTGGTTGATGCCGAGTGCGAGGAAGGCCATTCAGGGTCGCTGATGATGTCGATAAGCCGACAATTGTCCACCTTCGACTGATTCAGGACAACCATTGCCGACTATTGTCCTGATGTAACCTTGCTATAAATGTCCGCTGAGCGTCACAGGTATGGTTCTGCCCGCTGCTTGTGTCATGATGACCTGACCCGCAGGTAAGTTGTCCTTCTCCCAATATGAATAGATCCTCCGCGTTGCTCCTCGCTTTTGTCTTCCTCAGCGGCTGCCAGGCCTTGGCACCCGTGTCGTCGAGCCGTACGCCAGCGGCCGAGGAGACCACCCCGGCCCCGGAAAAGCCCAAGGTCTACAGCTCGTTCACCGAGGATACGGTGTTCAGCCTGTTGAGCGCGGAGCTGGCCGGGCAGCGAAATCGTTTCGATATCGCCCTGGATAACTACGTGACCCAGGCGATCAATACCCAGGACCCGGGCGTTTCCGAGCGAGCCTTCCGTATCGCCGAATACCTGGGCGCCGACCAGGCCGCCCTCGACACCTCGCTGATCTGGGCAAAAAACGCCCCGAACGACCTCGAGGCGCAACGCGCGGCGGCCATCCAGCTGGCACGCGGCGGGCGCTACGACGACGCCATGGTCTATATGGAGAAGGTCCTGCAAGGCAAGGGCGACACCCATTTCGACTTTCTCGCCCTGTCGGCCGCCGACACCGACCAGGACACCCGCAACGGCCTGATGAAGAGCTTTGACCGCCTGCTGGTCAAGCACCCGAAAAACAGCCAGCTGATTTTCGGCAAGGCCCTGCTGCTGCAACAGGATGGCGACACCCAGGGCGCCTTGACGCTGCTGGAGAAAAACCCGCCGGAAGAAGGCGAAATCGCCCCGATCCTGCTGCGCGCCCGCTTGCTGCAAGCGCTCAGCCGCGGCAAGGAAGCCTTGCCGATCCTGGAAAAAAACATCAAGAAGTACCCGGATGACAAGCGTCTGCGCCTGACCTATGCGCGCATGCTGGTGGAACAGGACCGCATGGCCGATGCCAAGACCCAGTTCTCCAACCTCGTGCAGCAGTATCCGGAAGACGACGAATTGCGTTTCTCCCTGGCGCTGGTCTGCCTCGAAGCCAAGGCCTGGGACGAGGCCAAGGGCTACCTCGAACAACTGATCGTCCGCGAAAGCCATGTCGACTCGGCACACCTGAACCTGGGCCGCATCGCCGAAGAACACAACGACCTGCAGACCGCCCTGGACGAATACGGGCAGGTCGGGCCGGGCAACGACTACCTGCCGGCGCAACTGCGCCAGACCGATATCCTGGTCACCACCGGGCGCGGCGCCGAGGCGTCGAGCAAACTCAAGAGCGCCCGCGACGAGCAGCCGGACTATGCGATCCAGCTCTACCTGATCGAGGCCGAGATCCTCTCCGCCAACCATCAGGGCGATCGTGCCTGGAGCGTCCTGCAACAGGCCCTGCTGCAGTACCCGGATGACCTGAACCTGCTTTATACCCGGGCCATGCAGGCGGAAAAGCGCAACGACCTGGCGCAGATGGAGAAAGACCTGCGCGCCATCCTCAAGCGCGAACCCGACAATGCCATGGCGCTGAATGCCCTCGGCTACACCCTGTCGGACCGTACGACCCGCTATGCTGAGGCCAAGGAGCTGATCGAGAAGGCTCACCAGTTGAATCCGGAAGATCCGGCGGTACTCGACAGCCTCGGCTGGGTGAATTTCCGCCTGGGCAACCTCGACGAAGCCGAACGCCTGCTGCGCCAGGCCCTGGAGCGGTTCCCCGACCAGGAAGTCGCCGCGCACCTGGGCGAAGTCCTGTGGAGCAACGGCAAGCAACGCGAAGCCCGGCAAATCTGGGGCAAGTTCCTCAAGGACCAGCCCGACAGCCCACTCCTGCGCAGCACCATCAAGCGCCTGACCGGTTCCGAGACTCTGTAAATCTATGTTCCTGCGCCACCTCATTGTTTTCAGCCTGATCGCCCTGCTCGCCGGTTGCGCGGGCTTCGGTACCCGTGAGTCCGTCGAAGGCCACGGCGACCCTGCCCTGTGGACCAAACACAAGCAGCAATTGAGCAGCCTCGACGGCTGGCAGATCAATGGCAAGGTCGGAATCCGCGCACCGAAGGATTCCGGCAGCGGTACCCTGTTCTGGCTGCAACGCCAGGATTACTACGATATCCGCCTGTCCGGCCCACTGGGGCGTGGCGCCGCGCGCCTGACCGGACGTCCCGGCCAGGTGAGCCTGGAGGTCGCCAACCAGGGTCGCTACGCCGCGAACAGCCCCGAAGCCCTGCTCCAGGAGCAACTGGGCTGGGAGTTGCCGGTGTCCCATCTGGTCTGGTGGGTCCGCGGCCTCCCCGCGCCGGACAGCAAAAGCCGCCTGAGCCTGGACAGCGACAGCCGCCTGGCCACCCTGGACCAGGATGGCTGGCAGGTCGAGTACCTGAGCTACAGCCAGCAGAACGGCTACTGGTTGCCCGAGCGCGTCAAGCTGCACGGTCGCGACCTCGATGTCACCCTGGTGATCAAGGACTGGCAGCCGCGCCAGCTGGGACAGTGACATGAGCGCTGCCCGCCTGACCCTGCCCGCGCCGGCCAAGCTCAACCTGATGCTGCACATCCTCGGTCGCCGTGCGGACGGCTATCACGAATTGCAGACCCTGTTTCAGTTTCTCGACTACGGCGACGAACTGAGCTTCGCGGTCCGTGACGACGGCGTGATCCGGCTGCACACCGAGTTCGACGGCGTGCCCCACGACAGCAACCTGATCGTGCGCGCCGCGAAAAAACTCCAGGAACAATCCGGCAGCGCCCTGGGCGTGGATATCTGGATCGAGAAAATCCTGCCCATGGGTGGCGGCATCGGTGGCGGCAGCTCGAATGCCGCGACCACCCTGCTCGGCCTCAATCATCTCTGGCAACTGGGCTGGGACGAGGATCGCCTGGCCGGCCTGGGCCTGACACTGGGCGCCGATGTCCCGGTTTTCGTCCGCGGGCACGCGGCTTTCGCCGAGGGCGTGGGGGAAAAACTCACCCCGGTCGACCCCGACGAACCCTGGTATGTCGTGCTCGTTCCGCAAGTCTCTGTAAGTACAGCAGAAATTTTTTCAGATCCGCTGTTGACACGTGACTCCGCGCCCATTAAAGTGCGCCCCGTTCCCAAGGGAAACAGTCGAAATGACTGCTTGCCGGTTGTTGCAAGGCGTTATCCAGAGGTACGTAACGCTTTGAATTTGTTAGGTAAGTTTACCGAAGCAAAATTAACCGGCACTGGAAGTTGTGTGTTTGGGGCCTTCCCAAACAAAGCTGAAGCTGATAAAGTCTCGGCCCTTCTTACAGAGACCCAAACAGGGTTTGTGGCAAAGGGAAGCAACGTTTCGATGTTGCATCGCAAGCTGCAAAGTCTGCTCTAGGAATCGAGTACAGGGTACTCGTTGCAACAGATACAGGGGCGTCGCCAAGCGGTAAGGCAGCAGGTTTTGATCCTGCCATGCGTTGGTTCGAATCCAGCCGCCCCTGCCATTTTCCTATACTCATCCAGGTTACCCTCAGCCTTCAGGTACTGCGCGTGTCCAAGATGATGGTCTTTACGGGGAATGCCAACCCCGATCTGGCTCGGCGTGTCGTACGTCAGCTGCATATCCCACTCGGTGACATTTCTGTCGGTAAGTTCTCCGACGGCGAAATCACCGCTGAGATCAATGAAAACGTCCGCGGTAAAGACGTCTTCATCATTCAGCCGACTTGCGCTCCGACCAACGATAACCTGATGGAACTCGTCGTGATGGCTGATGCCTTCCGCCGTTCCTCAGCCACTCGAATCACTGCGGTGATCCCTTACTTTGGTTATGCCCGTCAGGATCGCCGTCCGCGTTCCGCGCGTGTGGCAATCAGCGCGAAAGTCGTCGCTGACATGCTCACCGTCGTCGGCATCGACCGTGTTCTCACGGTTGACCTGCACGCAGACCAGATCCAGGGTTTCTTCGATATTCCGGTAGATAACATCTACGGCTCCCCCGTTCTGGTGGATGACATCGAAGATCAACGCTTCGAAAACCTGATGATCGTGTCTCCGGACATTGGCGGCGTCGTGCGTGCACGGGCTGTTGCCAAGTCGCTGGGCGTGGATCTGGGCATCATCGACAAACGTCGTGAGAAGGCCAACCACTCCGAAGTGATGCACATCATCGGTGACGTCGAAGGCCGCACCTGCATTCTCGTCGATGACATGGTCGACACCGCCGGCACCCTGTGCCACGCGGCGAAAGCCCTCAAGGAACATGGCGCTGCCAAGGTCTTTGCCTACTGCACACACCCTGTGCTGTCGGGTCGCGCGATCGAGAACATTGAAAATTCCGTGCTGGACGAGCTGGTGGTGACCAACACCATCCCGCTGTCCGCTGCCGCACAAGCCTGTGCACGTATCCGTCAACTGGATATCGCACCGGTAGTCGCCGAAGCGGTTCGCCGCATCAGCAACGAAGAATCGATCAGCGCGATGTTCCGCTAAGGGCCCTGCCCGGCAGACACCTCGTTGACGTAAAGCGCCCCGCCCCAACACCCATGTTGGGGCGGGGCTTTTTTGCCCATACCGCTCACGTCGGTCGCAGACGTGACGGGACATGGCTATTTTGGAGATACAAAATGACTGATTTCATCCTGAACGCCGAAGCGCGTAACGACCTGGGGAAAGGTGCGAGCCGCCGCCTGCGTCGTCTCGCCAACCAGGTTCCTGCCGTTGTCTACGGTGGCGACAAGGCTCCTGAGTCCATCACCATGCTGGCCAAAGAAGTGGCCAAGCTGTTCGAAGACGAGGCTGCTTTCAGCCACGTGATCGAACTGAACGTCGGCGGCACCAAGCAGAGCGTGATCGTTAAAGCCCTGCAGCGTCACCCAGCCAAGCAGTTCATCATGCACGCCGACTTCGTTCGCGTTGTTGCCGGCAAGAAACTGACTGCTACCGTTCCTGTGCACTTCATCAACGAAGCAGCTCCAGTGAAGAAAGGCGGCGAGATCTCCCACGTTGTGGGCGAGATCGAAGTGTCTTGCGAAGCCAAGGACCTGCCTGAGTTCATCGAAGTCGACCTGGCTGACGCCGAAGTGGGTTCGATCATCCACCTGTCGAACCTCAAGGCTCCGAAAGGCGTTGAGTTCGTCGCACTGGCTCACGGTAACGACCTGGCTGTTGCCAACGTTCACGCGCCACGTGTTGCACCAGAAGCCGCTGCCGAGTAATCGTTTACTCCGCAACGTCGGAGTCATGGAAACATCGCGAGCTGGCAAGTAGCGAGTAAAGCGGGCGGGATCGCGAAGTTTGCATCATGTAAATGAGCACGTTTCGTCCACCTTCGCCGCTACGCCGAATAGCCGCGATGTTATCCACAACTCCGAGGAAGGGCCCCTGTCGTGACTGCCATCAAACTGATCGTTGGCCTGGGAAATCCAGGCACCGAATACGAACAGACCCGGCATAACGCGGGGGCCCTTTTTGTTGAGCGCATCGCCCACGCCCAAGGTGTCAACCTGGTGGCCGATCGCAAATATTTCGGCCTGACCGGGCGCTTCAGTCACCAGGGTCAGGATGTTCGTCTGTTGATCCCCACCACCTACATGAACCGCAGCGGCCAGGCCGTGGCGGCATTGGCTGGATTCTTCCGCATCACGCCCGAAGAAATCCTGGTGGCCCACGACGAGCTGGACTTGCCTCCCGGCGTCGCCAAGCTCAAACAGGGCGGCGGACACGGCGGGCACAACGGCCTGCGCGACATCATCGCGCAGCTCGGCAACCAGAATACCTTTCACCGCCTGCGGCTTGGCATTGGCCACCCGGGCGTTGCCAGTATGGTTTCAAATTTTGTCCTGGGTCGTGCGCCACGCGCCGAACAGGAAAAGCTCGATGCCAGCATCGATTTTGCCCTCGGCGTGCTGCCGGATATCCTCGCCGGGGAATGGAACCGAGCGATGAAAAACCTGCACAGCCAGAAGGCCTGACTCTTATCCGAGGGGAAACACCATGGGATTCAATTGCGGCATCGTCGGCCTGCCCAACGTCGGCAAATCCACCCTGTTCAACGCCCTGACCAAATCCGGTATCGCGGCGGAGAACTTCCCCTTCTGCACCATCGAACCGAACAGCGGTATCGTGGCGATGCCCGACCCGCGCCTGCAGGCCCTGGCCGAGATCGTCAAGCCCAAGCGCATCCTGCCGACCACCATGGAATTCGTCGACATCGCGGGCCTCGTGGCCGGTGCGTCGAAAGGTGAAGGCCTGGGCAACAAATTCCTCGCCAACATCCGCGAGACCGATGCCATCGCCCACGTGGTCCGCTGCTTCGAAGACGACAACGTGATTCACGTCGCCAACAGCGTCGACCCCAAGCGCGACATCGAGATCATCGAGCTGGAACTGATCTTCGCCGACCTCGAAAGCTGCGAGAAGCAACTGCAGAAAGTCGCGCGCAACGCCAAGGGCGGCGACAAGGACGCCGTGGTGCAAAAGGGCCTGCTGGAGCAGCTGATCGCCCACTTCACCGAAGCCAAGCCGGCACGCAGCCTGATGAAGAACATGGGTGCCGACGAAAAGGCGGTGATCCGTGGCTTCCACCTGCTGACCACTAAGCCTGTGATGTACATCGCCAACGTCGCCGAAGACGGCTTCGAGAACAACCCGCTGCTGGACGCGGTCAAGGCCATTGCCGAGGAAGAAGGCGCGGTGGTGGTGCCGGTGTGCAACAAGATCGAAGCGGAAATCGCCGAGCTGGACGACGGTGAAGAGAAGGACATGTTCCTTGAAGCCCTGGGCCTTGAAGAACCTGGCCTGAACCGCGTGATCCGTGCCGGCTACGAAATGCTCCACCTGCAGACCTACTTCACCGCCGGTGTCGAGGAAGTCCGCGCCTGGACCGTGCGTGTCGGTGCGACCGCGCCACAGGCCGCCGGTGTGATCCACACCGACTTCGAAAAAGGCTTCATCCGCGCCGAAGTGATCGCCTACAACGACTTCATCCAGTACAAGGGCGAAGCCGGGACCAAGGAAGCCGGCAAATGGCGCCTGGAAGGCAAGGATTACATCGTCAAGGACGGTGATGTGATGCACTTCCGCTTCAACGTCTAACTGGTCCGTATTAACTCACGACGGTCCAATTTGGCCCAGTTCTGAAGAAGCCCTGTAGATACAGGGCTTCTTTGTTTCAGGGCGTGTCAGATGTGGTCGCTATTAATGTCACGTTCAGAACGCCTGCTCCATCTTTTGCAAGTTTTGCGGCGCTATCGCCGCCCAGTGAGCGGCCAGGTATTGGCAAACGAGCTTGGCATCAGTATCCGTACCTTGTATCGGGATATCGCTAGCCTGCAAGCCCAGGGGGCCATGATAGAAGGCGAGCCGCGTATTGGGTACGTCATGAAGCCGGGCTTCATGCTGCCACCCTTGATGTTTGGCTCAGAAGAGCTTGAAGCCTTGGTCTTGGGCATGCGCTGGGTGGCGGACCGTTGTGATCGCACCCTGGCCGAGGGCGCACTGAATGTATTGGCCAAGGTTTCGTCAGTATTGCCTTCCGAATTGCGGCGGGAGCTGGAAGAGTCGGCACTGCTTGTCGGCGCTCCCTTGCAGAGACCAAATAACCCTCCGTCTCATGACATCCTGCGCAGCGCTGTACGTTCTGAACTGAAGCTGCGGATCACTTACATGGATGGTGACGGCATTCAGACGCAGCGCGTGGTATGGCCGTTTGCCTTGGTCTATTTTGACCAGTCCAGAGTGTTGATGTGCTGGTGCGAGCTGAGAAACGGCTTCCGAAATTTTCGTACTGACCGCATATTGGTAACGGACGAGACCAATGAGCGCTACCCCAAGCGCAGAGCCGCTTTGCTACGCGAGTGGCGCAAAGCCCACCAGGAAGCGAGTAAAACTATACTGCCAGAATCTGACAGGATTGGATCTTAAACTGAGCCCTCTTTCAAATCAGGAGCTCAAGATGAAGTTCGCATCGGTACGTGTGGTCACGCAGGGTCTCGAAAACATGATCACCTTTTACCAGCACCTTTCCGGCATCACGGCAAACCGTCCGGCAGAAGGTTTTGCAGAAATCCACTTCAACGGGGCGGTACTAGCCCTTTCCTCTGAACGCCTGATTACCCTGTTCAATGCAGGGGCCGCAAAAGCAGCAGCCAATCAATCAGCGATACTGGAGTTTGAAGTAACGGACGTGGATGCAGTACTCGAACGGATAGCTGATAACGGCGTCAATGTCGTCATGCCGACAACGACAATGCCATGGGGGAACCGCTCGCTGCTGTTACGCGATCCAGATGGCAATCTCGTGAATATATTCTCCCGCCCCACCAATCAGTCCGTGAACTTCCCAGGTAATTTGGTGACCCCTAGGTGACGCAAAGGTCTGCGACGGGGCGGCTGCCGACATCCAACTCGATTGCGTTGCACCTGATATATTGCGCGAATGCATCGGATAGGCGACCGGGTATGGAACCGGGTAACATTAGGTTTACCGAGTGGAATTGCCGCATGAATGCTGGATAAATTGGGGCTATTTCTCGTTTAACGTGTAAGCGTTGTCGGAATCGAAGAAGCCGCGTTGATACGCGGCTTTTTTGTGGGCGCTCCGATACGACTTACAATCGGAGAGGCCCTCACCATCGGTGACTCATCGGAGGCAGTTCAGATACTCAGCTCGCTGCACAGGCTCCGGCAGGCTTATCGGTTTGGGAAAGTCAGCATCAGCCGTCATCAAGTGACCGATGTCCATGTGACCCCAGAGCCAGCCTTTATGAAGTTCACGGCTAAAGCAGGTAAAAAACCGCTCCTTGTCACCCCATGTCGGCTGCCATGCCGTATCCATCAAGGTTCGGGCCGACGCACTGTTGCCGGAATAGATGTACGTCAACATGTCGTGCCATAACAGGGTGGGCGGCCACGGTTGTTTGCTATCGACCTCCTCCGTCAAGAGCTCCTGCGCATCTTCCTCCAACTCGACATTCGATGGCGCCGGTTTGCGCATGCTATCGACGTCCAGTACATAGCGTCCTTGTGCGGTATCCCAACTGAGCGAGATCGGCGGTGCAGGACTACCTGCGAATGAGTGATGCCAAAACGCGAAACTGAAATCGTAGAAGCCCAATGTCGGCCCGCCATGAGCGACCGCTTGCATATCGATCTGATCCGAATTGAGAGCCTGGATATCTTGCATATGCAGCGTTGGCGAAAAACTGATGATGTGCAACGTATCGCAACAATTAGCGCCACCACTGAAGCCTTGCACGATCATATTCGGTGCATGGGTGGGATCCGGGTCGGTATAGAGCACGTAGAAGTGGACGTCGCGGAGCGTGATCGGCTGGGAACCTTCTCGCGTCAAGGTCACGATTTCTTCGGCGTAATCCGACTCGGACTCCGGCTCCAGTTCGGACACCTGGATGCTCGTATCGCCGACGGTTGAACTGATCAGCTTCTTGGGCTCGGCTTCCACAGCCCAAACCTGGCTCACCGCAAGACACAAAAGCCACGCGGCACACCGGCGCATAGGCCGGATGCGTTTAGGGCAAAGAGAGAGAAACATGCGGCTTCCTGTGGTTGCCCTGATCTATTGAGCGTCAGTGTAGGCTGGACAGGGCAATCGGATAAAGGCTGCCAACTTCACTCGCCACGCCCCTACAGCGCGCCGTTTTCGTTTCTGGATGTGGACCGAGCTGTAGTGGTCAACTAACCCCGGACACGACGTTATTTTTTTCTCGGTCTGAGCGGGTATCAGCTCATCATTGAATGGGTGTTGCTCGGCAACCCAGTCAATACGCGAAATAGCCCGCCGAAAAAACTCATATTTCCCACACGTTTCAAGCATGGGAGAATATTGCGTGCGCTAAACGCCAGGGCTACTGTTCACGTGTCGCTGCAAATTCAGCGATACGGGCTTGGACACCCGGTGAAATACAGGGCGCACAGCGCCGCGAAAGCGGCTTTTTTGTATTCGCTTTTTATGGCGGGCTGTGTGCGGGACACTTTCGAGTGTGCCGGGTTACCTGTTTTCCCGGTTGTCCAACCTGCGCACAGTTCGCCACCCATTCGCTTGGACACGAACGTGGTGAGCTCCTTTTACAAACAGGAGATTCAACATGGACAAGAAGCTCGTTCCCGATCCGCCAACCGTTCGCAAAGCCCCCAGCACTGCCGACAAAGGCCTGTACCTGCGTAAACTCTCTGATACCCCTTCTAACGAACCTGAGCCGGCCCCGGCAAACACCCCCCGTTTGCTCGACACCCTCGCATTCACTTGCTCCAAACCCGTCATCCCCGAAGCCCCATACAAGCCCACGCTGTTTGCCATTCAACCGGGCATCAATGCCCAGGACGCACTGACCTACGTTTCGAATCTGCTCGAAACGGCGGAACTCAATGGTGACGAAATCAGCCTACATACCAACCCGGTGGAACGGGCGTTGTTCTGGGGCATGCTGCATTCGGTGGAGGTAGCGCGTGCGGTGGTAGATGCCCTGCTTGAGGGCACGTCCCCGTCTCGTCAGCTATCGCCCGCATCGGACAACCATCCGATTGATTGAGGCGGTTCCGCCAAGCTGAAATGAGCTAATTTGCGTATCAGCTCAAATCAGCTCACAACTGAGCTGATTTGAGCCATAGTCCCGCGGCAGTGCTTACTTCAGGTTGCCGCTGAGGAACTGCTGCAAACGCTCACTCTTCGGATTGCCCAGCACCGCTTCAGGTGCGCCCTCCTCCTCCACTCGCCCCTGATGCAGGAACAGCACCTGATTCGAGACTTTGCGGGCGAAGCTCATTTCGTGGGTCACCATGATCATGGTCCGGCCTTCTTCGGCCAAGCCCTGGATCACCTTGAGCACTTCGCCCACCAGCTCCGGGTCGAGCGCCGAGGTCGGTTCGTCGAAGAGCATGACTTCCGGCTCCATCGCCAAGGCGCGGGCAATGGCGACACGCTGCTGCTGACCGCCCGACAGGAACGCCGGGTACTGATCCGCCACCCGGGCCGGCAGGCCAACCTTGTCCAGATAACGTCGAGCCCGGTCCTCGGCCTCCTTCCTGGCGACACCCAGCACCCGACGCGGGGCCATGGTGATGTTTTCCAACACGGTCATGTGGCCCCACAGGTTGAAGTGCTGGAACACCATCGCCAGGCGGGTGCGCAGGCGCTGCAGCTCGGCATCGTCGGCCACGTGCATGCCATGGTGGTCCTTGACCATGCGAATCGACTTGCCGTCCAGGGTCATGGCACCGTCATTCGGGGTTTCGAGAAAGTTGATGCAACGCAAAAAGGTGCTTTTGCCCGAGCCGCTGGCGCCGATCAGGCTGATCACGTCACCGGTCTTGGCTTTCAGTGAAACGCCCTTGAGCACTTCGTGGCTACCGTAACTCTTATGCAGTTCTTCAACAGTCAATTTGTACATGTGCGCAAGCATCCTCTAAGGGAAAATGGGTCGCCGCTGCGTAGACGTCACAAGCGGCGACAAAGCCCACGGCGGGGCGCTAAGTCCTAGTGGGCCGGGCCCAGAAAAGCCAGCCAACGACGTTCGGCAACGCGGAACAGCCCCACCAACGCAAAGGTGACCATCAGGTAGATCAGCGCGGTCACGGCAAACGTCTGAAAGGTCATAAAGGTCGCCGCGTTGGCGTCCCGGGCGATTTTCAGGATGTCCGGGACGGTGGCGGTGAAGGCCACGGTGGTCGAGTGCAGCATCAGGATCACTTCGTTGCTGTAGTAGGGCAACGAGCGACGCAGGGCCGAGGGCATGAT
>NZ_JXDG01000089.1 GCF_000820515.1 Pseudomonas batumici | reverse complement strand
GGGCTGAATGCCAACAACGTCGATCGCTTTGAAATCATCACCCGTGCCGCGACGATCAACGCGCAGATCAATGCCAACCAACTGACGATCGTGGCCGGTCGCAACGACGTCGATGCCCAGAGCCTCAAGGCTACGGCGCGGGCCGACGATGGCAGTGCCAAACCCCAGGTGGCCATCGACTCCTCGGCCCTGGGCGGCATGTATGCCGGGGCGATCAAGCTGGTGGGCACCGAGGCCGGGGTCGGGGTCAAACTGGCCGGCAACCTGGCGGCCAGTGGCGGCGATATCCAGCTCGATGCCAACGGTCAACTGAGCCTGGCTCAGGCCACCGCCAGTGGCGCGGTCAACGTGAAGGCTGCGAGCCTGGATGCGCAAGGTCCGGTCTATGCCGGCAGCAGCTTGAACGTGCAGACCACGGGAGACCTGACCAGCCGGAACAACCTGGCGGCCAGGGACAGCATCACCCTCAACAGCGGCGGCCAGTTGAGCAACCTCGCGATCATCGAGGCCGGGGTCAATGCCGACAACACCCGCAACAGCAGCGGCGATGTCAGCGTCACGGCACAGAACATCAGCAACAGCGGCCAGAGCGTGATCGCCAGTCGCGACCTGAGCGTCAGCGCCACGCAGGCCCTGGGCAACCAGGGCGGCACCTTGAGCGGGCAGCGGCAGGTCAGCGTGGCGGCGTCGACCCTGGGCAACCAGAACAAAGGTCGGATCCTGAGCACGGCCAGCCTGGGCGTGACCGCCGGGCAACTGCTCAATACCCAGGGTGGACTGATTCACAGCAACGGCTCACTGAGCGCCAACCTGGGCGCATTGAGCAACGGCCAGGCCGAGATCTCCAGTCTGGCCGACGTCAACCTGACGCTTGCCAGCCTGGACAACGTCGCCGGGCTGATTGCGGCCGGCAGCACCCTGAGCATCACGGCCAGTGGAGCCTTCAACAACCAGGGCGGGCGGCTGGCCGCGCAACAGAACCTGCAAGTCAACGCGACGTCCCTGGACAACAGCCAGCAAGGTTCGATCGTCAGCCAGGGCAGCCTGGGTCTGACGACCCGCGGCGTGCTGGACAACCATCAGTCCGGCCAGATCCAGAGCAATGGGCTCGCCGTGATCAACAGCGCCAGCCTCGACAACCGCCAGGGCGGTAACCTGTACGCCAAGGGCAACCTGGGCCTGACCCTGAGC
>NZ_JXDG01000088.1 GCF_000820515.1 Pseudomonas batumici | reverse complement strand
CTCTTGAATGCCATCGTCAGTCTCTCCCAGCTGGAGAACTATCGCTGGGACGAGAAGGTGGGGCTGTTCTTCAGCAACCTGTTCGGCGCTTCGGCGCTGCCGGGAATTCTGACCCAGCAGCAGATGCGCCAGGCGGCGGATCAACTGTTCACGGGCTTGCGGGAAGAGGGTATCGATCTGTTGCTGACGCCGATGATCAATGACGCAGACGATCACGATCAGACCAACCCGCTCAAGGACATCGGGATGGTGAGTCAGGACACCAGCGTTCGCCAGCAACCCAGGGGGTATACGTTGTCGCCACTGGGTCTGATCCCGGATGACTTGACGTCCTGGGCGGATGCCAAGGACAAGGAAAAGACCGAGCAGGTCCACAAGGGCTGGTACCTGCGGCGCCAGGAGTCTCGCCGGGGGCAGGAGCGCAAGCTGATGGTGACGATGCCCTCGACGCCGAGCACGCGGCTGGAGGTGCTGGATTTTGGCC
>NZ_JXDG01000087.1 GCF_000820515.1 Pseudomonas batumici | reverse complement strand
CGACTGCTGGGTGCGATGGGCCAAGGCCCGCACCTCATCGGCCACCACCGCAAAACCGCGCCCGGCCTCGCCCGCCCGCGCCGCTTCGATGGCGGCGTTGAGGGCCAGCAGGTTGGTCTGTTCGGCGATGGCACGGATCACATCCAGCACCTGACCGATATCCCGGCCCTGGGTCGCCAGGCCCTCGATCAGTACCGAGGTGCTTTGTACGTCCCGGGTCATGGCCTGGATCGCGTCCACCGTCTCCACGACCCGGTTGCGCCCTTCAAGTGCCGCCTGGTTGGACTGCTGCGAAGCTTCGGAAGTCGACACCGCATTGCGCGCCACTTCTTCTACCGCGCTGGTCATTTCATTGACCGCGGTGGCGGCCTGCTCGATCTCGTTGTTCTGCTGCTGCAGCCCGCGGGACGACTCCTCGGTCACGGCACTGAGCTCCTCGGCCGCCGAGGCCAAGTGCGTGGCGGAACCTGCGATCTGTTCGATGGTCTTGCGCAGACTGCCTTGCATCTTCGACAACGCTGTCAGCAAACGGGCCGGCTCATCCTTGCCCTCGATGGCAATGGCCTTGGTCAGGTTGCCACCGGCAATGATTTCAGCGGCTTCGACCGCCTTGTTCAGCGGCACGACGATGCTGCGGGTCAACAGCCAAGCCAGCAGCACGGTCATCGCCGCCGCCAGAGCCGAGACCAGAAGAATGCCGAGACTGGCGTTGCTATATTGCTCGCCGGCTTCGTTCGATGCGTCCGTGGCCCCCTTCATGTTGATCTCCACCAACAGCTTGAGCTGCTCCTCCATCACATCCGAATTGGCCTTGAGCTGGTTTTTCATTAGGTTACCCAACTCCTCGACCTTGTTCTGGCGCGACAGCTCCAACGCCTGGTTCAGGCCCCCTATATAAGTATCGAGCGTCGCCGCGAACGCCTTGTACTTGGCCAGCCGATCCCCATCAGCCGGTAAATCTGCGTAGGCTTTCTCGTCCTTGCGAACTTTGTCGATCAGACCAACGATGCGCGGATACTCGCTCTGCAAGGACTCGGGCTCACGGTTGATCAGAATCCGATAGAACACAATACGCATACGCAGAATGTATTCGCCCATATTGTCCAGATATTTCACGCTGGGCAGTTGATTGGTATACATATCAACGGACGCGTGACGAATCACTGTCATACGAGTTTGGGAAAAGACCCCTAGCACAATCACCAGTAATGCAATGAAGGCGAAACCGAGAAAGGCGCGAGGAGCAATTTTCATATTTCGTAGGGACATGGACTGCTCTCTTATAGATGTGAGAATACCTGCTTCCATACCGGAGACGCACCAGATAGCAACAGGCTAGACCGACAGTACCGATCAAGCGTTTTTTCTGGATACACAGACGACCGACAGCCTTGCGCGCCGCCTGTATTGGCGACGCGCAAGGCTGGACGGTCAGGATGAAAAATCAGTTACCTGGTTCGAAGACGGCAACGCAACCATTACAGTCACCACCCTTCGCGCCGAGCGGCACGAAGACGTGGTTATTCTTCTCGCTGACAGCGACCGAATGCGGGGTGCCGCCAGGCAGTTTTATGCGCTGGACGAGGGTATTGGATTTCGCGTCGATGACACCGAGTTCCGGGGCACCCGGCATGTTGCGCGAAGCGCTGTAATATTGATTGACTTTCGGATTGTAGGCGACCATGTCGGCTGCACCGAGACCAGGAATGACCTTGACCACCGAGCCGTCGGTTTTCATGACCACGAGCACCGGCTTCAAGCCGCCGTCCTTGCTCCCGGCGTCGCAACCCAACAGCAGATTGGCGCCAGGTCCTTTCACCAGACCATTGGGATGACAGTCATTCACAGGCATCAGTTTCTCGAGCTTGCCGCTGCTCGGGTCGATGACGGCGACGGCGCCCTTGGCCTTATCCTTCTTCAACTCGGGAACCGAAACATAGAACTTCTTCGTCACAGCATCGTAGATAGGCTGTTCGACTCCGTCCGTGGCATCCTCAAAAACAATCTTGGACACGACTTTATGCCCGGCCTCGGTCGAGAACAGCGTCAGGAACGGCGGCTCGTCAGCATTGTTGCCGACAACCACAACGTGGGCGTCCGGATCGTATGCCATCTCGTCAACCCGGGCCTTTCCGCCGGTCGAAAGAGTATCAGTGACTTTTTTCGTCTTGAGGTCGATGACCTTCACAGTGCTGTCGCCGTCGCCGGCCCACACATCGCCGCCAGCGACGACGACACCGTTCGGACCCGATACAGAACTGCTCTTCAATTGCCCTACGAATCCGCCGAGCAGCCGGTCGACCATTTTTCCGCTGGTGACATCGAACACGTCGACAGACTTGTTGGATCTATCGGCCAAATAGTAAAGGTTGGTTGCCTGATCGACGTAGGTGATGTCGAAACCGTTGAGAGGTTCGCCTGGAATTTCCAATTTTCCGATCTGTTTCAGATCAGCAGCACTCACTGAAGTGGCAATTAAGCTCAAGGCCCATATTGCAGTTGCACAACCCAACAATTTCCGCTGCATATCGTGTTTTCTCCAGAACTATTCGGATATTTTTTTTATTCGTTTCCAGTAAGCCGCCCCTAGCCAACCGAGACGCCTAACACTTTCGACCGCCCGGTTAATTTCGACTAAATGCATACACGATGTCAACATTAGATGTGTTCACACGTGCAGATTGCGCGCCTTTAGGAAATGTTATTACTTGCAGCCCTGCTATTCTGACTGCATGACAAAACCCGAATCACTCTCGCTCGAAATATATACCGTCAAATCAACGGCGAGCCTGACGGGATCATTAATCCGACATAGACTTTTCATAAGCACTCAAAGTGCTACCTCGCCCAAATACGCCACACTGAAGTCTTCAGAAAAACGTACTCCACACCTGTTTATTCAATATCCATGAGTGTTGTTGAAACTGGATAATATTCCAAACCTGGAGGGGGGCGTCTGTCGGAAAAGAGCAAGACGCTGGTAGAGCGGCGGCGAAGCACAGTCCTGCACTTCGTCGCTTGCACTCCGTCAAGCAGGCCGAGCGAAACCCGGCCCGGGGGTTTCTTATGTCAACTGAGCGATGGCGATCAACGCCAATGTCACCATGATACCGCCGCCGATGCGCGTGGCGATTTGCGCAAACGGCATCATCTGCATGCGGTTGGCGGCGGTCAAGATCGCCACGTCGCCGGTGCCGCCCTGGCCGCTATGACAAGCATTCACGATCGCGGTCTCGATCGGATACATTTTCATCCGGCGTCCGACCACAAAACCCGTCGCCATCAAGGTCACCACCGTTGCCACGATGGTGATCAGGTTGGGCAAATTAAAAGCGGCAACCAGCTTGTCCCACGGTGTCATGACCGCGCCGATCGCGAACAGCAACGGATAAGTCACTGCGGTCGAGAAGAACTTGTAGACGACAAACGAACCCTGCTGCAATTGCGGCGACACCGCGCGCGACAGCTTGAACACTACCGCGACAAACAGCATCGCGACCGGCGCCGGAAATCCGAACAACTTGAAGGCCATCAAACCGACGATGTACAGCGCGATGGCGGTGATGCCCGCCGCGGCGATATGGGAGATATCCATATGGCCCGGCAGGGCTTCTTCGCTCGGCTCCATGTCATCGTGCTCGCCTGGCTGCAGACGGCCTTCGCCGGTCAGGTGCGGATTTTTCTTGCCGTAGGCATTCAACAGTCCGGACAGCAGAATGGCCGTCAGGCTACCCAGCATCACTGGCGGCAGAACTTGCGCGAAAACATCGCCCTGGGGCACATGCTGGATAGCGGCATAACCGATCGACAACGGGATCGCGCCTTCGCCAACGCCGCCCGCCATGATCGGTACGACCAGATAGAAGAAGGTGTGGAAGGCGCCCAAGCCCAACAAGGTGCCGACCAGGGTGCCGACAATGGAAGCCGCCACGGTGCCGACAGCGAGCGGCACGAATATCTTCAGGAAGCCCTTGATGAGCACCGTTCTGTCCATGCTGAAAATACTGCCGACAATGATCGACGCAATGAACAGATAAAGGAAATTGGACGATTTGGTAAATTCCGCCACATTCTTGAGAACCAGATCCGGCACCAGATGCTGGAAAGCCAGAAACGAAGGAATGAACGTGGCGAAAATCGCGGCGGCGCCGATATTGCGGAAAAAGGGCAGGCGCTTGCCGAGCTCGGCGCAGCTATAGCCGCCTATCGCCAGAATGGCGATCGACACGGAAATGTCAGTCGGCACCTTGTCGGTGAGGGCGAATCCACCGAGCAACACCAGAAGCAGCAGGTACACCGGCAACGGTATGATACCGATGCGAATCTCCATGATTTTCCACCAGCCGTACGGCCAGAATTTAGTGGATACTTCATCCTTGCCCAGCAGCGGCTGCTCGGACGGACTCGCTTTCATAGTTCTCTCCACTGTTTTATTGTTTTCATTATTTTGTCAAACCTTCACGCAGCCAAATATATTGACCTCTGCAGAAACCGCAGATTTTGGTCATGCACCCATGACTCTATACCGCCAACCTTTCTGACAGCTTTCAATAAAGCTCCTTAATAATATTGGCCCCTGCAGAAACCGCAGATTTTGATCTCGCATCCTCTACTGTATACCACCAACCTTTCTGGAACCTTTCAACAAAGCCCCTTAACATTAACCTCTGCAGAAATCGCAGATTTTGGTCTTGCGCCCACCAACTTAAACCACCAACCTGTCTGACACCTTTCAATAAAGCGCCTTTAACAAAAATACAGCAAGCAATTTGCAAACATATCTCAATTACCATAAAACTCAGCAACCCACCAAAAACGAAGTTTACCCGACAAATACCGACCTGATATAAGTTCGCGCCGACGCAAAAATAAGAAAGCTGACGCTCAAAAAAGAAAGAGCCGCCCAGACAAAAATACAAATGGGACGGCAGTATTCTTCCTAACAATAAACGGAGCACATACGATGCGCGTAATGAAGTGGAGCATGATCGCCCTGGCTGTTTCTGCAGTAGGTTCCCAATCGGCCATGGCTGAGCCGTTTGTAACCTCTCAGGCTGATGCCCCGGGCTTTGTTGAAGGAGCCAAGGCTGGCGTGGTTCTGGAGAACTTCTACTTCAACCGGACCCGGCAGGATCAGAAAACGACAAAACGCAATAAAGACTCAATCGACTGGACCCAAGGCATTCGGGGCAAATTCAGCTCCGGCTACACTCAAGGGACTGTCGGTGTCAAGGTTGAAGGCTTTGGTGATGCAGCTTACAAACTCTATGGTCGTGACGATGAGGGTGGCTCGCTCAACCTACCTCGCAATAGCACCAATACTGGAAACGACAACAGCTACGGCAAAGCCGGTGCCGACATTGCGGTTCGCATCTCCAAAACCGAGCTGAAGTTCGGCGACTTCACCCCAAACACGGCGCCAGTATTCGCCTTCGGCACACCTCGTCAGTTCCAACAGACTGCCCGTGGCTTCCAACTGCAAAGCAGCGAAATCAAAGGCCTCGATCTGGACGCCGGTCACTTCTACGCCAGTAGCAGCGAGGACAACACCACACTGCAAGGCAACCTCTTTAGCCAATACGGCGTTACTCCGATCAGAAGCATTGATTACGTGGGCGGTAAGTACGGTATCAATGAGAACCTGAGCGTATCCCTCTACGGCGCCAAGGCCCAAGACACGTGGAATCAGTACTACACCAACGCGACCTACACCCTTCCGTTGGCGACCGATCAGTCACTGACCTTCGACTTCAACCTCTATCGCACCACCGACACCGGCGCGGCGAAAGCAGGCAAGATCTCCAACACCGCCTACTCGCTGGCAACGTCCTATGCGTTCCTAAAGGCACACACCGTTACGCTGGCGTTCCAGAAGATCAACGGCAACGAGCCATTCGACTACATCGGTGCGGGTGACAAAAACCGCGGTACCGAGTCGATTTTCCTGAGCAACTCGATTGAGTACTCCGACTTCAACGCCCCGGGTGAAAAATCCCTCCAGGCTCGTTATGACATCAAAATGGCCGAGTACGGCATCCCAGGCCTGAGCTTCATGGTTCGTTATGCCCATGGTCAAGGCATCGACGGTAGCCACGCAGATCCTAATGGCGCGTATGCTAACGCCTACGGCTCAAATGGCCATCACTTCGAAACCAACGTGGAAGCCAAGTACGTTGTGCAGTCTGGTCCTCTGAAGGATCTGTCCATCCGTGCACGCCAAGCTTGGCACCGTGGCAACGCCGACGACGGCGAAGGCAACATCAACGACTTCCGCCTGATCACCGACTACCCAATCAACTTCCTGTAATCACCTGATTACCTGCTGGATGATGTGACACTCGGTTAAAGAACGGCCCATCCTGGTGATGGGCCTTTTTTATTGTGCACCAGGCATGGCGTGTAGCGCCGTGACTGGCGCTGTTCGGTTCACTGTGGTGGTGATTCGGACGATTATCTGAACGGCGTGTAGGAGCGGCATTCAATTGCTCGTGCCTACAGCACCGACACACCCGATCCACAATCAGATCACGAACCGCGCCACCATCGCATTCAGGTCCACCGCCAGGCGCGACAGCTCATGGCTGGCGGCGCTGGTCTGGTTGGCACCGGCGGCCGACTGGGAAGCCAGGTCACGGATGTTCACCAGGTTGCGGTCCACTTCACGGGAGACCTGGGCCTGCTCCTCCGACGCGCTGGCGATCACCAGGTTGCGTTCATTGATCAGGTTGATGGACTGGGTGATCTGCTCCAGGGCCACGCCGGCGGCACGGGCCATCTCCAGGGTGGTCTGGGTCCGCTGGTTGCTCTGCT
>NZ_JXDG01000086.1 GCF_000820515.1 Pseudomonas batumici | reverse complement strand
CACCGGTAGAGTTTGAAAAGCGTTACGCAATGAGCTTTCAGGGTGTCTAGAAAATCCGGGGCGATTCAGGATGCTTGTGCGGAGGGCGCAAAGACAGAGCTGACCTTGCCCGATATCGTCGCCAGCGCCTTGTGCCACAATCCGAAAACCCGAGAGGCGTGGGCCACTGTAAAAGCACAAGCTGCGCAAGTTGGTGTCTCCAAGGCCGCCTATCTGCCGACGTTAGCTGGTACCACTGGAGTGGCGAAAGACCATACTTCCAGCTATGGCACTTCAGGTAATCCGTTCCATGTCCAGTCCAACAGCAACTACCAGAATGCTGCACTGACACTGACATGGGTACTCTACGATTTTGGCGCGAGGTCGGCGAACGTCGACTATGCGCAAAGCTTGCTGGCTTCCGCTTTGGCCGGGCAGGACAGTGCATTGCAGACGGTATTTGCCAACACTGTCAAAGACTACTATGCCGCGTTCGTTGCGCAAAAAAACAGGCAGGCGACGCAAGATATCCAGGCGGATGCAAAGCGTGTCCTGGACGCAGCAGCGATGCGAGTGCAGCGTGGCGTGGCTTCGCTCAGTGATCAGTTGCAGGCGCAAACATCGTATTCGCAGGCCACCTTCAACCGCAACAAAGCTGAGGGTGACTGGCTATCCGCGTTGGGTCTGATGGCTATCGACATGGGGCGGCGCCCGAACGCTTCCCTGCATTTGGTCGACGCAGATAAGGTCATGTTGCCCAAGGAGTCCTTTGTGCAGTCCGTCGATCAATTACTGCGCACGGCTGAAGAGCGTCATCCTTCGTTGATTGCGGCCCGGGCAGAGCTGGCGGCGGCCCAGGCCCACGAAGAAGTCGTCCGGGCGCAGGGGCGACCAACGATCAGTTTTGTTGGCAAATACAGCTACAGCAATCAGCCGCAAAGTGCCGGTGCTGGTCAGCAGTATTTTGGTGAGACCAGCCGGGACCGCTCGATTGGGATAGAACTCAGCATCCCGATTTTCGAGGGTTTTACACGCACCTATCAGGTTCGTGGCGCCCAGGCACAAGTCGAAGGCAAGGAAGCCAGCTTAAGCGATACCGAGCTGCAAGTGGCGTCCAGTGTCTGGAGCAATTATCAGACGTTAAAGGTCGACACCGAAAATGTACGCACCAGCCAGGACATTCTCGACAGCGCCAATCAAGCGTTCGAGGCGGCACAAGCGCGCTACGCAAAAGGGGTAGCAGGCATACTGGAATTGATCACGACCCAGACGGCCTTGGCCAATGCGCGGCAACAGCAGATTGCTGCGTTGGCTGGTTGGCAGAATGCACGGATTCAACTGGCGTCGAGCCTGGGGAGCCTGGATTTGCAGAGCTTAAATTAAGCTTCCTTGAAATACAGAGAAAAGCCTGCAGAAATTTAGGCCTTTCTCGTTGATGCCGATACGAACACAGAATGTAAGCAATGGGGTGGGCGCTCACGCCAATATTCGTATCACTGTGCCGGAGTGAGCGGTGTTGCCATCCACTTGTTGTGCATTGAAAAATATGCCAAGTCTGAATGCTTGAAAAGCATCAAGCCTGGCGGGTTCGGGTCGCTGGAGTCGAATTTTTCAGCGGTCTGCGAGCATTCGCAATAACTGCAAATGCGCGGGCAGACATATCGTCTGTAGGTCGTAGTGATTCACAATGGTTTGACGTGCATTGTGCCGCAGCGAGGCGAACGCTCGTGGCTCCTTTAGCACATCGATCACGCGATCCGCGATCTGCTCAGGCGAAAAGAAGTCCACCAGCAAGCCGTTCTCTCCATGGCGTACTACCTCCTCGACGGGCTGGGTTTTCGAGCCGACGATCACACAACCTGCCGACATCGCTTCCAGCATCGACCATGACAATACAAACGGATAGGTCAGATACACGTGTACGCAGGACACTTGCAAAATTTTAAGAAAAACCGAATACGGTACCTTGCCGAGAAAGTGCACTCGATTAAGATCAAGGCTGTCGCCTAGCTCGCTCAATAGCGCCTGCTTATACGTGCGTCCTCCCGGCAAGCGCGCGCCATAACTGATCTCATCACCGCCAACAATTAACACGCGTGCATTCGGGCGCTGACTCAGGATCGTGGGTAAGCTGCGCATCAGCTGCGGAAAGCCGCGATACGGTTCCAAATTGCGTCCGACATACGTAACGATCTCGTCGCCGCACGCGATATCGATGTCAGTATTTGGAATCCTTAAGTGTGCGGTGGCATCGGGCGTCACGGCGCGTGTATCGACGCCTTCGTGCATGACGTGTAGCAGTGACTGATAGCGTTTTGGATACAGCGACTTCTGCCACTCGGTCGGACATTGCCCTAGATCGACGGCATCGAGTCCCATCAAGTTACCGAGATTTTTAGTACGCAGACGTGGTCCGCTGTCGAACGGCGGCGATACCTCGAGATCGAAATCCACGTCAGCACCGCGTAAGTGATAAAAAAATTCAAAATAACCGAGCAGGGGGACTTGCGGATAAACCTCCTTCAAGTACCAGATTTCGCCCCAGCCATTGTGACCCAGCATTACGTCCGGCACGAAGCCGGATCGCTTTAAATCAAGCGCGGCGCGCACAACCGCCTGCGCATTCAATATGCCGGCCTCGGCATCCACTAAATAGTGATGCAGGTTCGGTGTGACCCTACGACTGGGTTGATACCTGATGGTTTTGACCCGGGGCAAGGTCGCGGCTTTTCGCTGGGTGATAACCACGACTTCATGGTTGGGGTCAGCGCTTAGAAAGCGTGCGAGATGCAGGTATTGACCGGGGAAATTCTGATGGACGAACAGGATTTTCATGGTGGAGGCAGCTGATCCTTCAGAGGCATAAAATCATTTTTTAAGCATTAAAAATAATTGCCAAAATACACGGCAATTGTACTTGTCAAGCTAAAAAATGTGTCGTATTTTGTCTGGCTAAAGGCAATATGCTAGCATGTCTCTGGAGTATTTTTCCTAAGCAACCGGACAAAAAATTACAGGCGACGTTCGAACAGAAGCCTAAGATTGGCGAGATGTTGTTGCTGCTGCTGTTGTCGCGATTGAGTGCATTGAAAATATTTTCTGTATGTTGGCGCTAAAGCCTAATGTATAAATTAAGAGTTGTAACTCTGGGGGCTGAAGTATTTTTTATGTGAGGTGGTTCGGTTCGTGATGTCAAATAAGCCATACGAGCCGGATAGGTTGCATTTATCTTGATGAATATATGGATTGATAAATCATGCGAATGTTTATCACTACGAGGGAGGTGTTATGGGTCTGTTGAAATTTTGTTTCATGATGGCGCTGATGAGTGCGTTCGCCGCACTTGGATCAGCGACACTAATCCTAACAAAAACAGACAAAATTGCATATCAGGAGTGGAAGCTTAATCCAAAGCGCCCCACTCTGGCTGATCTTGATAGTGAAAAATTTCCGCTCCGATACATGATGGGTTATGTATTTCGGTTGCTTTTTCTTGTTGGCGTCATATGTGTTGTTATTGCCATTTGCTTTAAATAATCAGGGAGATTGTCATGGCGGCGGAAGGTGTTATCTCACTCATACAAATATTTGCTACTACGTACGACGGCGGCTCAGCATGCAACTTTAACCAGGTCGTGCAAAATCAGTAAGCTTTACCTGGCTTGAGAGATATATGGATTTATTATTCATGTGAGTGTTTATCACTGCGAAGGATGCGTTATGGTTTTGCTGAAGTTTGGTATTGTGATGGTGGTGATGAGTGTGTACGGCGCACTTGAAACGGCGACGCTAATTCTAAAAAAGGAAGACAAAATTGCATATAAGGAGTGGAGGCTTAATCCAAAGCGTCCCACGTCGGTCGATATTAAAAGTGAAAAATTTCCGCTTACATATATGATGGGTTGTTTGTTTAGGTTGCTTTTTCTTGTTGGTGCTGTGTGTATTATTGTTTCTATTTTTCTTAAATAATCAGGGAGATTATCATGACGGCGGAAGGTGTTGCTTCACTCGTACAAATGTTTGCTGGCCAGCTTGGAAAATATATTGACAAAGGTTATGGGCAGGCATATGCCAATGTAATCACAAGTGACGCAACAGTGCCCGCTGCATTCGCGGAATTGTTGACTAAGATGGAGGCTGGAGATGCCGGTTGGGAGGACGTCGCCACACTTACTTTAAAAATTGAAAAATTGATAGCAAGCGTTGGCGTTGTAATTGGAATAGCCGAAGCCAGCCCTGCGCTGGCAGTTGTTGGTGCGCTTGGGATCGCGCTGTTTGCCTGGGAACATAGCGATACAATATTAGATATTGGTCTCGGTGCACTCGATGGCACATTAAGTCTAGATGACATATTACATGGAAGAATTCCCCAGCTCTCGTCGGATGGAAATAGCATCCTAGATCGTCTAGGAGTTGACCCAAATACAAATGCTTTTTTTCAGCGTGCGGTGCAATTCGTCCCGCGCCGCGATCCACTGGCGCTCGATCTCAATGGTAATGGCATCGAAACCCTGCCTGCCAATGGCCAGGTATTATTCGACGCAGATGGCAGCGGCACCAAAACCGGTACGGGCTGGATAGCGCCCACGGATGGTTTTTTGGTTATCGATAAAAATGGCAATGGCCAAATCGATAACGGTACTGAGTTATTTGGTGATGCGTATGTAAAAAGCGACGGCACCAAAGCGCTCAACGGTTTCGATGCACTCGCCGACCTCGATAGCAACCACGACGGTAAAATTGATTCGAGCGATGCGCAGTGGTCACAGCTGAGAATCTGGAAAGACACCAATAGCAATGGTATCACCGATCCAGGTGAGTTGATCTCGCTGGATGCAATCACCGGCCCGAATGGTGTGGTCGGCATCAAATCGATCAATCTGAGCAACCAAGCTGTCTCACTTAATCTCGGCAACGGCAATATCGAAACCGCTAAAGGTAGTTTTACCTGGAACGACAACACCACTGCCGATGTGTTGTCCGCGGCGGCCAATTTAAATCTTGCCTCCAATCCGTTCTATCGCCAATTCCCGGCGCTGCCGATTCCCGCTGCTGAGCAGGATTTGCCGAACTTACAAGGTTCGGGCGCCGTGCGCGATTTGCGTGAGGCTGCAACCCAGTCCACCGCCTTGGAAACGATATTGCGTCAGTACGATCAAGCCACCACGCGCGATCAGCAACTGGCCTTGCTCGATAACCTGCTGGGGAGTTGGGCTAACTCCAACACGCTGATGCAGGATTGGGTGAATCGACTCGACAGTACGCAGTTCACTTATTCTTGGGGGGGAAATACCCTTCAGCGTAACGTCGATTTTGTCGTGAACGACCAAGGTAGCCAGTACGATGGCAGCGAATTGACCGTGGGCCGCTTCAGTGACAATGCCAAACTGGAAGCACTGGCAAAAACTCGTATTTTAGAAATATTTAACCACCAACAATTCTTTAATTTTTCATTGAAGTCACAAGATGCCAATAACGACGGCAACACCGACGCCGTTACGACAACGCTACAGATCGGTAGCCTCACCTACAGCCTTCAAAATGCGTTTAACGGCGCGGGGGCGGCGGATCCGCTGGTGATAAACAGCGATAATTTAGTGTTGCAGCAACCGCAGATCGATGCCATCAACCAATCGTATGATGCGCTGCGCCAATCGGTGTACCAAGGGTTGCTGCTGCAAACGCGTTTGAAGCCGTACATGGATAGCATCCAGTTAAATTTTGATGCGCAAACGGGGTTTGCCCTTGATTTTTCGGGGTTGAATACCAAGCTCGAAACAGCAAGACAAACCGACGCAAAAAATGCGTATTACGATCTGATTGAATTGGATCAGGCTGCCGGTAAACAGTTATTTCAACGGGGTTGGGATGGGCTCGGCACCTTGCGTACATGGGTGCAATCTGCCGCGGGCAATGCGGACTTACAAGCCGTACTGACCGAAATGAATGTGAGCCTGGTGACCGGCAACGTCAGCGGAACAGCGAACGCCGATATATTGTTCGGGCAGGACGCAAACGATACGTTAGCCGGCGGTAGTGGCAACGACATTCTCAGTGGCGGTGCAGGTAACGACTTCCTCGACGGTGGCGCGGGCGACGACGTGCTGGATGGTGGTACCGGCAACGACACGCTGAGTGGCGGCACCGGCAACAACACCTTCCTGTTCGGCCGCGGCGATGGCCAGGACCAGGTGACGTACACCTACGACACCACGGTCGGTAAGCTCAATACCTTGCAGTTCAAGGCGGGTGTCGCGCCAAGCGACGTGGTGCTAAAGCAGGTGTACGACCCGAGCTTCGGCTCTAACGCGGGCCTGGAGTTGAGCATCGCCGGCACCACTGACAAGATCACGATCAGCGGGTTCTTCTATAACGACAGCACGGCCAATCCCTTCAACCCGGTGCAGCAGGTGCAATTTGCTGATGGCACCATTTGGAATATGGCCGCTATCACCACCGCGCTGCTGGCTGGCACAGCTGGCGACGACAACATCCGCGGCACATCGGCTGACGACACCTTGACCGGT
>NZ_JXDG01000085.1 GCF_000820515.1 Pseudomonas batumici | reverse complement strand
GAAACCCTGTTCGAGCAGACCGGCGTCCAACGCCTGTGCAACCTCTACGGCCCGTCGGAAACCACCACCTACTCAAGCTGGGTAGCGATGGATCGCGAAGACGGTTTTGCCCCGCATATCGGCAAACCCGTCGGCAACACCCAGTTCTATCTGCTGGATGAACATCAGCAACCCGTCCCACTGGGTGTTCCGGGTGAAATCTATATCGGCGGCGCTGGCGTAGCTCGTGGCTACCTGAACCGCGACGACCTCACCGCTGAACGCTTCCTCCAGGATCCGTTCGCAACCACGCCAAA
>NZ_JXDG01000084.1 GCF_000820515.1 Pseudomonas batumici | reverse complement strand
GCGCTGGAGTTGAGCATCGCCGGGACCACCGACAAGATCACAATCAGCGGGTTCTTCTATAACGACAGCACGGCCAATCCCTTCAACCCGGTGCAGCAGGTGCAATTTGCTGATGGCACTATTTGGAATATGGCCGCTATTACCGCCACGCTGCTGGCTGGCACAGCTGGCGACGACAACATCCGCGGCACATCGGCTGACGATACCTTGACCGGCGGGTTGGGCAACGACACCCTCAACGGCGCGGCTGGTAACGATTTGGTCGATGGCGGCGACGGCAACGATGTGTTGTCCGGTGGTGACGGCAACGACACCCTGCTAGGGGGAGCGGGTAATGACTTTCTCGACGGTGGCGCGGGCAACGACGTGCTGGATGGTGGCACCGGCAA
>NZ_JXDG01000083.1 GCF_000820515.1 Pseudomonas batumici | reverse complement strand
CTGGATGCCCGAGGCGAGCCCGCACCGCTGGGCGTGGCCGGGGAAATCCATATCGGCGGAGCCGGTGTGGCCCGGGGTTACCTCAACCGCGACGAGCTGAGTGCAGAGCGCTTTATCGTCGACCGTTTCTCCCAAGCCCCGAACGCCCGTCTGTACAAGACCGGCGACCTGGGTCGCTGGCTGGCCGACGGCACCCTGGAGTACCTGGGCCGCAACGACTTCCAGGTGAAGATCCGCGGTTTCCGGATCGAGCTGGGGGAAATCGAGAACGTGCTGCTGGGCTGCGCCGGCCTCACCGAAGCCGTGGTCATCGCCCGTGAGGACCAGCGTCTGGTGGCCTACCTGTGCGGCGAACCGGTACCCGCCGAACAGCTGCGCAGCGAGTTGCTCAAGCACCTGCCCGAGTACATGGTGCCCAGCGCCTTCGTCCATCTGGACAGCCTGCCGCTGAC
>NZ_JXDG01000082.1 GCF_000820515.1 Pseudomonas batumici | reverse complement strand
GCTGGCTTGCCGGCGATGGCGGCCGAATGATCGCTGCAAGGCTTGCGGGCCTCATCGCTGGCAAGCCAGCTCCTACAGGGTCCGCGCTCGCCTTGCGATCAAGGTCGGGTTACAGCATAGCCTCGTAGGCAAACAATGCCGGAGCGCCACCGGTATGGAGGAAGATGATCGGGCCGTCCTCGAAACGCTGGAGAGCGATGCCATCGAGCAGCCCGGCCATGGCCTTGCCGGTGTAGACCGGGTCGAGCAGGATGCCTTCCTGGCTGGCCAGCAGCTTGACCGCCGCCAGTGTCCCGGCGTTCGGCTCGCCATAACGCGGTGCGAAATACTCGTCCCACAATTCGACCTTGAAGCTGGCCGGTACCGACACCCCCAGCAACTCGGCCGTGCGCTCGGCCAGGCCCTGCACCTTCGGACGCTGCGCCTCGTCGCTACGGGACACCGTCACCCCGACCACCGGCAACCGCGGCAGCGCTTCGCTCAAGGCCAGGCCCAGGCCGCTGTGGGTCCCGGCGCTGCCGGAGGCCAGCACCACCGCGGCAAATTCCAGCCCGCTGTCCTCGATCTGCGCCGCCAGTTCGAATCCGGCCCGTACATAACCCAGCGCGCCCAGGGCGTTGGAACCGCCGATCGGCACCAGGTACGGCTTCTTGCCGTTGCCACGCAGGCGCTCGGCCAGGGCCTGCAACTGCTCGTCGGCATTGTCCAGGTTGTCTACCAACTCGACCCGGGCGCCGAACAGGTCCAGCAACAAGCGGTTGCCGTTGCCCAGGTAGTTGGCGTCCTCGGTACCGATGGGATTCTCCAGCAGGGCCACGCAGCCCAGTCCGAGACGGGCCGCCAGGGCCGCCGTCTGGCGCACATGGTTGGACTGGATGGCACCGGCGGTGATCAGCGTATCGGCGCCGACCGCCAGGGCATCGGCCCCCAGGTATTCCAGCTTGCGCAGCTTGTTGCCGCCCAGGGCCAGGGGGGTCAGGTCATCGCGCTTGATGTAGATATCGCGGCCGACCCACGCCGACAGGCGTTCGAGCTTTTCCAGGGGGGTGGCCTGGGCCAGGAGTTCCAGACGGGTAAAACGGGCAAGCTGTTGTTTGATCATGGGGCCAAGCTGACTGTGGGAGATGCCAGGACTATAGGCAGCGGCTTTTCGCCAGGCAACTGTCATTCGCTTATGCCGAAAAGTTCTGAATAAAGCACCATTCGTTCTTAATTGCCGTTTGTGTCGGTGCCGTAAAGTGGAAGTCATTCAGGCGACCCGATAGGCCGGTCGTCCAGCCGGAGATTTGATCGTGAGCGAGCGTTCCAGCCATTGGCAACTACAGACCATCGTCAGCCAGCTGCGCAGCGCCCGGGATGAGTGGCGCAGCCGTAACGGCCGGGTCAGCGACGAACAGGGCGGCCGTGAACTACCGTCACGCCAGGCCATGGCCGAGATCCTCGAGTCACTCTGCGGCGCGCTGTTTCCCATGCGCCTGGGGCCGGTGGACCTGCGTGAGGAAAGCGAAGATTTCTACGTCGGCCACACCCTGGACGCCGCCCTCAATGCCCTGCTGGCCCAGGCGCGGCTGGAACTGCGCTATGTGGCGCGGCACGGCGGCGAGTCGGACAGCGAGGTCCAGGCCAAGGCCGTGCAACTGATCCAGGACTTCGCCATGGCCCTGCCGGAATTACGCCGGATGCTCGACACCGACGTGCTGGCGGCCTACCACGGCGACCCGGCGGCACGCAGCGTCGATGAAGTGCTGTTGTGCTACCCGGGGATTCTCGCGGTGATCCATCATCGCCTGGCCCATCACCTGTACCGGGCCGGGTTGCCGTTGCTGGCGCGGATCAGTTCGGAAATCGCCCACTCGGCCACCGGGATCGACATTCACCCCGGGGCGCAGATCGGCCGCAGTTTCTTTATCGACCATGGTACCGGCGTGGTGATCGGCGAAACCGCCATCATCGGCGAGCGGGTGCGGATCTACCAGGCGGTGACCCTGGGCGCCAAGCGCTTCCCGGCGGATGAGGACGGCCAGTTGCAGAAGGGTCATCCGCGTCACCCCATCGTCGAGGACGACGTGGTGATCTACGCCGGGGCGACCATCCTCGGCCGCATCACCATCGGCCGCGGCGCCACCATCGGCGGCAACGTCTGGCTGACCCGCAGCGTGCCGGCCGGCTGCAACCTGACCCAGGCCAACCTGCAGCAGCATGAGGACGGAACGCAGCGCTAGCTCGCCACAAAGTCGCACCGCCAAGCCCTGCGATTAGTCCTACAGACCACATCCGTGTTTAACTTGACCGTTCGATCAAGTTAAACCGGCGGCCCGCCGCCCGCTCACAACAGGAGGCTTGCCTTTGCTGAGTCCGAGATGCCCAGCCACGCTTCATACCCTTGAGGTGCCCGTCTCATGAGCACTTCAGCCCTCCCCACCAGCGGCCTGGTCCGCATGAACCCACCGGTGTTCTACTTCGCCGCCACCTTCATCCTGCTGTTCGGCCTGCTGGTCATCGCCCTGCCCGAAGCCGCCGGCCAATGGCTGCTGGCGGCACAGAACTGGGCGGCCAATACGGTCGGCTGGTATTACCTGCTGGCGATGACCCTGTACCTGGTCTTCGTGGTGGTCACCGCCTTGTCCGGCTACGGCAAGATCAAGCTCGGTGCCGACCACGACGAACCCGAGTTCAGCTATCTGTCCTGGGCCGGCATGCTGTTCGCCGCCGGGATCAGCATCACCCTGTTCTTCTTCTGCGTCTCCGAACCCCTGACCCACCTGCTGCAACCGCCCCAGGGCGAGGCCGGGACCCCGGCCGCCGCGCGCCAGGCCATGCAGATCCTGTTTCTGCACTGGGGCCTGCACGGCTGGGGGGTGTTCGCCTTCGTCGGCATGGCCCTGGCCTACTTCGCCTACCGGCACAACCTGCCGCTGGCCCTGCGCTCGGCGCTCTATCCGCTGATCGGCAAGCGCATCAACGGGCCCATCGGCTATGCCGTGGACGGCTTCGGCATCATCGCCACGGTGTTCGGCCTCGGCGCCGACATGGGCTTTGGCGTCCTGCACCTCAACTCGGGCCTGGACTACCTGTTCAACGTGCCCCACACCCAGTGGGTCCAGGTCGGGCTGATCAGCCTGATGATGGGCGCGGCCATCGCCGTCGCGGTCACCGGCGTCGACAAGGGCGTGCGGGTGATGTCCGATATCAACATGCTGCTGGCCTGCGCGCTGCTGCTGTTCGTGCTGTTCGCCGGGCCGACCCAGCACCTGCTCAATACCCTGATCCAGAATCTGGGCGACTACCTCGGCGCGCTGCCGACCAAGAGTTTCGACCTCTACGCCTATGACAAGCCCAGCGACTGGCTGGGCGGCTGGACAGTGTTCTACTGGGCCTGGTGGATCGCCTGGGCGCCGTTCGTCGGCCTGTTCATCGCGCGGATCTCCCGCGGCCGGACCCTTCGCGAGTTCGTCTTCGGCGTGCTGCTGATCCCGCTGGGCTTCACCCTGGCGTGGATGTCGATCTTCGGTAACAGCGCCATCGACCAGGTGCTCAACCACGGCATGACCGCCCTCGGCCAGTCGGCCCTCGAGGATCCGTCACGGACGCTGTACCTGCTGCTGGAAACCTACCCCTGGAGCAAGACGGTGATCGCCGTCACGGTGTTCATCAGCTTTGTGTTCTTCGTCACCTCGGCCGACTCCGGCACCGTGGTGCTCTCGACCTTGTCCGCCCGTGGCGGCAGTGCCGACGAAGACGGGCCGAAGTGGCTGCGGGTGTTCTGGGGCGCGATGACCGCACTGATCACCAGCGCCCTGCTGTTCTCCGGCAGCATCGATGCGCTGAAGTCGGCGGTGGTGCTGACCTCGCTGCCGTTCTCGCTGATCCTGCTGCTGATGATGTGGGGACTGCACAAGGCGTTCTACCTGGAGTCGCAGAAGCAGATCGCCCGGCTGCACTCACTGGCGCCGGTGTCCCACTCGCGGCGCAGCGGTTGGCGCCAGCGCCTGGGCCAGGCGGTGCACTTCCCGTCGCGGGACGAGGTCTACCGGTTCCTCGACCAGACGGTGCGTCCGGCCATCGAGGACGTCAGCGCGGGGTTCGTCGAGAAGGGCCTGAACGTGGTGACGCAGCCGGACCCGGCCAATGACAACGTCAGCCTGGAAATCGGCCATGGCGACCAGCACCCGTTCATCTACCAGGTGCAGATGCGCGGCTACTTCACGCCGTCCTTCGCCCGCGGCGGCATGGGCCCCAGGGCGCTGAGAAACCGTCGCTACCACCGCGCCGAGGTGCACCTGCGCGAAGGCAGCCAGGACTATGACCTGATGGGCTACAGCAAGGAGCAGATCATCAACGACATCCTCGACCAGTACGAACGGCACATGCAGTTCCTGCACCTGGTGCGTTGAGACGCCGCCTCAGGCCTTGTCCAGCACCATGAACAAGGCCATGGCGATGGCCGGCAGACCGAACACCGCCAACCCGGTCATCAATTCCGAAAGGACGCTCTGGTGGGCGGTGATCACCCCGATGGCGCCGTTGACGATCGTCGCCAGCAACCACATGCCGAGAAAGCCGACGCCGAGGATCTGCCGGCCGATGCCCAGGCGCTGGCCGAAGAACAGCGTGCCGCCGAGCAGGATCAGGCCGATGGCGAGGATGATGGCGGTGTGCATGGTGTGTCCTCCAGGGCGGTGCTGTCTGTTAGCCCCAATACCGATTTGTAGGCGCCGGCTTGCTGGCGATGAGGCCAGGGAGCCTTGCATCACCCGATGGACCGCTATCGCCAGCAAGCCGGCTCCCACAGGTGGGTATGCCAAGCTTGACTGACGGACGTCCTCTCATCCCTCACTAACACTGTAGATCGAAACCCGGCCCCTCAACGGCGCCGACCTGTAACAGATCCACCAGCCCGACTCACCGGAACATCCAGGCGTCAGACCAGGCCACCGTTGGCGCGCAGGACCTGGCCGTTGACCCAGGCGGCGGCCGGGCTCACCAGGAAGGACACCACGTCGGCGATGTCTTGCGGCTGGCCGAGACGCTCCAGCGGCGGCATCCTGGCGAAGGTCTGGATCTGCTCTTCGCTCTTGCCGTGCAGGAACAAGTCCGTCGCCACCGGGCCGGGAGCCACGGCATTGACGGTGATCCGCCGACCGCGCAGTTCCTTGGCGAACACCTGGGTGAGCGATTCCACCGCCGCCTTGCTGGCGATGTACACCGCGTAGCCGGGCAGGTTCAGGGCCACGGTGCTGCTGGAGAAGTTGACGATGCGGCCGCCGTCATTCAGCCGGGTAGCGGCTTCGCGCAGGGTGTTGAAGGTGCCGCGGGTGTTGATGGCGAAGGTCTGCTCGAACAGTTCGTCGCTGTGCTGGGCCAGGGGCAGGACCTTGAGCACGCCGGCGTTGTTGACCAGCACGTCGACCTTGCCCAGTTGCTGCTCGGTCTCATCGAACAGCCGGGCGACATCGGCGGAACGGGCGACATCGGCCTTGATCGCTATGGCCTGGTGGCCGGCCTGGCGCAGCTCCACCACCAGCGCCGAAGCCTCGGTGGCACTGCTGGCGTAGTTGATCGCGACGGCAAAGCCTTGCGCAGCCAGCTGGCGGGCGATAACCGCGCCGATGCCGCGTGAAGCGCCGGTGACGATGGCCACTTTCCGGTTCTGGTGGGTCATGTCGAATCTCCTGGGGTGTGGGTTGGGTGTGGCGCCAATCTCACAGGTTTACCCAAGGTGATAAATGCACGATAGTTGGCTTGACTGTTCAATAATCGCCAACAATCAACCTCAACGGAGCGCCCATGGACCAGGTCAAGGCCATGAAGGTATTCGTCCGGATCTATGAGCGCAGCAGCTTCACCCTGGCCGCCGAAGACCTGAACCTGCCCCGCGCGACCCTGACCCACACCCTGAATCAGTTCGAGGCCTGGCTCGGCACCCGGCTGCTGGAGCGCAGCACCCGCCGCGTCCGGCCGACCCTCGACGGCGAGGCCTATTACCCGCGCTGCGTGCAGTTGCTGGCGGAGCTGGAAGAGGCCGAGCTGGCGTTTCGCTCGGTGGCGCCCAAGGGCCGGTTGCGGGTGGACTTGCAGGGGGCGCTGGCCAGGTATTTCGTGATCCCGGCGCTGCCGCAGTTTCTCGAACGCTACCCGGATATCGAGGTGTCGATGAGCGAGGCCAGCCAGTTTATCGACCTGATCGCCGAAGGCGTGGATTGCGTGTTGCGTTCAGGCAATCTCGGTGACTCCTCGCTGGTCGGTCGCCGGGTCGCCAATTTGCGCCAGACGACCTGCGCCAGCCCGGCGTACCTGCGCAGACATGGCGAGCCGCAGTGCCTCGCGGACCTGAGCCGGCATCAGGGCGTCAACTACGTTTCAAGGGCCACCGGCAAAGTATTCCCGTTCGAGTTCAGCGAGGCGGGCGAGCTGCTCGAAGTGCCCCTGGCGGGCCGGGTGTCGGTATTCGGCGCCGAGATCTATGTCGCCTCGGCCGTCTCCGGACTGGGGCTGATCCAGGTGCCGCATTACCGGGTGGCGGAGCAGATCGCGCAGGGCTTGCTCAAGGAAGTCCTGCCGAACCACCCACCACCGCCGATGCCGGTGTCGGTACTCTATCCGCAGAACCGCCATATGTCGCCGAGGGTGCGGGTATTCGTGGACTGGATCAGCGAGATTTTTGCCAAGGCGATGTAGAACATGAAAGGTTTCAGCCACGGATAGAAGCGCTGTCGGCGCGGGTCCGAGTTCGGCGTATGCTGGACCACTTCGCTGAAACTGCCCACCGAGAGAGGATTCGATGACTTACCAAGCTGCCGAAAACCGCTACGACTCCATTCCCTACCGCCGCGTGGGACGCAGCGGGCTGGTGCTGCCGGCGCTGTCCCTGGGCCTGTGGCACAACTTCGGCGACAGCACGCCGATCGACACCCAGCGCGCCCTGCTGCGCACCGCCTTCGACCTGGGCATCAACCACTTCGACCTGGCGAACAACTATGGCCCGCCCTACGGCAGCGCCGAGATCAACTTCGGGCGCCTGCTGCGCGAAGACTTCAAGCCGTATCGCGATGAGCTGATCATCTCCAGCAAGGCCGGCTGGGACATGTGGCCCGGCCCTTACGGCCAGGGCGGCGGCTCGCGCAAATACGTGCTCGCCAGCCTCGACCAGAGCCTGCAACGCCTGGGCCTGGACTATGTGGATATCTTCTATTCGCACCGCTTCGACCCGGACACCCCGCTGGAAGAAACCGCCGGCGCCCTGGCCACCGCCGTGCAACAGGGCAAGGCGCTGTATATCGGCATCTCGTCGTATTCCGGGGTGAAAACCCGCGAGATGGCGGCGTTGCTGCAAGAATGGAAAGTCCCGCTGCTGATTCACCAACCAGCCTACAACCTGCTCAATCGCTGGGTGGAAAAGGACCTGCTGGACACCGTCGACGAGCTGGGTACCGGGGTGATCGCCTTTACTCCGTTGGCCCAGGGCCTGCTGACCGACAAATACCTCAATGGCATCCCCAAGGATGCGCGGGTCAATCGTCCGGGCGGCGATTCGTTGCAGGCGTCGCACTTGTCCGAAACCAACATCGCCCATGTGCGGGCGTTGAATGAGATCGCCCAGCGTCGTGGCCAGAGTCTGGCGCAACTGGCGCTGGCCTGGACCTTGCGCGACCCACGGGTGACCTCGGCGCTGATCGGTGCGAGCCGGCCGGAGCAGATCATCGAGAACGTCGGGGCGCTGAAGAACCTGAGTTTCACCCAGGAAGAACTGGCCCAAATCGACCACTTCGCCCAGGAAGGCGGGATCAACCTGTGGGAGAAGCCCTCGACGGCGGAATAATCCCCGCCAGGAACCTGACCACCGGGAATTGCCGGATGGGGGATGGGCGGCTACTTTGATCGGGTTGCAGCATGGATCTTTTTGACCCGAGGGGGGCTCCAGGTACGGACGCCCATGGCCGGATTCGATGGCCACCCCATTACAAGGAAAGCACCTATGGCCCAGGAAAATCCGCCGGAAAAGCTCGATCCCCAGGACATTGTGAAACTGCTGGTGGCGTTGCATCGGGCAATGAAAAACGCCGACGCGGGTCGCGCGTCGGCGTTCAAACCTTGAAGGGCTTACTCGCGCATCAGAACGCCGGCAATACCGCGCCTTTGTACTTCTCGGCGATGAAGGCTTTCACTTCCGGGCTGGTCAGGGCCTTGGCCAGTTTCTGCACCGCGGCGTTGTCCTTGTTGTCCGGACGGGCCACCAGGAAGTTCACGTAAGGCGAATCGGCACCCTCGATCAACAGCGCGTCCTTGGCCGGGTTCAGGCCAGCTTCCAGCGCGTAGTTGGTGTTGATCAGGTCCAGGTCGACCTGGTCCAGAACCCGTGGCAGCAGGGCCGATTCCAGCTCCTTGAACTTCAGGTGCTTGTCGTTCTTGACGATGTCTTTCGGCGTCGACAACGCGTTGGTCGGGTCTTTCAGGGTGATCAGACCGGCTTTCTGCAGGAGCAGCAGCGCACGGCCGCTGTTGCTGCCTTCGTTCGGAATCGCCACGGTGGCGCCGTCTTTCAGCTCAGCCAGGCTTTTGACTTTCTTCGAGTAACCACCGAAAGGTTCGACGTGCACGCCGATCACGGTGACCAGGTTGGTGCCCTTGCCTTTATTGAAGCCATCCAGGTACGGCTTGGTCTGGAAATAGTTGGCGTCCAGGTGTTTCTCGGCCACCTGGGTGTTCGGCTGCACGTAGTCGGTGAAGACCTTGATCTCCAGGTCCACGCCTTCCTTGGCCAGGGTCGGCTTGATCAGCTCGAGGATCTCGGCGTGCGGGATCGGCGTCGCGGCCACCACCAGTTTCTCGCCGGCCTGGGCCAGGCTTGCGGTCAGCGCGGCCGCCAATGCGGTAAACAACAGAACCTTTTTCATGCAGTGTCCTTATCGAAAATCACGGTCGTCATCGACGACAGCCTTGAGAGGGAGGTGCCAGTAAAGTGATATCGCCGGCATGGAGCAGAAGATACCGATATTTTTTATTCCAGAACAATATCTTTTATTCATCTTCATATTCCATTTTGTTCATGTTCCCTGCCCTGCACGATCTCCTGTAGGAGCCAGCTTGCTGGCGATGGTCGTCAGCGATAACGCGGGGCATCAGACTGATTGCGGTGTGGCGACGTTCATCGCCAGCAAGCTGGCTCCTACAAAATTTGCTCAGTTGCCGGTTTGCTCCAGCAGGCGCTTGAGAGCCGCCAGTTCTTCGGCGGAGCTGCCGCCGATAAATTGCTCGATCAGGGCCAGCGGCGTCGGCAGGTTCAGATGCTCCGGCAGAATCTCGTCGCCGCTGCTGACCAGCAGCGCGAAGTGAATGACGTTCTCCAGCTCCCGGGTGTTGCCCGGCCAGGTATGCCGCTCCAGGGCACGCTGCGCGCTGTCGCTGATCAGCGGCACCGGCAGGCTCAGGCGCTGGCTGTAGATGCCGAGGAAATACTCGGCCAGGGACAGGATGTCGCCGACCCGCTCGCGCAACGCCGGCAACTCCAGCCGGCCTTCGCTGAGGTAGTGATACAGGCGCTCATGGAATTTCCCCACCGCCACCGCCTGGGCCAGATCGATGCTGGTGGCTGCCACCAGGCGCACATCCACCGGGCTGGGTTGCAAGGCGCCAACCCGGGTGACTTCGTGATTCTCCAGCGCGGCGAGCAATTTCACCTGGATCGGCAGCGGCAGGTCGCCAATCTCGTCCAGGTACAAGGTGCCGCCGTTGGCCGAGCCGAACCAGCCGGCGCGGCTGCTGGCCGAGCCGCTGTAGGCCCCCGCTGCATAACCGAACAGCTCGGCGTCGGCGTAGGTCGGGCTGATCGCGCCGCAGTTGACCGAAACGAACAGCCCGGTACGGTCACTGGCGCGGTGGATATGCCGGGCGAGCAATTCCTTGCCGGTCCCGGTTTCGCCACGGATCAATACCGGCAGCGCCTTGGGTGCCAGCGCTTCGAGTTCTTCACGCAGTTGCCGCGAACGCGGATCGACGAACACCAGCGCCTTGGCGCGAATGCTCAGCGGGCTCTTTTCCGAATCGGGAAAGGTCAGCAATGGCTGACCGAAGGTTTCATGCAGGCTCATGGCAGACTCCCGCCCCAGACCGCCAACCGGCGGGGGGCGTTCAAGCAAAGGAAAAAATTCAGGCGCGCCGCAGGGAATGCTGTTCCATCCGGGTTTGCAGGCGGTACAGGTAGGCAAAGCCCTGTTCCCAGCGCTGGTGGCCGGACTTCACATTGATATGCCCGGCGCCGCTGAGAATGCTGGCTTGCGCGCCCCAGTCGCGGGCCAGTTCCAGGGTTCGCGGGGCGCTGATGGCGGCGTCGTTGTCGGAGGCGACGATCTGGCTGGGGAACGGCAACAGGTCAGTCGGAATCGGTGCAAAATTACGCAAGGCGGGGGCGCAGGCGGGGCGCTCGACATCGGCCGGGGCCACCAGCAACGCACCCTGGACCTGGCGCAGCAGGTGCAGCGGCGCGGTTTGCGCCCAGTGGGCCACGGTGATGCAACCCAGGCTGTGGGCGATCAGGATCACCGGCGTGTCGTCCGCGGCAATGGCTTCGGCCAGGGCCGCCACCCAGTCTTCGCGGCGCGGCGTCAGCCAGTCGGCCTGTTCCACCCGCGCGCTGTTGGGCAGGCTGTTCTGCCAGTGGGTTTGCCAATGATCTTCTGGCGATCCTTGCCAGCCCGGCACGATCAGATAGCGAATCGACTCGTTGCGCATGGGGTACACCTCCTCCAGCGTTTGCGTTCCCGAGCGAGTATAGGGAGGAGATTTATATCCGTTAAGGAATAAGAAGCTATTTATTAAGACTAAAAATGAATATAAGGCCGATCACCGCCTTGTGCCGCGGGTCTTGATCTCGTCCTTGTTGAGATTGGAATGGAGATGCCAATCACCTGATGATGTGTTCCCTCTGTAAAGCAGAGGCTGTCGCCACATCGATAACAGTGCGGATAATCAAGAAACAAGGAAGGCGATCCGGATGACAGGAAGATGAAAAAATTAAACAGGAATAATGCACTTTCATGACTAGCAAGAACAACAAAACATACCACCAGAACTTCAAGCGAATGAGCGGAAGCGTCCACTCATTCGATTGTTGGCCTGGCAGTATGGTTGTGTTGCCTTTATTACTGTTTGACGAACTCGCCACCCAGACCGACGACTTGGCCGTCGAAGGTGGTGCGTGAGCCGCTGGCCCTCAGTTTCCCGTAGTTGTGGTCGGGGGAGAAGGCGGCGAAGGTGACATAGCCGTGACCATCATTGTAGCCGGTGAAGGCGATGATCGTAGGCTGGCCGGTGCTGTTCTGGAAGTGGTAGTGCCCGGTCACGTTGTAGTTCACACCGGCCTGGGTGAGCTGCCCACCGAAGGAGCCGTTCGAGTCGTTGCCGTCGGTCACGACCAGCTTGGCGTCCGAGTTGTAGCTTACATAAGTTCCATTGATGCTCGACATGATGCGTTCTCCTTATGCCGTTAATACACTCTTCCAATGAATGTGAGGTTCTCCTGAAACTCACGACTTCCAGAATGGTAGGACTTCAAAGTTCTGTCCAACTGCATCAACGGTTATTTCTCAATCGATTGGCTATATGAACCCCATCATTGTGAATAACTTGCCCGACGAAAAACTTACTTATAGGTAAACCTCGATTCGTGGGAGCCGGCTTGCTGGCGATGAGGCCCGTGAGCCTTGTATCGTCTGGTCGGCCACTATCGCCAGCAAGCCGGCTCCCACAAGTTTTGTATTGCCACCCTCAGCCTTGTGCAGTACTCACCTCTCGTGAGCTCTGCCGCTCCCGCCGGGCAAACCGGTTCGCCCGCCCGAACGTCCCGAAATCATTGAAGCGCACACCCATCTCGGCCATCACCCGATGCGCCACCGGCGCGCTCAGCTGGCGTATGTAGAACGGCTCCTTGACCACGAAATGATGGATCCCGTGGGTGCTGCCGAAGTTGCAGCAGAACGCCTGCAGCGGCCACAGCCACCAGGGATTGAGCACCTGGGTCTGCTGGATCACGTTGCCCGGCTCGATATCCCCGTAGTAGTGCATGTTCGAACTGATGAAATGCAGGCAGAACGTGCGCAGCACATTCGGCCCGATGATCACCACCACCGCGATGTCGATCACCTGCATCGCCGCCAGGGTATGGGCCGACCAGTCGATGGACGTGCCCAGCAGGCCGGCCACTCCGTTGGCCGCATGAAACCCGAGGAACAGGTACCACGTGCCCCAGTGCAGCAACGCCAGCGGTGCATAGACCTTGAGCGTGCGCTTGAGAATGTTGAACCTGTGCGCCCAGGTCCTGGCTCGCAGCATGCGGATCAGCGAGGACATCAGGTTGTCGCCGACCATCAGCAGGCGGGCCATCCCCCAGGGCTCGCCATTGGTAATGGCGCGCTCTTCCATATCCGCCTCGGTGCCGGAGACCTTGTGATGATTGAGGTGCAGATGGCGACGAATCCACGGGTTGATGGTGCTCGGCCGCGCCAGCCAGACCAGCGCCAACATCAGGTTGTGCGGCACCCTTTGTTTACGGAAATACATACTGTGGATCAGGTCGTGCTCCAGCTCGTGGGTCAGCGAGGCAAAAAAAGCATTCAGTAACAAACACGCCCACCCGGCCAGATAGCCACCCATATAAAGCGCCGCCGATCCGATCATGCCGGCCAGGGCAACGGCCAGGATGCCCGCCCCCAGGGCGTCCTGATGGTTCAGCAGCGGATAACGCCGCCGCAACTCGACGCCCCGGGCCATGACCCTTTCACGAATGAGCGCCGAACGTTGCTGCGCATTCAAGCGCTCGGGACTTGCGCAAACACCTTCCATGATCCCATCCTCTTGTTATTGATGTTCGTATCCTGCGCCGTTGCAGCATCAAAGGTCGTAGCCGCGAACGCCAACCCGTTGACCGGATACGCCAACATGCCCGAACCGACCTCTCTCTCCAGCTGGACCCGCGCCCTGCGCAAGCAGCTCGACGCCCTGGGTCTCGACAGCGCCGCCCTGTGCAGGGAAGCCGGGCTCGATCCGCAACTGATGGACGATCCCAACGCCCGCTACCCGCTGTCGGCCACCACGCGCCTGTGGCAACTGGCCGTCACCCACAGCGGCGATCCGGCCATCGGTTTGCGGGTCTCACGGTTTGTCAGTCCGACCACCTTTCACGCCCTCGGCTATGCGCTGGTGGCCAGCGGCAGCCTGCGGGAAGTGTTCGAACGGATCGTGCGCTATCACCAGGTGGTCAGCGATGCGCTGGAGCTGGAGCTCAGCCGCGAGGGCGAACGCTACCGTTTTCGCCTGCGGGTGCCCAAGGACAGCCCATCACCGGCCCCCGAAGCCATCGACGCCTTCGCCTCGATCTATGTGCGGACCTGCCGCAACCGCCTGGGCCGCGACTACGCGCCGCTGGCGGTGCATCTGCGACGCCCGGCGCCGGCCGATCCGACCCCCTGGCACACAGTGTTCCGCGCGCCGGTGTTCTTCGCAGCCGAGGAGGATCGGCTGGAGTTCGCCTGTGCGGATTTCGACAGCCACCTGGACGACGCCAACCCGGAACTGGCCGAGCACAACGAGGCGGTGCTCAACCGCACGCTCGCGCAATTGAAACCCCTGACCTGGGAGCGCCGGGTCCGCGAAGCCATCGAAGCGCAGCTGCCGGAAGGCGAGCCGTCGGCGGAGCGCATCGCCCAGGCGCTGCACCTGAGTCTGCGCAGCCTGCAGCGGCACCTCGCCGACGAGGGCGCGCGCTACGACACCCTGCTTAATGAATGCCGGGAAAACCTGGCGCTGCTGCACCTGCGCGACCCGCAATGTTCGCTGAGCGAAGTCAGCTATCTGCTGGGCTTTGCCGACACCAGCAGCTTCAGCCGGGCCTTCAAGCGCTGGACTGGAATCACCCCGGGGCAGTTCCGCGACGGGCTGCGTTGAGCCCGCTCGCCACAGAAATCTCGCTCAGCCTGGGCTAACGGGGCGACTCAGGCGCTGGCCGTAGCCCGCAGACGTTCCGGATCGAGGATCTCGATCCCGCCATAGTGGGTGCTCAGGATGCCCTGCTGCTGGAAGTCCTGGAGGATCTGGTTGATGCTCTGGCGCGACAGCGACAACATTGCCGCCAACTGCTCCTGGGACACCTCGAGCAACTGCCGCGAACGGTGCAGCTCGCCGTAGCCTTCGGCAATCAGTAACAGCCGGTGAGCCAGGCGCGCCGGGGCCGGCATCAGGCTCAACTGTTCCAGGCCGATAAAGGTCAGGCGCAGTTTCTGGCTCATCAGCAAGGCGAAATGCCGCCAGTATTCGGGGTGCTCGTCGAGCAGCTTGAGCAACACGTCCTGCGGCACCTGCAACAGGATGGTGTGCCCCACGGCATAGGCATCGTGGGTACGCGGCAGGCCATCGAACAGGGAAATCTCGCCGAACCAGTAAGGCAACTCCATCACCCCCAGCAACGCCTCCTTGCCCTTCTCGCTGACGGCTCCGACCCTGACCGAACCTTCCAGCACCGCATACAGCCCGCAAGGCGGATCACCGCGCTGGAACAGGCGCTGGCCAGGTGTCAGGCGACGGCCCTTGGCGGCGGCGAGCAGGCTATCCTGCAAATGAGCGGGCAGATGGTTGAACCAGTGTCCGGTCAGCAGGCGCGAGCGCCAGGCAGATACGTCCATGAAAACTCCGATTGTCGTGTAGCTGACAGAGTAAATATTTCACGCAGGGCATGATCCCATCACCCTACAGGAGGAATAACAATGAAAAACCTCGTCGAGCACCTCAGTCAATACGCGGCCTATCACCGTGACCCGCGCAATATCGCCAGCCACTTCATCGGGATTCCACTGATCGTGGTCGCCGTGGCGGTGTTGCTGTCACGCCCGCAATGGCCGGTGGCCGGGCTCGGGATCAGTCCCGCGGTGCTTTTGGCGGTGGCCTCGGCGGTGTTTTATCTGCGTCTGGAACGGGCCCTCGGGCTACTGATGACGGTGCTGCTCGGCCTATCCGTTTGGGCAGGCCAAATGCTCGCGGCGCAGAACACGCCAGTGTGGTTGGCGAGCGGAATCGGCCTGTTCGTGATCGGCTGGGCGATCCAGTTCGTCGGGCATTACTACGAAGGGCGCAAACCGGCATTTGTCGATGACCTCAGCGGGCTGATCATCGGGCCGTTGTTCGTGGTGGTGGAATTGTTGTTCCTGCTGGGGCTGCGTCAGGGCTTGAAACAGGCCATCGAGCAACGCTCAGGCCCGGTCACTTTGCGTGGCAAGAATATCTCGGTATGAAACAGCGGGAACCGGAGCGCTGAACACTCGCTCCGGTTCGGTCCATCAGTAGCGACCAGGCGCCACCCACTCCATCACTTGAGATCGCCGATCAGTACATCGGCAGCCTGGAACGACAGCGCGGCGATAGTCAGGCTCGGGTTGGAGGTACCGCTGCTAGGGAATACCCCATCTCCGACCAGGAACAGGTTGCTGTGATCCCAACTGCGCTGATCCTTGTTGACCACTGAGGTCCGCGGATCGCTTCCCATGCGATAGGTGCCCATCAAGTGCCCAGCCCCCTGAAAAACGTAGGGCTGGTCATCGTGGGTGAAATAACCGGTATCTGAGGGCTTCGGCTTGAGGTCGGTCAACTCGGTGGCCCCCAACAACTCGGTGATGATGTAGCTGGCGGCCTTACGCGCCTGTTTGAAGCCTTCCTTGGTGTACTTGGACAGGTCGTAGTGGATCTCGGGTCGCGGGATACCCAACCGGTCCTTGTAAACGGCCGAAGGAACGATATAACTGCTGGCCTGGTCAGGATCATCTTCCACTTGCTCCACCAGGAAGGCGATGCGGAACTGACGGATAAACCGGTCGTTGAGGGCCTTGATCAAGGTACTGCCATAGAGCGCCTGTGGCTCGCCAACCGTGCCCAGCAGTGGATTATTTGTGCCCAGCAGTGGATTGGTCTTGCTGTTATTCTGGCCATCGATCAGGTCGGCAACCGTGGTATAGGGATCACCGATCGGCCAGTTCAAGCCTTCATTGCCGATCTCTATCCGCCAGGCCGCGCGCTGGCTGCGGAACGGCCCATCGCGCAGGCTCTCGATGCCGGCGGTGGACACCGGTCCACGATAGGGAAACACCGATTTCCCCTCCGGCATCAGTCCCCAGGCGAGATAGATCGGATGGTCCGCCAGGCTGCGCCCCACCTGCCCACTGCTGTTGGCAACACCCTGGGGCCACTGGGCACAGGCGGAGTTGAGCAACAACTTGGGGGTTTCGATGGCATGCGCGGCGATGACATAACGTTTCGCGGTCGCCACGCCGGTCCCGGTGGGCGGGCCATCGCCGAGTTGATACTGGATGAACTCGATACCGCTGATGCTCTTGTCCGCCGCCACCGTCACCCGACTGGCCACGGTCTGGTAAAGAACCCGCACATTGCCGGTTTCAAGGGCCTTGTTCAGGGTCACCGTGGCATCGTACTTGGCCTGGATCGGACAGATCGGCGTGCAATTGGTATTGCCCGCGCACACCCGTCGGCCGGCATAAGGTTCGGAGTTGCGTCCGGCAGGGGTAGGACTTACCACCAGCGGCAAGCCGGCGAACGACTTGCCCTGTACCGCGTTCACAAAGCTGCCATCGACCAACGACAGGGGGATGCTGTGCATCGGGAACTCATAACCTTTGGGGAAGGTCATGCCCAGGTAGGCCTGATCGGCCACATTGGCCGATACGCCAATCTCCTCCTCGGCCCGGCAATAGGCACTCTGCAAATCGTCATAGCCAATCGGCCAGTCAACACCCACCCCGTAAAGGCTCTTCAGGCGAAAATCATTGGGCAGCATCCGCAGGCAGGTGCCCACCCAATGCCAGGTGGTGCCGCCACCGACACGTTCGTAGGTACTGGTGAAGGGTAACGGCCCCTTCTGCACCAGATAGCTGATATCCGGGTCTTTCCAGCCATTGATCAGGTCGGCGATGGTGGGTCGCGGCGCATTTTGCTCGCTGGGCTTAAGCTTCGGATGCTTGGCAGGCTCCAGGGTACTGGCCGGTGGATAAGGCGACTCAGGTGTTTTCAGGGTGGAGGTATAGAAACGCTCCATGTATCCGCTGCGATTGGCCGGCACCGACGGCCCCGCCTCCAACACCAGAACCTTCTTCCCGGCCAGCCCCAGTTGGTAGGCGATGATGCTGCCCGCAAGGCCCGCACCGACGATAACGACATCTGCCTGTTCAGTGCTCATGACCAGCCTCCTTGATTGCCACTGCCCGAAACGCCGGTGAACGCCGCCAGGCTTGGCGGTGTCTCGCTCCAATAACCGAAATGGAACTGGCTGTACCCCATCGGATGGGCTTGCGCGACCTTCCACGCCCAACTCTCCTGATAGGCCAGGTCAGAGACCACCCATTGCTGGCCCTGCTTGAAAACGCCAACATCATAGGGTTGGTACCAGACGCCCAACAGCCAGAGCTTCATGATCGCACGGGCCGCCTGGGCCGTTTGCGTCGGGGCCGGCTGCCCGAGCCTCATCAGGATCGCCACGGCGATCTGGTCGGGCGTCAGTTGATCGGCCACCATCGTCGCATACTGGCTGAGCAGCGCATTGAACACCTGCACGGTGACCTTGGGCCGGGTGTAGGCGAGAAACTTCGACGCCAGTTGGGTGGAGTCGATCGGCGGCGCCAGCCTGTCGGCGGCAATCCCCAGCAGCGCCGAGGACAAACCGACGAAATTTTCCAGATCAGTGCTCATGGCTTACTCCCTGTGCCCTTGGAGGATTGGGCACGCTCAAGCAAATAGGTGAAATCGGCAAAGGCCGTCCGTGGGTTCTGCGTGACGCGGGTGGTGGCGTTGTTATGGCATTCCATGCAACTGGACGATGTCTGCGGCACCGATCCCTGGATAAAGGTTTCCAGGGTGGTGTTGGCCAGGAAGGTCGGGGCCGGACTGCCCAACGGATTGGTCGGGGACGGCAACTCGCAATCGGTGGCGGGCTGGGTGGGCCACTGGGTGCTGATCAACTGGTAATTGGCCCAGACACTGTTGGCGTTCACCGTCCTCAGCAGCTTCTGATAGGAGGCGTTCAAGGTCTTGGTCGCGGCGGTCAATGGGATCACGCGCACTATTTGCGAAGGCGTGGCCTTGACCGCCGGGTTCCAGGGGCGCGCTGGCGGTTGATTGGCCGGCGTGCTGCTGGTCACGTTGTAGAACAGGTAAGGTCCTTTGCGCTGCTTCAGCGGTGTGGTCTTTTCCGGTGCGTTGTCGACATGCTCGAAGGTCGACCAGACCCACTGCGGCGCGCCGGCGGTCTTGTGCACGATATGCAGCCCCACCAGCCCCACGGGTTCGGCCTTGCAGGACTCCGCGACGATAGGCCCACGGGTCGGGTCGCTGTTGCCAGGCGTATAGACCAAGGCATCGACGGTATGAAAGCGTGAACGCTGGTCATTGCCACCCAGCACCTTCCAGGAAGCCTTGACCATGACCGCCCCGACTTGCTGGGTCTTGTTCGAACCGCAACTGAACGCCACATGGTTGTTCTGGTTTTTCGTGAGGTACGCCTGCTGCCCCTCGACGCTGTAGAGCCCCTTGCTGGTGATGTCGTTGAACATCGACTGGTTCACCACGATCTCGTTGCGGGTATAGACCCCATTCTGGTCCACCAACGGGCCACTCTGGAACGGCTGGATAAATTCATCCAGCACATCCGGAACCTTGCCCATCTGTTGCAACAGGCGTCCGGGCTTGAGGCCTTCGCAGGCCTTGGGGATGGCTGGCGCGGTGTTCCAGCCGGCGGGGGGCTGGCCCTTGGGCAGAAAGATCTGATAACTCTCGCGCCAGCTTTCCCAGACGGTGGCGCCGTCCTGCTTGCCAATCTGGGTGCCGGCCGCCGGATTACCGTTCGCCTGCGCCGGCCAGTTCAAGGCAATGAAGGTCTGCCAGGAGAGTTGATCGAAGTTCTGTTGCAGGCTATCCAGGCTGACGGGAGTAGTCACCGTGACATCGAAGGGAATTTGCGGCGACAACGTGGGGGCGGCGAAGGTCATCGAACTCGACAGCGCGCAAAACAATGCGCCACCAAGGACTCGACAGGGTCGATGGGCTTCCATTTTCATACGTGCATCTCCTTGGCATCAGGCTAACCAGGAGGCAAAACGCTGGCCCTTCATGGACTCTTTAGACTGCGCCCTCCTGGCACATCCAGCGTAGATAAGGATTAGAAATTACATAAGTTGTCCGTTAGATCGAAAGAGACTAAAAACAATAGCCAATCGCCATATCTACAGCAGTAGCCCTGCACAGCAACATGCCATATAGCGCCCTATGGAGGGAGGACGACAAGCCATCGAAATGTCGATGGCTCGCACGATCGTTTCAGAGAGACGCCAGCTTCTGCCAGACCTTGGGCTTGAAGAACAGGGTCTCGCCCCGCGCCAGACCGATCAGGCTGTCGTGATCCTTCACCACTTCGGCCTCGATCAGTTCGCTCTGGCCTTCGACTTTCAAGGTCACCCGCGTGGTGGCGCCCAACGGGCGGATATCGCGAACCTCGGCGGCATGGTGATCTGCCAGCTCATGACGCGACAGCGACACTTCATGGGGCCGGAACAGCACGTGATGATCGTCCCCCAGGTACAGGCGGTTGGAGTCACCGAGGAAGTGGTAGACGAAATCGCTGGCCGGGTTTTCATACACCTCGCCCGGTGAGCCGATCTGCTCGATCACGCCCTTGTTCATCACCACGATGCGGTCGGCGACTTCCATGGCCTCCTCCTGGTCGTGGGTGACGAACACCGAGGTCAGGTTGATGTCTTCGTGCAACCGCGCCAGCCAGCGCCGCAGCTCCTTGCGGACCTTGGCGTCCAGCGCGCCGAAGGGTTCGTCCAGCAGCAGCACCTTGGGTTCCACCGCCAGGGCCCGGGCCAGGGCGATCCGCTGGCGCTGGCCACCGGACAACTGCTCCGGGTAACGATCGGACAACCAGTCGAGCTGCACCATGTTCAGCAACTCATGGACCTTGGTCGCGATCTGGCTTTCGCTCGGACGCTGGTTCTTCGGCTTCATGCGCAGGCCGAAGGCGACGTTGTCGAACACCGTCATGTGGCGGAACAGCGCGTAGTGCTGGAACACGAAACCGACGTTGCGATCGCGCACGTCGTGGCCGGAAACGTCTTCGCCGTGGAACACGATGCGGCCGTCATCCGGGGTTTCCAACCCGGCGATGATCCGCAGCAAAGTGGTCTTGCCGCAACCGGACGGGCCGAGCAAGGCCACCAGCTCGCCGCTCTGGATATCCAGGTTGATGCTGTCCAGGGCCTTGAAGGCGTTGAAGTTCTTGCTGACATTACGGACTTCGATCGACATGACTTATTCCTCCGCGACGCTGGCGCGCAGGCGGTTGATACGGTTTTCGCTCCACTGCTTGAGCAGCAGGATGAAGAGCGCCAGGATCAGCAACAGGCTCGCCACGGCGAACGCGGCCACGTGGTTGTATTCGTTGTAGAGGATCTCGACGTGCAACGGCAGGGTGTTGGTCACCCCGCGAATGTGCCCGGAAACCACCGACACCGCGCCGAACTCGCCCATGGCCCGCGCGGTGCAGAGCACCACGCCGTAGATCAGGCCCCACTTGATGTTCGGCACGGTGACATACCAGAACATCTGCCAGCCGTTGGCGCCCAGCAGGCGCGCCGCCTCTTCTTCCTGGGTGCCCTGCTCCTGCATCAGCGGGATCAGTTCACGGGCGACGAAAGGCACGGTAACGAAGATGGTCGCCAGGACGATGCCCGGCAAGGCGAAGACGATCTGGATATCGTGGTCCGCCAGCCAGGGCCCGAAGATCCCCTGGGCGCCGAACATCAGCACGTAGACGAGACCGGCGATCACCGGCGACACCGAGAACGGCAGGTCGATCAGGGTCACCAGCATGCTCTTGCCGCGAAAGCTGTACTTGCTCACGCACCAGGCGGCGCTGACGCCGAACACCAGGTTCAGCGGCACCGAAATCAGCACGGCGATCACCGTCAGTTTCAGCGCCGACAGGGCATCCGGTTCGAAGATCGCCGTGAAGAACGCGCCGAGACCGAGCTTCAGGCCCTGGGACACCACGATCAACAGCGGCAGGAGTAAAAACAGCGCAAAGATCAGCCAGCCGAGGCCGATCAGGACCCGCCGCGAGGTGGCACTGCCACGCCGGGCAGCGTTGGCCGAGGAAGCGGCGCTAATGGACGATTGGGACATGTTCGCGCCTCCTTATGGGGTTTCGATACGCCGCTGCAACAAGTTGATCAGCAGCAACAGGACAAAGGAAACCACCAGCATCAGCACGCCGATGGAGGTCGCGCCGGTGTAGTCATACTGGTCGAGCTTGACCATGATCAGCAGCGGCAGGATCTCGGTCTTCATCGGCATGTTGCCGGCGATGAAGATCACCGAACCGTACTCGCCGACGCCACGGGCAAAGGCCAGGGCGAAACCGGTCAACCAGGCGGGCAACAAGGCCGGCACCAGGATATGGCGGAACACCTGCAGCGGCTTGGCGCCCAGGCAGGCGGCGGCTTCCTCGACTTCCCGGGGGATGTCGGCCAGCACCGGCTGCACGGTCCGCACCACGAACGGCAAGGTCACGAAGGTCAGCGCCAGGGTGATCCCCAGCGGGGTGTAGGCGATCTTGAAGCCCAGGTCGGCGGCGAACTGCCCGACCAGCCCGGTGGGCGTGTACAGCGCGGTCAGGGCGATACCGGCCACGGCGGTGGGCAGGGCGAACGGCAGGTCGATCATCGCATCGATGATCTTGCGCCCCGGGAAGCTGTAGCGCACCAGCACCCAGGCCAGCAGCGTGCCGATGATGCCGTTGATGATCGCCGCATACAGCGCGGTACCGAAGCTCAGTTGCAGTGCCGAGACCACGCGCGGGGCCGAGATGATCGCCCAGAACTGCTCCCAGGTGAGTTGGGCGGCGTGCACGAACATCGCCGCCAGGGGAATGAGCACAATCAGGCTGAGGTACACCAAGGTGTAGCCCAGCGTCAGCCCGAAGCCGGGTATGACGGGGGAGATACGACGCGACATAGAAGTCCTTGGTTAGCGGAACGGACATGCAAAACCCGCAAATGAATGCGGGCTCTCGTGGCCACTGTAGGAGCGAGCTTGCTCGCGAAGATCTCAAGGGCACCGCGTTCATCCAGAATATACGCGTTATCGTTGACGTTCTTCGCGAGCAAGCTCGCTCCTACTGGGCCTGGTAGATCTGGTCGAACACGCCACCGTCCTTGAAGAATTTCGGTTGCGCCGATTTCCAGCCGCCGAAGTTCTTGTCGATGGTCACCAGGTCCAGTTTCGGGAACTGCTTGGCGTACTGGGCGGCAACCTTCTCGTCACGCGGACGGTAGAAGTTCTTCGCCGCGATTTCCTGGCCGGCCGGACTGTACAGGTGCTTGAGGTAAGCCTCGGCGATTTCGCTGTTGCCCTTTTTCTCGGCATTCTTGTCGACCACGGCCACTGGCGGCTCGGCGAGGATCGACAGGGACGGCACAACGATATCGAACTTGTTGGCGCCGCCGTCTTCCTTCAAGGCCAGGAAAGCCTCGTTTTCCCAGGCCAGCAGCACGTCGCCCTGGCCGTTGTTGACGAAGGTGATGGTCGAGCCGCGAGCACCGGTGTCGAGGACCGGCACGTGCTTGAACAGCTCTTTCACGTATTCCTGGGCCTTGGCTTCGCTGCCGCCGGCCTTCAGGCCGTAGGCCCAGGCGGCGAGGAAGTTCCAGCGCGCGCCGCCGCTGGTTTTCGGGTTCGGAGTGATCACCGAGACGTCTTTCTTGATCAGGTCGCCCCAGTCCTTGATGCCCTTGGGGTTGCCCTTGCGCACCAGGAACACGATGGTCGAGGTGTAGGGCGTGCTGGCGTCCGGCAGGCGTTTTTGCCAGTCCTCGGGCAGGGTCTTGCCCAGCTTGGCGATTTCGTCGATGTCGCCGGCCAGGGCCAGGGTCACCACGTCGGCGCGCAGGCCGTCGATCACGGCGCGGCCTTGCTTGCCCGAACCGCCATGGGATTGCTGGATCTTCACGTTGTCGCCGGGGTGGGCCTGCTTCCAGAAGCTGGTGAATTCGGCGTTGTAGTCCTGGTACAGCTCACGGGTCGGGTCGTAGGACACGTTGAGCAGTTCGTAATCCTTGGCAACCGCGGAACCGGCAAACACGGCACTGGCGAGCGCGGCCAGGGCGTAACGGCGAATCGACGACATGGTGAAGCTCCCGAAAATTCTGGTGTATCGGCTTTTTTCTTATGGCGTTTCAGGCCCGCATTCGGGCGCGAACGCTCTGGTTCTGGCTGGGGGTCATGGATGACGCCCGCAGGTGACCCGTCGGGCCTCTGCTTGAACAGAGGAAGACGCAGGGGTCAGCTGGGTTTGCTGCCCGGGTTTTGCAGGCGGAATTTTTCCTTGCGTTCGATCTGGACCACTTGAGCGTTGTGCACCGTGATCTCGACGGCGCCGAAACGCAGATCGCGCAAGGCGCTCTGGATCTCACGCAGAATGGTTGCTTCGTCCTGGCCGTCAACGCTACGCAGAGATGCGCTCATGGTCGTGCTCCTGAAATGAGAGTGGCCCCGGCAGTGGGGCACTGCTTGTGGCGTGAGGCAATCTTAGACAGGCCATGTTATTCTTAAAAATACTATTTAAGAATTTTAATATAACCAAATTTTCGTTATGGGGAATGTGAAGGATGGCCGCCGCTGCGCGTCGGATCGCCGGCAAGCCGGCTCCTACAGGAGATCGTGTCGAACACGGGACTTGCGTATGGCACAAATCCCGTGTGGGAGCCGGCTTGTCGGGACGCCGCACCGTGGCGATAGCGTCCGGATAGGCGCCGCAAGGCTCAGATAGTCACGCAATCACCGGCGCACACTGCCAATCGAGCTTCTGCGCCGGCATCGGCCGCCCGAACCAGTAGCCCTGCCCCAGATCACAGGACTGATCGAGCAGGAACCGCGCCTGCTCGGCCTGTTCGATGCCCTCGGCCTGCACCTGCATGCCCATGCTTTGCGCCAGGGCGATGACCACCCGGACAATCGCCGCATCGTCTTCGTCCCACGGCAAGCCGGCGACGAAACCCTGGTCGATCTTGAGTTTCTGCACCGGCAACCGCTTGAGCCGCAACAGTGAGGAATAACCGGTGCCAAAATCGTCGATCGCCAGGCTCACGCCCAACTCGCGCAGGCGATGCAACTGCTCCAACGCCACCTCCGGATCGTCCATCACCGCGCTTTCGGTCACCTCCAGCTCAAGCAGCGCCGGGTCCAGGCCAGTGTCGTCCAGCACCTTCGCCACCTGCTGGTACAGCTCGCGACGGGCAAACAGGCGGCTGGAGACGTTCACCGCGATAAAGGACAACACCACCCCCTCCCGCAACCACTGGCACATCTGCCGGCAGGACTGCTCCATGACCCAGGCATCGATCTCGGCGATCAGCCCGGTGCGCTCGGCAATCGGAATGAACTCGCCAGGCGACACCAGCCCGCGCTGCGGATGCTCCCAACGGACCAGGGCCTCGACCCCGATCAGCCGGCTGCTGCCCAATTCATGCACCGGCTGGTAATACACCCGCAGCTCGTCCTGCTCCAGCGCCCGGCGCAACTCGCCGGCCATTTCCACCCGGTGCTGGGCGTGGGCGGTCAGTTCCTCGGTGTACAAGGCATAGCCTTCGCGACCCGCGCTCTTGGCCTTGAACAAGGCGGAGTCGGCATTGCGCAGCAGTTGCTCGGCATTCAGCGAGTCGCTGGGGAACAGGCTGATGCCGATACTGGCGCTGATGAACAATTGATGCCCGTCGAGCAGGAACGGTTCCTTCAAGCCCTCGATCACCCGCTGCGCCAGGGCTGCCGCCTGCACCACCTGTGGGCAGTTCTCCGCCAGCACGGCGAACTCGTCACCGCCCAGGCGGGCCAGGCTGATACCGCTGCCGAAGAGGTGTTGCAGGCGCTCGCCTACCGCCTTGAGCAATTGGTCGCCAATGTTGTGACCGAGGCTGTCGTTGATGATCTTGAAGTGATCCAGGTCGATCAGCAGCAAGGCGCAACCGCGCTTGTGCACCTGCGCCGAGGCCAACGCCTGGGTGGCGCGGTCGGTGAACAGCAGGCGATTGGGCAGGCCGGTCAGGGGGTCGTAGTTCGCCAGCTGCGCCAACTCGTGCTGCGAGTCCTTGATCGCGCTGATATCGGAAAACACCGCGACATACTGGCTGAGTTGCCCATGGTCGTCGCGGATCGCCCGGATCGTCTGCCATTGCGGGTAGATTTCGCCGCTCTTGCGCCGGTTCCAGATCTCGCCGCTCCACTCGCCCGTGGCCTCCAGCGCCTGATAGACCTTCTGGTAGAACTCCGCCGAATGCCGACCGGACTTGAACAGGTTCGGCCGCTCCCCCAGCACCTCGGCTTCCTGATAACCGGTAATGGCGACAAAGGCGCGGTTGACGTGGACGATCAAGCCCTCCTTGTCCGTGACCAGCACCCCCTCGCGGGTGCAATCGAACACCGCGGCGGCCTGGCGCAAACGCTCGCGATCCTCGGACCTGGGCTTCAACGCCTGGGCGGCATGGATGAAACCCTGGTAACGCGCATGGATCAGGAAGATCAGCACGGCACTGACGCTCACCCACAGGTAGCCGCGAACGATCTGCCAGTGCTCCAACTGCTCGGGGTCATCGAAAAAGCTGCTCAACAGCTGCTGGCTGACCTGGATCCAGAGGATCGACAACAGCAGGTACAACAGGCCCACCTTCAGAGCATTACGATTTGAAATCGACATAAACGGTACTAATTCCCTCTAGAAACGCCAAATTGCCCTACAAACTGGCCGGAATTATAGAGTAAGAAACATCCCGCCACTCTTATCTGAAACAGCGACTGGTTTTCTCTGTGGGCTCGGTGATAATGCACTCGCTGTTCTTTACTTTATCGAGGGCCATACAGCCTATGTGGTACAACGGTTTTCTTGACCTGTCAGCCTGGCAAGTGGTGGCGGTCACCCTGTTGATGACCCACGTGACCATTGTCGGCGTCACGGTCTATCTGCACCGCTATTCGGCCCATCGCTCCCTGGAGCTCAACGGCGGCCTGAAACATTTTTTCCGCTTCTGGCTGTGGCTGACCACGGCACAGAATACGCGCGAGTGGACGGCTATCCACCGTAAACATCACGCAAAATGTGAAACCGTCGACGACCCCCACAGCCCGGTGATCCTCGGCCTGTCCACCGTCCTGCGCACCGGCGCCGAGTTGTACCGGGCCGAGGCCGGCAACCCCGAGACCCTGCGCATCTACGGCAAGAACTGCCCGGACGACTGGCTCGAACGCAACCTCTACTCGCGTTACAAACTGCTCGGCGTCGCCCTCATGGCGGTGATCGATCTGCTGCTGTTCGGCGCCATCGGCATCACCGTCTGGGCCGTCCAGATGATGTGGATTCCGTTCTGGGCCGCCGGCGTGATCAACGGCCTGGGCCACGCGGTCGGCTATCGCAACTTCGAATGCCGTGACGCCGCCACCAACCTGCTGCCCTGGGGCATCCTGATCGGCGGCGAAGAGCTGCACAACAACCACCATACCTACCCCAATTCGGCCAAGCTGTCGGTCAAGAAGTGGGAGTTCGACCTGGGTTGGGCCTGGATCCAGGTCTTCAGCTTCCTGCGCCTGGCCAAGGTGCAACGCGTGGCGCCCATCGCCCACCGGGTCGAAGGCAAGGGCCACCTGGACATGGACACGGCCATGGCGATCCTCAACAACCGTTTCCAGATCATGGCCCAGTACCGCAAGCTGGTGATCGCGCCGCTGGTGAAACAGGAGCTGGCCAAGGTCGATCATTCGGTCCGCCATCAGTTCCATCGCGCCAAGCGCCTGCTGTCGCGGGAAACCAGCCTGCTCAGCGAGAAACACCAGGACCGCATCGAAACCATGTTGGCCCACAGCCAGGCACTCAAGGTAATTTACGAGAAACGCCTGGCCCTGCAACAGATCTGGGTCAAGACCAGCTCAAATGGCCACGACATGCTCGCCGCGATCAAGGATTGGGTCCACGAGGCCGAAGCCAGCGGCATCCAGTCGTTGCGCGACTTCGCCAACCAGCTGAAAACCTACTCGCTGCGTCCTACCGTCGCTTGATGCCGTTGATCGGCGCGCCCCTTCCAGGGCGTGCCGATCGGGAACTTAGCGGCCCCGCCCCTATCTCAAACTGCACGTCGCCGTCCCGGCGGGCTGTAGCGTGGCCGTTGCTCCATAACGTACGGCACGCCCTGTGAGATCAGTGCCGATGGTCAACAAGAACCCGAAACCGCCTTCCCTTCACCAGTGGCCTGAAGCCGCTGAAACCCTGTTGGCCTTGATGCACGCACAAGGTGAAGTCGCGCGCCTGAGCGAACGCGAACAGCTCTTCAGTTCCCTGCTGGTCAGCGTCAATGCGGTGCTCTGGGCCCTCGACTGGAACACCCGGCAGATGCTCTACGTCAGCCCCGCCTACGAGCGGATCTTCGGCCGCTCGGCCGGCCTGCTGCTGGCCGACTACAACGAATGGCGCAACAGCATCTACCCCGACGACCTCGACTATGCCGAACGCAGCCTGGCCCAGGTGCTGGAAACGGGGGCGGTGGAAGACCGCGAGTACCGCATCATCAGTGCCGACGGGCAGCTGCGCTGGCTCAGCGACAAGTGCTTCATCAGTCGCCACGCCGAACCGGGACAGCGGCTGATCGTGGTCGGCATGGCCGAGGACATCACCGAGAAGAAAGCGCTGGAGGATGAGTTGCAGCGCCTGGCCAGCACCGATGTGCTGACCGGCAGCAGCAACCGCCGGCACTTCTTCGACAGCGCCCAGCGGGCCTTCGAAGAGGCACGGCTGGAAGACTCGCCCCTGGCGTTCCTGCTGCTGGACATCGATGACTTCAAGCTGATCAATGACACCTACGGTCACCCCGAAGGCGACCTGGTGTTGCAACGGATCGCTGAAACCGGGCGCGGAGCGTTGCGGGTCGGGGATTTGTTCGGGCGCATCGGCGGTGAAGAATTCGCCGCCCTGCTGCCCGGTTGCACACCGGAAATGGCCCGGCAGATCGCCGAACGTTTGCAACGGGAAATCCAGCGCCTGAGCTTCAGCCATGATGGCAAGGGCTTTGGCGTCACCGTCAGCCAGGGCCTGGCCGGGGTGACGCCGGAGGATGAAACCCTCGACCCGCTGTTCGCCCGGGCGGACAGCGCCATGTACCAGGCCAAGCGCCAGGGCAAGAACCAGATCGTGCTGGCGTAGCACGGCGGCGCGAGCGTCAGTTCTTGCGCAAACGCACCAGCTCCGGCAACCCGACCTTCAGCAAGCGGGCCGTGCGCCCCTTGGCGATGTCCTCAACGCCCTCATGGGGTGTCAGCCGCGCCAATTGCGCCGCCAGGTTCATCACCAGGGCCTCGCGTGAGTAAACCCCGCCACCAAGCTGGTAGACCGCCGCAATCAGCTCCCGCAGCTCCAGCGGCAGGCGCCAGCGCGTGCGCAGCGCCGAACCGAAGCTCGCGCCCAGGGCATGGAGCGATTCGCCGATCAGTTCGTCATCCAGCTCACCTCCCGCGCTCAGCCACTCTTGCAGACAACGCAGCAAGGCCAGGTCGCCCAGACGATGCAACAGCCCGGCGCAGTAACAACGCTCCGGGTCCAGATCCAGCAAGCGTGCCAGGGAGTAGCCGTATTCGGCCGTGTGCAGCGACAGGTCCCAGTAGCGCTCGGCGTAGTCGCCCAGGGCCGCGTCGCTGAGCCGGGCGCTGCGCTTGAGGGTCAGGCCGAGGATCAGGTTCATGCTCTGCGCCACACCGAGCCGTTGCAACGCCTGGGCCAGGGTCTGAACCCCACTGCCGTGATGCTGCGCCGCACTGTTGGCGGCGGCGATCAACACCGCAGTGATTTGCGGGTCGGTGCGAACATCCTGCTCCAGCGCCTTCAGGTCGAGGTCGCCGGGATTGAGGCTGCGATTGACCGCCATCTGCACGTCCGCCATCAACGGCGCACCGTCCGACTCCCCGCGGCGGTGTTCGAGAAACTTCTCCAGGCTCATGCCCGGCCCCAGCGCCGGAACTTCGCACGAGACCGCCTGCCCGGCATCCAGCAGCAGATCCTGGAGGCGCTGGGTCAGGCTTTCCATGCTCAGGGGCTTGGTCAGGTAGGCAGTCGGGTGCAGCGGCAGGATTTCCCGCACGCTGGCCACGTCGTTGCGCGCACCCACCAGAATGAACGGCAGCGGCGGATTGCGTTTCTTCTGGCGCAAGCCGCGCAGCAGGCTCAGGCCGTCGACACCCGGCAGCTCCCAGTCCGCGATCACCAGGTCGAACGCTTGCTCGTTAAGCAGCTCCAGCGCCTCGTGGCCATCGGCACAGATTTCCAGTTGTGCATCGCAACGCACGCTCAACAGCACCTGCTTCAGCAAATCCCGTGGCCAAGGGTCCGCCTCGGCAATCAATACACGGGGTGCAGCAGGTAAATCCACAGCAGTCATCAAGCACTCTCCGAGGGCAGTCCTGATACCTTAGTCAATGCGCGCGGGCAGATACAGCCAAAAGCCACTATTGCGACGCCAGAAAACAAAAAAACCCGCCGAAGCGGGTCCTTTTGTTGATCACGTCACAACTCAGGCGAGCTCGGCGAAGCACTCTTCGATGATTGCCAGGCCCTTGTCCAGTTGCTCGTCCGGCGAGGTCAGCGGGACCAGTACGCGCAACACGTTGCCGTAGGTGCCGCAGGACAGCAGGATCAGCCCCTTGTCACGGGCCTTGGCCACGACCTGGGCCACGGCGGCCGCGTTCGGCTTGTGGCTGTCGCCGCCTTCGAACAGTTCCACGGCGATCATCGCGCCCAGGGCACGCACTTCACCGATCACTGCCGGGTGCTTGGCCTGAATCCGCTTCAGGCCGGTCACCAGGCGCTCGCCGACCGCTTTGCAGCGATCCAGCAGGTGCTCTTCCTCGAACACTTCCATCACGGCCAGGGCCGCGGCGCAAGCAATCGGGCTACCGGCGTAGGTGCCGCCCAGGCCGCCTGGGGCGATGGCGTCCATGTATTCGGCCTTGCCGCAGACACCGGCCAGCGGGAAGCCGCCGGCGATGGATTTGGCGAAGGTGGTCAGGTCGGCGGCAACGCCCATCTGTTCCATGGCGAAGAAGGTACCGGTACGACCGGCGCCGGTCTGCACTTCGTCGGCGATCAGCAGGATGCCGTGCTGGTCGCACAGGGCACGCAGGCGCTTCATGAATTCTTTTGGCGCGACGTAGAAACCGCCTTCGCCCTGGACCGGCTCGATGATGATCGCGGCGATATCACGTGGCTCGGCATCGTTCTTGAAGATGCGCTCGATGCTGGCGATGGAGTCGTCGATGCTCACGCCGTGCAGTTCGTTCGGGTACAGCGCGCGGAAGATGCCGCCAGGCATCAGGCCCATGCCGGCCGAGTAAGGCACGACTTTACCGGTCAGGCCCAGGGTCATCATGGTGCGACCGTGGTAGGCGCCGGTGAAGGCGATCACGCCGGCACGGCCAGTAGCGGCACGGGCGATTTTCACGGCGTTTTCCACAGCTTCCGAACCGGTGGTGACCAGCAGGGTTTTCTTGGCGAAATCACCCGGCACCTTGGCGTTCACTTTCTCGCACAGCTCTACGTAGGGTTCGTAGGCCAGGACCTGGAAGCAGGTGTGGGTCAGCTTGTTCAGCTGTTCGGTCACGGCGGCGATGATTTTCGGGTGCACGTGGCCGGTGTTCAGCACGGCGATACCGCCGGCGAAGTCGATGAACTCGCGGCCTTCGACGTCGGTCACAGTGGCGTTCTTCGCCGACTCGGCGAAAATCGGGTGGATCTGGCCGACACCGCGGGGTACAGCGGCTTCGCGGCGTTTCATCAGGGATGCGTTGGTCTTGCTCATGGTGTCCTCATTCACCGCTCATCGGGCGGCGTGATTCAAGGATGACGCGGCAGGGAGGCACTGCACCAGCATACGATGATCGACTGGCACAGCGTTCCGGCCACACTGAAGTATCGTTTGAAACGCGACAGGGGCAGCGCTCTCGTGCCCCTCTCGCTGAACCACCTGACTGGATTACACGCCCAGGCAGAGATATTTGATTTCCAGGTAGTCTTCGATGCCGTACTTGGAGCCTTCACGGCCCAGGCCCGAAGCCTTGATGCCGCCGAACGGCGCGACTTCGTTGGAGATCAGCCCGGTGTTGACACCGACCATGCCGTATTCCAGGGCCTCGGCCACACGGAACACACGGCCCAGGTCACGGGCGTAGAAGTACGAGGCCAGGCCGAACTCGGTGTCGTTGGACATCGCGATCACTTCGGCTTCGTCTTTGAAGCGGAACAGCGGGGCCAATGGACCGAAGGTTTCTTCCTTGGCCACGGCGGCGTCCTTGGAGACGTTGACCAGGATGGTCGGCTCGAAGAAGTTGCCTTCGATGGACTTGCCGCCGGCCAGCAGGGTCGCGCCCTTGCCCAGGGCATCGGCGATGTGTTCCTGGACCTTGGCCACGGCTTTCTCGTCGATCAGCGGACCGGTGGTGGTGCCCTCTTCCAGACCGTTGCCGATCTTGAGCTTGGCCACAGCCGCCTTCAGTTTCTCGGCGAAGGCGTCGTAGACCCCATCCTGGATGTACAGGCGGTTGGCGCAGACGCAGGTCTGGCCGTTGTTGCGGTACTTGGAGACGATCGCGCCTTCGACGGCCTTGTCCAGGTCCGCGTCGTCGAACACGATGAAGGGCGCGTTGCCGCCCAGTTCCAGGGAAACCTTCTTGATGTCCTTGGCGCATTCGGCCATCAGCTGGCGACCGATCTCGGTCGAGCCGGTGAAGGACAGCTTGCGCACGGTCGGGTTGCTGGTCAGTTCGCTGCCGATGTCGCCGGCGCTGCCGGTGACCACGCTGAACACGCCTTTCGGGATACCGGCACGCTGGGCCAGTTCGGCCAGGGCGAAGGCCGAGAACGGGGTTTGCGAAGCGGGCTTGAGCACCATGGTGCAACCGGCGGCCAGGGCCGGGCCGGCTTTACGGGTGATCATCGCGGCCGGGAAGTTCCACGGGGTGATGGCGGCGGTGACGCCGATCGGCTGCTTGATCACGATCAGGCGCTTGTCCGGCTGGTGGCCCGGAATCACATCGCCGTAGATACGCTTGGCTTCTTCGGCGAACCATTCGATGAAGGAGGCGGCGTAGACGATTTCGCCCTTGGCTTCGGCCAATGGCTTGCCTTGTTCGAGGGTCATCAGGCGGGCCAGGTCGTCCTGGTTCTCGATGATCAGTTCGAACCAGCGACGCAGTTTGTTCGCACGCTCTTTGGCGGTCAGTGCACGCCAGGCCGGCAGGGCCTTGTCGGCGGCTTCGATGGCACGGCGGGTTTCGGCAGTGCCCATTTTCGGCACGGTCCCGAGGATTTCGCCGGTGGCCGGGTTGTTGACCTTGATCGTCTGACCATTGTCCGCATCGACCCAAGCCCCATCGATGAAGGCTTGCTGGCGGAACAACTGGGTGTCTTTGAGCTGCATGTAGGCTTTCCTTAACAGCACCGCGCTTGCGCGCAGCGAATTATTGATTGTAGAAAGGCGCCTTGGGGGCTGCCGTCAGGAAATTCATTCACCGGGCCGAAGCACATAAATAGCGCACATGAGATGGATGTGCGGTTCAGCACCCAGACAAGAGCGTTTGAAATCTCAAACGAATCCTAGGGCCGCCTAGGGTAAAGGACAATAGTCTGTTCGAAAAAAAGAACGAAAAAGACGCTTTTGCGGAGTTTTTCTGATCAACGTACCCCGGGGCCTTCGCGATGCCTTTCGAAATCGCGAAGGCGGGGTGGCCGGCCATGGGTTCAAGATTTGAATGGCTTCAGTACTGTCAGCGGGCTGGTGGATTATCCGCGACACCGGCCTGGGCGATCTTCTCGGTGGTATCCAGGCTGTAGATTTGCATCACGCCCTGATTGGTGGCGGCCTGGCTGTCGGTGCTCAGCTGTTGCTGTTCCTCAGCGGCGTTTTCGAGCCGGATGCCGGTGGAGTGGGCCGCGGTTTGATAGAGGTTGCCCAGCACCTCGGCAGGGGCTTCGCCCAGCACCTTGACGTTGCTCTGGGTCACGGTATCGGTGATTTGATCGTTAACGGTAGCCATACTTTAACTTCCTTTGTCAGTACGAGTACGTGCCGGGTTCAGGGGTGAAACCGGAGCGGGCGCCGGATCGGCACGCAAAACCGGCGTTGCCTGAGGGTGATCCCGGATCTGGAGGGCGTCAATGGTTGCCAGACGGGCTGCTCGAACCGAGGCGGGCCGGGGCCATGAGCGCTGAAAACCGAAGAAGAGAATTTCCCGACAAAACCTGAATGGACGCCCCGAGCCGACATGGGTATGATGTCGCCCGCATAAGCACCAGTAGCTCAGCTGGATAGAGTACTGCCCTCCGAAGGCAGGGGTCGTGGGTTCGAATCCCGCCTGGTGCACCATACGCAACAACGAAAAGCCTCAGGTCGATGACCTGGGGCTTTTTTGGTTTTCAGAATCGGGATTTTGCATTTATCTGTCCTCAGTGTTAGCGACTGTCCTTTGTCCTAGGACAAAGGACAGTCGCTAACAGAGGCTACGATGAAGGGTCAAGACGTTCTGGTGCTTATCAAACTGAAAAAACGCCAGAGCTTGCTTTCAAATCTGTGACGAGCGGTGAACGCCGGCTATTCGTCAATCCGCCGCCTCACCACCTCCAGCAAATCCGCCCCCTCCCGGAGCAGCAGATACGCGGCACTGGTGAATCGGTACAGGTCGTTATCTTCAAGGCCGGTGATGCTCACGGACGTGATGCTTTCCAGCAGATCGGTACCCGCCTTGATGCGCTGCTGCGCGCACTCCAACAACTGTGCCATAGGAGCGCGGCTGTCGATCAGCAGGACGGGGCGGTCGGGGAAGTTGGTTTGCAGCGAAATGTATTGCGTCATATTGCGTAACTCCTGAATTGACGATCCGGCAAGTGAGTAAACCCGGCAGACTCGAAGGTCTCCCCGAACAGCCGCGATAAACCTCTCATGCCAATAGCACTTACGAAAGGAGAAAACAGGACTGCACCTAACTTGTTTCGGATCGCCAAATCCGGTCACTGACTTGTGTAGTGACAGACTGAACTATAGGGGCCAGTACCCAAAGTACGCAAGTCAACTTGGGCGACGTCGATGACCGCTGCCCGCTGAACGACCTATAGCGCCCTGACGAAAAACACCACTACCCGATCCGTAACCAGCACACGCTACAAGCCCGCGACCATTCTCACCAGGCGTCCCTGGCGGTTACATCTCCGACATCCTGCGAAACACAATTGACGCTCCCAAGTGTTGAGCCATCGATTAAAAAACGTAAGGCTGCCAAAAGGACTACCAGGATGATTTACAGATGACGCAGGGCTATCCCAAACCTTGGCAGAGCTATCAAGAGCAGCTTGAATTGCTGATGACTCGGGGAGTGGTCGTGACTGATCAACCCAAAGCTTTGGAGTACTTGGAACGCATCGGTTATTACCGCCTCAGCGGTTACTGGTTCGCCTTTCGCGAGCGCACGGAGATCTGCTGCCCACTGGTCCAGCATAAAAATCAGAAGCCATCCAAGACCAAACCTACCCGGTTTCCCCTGGAGAATTTCAAACCCGGTACCACTTTCCAAAATGCAGTCGACCTTTATGTCTTCGATAAGAAACTTCGCCTACTGACCCTGGACGCGCTGGAACGCATCGAAATCGCCTTACGAGTCGACATATCCCATGGGCTGGGCAAGCACGAAAAGTTTGCCTATCTAAAGCCGGAGCTGTTCCATGAGAGCTTCTCCACCCGGCTGGATGGTAAAACCGGGTTAACCAAGCATCATGTCTGGGTAGGTAAACACGCCGCTTTGATCAACCGCTCGAACGAAGATTTTATCCGTCACAACAAGGAAAAATACGGCCTTCCGCTGGCTGTCTGGGTAGCCTGCGAGGTTTGGGACTTTGGTACGTTATCGACCCTTTATGCAGGCATGACCGAGGCTGATCAAGACGCTATATCTCAGGCATACGGCATCAGCAACGGCAGGATCTTCGCCAGTTGGCTGCGCAGCCTAAACTATCTGCGAAACGTATGCGCCCATCACAGTCGCCTGTGGAACCGGAACATCGTTGATCAACCGAAGCTGCCACCTGCAGAGCAGGTTCCTTCGTTATCCGCGTTCCATGACGACCCACACCGACGTGCTCGTCCGTTCATGCTCTTGTGCATCACCCAACATCTGATGAAAGTCATTAACCCTTCATCAAGCTGGGGGAGACGACTAAAAGCGCTGCTGGAGAATGATTTCCCGAATTTGTCCCACCTCGATCTCAATCTGGAGGGCATAGGGGTCAACCACGATTGGCAGAGGCATGGCTGGTAAACGGAAAAATCCAGGCAATAAAAAACCCCTAAGCAGTCTCAGCACCGAAGCGCATCAACCGAGAGGGGCCGTGTTACGGACGATTATAAAGGCGAGAGCCCTCCCGTCAACACCAGTAAACACAATCGCTCCAGCAAACCCACCTCGGGTAACCGCTATGGCTGCCGCACACTGCCCCCCTATTGCGCCCTGGCAAAAAACACCGTCACCAGCCCGGTATCCCCCGACCGCTGCAACCCCGCGATGATCTTCACCAAACGCCCCTGGTTCAGGGCCTCCTTGACCGGTTTGAGCAGCGCGCGCTGACCCAGGGGCCTCAGGTCGAAATGCCGGTTGAACCAGCCATCCGTCAACTGCCGTGGGCCCCCTTGGTAGCGGGTCATGGGCACCGAGAGCTTGTCGGTCCATTTGAGCATGATGTAGTAGAGATGGTCCGAGCCAGGGTGGGTACAGAACAGGTTGACCGTGTTGAAGGATTGGGATTTCGGGATCTCGGTCACGACAAAGCCATGACGACGCAAGACGCCGATAACGGCGTTCTCGCTGTTCGAGGCCAACTCGGCAATGCGCGCCGCCCCCCTGGTGTCGAAAAGCCGAGGGTCCACGGCCTGGGGCGGATCAAAGTCCAACCGGTAAAAGCTCGTTGTACCGGTCGCACGACCGATGGGAAAGTGAGTCCGCCCAAGGGACTGGGCATCGAGTTCGCGCAACAGCACATCAAGGTGCACGCCCCGTGAACTCCAGGCTTCCTGCGTGCGCTTGAGCGCTACCATCCGGGTTGCCGTAACCGACGTATGTTCCACATCGGTTCGCTCGATCAGCCGGCTGATCGTCCTCTGCAGGCTGGCCGGCGTCATGCCCTCCAGGGGTTGCGCCAGGGTCCGCTCCAGAGGCTCGTTGAACAAGGGGGCACGCACTGTCCAGGCCTGGCGGCGTTGATCAAAAGTGGCCGGTATCGGCTGCTCGTCCAGGTGCCTCCACCAAAGCTTGAAGTCCGCCTCGGCATAGGTGGACAACGGAACGGAACGCTTCAGAAAAACGATATCGGGATGGATCCGGGAACCCTCGGGAAGCAGTTCGAAATAACGATCATCGAGCTTCAGCAGCCGAACGTGTTCAGCCCCCCGCCTCACATACATCCCTCGGCTCGCCGACAACTCCAGGACCTGTTCGTTCTCCAGTGCCAATCCCCACGCCTTCCAGTCCGTGGACAACAGGGCCGGCCGGCGCGTCATCCACTCCAGTTGCAACACGGGCGCCCCCACCGCCTCGGGCAACGCAGGCCGCGTCCAGGGTTGCCACATCGCGCGACTGGGACCCGGCTGGGGCTCAGGCGCATCGGCACGCAACAGGTATTCGCCCGGCTCGTGGATATACAGAACCAGCTCATTGTCCTGGGCAGCGGTTTTCTTCAAGCGCAAGGCATTCTCGCCCTTCGGCCGGTAGACCTCGTAGCGGTTGCTGCCATCGGTGATGAACTGCACACCGTTTTTCACATAGCTGCCGGCATTGGTCGGACCCTGCAGGGCCACCGCATCGTCCGGGGTAATCGTCGCTTCGTACCCGGGTAGCAGGGGTCTGGGCTTTGCGGCAACCTTCGTTTTCAGGGCCATCGCGCCTTTGTGAGACAGGCTCTGCCGCCGATCGAGGGTCCGCAAGGCCGCGCGCGACCAGCCCCCATGACCGACCCGTAGCGGCCGGGAGACCGCACCGCCCACCTTGCCCATCGGGTAGAACGTCAGCACGGCATCGACCAGCGTCATATGCGCCGCCTTGAAGAGTTCGAAGGCATCGTGCGGATCACCGCTGCGGTGAAGCCGGCGCAAAGCCACGGCCGTCTCATGCACATTGACCGCAATACTGACGACCGGCACCACCGACAACACCCTGAGCCAGTAGGCCGAGCGCTGTTCGCGTTCACGTATCTCGCGTAGCTGCGCCAATTGCCGAGCCGAGTTCGATAGCGTCCGGGCCCGTTGCTGCGCCCGCAGGACAAAGGCATGCGCCAGCACCAGCGACAGGTCGCAGCGTTGGGTTTTCCTGAGCCGCAACCAGTGTTCGGGATTTTCCGCGATCTCGCGCCTGACCTCCTTTTCCAGCGCCGCAGGATCCGGCACCGGTTGCTCCGGCTCGCTCGTCCACCAGCTCTTGGCCACCTTGAACGTGGAATTGACCGTGGCAATCGGATCGGCCCCCAAAGGCATCAGGTCGTTTGGAAGCCCATCATCGCGCGCAGGACTCAGGAGCCTTGAGCGCACCGCCTCCGGGTCTCGCTCGGCAGGATAACCCTCGATGACTTCCGCCTCCCAGCCGACCGCCAGCCTTTGCACAACGTCCACCACCCGCTGCGGCGCTCGCCCGATATCGACCAGTGCCCGTTGCGCCGCCGCCAGGTCAGTGTGCTCGGTCAGCACCTGCTCATGCGCAGCGCCCGGCAAATAGATGAGCGTTCTTGCGCAAACCTTGTCGTGGATGGCCACGGCATTGCCCACATGCCGGGCCCGGGCAAACGCCCGGCCGGCGAAGGTGACAAAGTGCAATTCGAGTTCAAGGCGCTCGTTGCGCAGGTCCGTGGCGCACTCCGCACTCAGGGCCCTCTCGAACACCTCGGCGGCCCAGTCGCTCAATCCCTGTTGCCGGGCACTGAACAACTCCATTCGGGCGCGTTGCCTGACCAGCCGGTACAGCAGCGCCTGATCGAACGCCCGTAGCGGTTCGAGCCTGGGATCATCGACACCGTAAAAAGCCCGCTGGATCAGGGTGTCGTAGTGGCCGCCAAGATCGAGTGCCGAAATCGTGCTCATCAGATAACCCGGCGTCAGTCGCTGCTGCCAGGCACGATCCAGTACCCGTCCGTGCTGCAACCGACGTTTGCTCCAGGGCGCTTGCGGGTCGAGGTTTTCCAGGGCCAGGCGCAAGAGGCTGTAGGTAGTGCGCGCCTCACTGACCACCGTCTTCGGACCCGCCTCAGCCACCGTGCGTTCAGGATGCCCGACCCACACCCGCTCGACGCTGTCGGGCAGATCGAACAGCGGCTTGTCGATATCCAGCCCCGGATAAAAGCCGTCCTGCTTGAGCCGCTCGATGATTTTCCCACGGGCAAAGTCATCCAGATCCGGCAACTGACGCTCCAGCTTGAGCTCCAGGGCCTGCACATGTTTCTGGTAACGGGCCAGCAGTCGTGCGTACTGCTGGCGGTCCGCGCGTGATGCCGCGGACAACCAGCCGGGAAGCCCCTGCGCCTGCACGGCACCGAGTTGCAGGACGGCCACCTTGTCCAGCGCGCGCTCCCGGGCATCGTGACCCGGGACGCCGAGGTTCTCCTCCAACTCATGGGCCAGCATTTGCAGGGAGCTGCGGGCGTCGCCGATTTCCGAGAAGGGCCGCAAGCCACCCTCGATCAGCCGACAAACCCGAAGGTGGTCCTGGACCTGTTGCTGGAGTCCCTGCCGCAGGGCGTCCGTTTCAATGGACTGATAGTGGATGGGTATCGGTTCGCCGACAGGCCGACTCCGCACCCAACTGCGCGCCTCGCCACGCTGGTCCCGGGGGATCAGTGGCCAGAGGGTGTCGCACTCCGGACTGCGCAAGGTGATCTCCAGCCGTTGCGAGAGACTGTCGAGGCTCATGAAGCGTTGCAGCCCGCCCAGCCGGCCCGGCACAAACAGCAGCGCCGACGTGCCCGCGCGCGGATCGGCCAACGCTTGCCGGGTACTGATGACGCAGGCCCCCGTCAGCGACCAGGGCGAGTTCGCTGGCCCCAGGCTGATGGCGGCGATCCGTGTGTCATTGGCAACCCGCACCTCCACCAGGGGTGGCGGCAGCACATCGAGCACACGCTCCAACTCCTTCTGATCGATCAACCCGAGCTGATGCTGCATCTGCGCCTCGTGCAAAAGCCCCTGGCTGCGCCTTTTGAACAACTGGCCGGGAAGATCGTGGCCCTCCTGGTCCCGGGTGCTCCAGAATGCCGACTGGAAATGCCCTTCCCGGTTCTGGAGCAGACCCTGGACATCAGCCGCCTGCTGTCGCCAAAGCTTATGGCGCGCCAGCAGCTCGCTATAGGCCGGGGTGTCGCGTCCCGGGTCTTGCTCATCGAGCAGCTTGAGAAGGCCGCGTTCCTGCTGCCGGACCTTGCCCTGGCGCAGGCGCACGGGAAGATCCGCCACCAGGCTGCCGAAAGTGATCTCGAACATTCTGCGCAGTTCGTCGCGCCGAAGCAGATGCGCAAGCGTCGTCCCGAGGGGCGGCAAGCGTGTCAATGCCGTGCGCGACTCCTGCATGGCCTCGACCGCCTGCAGCGGCGTCAGACGCCCGGCATCGGTCAATCCCCCGGGCAGCATGCACACCGTGTTGAGCAACAGCGCGGCGGCCCATTCATTAGCCAATTGCGTATCCAGCCGACTCAGGGCGCTATGGGCCAGGGCATCGCCGGCGAGCGCCGCGCAGGCCTGGAAGTGGTAGGCCAGGGCCGGGCCATCCGGTTGGGGAAACAGCTGATGACGCTCTGACAACGCCAGCAACTGCCAGAGCCGATAGTTGCCCGGTGCGTTGAACAGTTGCGCAAGCCCGCGTTGCAGCTCGGCGGGGCTGGCAAACTCGAAGAACTCCGCCGACATACCGGGTACGAAAACCACCTGCCTGCCACGCTCGGCCCTGCTGGCATCCTGCAAGTGCAAGGCTCCGCTCAACGCCACCGTCGCCTGCGCCTTTCCCGGCCAGACCAGCTCCGACACCGCAAGACGGGCCCACCGACCACCGGCCAGCGTCCGCGCTTCGGGGGTCGGTGCATCCAGCAAGCCCATCAGCATGTTGAACCCGGCAATGGACAACTCGTCGACGCCATAGGCCAGCAAGGCCTTGTCGTGAAACAGCAGCTTGTGCAGTTCGATCAGCCGGTCCCGCCGCGAGACATTGCTATCGTCGGCCGGCTGATGCCAATAGCTGCGCAGGGCGTTGTCGATCCTGGAAGACAGCCCCAGGGCCTTCAGACTCCCCAGGACCTGCTCCGGGTCCAGCCGCAGGACGCTGTCCGGTTCGTCGGCAAGGCTCAATCGAACCCCATGGCCCGGCTCCAGGGACAGAAACGGATTACGCAACAGCGACATGGCCACCTGCGCCAGGGTCCGCGCCGTTTGCCCGTCGCCGCTGCGCAATGGCGGGGTGAACAGGAGCCGGTGCGGATCGTGGCCGAAGGTCTCGGTCAATAAGTGTTTGAGCACGGCGCCGATCTGCGGCGCCCGCTCGAAGAGCCTCTTGAGCCGGTGCTGGCTATCGAGCCCACGCACCAGCGCCGCCTGGAGCCGGTTGAGCAGCAGACTGGGGCGTTCCGAGGTTGCGAGACGCTCCGAGAGTTTCTCGGCCAAGCGCTTCAGCGCGGCGTCAGGGGCGGGTAAAACCGCCGTTGCATCCTCATTGGCCGACTCGGCGGCCTCCCTGCGAGGATCCTCTACGCGGGTGTTCATACGGTTTCCCTTGTTCCATGGAAAAAGGGAAAAGCGTAGAGCGCAGCCTATCGTGCCCGTGCATTAGATAGTTAAGGACCGCGTTCGAGTTCACTGCGCGGTGCCCATGGCATTCGGGTCAAGCCTGGAACAATCTCAGGCGCGGTCGCCTTCATCCTCCGACGACAGCCGGATGACGTGAGGATGAGCCGGCGGCGCCAGCGGCCGCGGTTGCTCCTGCGGCTCAACACGATACAGGTGTGTAAACACTTCACGCACCCCGCCCTGCTCATCGTTGTGCACGACCATCCTTGCGGACTGGCGCATCCGGGCGAACTTGTCCTCACTGAGCTTGAAGCTGCGACTCAACCCCTCATCCCCGACCACCGGCGCCGGCAAACGGCGTTGGGAGAAACTACGGCTCTTGCGCTGTTGATACCGCGCCCAGCTGACCAACACCACCGCATTCAACAGGCCGATCCACAGATAAACCTCCAGGGTATTGAGGGCATCGAAGAACGAGACATCGATTCGCGGCCCCGTATGCCCGTCGAACAACGGCCACAACCCCTGGATCAGCAGATACAACAGGCCGGTCCAGGCCAGCAGGGTCAGGATCGTGTCGACTACCACCAGGAAAGGCCGCTGGCGGGTTCTGATGATTTTCATGAGCGCACCTTCTGCTTGTCATCATCGACAGGCTTGATCCCCCGATCCGGGCTGACCCAGCGGGCTCGCTTGTTGGTCTGACCGAACAACACCCGGGGAAAGCTGACCAGGGTGGTGAAAAAGCTGATGAACCAGAACACCAGCGGATACCAGACCACCCAGAACATGATTTTCCAGAGATCTCTTTCGTAGCGGCGGTCGATCAACACGCTGACCGCAAACTGTCCCAGGCAGACCGTCGCCAGCAGCAGCCCGGTAAAGGCCGGTGGCACAATGCGATGCACGGCAATCGCGGCCGGTATCTCGATAAAATGCCCCAGGCAATAGAAAACGATCGACAACAGCAGGATGAACGACCAGCCCGTCGACAGGCAGTATTCGAACAACAGCGGCCACAGGTAACGATGGCGCCACTGCCAGATACCCCGGATGTTCTTGAACAACACTTCTGCCCCACCCTGGGCCCAGCGCAACCGCTGTTTCCACAGCCCGCGCACGGTTTCCGGCATGAGGATCCAGCACAGGGCCCGCGGCTCGTAGAAAATGCTCCAGTGGTCCAGTTGCAGCTTCCAACTGACATCGATGTCTTCGGTGATCATGTTCGGGCTCCAGTAGCCCACCCGGTCCAGCGCGGTGCGGCGGAAGGCGCAGATCACCCCGGAGATGGTGAAGATCCGCCCCAAGACCCGCTGTGTGCGCTTGATCAAGCCGATGATCGAGGAAAATTCGCCGACCTGGACCCGCCCGACCAGGGTCGAGCGGGTACGGATCCGCGGGTTGCCGGTGACGGCCCCCAGGCGCGAGTTCTGCAGCAACGGCGCCACCATGTAGGCCGCCGTGTTCGGCGCCAGCAAGGCGTCGCCGTCGATGCACAGCAAATACTCGCTGCGCGCCGCCACGGTGCCCATCCGCAAGGCCACCGCCTTGCCCTGGTTCTGCGCCAAGTGGATGACCCGCAAGCGCGGGTCCAGCAACGCCAGTTCATCCAGCAGTTGGCCGGTGTTGTCCTTGGAACCGTCATTGATGGCGATCACTTCGATGTTCGGGTAACGCTGGGCCAATGCGGCCTCGATGGTCTCGGCGACGTTATCCTCTTCGTTGAAGCAAGGGATCAGGATCGAGATCAGCGGTTCACCCGGCAGCGGCGGTGGCAAGGTATCGGCCTCCCAGGGCCAATGGCGCTCCCAGTGCAGCCAGAAGTACAAGCCGCCGGCAATCCACAACCCCGACATGAACAACGGGTAGAAGAACACGAAGTCCATCAGGAATTGTCCGGTGACCAGGAAAACCACGCCCAGGGGAACCCCCAGGACGAGCGCCAGGACGATCAGTGCCAGGATTCGATCCATCATGATCTAAGGATTCCAGTAGTTGGAAAGCGCGGGGCGCACGACATCGACAGCCGGGCGGCCGTCCAGAAAGTTGTCCGGGTAGTAGCCGAAACTGGTGGCGCCCTGGCGCTTGAGCTGGCCCATCCACTCCGCCAGCTGTTCGCCGTCAAGGTCCGTCGCGGGCTTGTGGCGCCAGTCCCGGGCCTGCAGTTCGAACACGGTGCGGTCGAGGGCACCCGGGCGTTGCTTGACCTTACCGACCAATGCCTCCAGCCAGTCACCCGAGTGTTTCTCGCTCTGCCCCTCCATCAACGGCATGGCCATGGTCGCGGTCCAGTCGTAGCTGGCCAGGAAGTCATCGAGGTTCTGGGCAAACCAGGCTTCGCTTTGCGGATCGATCACCGGTTCGGCGAACAGATTACGCGCGGTCTGGATCTGGGGCCCGCGAATCGCGCGGACCTTGGCCGTCAGCTCGTCGGTGAAGTCGACCAGGTAGCGGCTCTTGAAACGGCTCCAGCGCTGAAGGGTCGCCGGGTCGGCGCGCAAGGCGCTCATCGAGCCTGGCAGGCCGTTGGCCGCATAGGTGCGCAGCGCTTGAGGGCCGGCATCCTCGAAATCCGACAGCAGCGCATCGTCATGGTAGAGAATGCCGTCGACCGAGGACAGGCGGGCGACGTCTTCGTAGATTTCGCCAATGATCCGCCGTACGTTCGGGTCGAACGGCGACAGGCGCTTGTACTGTTTCGGGTCAATCGAGGTCTGCCCGCTAGCCGGGTCCCAGCGCGTCACGCGGGGGAGTTTTTCATCCAGGGCAAAAGCGAGCACCGGCATCCAGGCGAAGACCTTGACGTGGGCGCGGGTGCGCAGTTGCCAGGCGGCACGGTCGAACAGGTCGGCGCGCACCGGCAGATGACGGTTGGGGAAGTACAGCGAGCGCGCCAGGCCGTCGCCTTCGGGATCGGCGAACGCTTGCAGGAAAACGCTATTGGCGCCCATGTCCACGACGCGCTGGATCATCTTGCCCAGATTGATCTCCTGCCGGGCCGGGTCCGGGTCGTAGACATCATCCAGGTCGATATGCATCACGCGCAGCGGCGTCACGGTCTGCACCGCCACGATATTGCTGGCGAAGCTGGCGCCATCGGGGTCCGCGGCCACGAGAAAACGCGGGCTGTTCATCAGTTGATCGGGACGGACGAGGCCGTCTTCCAGGGTCAGCGCCATCGTGTAGCCCTGGTCGGCGATCACGCTCAACGCGGTGCCGTCGGCGGCACCATAGGGCCAGATCCAGACACGCGGCGAGTAACCGGTGGCCGCACGGATCTTCGTCGAGATGGCCGTAACGTCCTCCTGCAGACGGTTCCGGAAGTCGGCCTCGCTTTCATAACGACCGGTTGCCATGTCATAACCACGGGTCGTCGCGGCCGGTTGCAGGCTGCCCTGGGGGTTGGCAACCATGCCATGGTGGCCGGCGTTGGTGTGAGCGGCAATTTCCACCAGCCCGGAAGCCGCGACTTCCTTGATCTGCGCCCAGGTCAGGAACTCGGAGCGCGGACGCAACTGACCGGCGAAATCCACCGGTTTGTCCGCCGGGGTATCGATCCACACCCCCACCGGCGCCAGCACGGCAGGCCATTGATAACTCCTGAGCACCGGCATCACCCGGGTATAGAAGCTCGAATAACCGTCATCGAAGGTCAACAGCACCGCCTTGGGCGGCAACTCCGGGCCGCCCTTGCGGGCCGCGAGGATCTGATCCACGCTCACCGGCCGATAGTTGTTCTCCCGCAACCACGCAAGCTGCTGGATCAGCCGTTCGGTCCGCACGCCCACCACGGCCTGATCGGGATCGCTGTCCGCGATGTCATGGTAGGTGAGGGCCAGCACCTGGTTCTTCGGCCAGGGGGCTTGATTGATCGGCACCGGCCGCTGCGCGGGTTCGACGAACAGCATCGGCTTCTGGGCGCAGGCGCTGACCAGCAAGGCTCCCAGTAGCAGGATGCAACGCATCAACGTGGGCATCATCAACCCCTCCTAGAAACGGTAGGTCAAGTCGACGAGCAACCGCACGTCGCGTTCGCGGTTGCCGTCATAGGGGCGGCTGATCCAGCTCAGGTTCGCCCCGACCTCAAGCACATCGTTCCAGCTCACCTTCTGGCCATAGCCCAACAGTGCGATCGCCCCGGTCGAGAAGTCGCGCTGGCTGTAGCTCCCGGCCCCCACCTGGAACTGCTGGCTCCACTGGGTTTCGTAACGGCGATAAAGAACGTGGTCGACATTCACCGTCGGCAACACGCTGAAATCGGACTTGGGGTTGAAGTACGGCACGTCCTGGTTCTCGCTGTTGTGACTGGCACTGACCTCCAGACCCAGATCCACGTGCACATGAGCCGTGCTGTAGATGCCCTCGCGCCCTGTCAACAGCACCTCGGTGCGATTGTTGCCATCGCTGAAATGCGAGGGCGTCACGGCCAGCTTCCATTCGCGGCTTTCGTTGGCGCGCCAGCGCAGGAAACCGCTCGCCGAGTCGGCCGTGATGTCGTGCTTCAAGGCACGCAAGGGCGTGGCCGCCGCCAGACGTTCGAGACTGGCGCCGTATTGCCAGTGATCGTCGATATCGAAGGCAGCCGCCAGGCGCGCCCCGAGCCTGTCGCCGTAGCCGAAGGACTGGTTGGAGACCTCGGCTTCGAGGGTCATGTCGCGGGCTCGATACTCCGCCCCGAGGCGTTGCCAGCGACGCCGGGCGTCGCCTTCGGAGAAGCGGGCGAAGGCGTAGCCGGCCCCGGCGAACAGTCGCCAGTTTTCGTTGATCGGCGGGCTGTAGAGCACGCTTTCAATACCGTAGTCACGGGTGCCGGTGACCACCCCGGGATCGGTGCCGTTGCCGCCGCCGAAGCTCTTGCCGGTATAGGCCTCCACCCGCAGTTCGGCCATATCATGAACGTCACGCAGACGCTCCAGGCGCTGGACCCGCGGACTCTCTGGAAAGCGCTGGGAGACGTCGTCGGTGAGCACGTCGAGCTGACGCCACTCCTGCAACGCCAGTGCGGTATTGCCTTGGGAGATTTCCAGCGACAGGTCGCGCGGTACCGCACTTTCGGTTTCCTTGTTCAGCGCCTCGGCACGACGCGGCCAGTCACGCGCCAGGTACATGTCGGCCTCCGCCGCACGCATGCCGACCGCCCCTGGCGCCCGCACGGCCAGTTCCTCCAGGTTTTTCTCGCTGGTTGGCAGGGCTCCGTCATGGAGCCCCATCTGGGCCGCCAGCTGCCGGGCATCCACCCACTCGTCGTTGGCCACGCCATCCGGTCCACCCTTGAGGAAATGGCGCGGCGGCACCTCTTTGGCCAGATCGTCCGCCACCGTACGCGCTGCATCCGGCTGGTCGGTTTCAACCAATGCATAGGCCAGCGCCGAGGTGTCCTCCACCCGGTTTGCGGGATCCGCCTCCGGCGACGCGAGGACCTGGCGATACAGCACCACGGCCTGCTCCGGCTGGCGGACCCCAAGATAGGCCGCCGCCACCCAGCGCAGGGCGTAGACCGGGATCGTCACGCCTTCGTCGAGCAAAGCCTGGTACTCGGCCACTACCTGGGCGTTGCGTGCCCTGGCCTTGAGCGCGCCCAAGCGGTCAATCCGCCAGCGCACCCCATCGTCATGGGCTTGCGGGTCCGCGGCCGCGCTGGCGAGCAAATGGTCATAGTCGGCCAATGCCCGATCGGCGATGACAAACCGTTCTGTCTCACTGCGGGTCGGCAATTCGGCCAGGCGCACGCGCTCGGCAGCCAGTTCGCCTTCAAGGCGTCGGGTCGCCGCCGCATCGATCAGCCCGGGATACCGCTGGGCCAGGCGCAAGGCCGGTTCCGGCATGCGCACGCGCTCCAGGGCGAACAGGTATTCACGAATGACCTCGGGTTTGTCCGAGGCGCGGACAAAGGCCTGGTCGTACTCGAACAAGGCTTCATTGTTGGCACCCGAACGGGTCAGCGCGTACCCCAGGGCCATGCGCCGGGCCGGATCATTGGGCTGCCTGGCGACCTGCTCGCGCGCCCGGCGCACTGCATCCTGGGGATCACCGCCATCGGCCTCGGTAACCGCCAGGCCCAGTTGCAGGTCGGCATTCTGCGGGTCGCGCTGCAGGGCCAGGCGATAAAGGCGCTCGGCATCATTCCAGCGTTTCAGGTTGCGATAGGCATGGGCGACGGCGCTCAGGGCCTGGGTCGGCAGGGTCCGCTGGGCGCCCTGGGTTTCATAGACGCTGACCACTTCGGCATCCAACCCGGCCCAACTGGCGATCAGCAGGTGATCGCTGATCTGACCGGTGGATTGTTGTGCGGCGGGCAGTTGCCGCAAGTGCACCAGCGCCGGCGTGTAACTGCCGTCACGGGCTTGCCGGATCAGTTGGTCGTAGGCCGTGTCGGCCAAGGCATTGAGAGGCCACAGCAGCTGGCTACACAGCGCCACCCCCAGCAACGGGTGCAATCTGCCCCCCAGGCAGAAAAGAGCGTTACGCGGCATATCGTCCATTTCCCCAGTGATAGCCGGAGTCCAATGCTCCTGCCTGATCCAGAAACTCAGCATGGAGCTTAACGACAGTGGCCATGCAGCCCCCCCACTGCCTATCACGAAGGTTAGACGAAAAAATCAGCGCCAAGCGTTATTCGGACATCGTTGCCAAAAAGACCTGGAGCGCCTCTGCGTCAGTCCTGCCACAGTGGCAGGCAAAGCGTCTGTAGGGATCGAAGAGGGTCAGCAGTGGGCCATCGGCCCGGACCAGGCTTTCATCGGCCTCGTCGAGCCGACGGCGCAACTCGATGCCCTTGAGTTGCGCCGAGGGTGCCCTATGGGTATCGGCTGGACAGCGTCACCCCCAAGTTGGACACCAGGCTCAAGGCTGTTCGCCACCCTGGCCGCCGAACTTGGTCAGCAGCAGGGTGATGAAGTCTTCCACCGGCATCTTCTGCCCGTTGAAGTCCACCTGGCCGCCCGCGTAGTGCAGCGCGGAGACGATGTCGTTGCCTTGCACGGTCGCCATCTCCGTGGACAACGCCATGGTGCCGGCCATTTCACTGGCCGTCGAGGCTTGCTGGGCGACGGCCTTGGGGTCGCTCTGGCCCTGGATCTGCGCCTGCAGGCCGGCCAGGTCGGAGATCATCGGCTTGGACAGCAACACCTTGGCATCCAGCTGCGAGACCAGTTGCTTGCCCAACTCCACCGGCGGCAGCTCGGTGGAGGACGGGTTGGTCAGGTCCACCAGCAGGCTGGCGCGGCTCTCGCCGTTGGCGGTCTTGAACGAGAAGTTTTCCAGGGCGATCTGCGGCTTGCCGGCCAACAATTGCTTGATGTCGGCTTCGGCCTGGGTCTGCTGGGCCGGGGTCAGTTCCGGTACCGCCGCCTCAGGGTCTTGAACCCCTGCCGCCTGGGCCTTTTGCAGCGCCTCCAACTGGACCTGGTACAGCTTGATCAGCGATTGCATCGCCGGAAAATCCAGGTTCTTCGCCGTCCAGCTCATCTGGGCGCTGCCCACCGGCTTGTCGTTGTAGTCGATGGAGGCCACGTTATAGGCCAGTCGTCCGGAGAGCACATTGCCCGCCGCTTCCGTCGAGTCCTTCTGCTCGAAACCCTTGATCGTGACCACCGCCGGCTTGACCCCGTAGGTCACCTTGGTCTCGCTCAGCTCCAGGATGTTCTGCCCCAGGTAGAAACCCAAACCGCTCTTGGCCAGGTCGCTGGCCAGGGTCAGGCCGTTCAGTTCGACCTGTACCGGTCCCTGCTCTGGAGACACCGCGGACACCTTGAGGTTGTCCATATAGCCGTTGAGCTTGATCTTGGCCGCCTGGTCGCTGGCGCTCAGCGCCAGGCTCAGCCCGGAAAATTTCAGGTGGGTGGTGGCGTCCGGCGCGAAGTCCAGCGGCACCAGTTCGATATTGCCCTCCACCGAGCGGTTGTAGCCCAGGGCAATCTGGCCCTTGAGCGGCGCGGCGCCCTTGGCGGCGTCGAACCACGGGGCGGTGGTGTCGCTCTTTTCCAGCTCGTAGTTGCTGTAGACCATCACCGGCGCCAGCTTCAGGGCCTTGAGACGCGACCACGGCAACGGCCCGTGCTCGATATGGTCGACGAACAGCAGCTCGATGTCCTTCTTCTGTTCACCGGCCTGCAGGTTCTGCAGCTTGACGCGGTAGTGCGCGGTGCTGCTGAACAGGTGGCGATCCAGCGACACCAGCTCGACATTCGCGCTGCCGCCGGTGCTGGCCAGGGCGATTTTCAACTGTTGGTTGGCATCCTGGATCGAGGTGTTCAGTACCCCTTCCAACTGATTGCCGGTGTACCACGCGCCGACGCTGCTCACCGCGCCGACCACCACGACAAAACCTAAAAGCAATCCTGCTGATTTATTCATGAATTGATCCGATCGATATCCGTTGCATGGAGAAATGCTGGTCTTCCTGACCCCTGATCGGAGCCGGCTCGACAATGCCCGAAGGCGCCTAGGGTAGCATTTGCCGAGACGGGGTTGCTCAGGAATACTGGACTTCCATCTCATCCAACTGATGATCGAAGGTTTTCAGCCGTGCGGTCCAGGTGTACACCAGCACCTCGAAGTCGCGGTTGATCACCACCCCGTTCGGCGAGTCGTTACGCGGGTCGCAGACGTCCAGCTGATAGCGTTCGCGGGCCATGGCCGTGGCGACATCGGACAATTCGCGGGCGTTGCTCAGCCAGTGGCGCTCGTCATGGGCCACTTCGCGGTCGAGTTTCAGGCATTGGCTTTTCAGCGCTTCAAGGCTTTTTTCCAGCGGGGTCCCGGTGAGTTCGCCCATGACCTCCTGGAAGGTCCGGCCCGGTTGCCAATAGCTGCCCCAGAAATACCGGTCGAAGACGGTTTCGACACGACGCAGGGCGACCTTGGTGTCCCAGACCAACACCAGGGTCTTGCTCTGGGACAACTGGCGTTTCTTCACCTGCTGCGCCTGGTAGCTGGCCCAGGCCACCATGCTGATGGACATCACCGCGATCAACGCCGTGGCGCTGTCGAGAAAGATCAACGCCTTATCGATCTGCTGCGCCAGCATGACGCCATAAAAATACGTCGCCGAGAGCAGAACCAGTGCCACCACGGCACACCAGAAACCAGGAGCATAAGGGTTTTTCATTATGAGAATCCCCATCGAGCCATGCTGACCACGATGGTTAGGATTCACCCAACACTCCCAACCAACGGCGACCAGCCGATAGTTAGGAGCATAGCAACGGACTCAGGGTTTCGCGTGCTCGGCAGGTGGCGTTCGTCCGCTTTCCCAACCGCCGCCGAGGGCCAGGAACAGTTCGATCTGACTCATCGCCACCTGGGTGTTGGCCGCCGCCAGCTGTGCCCGCACATCGGTGTAGGTGCGGGTCGCCTGCAGGTCCGCCAGGAATGACGCGCGACCGGCGGTGTAGAAGCGATGCGTCTGGTCCGCCGCCTGCCTGGCCGACTGCTCGGCATCGGCCAGGGCATCGCGGCGGTCGAGCTGCGCGGTGTACTGGGCCAGGCTGGTCTGGGTTTCGCGGACGGCATTGAGCACCACGCCGTCGAAATGCGCCAGGGCACCCTGGGTGGTGGCCTCGGCTTCGCGGATGCGCGCCCGCGCGCCGTTGGTCGGCACCGTCCAGCTGATCGCCGGTCCGAAGCCCCAGCGATTGGTCGACGGCTGGCCAAGATCCTTCAGCATACCGACCGAGCCCACCGTGGCGCCGATGCTGATGTTCGGGTACAGCTCGCCCGTGGCGACGCCTATACCGGCCGTCGCCGCCGCCAGCCGGCGTTCGGCCTGGCGGATATCCGGACGGCGCTTGAGCAGCTCGGCGCCGTCGCCCACCGGCAGCAACTGGGCGATATGCGGCAGCGACGCGCAATCGGCGACACCGGCCGGCAACTGGTCCAGGGGTTTGGCCAGCAACATCGACAGGCGGAACAAGCCGGCCTGGCGCGCGGCCTGGTAGCGCGGCAGTTCGGCGCGCAGGGATTTGAACTGGGTCTGGGACCGGGTGACCTGGGTTTCGTCGCCGCGCCCGGCATCACGCAGACGCTTGGTCAGCTCGGTGCTCTGGGCTTGCAGCTCGACGGACTTCTCGGCGATCTCGCGCTCTTCGTTGGCCGCGCAGATCTGGGTATAGGAACGCACCACATCCGCCACCAGGGTGATCCGGGCCACGTCGCCCGCCGCCTGGGTCGCGTCGGCATTGGCCTTCGCCCCCTCGATACCCCGTTGCAAAGTCCCCCACAGATCGAACTGATAGGACACGGATAGCGCAATATCGCCGACGTTGGCCACAGGAACCTTTTCCGGCAGCAGGAAGGCCTGGCCGGACTCCTGCAAACGCTCGGCACCGGCCTTCACCCCGGCACTGAAGCCGCCGGCCGCCTCGGCCTCTTCCACCTGGGCCCGGGCCCGCGACAGGCTCGCCGCCGCCACCCGCAGATCGGTGTTGGACGCCAACGCCTGGCGCACCAGCTCATCCAGGCGCGGGTCCTGGTACAGGCGCCACCAATCGCTCGGCACCGGCGCCGACACCACATTGTCGCCTTCGCCGGCCATGTTCCCTTGCAGGTCCTTGCGTTGCATCGCCGAATCGGCGGGCAGGTGATAATCCGGGCCGACGATCGAGCACGCCGACAACATCAGGCCCAGGCCGAGGGTCGCGACTTGCGCCAACGGTTTCATTGCGCGGCCTCTTTCTTCGGCGCGACCTTGGCGTCATCGATGATCGACACCGTGGCCGTACGCCCGGCGATCATGCGAAAGTCCGCCGGCACGTCGTCGAAGGCAATCCGTACCGGAATCCGCTGGGCCAGGCGCACCCAGCTGAACGCCGGGTTGACGTTGGGCAGCAGGTTCGAGCCACTGGTGCGGTCACGGTCCTCGATACCGGCGACGATGCTTTCGACATGCCCGCGCAACCGCGCATTGTCGCCGATCACCCGGATGTCCACGGCCTGGCCGACCTGGATGCCATCGAGCTTGGTTTCCTCGAAATAGCCATCGATATGGAAGGAACTGCTGTCCACCACCGACAGCACCGGCCGCCCGGCCGTGACGAACTCCTGTTCACGGGGTGCGCGGTCGTTGACGTAGCCGTCCACCGGGCTGCGGATCACCGAGCGGTCGAGGTTCAACTGCGCGGCGTCCACCGCCACCTGGGCCTCGGCCAGGGCCAGTTCGGCGCGGGCGACCCGCGACTGGCTTTCTTCCAGCTGCTCGCCGGCCACCAGGTTGCCCAGGCCACGGTTGCGCTTGTTCTCGCGCTGGGCCTGGGCCAGGGTTTCCTGACGGTCAGCCACGGCGGCCTTGGCCTGGCGCAGCGCCAGCTTGAAGCGGTCCTGGTCGATGCTGAACAGCACCTGGCCGCGGCTCACCGGCTGGTTGTCGCGCACCTGCACCTGCTGGATCAGGCCGGACACGTCCGGGGCGATCTGCACGATATCGGCGCGGATATGCCCGTCCCGGGTCCAGGGCGCGAACATGTAGTACATCACCATGCGCCAGACCACCAGGCAGGCGAAGATCACCACCAGCGAAGTCAGGACTACACGGCCAATGGTCAAAAGAGGTTTTTTCATGTCATCAGGTATCGACTGAACGAATCCACAACGCCCAGCAACAAAGCGTAGAGACCGACGTTGAACAAGGCCCGGTGCCAGACCAGGCGGTAGAAGTGGAGGCGCGTCAACAGCCCGTGCACCACCAGGTACAGCGCGTACGTAATGCCCATCAGCACCAGCAGCGTGGGCAGGAACACCCCGCTGATATCCAGGTCACCGATCATAAAGGCGCTCCATCGATCCCATGGGGAAGGGTTTCCTGTTGCTCGGCGCTCGCCACGAACTCGACCCCCGGCAGCAACGCCAGGCGCAGTCCGCTCAAGGCGTGCAGCAGGTGCAGGCGGGTTTCGCCGTCGTCCAGCCCCTGGGAACCCAGGGCCCGGCGGGTGCGGTCCATGGTCATCAGCAGCGCGGCGGGCGCCGGCAGACGTTCACGAGCCTTGAGACAGGCACGGAAATACTCGCCGACCTCCTCCACAACCTGCTTGAGCAGCCCATTGGCCACCCCCGTCACGCGCGGCGTGTAGGCCAGCAGGTCGAGCAGGTTGAGCGCCACCCGCAGCTCACGCAGCGCCGCGCCGGTGTCCTGGCCGGTCATGGCCAGGCGCGGCAGGTGCTGCATCAGGCGGTCGAGCATCTGCACGCCCATGTGCCGGTGCTCGGCCAGGGTCGCGGGCTCGGTCAGTCCGACGATGTCGCGCCAACTGAAGCGGGTCAGGCGCTTGGCCGCGAACTCGGCGCCGAAGGGTCGCGCCACCAGGGTCCAGACAAAGGCGAACAGCAACCCCACGGGACCGGCCAGGTTGGAGTTGGCGAAGTTGAGGAAGTCGGCGTCGTAGGCGCCCGAAATGCTGATGAAGGACGAGGTGTTGACGATGGTCAGCAGGGTGCCCAGGTAGAAACGCGGCTGCACGGTGAGGGTGCCGACGCAGATGAAGGGCACGGCGAAGGCCAGCACCAGCATCGGGAAGTCGTGCAGGTTGGGCAGCACCACGAACAGGTAGAGGCTGGCGAAGATCACCGATAGCGCGGTCCAGAAAAAGAACCGGTAGATCTGCGGCGCCGGGTCGTCCATCGCCGCGAAGAAACTGCAGGCCACCGCCGCCAGGATCACCGCGCTGGCACCGTCGGTCCAGCCCAGCAGGATCCACAGCACCGAGGCGAGGATGATCGCAGCGACGGTCGAGGCCACCGAATAGAGCATCAGCCCGCGGTCGAGGAAGGGGGTCAGCCGGCTCAGGCGCCAGTGCCGGTAGACCGCGCGCCAGTTGTCCTGGCTTTCACACTGGATGGCGTGTTGCAGGCTGCGGCAGTCCTGCCACAGGTCGATCCACTCGCCGAGGCGGTAGAGCGCATTGGAGAACAGCAACTGGCGCCGGTCGTCCAGTTCGACCGCGCTGGGTTGCAGGCTTTCCAACTGGCCGCGCAAGGCTTGCCAACGCTCGACCGAGGCGTCCTGCACAGTGCCCGCCAGCCACTCGCCGGCGGCTTCGAGCAAGGGCGTGAAACGCGCCACCAGTTCCGGCGTGCGGCGTTCCAGGGCGTACAGGGCGTCGTCGAGGGCATCGACCACCGGCAGCAGGTGGATCATCCGTCCGCGCAGTTCCTTGCTGTTGCGCACGGTCTGCGGCCTGGCGCCTTCGTGGGACAACTGGCCGATCATCGGCTCCAGGCTGTTGAAGGTGGCGACCATCGACGCGCGCAGGGCGCTGACTTCATCGGTCTGCACGTTGCGCGAGAGAAAGCGCAGGCTGTAGGTGGAGGCGTCGCCGAACCATTTGCCGGCCGCATCGATGAACACCGGCGCCAGGCGCCGGGGCCAGAACATGCTGCCGACCACCGCCGCCACGACGATGCCGAGGAAGATTTCCTCGGTCCGCGACACCGCCACATCGAACACTCCCAGGGGGTTGTCCACCACCGGCAGGGCGATCATCGGCATGGTGTAGCCGGCGAGCATCAGCGCGTAGCTGTTGGCGGTGCGCAGGTGCAACGAGAGAAACAGCAGGATGCCGGTCCAGAGCGCGATCGCCACCGCCAGCAGGAACGGGGTCTGCACGAACAGCGGGACGAAAAACACCGCCGCCGAGGCGCCGAGAAAGGTCCCGACCGCACGGTACAGGGCCTTGGAGCTGGTGGGGCCGACAAAGGGGCTGGAGACGATGTAGACGGTGGCCATGGCCCAGTACGGACGTGGCAACTCCATCAGCAAGGCGATATACAGCGCGATCATCGAGGCGGCGAAGGTGCGCACGCCGTAGAACCAGTCGCGAGCGGGGGGCATGCCGGTCCAGAAACCGTTCACGGGTTCGCCACTCCCAGGTTCTGCCCGGCCGCCTCGAAGGCGCGAATCACCCGCAGCGCCGCCTCCAGGTCGCCCGGTTCGATACCGTCGAGCACTTCAGAGCGCAGGCGTATCAATTCGATTTCGATGTCCTGCATCAGGCGCTCGCCGGCCTCGGTCAGGCTCAGGCATTTGGCCCGGCGGTCGCTGGGGTCTTCGCTGCGCAGCACATAGCCGGCATTGCACAACTGGTCGAGCAGGCGCACCAACGACGGGCTTTCCATCCCCGCCTCCTGGGCCACGGTCACCTGGCGTACGCCCGGCCCCATGCGACCAACCAGCAACAACGGCATGGCACAGGCTTCGGAGATCCCATAGTTGACCAGCGTGGCCTGGCACACCCGGCGCCAATGGCGCGAGGCGACAACGAGGCCGGCACTGATGTGCTTGTGCAGCTGTTCGAGGGGCTTGGACACGGCAGATTCGCATTGTTAGTTTGCTAACTATCAATATCTCGCATCAGCCGGTGGGTCGTCAAGTTTTGAAACAATTACTTCATCCTGCGCGTCAAACGCCTCGCCCCTTCCTCAACAACACATCCAACTGGTCCACCACTTCCGCCCAGTCGGCATCGTCCAGGATCTCATCACGCAGGAAGTCCGCCTGGCACTGGGTCCAGAAAAAGGCATCCGCCAGATGCAGCTCCGGCTTGAGCGGCGAATGGGTGGCGATGAAGCGGTCGATGCTGACGGGGTCATCGGGCAGGCCCAGTTGTTTGAACAGGGACGGCAGGCTGTGCTCAGGTGATTCCATCGGGGGGCTCCGGGATTCAAGGAAAGGGCGATGCCGGTCAGGCGGTTTCGCGAACAAGCGCGTCCCCGCCGTGCAGCACCGCGTGAGTGGAAAGCCGACAGCGTACGAGGCTCATTGAGAGAGCTCGCACACCTCGGCATGGGGCACCAGTTTCAGGAACTGGTCCATTTGCATATGCACCAGGTTGTTGTGATTGCCGGCTTCCAGGTAGATGTCCTGCTGACGGGTCAGCATCGGGTCGACCACCATCTTCAGGCCATAGGACTCACCCAGCGCCGGCACGGCCCCGCGTTCGCAATCCTGGAACAGATAGGCCAGGGTGCTTTCCCGGCTGATCTGCCAGGTACTGGCACCGCGGACCTTGCTCAGGTCCAGGTGCTGGCTGGCGGGCAGTACCGCCATCAGGTAATGACCGTGTTGGTCGTCGAGCACCACCGACTTGGCCATGCGTTCGGCCGGAATACCCGCCAAACGGGCAGTTTCCAGGCTGCTGGACGAATGAGGGTGAGTGACGATGTCGAATTCGCAACGCGCCTGTTCCAGGCTGCGTTGTACAGTTTTTGCCATGCGCATGATGCACCTCCGAGCCCTGCCGAATGCCCCAGGGCGATGGGTTTGCTGCATTCCTTGGATAAGAGTCTAGGCAGTTCATCGCCAGGCGTCGGCTTAACCTCAGTAACCGTTCTCGCTATCACCGCCGCTCGATAGTCGGGTCAGGTCTAAAAGCCCGGTGGAAGGCCGTGGGCCGGCGTTTATCCGGCGCAGCACCACGGCTCGACTAGACTTTGACTAATGGGGGTGACGAAACTCGCGGAGAACTCAAGTGAGCCATCGTTACTACTGGTGGGCCTGGCTGTTGTTCGGGTGGCTGATCGTCTGGCCGGTCGGGCCCCAGCTTGCCGAAGGGGCCGACTCCGTCGTGACCCTGCTTGTGCTGCCCATCGACGACTCCGGTGCCGGGCTGATCCTGCTGGGCATCGCCCTTATCGTGGCCGAAGCCCTGATGCCAAGCTTCGGCGCAATCGGCTTCGGCGGTCTCGTCGCGGTCGTGATGGGCATGCTGATCCTGCTCGACCCACAGGTATTCGGCGACAACACCTCGCGCCCGTTGAAACTCACTCTGCTGCTGATCGCGGTGCTCTTGCTGGTCGGCTTGATCGGCGCGGTCTACAAGGCCCGCCAGCGCCAGGTGGTCAGCGGCGACGCCGGGCTGGAAGGCAGCCGGACCCTGGTGACCGCCCTGAAAACCGACAATGCCTGTGCCGGCTGGGTGCGCTTGCAAGGCGAAAACTGGCAGATCCAGAGCCCAACCCCGCTGCATCCCGGCCAACAAGTCCAGGTGATCGCGCGCAAGGGCCTGCTGCTGGAAGTGAAAGCCGTTGACGACCCGCCCGGGTGAGGAGATTGATCATGGTCCTGCAATTGGGTTCAGGCGCGCTACTCGCGTTCCTGCTGCTGATGCTCGCGGCGTCGACCTTTCGCATCCTGCGCGAATACGAGCGCGGCGTGGTGTTCCAGCTCGGACGCTTCTGGCAGGTCAAGGGCCCTGGACTGATCATCTTGATTCCGCTGGTGCAGCAAATGGTCCGGGTCGACCTGCGCACCGTGGTCCACGATGTCCCGCCGCAGGACGTGATCACCCGCGATAACGTCTCGGTGAAGGTCAATGCGGTGCTGTATTTCCGCGTGCTCGATCCCCAGAAGGCGATTATCCAGGTGGAAAATTTCCTCGCCGCCACCAGCCAACTGGCCCAGACCACGTTGCGCGCGGTGCTGGGCAAGCACGAACTGGATGAACTGCTGGCCGAGCGGGAAAAGCTCAACGCCGATATCCAGCAGGTGCTGGACGCCCAGACCGATGCCTGGGGGATCAAGGTGGCCAACGTCGAGATCAAGCACGTCGACCTCAACGAATCGATGATCCGCGCCATCGCCAAGCAGGCCGAGGCCGAACGGGAGCGGCGGGCCAAGGTGATCCATGCCGAAGGTGAATTGCAGGCTTCGGAGAAACTGATGCAGGCCGCCGAGATGCTCGGGCGCCAGCCGGGGGCCATGCAGTTGCGTTATATGCAGACCTTGTCGTCGATTGCCGGGGACAAGAGTTCGACCATCGTGTTTCCGCTGCCGATCGAGTTGCTCAAAGGCATGGCGGATTTGTCGGCGAAAGGTCAGGCCTGACGCCACCTTGGAGATACGGTATTGCCCCTTAACTCGCAGCTACGGCGAACGCGGTCACTGTAGGAGCTGGCTTGCCAGCGATGAGGCCCGCAAGTCTTGCGTCGATTGTCCGGCCGCCATCGCCGGCAAGCCGGCTCCCACAAAGAAAGCCCGGGTCAGCGTTGACGGCCATTGCGCACAAGAGGGCGTCGGCCGGCTGCACCTGGAGGGTTGCGTTCCGCTCGCAAGGTTTCCAGTGCCTGATAAGGCCCCTCGGCCCAGTGCGCCACCCGTTCCCTGAGCCGCTCGGACGCTTCCCGGTGCTTGTCCTGACCATCCGGCACAAACACCTGGTCCGGCTGCTTGGCATGCTGCCGTACCACGGAAAACAACTGGTCGCGTTGCCCGGAATCGAGCCCGAAGAACGCCCCCAGGTGTCCGTCAAACGCCCCCGGCAACTCGCTGTAGTTGACCGGCAAACCGCCAAAGGCCACACAGTGCTCCCAGCCCTGCTGGAGGATCCGCCCCAGGCGCGCGGCGATATAGTCTTCCCGCGAATCGTCCTGCCCCGGGGTGTCCAGCGAGCTGCTGCCGAGCATCCCCGGGACCATGTGCATGCCGGCCCGGCGCACGTGGGACACGGCAATTTCCAGCGGATCGCGGTACAGGAACAGCCAGGGCGTCTCGGGAAAGCATTCGCGCAACAACGGCAACTCGCCGATATTCCAGGCATCCAGCTTGATCACCAGTGCCTCCTCGCCGCCACGCCGCCGCTGGCCGTAGGCCGCCAGCAGGCCGTGCAACGCCGCACGCCGCTCCTGCGGATCGAGGTGGTCACGCAACAGCCGGTCCAGGGGCGGCGGCTCGCTGATCACGATATGGCTGTCCAACTGCGCCAACATCTGGCCGATCAGCGTCGAACCGCACCGCGAGGCGTGGTAGATGAATGCGCTCGGCGCCACGGCCGGCACCTGCCATTCGCTGAGCACCGCCAGCGGCGTTTCACGCCGGAAGGCCTGGTTGAACGGCAGCTGCAGGGCGTCGTCCACCGAATCGCCAAAGAACGGCTGGTCCAGCCGGTGCTCACCGAACCAGCACCAGTCGACACGCCAATGCGCGTCTTCGCGCCAGACGCGAATCGGCAACCAGTCCTTCAGGCCGTCCATGGTTGATTCCAGTTGCGACGGCCCCGGGCCATGGCCGCGCACAGGTCCGAACGGGCGAAATGCAGGCCGTGGGCGGCGGCTCGCTCCAGGGTGCGGGTAATAAAGCCCTCGCTGTCCGTTTGCGCCTGGAGTTCCCGACACAGTTGCGGGTCACGCTCCAGCCACTGGCGAAACTGCTCGAGCGCCACGGCGGCCCGCCCCAGGCCAGGGGCCGGGGTACTCGGCAAGCCCGCGGCGATCTGCTGTTCCAGCCAGGCATTCGGACGACAGTCGAGCACCAGATGGACCCGCGCCCGATCCCCCCAATTGTCGACGCTGTGGGGCCGCGACAGATCGAGAAACCAGCATTCGCCGGCCTTCATGGGAATGCGTTGCCCATCGAGCATGAACTCCACGTCGGGCGGGCTGAGCAGGGGAATATGCAGGCGCCGATCGGCGTCCGGGGCACCGAGATCATAATCGCGGTGTTCATGGATCCGCCCGCCTGGCCCCAGTCGCAGCAGGCGCGCCGAGCGGATTTCCAGGGGCAGGCCCTGCAAGCCATAGGACCATTTCGGGTCTTCCAGCCAGGGCTTGCGCGCAACGGCTTCGCCCTTGCCCGGCGCCAGTTCGCCGAGGGCATCGCTGGCGGAAATCAGCGCCACCCCACTCCACTCGCCCGCGTAGTAATCGCTATTGAAATGCGCCACCCAGGCGCTCTCACCCAACTGCGTCAAGGCCTGCAGCAACAGTGGCAGGTCCACGGCGACAGGCAGGCGGGAAAACGCCGGCAGGCTCAAAAGCCGGCTCCGTCCGCGCGTGCGCCGTCGAGTCGGCACCCGCCACGGGCCTCGCGCGGACCAAGCTGGAGGCTGGCTCCCGGGGCCAGTCGGTCATTGCCCCTGGGCATGGCTCACAGGCTCATCGATCTTGCCCGCCGCCCACTCGGATTCACGCGCGGCCAAGGCCCCGGCAATCGCCTGGATCTTGGTCGAGGACACCTCCGGCGGCAGCGGGTCGAGCCCGGCGCTGGCAAAGATCTGCCCGTAGGCGTTGCGCAGGTCGGCATAGGCCAGGTCGCGGCGCAGGTCGGCCTGCAAGGTGTTGAGTTCGCCCTGGATCAGGTCCAGTTCGCCCAACCCCGCCGCCTTGTAGCGGTTGCGCAGCTGCCCGACGATCTGCCCGTCGATGCTCGACAGTTGCTGGCTGGTATTGAACTGGCGCAGCGCTTCACGGTAGTTGGCATTGGCCACGTAAAGCTGGGCCAGTACCGCGATGGACATGGCCTGGCGGCGCGCCGTGGCCACTTCTTCGCCGGCCTTGGCGACGTCGATGGCCGCCGGGGCGGAGATCACGTTGAACAGGTTCCAGGTGACCTTGACGCCGTAGTCGGCCCACTTGTCGTTGACCAGGAAGGAGTTGCTGTCGTAATGGCCGCCGGCGGAGAACTCCAGGCCTGGCAGCAGGCGCAGCATGGCCTTGCGGGTTTCGTTGGCGCTGATGCGGGTCTGGTAGTCCTGTTCACGCAGTTCCGGACGGCTGGCCAGGGCTTCCTGTTCCAGCTTGGCCATGTCGACCTTGAGTTCCGGGATCTCGTAGTTGTCCGGGGTCGCCAGGGTCAGCTCGGTGCCCATGGGCAGGTTGATCAGGGTCGCCAGTTCGGTCTTGGCCAGGGTCAGCGCCTTGCGCTGTTCTTCCAACTCGCGCGTGGCGACGATCAACGCACGCTGGTAACCCAGGGCCTGGACCGGATCGCCGATACGCTGTTCGCTCATTTTCTCGCTGTTGCCCTGGGCCTGCTCGACCCTCGCCATCAGGCTGTCGATCTGCTTGAGCAGGCGTTCGGCGGCCACCGCACGCCAGTAGGCCGAGCGCACGTCCTGGACGATGGTGTTGACCACCTTGCGCCGCCGTTCCTGGACGATCAGCCGTTGGTCGCCCTGCTGCTTGGCGTTGATGTAGCTCACACCGAAGTCGAGCACGTTCCAGACCATGGTCAGGTCGGCGACGCGACGGTCACGGTCCTGGGAGGTCGACGGTTCCAGGGACTGGGTCCCGGTCCTGACGCTCTGGCTGCTGGAGGCACTGACGTTGTTACGCCCGGCATAACCGGCGTCCAGCGCCATGCGCGGCAGCATGTCGAAGCTGGCGAGGTCGAGCTGGCGTTTGGCCAGGGCCTCTTCCATGACCTTGAGCCGGCCTTCGAGGTTGTACTTCACCGCGCGGGCCATGGCTTCGTGCAGGGTCAGCGGGCCGCTCAACGGCTCCTGATCCTTGAACATGGTCTGCATATCACTCTTGGCGCGTTGTTCGCTGACGCTACGATCGATCGGCTGGCTGGTGACGGCACAACCACTGACTACCAGCGCCAGCATACTGACGCTGAACAACTTATGACTTCTTCTCATCCCTTGCACCGCCCCCTGACTACCGCATTCTTTTTTATAGGCGCCGACAACCGTCGGCGCAGATCCCCAAAATTGTTCAGGCCGACATTTCGCTGATGCCGACTTGTTCCAACGCCCAGGCTAGTTCATGCAGCTGTTTCTGCTCGTTATCTTTGATCTTCTGCAATTGCTGCCCCAGGGTTGGCGCACCGAAAGCGCCGCGCCCGCCCTGGGCCGGATCACCCAGACCCTTGCCGTTGCGGTCGAAGACCTGGCCGTTGGAGATATCGTTGCTGGTCGATTCGTGGTGGAAGACCGTCGACACGGTACTGTTGCCGAACACCCCGCCATCGCCGCCGCCAAAACCGAGGAAGCCACTGGCGTTGCCATTGCCGGCACCGTCGGTGCTGAACACCTGGGCGATATAGCTCGGCGCCAGCGCGTTGTGGTTGATGAAGATATTGCCCACTGGCGGCAGGCCATCGCCCGAGGTGCGCTGTTCGAACAACGGCGGGAAGCCCAACGGCGCACCCAGGTTGCCGGTCGGCACGATGCTGATCGACGGCAGCAACGGTTGGTTCGGCCCGACCGATTGCGCCGCCGATCCATCCACCCGGAACTGCGGATCGCCGCCCAACGAGATCGTGTTGATCGTGTAGTTGTTGGAGTTGGCGAAGCCGGTGCCGGCGTTGCCGGCGAGGTCCGTGACCTGGCTGTTGTCCAGGGTGATGAAGTTGCTCGGGTCGTTGATGTTCGCCGTCGGCGTCAGGGTCGCGGTCCAGGTCTTGCCACCATCGCGGGTGACCAGGTTGGACAGGACGCCGTTGGCCACGCTCAGCTCCGACAGGTCGAAGTTGCTGACTTTCTCGCTGAAGGTGAAGGTCACGACGGTGGTCTGGCCGGCGGTCAGGTTCGGGTTGGCGACGCTGATGGTCGCCGTTGGCCGATCGCCATCGACCGCGTAGTTGTTGGAAATCGCGATGCTGTTCCCGGCATTGCCGGCGGTATCGCTGACCAGGCTGGTGTCCAGCACGATCAGGTTGGTGGCATCGGTGATATTCGCCGTCGGCGTCAAGGTCGCGGTCCAGGTCTTGCCGCCGTCGGCGCTGGCCAGGTTGGACAGGGTGCCGTTGGGCACGCTGAGCTCGGACAGGTTGAAGCCGGTCACCGCTTCGCTGAAGGCGATGGTCACCGTGGTGGTCTGGCCGATGCCCAGGTTGTTGTTCGCCACGGAGATGGTCGCGGTCGGACGCTGGGTGTCGATGGCGTAGGTGTTGGAGTTGGTGGTGCCCGCCCCGGCGTTGCCGTCCAGGTCCGTGTAGGCCGCGTTGTTCAGGCTGATCACGTTGCCGCTGTGGCTGATGTTGTTGGTCGGGGTGAAGGTCGCCGTCCAGGTGATACCGCCGTCGCTGCTGCTCACCGCGCTCAAGGTGCCATTGGCGACCGTCAGGTCGGCATTGCTGAAGCCGGTCACCGCCTCGCTGAAGGTAATGGTCACCAGAGAGCTCGAGCCGATGTTCAACGCCGGATTCGCCATCACGATGGTCGCCGTCGGCCGCACCGTATCGATGGTGTAGTTGGCCGAGTTGGTCACGCCAGTGCCGGCGTTGCCCGCAAGGTCGGTATAGGTCGTGTTGTTCAGGCTGATGACGTTGCTGGTGGCGTGAACGTTGTTGGTCGGGGTGAAGGTCCCCGTCCAGGTGACGCCGCCATCGCTGCTGCTCACCGCGCTCAGGGTGCCATTGGATACCGTCAGGTCGGCGTTGCTGAAGCCGGTCACCGCCTCGCTGAAGGTAATGGTCACCAGGGAGCTCGAGCCGACGTTCAACGCCGGATTCGCCATCACGATGCTCGCCGTCGGACGCTGGGTGTCGATGGCGTAGGTGTTGGAATCGGTGGTGCCCGTCCCGGTGTTGCCGGCCAGGTCCGTGTAAGCCGTATTGTTCAGGCTGATCACGTCGCCGGTGTGGGTGATGTTGTTGGTCGGGGTGAAGGTCGCCGTCCAGGTGATGCCGCCGTCACTGCTGCTCACCGCGCTCAGGGTGCCATTGGCGACCGTCAGGTCGGCATTGCTGAAGCCGGTCACCGCCTCGCTGAAGGTAATGGTCACCAGGGACGTGCCGCCGATATTCAGGGCGTTGTTGGCAACCACGATGCTCGCCGTCGGCCGCTGGGTGTCGATGCTGTAGTTGTTGGAGTCGGTGATGCCGCTGCCGGCGTTGCCCGATGCGTTGTGCACCGTGGTGTTGTCCAGGGCGATGACATTGCTGGTATCGGTGATATTGCTGGTCGGGGTGAAGGTCGCCGTCCAGGTGATACCGCCGTCGCTGCTGCTCACCGCGCTCAAGGTGCCGTTGGCCACCGTCAGGTCGGCGTTGCTGAAGCCGGTCACCGCTTCGCTGAAGGTAATGGTCACCAGAGAGCTCGAGCCGATGTTCAACGCCGGATTCGCCACCACGATGGTCGCCGTGGGGAGCACGG
>NZ_JXDG01000081.1 GCF_000820515.1 Pseudomonas batumici | reverse complement strand
GCGCGGATCGACACCGCCTTGCAGGTAACTCATGAAGTTGAAGGCGTTGGAATGGACGGCAGTGGAGGTGGTCATGGGAATGAGCCTCAAGTCACGGAAGAATCAATAATGAATGCCGCGCCGCACTTTGAAAAAACCAGTGCAGCGCCGGCCTTTACCCCGTTTAAAGGACTTCGAGTGGTTAAAGCACCGTGATCAACAGCTTGTTTCGACTGTCCACAACGGTTTTTCCCGGAAAGCCCACATCCAGACGATGTTTATTGCCATTCATGTCCAACAACAGTAATTCCAGGGCGCCCTCCAGCGGAGTACGGTGCCGATACGCCACGTTATCCACACGATTCAAGGAAATCATCAAGCGCCCCTTGCCCACCGAATTTCCCGGGACCAATGTAGTGACTGGCCGTAGATCAGGAATGTATCTGGCCATTAACCCGGTATCAAAGGAAACCACCTTCGCTTCGTCGTCCTCACCCGTTTCATTGAACACATAACCGGTGTAGCTGAACATCTTCTCATTGAGCTGATCGCTCTCCCATTGCACCGTCGAGCGATTACTCAAGAACACACACTTGGCGAACAGTACCGACTGCCCATCGGCCCCCAGGTAATTCAGATACCAGTAGTCCGTGGTCGTCAGGAAATAGTCGTAATCCTCTTGCTCGGGTGGATTATTGCCGCCGCCATCAACGCGTCTCGGCCTGAAGTCATAGTGCCCAACATTGGTCACCGGCACTTCCTGGGGAAACAGCTCCAGGGTTTGCGGCGGCAAGGAACTTTTATCCGTCGAATTTTTCTCTTCCCAATATTTACTGATAAATCGGGCATGAAATTTCACCTTATCGCGGGCCCGCGTCTGCATATAAAGAATATCGTCGGACGCCCCATTCCTCGGCGCCCGAGGCAAACCATCCAGATCATACCGGGGCGTATTTCGCGCCCCACCGAAATTATTGAAGCGATTTTCAACAATACTCACGGCCCACTTATAAGGCACGTCGTCATCAAAACCCTCTTGAAAGTCATCCAACATGTCGACATCACCGCCGCTGCTATTGTAGACAATGGTCATCGTGCTTCTTTCTTCTTCGGTCAAGGGGTAATACTTGCCACCGACCGCCTCGGTTTCCACATGGATATCGATGGCCATCTGCTGATAACCATTGGCAAAAGCCCGGGGCTTGTCTGCCGTCAGGGTGAATGACGCGATATCTTTCCATGACGGTTCTTCGAGGAAGTCCGACAGCCGGATAACGCTGAAGCCGCGTAAAAAGACCGTCCCCTGAGCAACCACTTCGCAGGTGACCACGCTGACCGGCGAAGTGATCTGCGCCGGTGCGGTGAAATGCCCGCTTTCATCCACAGTGCCAAAGGCGTCGCCGCCGACCACCCGCCATTGTTCGTAGATAGCGTCGTGTTCGCCCTCGGCGCTCAATTGCACGCTGGCCGAACGCCCGAGGCCCGTGACGTAAGAGGGCTCGACCGTGAGCATATGCCGACCGCGCAGCAGCACCACCGTCGCCTCGATGGATTCGCCCGTCTGCGCATCCTGGACCTTGATTTTCTCCAGTGCCACGGACCCGTCGAAGGTCGCCGGCGGCGTATAGATCGCCGTCGTGCCAGTGGCGACCAGGCTGCCCAGTTCAGGTTGGCTCCAGATCGGTGCCGCCCCACTGTTGACCGACGCCTTGAACGTGATCGGCGTCCGCGCGTCGGTGACCCAGGCGGTACTGACCATGGGCGAAACGGCCAGCGCTTCGAGCGTGACCATGACCAGGGCCGAAGCCCGGTGCACGCGCTGGCTGACCGGATCGACATAACTGGCGGTGACCACGTTACGCACGGTTTCCTTGCCCAATTGCTGGGGAATGACCGCCTGGTAGCGCCCGGCCGTGATCGTGCCCGCCGAACCGATGGTGTTGATGCTGCGCGCGGACCAACTGACGTCGTCGGCATTGAGCAGGGTCTTGCCCGACTGCCGCACGTGGAACGTATGCGAGCCGCCGGCCTTCACGTACTGGAACAAGGAGTCCAGTTCGATACTGGTCAGGGTCGGGGCGATATTGCCCACCACCAGCAGGTCGTGAGGGGTGTGCCTTGAGGTTTCCTCGAACACATTCTCGCCCGGAAACAGCAGGCTGTGGAGCACATCCAGGCGATCCTCCTCGACATGCTCGCGCAACTCACTGGAGACCACCAGCGACGCCGAGTACAGGTCATTGCCGCTCCCGTCCTGGTCGGAAGGAATCAGGAACGGGAAAGTCTCCGCCGGGGGAATGGTGCCGCTGAACTCGTTGGCGCGCAGCTTGATAAACACCACCACCGCGCCATCGCCGTAGTTCGAGGCCCTGGCGATCTTGGCACCCGGCGCGGCCTGGGTCCTGATCTCGAACGAGGTGGGGGTCAGCGGGTTGTAGCCGGTAAAATCGAGCATGCCCAGGGCAAACACCCGCTTGTGCGCCGGCAAGCGTTGAAAGTGCTCCTGGATAAGCTGGCCGATAAATCGCTGCTCCTCGGCATACTTATCATCGGCCAGCGTGCACATGAACTTCACGCCCCGGGCCAGGTCCAGGGTGACCAGGCCCCGATGATCGACCACCCCCGGGGTCATCGTCAGATCGACCTCCAGGGTCACCTTGAAACCCTGTTGCTCGGAGACCGTCAGGCTCGACATCATGACCGGCGGCTCGCTGACCGCCTTCTGGAAAACCGTATAGGCGCCGGACATGACAAACAGCGTCAGCGTCGCCTTGGAGTTTGTCAGCGACGCCTCCTCGAACGACAGCAGGGGCTTGCTCAGGACAATCGAATCCAGCTCGGCCCAGACCGTGCGCTCGAAATTCAGATAGATGTGACCGCTCACCGGCGGCAGGAAGCTCAACTCGTTGAAGCCGGTCACAAACTGCTGTTGCAGTAATCGATTCAGGCGAGTGCGGTTGAAGACCGAAATCGCGCCCCAACCGGCCGTTACCGAGCGCCCCTGCATTTGACCGAGTATATCTGTAAGTGAGTTAGACATGATGACACCTGAAACGTAAATGACGGGAAGGACAATTAATGAGTCAGTGCCTGCATAACGGCGGGAAACTCGGTCAGGGGCAACGGCAGGACAAAATAGCCGTAGAAACTACCGACACCTGCAAATGAAAAACTTGCGATGATCACCGCGTAACGGTGTTCTCCGGCGGGATCGACCGTGTAGATACCCAAGGCGGGATCTATCGAGCCGGAACCGGCGGCTATTTCCCATTGGGCCGCGGTAATAGGACCTTCCACCGGATCCAGCACCGCCTCGAACTTGAGTTGGTTCGCGGGGAGCCCGGCAGAGCCGACGATACTCACCGCCAGGTTGGCGCCGCGATGATCGACCAACACCCGGGTGAGCTGGCTACGCCCGGTCAAGGCGTTGGTGACGCGGATTTCTTCTATATGATAAAACACCCCTGTTTGCTTCGGCCCCGCCGTATAGATATGTTCGTTCCGGTTTTCCGGATTAACCACGTTGGGCACTACACTGCCCGCGAAAGACTGATCCACCACGCTAAAGGTCAGGGCTCCGGTGCCCAGGCTTCCCGCCCAGACTTTCAATTTCTGCCCGGGCTCACAAACTTGAATCAACGGGTTGATGGTAATATCGCGAATCACCACCGATACCAGCGCCGAACTTTTATAGCTGCCTTTGGTGGCCGTGACTTTCACGCGCCGGTAATAACCGTTTATTTGCGCGGCGGCCGGCGCGGTATATTTTCCGCCGGTGGTAATGGTGCCCTTGGGCCCATTGTCACCCATGATATTTTCCACCGACCAGGTCACGCCGGTGACGCGGGGTTCAGTCTCAAACGTATGATTATCTCCGGCCCCCACCACGAACTCGGTGGGCGACACGGAAAAAGCCGTTGTCGTAGGATCGACCTTGGCAAAAAGGACCAGATCTCGGGGTAGTTTCATATCGTAGGGACTTGCATCTATTGCATGTCCAAAGGGTAGATTCAGAACCTTGTAAAACTCCAACTGAGACACAGTTTCTCGACTATTAGCCCACGTTTTCTGAAAAAAATCATACGTATAACTATTGGGATAAGGCGTATCGGTAAGTCTCTCTTTCAACATCCGCCAGGCCTCCCCTTCGGCCGAGAACGGTGGAGGAAGATTCACAGGCCGTACATTATCCCGAGGCCAGAATCCATTTGCCCCCGAATAACCGTAAACCAGACGAGGCGGGTAGCCACTGATTTCCTCAAGGCGGATTGGAAGCGGGCTATTCCAGAATACATCAGCTTTTACCGTACCCACCTCCGTGCCTGGACGAACAAATCGCAGTGTGGTGTCCTGAAGAATTTTAAAAGTCACATCAATACTTCCGTCCCCGCCAAAAACAATTTTTAGTGGTCCAGTGGGTTCCGCATAAGGATAAGTGAACGGATCGACATTCACCTCATAGTCCGCAGGCCAGCTCGTTTGACTAATGGTTCTCCCCGGAACCGTACAGGTACCTCCAGTCGCGGTAATTTGCGTGACTCTACCGTTGGCATTGGCATCACGATCTATCCGGTAAGTTACGCCCGTCAATGGACCAAATATCCGATTGGTAATCGGTGCATAGGTAATGATCTCGCGGCTGTACAATACCGTTGCCGAAAAATCCTTACCCGCATCATCCGGAATCAGGTACTTGAAATCCGAACCGGCGGTCGGCGTTTGTCCCAGGTTGCTGCCATTCATGGCCACAAAGACCACCAGCGCACCGTCTTCGTATTCCGCCGAACGCGGATTGCGCGCCTGTTCACTGGCTTGTTGCGCGCGCATCAGGAACCGGTCAGGGCGCATGAATGGATTGATCCCGGGCGCCAGCACCGACAGCGGATAGACCCGATCCACGACATCAATTTCCTCGAACTTTGCTTTGAACAACTCCCCCAACTTGTTATTCATGAATTCAGTCTGGCCATAACTGAGCTGGAAGTCGTAGCCCTTGCTCAAATCAAGAAGGACCCGTCCATCGTCACCGACCGTTCCCGCCACCTTCGGCAAATCCAGGCGCATGCGCACACTCGGTCCATCGAGCGGGTCGATGGAGTCGATCCGGATGGCCCGCTCGACACCCTGGCTCTGCTTCAAGGTGACCTGACTGCCGCCCACTACCCGCATGGTCAAGGCCATTTTGTCTTCCAGTGGATCATCGTCATCTTGCGTCGACAAAAACGCCAGGCGCGGATAATCCAGGGTGTAGTCGTAGAGATATTCCCGTTCCGATGTCACCGTGTCTTTACTGTCGGTAATCGGTTTCAGGTAATGCCCGGACGCGAACCGGCTGATATATTCCTGAAGTAAAAAGCGATTGAGTTTTTTCCTCTCCAACCAGAGGATTGCATCCCAACCCAATGTCCTGCTTCTGCCATCCAGCCATTGCAGCAAACTTGCCATCGAATTACCGGCCATGATCGTGTCCTCTTGAAGACTGTTAATCATTGCATTCGTTTGTCTGTCCGGGGCTGCGCTACTGCCTGCAACAGCCTCGGGGGGTATCGCGCGTCTACACCAATTCAATCGGGATGGCAGGGAACTCCAGATAGGAACTGCCTTCGTCAAAACTGACTTCAACGGAGACGGTCAACCTCGCGCCCACCCCCGCTCCGACCAGATAGGTGCGTGACAAGCTCGCCATGACCTTCCCGGCAGTGACCTGGTCGGCCCGGACTTCAAACGCGTTGAGCAAGTACTCCGGGGCAGCGCCCGAGCGCGTAGCCTGGATCGTCACGCGCTGACCCGGAGCCATGAATACCCAGCGCGGCAGTTCGAACTCGACGCCGCCGCCGGGCACATTGGCCAGGCGCAGTTTTCCCTCGGGCGCCAGGGCGCACTTGATAGTGCGAAAGTTGTTTTTGGCGATCGGGATCACTCGTAGGTCATAGGCTTTCGAAGTGGCCAGCGGTTGCCCGGGCAGCTTGACCTGATAATCGACATCCAGGCGCTTGCCCATATTGGCCGGAACCGCCGATGACGGGATCGCGAAACGCAGGGGCGAACCCGCCATGGGCACCGCCGTGGTGTAGTAGCCCGAGGTGCCGAAACCTTTCCAGCGCACCTCGATGCGCTCAGCGGTGCCCAGGTCCACCTCGGGATCCGCCACCACCCTGACCTCGCCGCCGGCCACCAGGTCTTGTGCCTCGATAAAACCACGATTGGGCACACCACCGTCTTCCGCCTTGGCGTCGACCACCACCGGCGCCTCGGGTTTCCAGGCAGGCCTGACGTCCAGCCGCAACGCCTCGGAGGACAGGGCCGACCCCACACGGGCATATTGGTAGGCAAGGCTCACCTGGGCGTTGAGGTTGTCCTGCCACCATGACTGCTCGAGCACAAAGTCGATATGCCCGCTATCGATCATCGCCTGATCGACCTGCGCCGAACGAATCAACAAGGGCAAGCCCAGCCGCCCGCTGGCATACAGCAACACCTGGTCACCCAGGGCGATCCCCGGATAGCCGGGGACTCGCACCTTCGTCCCATCGGGAAAATCCCCGGGGTCGAGGCTGCTATCGCCGTGGCCTTCGATGCCAGGGGCCGGCAAGTACGCGGCGCTGGGCGCAACGATACGAATCGTCTGCACCTCGGACGACTCGGGCAAACCCGTCGCACTGGCATAACTGACGGTATAACTCAGCTCGCCATGGCCATCCCGGATAAACAGCAGGTAGCTGTTGTCCAGCGGCCAGCTCACGGCCTGTCCGACCTCCTCGGCCCTCAGGGTCTTTTCGCTGGTGAACAGATCCGCGTCATCGGCGTAACCGGTACTGTCATACCCGCGCCAGGTGATCCTCACCTTGTCATTGGCCGCCATGCCCGGGTAGGGCGACACCACCAGCGTAAGGGCACCGGAACCTGGCAGGGTATCCGGGTTGATCGCCAGGTCATGGGACTCTCTTACTTGCGCCACCGGCAGGAGCATTTGCATATATAAAATTCCTCAGTCCAATCAACCTGATAAGCACTCATAACGGTTATTCGCAGGACATGAATGATGGAGTGCCAACAGGTATTTGAGGAATGTTATACGCCGGCCAAACAGCCCCGCCTACTAGCAGAACTGCTAGGTTGCCAAGGGTAGTTTTGCTGCTATTGTCTGGCCTATCAATGACTGTCATTGCGTATTGCTGGAGGCCCCGAAATGAAATCAAGCAGACCATCACAGTGCTCGTTTCTAGCCCTTTTGCTGGGCTTGATTTTATTCACATTGAATGTCAGCGCGGAAGAAGCCGCGACACAAAACAATGGCACCATCACGTTATTCAACGGAAAACAACATTGCACCATCGAGCTTCCCGACCCCGGAGAATCAGCCATTCACTATCTCGTCAAAACACCACTTTCTACTGGCCCCAACTATTATTGTGAATCCTATGGAAATGGCGGCCAATTTGAACTTCGCGATGTACCTTCCGCCACCAGGATATGGTTGGTCAACGGTAAGCCCAAAACAGGCCAGCTTGATTCTTTTCCGAAGAATTGCGGTCTTTATTTAGGGCAGCCCAGCCTCGGGTCTTATAACTGGTATGAACTGCTCACCATCAAGAACCCAACGACCGTGATCGAAACCGCACAAGACCAAGCGCCTCATACCAGTGACTTGAGCCTGCTGCAGGATGGACAGGTGGTCAGGCCTGGGCTGCGCTTGATCAAAAAGGAGGGCACCAGACTATCGGGTGAAATCAATTGCGTGAGGATTGAGCGATCTCCTGCCGTACCAACGGCAAATGCCGGACAGCCAGAAACCAAGGTTGCAGGGCCCGCGGTCAAGACTGACGAAGTGCCGATTGGGAAAATATCTTTTCACGGCGATCATCATTGCACGCTGAACTTCGTGACGGACCAGATAAACTTCAAGAATGGTGGCCCCTGCCGTAACGACGACGCCGTCACCTTTGAGCTGGAACATGTTCCCTCCGCTGCACAGATCTGGTTTTTTGACAACCCCGACTGCAACCCAGCGAAAGACAATAACTTCTGGTTCAAACTACTGACCATCAAAAAAGATTACTCTCAAGGGCCGGAAAGATTTGAAACGCTCGCAAGAACGCCTATCGGCAATGTAGTTCCGGGCATGCCTGGACTGCGCGTGATCGATAGTTATGTCAGGCCGGGCGCTCAAATCTACGGCAAACTCTCTTGCGTGCGAATTATTACTTCAGAACAACCTTGATCAGCGGAGCGCGGGGCATGCCTGCGCGCTATCAAACGCCTAGCACGCCGTCCACTGAGTGCCGACGGTGTTAATCATTGATTTATCCGTGACTTGAGGCTCATTCCCATGACCACCTCCACTGCCGTCCACTCCAATGCCTTCAACTTCATGAGTTCCGTGCAAGGCGGTGTCGATCCGCGC
>NZ_JXDG01000080.1 GCF_000820515.1 Pseudomonas batumici | reverse complement strand
ACCAGGGCGACAAAAGTGCCATAGTTGGCGACCTGCCGCAGCCCCTCGAACAAGGCCGGCTGCTCCGGGCAGCGCAGCCCGGTATCTTCCAACCAGTTGGCGATATTCATGCTCAGCTCCTGCGTGCCTGAAGGACCGAGGCGTAGTTGGCGACCGCCATGCCGCCCATGTTGAACACCAGGCCGAACTCGGGATTCGCCGCGGCCAGGCCGATTGGCTCGCCGGTCAGTTGCCGAAAAGCCAGGGCATGCATCGAGACCCCGGTCGCCCCCACCGGATGGCCCTTGGCCTTGAGTCCGCCGGACAGGTTCACCGGCAGGCGACCACCCGGGCGCACAGTCCCGTCATCCAGGGCCCGATGCCCCTCGCCCCGGGGCGCCAGGCCCATGGCTTCATAGATCAGTAGCTCGGCGATGGTGAAACAATCGTGGACCTCGGCAAAGCCCAGGTCGCCCAGGGTCACACTGGCGCTGCGCAGGGCCGAGTGGATCGCGCGCTGCGGCCCTTCGAAGGCGAGGATGTCGCGGCGCGCTATCGGCAGCAGATCGTTGACCTGGGCCACCGAACGGATCAGTACCTCACGGCGAAACTGCCGGGCGCGCCTGGCCGAGGCCAGCACGATGGCCGACGCACCGTCGCTGATCAGCGAGCAATCGGTCAGGCGCAGCGAAGGCGCGACATAGGGATTGCTCTGGGAGACATTGTTGCAGTGTTCGAAATCCATCACCTTGTGCATCTGCGCCAGGGGATTGGCCATGGCGTTGGCGTGGTTCTTCGCCGCGATGGCGGCCATGGACGCCATGGGGCAGTGGTAGCGCTGGCGATACTGCTGCGCGGCGAGGCTGAACAGTTGCGGGAAACTGAGCCCGGCCTCCTCGCTATCGTTCTGGTAACCGGCGCCGGCCAGGGCGCGGGTGACCTCGGCCGTGGAGTTGCCGGTCATCTTCTCGGCGCCCACCACCAGCACCAGTTCGGCGGAGCCTGAGAGAATCGCGTTGATCCCCGCCTGGATGGCCGCCGCCCCCGAGGCACAGGCGTTTTCACAGCGGGTGGCCGGCTTGAAACGCAGCCCCGGGTCGGCTTGCAGCAGCAACGAGGCGGCAAACCCGTCCGGGACCATGCCCGAATTGAAATGCCCGAGGAACAGCGCATCGATTTCCGCAGCCTCTATCGCGGCGTCCGTCAGCGCCTGGCGGGTCACTTGAACGATCAGATCTTCCAGGGTGGAACCGGCAAGACGGCCAAAGGGCGAGTGGCCGGCCGCAACAATGGATACGCAATCATTCATCATGGTGATTTTCTTCTTGGTTTGAATCAGGCATTGATTACAATGGCGCACCGCCGGGATCGCTCGCCAGTTAGTACAATTACGTACTTGGGTACGTAGCCGACCCGAGGGCGATATCGCCCGTACAGGATCCCTACCGAGGCAGGATGCCAATGACCGTCTTCACGCAGCAACTGAAAGACCTTCAGCGCCTGGCATTCAAGGTGTCACCGGCAGCGCAACTGATCACCGGCGACCGCGTGATGCTCGACTGCAACGAAGCCTTCCTGGAATTGTTCGGCTATCCGCGCGAGGAGTTGCTCGGGCAGTTGACCTTGCTGATCTACCCGTCCCAGGCGGACTACAAGACCATCGGCAATCGCAGCCGCAACTGGTTGCTGTGCAGCAAGACCGGTTCCTACTCCGATGAGCGCTTCATGCAGCACAAGAACGGCGAGGTGTTCTGGGCCCGGTCGCAAGGCTATACCCTGACCCCGGACGATCCGTTCAAGCTGATGGTCTGGCACTTCGAGCGCCTGGACCGGGCGCACCACGCCACGGTGGACCTCACCCCCCGCGAACGTGAAGTGTCGATGCATATCGTCAACGGCCTGACCTGCAAGGAAGTGGCCAGGAAGCTGGCGATTTCCCACCGAACCGTGGAAGTCCACCGCGCCCGGTTGATGAAGAAGCTGCAGGCCAAGAACAGTGCGGAGTTGGTGTCGAAGATTATTTTTGTCGACTGACGCGTGAGTGACCGACAAAGCCCCTCTCCCCTTTAAAAACGCGGTACCTGCATGTCACGCAGCAGTTCCTCGCTAGCGTGACTGAAGCGCTCAATCAGAAAGTCCAGCAGCGCACGCACTCGGGGTACCTGGTAGCGGTTGGCATGCAATACGGCATAGACACCCGCCTCATTCACGCTGAAATCCGGTAACAGGGCTTTCAGTGTCCCGGCGCGGATATCCGCGGCAGCGTCCCAGATGGTCTTGCGTGCGATGCCGCGACCAGCCAGGGCCCAGGCTCGGGCCAACGCACCGTCGTTGGTTTCCCAGGCCTGCTCCGTCGGCACGATATGACTCCAGTGCTGCTCATCCACCACAAAGTGGAATTCATTCAAGGGCCCGGCCGAGGTCACCAGCACGATAAATTGATGGTCAACCAACTGCGCGGGGGTCGCCGGCTCACCCCGTCGTGTCAGATAGTCAGGTGAAGCACACAGCACCCGCCAGTTGGGCGCCAATTGCCGCGCGACCAGTGAGCCGTCGCTGGGCCGCCCGAAACGGATAGCCAGATCCACATCGTCCTGCAGCAGGTTCGACAGGGAGTCCGAGAGTGTCAGCGCGATGCTCAGTTCTGGATGCTGGTCGCAGAATATTTCAAGCCAATCGTTCAGCAGATTGCGCCCGAAATCGGCGGAGGCCGAAATCCGCACTTTTCCGCGCACGCCCTGCTGACTGGCTTGAAGCCCCGCCTCCGCGTCATCAATGGCGCGCAAGGCCACCCAACAATGTTGCAGGTAGAACCGCCCCTCGTCGGTCAGGCGCAATTGCCGCGTGGTGCGATCGAACAGCCTGGTTCGCAGCGCCATCTCCAGCTTGATCAGCCGTGCGCTCGCGGCGGCTGGAGAAAGCCCGAGCTTGCGCCCGGCCGCGGACAAACTGCCGAGACTCGCCGCCTCCGCGAACAAACGCATATCACCCAATCGGTCAGTTGCCATTTTAAATACAGATTTGAAAGACAGACAAAGAGTACGCCAATTATCAAATACAAGGAAAGCCAGCAGACTCGCCCTTCTTCCCGCAATCGAGGTGCAGACAATGACCGGCAAACAGAACGCAGGGCGCGCGACCGCTGCGGCCACCCCCGAGAGAATCCCCCTGGCCGCCCTGCTGGCACTGACCATGGCCAGCTTTATCGCCACCGCCAACGAAAGCGTACCTGCCGGCCTGCTCCCGCAGATCGCCCAAGGCTTTGGCATCTCACAAGCCTGGGCCGGTCAACTGGTCACCTTGTGTGCGCTGGGTTCAGGGTTGGCGGCGATTCCCTTGACCATCGCCCTCGCAAACTGGCGACGGCGCTCCGTCCTGTTGCTGGCGGGCGCTGCCTTTTTGGTCTGCAACGCCGTGACCGCGTTGTCACCTTATCTGTCGCTGACCCTGCTGGCGCGCTTTATGGTCGGCATCGCTACCGGCTTGGCCTGGAGCCTGCTGGCCGGTTATGCCCGGCGAATGGTGCCAGTGCCTTTGCAGGGTCGAGCCATGGCCCTGGCAATGCTCGGCATACCGCTGGCGCTGGCGTTTGGTGTCCCGCTCAGCACCTGGCTGGGTGCCCTGCTCGGTTGGCGTGGCGTATTCGGCGTGCTCTCCGGGCTCAGCTTGGTGCTGATGCTCTGGGTCCGGTTCAAGGTGCCTGATTATCCCGGCCAGGCGAGCGTCCGACGGCTGCCGATGCGCAAGGTCCTGAACATCCCCGGCGTACGTCCGATACTGGTCGTGATGCTGTTCTGGATCATGGCCCACTACACCCTTTACACCTACATCGCGCCGTTTCTAGCCGCCCTCGGACTGGGCGATCGACTGGATTGGGCGTTGCTGACGTTCGGCGTGGCCGCGTTGGGCGGTATCTGGATAACCGGCCTGCTGGTGGATCGCTGGCTGCGTCGCCTGGTGTTGCTCAGCCTCGGGGCGTTCGCCCTGGTGTCGCTGATGCTGGGTTTCAGCGGCGCACCAGCGGGCGTGACCTTTATTGGCATCGCAGTGTGGGGACTGAGTTTCGGCGGTTCGCCGACACTGCTGCAGACCGCCCTGGCGGACGCAGCCGGCGACGGTGCCGATGTGGCGCAGTCGATGCTGGTGACCGTCTTCAACCTCGCATTTGCCGCCAGTGGCGTGCTCGGGGGCCTGCTCCTGGAAACCCTGGGGACCGGAGTTTTTCCCTGGGTGTTGATGGGCATGCTGTTGGTTGCGCTGATCGTGGCGTCCGCGGCCAAGGAACATGGGTTCAAGGCTGGCCGAAGGGCATCGACGCGACTGGAACTTCAGTGATTGCTCAACCGGTTATCGGGTCCAGGGCTACATCTTGATGGCCGTCAGGATGTAACACATCGGCACGTCCCAATAACCTTGCTCATAGATGTCATAAAGCTCTTCTCTGTTGGAGTGCGGATACTCCGAGAAATGGCTGATGCGCAAACCGGCACGGATAGCGCCCGTGATGATTTCACCCAGGCCATGGGGGTGCCAGTAGCTAGTTACTCCGTTGGCCTCTCCTTGGCCTTCGTAAACGATGACTTTGTCTTCAACCACTGGCCCTGCCTGGAAGTAGGAGCTGGCGACTCTCCAGGGGTCGGTAGATTCAGGGTCCAGCATCTCCAGGAAGGGATGTGTTTCGTAGATCACCATCGTGCCGCCCGGCCTGAGGGTCTTTGCCGCGTGCGCAAAGAAGGCCTTGATGTCTGGCATCCAATTCAGGACCCCAATGGTGATCAGTGCGACATCGAAAGCTTCGTAAAGGTTGGCGGGCAGCTCATGCACGTCCGCTTCGACGAATGTCGGGGTATGTGGCGATCGGGCGGTCAGCTCAAGGGCCTGATCGAGGAACGCGGCGGCCTGGTCCACGCCCACGACGGATCGTGCACCCAAGGCAAACAACGAAAGTGACTCGCGACCGTTGTTGCAGCCCAGTTGGATAACATCCTTGCCTGCAAGACCTATGTCACGCAGTTGCTCAGTCAAGGTTGCATCCAGGCAGGAAAAATCCGGAGTGCCAGCGGACTCGACAAGACTCTTCCAGGTGCGACTGCTTCTGTGGTGCTCGGCAGAAGCGTTCCAGGCGTCTCGATTGCTGGCAATGACGCTCTTGGCAGATGGCATGTTCTAGTTCCCTTAGAGTGATTCGTCGTTTGTAGTCAATCTTGACCGAGTTGTCTGGCCTGCGGCTCACCCGCAGGTCGGCACCGGTCATCCAGTCGGTCTAATTCGGAGTTGAAAGATCCTCAAAGGGTACGTCAATTATCAAATGCAAGGAAGGCAGCAAGGCTCGCGCCTCTCTGGACTATCAGGGGCGCACCGTGGCTTCCCAAAGGGGACAGATTTATTTTTTCAGCTTCGTTCTTTTCGTTGGTCTCCTTTTCATTGAAATCTGGAAGTGTTTTTCAGAGTTCCCTTAGAGAAAACACCAATCTGCCGTTGACGAACAATACGGAGCGCGTTACGTTAAATTTTATGAACATATTTTTCGTCACCACCACGACAACCACCACCACGACCGCCATCGGCGGGCCGCGGGGAGGTTGTGCGCTCTAAACACTTGCCACAATTTAACCGAAAGGCCCCGCCGGAAACGGACGGGGCTTTTTTGTGCTTTTCGTCCTTCCGGTCCATAAAAACATCAGGGAGAGAAGGATGGACGATTTTGATCATCGCGCATTGAGAAATAAACTCGATTTGCGACGAGTTCGGTCTGCGAGTGACGCCATGCAATCAACGAAGGTTGGCCGGGCTTCGCGGCATTTTGATCGAATTACCGGCGGAGTCGGCTTAGCAACAACGGTCCTGCTCTTTCTGCAGTTTCTCGTTAACCTCTCGGTGTTCGGGTCTTTTCCGCTGCTGGCTGCCTTTCTGAGTGTCGAGCGACATTTGAGCTCCGGCGACATCGCGAGCGTACTCACCGTGAGCCTGCTGTCGAGTCGGCTGTTGCCGCTTATTCTAGGATCCGCTACCGACCGCTTCAGTAGCAGAGTGCTGGCTTCGTTAGGCCTGGTCTGCCGTGCTCTGGGTTTCATCGGTTTGGGCCATGTTCTCGATTTCCCCGCGTTGGCCGCATGTGCGTTCTTGGGTGGACTCGGCGCAGCCCTCTATGAAACGACCGCGTACTCCGTGTTCGGCACCCTCAAAACAGACATTCGTTCGCGTGTATTCGTCTTGAATAATCTTGTACTTAACCTGGGTGCGCTGGTCGGGCCAACAGTGCTGTTCGTACTGCCTGTCCATAGCGGCGCTTTTCCATTTGAGGTGAGCGGTTATATTTTCGCTGCGTTGGCTTTGGTGGCACCGTTCGCGGCTGTACGAAGGCGCGTGAATGAAAGACCGAGGCGCGGGGCCTCTGTGTTTTTTGATGCTTTCCACGACAGGCAATTTCGAAGACTCTGCCTCGCACTTATCCCGTTCTGGACCGTGTACACGCAAATTTATGTGTTCATCCCGCTGACTTTCGCTCAGGGAGTGTCAGGGTATAACGGTGTGCGACCGTTATACATCGCGAACGCCTTGTTCGGTGTCTTAACCGCGCTTCTGGGAATGCGATGGTTTCAACGCACGAAGTGGCAATCGCTGATGTCAATCGGTCATCTCGCGCTGCTCGCCTGTTTCGCACTGGCAGCGCTCATTTTCCTACGTGAATGGAACTCACAGCAGTCTCTGGTGATCCTCGTCGTCATCGCTTTAGTTTTCACCTTCGGCGAAAGCCTCATCTTGCCCGCGTCGAATATCGCTCTCGCTGAGCTCACAACCGAGAGCAACGCGGGAACCTATTTCGGCGCGTCAGCAGTCTCTTGGGCAATAGGTGGAGCATTGGGAAACTATCTGGGGAGTATGGGCGCACGATGGACGCCGATCAGCATGGGTTGGCTCGTCTTCGCCGTTGTCAGCATGGTTGGGTTGCTTTGTTTCAAGAGGTTTGAGCATGCCAAATAGAGGGTGAGACAAGATAAGTGCAAAAGGTGACACTCATTAGCCAGTCATGGTTTGGAGGGTGAGCTTCAGCAAAGCCACGACGCTATTACGTCTTGCACAGCCCTTAAACAGAAAAGAGATCAAGCGGCCAAGCGCTTGATCTCTCTAAATGGAGAAACGGGATTTATTTTCTTACGACCTCAATCAATCGGAGGGTTGCTCCACTACAGGGGATAGCTGATTGGACGGGGACGCGCCCTCAAGCAGCGCATCCACCACCGCACGCGCTACCTCCACCGAATGCAGCATGCCCCAGAACAACGCTCGCTCGACGGGATTAGTATGCAGGCTGATTTCGTCACCATTGAGTTCCGCCGTTTCGAGCAGATTCGAAACGTAGGTCAGTGCGTCCTGGGCATTGATGCCCGGTTGAATGGCAAACAGCGTGGGCTTGTATGGGGCTTCGGGGATGACGGGTTTGGAGCAAGTGAATGCGAGGGTGTCGAGCAAACGGGGGGTGTTTGCCGGGGCCGGCTCAGGTTCGTTAGAAGGGGTATCAGAGAGTTTACGCAGGTACAGGCCTTTGTCGGCAGTGCTGGGGGCTTTGCGAACGGTTGGCGGATCGGGAACGAGCTTCTTGTCCATGTTGAATCTCCTGTTTGTAAAAGGAGCTCACCACGTTCGTGTCCAAGCGAATGGGTGGCGAACTGTGCGCAGGTTGGACAACCGGGAAAACAGGTAACCCGGCACACTCGAAAGTGTCCCGCACACAGCCCGCCATAAAAAGCGAATACAAAAAAGCCGCTTTCGCGGCGCTGTGCGCCCTGTATTTCACCGGGTGTCCAAGCCCGTATCGCTGAATTTGCAGCGACACGTGAACAGTAGCCCTGGCGTTTAGCGCACGCAATATTCTCCCATGCTTGAAACGTGTGGGAAATATGAGTTTTTTCGGCGGGCTATTTCGCGTATTGACTGGGTTGCCGAGCAACACCCATTCAATGATGAGCTGATACCCGCTCAGACCGAGAAAAAAATAACGTCGTGTCCGGGGTTAGTTGACCACTACAGCTCGGTCCACATCCAGAAACGAAAACGGCGCGCTGTAGGGGCGTGGCGAGTGAAGTTGGCAGCCTTTATCCGATTGCCCTGTCCAGCCTACACTGACGCTCAATAGATCAGGGCAACCACAGGAAGCCGCATGTTTCTCTCTCTTTGCCCTAAACGCATCCGGCCTATGCGCCGGTGTGCCGCGTGGCTTTTGTGTCTTGCGGTGAGCCAGGTTTGGGCTGTGGAAGCCGAGCCCAAGAAGCTGATCAGTTCAACCGTCGGCGATACGAGCATCCAGGTGTCCGAACTGGAGCCGGAGTCCGAGTCGGATTACGCCGAAGAAATCGTGACCTTGACGCGAGAAGGTTCCCAGCCGATCACGCTCCGCGACGTCCACTTCTACGTGCTCTATACCGACCCGGATCCCACCCATGCACCGAATATGATCGTGCAAGGCTTCAGTGGTGGCGCTAATTGTTGCGATACGTTGCACATCATCAGTTTTTCGCCAACGCTGCATATGCAAGATATCCAGGCTCTCAATTCGGATCAGATCGATATGCAAGCGGTCGCTCATGGCGGGCCGACATTGGGCTTCTACGATTTCAGTTTCGCGTTTTGGCATCACTCATTCGCAGGTAGTCCTGCACCGCCGATCTCGCTCAGTTGGGATACCGCACAAGGACGCTATGTACTGGACGTCGATAGCATGCGCAAACCGGCGCCATCGAATGTCGAGTTGGAGGAAGATGCGCAGGAGCTCTTGACGGAGGAGGTCGATAGCAAACAACCGTGGCCGCCCACCCTGTTATGGCACGACATGTTGACGTACATCTATTCCGGCAACAGTGCGTCGGCCCGAACCTTGATGGATACGGCATGGCAGCCGACATGGGGTGACAAGGAGCGGTTTTTTACCTGCTTTAGCCGTGAACTTCATAAAGGCTGGCTCTGGGGTCACATGGACATCGGTCACTTGATGACGGCTGATGCTGACTTTCCCAAACCGATAAGCCTGCCGGAGCCTGTGCAGCGAGCTGAGTATCTGAACTGCCTCCGATGAGTCACCGATGGTGAGGGCCTCTCCGATTGTAAGTCGTATCGGAGCGCCCACAAAAAAGCCGCGTATCAACGCGGCTTCTTCGATTCCGACAACGCTTACACGTTAAACGAGAAATAGCCCCAATTTATCCAGCATTCATGCGGCAATTCCACTCGGTAAACCTAATGTTACCCGGTTCCATACCCGGTCGCCTATCCGATGCATTCGCGCAATATATCAGGTGCAACGCAATCGAGTTGGATGTCGGCAGCCGCCCCGTCGCAGACCTTTGCGTCACCTAGGGGTCACCAAATTACCTGGGAAGTTCACGGACTGATTGGTGGGGCGGGAGAATATATTCACGAGATTGCCATCTGGATCGCGTAACAGCAGCGAGCGGTTCCCCCATGGCATTGTCGTTGTCGGCATGACGACATTGACGCCGTTATCAGCTATCCGTTCGAGTACTGCATCCACGTCCGTTACTTCAAACTCCAGTATCGCTGATTGATTGGCTGCTGCTTTTGCGGCCCCTGCATTGAACAGGGTAATCAGGCGTTCAGAGGAAAGGGCTAGTACCGCCCCGTTGAAGTGGATTTCTGCAAAACCTTCTGCCGGACGGTTTGCCGTGATGCCGGAAAGGTGCTGGTAAAAGGTGATCATGTTTTCGAGACCCTGCGTGACCACACGTACCGATGCGAACTTCATCTTGAGCTCCTGATTTGAAAGAGGGCTCAGTTTAAGATCCAATCCTGTCAGATTCTGGCAGTATAGTTTTACTCGCTTCCTGGTGGGCTTTGCGCCACTCGCGTAGCAAAGCGGCTCTGCGCTTGGGGTAGCGCTCATTGGTCTCGTCCGTTACCAATATGCGGTCAGTACGAAAATTTCGGAAGCCGTTTCTCAGCTCGCACCAGCACATCAACACTCTGGACTGGTCAAAATAGACCAAGGCAAACGGCCATACCACGCGCTGCGTCTGAATGCCGTCACCATCCATGTAAGTGATCCGCAGCTTCAGTTCAGAACGTACAGCGCTGCGCAGGATGTCATGAGACGGAGGGTTATTTGGTCTCTGCAAGGGAGCGCCGACAAGCAGTGCCGACTCTTCCAGCTCCCGCCGCAATTCGGAAGGCAATACTGACGAAACCTTGGCCAATACATTCAGTGCGCCCTCGGCCAGGGTGCGATCACAACGGTCCGCCACCCAGCGCATGCCCAAGACCAAGGCTTCAAGCTCTTCTGAGCCAAACATCAAGGGTGGCAGCATGAAGCCCGGCTTCATGACGTACCCAATACGCGGCTCGCCTTCTATCATGGCCCCCTGGGCTTGCAGGCTAGCGATATCCCGATACAAGGTACGGATACTGATGCCAAGCTCGTTTGCCAATACCTGGCCGCTCACTGGGCGGCGATAGCGCCGCAAAACTTGCAAAAGATGGAGCAGGCGTTCTGAACGTGACATTAATAGCGACCACATCTGACACGCCCTGAAACAAAGAAGCCCTGTATCTACAGGGCTTCTTCAGAACTGGGCCAAATTGGACCGTCGTGAGTTAATACGGACCAGTTAGACGTTGAAGCGGAAGTGCATCACATCACCGTCCTTGACGATGTAATCCTTGCCTTCCAGGCGCCATTTGCCGGCTTCCTTGGTCCCGGCTTCGCCCTTGTACTGGATGAAGTCGTTGTAGGCGATCACTTCGGCGCGGATGAAGCCTTTTTCGAAGTCGGTGTGGATCACACCGGCGGCCTGTGGCGCGGTCGCACCGACACGCACGGTCCAGGCGCGGACTTCCTCGACACCGGCGGTGAAGTAGGTCTGCAGGTGGAGCATTTCGTAGCCGGCACGGATCACGCGGTTCAGGCCAGGTTCTTCAAGGCCCAGGGCTTCAAGGAACATGTCCTTCTCTTCACCGTCGTCCAGCTCGGCGATTTCCGCTTCGATCTTGTTGCACACCGGCACCACCACCGCGCCTTCTTCCTCGGCAATGGCCTTGACCGCGTCCAGCAGCGGGTTGTTCTCGAAGCCGTCTTCGGCGACGTTGGCGATGTACATCACAGGCTTAGTGGTCAGCAGGTGGAAGCCACGGATCACCGCCTTTTCGTCGGCACCCATGTTCTTCATCAGGCTGCGTGCCGGCTTGGCTTCGGTGAAGTGGGCGATCAGCTGCTCCAGCAGGCCCTTTTGCACCACGGCGTCCTTGTCGCCGCCCTTGGCGTTGCGCGCGACTTTCTGCAGTTGCTTCTCGCAGCTTTCGAGGTCGGCGAAGATCAGTTCCAGCTCGATGATCTCGATGTCGCGCTTGGGGTCGACGCTGTTGGCGACGTGAATCACGTTGTCGTCTTCGAAGCAGCGGACCACGTGGGCGATGGCATCGGTCTCGCGGATGTTGGCGAGGAATTTGTTGCCCAGGCCTTCACCTTTCGACGCACCGGCCACGAGGCCCGCGATGTCGACGAATTCCATGGTGGTCGGCAGGATGCGCTTGGGCTTGACGATCTCGGCCAGGGCCTGCAGGCGCGGGTCGGGCATCGCCACGATACCGCTGTTCGGTTCGATGGTGCAGAAGGGGAAGTTCTCCGCCGCGATACCGGATTTGGTCAGGGCGTTGAACAGGGTGGATTTGCCGACGTTGGGCAGGCCGACGATGCCGCAATTGAATCCCATGGTGTTTCCCCTCGGATAAGAGTCAGGCCTTCTGGCTGTGCAGGTTTTTCATCGCTCGGTTCCATTCCCCGGCGAGGATATCCGGCAGCACGCCGAGGGCAAAATCGATGCTGGCATCGAGCTTTTCCTGTTCGGCGCGTGGCGCACGACCCAGGACAAAATTTGAAACCATACTGGCAACGCCCGGGTGGCCAATGCCAAGCCGCAGGCGGTGAAAGGTATTCTGGTTGCCGAGCTGCGCGATGATGTCGCGCAGGCCGTTGTGCCCGCCGTGTCCGCCGCCCTGTTTGAGCTTGGCGACGCCGGGAGGCAAGTCCAGCTCGTCGTGGGCCACCAGGATTTCTTCGGGCGTGATGCGGAAGAATCCAGCCAATGCCGCCACGGCCTGGCCGCTGCGGTTCATGTAGGTGGTGGGGATCAACAGACGAACATCCTGACCCTGGTGACTGAAGCGCCCGGTCAGGCCGAAATATTTGCGATCGGCCACCAGGTTGACACCTTGGGCGTGGGCGATGCGCTCAACAAAAAGGGCCCCCGCGTTATGCCGGGTCTGTTCGTATTCGGTGCCTGGATTTCCCAGGCCAACGATCAGTTTGATGGCAGTCACGACAGGGGCCCTTCCTCGGAGTTGTGGATAACATCGCGGCTATTCGGCGTAGCGGCGAAGGTGGACGAAACGTGCTCATTTACATGATGCAAACTTCGCGATCCCGCCCGCTTTACTCGCTACTTGCCAGCTCGCGATGTTTCCATGACTCCGACGTTGCGGAGTAAACGATTACTCGGCAGCGGCTTCTGGTGCAACACGTGGCGCGTGAACGTTGGCAACAGCCAGGTCGTTACCGTGAGCCAGTGCGACGAACTCAACGCCTTTCGGAGCCTTGAGGTTCGACAGGTGGATGATCGAACCCACTTCGGCGTCAGCCAGGTCGACTTCGATGAACTCAGGCAGGTCCTTGGCTTCGCAAGACACTTCGATCTCGCCCACAACGTGGGAGATCTCGCCGCCTTTCTTCACTGGAGCTGCTTCGTTGATGAAGTGCACAGGAACGGTAGCAGTCAGTTTCTTGCCGGCAACAACGCGAACGAAGTCGGCGTGCATGATGAACTGCTTGGCTGGGTGACGCTGCAGGGCTTTAACGATCACGCTCTGCTTGGTGCCGCCGACGTTCAGTTCGATCACGTGGCTGAAAGCAGCCTCGTCTTCGAACAGCTTGGCCACTTCTTTGGCCAGCATGGTGATGGACTCAGGAGCCTTGTCGCCACCGTAGACAACGGCAGGAACCTGGTTGGCGAGACGACGCAGGCGGCGGCTCGCACCTTTCCCCAGGTCGTTACGCGCTTCGGCGTTCAGGATGAAATCAGTCATTTTGTATCTCCAAAATAGCCATGTCCCGTCACGTCTGCGACCGACGTGAGCGGTATGGGCAAAAAAGCCCCGCCCCAACATGGGTGTTGGGGCGGGGCGCTTTACGTCAACGAGGTGTCTGCCGGGCAGGGCCCTTAGCGGAACATCGCGCTGATCGATTCTTCGTTGCTGATGCGGCGAACCGCTTCGGCGACTACCGGTGCGATATCCAGTTGACGGATACGTGCACAGGCTTGTGCGGCAGCGGACAGCGGGATGGTGTTGGTCACCACCAGCTCGTCCAGCACGGAATTTTCAATGTTCTCGATCGCGCGACCCGACAGCACAGGGTGTGTGCAGTAGGCAAAGACCTTGGCAGCGCCATGTTCCTTGAGGGCTTTCGCCGCGTGGCACAGGGTGCCGGCGGTGTCGACCATGTCATCGACGAGAATGCAGGTGCGGCCTTCGACGTCACCGATGATGTGCATCACTTCGGAGTGGTTGGCCTTCTCACGACGTTTGTCGATGATGCCCAGATCCACGCCCAGCGACTTGGCAACAGCCCGTGCACGCACGACGCCGCCAATGTCCGGAGACACGATCATCAGGTTTTCGAAGCGTTGATCTTCGATGTCATCCACCAGAACGGGGGAGCCGTAGATGTTATCTACCGGAATATCGAAGAAACCCTGGATCTGGTCTGCGTGCAGGTCAACCGTGAGAACACGGTCGATGCCGACGACGGTGAGCATGTCAGCGACGACTTTCGCGCTGATTGCCACACGCGCGGAACGCGGACGGCGATCCTGACGGGCATAACCAAAGTAAGGGATCACCGCAGTGATTCGAGTGGCTGAGGAACGGCGGAAGGCATCAGCCATCACGACGAGTTCCATCAGGTTATCGTTGGTCGGAGCGCAAGTCGGCTGAATGATGAAGACGTCTTTACCGCGGACGTTTTCATTGATCTCAGCGGTGATTTCGCCGTCGGAGAACTTACCGACAGAAATGTCACCGAGTGGGATATGCAGCTGACGTACGACACGCCGAGCCAGATCGGGGTTGGCATTCCCCGTAAAGACCATCATCTTGGACACGCGCAGTACCTGAAGGCTGAGGGTAACCTGGATGAGTATAGGAAAATGGCAGGGGCGGCTGGATTCGAACCAACGCATGGCAGGATCAAAACCTGCTGCCTTACCGCTTGGCGACGCCCCTGTATCTGTTGCGACGAGTGCTGGACACCCGCTTGTTGATTTTGCAGCGTGCCGACCCGAAGAGGGTCGCTGCAAGAGTGGGCGGAAATTTATCAATTTTCGCTTCGCCTGGGAAGCCCCCAAACGCACAAATTTGTTTGAAAACAGCTACTTATTCTTGATCACGGCCCACTTCCCTCCTCTCGGGGGCTTTTGAGCCGCCAGCGCCCCCTGTAAATCGGGTATCGCCCTACGCTCAGTGACCCGATACGGTACACCTGCGCGACAAGTTTCAGGTACAGATGCGCAAAGCCTCAGGCACTCTGGCGCATGGCCAGGACTTGACGTTATCGTCGAGTTTTCCGCCCCTCGATCCCGGAGCCTGCCATGGATGTATCGACCCTGATCCTCTTCATCCCGGCGTGCTTCGCCCTGAACATGGCCCCCGGCCCGAACAACCTGCTGTCGGTCAGCAACTCGACGCGCTATGGCTTTCGCACCTCGTGCCTGGCAGGCCTGGGGCGGTTGCTGGCTTTCTCCGGAATGATCGCCCTGGCCTCGGCGGGCCTGGCGGTGGTGCTGCAAGCCTCGGAGCTGCTGTTCTACGGCATCAAGATGCTCGGCGCGGCCTACCTGATCTATCTCGCCATCCAGCTCTGGCGCGCCAACCCCGACACCGAAGCCACCACGGAACGAGCAACGGCCAGCTTGCCCGCCCTCGCCCGCCAGGAGTTCCTGGTCGCTGCGGGAAATCCGAAAGCCATCCTGATCTTCACCGCCTTCCTCCCCCAGTTCGTCGACCCGGCCCAGGGCGTATCCGCCCAGTTCGCCGTATTGGGCAGCCTGTTCCTGATCCTGGAATGGATCGCCATCAGCGCCTACGCCTACATGGGCGTGCACATGCGCCGCTGGTTCGCCGAACCTCGGGGCAAGCGCCTGTTCAATCGCGGTTGTGCCCTGCTGTTGTCCGGGGCGGCTTCGATGTTGCTGATGGCGCGGCGGGCCTGAGCCTGCGGCCCATCCTTTATTCGTACACCGTCACCCGATTACGCCCGCCCTTCTTCGACGCGTACAACGCGTGGTCCGCCCAGGCGATCAGATCGGCGTGACTGATCGAAGGCCGACTCAGATCCGCCACCCCGAGGCTGATGGTGAAGCGGATTCCCTGTCCTTCGTGCAACACTTCCAGGCCTTCGATCGCCTTGCGCAGGCGCTCGGCAAAAAAACGCCCCCCCGCCTTGTCGGTGTCCGACAGCACCACGCCAAACTCTTCGCCGCCATAGCGCCCGGCCACATCGCTGTCGCGCACATGCTCGCGGACCACCTCGGCCACCCGCTCGATGACCTTGTCGCCCGCCTGGTGACCATAGGTGTCATTGACCCGTTTGAAGTGGTCGATGTCGAACATCACCAGGCTCGTGGCATTGCCATAACGCTGGTTGCGGGCATAAGCCACCTTCAGGCTTTCCTCCCAGTGCCCACGGTTGTACAAGCCGGTCAGCCGGTCGGTGCTGGAGAGTTTCTGCAACTTGGCATTGGCCGCCTGGAGCTGGTGCCGGTTGGTGGCCACGTCGGTGACGTCGTAGATCACCAGGCAGATGTGGGAGATTTCACTGTTGGTGGAGCGCAACGGCAACAAGGTGGTGTTCTGGTACATGAAGTCTTCCTGGCCGGTGATCGGCTGGTAGTTCTTGAACCGCACCAGATAAGGCCGCTGCTCCCAGATGGTGAACGCCGGCGTACCGAGGGTCGCGACGCTCTCCACCTTGCGGCTGAACCATTCGCGATCCACCTCGGGAAACAGGCTGAAGAAGGACCGACTGTTGGCGTCCTTGGGCTGCACCCCGGAACGGTTTTCCATGAAGGTGTTCCAGACCTGCACGCGGTAGTCGCGGTCCAGCACCACCACGCCGACGTCGATGCTCTGGACAATCGTCAGTAACCAATGAAACTCGTTCAGATCGAGAGGGTCGTTCATGGCTCAGCTCATCAGGTAGGCGAGTTTGTGGGTCAACCGCTCGATGGAGTCCTCCGTGAACAACAACAGCAAGTCGAAATGAATGTCGTGTCCTTCCAGGCTGTAGCTGATCTCCACCGCCAGGGTCTTTTTCCAGCGCTGCCGGTTGACCCGAATCAGTTCATCGATGGCCGCGTGTTGCCCGAGTATCTGCGGGTGGCCCTGGGAAAACACCACGTCGATCTGATCAGCAATACTGCTCAGGCACGCACCGATCAGCACACTGGAGAGATCCAGCAACATTTCCAGGTCCGAATACTCGGCGCCTTGGCGCTGCATCAGCTGCGCCATGTCGGCGATTTCCGAATCGTGGAACATCAGCAAGGCTTCGCCGGCAATGCCGCTGCCGATAAAGCCCTGGCAAATGGCCGTGAGCTGGTTGCAGTTTCCAGCATCCATCAGCGCCATGTGCAACTCGCCCACTTCGAGGATATTCACGTTCGGCACCGGCAACTGCACGAACACCCCCAGGACCTTGGCGATCAGCGCCGCCGCACGACCAATGGCCACGTTGACCGTTTCGCGAAAGGCATCGCGAAAGCTGATTTCAGTCGTCGGTTCAGGGCGAACGGCTACCTGCGCCTGGCCTGAGGCATTCAGGAGCCCCAACTGGTCAAGGGTCTGGCGCAACTCATCCTGGTCGAAGGGCTTTTTCAGGAACGCCAGCGCGCCCAGCTCGCGCACCCGGCGCAGCGCCTCTTCCTGGACGTCCCCGGAAATCACGATCACCTGCGCCTGCAACCCTTCGGCGCGTATCGCCGAGAGCACCTGGTAGCCATCCATTTCCGGCATGGTCAGGTCGAGCAGCACCACCTGCCCCAATCCCCGGCGAATGGCATCCAACCCCTGTCGACCATCGCCGGCCTCGGTGATCGAAACCTGCCAATCCGCCGGCAGTGCCCGTAATACCTGCTTACGGGCCATGTTGGAGTCGTCACACACAAGTAGGGGAATCACTGACACTGACCGGTGCTCATCTTATTTTAGCTATCAGGGAAAGCATTAATGGCATGATGCCATAACTCTTGCAGAACATGCTTGAGGCGTAGGTTTTATTGCGAACTACGTCCGATATTCCAATAGCTTAAACGTCATCGGAGCTCAGGGGATGGCTTAGGTCAACGAAGTGGATCGACGGTCTCCCCGTGGGCATTTCATGGCTGCGCCGAAAAGCGCTCACGGTAGGCCTGCGGCGTGACGCTCAGGGCCCGCAAAAAGCTGCGGCGCAGGGTTTCCTCGCTGCCGAAACCGCAACGGGCGGCAATGCGCTTGATCGGCATCGCGGTGTCGCCGAGCAGGCGGCGGGCGCTTTCCACACGGATCTGCTCGATGGCCCGGGCCGGCGTCTGCCCGGTTTCCGCCCGGTAGTGACGCACGAAACTGCGCTCGCTCATGCCCGTCTGCTGCGCCAGGATCGGGATCGACAGGTCCTGCGCCAGGTGCTCGGCGATCCAGGCGTGCAGGTCGCCAAAGCGGCTGCCGGACTTCTGCAGGGACAGGGTGGCGCTGAATTGCGATTGCCCACCAGGGCGTTTCAGAAACACCACCAGATGCCGCGCGACCTCCAAGGCCACGGGCCGTCCCAGGTCCGCTTCAACCAATGCCAGGGACAGGTCGATGCCCGCCGTCACCCCCGCCGAGGTCCAGACCGGGCCGTCGTTGATAAAGATCGGATTGGGCTCGACCTGCACCCGCGGGTACTGCGCCGCCAATTGTTCGCAACGGGTCCAGTGGGTTGCCACCCGCCGCCCGTCCAGCCAGCCACTGGCCGCCAGCAGGAACGCCCCGGTGCAGACCGAGGCGACCCGGCGGGCGCAACCGGCCTGCTGACGCACCCAGGCCACCAGCGTCGGGTCCTCGGAAGCGGCATAGGTGCCCCAGCCACCGGCGATGAGCAGGGTATCGCAGGGCGTGCCTGGCGCCGGCAACGGCTCCGCCACCAGGGCCAGCCCCGCCGAACTCATCACCGGTTCGCGCTGGGCGGCAATCACACTCACGGCATAGGGCAGCGGCAGACCCTGGGCACGTGCCAGGTCGTTGGCCGAGGCGAAGACCTGCAGCGGCCCTGTGACATCGAGCACCTGCACATTGGGAAAAGCCAGGATCCGGATCGTTCTGGGGGCGTTCATGGGCATTGGCGTGAAAAGTGGGGTCAATGGCAGATACGCCAAAGCCTACGGAACTACAGTGGACCCGTCCAGCCTCGCAGGACCCGCCTATTCACTCCCAAGGAGCTATCGCCATGACGCTGCATATCGGCTTTCTGTTGTTCCCCAAAGTCCAACAGCTGGACCTCACCGGTCCCTACGACGTCCTTGCCTCGTTGCCCGACGCCCGGCTCCACTTGATCTGGAAGGACCTGGCGCCGATCACCTCCAGCAGCGGCCTGGTCTTTACACCCACCACCACTTTCGAGGACTGCCCAGCGCTGGATGTGATCTGCATTCCAGGCGGTGCCGGAGTCGGGCCGTTGATGGAAGATCCCGAGACCCTCGCGTTCATCGCCCGGCAAGCCGCCCAGGCGCGTTATGTCACCTCGGTCTGCACCGGCGCCCTGGTGCTGGGGGCCGCCGGGCTGCTGCAAGGTCGCAAGGCCACGACCCACTGGGCCTATCACCACCTGCTGGCAGGTCTCGGGGCCATCCCCGTGAAGGACCGCGTGGTCCGTGACGGCAACCTGTTGACCGGCGGCGGCATCACCGCCGGGATCGACTTTGCCCTGACCCTGGCCGCTGAACTGGTGGGCGCGCAAGAGGCCCAGCTGATCCAGTTGCAACTGGAGTACGCGCCGGCGCCACCGTTCAACGCCGGCAGCCCGGAGACGGCGCCCGCAGACGTACGGGAGATAGCCCTGCAACGGGCCGCAGAGTCGCGCAAGCAGCGAGGACTGATCGTCGAGCGTGTCGCGCAACGCTTGAAACAAGTGGGTTAATCGCGCTCCCACGGCATATCCAGCAACGCCGAGCCGAGGCTCTTGCCATGGGCATCCAGCGCCAGGGAACGGGTCACCCCGCCCCGCAGGATGCCCGGCAATACGAAATTCAAGGCCCGCACACCCGGCAACGCATAACGCCGCACCGGTCCGGCCGTCGGCTCGAGCAAGGGCGCAAAGTAGTCCGCCACCCGCTCAGCGGTCAGCCATTCGCATAACCTGGGGTAGTCCTCGGCACGGTAGGCGATCACCGAGATATTCGAGGTGTCGCCCTTGTCGCCCGTGCGCGAATGGGCAAAGTGGCGCAATTGAAGACGATTCATGGCTGATCCTCCAGGTGAACGGTTGCGCTCAGGTTTTCCCGTGGCAGCAGCAGCGACGCCACCGCCACCACCTGCCGCACGCTCTTGCTCGCGCCACCACCGCCTGACGGGCCGTTGGTGTACAACGTCTCCACTTCATTGCCGACGCGCAGCGCGTCAGCCCGATCCGCACAACGCGCGGCCACCCGCAAGCGCACCTCCCAGGGTTCGCCCTGCCCTCGCGCACTCAGCGCTTCACCATACAGGGCGTCCACGCCCATCAGCTCCGCGCGGACCTCCTCGGCCTTCACCCCGATGATTTCCAGGCGCTGCAAGACGATCTCCCGCGCCAGCCGCGCCCGTGCCAGGGCGCCCGGACCACCGTAGGACATCTGCCCCTCACCGATCCAGCCATCCAGGTAACCGACCGAGACCTTCAAGCTGTTCGGACGCTGCCGTCCGTCCGCGCCCCGCACGCCCACCCGGTCCGTACCTTCCTCGATAAAACTCACCCCCTGGAAATCCGCCGTCACATCCGGCGTCAGGTAGGCCGTCGGGTCATGCACCTCATAGAGCAACTGCTCCGTGCAGGTGGCGGCGTCCACCCGCCCGCCACTGCCGGCGACCTTGGTGATGGTCGCCCGGCCCTCGGCATCCACTTCGGCCAGGGGAAAGCCCAGGTGCGCCAGGTCCGGCACCTCCTTGACGCTCGGATCGGCAAAGTAACCGCCGGTGATCTGTCCCGCGCACTCCAGCAGATGGCCGACCAGGGTGCCGCGCCCCAGGCGTTGCCAATCGTCCGCCGCCCAGCCGAACTCGAAGCACTGCGGCGCGAGGAACAGCGACGGATCGGCCACCCGGCCGGTGATCACCACATCGGCATCGGCTGCCAGCGCCTGGACAATACCTTCCGCGCCGAGGTAGGCATTGGCGGAGACCAGCCGATCGCCCAATTGCTCCACCCGCAAACCGTTGTCCAGCACCCGGCTCGGCTCGGCACGCAGCGCCTCAAGCACATCGTCGCCGGTCACCGCGGCAATCCTGAGTCCGTGCAGGCCCAGCTCGACAGCGATCCGGCGCACCTCGCGCGCGGCAGCCAGGGGATTGGCCGCGCCCATATTGGTGATGATCCGCAGGCGCCGTCCGGCACCGGCGACGAAGGGCAATACCCGCTCCATCCGCTCACGCAGCAAGGGGTCATAACCGGCCTCCGGATCACTGAGCCGGGCCTGTTGCGCCAGGGCGATGGTCCGTTCGGCCAGGCATTCGAACACCAGGTAATCCAGCTCGCCCTTGGCCGCCAGTTCCACCGCCGGTTCGATGCGGTCGCCCGAATAGCCGGCACCGGAGCCGATACGCAAGGTTTTCATCGCAAGGTCCCTCATTTCAAAAGACGCCCAGGAGCAACGCCGTCAAGGTCATCAGCACCGAGGCGGCGAGCAGGAAAGGAATAGTGAAACGCTGGTGATCGGCCAGTTCGATCTTGCACAGGCCCACCAGCAAAAAGGTCGCCGGCGTCAGCGGACTGACCGGGAAACCGGTGGTGTGCACCCCCAGCAAGGACGCCTGGGCCACCTGCAACGGCTCCACGCCGAGGGCCTTGCCGACCTCGGCGATCACCGGCATCACCCCGAAGTAAAAGGAATCCGGATCAAACAACAGGCTCAGCGGCATCGACAGGAAACCCACCAGCGCCGGAATCAGCTTGCCGTGGCCGGCCGGGATCTGCGCCACCGCCACTTCGGCCATGGCCTTGAGCATGCCGCTGCCCTGCATGATGCCGGTAAAGACCCCGGCGGCCAGGAGAATGCTGGCCATGGTCAGGGCGGTCTTGGCGTGAGCGTCGATACGGGCGCGCTGGGCGTCGACGTTCGGGTAGTTGAGGCACAGCGCAACCACGGTGCCGAGCATGAACATCACCACCGGATCGACCCAGCCGGCGATCATCACCGCCATCACCAGCACCGTCATCAGCAGGTTGGCCCGGAACAGCCGTGGGCGGCGCAGGGCTTGTTCCTGCTCGCTGATCACCCGGGTCGGCACGTGGCCCACGGCCAGATCGGCGCCCAGACCCAGGCGCCGCTCTTCACGCCGACCCAACCACCAGGCACTGGCGAAGACAAACAGCAGGCCGACGATCTGCACCGGAATCAGCGGCTGGAACAGGTCCGCCACCGGCACGTGCAAGGCCGCCGACGAGCGCAGCACCGGGCCGGTCCAGGGCAGGAAATTCACCCCGGCGGCCATCGCCGCGACACAGGCGAGGATCCGCCGGTCGATGCCCAACCGCGTATACAGCGGCAGCATCGCCGGGACCGTCACCAGAAAGGTCACCGCCCCGGAACCGTCAAGGTGCACCAGCAGCGCCAGCAAGGTCGTGCCCATGACAATCCGCGTGGGCCGCGTGCCCACCGTGCGCAGGATGCGGTCGATGATCGGGTCGAGCATGCCGGCATCGGTCATCACCCCGAAGAACAGGATGGCGAACACGAACATGCCCACCACCGGGGCAACGTTCTTGATACCGGTGATGATAAAGGCACTGGTTTGCAGGCCGAAACCACCGAGCAGCGCAGCCAGGATCGGCAAGGCGATCAACGCGACCAGGGGCGAGAGACGCTTGCTCATGACAGCCGCAAGCAGACAGACGATGGTGATGACACCCAGCGTGGCGAGCATGGGAAGACTCCGGGGCCGCTCAACGGCGGACAGTTATTGTTTTCCCCCGAGTATTGGAACGCGGTTAAGCTTTGTAAATTGGAATGTTCACCGCCATGCATTCGGAAAAACAGAATGAAGAACGCCGTCCAGCATATCCGCGCCTTCCTCACCGTCGCCCAGACCGGCAGCTTCGCCCGTGCCGCCGCCCTGCTGCACCTTTCACCTTCGGCGCTGACGGTGCAGGTCCAACAGTTGGAAGAATGGCTCGGCGTCACCCTGCTGGAGCGCAGCCCGCGCCAGGTCAGCCTGACCGGCGCCGGCCAGCAGGCCCGCGGTCCCATGGAGAAACTGTTGCTGGACCTGGACAATATCGTCAGCGGCTCCCGCGACCTGGCCAGCCTGCAACGGGGCGTGGTGACCCTGGCCGCCTTGCCGTCGATCTGCTCCGGGGCCCTGCCGCCGGTACTGAAGCAGTTTCGCCAGGCCTACCCCGGTATCGAAATCCGCCTGCGCGACGTGGTCGCGCAGCGCATCGACAGCCTGGTGCGGGAGAACGAGGTGGACTTCGGACTGGGGGTACGGGCCCGGCTCAGCCATGGTCTGGACTTCGAGGTGGTCATGGTCGATCGCCTGTGCCTGTTCCTCCCTGACGAACACCCGCTGACGCGCAAGACCACGCTCGACCTGGCGGACTTGAGCGGCCAGCCGATGATCCTCACCGGACGCGACAGCAGCGTGCGCGAACGGGTCGAGCAACTGTTCGACGAACAAGGCCTGACGCTGGTACCGGGACTGGAAGCCAACTACATGTCCACGGTCCTGGCACTGGTGCGCCAGGGACTGGGCATGGCGCTGCTGCCGGAGTCAGCGGATGACGGCCTGGGCGGCCTGCAAAAACGCCCGGTGGCACACCCCGGCGTCAGCCGCGAAATCGGCCTGATCAGCCGCAGCGGCCAGCCCCTGTCCCCAGCCGCGACGCGGTTCGTGGCCTTGCTCCGGGAACGTTTGGCCCCGACCTGATGCCGCCCGCTTTCTTGACAACCCCTGAATCACTCGGGCATTGTCTGACAACCTGACTACCGAGCCTGTCCTTCATGCTGGAACTCCAACGCCCCGACTCCCTGGTTGAACGAGTGGTCAGCGCCATTCGTGCGGAAATCGATGCCGGGCGCCTGGCGGCCGAATCGCGCCTGCCCACCGAACAGCAGTTGGCGGAACAGTTGAATGTCAGCCGCTCGGTAGTCCGCGAAGCCATTGCCCAGCTCAAGGCCGACGGTGTGCTGATCGCCCGCCGCGGGCTCGGCTCATACATTTCCCAGACGCCGACCGGCACGGTGTTTCGCTTTCCCAGGAGCGAGGGGCGCAAGGCGGACCTGGCGCAGATGTTCGAAATGCGCCTGTGGATCGAGACCCAGGCCGCCTCCATTGCCGCCCAGCGCCGTGACGAGGCGGACCTGCAACGCATGCGCGAAGCCTTGCAGGAAATGCACGACAAACGTACCGACTTCGACGCCGCAGCCGCCGCCGACGTGGCCTTTCACCGGGCCATTGCCGAGGCCAGCAAGAACGATTATTTCGTCGCCTTCCATGACTTCCTGCGCGGCCAACTGGCCGAAGCACGCCGTACCGCCTGGGAAAACTCCGCCACCCGCTCCGTCGGTGGCTCGGCGGATGCCGGGCGCGAACACCAGGCGCTGTACCAGGCCATCGCCGAGAGCAATCGCCAGGCTGCCGCCGCTTGTGCCGAGGCGCATCTGCGCGCCTCGGCCAAACGCTTGCAATTGGAACTGCCTCCCATGAATTGAGCCGGTTCACGCGGCGCAAGCAGCGCCCGAGCAAGGACAAGCCCCTTTGCTCGACCTCATTAGTCTGACAACCTGATAACTAGACATGAACAATAACAAGGTAGACCCCCTCCATGACTTATGACTTCTGCATCATTGGCGGCGGCATCGTCGGCCTGGCCACCGCCATGGCGTTGCTCAAGCGCCAGCCCGGCGCCTCGCTAGTGATCCTGGAAAAGGAAGCCACCCTGGCCCGCCACCAGACCGGTCATAACAGCGGCGTGATCCATGCCGGCATCTACTACGCGCCGGGCAGCCTCAAGGCCGACCTGTGCAAGCGCGGGGCTCAGGCCACGAAAGACTTCTGCCGCGAACACGGGATCCGCTTCGAGGTCTGCGGCAAGTTGCTGGTGGCCTCCACTGCCCTCGAAGTGCAGCGCATGCAAGCCCTGTACGAGCGCTCGCAACTCAATGGCATGCGGGTCGAGCGTCTCGATGCCGAGGAACTGCGGCGGCGCGAACCGAACATCGTCGGCCTCGGGGGCCTGTTCCTCGACGCCACGGGCATCGTCGACTACCGCGAAATCTGCCAAGCCATGGCCCGAGTCATCACCGCCAGTGGCGGCGAGATCCGCCTCGACACCCGGGTCACGGCCATCCAGGAAGACAGCGACAAGGTCACCATCAGCAGTCACGACCACGTCTGGCGGGCGCGCAAACTGGTGGCCTGTGCCGGCCTGCAGTCCGACCGCCTGGCCACCCTGGCCGGCATTCGCATCGACCACCAGATCATCCCCTTCCGCGGCGAATACTTCCGCCTGCCGGCGTCGAAGAACGACATCGTCAATCACCTGATCTACCCCATTCCGGATCCGGACCTGCCGTTCCTTGGCGTGCACCTGACCCGCATGATCGACGGCAGCGTCACGGTCGGACCGAATGCCGTACTGGGGCTGGGCCGGGAGAACTACCGCAAGTTCTCCGTCAACTGGCAGGACGTCGCGCAATACGCCGCCTTCCCCGGGTTCTGGAAAACCCTGTGGCAGAACCTGGGCTCCGGCAGCCAGGAAATGAAGAACTCATTGTTCAAGCGCGGCTACCTGGAACAGTGCCGCAAGTACTGCCCGTCCCTGGTCGTCGAAGACCTGCTGCCCTACGAAGCCGGCATCCGCGCCCAAGCGGTGATGCGCGACGGCACCCTGGTGCATGACTTCCTGTTCGCCGAAACGTCGCGCATGGTCCATGTCTGCAATGCACCGTCACCGGCCGCCACCTCCGCCATGCCGATCGGCGAAATGATCGCCGACCGACTGTTCGCCTCCCGTTAACCAGGAAAACACCCCCCGCGTACAGGAGTACGCCCTCTCCGTTTGCCCGGGAAAGGCAAACGGGGCGCACCAGCGATCACTTTAAAATAACTATAAAGACCTGCAAGGAACCCACTGATGTCGGTATACGAAGAGTCCGGATCCCCCGTCGAAACACCCCAACAGACCCGCAAGCGCCTGCGCAAAATCGCCGCCGCCACCATCTTCGGCTCGATGCTGGAGTGGTATGACTTCTACCTCTATGCAACCATGGCGGCGATTGTCTTCTCGAAGATCTTCTTCGACGCCAGCAACCCGCAGACCGCCTCGCTGCTGGCCTTCTCGACCTTTGCCATCGGCTTTATCGCCCGTCCGTTCGGCGGCATCCTGTTCGGCTACCTGGGCGACAGGTTCGGCCGCAAGCAGGTGCTGGTCCTGACCTTCTGCATGATGGGTGTCTGCACCACGCTCATCGGACTGATTCCCAGCTACGCCTCCATCGGTCTCTGGGCGCCCGCCCTGCTGGTCGCGATCCGCATCATCCAGGGCCTGGGTGCAGGGGCCGAGCTGTCCGGAGCGGCCGTGACCTCCTACGAGCACGCCGCCCAGGGCAAGCGCGGCAGCCAGGGTGCCTGGCCGGCATTGGGCCTGAACCTCGGCCTGCTGCTGTCGTCGCTGACCATTTACCTGCTGACCCTCAATGGCAATGCGTTCCTGCTCGAAGGCGGTTGGCGGATCCCCTTCATCTGCAGCATCGCCCTGGTCGGTATCGGCTTGTGGGTGCGCAACAGCATTCCGGAAACCCCGGAGTTCAACGAGCTGAACCAGCAGAAACGCGCACGCCCCAAGGTCTCGCCATTGAAAGCGTTGCTGAAGAACGATCTCAAGGGTTTGGCCGTGGTGTTTTTCGTCGCCATCGGCTACAACGCCCTGAGCTACATCTTCAAGACCTTTTCCCTCGCCTACCTAACCCAATACAAGGGCGTGGACGTGCACGTCACCTCCCTCTCGGTGACCCTCGCCAGCCTGGTGGCCATCGTCGCCGTGCCGTTTTTCGGCTGGTTGTGCGATCGCTGGAGCAGCAAGGCGGTCCTGGTTCTCGGCGGGGTGTTATCGCTGCTGTTCGCCTACCCCTTCCTGACGCTGCTGGGCAGCGCTGAAAACTGGCGGATCTACCTGGCGATCGGTATCGGCACCGGGGTCCTGGCGCCGATGATGTTCGCGCCGCAGGGCTCCTTCCTGAGTCGTCAGTTCCCGACCCAGACCCGCTCCTCGGGCTTTGGTACCGGACGGGAAATCGGCACGGCGGTCGCCGGTGGCCTGGCCCCCCTGGGTGCCCTGTCGCTGGTGTCGGCCTCGGCGACCCATTCCACTGACGGCGTGGCGCTGATCCTCGCGATCGCGGCGGTCTGTGTCGTGGTCTTCGCCTTGTGCGACCAGGGCAAAAAGCACTCAGACTTCAAGAACTGACAGCGCTTTGGCAATGGCCTAGAACGTCAGTGAATGCTTGCGATCGAGGCTTTCGCCAAAGCCACGGATCACCTCCAGCAGCGACTTCACCCGCAGCGGCAGATTCCCGGCCGGGTACACCGCATGCATCTGCGGGTTTTCGCCGCTGCTGGAGGTGAGCCTGTACTCGGGACAGACCCGGACCAGACGCCCCGCCGCCGCCTCCGGCTCGGCCAGCCAGTCCGCCAGCCGGGCGATCCCGACACCGGCCAGGACCGCGTGGAACACCGCCGCGCCGGAGCTGAAACGAAACTTCGGATGCACTCGAAAGCTGGTGGTGTGTTCCTCGCTGCGAAAATTCCACTCCTTGAGGATCCGCGGTGCCGTATGCAGGATCAACGCATGCGCCTCCAGCGCCTCGAGAGAGTCCGGCGTCCCGCGCCGCTCCAGGTAGCCGGGACTGGCATACAGGTAACGGGAGTAACTCCAGAGCGGAAAGCCGATCAGGTCACTGGATTGCGGAAACGCGCCGCGAATCGAGAAGTCCAGCTTGCTCTTGGCCGGATCGATGGTCTCATCGGTGAAAATCACATCGACGTTCACATCCAGATAACGCTCGCAGTACTGCGCGATCAACCGGGGCAAGACCCCATGACCGAGCGACTCGGGGGCGGAAAAGCGAATCCAGCCGTGGGCCAGGCCACTGAGACCGGCCAGGTCCTCATCCGCCTCACGTTGCAGATCCAGCATTTTATAAGCGTGGGGCAAGAAGCGCTCACCCGCCTCGGTCAGGCTCACGGCATTGGACGAGCGATTGAACAGCTTGACCCCGGCACTTTCCTCCAGGGCCTGAACGGCACGGGTCAACGCGCTGGGGGAGCGTCCCAGGGTACGTGCCGCGGCGATGAAACTACGCTTGCGAGCTACCGTCGCGAAAGCCTCCAACTCCCCCAACATATCCAGCGCCATTGATCACCTCATTGCACTTTTCACAACGTGGCATTGCAACACAAAAAAAAACCTTCCGTTAGCCTTCCTGCTCCACCCACAGGGATGTAGGCACGCAGGAGCTGAGCATGAATATCGCCAACTGGTTGGAAGATACCGGGCTACGTTGTCCGGAGCAGCCGGCCTTGTTCGAGGGGCTGCGGCAGGTCGCCAACTATGGCACTTTTGTCGCCCTGGT
>NZ_JXDG01000008.1 GCF_000820515.1 Pseudomonas batumici | reverse complement strand
TGGCGTCCGCACAAACGACGCATGGCTCAAGGGCCTCATCGCTGGCAAGCCAGCTCCTACAGGGACCGCGTTGCCGGGGAGATCGGTTTCCTTGATACAAGACGGGGAATTCGACGTGTCACCACAGGGATACGCAACGCAATAAGCAGCGCACCGATAGAGGCATATACCGTCCACTCCTTCAGATCGGCCCGCACGATCCACAACATATGCAGCAGCCCCAACCCCAGGATCACATAAACCAGGCGGTGTAACTTCTTCCAGCGCGTACCCAGGCGACGCTGACTGTAACGGTTCGACGTCACGGAAAGCGCCAACAAACAGAGGAACCCCAGCGCACCGACAATGATGTAGGGCCGCTTGCGCAACTCGACCGCCAATTGCGACCAGTCCAACCCGAGCACAAACACCAAATAAGCCGCCAAGTGCAGAAGCACATAGGCAAAACACCACAAGCCCAATTGACGCCGCACCGCGATCCAGCCCGGCCAGCCAGTGAGCTTCTGCAGCGGCGTCATGCTCAAGGTCACCAACAACAGGACCAGCGTCCCCAAACCCAGCCGATCAACCAGGACCTTTCCCGGATCAGGTCCCAGGGCAAAGCTCCAGGCCTGATACAACCAGAGCAACGGCCAGATCGCCGCGGCAATAAAGACACCCACGCGCCAGAACGAATATCGCATCAGTAGTTCTTCCGCAGATCGAGACCGGTATATAAAGAGGCGACCTCATCCGAGTAGCCGTTGAACATCTGCGTCTCGCGCACATTGGGACTGAACAGACCACTGGGCAAGCGCCGCTCCCGTGCCTGGGTCCAGCGCGGATGGTCGACGGTAGGATTCACATTGGCATAGAAGCCATACTCATCCGCGGCAATGCTTTGCCAGGTGGTCTTGGGCTGCTCCTCCACCAGGCTGATACGCACAATCGACTTCACGCTCTTGAACCCGTACTTCCAGGGCACTACCAGACGCAACGGCGCACCGTTCTGATTGGGCAGCTCTCGCCCATACATGCCCACCGCCAGAATCGCCAAGGGATTCATTGCCTCGTCCAGACGCAGCCCTTCCACATAAGGCCAGTCGATCAGGGCGAAACCGGAACGCTGGCCCGGCATGCTCTTGGGATCCTGCAGGGTTTCGAAACGAATGTACTTGGCCTTCGACGTCGGCTCGACCTGCTTGAGCAACGCCGAGACGGGAAAGCCGATCCAGGGGATCACCATGGACCAGGCCTCGACACAGCGCAGGCGATAGATCCGCTCCTCCAACTGATAAGGTTTCATGAAGTCCTCCAGGGCATACCGCCCCGGCTTACCGACCTCACCGTCCACCACCACCGACCAGGGTTCGGTCTTCAGCGAACCGGCGTTCTGCGCCGGATCCCCCTTGTCGGTGCCGAACTCATAGAAGTTGTTGTAGTGGGTCGCATCCTTGTACGGCGTAATCGCCTCCCCCTTGACCGTCACCGCACCCCATTGGGTCCCGGGCAGTTTCCCGGCAAACCACGAGGGCGCATTCCCCGCCTCCACATCGGCATACCGCGCCGCCTCGGCGGCACTGGCCCAACGCGGCAAGCTGCCGAGAGCCAAACCGGCGACGGAGGCACCGAGCAAAGTGCGACGGGAGAGATAGAGGGATTCAGGCGTGACGTCCGATTCTTTGCAATCGGATCGCTTGGGAAACTTGATGAACATGGCAACTCCGTAGCATTGGAGGACAGATGCACCAATAGACTACGGAGTCTGCGGGAAATTACATCACTCGCCGGCTTTGTGCCGACGCAGACGCAACAGGTACTGGATGGGGCCAGAGGCCGCATAGGCGAGGAAAATCAGCAGCAGGATGCGCGGCGGATCGCTGAACACCACGGCGAACACCAGCACCACGGCGAGAATCGCCACAAACGGCACGCGCCCCTTGAGATCCAGCTCCTTGAAGCTGTTGTACTTGATGTTGCTGACCATCAGCATCCCGGCCGCCGCTACCAGCAGGGCCACCAGGAACGACATCTTCGACCCCTGGATTCCGTAGTCGCTGAACGCCCAGACAGTACCCGCCACCACGCCGGCCGCCGCCGGGCTGGCCAGGCCGATGAAGTAGCGTTTGTCGGCGGTGCCGACCTGGGTATTGAAGCGCGCCAGACGCAATGCCGCGCCAGCCACATAGATGAAAGCCACCATCCAGCCGACCTTGCCCATGTCGCCCAGCGCCCAGCCGAATGCCAGCAGTGCCGGGGCAACACCGAAGGCCACCATGTCGGACAGCGAGTCATACTCGGCACCGAAGGCACTCTGGGTATTGGTCATGCGCGCCACGCGACCGTCGAGGCCGTCGAGCACCATGGCGACGAAGATCGCGATGGCGGAAAACGCGAAATACTTGCTCGCCCCCGCAGGGTCCCCGGCACTGGCAGCGTTCTGCGCGCTCATCGCACTGATGATGGCGTAGAAACCGGCGAACAGGTTGGCGGTGGTGAACAGGTTCGGCAACAGATAGATACCGCGATGGCGGACTTTCTGGCCATTGGCGTCATGCCCTTCCTCGACATGTTCGTCGATGGGCAGCAGGCTTTCGGCGTCGGAGACCTGACCAGGCTCTTCGGGACGTTCAGTCATGACATTACCTTGCAGCTAAATGAATGATTTCAACAGCACTCGGCGACCGCTGTGGGAGCGCAAAACGATCCCGCTTTATACCAGAAGCGTCCCTGCCTGCGGAAAAACCCAGGAGCCAGGTCAATCAATCCAGGACCACATGCGGCAGGAATCGACTGCTGTCCTTGGTGATCAGGCTATCGTCTTCACGAATGCCGATCCCCGACGCCACATCCCCCACCACCCAGGAGCCGATCACGGTGTAACTGTCGCCGAACTTCGGCAGCGGGGAAAACGCCTGCAGGATATAGGGCGCATCGGTGTAAGGCCCGTCCTCGGCCACCACCCGATCGTCGCCGGTACGGATCTCGATGTTCGCCCCCTCACGGGAAAAGAACGGTTTGCGCACCCAGCCCTTGGGCACGGGGTGCTGCGGGTTCTGGTCGACATAGGCGGGTAGCAGGTTGGGGTGCCCTTCATGGAATTTCCACAGCAACGGCAATATGCCCTTGTTGCTGACAATGGATTTCCAGGCCGGTTCAATAAACTGGGTGTCGCAGCCCGGCACCGCCCGGCCGAACGCCTCGTGGAAGATATGCTCCCAGGCATGCAGCTTGAACAGCCGCTCGATCCATTGCCCGTCCAGGTCGACAAAGCGACCCTGCGCCGTGAGGCCGATGTCTTCGATATCGATATGGCGCGCCTCGATACCCGCATGCGCCGCCATCTTGCGCAGGAAGTCCGTCGTCCCCCGGTCCTCTTCCGAACCCGACATGGCCGAGAAGTAGAACGCCCCACCCGGTGGAAACGCCGCGAAGGCCCTGACCAGATCTTCGGCCAGGGTGTTGAACTGGTTGGCATGCGCCGGCAGCACACCCCGGGCAATCTGCTCCTCAAGCCAGAGCAACTGCACGGCACCGGCTTCGAGCAGGCTGGTGGGGGTGTCGTAGTTGGCCTCCAGGCACTTGGCCGGGCCACTGCCGTCATACGCCAGGTCGAAGCGGCCATACAAATGCGGATGCCCTTGCTTCCAGGAATCACGGACCAGATCGAAAAACGCCGGCGGTATGGCCAGCCCTGTCAATAGCTCTTCGCTGTCCACCACGCGCCCGACCACATCCAGGCACAGGTCGTGAAGCGCCTTGGTCGGTGCTTCAAGGTCCCGGGTGATCTGCTCCTCGGTGAACAGGTAATAACCGCGTTCATCCCAATAGCGCTCGCCACCGATGGTGTGGAAACCGAAACCTTCACGTTCGACGCTTTCGCGCCAGTGCGGGCGTTCTTCGATACCGATCTTTTTCACCCTGGCTGCTCTCCTCAACCGCCGGAACTGAAGAAGCTGCTGCTGCTCTTGCCGCCCCAGCCGCTGCGCGCGGTGGCCTGGCTGCCGAATCCGCCACGCGAGACCGTCGAGGAAACCGAGCCGGAACCGCTGCCCAGGCTCTTGCCGAGGGTAGTCGGGGTGTAGGTGTTGGTGGAACTGCTGCGGGCCTGGGTCGAACGACTGAACGACTTGCCCTGCTCGATCTGCCGGGACAGCGTCGAACTGGTATAGGAACCGCGGTCATCGCGGCTGTCATAGATCGGCTGTGAATAGTAGCGCCCGCCCCCACCGCTGTTGCTGAGCAGATTGCCGAGCAACAGCCCGGTCAGCAGCCCGCCATTGCCTCCACCACCGGAGTTGCCGCCCGACTGTGTGGCCGCTTGTTGCTGGGCCTGTTCGAGGTCCTTGCGTGGAACCTCACCGGACATCGCCAGTTCGAAGCCGCCCATCTTCGGCATGTACTTGCCGTCCGGGGTGACCTGGCAATAACCGGGGACGAAATCGCTGTCACAGGAAGCCTGGTCGTCATAGGTCGGCGCGATACGCCGGTGATCGGCCAGCGCCTGCATGAAGGCGTCGGAGCAGACCTCCACCGGCACTTTCGCCCCCACACATTCCTCGACCGACTTGAAGTTGCTCTTCGAAGTCACCTCAACACTGTCCTGGGATGCACCGCAGGCGGAAAGCGCCAACGGCAGGGTGCCAGCCAGCACCAGTGTTACGCAGCTACGGGTTCTCATCGAATGATCCTTATCCTTGCCCTGGGCTCAGGCCGATGGTGTCATGCAGGCCGAATTCAGCAAGCCGACGCTGATGGCCACCGCCGCCGAATAGATCGCCGCCGCCATCTCGCCACGCACGATACGCGCGGACAACCCCTTGAGCACCAGGCTGGTCACGGCAAACGCCAGCAACTGCACCACGGCCGCGATCAGCACCCAGACGACGACGTCCACGACACTGATACTGTTGGCGATGATATTGCTGGCCGGCAGGGCAAACCCCACCAACGAACCACCCAGCGCGACCGCGGCGGCGCTATTGCCCTCGCGGATCAGGGTGAATTCCTTGTGGGGTGTCAGGCAGGTGTAGATGAACTGAAAGAGCACGAACAGAACAGCTGCCACCGCCATATAGATGATGAAGCCGAATACCGCGGTGGCGTTGAGCGAGATGCGCAGCGCATCGAGCATGATGATTTCCTTGTCAGAGAACTTCGATATCGGTGATTTGCAGCGTCACGCCAACAGCGGTGGACAGGGTGATCACCCCCTCCTCGTCTTCCTCGACCGAAAACAGCAGGAACTCCCGGCGATTGAGCAGGCCGATCTCCCGCGCATAAAGCATGCTCAGGTGCTTGATCGAGTAGGCAGCGTCCGGACTCCTGACGAACTCCTGCAGGGGCGTGAGTTCGGTCTGCCCGTCTTCGCTCCCCCATTGCCGCCCATACTCCTCGCCCTCGAGCTCGTAGACCGGCATGCCGATCTTCGCGTTGGGACCGGTCAGGCTCAGCAATTGTTCCTTGCTGTTGATCGTGGTGACGTCGTGATAGCCGAACAGGATGATGTCCTGAATGTCCTCGGCTGCAGGCCCGTTCATGACCATTTGCAGGAAGTAATCTTCGTTGTCGAGGTAAAACCGTTGCAGGCGCATCGACTGCCCGAGATCGATGTCACCCACCGCCCAGACCTTCTCGTCATCAGGCACCACCACATGGGACTGCCCCTCGAGCAACAGTTTCAAGGAACGGTCCAGGCAGAGCATCCGCCCCGAGGCCAGCCCCAAGGGATTGCCCCGTGCTACCGGGTTCGCGTCCGCGGCAGGCTTCGGCGCCTCGAACCCCATGACGCGCTTGATCCAACTCATCGTGCCTCTCCTTCCTGTCGCGACAACCGGCTATCCCGCCGGTTTTCCAGACGGCAAAAAGGGCAAGGCGCTCACGCACTTGCCCTGTGACCGTTGCTTACTGGCCCGAGCCAGGATTCTGCCGGGCCTTCAACCGCGCCAACACATCACTGCCACTGCCCGACTTGGCCCCGATGCCGGCCTCCTGCAGACGGCGTTCCAGATCGCCGCCATTGGCCCCGTCGGCCACTTCCTGCGCGGCATCCAGCTTGGCATCCCGCTCGTCCTGGCGCTGCTTGATCCGCGCCAGCGAACCGACCGCCGTTTCCAGCTTGCCGTTCGCCCCGCCGGTGGCTGCCGCAGTGGCAACGCGTGCCTGCTGCACCGTCTCGCGGGCCTTGGCCATCTCGACCTGCTGCTTCAACCCCTTGATCTGGCTTTCCGCCTTGCTCAACTGGGCTTGCAGCATCTGCACCTGGGCACCGAACTGATCGGCCAGGATTTTCTCCTGGTCGCGCTGGGCCTCGATCTCGGCCACCTTGTTGGCGCACTCGCCAGCCAGGCCTTCCTGGCCCTTGTCCAGCGCGGCCATGGCCTTGCCTTCCCAGTTGGTGATGTCGTTGTTCAGGCCGTCGAGGCGCTGTTGCGACAGTTTGTGCCGGGCCTTGATGTCCACCAGGCCGTTCTTGGCCTTGGCCACGGCATTCTCGGCGTCGCGCTGTTCCTGCTCGAGGATGCGAATGGCGTTGGCGTCGACGATGCTCTCGCCCACCTCGGAAACACCGCCGCGAATGGCGGTCATGACTTTCTTCCAGATACTCATCGAAAACTCCTTGGGGACTTCATTAAACGTGGATGTGGTCTTCAAAGGCTTCCACCGCACGGATCACGTTCTCCGCCAGGGTGTAGATCTCCTGGACGATCACGGTGATCGTGGAAGCCGCGCTCAGCGCGCCGAACATGCAGTAGACCTCGGTGCCGTCGCCGACCCGCTCGATGCCCACGGAGGACAGCGGGAACAGGTCGCGACTGCGCAGCACCAGGCTGTTGAAGACGGTCGGATCCTTGACCCGGCTGACCTCCACCAGGGTCGCGTCCACCAGGATCTGGTCGCCGGACACCGCGAGGTAGAGCGGCAGGTCGCCGAACTCGGTCATGGTCAGTTTGAGGCTCTGCTCTGCATTCTCGGCGAGGGTCAGGGCAATTTCGCCATGGGTCACGACCTCCAGCTCCGCCAGCGCCTTGTGCAGCGAGTTGATCGTCCAGTTGATGTTCTCAGTCATGAATGCCTCCAGTTTGATCCGTTCACCCAGGAAGGGTTGGCGTAACGCCTTTTCGATACCCCGCAGGGCCGCCGCATTCTCGGGGAGAATCCAGAACTCCCGTTTCACCAGGCCCGCTTCGCGCAAGCGCGTACGCATGTCGCGAACATAGTCAGCCGTCGTCTTGGCCTTGGAAGGCAATGACGATGTGTCAGTCGGCTTGTCGCCCGGCAAGGCCTGGTCATCCGGTGCTTTTCTACGGGGCATCGATCTTCCGAAAAATCTTACATGTAAGCAAATTACGGCCTTTGCCTGAATTGTTCAACGTCCGACACAAAGGCTTTATGTTACAAAACAAAACGCCCCGACAAGTCGGGGCGTTTGTGTGTGCAAGCTCTTCCCGCGCTCAACCCCTGGGGTTGAGCACGGGTTGAACGTCAACTCAGTTCTTGGCTTTGTCGACGATCTTGTTCGCACCGATCCACGGCATCATCGAGCGCAGTTGCTCGCCGATGATCTCGATGCCGTGAGCGGCGTTGTTACGACGCTTGGCGGTCATCGATGGGTAGCCGGTAGCGCCTTCGCTGATGAACATCTTCGCGTATTCGCCGTCCTGGATGCGCTTCAGAGCGTTGCGCATGGCCTGGCGGGATTCGGCGTTGATGACTTCAGGGCCGGTCACGTACTCGCCGTATTCGGCGTTGTTGGAGATCGAGTAGTTCATGTTGGCGATACCGCCTTCGTACATGAGGTCAACGATCAGCTTCAGTTCGTGCAGGCATTCGAAGTAGGCCATTTCCGGCGCGTAGCCGGCTTCAACCAGGGTTTCGAAACCGGCCTTGACCAGCTCGACGGTACCGCCGCACAGAACGGCCTGTTCGCCGAACAGGTCGGTTTCGGTCTCGTCCTTGAAGGTGGTTTCGATGATACCGGTACGACCACCGCCAACGCCTGCAGCGTAGGACAGTGCAACGTTCTTGGCGTTGCCCGAGGCGTCCTGGTAGATCGCGATCAGGTCAGGGATACCGCCGCCCTTGACGAACTCGGAACGCACGGTGTGGCCTGGAGCCTTCGGCGCGATCATGATCACGTCGAGGTCGGCGCGCGGCACAACCTGGTTGTAGTGGATCGCGAAGCCGTGGGAGAAGGCCAGGGTGGCGCCTTTCTTGATGTTCGGCTCGATTTCGTTCTTGTACAGCTGGGACTGGAACTCGTCCGGGGTCAGGATCATGACCAGGTCGGCAGCAGCAACGGCGCTGGCCACGTCGGTCACTTTCAGGCCATGGGCTTCAGCCTTGGCGACAGTGGACGAACCTTTACGCAGGCCGACAGTCACGTCAACGCCGGAGTCCTTCAGGTTGCAAGCTTGCGCGTGGCCCTGGGAGCCGTAGCCGATGATGGCGACTTTCTTGCCCTGGATGATCGACAGGTCACAGTCTTTATCGTAGAAAACTTTCATGAAATTCCCCTTTATATCCAGGCCGTTCAGGCCATTCGCTAAATTAAGATTAGATGCTCAGTACTTTGTCGCCACGGGCAATCCCGGTGACGCCGCTGCGTACGGTTTCCAGAATCGAGGCCGTCCCGATCGACTGGATGAAGCTGTCCAGTTTGTCGCTCGTACCGGTCAATTGCACGGTATAAACGCTGGCGCTGACATCGACGATCTGCCCGCGATAGATATCGGTGGTGCGTTTGATCTCGGCACGCTGGGCGCCGGTGGCCTTGACCTTGACCAGCATCAGCTCGCGCTCGATGTGAGCGCTTTCCGACAGGTCCACCAGCTTGACCACTTCGACCAGCTTGTTCAGGTTCTTGGTGATCTGCTCGATGATCTCGTCATGCCCCACGGTGGTCAGCGTCAGACGCGACAGGGTCGGGTCCTCGGTCGGGGCCACGGTCAGGCTTTCGATGTTGTAGTTGCGCTGCGAAAACAGGCCAACCACACGGGACAGAGCGCCAGGTTCGTTTTCCAGAAGCAGGGAAATGATGTGCCGCATGTTAGGTACGCTCCGTCTTGCTCAGCCACATATCGCGCATGGAGCCGTCTTTGATCTGCATCGGGTAGACGTGCTCGCTGGTGTCGACCTGGATATCGAGGAACACCAGGCGATCCTTCATGGCGAACGCTTCTTCCATCTTCGGCTTCAGGTCTTTCAGATCCGTGATACGGATGCCGACGTGACCATAGGCCTCGACCAGCTTGACGAAGTCAGGCAGCGATTCCATGTACGAGTGCGAGTGACGACTGCCGTAGCTCATGTCCTGCCACTGGCGAACCATGCCGAGCACGCCGTTGTTCAGGCTGACGATCTTCACCGGCAGGCCGTACTGCAGGCACGTCGACAACTCCTGGATGTTCATCTGGATGCTGCCCTCGCCGGTGACGCAAGCGACGTCGGCATCCGGGAAGCTCAGTTTCACACCCATGGCCGCGGGGAAACCGAAGCCCATGGTGCCCAGGCCGCCGGAGTTGATCCAACGGTTGGGCTTGTTGAACTTGTAGTACTGCGCCGCGAACATCTGGTGCTGGCCCACGTCGGAGGTGATGTAGGCATCGCCCTTGGTCACTTCGCACAGGGTCTCGATCACGGTCTGCGGCTTGATGATGCTGCCGTCGCCCTTGTCATAAGGGAACAGGCCGCGATCACCGCGCCATTCGTCGATCTGCTTCCACCAGCTGGCCACCGACTCCTTGTTCGGCGTCTCGCCGATTTCCTTCAGGGCCGCGACCATCTCGGTCAGCACGCTCTCCACCGGCCCAACGATCGGCACGTCTGCCTTGATGGTCTTGGAGATCGACGCCGGGTCGATGTCGATGTGGATGATCTTGGCGTTCGGGCAGAACTTCGAGGCGCCGTTGATTACCCGGTCATCGAAGCGCGCGCCCACGGCCAGGATCACATCGGCATGGTGCATGGTCAGGTTGGCGGTGTAGCTGCCGTGCATGCCGAGCATGCCGACGAACTGCCGGTCGGTGCCCGGGAAGGCACCGAGGCCCATCAGGGTGTTGGTCACCGGCAGGTTGAGCATTTTCGCCAGTTCCGTCAGCGGCGCGGAACCGCCGCCGAGGATCACCCCGCCGCCCGAGTAGAGCACCGGACGCTTGGCCGCCAGGAGCATTTCGGCCGCCTTGCGAATCTGCCCGGAGTGCCCCCGTACCGCCGGGCTGTAGGAACGCAGCTTGGCTTTTTTCGGGAAGATGTATTCGAACTTCTCGGCCGGGTTGGTCATGTCTTTCGGGATATCGACAACGACAGGACCAGGACGACCGGATTGCGCCAGGTAGAACGCCTTCTTCATGACTTCCGGGATTTCCGAGGCGTGCTTGATCATGAAGCTGTGCTTCACGATCGGCCGGGAGATACCGATCATGTCGGTCTCCTGGAACGCATCGGTACCGACCAGGGTGCTCGGCACCTGACCGGAGATGATCACCATCGGAATGGAGTCCATGTAGGCCGTGGCGATACCGGTGATTGCGTTGGTGGCGCCTGGGCCCGAGGTCACCAGGACCACGCCGGCTTTACCGGTAGCACGGGCGTAGCCGTCGGCCATATGGGTCGCGGCCTGCTCGTGGCGAACCAGGATGTGGGTCACTTCCGGTTCTTTGAACAGGGCATCGTAGACATGAAGAAGAGCACCACCCGGGTACCCGTAGATATATTTGACGCCTTCGTCACGCAAGAAGCGGACGAGCATCTCACCGCCAGATAAAAGCTCCACGTTGTTCACCTCTAAAACGCCAGAATACCGTCCACAGACACTGGAGACGGGTCTTAATAGGTTTACTTCTCGACAGAGCATGAGCGACGGTGGTCGCCGACTACGTCAGCACTGACTGAGCAAGTATTGGGAGTGCCCCAAGTGTTGCGGGGGTTTCCCACCCAGCGCGAGGTAACGCGTTGCGGGTGTAACAGGTCGGCGCGGATGTGCGCCTCATGATCTGCCGAGTGGGCCTGCTTCTGGCAGCCCCTCTACAGCGGACTTTGGATTGTTCTGATTCGCCCCGCCTAAGTCAAGTCATCTTGTGAGCTTTCTTCGAACTAAGCGCATGACAACGCAGAAGAAAACCTTTCCCAGGGGAATGTGCTACGTTGCTTATCGCATTGTCTGACAAGGAAACCTGATGCGTAGAAGCATTCTGATGACGGGCCTGTTATTCGCCTTGATCCCCCTATGCCAGGCCAGCCCGATCTACAAATGGGTCGACGCCCAGGGCGTGACGCATTTCGACGCGCAACCGCCGGCCGGGCAAGCGGCCACGGTGGTGACGCCGGCGATCGGCAATGCGCCCGCGCCGCCACCGCGTCCGGCCGTGCCAGCGAGCACGCCGGTGGGTGACCAGCAGGCCGTGGATGCCAAGGTCAAGAAACAGATTGCCGATCAGGAAGTCGCCCGCAAGGCGTATTGCGAGAAGGTGCGGACCAACCTGGCCCAACTGGAAAACAATGCGCGGGTGCGCGAAGAGGTCAATGGCGAACAGCGTCGCCTGAGCGAAGAGGAGCGCCAGGCGCGACTGAAGGAGACGCGCAAGAACATCGAGGAAAACTGCTCGTAAGCACACTGTGGGAGCCGGCTTGCCGGTTCCCACATCTATCAGCGCGTCTCTGCAATCAACCGGTCAAACTGCGCCAGCAACCGCTGCAGTCCCCGCCCCTGCCCGGGCCGCTGGGCATAGACCATTTCCGCCATGGCCAGAATCCCGGAGGCATTGGGCAGCGGCAGATCCCGCTCGAGGATCACCTTCATCCTCGGCAGGAAAATCCATTGCAGCCACTGTTCGAATTCCAGAGTGTCGACGCTGAACGGCTCGACACTGGCCAGGGCCTCGGCGCTGGGCGACACCTCATCCCAGCTACCCTGGACGCGCAACTCCCGCTCGATCAGCAGCAGTTGCTCGGCAATCAACGGAAAACGCGCATCCATCAGTAACCGCCCTGGGCCTTCTGCCGGGCCTGCGCAGCCCCCGCGGCGTCACCCTGCTTGTCCCGCGCCTGGGCGATGATGCCCCAGAGGTTGGCCTGCAGATCCGGGCGTCCGCTGGCGAAGCTCAGGCCACGCCGAGCCAGTTGCTCGGCCTGCGGCGCATCGCCCTGGGCCATGCGCACCTGGGCCAGTCGATAGAGCACTTGCGGCTCACGCGGTGCCACGCGCTGGGCACGCTCGAGGCTGGACGAGGCACCATTGAGGTCGCCGCTGGATTGCTGCTGCTGGGCCGTGGTCAACAGCGCCAGCACCGGTCCGTCCAGTTGCTCGTCAGCGGACAGGCCGCCGCTGTTGTTGTTGGACGGAATACCGCTCGGTGCCACCGGGCTCGGCGCATTGTAGGTGCCCTGATTGGCGCCCGGGTTGTAGGCACCCTGATTGTAAGTGCTCTGATTGTAAGCGCCCTGGTTATAGGCACCCGAGTCGATCGGCGCAGTCTGGATCGGCGCGTTGTTCGCCGGGCCCGGGGTAATCGGCCCCGGTGTGAACGGTTCGGTGCTGATCGGTGCCGACGTGGCCGCGCCACCGCCCGGAACCATCACCACTACGCCGGAGTCCTGGGGAACCGCCTGGGTCTGGTTCGGCACCGCGCCCTTGACGATGGTCTTGCGGAAACCGCCCGAGGACGAGATCCGCTCGTTGTTGGAGACCGCCGTCCCCGAGTCGACCACCGGGATCGAACCCCGCGGCACGCTGGAACAACCGCCCAGCACGGTCAGCGCTGCAAAAGCTGGAATCCACCACTTGTTCACGTCAAATCCTCTTCGCTCAATTCAACCAGCCCTTGACCCAATCCATCACTTCCGTGGCCGGCGTAGGCGCAGCGCCACCGCATGCCGCGCCGGGCACCGGTTCACTGCCGCGAATATACGGCATCTGCACCGCCCCCGGGCAATTGCCATCGGAGCCTTGCCCGGTGCGCGGATCGACCCAGGCCTGGACCACGTTATCCGGTTGCGGCATGTCCAATGGCAGCGGATCGGCCTTGCGCATGAAGCTGGTCCAGACCTGCAAGGCACCGGTGGCGCCGGTGAACGGCGTCTTGCCGTTGTCGTCGCGACCGAGCCAGACCACCGCCAGCAGGTCCTGGCCGAAACCGGCGAACCAGCTGTCACGCGAGTCGTTGCTGGTACCGGTCTTGCCGGCCAGGGTCAGGGTCTTGGGCAGTACATTGTAAACCCCGCTCCCCGTACCCTCACGCATCACCCGCTGCATCGCGGCCTGGATCAGGTAGATCGACCCCGGATCGAAGCGCTGCTGGACCTGGAACGGATAACGCTTGAGCGGCTGGCCCTCGGCCGTCAGGACGCTGCGAATACCGCGCATCGGCGTATTGAATCCGCCATTGGCCAAGGTCTGGTACATGGTCGCGATTTCCATCGGCGTCATGCTCGCGGCCCCCAGCAACATCGAAGGGAAGGCCGGGAACTCGCGGGTGATCCCCAGGCGCCCGAGGGTCTTGAGGACATTCGGCACGCCGACTTCCAGGCCCAGTCGGGCGGTCGACAGGTTGTAGGAGTGCGCCAGGCCCTGATAGAGGAAAATCGTGCCGTGGGAACGCCGGTCGTAGTTCTGCGGTTTCCAGATCTGACCGTCGGCGCCTTTCACCGAGAAGGATTCGTCCGACAGCCAACTGGTCAGGGTGTATTGGCTGGGCTTCTCCAGCGCCGTCAGATAGACCGCCGGCTTGATCAGCGAGCCCACCGGGCGCACCGCATCCAGCGCCCGGTTGAAACCGGCAAAGCTGGCCTGGCGACTGCCGATCATGGCCTGGACCTCACCGGTTTCCGGATTGGTCACCACCATGGCCGCCTCGACATCGTCACCGCCCTTGCGACCGGCCAGACGCTTGAAGGTGTCGTTGACCGACGCCTCGGCCTTCATCTGCAGGATCGGGTCGAAGCTGGTGAAGATGCGCAAGCCCTCCTCGGTCAAGTCTTCGTCGCGATAGTCTTCACGCAGTTGCCGCTTGACCAGGTCGAGGAAACCGGGGAACGAGCTGTCCGCCAACCTGCCGCGGGTGGTCACCCCCAACGGCATTTTCTTCGCCGCCGCCACTTGCTCGGCGGTCGCCACGCCCTGCTGCTCCAGCAGGTCGAGGACCAGGTTACGTCGTTCCAGCGCCCGCTCCGGGGAGCGCCGCGGGTTGTAGTAGGACGGGCCCTTGACCATGCCCACCAGCAAGGCCACCTGATGCAACTTCAGCTCCGCCAGCGGCTGGCTGAAGAAGAACTGGCTGGCCAGGCCGAAGCCGTGCACCGCGCGCTGGCCGTCCTGGCCGATAAAGACCTCGTTGAGGTAAGCCTCGAGAATCTCTTTCTTGTCGTAATGCAGCTCCAGCAACAAGGCCATCATGGCCTCGGTGAGCTTGCGGCTCAGGCTGCGTTCGTTGGTCAGGAAGAAGTTCTTCACCAACTGCTGGGTCAGGGTACTGCCGCCCTGGCGCATCTGGCCGGCCGAGGTATTGACCCAGAGGGCCCGGGCAATCGACTTGGGCGAGACGCCGAAGTGATGATAGAAATCCCGGTCCTCGACCGCGACCAGGGTGTCGAGCAGGTACGGCGGCACCTGGTCGATCTTGATCAGGATCCGGTCTTCGAGGTTCTTCGGGTACAGGCCGCCGATCAGCAGCGGCTCGAGGCGCACCACCGACAGCTTCGCACCGTTGAGCGAGGACAGCTCGGCCACATAGTCGCCGGAGAAGCGCACGCGCACCGGCTGGGCCGACTCCATGCCTTCATAGAACTGGAAGCCGCGGGTGTTCAGGTCCACGGTATTGCCGTTGACCTGCGCCGCCCCCGGACCGTTGGCCACGGCTTCGCGACGATAGCCGAGGGCATCGAGTTCGGTGAGGAAGTCTTCCTTGCTCAGCTTCTGGCCGACGAACAACTCCAGCGGCCGGGCATAGACCTTGGCCGGAATGGTCCAGCGCTTGCCGGAGAACTTCTCCTGCACCACCGCATCGAGGTAGACGGCAAAACCGGCGAGCACGACGAGGCCGACCAGGCTGAGCTTGATCACCCAGCCAAGCCAGGGACGCAGGCGACCAGCGGAAGGTTTGGATTTGGGACGGGAACGGGGGGATCGGGTACGAGTCATGGCGGCGGATTATACGCACTTTATTGATGATCAACATGCACGTCCGGCGGTTTGCACCAACGCCTTCAGCAGCCATAATGACCGACTTGAATTTACCGCCTTCTGAAGGATCGCCAGTGAGCCAGTCCCTGATTACCGCCCTGCAAAACCCGGCCCTCTACCCCCATCCGGTGGACGGATTCCAGGTTATCGAAACCCATATTTCCTGGGTCCTGCTCACCGGTTCCTATGCCTACAAGATCAAGAAGCCGGTCAATTTCGGTTTCCTCGACTTCACCGAGCTGTCCGCGCGCGCGCACTTCTGCGCTGAAGAACTGCGCCTGAACCAGCGCCTGACCGACGATCTGTACCTGGAAGTCCTGCCGATCACCGGCAGCGCCGAGGCGCCCGTACTCGGCGGCACCGGCCCGGCCATCGAATACGTGCTGAAAATGCGCCAGTTCCCGCAGAGCCAGCTGCTGAGCACCCTGCAGGCCAACGGCGAACTGACCACCGCGCACATCGATGCCATGGCCCAACAGATTGCGGCTTTCCACCAGAGCGCCCCCGAAGTGCCGAAGGCGCACTACCAGGGCACCCCGGAAGCGGTCATGGACCCGGTCCGCCAGAACTTCGAACAGATCCGCCCGTTCCTCAGCGAAAAGGCCGACCTGCTGCAACTCGACGCCCTGCAAGCCTGGGCCGAGACCAGCTTCGAACGCCTCAAGCCGCTGCTGGCCCAGCGCAAGGCCGAGGGTTTCATCCGTGAATGCCACGGTGACATCCACCTGGGCAACGCCACCGTCATCGACGGCAAGGTAGTGATCTTCGACTGCATCGAGTTCAACGAACCCTTCCGCTTCACCGACGTCTATGCCGATACCGGCTTCCTCGCGATGGACCTGGAAGACCGCGGTCTCAAGAGCCTGGCCCGGCGCCTCATCAGCCAGTACCTGGAACTGACCGGCGACTACCAGGGCCTGGCCCTGCTGAACTTCTACAAGGCCTACCGCGCCCTGGTGCGCGCCAAGGTCGCGCTGTTCAGCATGTCGGCCGAGGACCCGGTACAACGCGCCAGCAGCATGCGCCAGTACCGCAACTACGCCAACCTGGCGGAAAGCTACAGCACCATTCCTTCGCGCTTCCTGGCGATCACCAGCGGCGTCTCCGCCGTCGGCAAGAGCCATGTCGCCCTGCGCCTGGTGGAAGCACTGGGTGCCGTGCGGCTGCGCTCGGATGTGGAGCGCAAGCGCCTGTTCGGCGACCAGCAGGTCGAGAACGGGGTCGGCGACGGCATCTATAGCCGCGACGCCAGCGTCAGCACCTATCAGCGCCTGCATGAAATCGCCGACAGCGTCCTGCGTGCCGGCTTCCCGGTGGTGATCGATGCCACCTACCTCAAGCGCGAACAACGCGATGCCGCCGCCAAGGTCGCCGAAGCCACGGGCGCGCCTTGCCTGATCCTCGACTGCAACGCCCCGCAGGCCGTGATCGAAAACTGGTTGGCACAGCGTCAGGCCGATGCCGTCGACCCGTCCGACGCCACACTGGAAGTGATCGCCGCCCAACAGGCCAGCCGCGAAGCCCTCGGCGCCGATGAAATCCTGCGCACCAAGCGCGTCGAAACCCATGAAAGCGGGAGCCTCGACGCCCTGATCGAGCAGATTCGCCAGCGCCTGCCAGGCCTGTAGGAAAGTATTTCAGCCGTGGGGCCGCAAGTGCTTCACGGCTGAAACATAGTGGCATTATACTGGCGCCATAAATCCAACAGGAGACGCCCCATGAGCCATCCCAAGCTGCTCGATTCGCCCTTGTATGCCCTGCTGCACAAGGATGACATTGCAGGCTTCAACAAGGCACGTCCCAAGGACGGCCCGATCGATATGCGTGGCGGTGACTTCCGCGGCCTGGACCTGCGTGAACTGAACGCCGACGGGATCGACTTCACCGATGCCTATTTCCGCTCCGCCGACCTGCGCGGCGTGGACTTCCAGAAATCCATCCTGATCGGTGCCAGCGTGGCCCATGCACAGATTTCCGGCGCCTACTTCCCGGTGGAACTGAGCCCCGCCGAGATCCTCATGTCGATGCAGTTCGGTACCCGACTGCGTTACAGCGTCTAGTCCTCGCGACTCTCCAGGGGACTGCACCGCCTGTCCCTATGCTCACTCACGCCCGGACAAAGTGCCTGTCGTGCGACCGTTCGCCTCTACGCGCCTCCCCCTGCCCCGCGGCTTAGAAGCATTTGCACCAACGCCGAGCAAAGAACCACGCTTTTCCTGCTGACCGCTACACTCTTTTCAGGCTTGCCTACTTTCGTCCACGCAGCATTCGGCCGTCGCAAGGAGGCTTGATGAACGATGAACTGCAACACCTGAAAAACCTTGGCAAGACTTCGGCGCAATGGCTGCACGCGGTGGGTATCCACAGCGCATCGGATTTGCGTCGACTGGGAGCGGTTGATGCCTACCGCGCGGTCAGGACCCGCGGATTTCGCGCATCGAAAGTACTGTTGTACGCCATCGAAGGGGCCTTGATGGACATTCACTGGAACGATATCCCTCAAGAACGCAAAGAAGCCTTGAATAAACAGTTGGAATCGATATCGTCGCGTCATAAAAACTGATTTCGCAGGTTTGGCATGTATTTACTCGGGGAGCAACCGGCCTACGCCGATGAATTGATCAATCGTCTGCAGGCGATCCCGGCACAACTGCTCAAAGGCTTGAGCCCCTGTGCACAACCCCTGGAGCTTGAAGAAACCAACGACCTGAGCGCCTTGCTGCGGGACGATCAACTTTTCCTGATCGACAGTGGCCTGCTGCATGCCCGGGTCGATGAGCGTGCGCTGTTCTATCTGCACGAAGGCGATCTGGTCGGGCTGCGCCAGGGCATCGATTGGCCGCGCTGCGTCCTGAGCAGTGACAACCCACTGCGCCTGATCCCCTATCGGCGTGCCGAGGTCTTCGCCCATATCTACGCCGATGAGGCCCGCGCCGAAGCGCTGTTGCGTTACCTGATCGGCCAGACGGCGCTGCTCTCCGATGCCGTCTCGCGCCTGAAACAGCCGGAGTTCCGCAGCAGCAACGGTTTCCAGCAGGTGGCGAGCGGCGAGGTGATGATCCGCCAGGGCGACGATGCCGATCATGTGTTCATCATCACCGACGGGCACGCCGAGGCCTTTGTCGACGGCCACAAGGTCGGCGATGTGCCCAAGGACGAGATTTTCGGCGCCATGGCGGTGTTCACCGGCGAGAAGCGCAGCGCCAGCGTGATTGCCAGCCAGCCCTGCACCGTCATGCTGATCCCCAAGGACCAGTTCCTCAGCCTGACCCAGAGCAACCCGCGCATCGCTCACAGCCTGATCGAAAGCATGGCGCGGCGCATCGACCTGCTGAACAAGGAAGTGACGCGCTTGAATGCTGCCAACGCCGCTCGCTGAACCTCCCCCGCGCCGACCGTTCGCCCAGCGTCATAGCCTGGACGGGCGGTCGATAAAAAGACGTTGACTTACAAATGAGAATCACTATGATTATCACAACCGATCGCGAGATCGGTTGGATTTTCTGGAGGGCCCTGGTTCGGACTCTCCGATTATCTCCTCATCAGGCTAATCACGGTTATTGACCCGGCTTTTTTTGCCGGGTCTTTTTTTGCCTGCTCGAAAAGCCGGCCATCAAGGCGCGTCACGCCTCCCCGCCCACCGGACACTCCAGCTGCGCCAGCAGTTCATCCAGCAACCCCGAGGCCCCCAGCCGCATATGGTCGGCGTTGATCCAGGCCGTGCCGAAGCGCGAACGCGCCAGTTCGATATAGGTACGCGCGTCGTCGAACGTGCGTATGCCGCCGGCCGCCTTCAAGCCCACCAGCCCGCCACGCTCGGCAATGGCTTCGAGCATGATGCGCACCGCCTGCTCGGTGGCGTTGACCAGCACCTTGCCGGTACTGGTCTTGAGAAAATCGGCGCCGGCGGCAATCGCGTCCTGGCTGGCCTGGCGGATCATCTGCGGATCGCGCAGTTCGCCGGTCTCCAGGATCACCTTGAGCCTGGCGCGCCCCGCACAGGTATCACGGCAGGCGGCAACCATGCTCAAGCCGGTCTGCGCGTCGCCCATCAACAATGAACGGTAGGGATAGACCAGATCCACTTCATTCGCACCGGCATCGATCGCCTCCAGGGTTTCAGCGACAACCGAGGCGACATTGGCCCCGCCGTGGGGGAAGTTGACCACCGTGGCGACCCGGATAGCCTGCCCGCCCAGGCTATCGAGGGTCCGCCGCGCCAGGGCGACGAAACGGGGAAAGACACAGACCGCCGCCACCGGGCCGAAAGGTGTCTGCGCCCGCTGGCATAGCGCGATAATGCGCTCGGCATCGTCATCACCGCTCAGCGAGGTCAAGTCGAGCAGGCCGATGGCCTGACGTGCCAGTTGCTGATCTGCTTCATTCATCTGCTTCATCATTCACCCCCAACCCGGATCGTTGCATAAACGTGACGAGCGTCCGAGGCGCCTCCTCGGCAGCCTTGGGCAGCCGGATGGCGCGAAATACGCTATGGGGGCCACAATAAAGGACTCGCCTTGGCCAACGCAGGTGCCAGCCCATGACAAGGACTTAGCCCACATCAGAACAAGAAATACCCTACTCCCACCATCCCCAAGGATCAGCATGAAGTTTCTCTGCGACTCGAACACCCTGGTCGACAACGGCAGTCGTGGCTTTGTCGTGGAAGGTCGACCGCTGTTGGCCGTACGCCGTGAGGGCCGGGTCTACGTCTACCAGAATCGCTGCCCGCACCGGGGCATCGCCCTGGAGTGGCAACCCGACCAGTTTCTCGACCCCAGCGCCAGCCTGATCCAATGCGCGACCCACGGCGCCCTGTTCCTGATTGAAAGCGGCGAGTGCGTGGCCGGGCCTTGCGCCGGACAATCACTGCTGGCGATACCCTGCACGGAAGACGCCCGGGGCATCTGGCTGGCGTCCTGAGCCGCTCGGCGAGTTCTCGTACAGACCCTAGAGAAGCACCGGCAAACGGCGATCGACGCGGATCTCCTGCGGCGTCAGGCTCACCCCATAGGCCAGCACCTCGACCCCGGCCGCCACCGCTTCACGCAGGGCGGCGGCATAGCCCGGATCGATCTCCTCGGCCGGACGCACCGCCTCGATGCCGGTCAGGTTCACGCAATACAGCTGCACCGCCCGCACACCTTCGCGCGCCAGGACCGCCAACTCGCGCAGGTGCTTGGCACCGCGCTGGGTGACCGCATCCGGAAAGGCCGCAACCGCCGTGCCGTCGAAACCGAGGGTGACGCTTTTGACTTCGACAAACGCCGAACCTGTCGGGTAGTCGAGGCGAAAATCGATCCGACTGTTCTCCTGACCATAGGCCACCTCGCGCTTCAGGCCGGTAAAGCCGTCCAGCTCGTGGATGACCCCGGCCCGCAGCGCCTCTTCGACCAAGGGGTTGGCCCGCCCGGTATTCACGCAGGCCAGCCGTCCCTGCGGGGTCTCGCCGATTTCCCAGGTTCCGGGCAACTTGCGCTTGGGGTCGTTGGAACGACTGAACCAGACTTCCCCGCCCGGAACCATGCAATTGAGCATCGAGCCGGTATTGGGACAGTGAATCGTCAGCAACTCGCCGGAGGCGGTTTCGATGTCCGCCAGGAAACGTTTGTAGCGCTGGATCAGACGGCCTAATTCGAGGTCAGGAGAAAAGCGCATCAGCCTTGCCAGGTCCGCAGGCCCCGGGCAATCCGCTCCACCGCCTGCTCCAGGCGCGGCAGGCTCTGGGTGTAGGCAAATCGCACATGATGACTGGCCAGGTGGCGCCCGAAGTCCAGTCCCGGGGTAAAGGCCACGTGCTCGGTTTCAAGGAAATGACGACAGAACGCGAAGGCATCGCCGCCGAACGCGCTGATGTCGGCGTACAGGTAGAAGGCGCCCTGCGGTTCCACGGCGATCCCGAAACCCAATTCGCGCAACGCCGGCAACAGGAAGTCCCGACGCCGGGCGAACTCGGCCCGGCGCTCTTCGAGAATGCTCAGGGTATTGGGTTCGAAACAGGCCAGCGCCGCATGCTGGGCCATGCTCGACGCACTGATGTAGAGGTTCTGCGCGAGTTTTTCCAGGTCTGCCACCGCCTCGGGCGGCGCCACCAGCCAACCCAGCCGCCAGCCGGTCATGCCGAAATACTTGGAAAAGCTGTTGAGCACGAAAGCACTGTCATCGACTTCCAGCACACTGGCCGCATCGCAGCCGTAAGTCAGGCCGTGATAGATCTCGTCCACCACCAGGTGGCCATGGCGTTCCTTGATCGCCACCGACAGCGATGCCAACTCGTCGCGTGTCAGCAGGGTACCGGTGGGGTTGGCCGGCGATGCCACCAGGGCCCCGACACTGTCCTGGTCCCAATGACGCTCCACCAGGTCCGCCGTCAGCTGATAGCGCACCTCCGGCCCGACCGGTACCAGTTGCGCCGCGCCCTCCACCAGCCGTAGGAAATGCCGGTTGCACGGGTAGCCCGGATCGGCCAGCAGCCAGTGTTTGCCGGGGTCCACCAGCAGGGCGCTGGTCAACAGCAAGGCACCGGAACCGCCCGGCGTGATCAGGATGCGCTGCGGATCGATCGCCAGCCCGTAGCGCTGCTGATAGAAACCCGAGATCGCCTCGCGCAGTTGCGGCAGCCCGCGCGCCGCCGTGTAACGGGTCTTGCCCGCCTCCAGGGCGGCCTGGCCGGCGCGGATGATCGGCTCGGCGGTGGTGAAGTCCGGCTCGCCGATCTCGAGGTGGATCACATCATGCCCGGCCGCCTGCAGCTCGTTGGCGCGCGCCAGCAGGGCCATCACATGAAACGGTTCGATTGCGCGACTGCGCGCACTGTAGTGCTGAGCCATTGGCCTACCTTGATTCGACGGGGAAATGGGCGAACACCGATTCTACCCAACCTCGGGCAACCCGGAGTGTTTAACGCATCCTACGCTTCCCGGAAGATTGACTAAAATAAACAATTAACCATTATTTCACGAAGCTGACGTCTTCCATCCGGCATACATTGGCTCGCTCCTACCAACAGGGAGAGTTCAGTCACGCGTTCGACCCGACAAACCCAGCCTCGACAACCGGGAGTAGCGCACCCCGATTCGATCTGGTAAGTTCGCCCGCTTGCAGCCGCAGGGCCGGCAGGTGTCGGTGATGTTGAAATCCTGCGCAATGGATTAGAAGAGTAGAGGCGGTCCATTCATGCCCACCCAAGCAAAGCAGCAAAGCATTGAGCCAAAGATCGGCGGCTTCGAACCCTATGTTGAAAGCCAGGGCGAGGAGTACATGGGCGAGCCCATGCGCAAACACTTCACCAAGATCCTGCAGAAATGGAAGCAGGAGTTGATGCATGAAGTCGACCGCACCGTTGATCATATGAAGGACGAAGCGGCCAACTTCCCCGACCCGGCTGACCGAGCCAGTCAGGAAGAGGAATTCAGCCTCGAACTGCGCGCCCGCGACCGCGAGCGCAAGCTGATCAAGAAAATCGACAAGACCCTGCAGCTCATCGAAGACGAAGAGTACGGCTGGTGCGAGTCCTGTGGCGTCGAGATCGGCATCCGCCGACTGGAAGCCCGACCGACCGCCGACATGTGCGTCGACTGCAAGACCCTGGCGGAAATCAAGGAAAAACAGGTCGGCAAGTAATCCCCGCCGATGCCTGAGCAAACGGAGCGTGCGAACGCTCCGTTTTCGTTTGCGCCGCCGGCGCCGTCCACCGCCTACGGATTGTCCAGTAATCTGCGAACCATGACTGCCACTTCCGCCTATATCGGCCGCTTCGCCCCTACCCCCAGCGGCCACCTGCACTTCGGCTCGCTGGTCGCCGCACTGGCCTCGTACCTGGACGCACGCTCGGTCGGCGGACGCTGGCTGCTGCGCATGGAAGACCTCGATCCGCCGCGCGAAGTGCCCGGCGCCCAGGCCTCGATCCTCGACACCCTGCAGCGTTACGGTTTCGAATGGGACGGCGAACTGGTCCGCCAGAGCGAACGCCACGAGGCCTATGCCCAAGTGCTCGAGCGTCTCTTCAGCCAAGGCCTGGCGTACGCCTGCACCTGCTCGCGCAAGGACCTGGAGGCCTACCACGGCATCTACCCGGGATTGTGCCGCAACCTCGGCCACGGCATCGACAATGCCGCCATCCGCCTGCGCGTACCGGAATTGACCTACCGCTTCCAGGATCGGGTACAAGGCCCGTTCCAGCAGCACCTGGGCCGTGAAGCCGGCGATTTCGTGATCCGCCGCCGCGACGGGCTCTACGCCTACCAACTGGCGGTGGTGCTGGACGACGCCTGGCAAGGCGTGACCGATATCGTGCGGGGCGCCGACCTGCTGGACTCCACCCCGCGACAACTCTACCTGCAGGAGCTGCTCGGGCTGCCGCAGCCACGTTACCTGCACGTCCCGCTGATCATCCAGCCCGACGGCCACAAGCTCGGCAAGTCCTACCGTTCGCCACCGCTGGCGACCGACCAGGCCACGCCCCTGCTGATGCGCGCCCTGCGTACGCTGGGGCAACGCCCACCGGCGGCACTGGAGCAGGGCACGCCGCGGGAGGTCCTCGACTGGGGAATCGGCCATTGGGATGCCACACTGATTCCCAGGACAGCGACGCTGGCCGAAGCGCAATTGCACTGACGCCCCTTGCAGGTTGGCGCCCATCCGTTACCATCGCCGCACGTTTTCGGGCACGCACACAATAAAGAGAGGCCGGGATGTACATCTATCGCTTGGTCCTGCTGCTGGTGGTCGGGATCTACCTGTTCTCGCCGGCGATCATGGACTGGTGGATCGACGCCACAGGCGCCTGGTATCGCCCTTATCTGCTCTGGCTGATCCTGATCGTCGTGACCTTCATCCTGCAGAGCCAAAAAGATGCCGATGAGCTTTAGCCTGACCCAGATGCTGCTGATCAGCGCCGCCTACCTGCTGGCGCTGTTCGGCGTGGCCTGGATCAGTGAGCGGGGAGTGATCCCGCGCTCGATCATTCGCCACCCGCTGACCTACACCCTGTCCCTGGGCGTGTACGCCAGTGCCTGGGCCTTCTATGGCACAGTGGGCCTGGCCTACCAGTACGGCTACGGTTTCCTCTCCAGCTACCTGGGGGTGTCCGGGGCGTTCCTGCTGGCGCCAGTGCTGCTCTACCCGATCCTGAAAATCACCCGTACCTACCAGCTCTCGTCGCTGGCCGACCTGTTCGCCTTCCGTTTTCGCAGCACCTGGGCCGGCGCCCTGACCACGGTGTTCATGCTGATCGGCGTGCTGCCGCTGCTGGCCCTGCAGATCCAGGCGGTGGCCGACTCCATCGGCATCCTCACCCGCGAACCGGTGCAGCATCGGGTGGCCCTGAGCTTCTGCGCCCTGATCACCCTGTTCACCATCTTCTTCGGCTCGCGCCACATCGCCACCCGGGAAAAGCACGAAGGCCTGGTGTTCGCCATCGCCTTCGAGTCGGTGATCAAGCTGATCGCCATCGGCGGGGTCGGCCTGTACGCCTTGTACGGGGTGTTCGACGGCCCGCAGCAGCTCGAGCTTTGGTTGTTGCAGAACCAGACTGCCCTGGCCGCGCTGCACACACCGTTGCAGGAAGGTCCGTGGCGCACCCTGCTGCTGGTGTTCTTCGCCTCGGCCATCGTGATGCCGCACATGTATCACATGACCTTCACCGAGAACCTCAACCCGCGCTCGCTGGTCAGCGCCAGCTGGGGCCTGCCGCTGTTCCTGCTGCTGATGAGCCTGGCGGTGCCGCTGATTCTCTGGGCCGGGCTCAAGCTCGGCGCCACCACCAACCCGGAATACTTCACCCTCGGCATCGGCATTGCCGCCAACAACGAGGCGCTGGCCCTGCTGGCCTACGTCGGCGGACTCTCGGCGGCGAGCGGCTTGATCATCGTCACGACCCTGGCGCTGTCCGGCATGGCCCTGAACCACCTGGTGCTGCCGCTCTACCAGCCCCCGGCCGAAGGCAATATCTATCGCTGGCTGAAGTGGACGCGCCGCGCCCTGATCGTCGCCATCATCATGGCCGGCTACGGTTTCTACCTGCTGCTGGGCGCCGAGCAGGACCTCGCCCACCTCGGCATCGTCGCCTTCGTCGCGACCCTGCAATTCCTTCCCGGCGTGCTCTCGGTGCTCTACTGGCCGACCGCCAACCGGCGTGGCTTCATCGCCGGCCTGCTGGCGGGGATCACGGTCTGGCTGGTGACCATGCTGCTGCCGCTGGTCGGCAACCTGCAGGGTTTCTATATTCCGTTGTTGAACATGATCTATGTGCTCGACGACACCAGTTGGCATATGGCGGCCATTGCCTCCCTGGCGGCCAACGTGCTGATGTTCACCCTGATCTCGCTGTTCACCGCCGCCAGCCCCGAAGAGGCCAGCGCCGCCGAAGCCTGCGCGGTCGACAACGTGCGGCGCCCGCAACGCCGCGAACTGCACGCCGCCTCGCCGCAGGAATTCGCCACCCAACTGGCCAAGCCCCTGGGGGCCAAGGCCGCGCAGAAAGAGGTCGAACAGGCCCTGCGCGATCTCTACCTGCCCTTCGACGAACGCCGGCCGTACGCCTTGCGCCGCCTGCGCGACCGCATCGAAGCCAACCTGTCCGGGCTGATGGGCCCCAGCGTGGCCCAGGACATGGTGGAAACCTTCCTGCCCTACAAGGCCGGCGGCGAAAGCTACGTCACCGAAGACATCCACTTCATCGAAAGCCGCCTGGAAGACTACCACTCGCGTCTCACGGGCCTGGCCGCCGAACTCGATGCCCTGCGTCGCTACCACCGCCAGACCCTGCAGGAATTGCCCATGGGCGTCTGCTCCCTGGCCAAGGACCAGGAAATCCTGATGTGGAACAAGGCCATGGAAGAGCTCACCGGCGTGACCGCGCAGCGCGTGGTCGGTTCGCGCCTGGGCACCCTGGGCGAACCCTGGAAGGATTTGCTGCAAGGCTTCATCAACCTGCCGGACGAACACCTGCACAAGCAGCACCTGGCCCTCGACGGCCAGACCCGCTGGCTGAACCTGCACAAAGCGGCCATCGACGAGCCGCTGGCGCCGGGCAACAGCGGCCTGGTGCTACTGGTCGAAGACCTGACCGAAACCCAGATGCTCGAAGACAAGCTGGTGCACTCCGAACGCCTGGCCAGCATCGGCCGCCTGGCGGCCGGCGTCGCCCACGAGATCGGCAACCCGATCACCGGCATCGCCTGCCTGGCGCAGAACCTGCGCGAAGAGCGCGAGGACGACGGTGAACTGACCGAAATCAGCGGACAGATCCTCGAACAGACCAAGCGTGTGTCGCGCATCGTCCAGTCACTGATGAGCTTTACCCACGCCGGCAGTCACCAGCACAACGACGAAGCCGTCTGCCTGGCCGAGGTCGCCCAGGATGCCATTGGTCTGCTGGCCTTGAATCGGCGCAACTTCGAAGTACAGTTCTTCAACCTGTGCGATCCCGAGCACTGGGTCGACGGCGATTCCCAGCGCCTGGCCCAGGTGCTGATCAACCTGCTTTCCAACGCCCGCGACGCCTCCCCTGCCGGCGCTGCGGTGCGGGTCAAGAGCGAAGCTTTCGAACACACGGTCGACCTGATCGTCGAAGACGAAGGCACTGGCATCCCGAAGAACATCATGGACCGTTTGTTCGAACCCTTCTTCACCACCAAGGATCCTGGCGAGGGCACTGGACTGGGCCTCGCTCTGGTCTATTCCATCGTTGAAGAGCATTATGGACAAATCACCATCGACAGCCCGGCTGACATCCAAAGCCAACGCGGCACCCGTATCCGGGTCACCCTGCCGCGTCATGTCGAAGCGACGTCCGCTGTGAACTGAGACCGTCGAGAGAACCGAATCAATGCCTCACATTCTGATCGTCGAAGACGAAACCATTATCCGCTCCGCCCTGCGTCGCCTGCTGGAACGTAATCAGTACCAGGTCAGCGAAGCCGGTTCGGTGCAGGAAGCCCAGGAACGTTTCAGTATCCCCTCGTTCGACCTGATCGTCAGCGACCTGCGTCTGCCCGGCGCCCCCGGCACCGAACTGATCAAGCTCGGCCAAGGCACGCCGGTGCTGATCATGACCAGCTACGCCAGCCTGCGCTCGGCCGTGGACTCGATGAAAATGGGCGCGGTGGACTACATCGCCAAGCCATTCGACCACGATGAGATGCTCCAGGCCGTGGCCCGCATCCTGCGCGATCGGCAGGGCGGACAAGGCGCCCCGGCCGAGAAAGTCGCCGGCAAGGGCAATGGCGCGGCGGAAAAAGCCGGTGCCGGCAACGGCGAAATCGGCATCATCGGCTCCTGTGCGCCGATGCAGGACCTCTACGGCAAGATCCGCAAAGTGGCGCCCACCGACTCCAACGTCCTGGTCCAGGGCGAGTCGGGCACCGGCAAGGAACTGGTGGCCCGCGCCCTGCACAACCTGTCCAAGCGAGCCAAGGCGCCGATGATCTCGGTCAACTGCGCGGCGATCCCGGAAAGCCTGATCGAGTCCGAACTGTTCGGCCACGAAAAAGGCGCCTTCACCGGTGCCAGCGCCGGTCGCGCCGGTCTGGTGGAAGCCGCCGACGGTGGCACCCTGTTCCTCGACGAAATCGGCGAACTGCCCCTCGAAGCCCAGGCGCGTCTGCTGCGGGTGCTGCAGGAAGGCGAGATCCGTCGGGTCGGCTCGGTGCAGTCGCAGAAAGTCGACGTGCGCCTGATCGCCGCGACCCACCGCGACCTCAAGAGCCTGGCCAAGATCGGCCAGTTCCGCGAAGACCTTTACTACCGCCTGCACGTCATCGCCCTGAAGCTGCCGGCGTTGCGCGAGCGTGGGGCCGACGTCAACGAGATCGCCAATGCCTTCCTCGCCCGCCAGAGCGCACGGGTGGGCCGCAGCGACCTGCGATTCGCCCCCGACGCCGAACAGGCCATTCGCCATTACGCCTGGCCAGGTAACGTCCGCGAACTGGAGAACGCGGTCGAGCGCGCGGTGATCCTGTGCGAGAGCCCGGAAATCTCCGCCGACCTGCTGGGCATCGACATCGAGCTCGGCGACCTGGAAGAGGAAGAATTCATCAGCCTGGCGCCGCAACCGGTCAGCGCCAGCAACGCCAGCCATGAGCCGACCGAAGACCTGTCGCTGGAAGATTACTTCCAGCATTTCGTCCTCGAGCACCAGGACCACATGACCGAGACCGAGCTGGCCCGCAAGCTCGGCGTCAGCCGCAAGTGCCTGTGGGAACGGCGCCAGCGCCTGGGCATTCCACGGCGCAAGACCGGCGTGGCCAGCGAGAGCTGAGCCGGGCGCGCGCACGGGTAACACTCCGTGCGCTGAAAAAACTGTTACCCGAGGATTTTCACGTAACAAAAGCCGGGTCTATCGGTAACGAGGATCCGGCTTTTTTCTGCCCCGAAAAAACCATCCGCCCGGGAAAACCCAATGTTTACGGGGTTTCGCAAAAGTTGGCACGGCACCTGCTATAGCTTTGGTACAAGAACAATAACAAGCAATGCAGCAGACAATAAAAACAAGACGTATCGACTCACGCACAATAAAAACAACACGGCGAGAGGCGTAGCTAACTGATTCTTTTGGAGAAGTACTGTAATTGGGGCTTGCCCCACGACCAGGCCGAGAACAACAAAAACTGCCCTCAAGGCAGCGCCTGAACTGGTTGGATCCCTCGGATCATCACACTACAGCGATCAAAGCAATCCGTTTGCTCTTGGCTCCCGGTTGGGAGCGCCCACAGGCTTGAAGCCTAGTGGCACAGGGCGATCAACAAAAACAAGAAGCCCGCAACCATAATAAAAATAGAGCACGCAACTACTTCTGGGGGAGCTTCGGCTCCCCTTGTAGTTTCCGCGATATAGTTTCCGCGATACAGCCCCAGCAAGCCCCCACCCTGATGCCGGATCGATCGATTCGCGGCCTCGCAACGCCCGTAGGCAGCGGTCTCCCCCTGTCTCTGCCCGATACTGCGGCGGCTTCCTACACCATCCCTCGACTAAATGCTAGAATCCTCGCCCATCGTGCGGTCATTCTTCGTGGTGGCCGAATATTCCTTCAAACAGTGCCTCCCATGCTGAAGAAGCTGTTCCAGTCATTCCGTTCTCCCTCGCGTCGAACGCAACATAAACGCAGCACCCCTGAAGTGCTCAACAGCAGCCAACACTCGCTGCAAAAGGCCCAGTTCAGCCGGTATGCGGTGAATATCGTCGAGCGCCTGCAGAACGCCGGCTACCAGGCCTACCTGGTCGGCGGCTGCGTGCGCGACCTGCTGCTGAACATCACCCCCAAGGATTTCGACGTCGCCACCAGCGCCACGCCCGAACAGATCCGCGCCGAATTCCGCAACGCCCGGATCATCGGTCGTCGCTTCAAACTGGTGCATATCCACTTCGGTCGGGAAATCATCGAGGTCGCGACCTTTCGCGCCAACCACCCGCAAGACGAAGACGAGGACAGCAACCAGTCCTCGCGCAACGAAAGCGGGCGGATCCTGCGCGACAACGTCTACGGCACCCTCGAAGACGATGCGCAACGCCGCGATTTCACCATCAACGCCCTGTATTACGATCCGGTCAGCGAGCGCATCCTCGACTACGCCAATGGCGTGCACGATATCCGCAACCGCCTGATCCGCCTGATCGGCGACCCGACCCAGCGCTACCAGGAAGACCCGGTGCGCATGCTGCGGGCCGTGCGTTTCGCCGCCAAGCTGGATTTCGGTATCGAGAAGCACACCGTCACGCCGATTCGCAACCTGGCGCCGATGCTGCGCGAGATCCCGTCGGCCCGCCTGTTCGAAGAAGTGCTCAAGCTGTTCCTCTCGGGCTATGCCGCCGACACCTTCGAAATGCTGGTGGACCTCAAGCTGTTCGAACCGCTGTTCCCGGCCAGCTTCGAGGCCCTGGAGCACAACCCGACCTACACCCACACGCTGATCAGCGAAGCCTTGATCAACACCGACCTGCGCATCCAGCAGAACAAGCCGGTGACCCCGGCGTTCCTGTTCGCCGCGCTGCTCTGGCCGGCCCTGCCCGCCCGCGTCCTGCGCTTGCAGGCCCGTGGCATGCCGCCGATTCCGGCGATGCAGGAAGCTGCCCACGAATTGATCAGCGAACAGTGCCAGCGCATTGCGATTCCGAAGCGCTTCACCCTGCCGATCCGCGAGATCTGGGACATGCAGGAACGCTTGCCACGGCGTAGCGGCAAGCGTGCCGACGTGCTGCTGGACAACCCGCGCTTCCGCGCCGGCTACGACTTCCTGCTGCTGCGCGAAACCGCAGGCGAGGAGACCGATGGCCTGGGTGACTGGTGGACCGATTACCAGGATGCCAACGACGCCGGTCGTCGCGACATGATCCGCGACCTGGGCAGCAAGGAAGAAGGCACCGGTCCGCGCAAACGCCGTCGCAGCAGTGCCGGCAAGCGCAAGCGTACCGCCGGTTCGGACGAGTAAGTCGATGGAACACGTGTATATCGGGCTGGGCAGCAACCTGGCGGACCCGGCGGAGCAGTTGCGCAACGCCGTCCAGGCCCTGGGGCAACTGCCCGACAGCGTGCTGGTGGGGGTTTCCGCGTTCTACCAGAGCGATTCGTTGCTGCCTGGCCAGCCGCGCTACACCAACGCCGTCGTCGCCCTCGACAGCGACCTGGCGCCCCTGGCGTTGCTGGATGCGCTGCAGGCCATCGAAATCGACCAGGGCCGCGAGCGCCACGAGCGCTGGGGGCCACGCACCCTCGACCTGGATATCCTGTTGTTCGGCGACCGCCTGATCGACGAGCCGCGCCTGAAGGTCCCGCACTACCATATGCAGGCCCGACCGTTCGTGCTGTATCCGCTGGCGGAACTGGCACCGGTCGATCTGCAACTGGCCGATGGCCGCACCCTCAAGGCGCTGCTGGCGGACTGCCCGTTCGTCGGCCTGGAACGTCTTCCCCACTAGGAACCACGGGCAGCGGCTCTTGATGGGCTACAGGCACCCGTGACATCTGGCTTGAAACGCCGACCTAATGTGGGAGCCGGCTTGCTGGCGATGAGGCCCTCAAGCCTTGTGGCGTTCTGACGAACGCCATCGCCGGCAAGCCGGCTCCTACAGTGACCGCGTGGTGCTACGGCCTTGCTGAATCGCATCAGTTACGCCGGTAACACTCACGGCGTAACATGGCGGTAACACACACGATTGACTTCCCCAGTTCTCCTCACGACTATAGGCGTCCCGTTGCCGCCCCTGCGGCGTTTAAAGGGCGCAATCCAGGCTTTGCAAGCACGACATCAGAACGTGCGCCTGTATACACGACGAATCACGCGCGTTACTCGCAGTCATTTGCACGGCGCCTGAATGAGGACTTTTTCATGCCAGACATTACCCTGACCACCCTGCAAGGCCTCAAGCAAAAGGGTGAGAAAATCACCATGCTGACCTGCTACGACGCGACCTTCGCCCATGCCTGCTGCACCGCCGGTGTCGAAGTGCTGCTGATCGGCGATTCGTTGGGCATGGTTACCCAAGGGCATGACAGCACACTGCCGGTCACCGTGGCCGACATCTGCTACCACACCGCCAGCGTCAAGCGCGGCAACCAGGGGGCCTTCATCATGGCCGACCTGCCGTTCATGGCCTACGCCACCGTCGAGCAGACCCTGCACAACAGCGGCCTGCTGATGCAGGCCGGCGCGCACATGGTGAAGGTCGAAGGGGCCGCCTGGCTGGCCGACTCCATCCGCCTGCTGGCCGAACGCGGCGTACCGGTGTGCGTGCACATGGGCCTGACCCCGCAGTCGGTGAACCTCTTCGGCGGCTACAAGGTCCAGGGCCGCGGCGAAGCCCAGGCCCGGCAGATGCGTGCCGACGCCATCGCCCTGGAGCAGGCCGGCGCGGCGATGATCCTCCTCGAATGCGTACCGAGCGAACTGGCCGCGGAAATCACCCAGGCGGTGAAGGTCCCGGTGATCGGCATCGGCGCCGGCAGCGCCACCGACGGCCAGGTCCTGGTCCTGCACGACATGCTCGGCCTGTCCATCAGCGGTCGCGTGCCCAAGTTCGTGAAGAACTTCATGGCCGGCCAGGACAGCCTCCACGGGGCGCTCAGCGCCTATGTCAGCGAGGTCAAGGCCGCCACTTTCCCCGGCATCGAACACGGATTCAGCGCATGAACACAGTCAAGACCGTTCTCGAACTGCGCGCCGCCGTGGCCCGTGCCCGCAGCGAGGGCAAACGCATCGGTTTCGTGCCGACCATGGGCAACCTGCACAGCGGCCACGCGGCCCTGGTGACCAAGGCCGCCCAGCGCGCGGACTTCGTGGTGGCGAGCATTTTCGTCAACCCGCTGCAATTCGGCGCCAACGAAGACCTGGACAAATACCCGCGCACCCTCGCCGCCGACCAGGAGAAGCTGCTCGAGGCCGGTTGCAACCTGCTGTTCGCCCCCAGCGTCGAGGAAATGTACCCCGGCGGCATGAGCGGACAGACCCGCGTCAGCGTCCCGCAACTGTCCGAAGGCCTGTGCGGTGCCAGCCGTCCCGGGCATTTCGAAGGGGTGGCGACGGTGGTCAGCAAACTGTTCAACATGGTCCAACCGGACCTGGCGGTGTTCGGCCAGAAGGATTTCCAGCAACTGGCGGTGATCCGGCAGTTGGTGCATGACCTGAACATGCCGATCCAGATCATCGGCGAGCCGACCGTACGCGCCAACGACGGCCTGGCGCTGTCCTCGCGCAACGGTTTCCTCAGCGAAGAACAGCGGGCCAAGGCGCCGACGCTGTACCGCAGCCTGAAACAGATCGCCGACGCCATCGAACAGGGCGAGCGCGACTATCCCAAGCTGTTGGCCGAGCAGAACCGGCAGATCGAAAGCGCCGGTTTCCGGGGCGACTACCTGGAAATCCGCCACGCCCTGACCCTACGCCCGGCCACGCCGGAGGACCGTGACCTGGTGATCCTGGTCGCCGCGTTCCTCGGCACCACGCGCCTGATCGACAACCTGCACCTGAACCTCGACAGCCCGGCCTGATCGCCCGATTGCCCGACCCCACGGCTTCGGGCAAACTGCCGCCGCCCGGCGCCACGCACCGCAAATGCGTGGCGCCGCACGAGGATCCGACCAAGGAAACAGCCCATGCACGCCATCATGCTCAAAGCCAAATTGCATCGCGCCGAAGTCACCCACGCGGTGCTCGATTACGAAGGTTCCTGCGCCATCGACGGCGAGTGGCTGGACCTGGCCGGCATCCGTGAATACGAACAGATCCAGATCTACAACGTCGACAATGGCGAGCGCTTCACCACCTACGCCATTCGCGGCGAAGAAGGTTCGCGGATCATCTCCGTGAACGGTGCCGCGGCCCACAAGGCCGGCGTCGGCGACCGGGTGATCATCTGCGCCTACGCCCATTACAGCGAGGCCGAGCTGGTCGACTTCAAACCCCGCATGCTCTACATGGCCCCGGGCAACGAGTTGAGCCACACCAGCCACTCGATTCCGGTGCAGGTCGCCTGATCGCCGCCCGGCCGCGTACGCAAAAAACGCCTTTCAGCCCCGAGAGTGCGAAAAAGTACCGAGTAAAGGTCAGACAAAGCCAAGACAGATGCAGGCGCGAGCGTTACTGTAATCGCCCCTGCATCATTCAACCGTGCTGACGCAGGTTGCCGGACACTGCCACCGATTAAAGGGACGTTCCGGCGTTTCTGGTGTCCAACAAGCCAAATGTCCAAAAGGCAGCTCTCGTAAAAGGAAACCCGCAGCGATGGCGTACTACCGCACTCCTCACGACGTGACCGCTCTGCCCGCCTGGCAGGCGCTGAACCAACACCGCGACAACATGCACAATTTCAGCATGCGCGAAGCTTTCAATGCCGATCCGCAGCGCTTCAATCAGTTCACCCTCAGCAGCTGCGGGTTGTTCCTCGACTACTCCAAGAACCTGATCACCCAGGAAACCCGCAACCTGCTGGTAGGCCTGGCCAACGAAGTCGACCTGCAAGGCGCGATCAAGGCGCTGTTCGCCGGTGAGCTGGTCAACGCCTCCGAAGGTCGTCCGGCGCTGCACACCGCCCTGCGCCGCCCGGTAGGCGACAAGCTGTCGGTCAAAGGCGTCAACGTGATGCCCGACGTGCACAAAGTGCTGAACCAGATGACCGAGCTGGTCGGAAAAATCCACGACGGCCTGTGGCGCGGCTACAGCGAGAAGCCGATCACCGACGTGGTGAACATCGGTATCGGTGGTTCGTTCCTGGGTCCGGAACTGGTTTCCGAGGCGTTGCTGTCCTACGCCCAGAAAGGCGTGCGCTGCCATTACCTGGCGAATATCGATGGCAGTGAGTTCCATGAGCTGTCGGCCAAGATCCGCGCCGAGACCACCCTGTTCATCGTCTCGTCGAAAACCTTCACCACCCTTGAAACCCTGAAGAACGCCCGTGCCGCACGTGACTGGTACCTGGCCCAGGGCGGCTCCGAAGCGGAGCTGTACAAGCACTTCATCGCGGTATCGAGCAACAACGCCGCCGCCGTGGCCTTCGGTATCCGTGAAGAAAACATCTTCCCGATGTGGGACTGGGTCGGCGGGCGCTACTCGCTGTGGTCGGCCATCGGCCTGCCGATCGCCCTGGCCATCGGCATGTCGAACTTCAAGGAACTGCTGTCCGGTGCCTACACCATGGACCAGCATTTCCAGACCGCGCCGTTCGAACAGAACATGCCGGTGCTGCTGGCCCTGCTGGGGGTCTGGTACGGCAACTTCTGGGGCGCGCAGAGCCACGCGATCCTGCCGTACGATCACTACCTGCGCAACATCACCAAGCACCTGCAACAGCTGGACATGGAATCCAACGGCAAGAGCGTGCGCCAGGACGGCACGCCGGTGTCTACCGATACCGGCCCGGTGATCTGGGGTGGCGTCGGTTGCAACGGCCAGCACGCCTACCACCAGTTGCTGCACCAGGGCACCCAGTTGATCCCGGCCGACTTCATCGTGCCGATTGTCAGCTTCAACCCGGTGGCCGACCACCACCAGTGGCTGTACGCCAACTGCCTGTCGCAAAGCCAGGCGTTGATGCTCGGCAAGACCCGCGCCGAAGCGGAAGCCGAGCTGCGTGAAAAGGGCCTGAGCGAAGCCGAGGTGCAAAAACTGGCAGCGCACAAGGTGATCCCGGGCAACCGTCCGAGCAACACCCTGGTGGTCGAGCGCATCAGCCCTCGCCGTCTCGGCGCCCTGGTGGCGATGTACGAACACAAGGTCTTCGTGCAGAGCGTGATCTGGGGCATCAACGCCTTCGACCAATGGGGCGTGGAGCTGGGCAAGGAACTGGGCAAGGGCGTCTACAACCGCCTGACCGGCAGCGAGGAAAGCGCGGCGGAAGACGCTTCGACCCAAGGGTTGATCAACTACTTCCGTGGTCGCCATCGCGGCTGATCGCACGCGCCTGCGCGCAATGCAGTGATCGACACAAGACCTGTGGGAGCCGGCTTGCCGGCGATGAGGCCCTCGAGGCTTGCGTCGATCTTGCGGCCGCCATCGCCAGCAAGCCGGCTCCCACAAAGACCGTGTGCAGACAGAGGCATCCCGGGCGCATCTGCCCGGGACGTCAATTGGAGCAGGCTCACCCTTTTACCCCCTTGAACCCCGCCCCAACAGGGTGCAACCTTGAGACTTGTCGCAGACAAGAACAAGGAACCGCCATGTTCGATCTTCGCACCTATCCCAAGGCCGACGCCGTGCGCCAGGCCGCGCAGTTGAGCCAGGACGACTATCGGCGCCTCTACCGCCAGTCCATCGACCAACCCGACACTTTCTGGGCTGAACAGGCCAAACGCTTTCTCGACTGGTCCAGCCCCTGGGACAAGGTCCAGCAATGGGACCTGCACAGCGGCGAGGCCCGCTGGTTCGCCGGCGCACAACTGAATGTCAGCTACAACTGCATCGACCGTCATCTCGCCACCCGGGGCGACCAGATCGCCCTGATCTGGGAAGGCGACAATCCCCACGAATCGGCGCAGATCACCTACCGCAAACTGCACCACAACGTCTGCCGGCTGGCCAACGTGCTCAAGGGCCGCGGCGTGAAGAAAGGCGACCGGGTCTGCATCTACATGCCGATGATTCCCGAAGCCGCCTACGCCATGCTCGCCTGTGCCCGCCTCGGCGCCATTCACTCGGTGGTCTTCGGCGGCTTCTCCCCCGACGCCCTGCGCGACCGCATCCTCGATGCCGACTGCCGCACGGTGATCACCGCCGATGAGGGCGTACGCGGCGGCAAATACATCCCCCTCAAGCAGAATGTCGACCAGGCGCTGCTCAGTTGCCCGAATGTCAGCACAGTGCTCGTGGTGGAACGCGCCCAGGCCGAGGTGAACTGGGTCGCGGGACGCGACCTCTGGTACCACGAAGCCCTGCACGGCATCAGCGCCGACTGCCCGCCGGAACCGATGGACGCCGAAGACCCGCTGTTCATCCTCTACACCTCCGGCAGCACCGGCAAACCCAAGGGCGTGCTGCACAGCACCGGCGGTTACCTGCTGCAGGTCGCCATGACCTTCCAGTACGTGTTCGACTACCGCCCCGGCGAAGTCTTCTGGTGCACCGCCGATGTCGGCTGGGTCACCGGCCACAGCTATATCGTCTACGGCCCCCTGGCCAACGGCGCGACCAGCCTGATCTATGAAGGCGTACCGAGCTATCCGGATGCCTCGCGTTTCTGGCAGGTCATCGACAAACACCTGGTGAATATCTTCTACACCGCGCCCACCGCCCTGCGGGCCCTGATGCGCGAAGGCCACGCGCCCCTGGAAAACACCTCGCGGGCCAGCCTGCGTCTGCTCGGCAGCGTCGGCGAGCCGATCAACCCGGAAGCCTGGGAATGGTATTTCAATGCCGTCGGCGAGCAGCGCTGCCCCATCGTCGACACCTGGTGGCAGACCGAGACCGGCGGCATCATGCTCACCCCGCTGGTCGCCAACAGCCGCATCAAGCCCGGTTGCGCCACCCAGCCGATGTTCGGCGTGCTGCCGGTCCTGCTGGATGAACAGGGTCGGGAAATCAGCGGTGCCGGCAGCGGCGTGTTCGCCCTGAAAAGCAGTTGGCCGGGGCAGATCCGCAGCGTCTATGGCGACCCGCAGCGCATGCTCGAGACCTATTTCAAACCCTACCCGGGCTACTACTTCACCGGCGACGGCGCCCGCCGCGACGAGGACGGCGACTACTGGATCACCGGCCGTATCGACGACGTGATCAACGTCTCCGGCCACCGCATCGGCACCGCCGAGGTGGAAAGCGCCCTGGTGCTGCATGAAAACGTGGCCGAAGCCGCCGTGGTCGGCTATCCCCACGACCTCAAGGGCCAGGGCCTGTATGCCTTCGTCACCCCGATGAAAGGCGTCGAGCCGGACGACACCCTCAAGAAGGCCCTGCTGGCCCTGGTGGGCAAGGAGATCGGCAGCTTTGCCAAGCCGGACCTGATCCAATGGGCCCCGGCCTTGCCGAAAACCCGTTCGGGCAAGATCATGCGGCGTATCCTGCGCAAGATTGCCAGCAACGAGCTGGACAACCTGGGCGATACCTCGACCCTGGCCGACCCGGGGGTGGTCGACGGCCTGATCGAACAACGCCTGAATCCCTGAACCCCGGGTGGCGAACAACATTCGCCGCCCCAACCACCGAGCCAGCATGGAATTCCTTCGTCGCCGCATCGAAACCCAGATCATGAGTCTGACCGGCCTGTCCCTGGGCATGCTCGACCTGGAAAAACCCAAGGGCGACCCCGGCCTCTTCGGCCCGGACTCGGTGTGCTGGCGGGTGCATGGCGACTTCAGCAGCATGCTCATCGGCGGCACCAGCGCCCTGATGCTGCAAGCCCTGCACCCGCTGGCCCTGGCCGGGGTCTGGGACCATTCCAACTTCCGCCAGGACATGCTCGGACGCTTGCGCCGCACCAGCCAGTTCATTGCCGGGACCACCTTCGGCTCACGCAAGGACGCCGAGTGGCTGATCGACAGGGTACGCACCATCCACTTGAAGGTGGTCGGCACCGCACCGGATGGCCGGCCCTACGCCGCCAGCGACCCGGAACTGTTGACCTGGGTACATGTGGCCGAAGTCAGCAGCTTTCTCAAAGCCCATCTGCGCTACCGTAATCCAGACCTGTCGGCGGCGGACCAGGACCGCTACTACGATGAGATCGCGCTGATCGCCGAACGCCTGGGCGCGCGGGACGTGCCGCGCTCGCGCCAGGCCATCGCCGACTACCTGCAACGGATGCGTCCGCAGTTGCTCTGCGATGACCGCAGCCTCGAAGTCGTACGCCTGCTGCTGGCCGCCCCCGCGCCGAGCCGCCTGGCCCAGCCATTCGGCAGCCTGATCATGCAGGCCGGTATCGACCTGCTGCCGGACTGGGCCGCCGAGATGCTCGGGCAGTCGCAAAGCCCGCTGCAACGCCAGGCCATCCGGGCCGGCGTCAAACGCAGCGCACCGTTGTTGCGCTGGGCCATGCGCAACGGCGCCGCCCAACGCGCCAAACGCCGCATGGGCCTGACCCCCTGAAGGCTGGTAAACTCCCGCGCCAAATCCGATTCCAAGGCGCCGTGCATGTCTTCCTTGAACCAGGCGCTGCGCGCCGCCCTCGATCATCGCCAGGACCTGCTCGCCGAGCTGCACAGCCAGGGCACCGACTGCTATCGCCTGTTCCACGGCAGCCAGGAAGGCGCCGGCGGCCTGACCGTCGACCGCTACGGTCCCCAACTGATGGTGCAGACCTTCCACCAGACTCTGGAACGTGAAGACCTGCTGGCGCTGCACGCGACGATCAACCAACATCTGGACCTGGACACCCTGCTGGTCTACAACGACCGCTCCCGGGGCAACTCGCGCATCGATCGCGAAGACCCGGTCTATCGTGCCGACGCCGCCGCCCTCGCCGACCTGGTGGGCCACGAATGGGGCCTGAACTATCGCGTCCGTGGCCGTCACCCCGGCCAGGACCCGCTGCTGTTCCTCGACCTGCGCAACGCTCGCGGCTGGGTCAGGCAGCACAGCGCCGGCAAAAGCGTACTGAACCTCTTCGCCTACACCTGCGGCGTCGGCCTCAGTGCTGCGGCCGGGGGTGCCCGGGAGGTCTGCAACCTGGACTTCGCCGAAGGCAACCTGGCGGTAGGCCGGGAAAACGGTCGGCTCAACCCGCAACTGCCGGAGATGGACTTCATCCAGTCCGACTACTTCCCCGCCATTCGCCAGCTCGCCGGCCTGCCCATCAGCCAGCGCCGCGGACAGAAGCTGCCCAGCTACCCGCGCCTGGACCAACGCCAGTACGACCTGGTGCTGCTCGACCCGCCCGCCTGGGCCAAGAGCGCCTTCGGCACCGTCGACCTGCTGCGCGACTACCAGAGCCTGCTCAAGCCGGCCCTGCTGGCGACCGCCGACAACGGCGTGCTGATCTGCTGCAACAACCTGGCGAAAGTCAGCATGGAGGACTGGCGCGAACAGGTCCTGCGCTGTGCGGAAAAAGCCGGGCGTCCGGTACGCGAATGGCAGGTGCTGAGTCCCGCCGCCGACTTCCCTTCCCGCGACCTGCAACCACCGCTGAAGACCCTGGTTCTGCAACTCTAGGAATGGCTCGCAAACACCCATTATTGCGGCGCAACAAGAGCCTTGCTTTGGAACCGCAAACGCATGCCATACTCCAAGGCACCTCCGACTGAGAAAGACGACGATTCACATGTCCAAAGGATTGAAACGCGCCCTCGGCGCCTTGCTGACCGTCCTCGCGCTGTACGCCGTGCTGGGGTTCCTGATCCTTCCCGGCGTCGGCCTGCGTATCGCCAACCAGCAACTGGCGAACTACGCCACGGTGCCCGCCAGCCTCCAACGCCTGGAGTTCAACCCCTTCAGTCTCGAACTGACGCTGTGGGGCCTGAATATCGGCCAACCGGGCAAGGAACAGGTCGCCTTCGAACGCCTCTATGTCAACCTGCAGATCGACAGCCTCTGGACCCACGCCCTGCACCTGGCCGACATCCAGCTGGACAAACCCAACACCGAGGTGACGTTCAGCAAGGACGGCACCCTGAACCTCACCCAGCTGTTCAAGCTGCCGCCCAGCCAGCCGACCCCGGCCGCCCCCGACAGCAAGCCGTTTCCAGTACGCATCGACCAGATCACACTGGCGGGAGGGCGCCTGCATTTCCAGGACCTGCGCCCCAGCGAACCGATCGAATTCACCTACACCCCGATGGACCTGGCGCTGAAGAACCTCAGCACCCTGCCTGACGACAACGCCGACATGACCCTGGCGGCCATCGGCGCCGACGGGGGACGGATCGACTGGAAAGGTCACCTCAGCCTGGTGCCCGTCACCTCCGCAGGTTCGCTCAAGGTCACCGACAACCGGATGAAAGCCTGGTGGCCCTATGTGCGCGATGCCCTGCCGCTGGAGCTGGAAGACGGCGTCGTCAACCTCAGCAGCGACTACACCTTCAGCCTCGCCAAAGGCACCGAGTTGCAGCTGAGCAACGCCGCCGTCAGCGTCGCCCCCTTCGCCATGAAGGCCCCGGACGGTCGCCCGCTGGTGCGTCTGGAACGCCTGGACGTCAGCGAAACCAGCCTCGACCTGGCCAAACAGCAGGTGGTCGTCGGCAAGATTCGCAGCAACAAACTGGAAACCTGGGCCGCCCGCGAGCAGGACGGGCAACTCGACTGGCAGAAACTCTTCGCCTCGCAACCGGCCAAACCAGCGCCCAAGGAAGCCCCGGCCGCCTCCGACAGCGCCAAGGCCGAACCGCCGGCGCCGAGCAAGCCCTGGCAGGTCCTGCTCAAGGACGTGCAACTGCGCGACTACCGCGTGCACCTGGCCGACCGCGTACCGAAAACCGCGGTGGCCCTGGAGCTCGGCCCGCTGAACCTGGACCTGGAGAATTTCGACAGCCTCAACCAGTCGCCCTTCACCCTCAAGCTCGACACCGGGCTGGGCAAGCAGGGCAAGATCCTCGCCAGCGGCGACGTCAACCTGAGCCCGATCAGTGCCAGGCTCAAGGTCAATACCCAGGACATCGACCTGCGGGTGGCCCAGGCCTATGTCGAGCCGTTCATGCGCCTGGAAGTGCGCAGCGGCATGCTCGGCAGCGACCTCGCGGTCAACCTGAAAAGCACCGACCCGCTGGCTTTCAGCGTGACCGGCAAGGCCCAGGTCGACCAGTTGCACACCCTCGACACCCTCAAGAGCCGCGACTTCGTGAAGTGGCAGAAACTGACGGTCGACGGGCTGAATTATCAGCACGGCGACAGCCTGTCGATCGACAAGGTCAACCTGCTGCAACCCTATGCGCGCTTCATGATCAACGATGACCGCACCACCAACATCGATGACCTGCTGATCCCGCAGCCGCCCGCGAGCAAGTCCGATGAAAAAGCCACGGCGCAACCCGCGGCCTCGAACAGCAAGCCGCTGGGTATCCACGTCGGCGGCATTGCCATCAATGACGGCTCGGCCAACTTTGCCGACTTCAGCCTGACGCCCCACTTCGCCACGGCGATCCAACAGCTCAACGGCCAGATCGGTACTATCGACAACCGCCAGCCAAAACCTGCCGGCGTCGATATCAAGGGTAAGGTCGACCGTTATGCGCCGGTGACCATCAAGGGCGCCCTGACGCCCTTCGACCCGATGACCAGCCTGGATATCGCCACCAGCTTCAAGCGGGTCGAGCTGACGACGCTGACCCCCTATTCCGGCAAGTTCGCCGGCTTCCGCATCCGCAAGGGCCGGCTCAATCTCGACCTGCACTACCTGATCACCAAGGGCCAGCTGAAAGCCGAAAACAAAGTGCTGGTCGAACAGCTGCAACTGGGTGAGAAGGTCGACAGCCCGGATGCCGTGGACCTGCCGATCAAGCTGGCGGTTGCCCTGCTCAAGGACTCCGACGGCAACATCTCCATCGAACTGCCGGTCAGCGGCGACCTCAACAATCCGCAGTTCAGCGTGATGCCGATTGTCTGGCAGACCCTGCGCAACCTGATCGTGCGCGCCGCCACCGCGCCCTTCAAGTTCATCGGCGGGCTGATCTCCGGCGGCGACGCCCAGGACCTCAGCAACGTGTCCTTTGCCCCCGGCTCCAGCGAACTGAGCGGTGGTGCCCAAGCGTCCCTGACCAAGCTAGCGGCCGCCCTGAAGGAACGCCCCAACCTGCGCCTGGAGATCGAAGGCACCGCGGCCCAGGGCAGCGACGGCGCGTTGATCGCCCAGCAGCGCCTGGATCGCGAGTACCAGGACACCTACTACAAGATGCTCCAGCGCCGTGGCGACAAGGTCCCGGCCCAGGCCTCGATGATCCAGGTGCCGGACAGTGAAAAAGCGCCGATGCTCGAAGGCATCTATCGCACCCTGCTCAAGCAGCAGCCGCCTGCCGAATGGGCCAAGCTGGGCCGCGACGAGCGTACCGCCAAGCTGCAGGCCGGGGTGATCACGGCCTGGAGCGGCAATGAGCTGCTGCTGCGCAAGCTCGGCCAGGACCGCGCCAGCAGCATCAAGGACTTCCTGGTGGACAAGGGCCAGTTGGCCGACGACCGCGTGTACTTTATCGACGCCAACCTCGGCGAGGCGCAGAAAGATGGCAGCGTCGTGACGCCGTTGCACCTGGATAGCGAGTGAACATGTTCAAGCCCGTGATGTTCGGCCTGGCGCTGGCGTTGAGCGCCGGCCAGGTCCAGGCCGACAGCTTGCGTTGCGGCAGCCAGTTGATCAGTGTGGGGGACAGGAAGTCGGAGGTGCTCGACAAGTGCGGGGCACCTCGCTCCCAGGACGTGGTGGGCTATCAACGCAGCTTCGACCGGCGGGTCGAGGTGCCGATCGAAGAGTGGGTCTATCCCCAGAGCGGCGGCATGGTCCAGTACCTGCGCTTCGTCGGCGGACGCCTGGAGCGCATCGACAGCAAGCGCGGCCACTGAGCCGCAGCACAACGCCCATAAAAAAAGCACCCCGGAGGGTGCTTTTTTTCAGCTTGAAGTCGAAGCGCGATTAAACGCCCGACGCCTTGGCTGCTGCAACGTCCTTGATGGACAGCTTGATACGGCCGCGGTTGTCCACGTCCAGTACCAGCACTTCCACTTCCTGGCCTTCTTTCAGGATGTCGGTCACTTTCTCAACGCGAGCGTCGCTCAGCATGGAGATGTGCACCAAACCGTCCTTGCCCGGCAGGATGTTGACGAACGCACCGAAGTCGACGATACGCTCGACCTTGCCGACGTAGATCTTGCCGATCTCGGCTTCCGCGGTGATGCTCAGGACGCGCTGGCGAGCCGCCTCAGCTGCTTCCTTGGTTTCGCCGAAGATCTTGATCGAACCGTCGTCTTCGATATCGATCGAAGCCTTGGTTTCCTCGCAGATCGCACGGATGGTCGCGCCGCCTTTACCGATGACGTCACGGATCTTGTCGGTGTCGATCTTCATCGAGATCATGGTCGGAGCGTTGGCGGACAGCTCGCTGCGGGACTGACCGATGATCTGGTTCATCTGACCGAGGATGTTCAGGCGCGCTTCCAGGGCCTGGCCCAGGGCGATTTCCATGATCTCTTCGGTGATGCCCTTGATCTTGATGTCCATCTGCAGCGCGGTGACGCCCTTGGCGGTACCGGCTACCTTGAAGTCCATGTCGCCGAGGTGGTCTTCGTCACCCAGGATGTCGGTCAGGACGGCGAACTTCTCGCCCTCTTTCACCAGACCCATGGCGATACCGGCCACCGGCGCCTTCATCGGCACACCGGCGTCCATCAGGGCCAGGGAAGCACCGCAGACCGAAGCCATGGAGCTGGAACCGTTGGATTCGGTGATTTCCGAGACCACACGGATGGTGTACGGGAAATCGCTGTCGCTTGGCAGCATGGCCTGGACCGAACGACGGGCCAGACGACCGTGACCGATTTCACGACGACCCGCACCGCCCATGCGACCACACTCGCCCACCGAGAACGGAGGGAAGTTGTAGTGCAGCATGAAGGGGTCTTTTTTCTCGCCTTCCAGGGTGTCCAGCAGCTGTGCGTCACGGGCAGTACCCAGCGTGGCGACGACCAGGGCCTGGGTTTCGCCACGGGTGAACAGGGCCGAACCGTGGGTCTTGGGCAGAACACCGACTTCGATGTTCAAAGGACGTACGGTGCGGGTGTCACGACCATCGATACGCGGCTTGCCGTTGACGATGTTTTCGCGAACGGTGCGGTATTCGATTTCGCCGAATGCGGCTTTCACGTCAGCGGCGGAAGGCTGGCCTTCTTCACCCGACAGCTTGGCGACCACCTGGTCTTTCAGCTCGCCCAGGCGAGCGTAACGGTCGGCCTTGACGGTGATGGTGTAGGCCTGGGAGATCGCCTCGCCGAACTCGGCACGGATAGCGCCCAGCAGTTCGGTGGCTTCGGCTTGTGGAGCCCAGGTCCAGGTTGGCTTGGCGGCTTCGGCAGCCAGTTCCTTGACGGCCTGGATCACGGCCTGGAATTCGTCGTGGGCGAACAGTACGGCACCCAGCATCTGGTCTTCGGTCAGCTCCTTGGCTTCCGATTCAACCATCAGTACCGCTTCCGAGGTACCGGCAACGACCATGTCCAGGCTCGAGGCTTTCAGTTGCTCGTAAGTCGGGTTCAGCAGGTAGCCGGTGCTTTCGTGGAAGGCTACGCGAGCAGCGCCGATCGGGCCGTCGAAAGGAATACCGGAGATGGCCAGGGCCGCCGAGGTACCGATCATCGCAGCGATGTCCGGATCGGTTTTCTTGCTGGTGGAGACGACGGTGCAGACAACCTGCACTTCGTTCATGAAGCCTTCCGGGAACAGCGGACGGATCGGACGGTCGATCAGTCGGGAAGTCAGGGTTTCTTTCTCGGAAGGACGGCCTTCGCGCTTGAAGAAACCGCCAGGGATCTTACCGGCAGCGTAAGTCTTTTCCTGGTAGTGAACCGACAGAGGGAAGAAGCCCTTGCCTGGATCGGCTTGCTTGGCACCCACCACGGTCACCAATACGCTGACGTCGTCGTCAACGGTGACCAATACGGCGCCGGAGGCCTGGCGGGCGATACGGCCCGTCTCGAGGGTAACGGTCGACTGACCGAACTGGAATTTTTTGATAACCGGGTTCACGGTGTCCTACCTTCTTTTGTGGCTCTTGGGGAACTTGTCTTCTTGCGAAATTCTTGGGCAACGCCGGGAATCGGCCCGACTGTAATTGTCCAGGTGCTGCTGTCACTCAGGCAAAACAGGTGTCCAGATAAAACTAGAGGCTGGGAGCTTGCCAGGCGCCTGCGGGAAACCCGCTGACGCATGACAAACAACCAACCTCATAGCGCAATCGCTGATTAGCGACGCAGACCCAGGCGACCGATCAGAGCGCTGTAACGGCTCACGTCCTTGCCTTTCAGGTAGTCCAGCAGCTTGCGACGCTGGTTAACCATGCGGATCAGACCACGACGGGAGTGGTGATCTTTACCGTTGGCCTTGAAGTGACCTTGCAGTTTGTTGATGTTGGCGGTCAGCAGTGCAACTTGCACTTCTGGCGAACCAGTATCACCAACGGCTTGCTGGTAGTCGGTAACGATTTGAGCTTTTTCTTCAACGCTGAGAGCCATGAGGCAATCCTTTTATCAGGAAACTGTTTCAAAGAAACGGTTTCAACAGGCCAGGGACAAATCCCTGTATCTATAAATGAGCAGTGACCGTGCCTGTTGACAGCCACCCTCGCCAGCCTGCTGTTACACAGGCTGGTTCCGGTCATTCTGACCGAATCAGTCGACGCGGCGCGATGCGCCCGTCTTCGCTCACTTCACCGATACCGATGAAGCGACCGTTATGATCCTGTACCCGCACCATGCCGAACTTCGGCGCGTCCGGGGCACGTACCGGTTGGCCGTTGAGCCAATAGAACGCACTGTGCTCCGAGAATTGCAGCAGCGGCCAGTCTAGCAGACCGCTGTCCGAAGGCATGAGGAAGCGATCGACCGCCTCGTTGCCGCCTTCGGCATGTACCGCTTCCAGCTCTTCGAGCGTGACCGTCTGGGCCAGGGTGAAGGGTCCGGCCTGGGTCCGTCGCAGTTCGGCAACGTACGCGCCACAACCGAGCTTCTCACCGATATCCTCCACCAGGGTACGAATATAGGTGCCCTTGCTGCAGTCCACCGCCAGTCGAGCAGTATCGCCTTCGCAGGCGAGCAATTCCAAGCGCGCAATAGTAACAGAACGCGGTTCGCGCTCCACTACCTCACCGGCACGCGCCAGCTTGTAAAGCGGCTGTCCGTCACGCTTGAGTGCCGAGTACATGGGCGGTATCTGACTGATTTCACCGCGAAATTCCGGCAACACCGCGTCGATATCGGCGCGACCAACGGTTACCGCACGCGTCTGCAAAACTTCGCCTTCGGCATCCCCGGTGGTGGTGGTCTTGCCCAATTGCATCAGGGTTTCGTAACCCTTGTCGGAATCGAGCAGGTATTGCGAGAACTTGGTGGCCTCGCCGAAGCACAGCGGCAGCACGCCGGTGGCCAACGGATCGAGGCTGCCGGTGTGGCCGGCCTTCTCGGCGTTGAGCAACCAGCGGACTTTCTGCAAGGCGGCGTTGGAGGTGAACCCCAACGGCTTGTCCAGCAGAATGATGCCGCTGACATTACGACGGATACGCTTGACCTGAGCCACCGATTACTCCCGGGCGTCTTCTGGAAGATTGTCTTGTGCCGCCGCGCCGTCGACGTGCTGGCTGTCTTCGGCCACGGCACGCTCGATCAACGCCGACAGGTGCGCGCCACGCACGACGCTTTCGTCATAGTGGAAGTGCAACTGCGGCACGCTGCGCAGCTTCATCTCGCGGGCCAGTTGCATGCGCAGGAAGCCCGCCGCCGCGTTGAGCACCTTGATGCTCTGGGCGATGTCGTCCGGATTGTCCTGGCCCATCACGGTGATGAAGATCTTCGCGTGACCGACGTCACGGCTGACATCGACGGCGGTAATGGTGACCAGGCCGACGCGCGGGTCCTTGACTTCACGACGGATCAGCTGCGCGAGCTCGCGCTGCATCTGGTCGCCGATGCGTTGGGTACGGCTGTATTCTTTTGCCATGTCTTGTTACCTGTAGCTGCCCTGCGGTGAAACCCGCAAGGTCTGAAAGCGGCAAACGCCCGGCCTGGCAGAAGCCGGACCGGGCGTTGCGTTTAGAGTCCGGACGAGGTGCCGGGCATTTGCATGCGACCGGCCATCACGGCTCCTGAAGTGTACGAGTCAGAGGCTGCGAGCAACCTGGACCTTCTCGAAGACTTCGATCTTGTCACCGACCTTGACGTCGTTGTAGCTCTTCACGCCGATACCGCATTCCATGCCGGCACGGACTTCGGAAGCGTCATCCTTGAAGCGGCGCAGGGATTCCAGCTCGCCTTCGAAGATCACGATGTCTTCACGCAGTACACGGATCGGACGGTTACGGTGGACAGTACCCTCGATCACCATGCAACCGGCGATCGCGCCGAACTTCGGCGAACGGAACACGTCGCGGACTTCGGCGATACCCAGGATGTTCTCCCGGACGTCGCTGCCCAGCATACCGGTCAAGGCTTTCTTGACGTCTTCGATGATGTCGTAGATCACGTTGTAGTAACGCATATCCAGGCCTTCCTGCTCGACGATCTTGCGTGCGCCAGCATCGGCACGCACGTTGAAGCCGAACAGTACAGCGTTGGAGGCCAGTGCCAGGTTGGCGTCGGACTCGGTGATACCACCGACACCGCCACCGACGACGCGCACTTGCACTTCATCGTTACCCAAGCCGTTGAGCGCACCTTGCAGTGCTTCCAACGAACCACGGACGTCGGATTTGAGGACGATGTTGAGCGTCTTCTTCTCTTCCTGGCCCATGCTCTCGAAGATGTTTTCCAGCTTGCCGGCATGCGCGCGAGCCAGTTTGACTTCGCGGAACTTGCCTTGACGGAACAGCGCCACTTCGCGGGCTTTCTTCTCGTCGGCAACAACACTCATCTCGTCGCCAGCGTCCGGCGTACCGTCCAGGCCGAGGATCTCGACCGGAATGGCAGGACCGGCTTCCTTGATCGGCTTGCCGTTCTCGTCGAGCATGGCGCGCACGCGGCCATAGTTCGAACCGACCAGCACCATGTCGCCCTGACGCAGCGTACCGTCCTGTACCAGCACGGTTGCCACCGGACCACGGCCCTTGTCGAGACGCGATTCGACCACCACGCCACGTCCAGGTGCCGATGGCGTTGCCATGAGCTCCAGAACCTCGGCTTGCAGCAGAACGGCCTCGAGCAGCTCGTCAACGCCCGTACCGACTTTCGCCGAAACCGGAACGAACGGCGTATCGCCACCCCACTCTTCCGAAGTCACGCCGTGAACCGACAGTTCGCTGCGGATGCGATCGAGATCGGCGCCCGGCTTGTCGATCTTGTTCACCGCCACCACCAGCGGCACGCCAGCTGCCTGGGCATGCTGAACGGCTTCGATGGTCTGCGGCATCACGCCGTCGTCGGCGGCGACCACCAGGATCACGATGTCGGTCGCCTTGGCACCACGGGCACGCATCGCGGTAAACGCGGCGTGACCCGGGGTGTCGAGGAAGGTGACCATGCCGCGATCGGTTTCCACGTGGTACGCACCGATGTGCTGGGTGATACCACCGGCTTCGCCGGCGGCAACCTTGGCACGACGGATGTAGTCGAGCAGCGAGGTCTTACCGTGGTCAACGTGGCCCATGACGGTCACGACCGGTGCACGGGAGAACGCTTCACCTTCGAACTTCAGGGACTCGGCCAGGGAATCTTCCAGGGCGGTGTCGCTGACCAGGGTCACCTTGTGGCCCAGTTCCTCGGCAACCAGCTGGGCAGTTTCCTGATCCAGCACCTGGTTGATAGTGGCTGGGGTGCCCAGCTTGAACATGAACTTGATGATCTCGGCCGCCTTGACCGACATCTGCTGTGCCAGGTCGCCGACGGTGATGGTCTCGCCGATCTTCACGTCGCGCACCACTGGCCCGGTAGGGCTCTGGAAACCGTGGGCGTTGCGTTTCTTCAGCTTGGCCTTGCCGCGACCGCCACGACGGAAACCATCGCTTTCTTCGTCGGTAGTGCGCGGTGCCACACGTGGCGCCGGAGCCTTTTCCTTGACCGAAGCACGATGCGGAGCGTTCTTGCGCTCGCCGTCGCCACCGCCGCTACGACGATTGCTATCGTCGGCACGGGGTTTGTCCGGACGACGCGGCTCTTCGCGCTTGCGCTCGACGGCCGGTGCGGGAGCGGCCATTACGGCTTCACGTACAGGCTCGGCGACAGGCGCCTGGGCAACCGCTTCAACCACTGGAGCGACCACCGGAGCAGGAGCGGGCTGGCGGCGCGCTTCTTCTTCGGCGCGACGCTTGGCTTCTTCTTCAGCCTTTTGACGGGCCGCATTCTCTACGGCACGACGTTCTTCCAGCTCGCGCTTGCGCTCGGCTTCGATTTCTTCCGGGCTGCGTTGTACGAAGACTTTCTTCTTGCGTACTTCAACGCTGATGCTCTTGCTACCGGCAACACGCAGGGTGCTGGTGGTCTTGCGCTGCAAGGTAATCTTGCGCGGTTCTTCCACTTTCGCCTTGTGGCTGCTCTTCAGGTGAGTCAGCAAAGACTGCTTCTCACTGTCGCTCACACCTTCATCGGCGGCGGTGTGCGGCAGACCTGCCTCACGCATCTGCTGCAACAGGCGCTCTACCGGTGTTTTGACCTCATCGGCCAGTTGTTTCACCGTGACTTGCGTCATGCACTTCTCTCCTCAGGCCGCGCCTATTACTCGAACCAATGGGCTCGGGCGGCCATGATCAACTTGCCGGCACGATCGTCGTCGATGCCGTCGATGTCGAGCAGGTCGTCAATAGACTGCTCGGCCAGGTCTTCGCGGGTAATTACGCCGCGCACCGCCAGTTCCATCGCCAAATCCTTGTCCATACCCTCAAGCGAGAGCAGGTCTTCGGCCGGATGGGCGTCTGCCAGCTTTTCCTCAGTAGCGATGGCTTTGGTCAACAAGCGATCCTTGGCCCGAGCGCGAAGCTCGTTGACGATGTCTTCGTCAAAGCCGTCGATGTTGAGCATTTCCTCCAACGGTACGTAGGCAATCTCTTCCAGGCTGGTGAAACCTTCATCGACCAGCACCTGTGCCAGCTCTTCGTCGACTTCCAGCTCGTCGATGAAGTTGCGCAGGATGTCACCGGTTTCTGCCTGTTGCTTAGCCTGGATGTCCGATTCGGTCATCACGTTCAGGGTCCAGCCGGTCAACTGGCTGGCCAGACGCACGTTCTGACCACCGCGACCGATGGCCTGAGCCAGATTGTCTGCGCCGACGGCGATGTCCATGGCATGGGCATCCTCGTCAACGATAATTGCCGCGACTTCCGCCGGCGACATGGCGTTGATCACGAACTGCGCCGGGTTGTCGTCCCACAGGACGATGTCCACGCGCTCGCCGCCCAGCTCGCCGGAGACGGCCTGGACGCGCGAACCGCGCATGCCGATGCAGGCACCTTGCGGGTCGATGCGTTTGTCCTTGGAACGGACCGCGATCTTGGCCTGCGAACCCGGGTCACGGGACGCTGCCATCACTTCGATCAGGCCTTCGGCGATTTCCGGCACTTCGATACGGAACAGCTCGATCAGCATTTCCGGCGCGGTACGCGACAGGATCAACTGAGGGCCGCGGTTCTCGGTGCGGATCTCCTTGAGCAGGGCGCGAACCCGGACACCCACGCGGAAAGTCTCGCGGGAAATGATGTCTTCGCGGGCCAGCAGCGCTTCGGCGTTGTTGCCCAGGTCAACGATGACGTTGTCACGGGTGACTTTCTTCACGGTGCCGGAGATGATTTCCCCCAGGCGCTCGCGATAGGCGTCGACCACCTGCGCACGCTCGGCTTCGCGAACCTTCTGCACAATGACTTGCTTGGCGGTCTGAGCGGCGATGCGACCGAATTCGATGGACTCGATCTTCTCTTCGACGACGTCGCCCACCTTGGCGCCCGGATGGGTTTGCGCCACTTTGCTCGGCCAGGTCTCGATCGCCGGATCGTCAAGATCGGCTTCCTCGACGACTGTCCAGCGACGGAAAGTCTCATAGGCACCGGTGTGGCGGTTGATTTCCACACGCAGGTCAACTTCATCTTCAAAGCGCTTCTTGGTTGCGGTCGCCAGAGCAATCTCCAGCGCCTCAAAAATCACGCTTGCCGGTACACCCTTTTCGTTGGATACCGACTCAACAACCAGCAATACTTCTTTGCTCATCGTACGCCTCGCCTTTCGCAAGCCATTGGATCCGCGGGATCCGCGTCTCAGTCAAAACTGGGAATAATGTTGGCCTTGTCGATCAAATCGATCGGCAACAGAAACTCGTGGTCTTCCACCTGCACCACGACGTCCTGCTCTTCCACTCCGCGCAGAAGGCCCTGAAAATTACGTCGACCTTCGAAAGGCGAGCGCAACTTGATCTTCACTTGTTCGCCGGCATGCGAGGCAAACTGTTCAAGGGTGAACAGCGGGCGTTCCATGCCAGGAGAGGAAACCTCAAGGGTGTACTCAGTGGAGATCGGATCTTCGACATCCAGCACACCACTGATCTGGCGGCTGACGATGGCACAATCGTCCACCAGCACGCCGCCTTCTTTATCGATATAAACGCGCAACACGGAATGGCGACCTTGAGCCGAATACTCAATACCCCAGCATTCATAGCCAAGGGCCACGACCACCGGGGCCAACAAGGCCTGCAACTGTTCTAGCTTGCTCGACACCTGAACCCCCTCGTGCATCTCTGTGCATGCTATTGAAATAAACAAAAAATGGGCGAATCGCCCATCCCTGAAACGCCGTCGAACAGCGGCGTCATGAAGTGCCCAGCCAACAAAAAGCCCCTGAAAAGGGGCTCCGCGAAAACTGGTTGCGGGGGCCGGATTTGAACCGACGACCTTCGGGTTATGAGCCCGACGAGCTACCAGACTGCTCCACCCCGCGACAAAGCTGGGGCGAAAGTATACGACCGATCCCTTGCAGGGTCAATGTAACCTTCCACCTACAAGAAAGCCCGCAACAGCGGGCTCTCCTGATAATTGGTACCGAGAAGGGGACTCGAACCCCTACACCCTATGGGCACAACCACCTCAAGGTTGCGTGTCTACCAATTCCACCACCTCGGCAATACAACGTTTACAACATGAAACCCATTTTACTTCTGCTCTGGAGCCTTGGGTACATCAGTCGGTGAGGCCGACTTCTGCTCCTGGAGCACCGGTACATCATCAGATGCCGGTTTTTGCTTTGGTACTTCCAACACCGCTGGGTTTGGCAAACCTACTTGAGTCAGCTCATGAGCCTTCTCTTTAGCAAAGTAACCTAACCCCAAGCTGGTTATGAAGAAACCTGCGGCAAGTATAGCAGTAAACTTACTAAGAAAGGTAGAGGAACCTTGGCTTCCGAACACAGTATTTGATGCACCTGCTCCGAAAGACGCGCCAGCGTCCGCACCTTTACCCTGTTGCAGCAATACCAGACCAACAACGCCCAGCGCACCCAACAGATGAAGAACGACTACGACTGTTTCCAGCATTTTTCAGTTTCCCGCGGCGCGACAGATCGCACCGAACTCATCTGCATTCAGGGACGCTCCACCAATGAGCCCCCCATCGATATCCGGCATGCCGAACAGTTCGACCGCATTGGCCGCCTTCACGCTGCCGCCGTATAGAAGCCGCACACCTTGCGCGACCTCAGAATTCTCTGCCGCCAACTGCGCGCGAATGGCTGCGTGCACATCCTGCGCCTGCTGCGGCGAAGCTGTCAGCCCGGTGCCAATGGCCCAGACCGGTTCGTAAGCGATGACAGCCTTGGCAAAAGCGCCGACACCCAGCTCCTCGATAATGCTGCCCAGCTGACGCGAAACCACTTCCAGCGTCTTGCCGGCTTCACGCTGCTCCAGGGTTTCCCCTACACAGAGCACCGGGATCAAGCCACAAGCCTGCGCTGCCGCAAACTTGCGATTAAGGGTCTGATCCGACTCGCCCAGAATCAGGCGACGCTCGGAATGCCCTACCAGCACCAGGGAACACCCTGCATCGACCAACTGACTCGGCGCAATTTCACCGGTCAGCGCACCCTGCATGGATTCCACTGCCGAGTTCTGCGCGCCGACCGAAATCGACTGGCCTTCCAAACCTTCAACCACTTGGCTGATATGCAGACAAGGCGGGAACACCGCCACGTCAACACCGCTCGGCAAGGCCAGGTCTCGCAGGCCTTTGATCAGCTCGACGACACTGGCGCGGGTACCGTGCATTTTCCAGTTACCAGCTACCATTGGGCGACGCATGCTGTACCTCGCAGGTCAAAGTGGGCGCAGATGTTACCCAACCGCATCCTTACTGGCAAGCCGAAATCAGGCGCAAACTTCAGTCACCAGTTTTGCCAGCGCATCGGCGTGGCCACGAACCGTTGCCTCGTCCTCGCCTTCGACCATCACACGCACCAGCGGCTCGGTGCCGGACTTGCGCAACAGCACGCGGCCGCGACCGTTCATGGCCTGGGTGACCTGCTCGCAGGCCTCGACCACCTTCGGGTGCTTGACCGGATCGACGCCGCCGGCGAAACGCACATTGACCAGCACCTGCGGGCACTTGCGTATCGCCTGGCGCGCCTGCGCCAGGCTTTCACCGCGGCGTTGCAGCGCCATCAAGGTTTGCAGGGCCGCGATGATCGCATCCCCCGTGGTGGTGTGATTCAGGCAAAGAATGTGTCCGGAGTTTTCGCCGCCCACCAGCCATTCGCGCTCCAGCAGTTCGGCAATGACATAACGGTCGCCGACATTGGCGCGCACAAAAGGAATGTTCAGCTCCTTGAACGCCAGCTCAAGGCCCAGGTTGCTCATCAAGGTGCCGACCACGCCGCCGTTCAGCTTGCCGCGCTCAGCCATATCCCGGGCAATGATGAACACCAGCTCGTCACCGTCGACCACCGCACCGGTGTGATCGACCATCTGCACCCGGTCGCCGTCGCCGTCGAACGCGATCCCCAGGTCCGCCTGCTCGGCCAGCACGGCCGCCTGGATCGGCTTCATGTGCGTCGAGCCGCAGTTGTCGTTGATGTTCAGGCCGTTGGGCGCCGCCGACAGGGCCGTCACTTGCGCGCCCAATTCGCGGAACACGCTAGGCGCGACCTTGTAGGTGGCACCGTGGGCGCAGTCGATGACAATCTTCAGGCCCGCGAGATTGGTCCCGGTCGGCACGCTGCTCTTGCAGAATTCGATGTAGCGACCGGCCGCGTCGTTGATCCGCGAGACCTTGCCGAGCTTTTCCGACTCGACCACGGTCATCGGCGCATCGAGCAATTCCTCGATCATCAGCTCGACCTCGTCCGGCAGCTTGGTGCCCGCACCGGAGAAGAACTTGATGCCGTTGTCGTCATGGGGATTGTGCGAAGCGCTGATCACGATCCCGGCCTCGGCATGGAAGGTCCGGGTCAGGTAGGCGATGGCGGGTGTCGGCATCGGCCCTAGCAGCATCACATCGGCACCGGCAGCGGAAAGACCGGCCTCCAGGGCCGATTCGAACATGTAGCCGGAGATCCGCGTGTCCTTGCCCACCAACACCCGGCACGCACCCAGCTTGCGGAACGCCATGCCGGCGGCCCAGCCGAGCTTGAGCATGAAGTCCGGAGTGATCGGGTATTGCCCTACGCGCCCACGGATACCGTCGGTGCCGAAATATTTTTTCTTCATCAGTGCTCCATCATTCCTATTGCGCAGCGTCAACGGCGGCGATCATGCGCACCACGTCAACCGTTTCGGCGACATCGTGCACACGAAGGATCCGCGCCCCCTTGCTCATCGCCAATGCAGCCAGGGCCAGGCCGCCGTAAAGGCGCTCACCGACCGGGCGACCCAGGGCCTGCCCTATCATGCTCTTTCGCGAGACACCGACCAACAAGGGCCGGCCCAGGGTGTGCAGCGCCTCCATGTGTTTGAACAGACTCAGGTTGTGCGCCAGGTTTTTCGCAAAGCCGAACCCCGGATCGAGCACGATCCGCTCGGCCGCGATACCTGCCGCCGCGCACCGGGCCATGCGCTCGGCGAGGAAATCCACCACCTCGCGTGTCACATCCTCGTAGTGCGGGTCGTCCTGCATGTTGCCCGGCTCGCCGAGCATGTGCATCAGGCACACCGGCAGCCCCGTCGCCGCGGCGGCCTCCAGGGCACCGTCGCGCTGCAGCGAGCGTACGTCATTGATCAGGCCCGCCCCCAGCCGCGCGCTCTCGCGCATGACCTCCGGCGTCGACGTATCGACCGAGATGATCACACCCAGTTCCCGGTGAATACGCTCGACCACCGGCGCGACACGCTCCAGTTCCTCGCCGGGAGAGACCGCGCGGGCACCGGGACGTGTCGACTCGCCGCCGATATCGATCAGGGTCGCGCCGGCCTCGACCATGGCCTGCGCATGACGCAGGGCGGCATCCAGGTGATTGAAGCGACCACCGTCGGAAAAGGAGTCGGGGGTGACGTTGAGAATGCCCATGACATGGGTCTGGGCCAAATCAAGAACCCGGTTGCCGCAAGGCAACCGGGTCGAGGACTGAACAGAAGTCATTTCAAACCTTAATGATCAGCCGCAGGGCCGCCGATCGGCGTTTCAGGTCGTTCGTTCTGGATGACCGGCGGGGTGCCCGAAGTACCCGAACCGCCCTCCCAGTCACGCGGCTCGCGCGGCGGACGACCAGCCATGATGTCGTCGATCTGCTCGGCATCGATGGTTTCGTACTTCATCAGCGCGTCCGCCATGGCGTCGAGTTTGTCGCGGTGTTCGGTCAGGATCTGCTTGGCCGTGCCGTAGCACTGGTCGATGATGCTGCGCACTTCCGAGTCGATCAGCTTGGCCGTTTCGCCGGAGAAGCTACCGCCCTGACCGCCGCCGCCACGACCCAGGAACACTTCCTGCTCTTCCTCGGCATACATCAGCGGACCCAACTTCTCGGACAGGCCCCACTTGGTGACCATGTTCCGGGCAATCTGGCTGGCCCGCATGATGTCGTTGGAGGCACCGGTGGTGACACCATCGAAGCCCAGGGTCATCTCTTCGGCGATACGGCCGCCGTACAGCGAGCAGATCTGGCTGATCAGCGCACGCTTGGACAGACTGTAGCGATCTTCTTCCGGCAGGAACATGGTCACGCCCAGCGCGCGACCGCGCGGGATGATCGACACCTTGTAGACCGGATCGTGCTCGGGCACCACACGACCGACAATCGCGTGACCGGCCTCGTGATACGCGGTGTTCTGTTTTTCCTTCTCGGACATGACCATGGATTTGCGCTCGGCGCCCATCATGATCTTGTCCTTGGCCAGCTCGAACTCCTTCATCTCGACGAGGCGCTTGCCGGCGCGTGCGGCGAACAACGAAGCCTCGTTCACCAGGTTGGCCAGGTCGGCACCGGAGAAGCCCGGCGTACCCCGTGCGATCACCGCCGGTGCGACATCCTCGCCCATCGGCACTTTACGCATATGGACCTTGAGGATCTGCTCGCGCCCGCGGATGTCCGGCAGGCCGACCACCACCTGGCGGTCGAAGCGACCTGGACGCAGCAGCGCCGGGTCGAGTACGTCAGGACGGTTGGTGGCGGCAATCACGATGATGCCGTCGTTCATCTCGAAACCGTCCATCTCCACCAGCAACTGGTTGAGGGTCTGTTCGCGCTCGTCGTGACCGCCGCCCATGCCGGCGCCACGGTGACGACCGACCGCATCGATCTCGTCGATGAAGATGATGCACGGTGCGTGTTTTTTCGCCTGCTCGAACATGTCACGAACACGACTGGCACCGACACCGACGAACATTTCGACGAAATCGGAACCGGAAATGGTGAAGAAAGGCACCTTGGCTTCGCCGGCAATGGCCTTGGCCAGCAAGGTCTTACCGGTACCCGGAGGACCGACCATCAGCACGCCGCGGGGAATACGGCCACCCAGGCGCTGGAACTTGCCCGGATCGCGGAGGAACTCCACCAGCTCGCCGACTTCTTCCTTGGCTTCGTCGCAACCGGCCACGTCAGCCAGGGTGGTTTTCACCTGGTCTTCCGAAAGCAGGCGCGCCTTGCTCTTGCCAAAGCTCATCGGCCCGCCCTTGCCGCCCGCGCCGCCCTGCATCTGGCGCATGAAGAACATGAACACCGCGATGATCACCAGGATCGGGAAGCTGGCAACCAGCAACTGGGTCCAGATGCTCTGCTGTTCAGGCTGCTTGCCTTCGACCACGACGTGATTGTCCACCAGGTCGCCGATCAGGCCGTTGTCCTGGATCGCCGGGCGGATGGTCTTGAAGCTGTCGCCATCGTTGCGTTTGCCGGTGATGATGTAGCCGTCCACGGCCACGCGCTCGACCTTGCCATCCTTGACCTGCTGGATGAAGTCGGAATAGTTGAGGGTCTGCGGCTCGCTAGGGCTGGAGAAGTTGTTCATCACCGTCACCAGGACAGCCGCGATGATCAACCACAGGATCAGATTCTTTGCCATATCGTTCAATTAACTACCCTCATGAAGCGGGATCCGCTACTGGCGCGCGCTTCGCATGATATTCACCGGCATAACTTACTACATTACCTACAGATCCTGCAGGCGCCGTCTGTAACCCTTTGTGAAACAATCACTACACAATATGCGCTTATTCTCACGGGGCGAAATACGAAAAACCTATCACCCCGGCCAAAAACCTCGATTTACTCACCCCGTCCGCGAAAACCACGGCCCAGCAGATACTGCTCGCGGGACCGATCGCGGGAGGACGTCGGCTTGCGCGTCTGCACCTTGTCGAACTGCTTGCGGAAGTTCTTGTGGTACTCGTCGAAGCCTTCACCCTGGAAAATCTTGATCAAAAAATCACCACCCGGACGTAGGACGCGTCCTGCGAGATCGAGTGCCAGCTCGCAAAGGAACATCGAACGCGGCATGTCCACCGCGGGTGTACCACTCATATTGGGGGCCATATCGGAAATCACAAGGTCCACCTCGGAATTTCCCACCGCTTCGAGGATCTGGGCCAGCACGGCGTCCTCGGTAAAGTCGCCCTTGATGAAGGTCACATCGGGGATGCTGTCCATGTCCAGGATGTCGGAAGCGATCAGACGCCCCTGCCCACCAATCAGACGACTGGTCACCTGGGACCAGCCACCCGGCGCCGCGCCGAGGTCGATCACGGTCATGCCCGGGCGAATGATCCGATCCTTCTCCTGAATCTCCAGCAATTTGTAGCTGGCGCGGGAGCGGTATCCGTCTTTTTGCGCCATTTTGACAAACGGATCGTTGAAATGTTCTTTCAGCCAGTTATGGCTAGTCTTGGAACGGGCCACGGGCCACCTCAAAAAAATAGTCGAATCGCGATTAACTGGGCGGTCCCGGACGCGCTCGGGTAAACTGGCCGCCGCTTTTTTACAAGATCAGACGCAGGGGTCAGATTATGCCGCTCACTCAAGAGCAGAAGAAACAGTACAAATCCATTGGCCACCATCTGAAACCAGTATTGATTGTGGCTGACAACGGCTTGACCGAAGGTGTGTTGGCCGAGCTTGAACGCGCGCTGTCCGATCATGAGCTGATCAAGATCAAGCTCAACATCCTCGACCGCGAATCGCGCCTGGAGGCCATTGCGCAACTGTGCCAGGCCGGCAAGGCGGACCTGGTGCAAGTCATCGGCAAGATGGCGCTGATCTATCGCAAGAACTTCAGCGTCAACAAGCAATTGTCCAACGTCCATCGCTTCAAGTGACGTAGGGACAGAGTCAAGGGTACGCCGTGCGTACCCTGCCACTCTCGCCGGGCACCGGCTGCAGCACCAGCACCAGGCCACAAAGCGCCAATATCAGGTAACTGAACAACTGCCAGCGCGGCGCACCCGGCATCCAGGTTCGCACCGCGAAATACATCCCGCACGCATAGAGCGCCAGCAGCAGCAGTTGCCCGCGCACATCGCGCCACAGGCTTGCCCGGCCTTCGGCATGGAGCAACACCAGGGTCTGCACGATCACACACACCGCTGCAAACCCTATCAATAAAGAGCCCAGCAGGCTATTGATCTCGTCGATCAACAGCGGTGCCAGGCCTATTTTCGCCAAAACCGGCAACAATCCGACGTGCAGCAGCCACAGGCCACCGACCCAGAGCATCTGGGTCAGTTGCCAGAGCATCGCACCCGCACGTAGCGGGCGCCTGCGTTCAGATATGACGGACTTCGACAATCTCGTACTCGATAACGCCGCTAGGCGTTTTGACGGCAACCACATCGCCTTCTTCCTTGGCGATCAGCGCGCGGGCGATGGGCGAACCCACCGAAATCTTGCCCTGCTTGATGTCCGCCTCGTCTTCGCCGACGATCTGGTAGGTCACGCTTTCATCGGTCTCGACGTTGGCGATTTCGACGGTAGTGCCGAAAATCACCTTGCCGGTGTGCGCAATGGTCGTGACATCGATGATCACCGCATTCTGCATGCGGCCTTCGATATCACGGATCCGCGCCTCGACCATCCCCTGCTGCTCACGGGCCGCATGGTATTCCGCGTTTTCCTTCAGGTCGCCCAGCTCCCGCGCCGTGCCGATATCCTGGCTCAGCTTGGGACGCACGACCTTGGTCAGATGGGTCAGCTCTTCCTCCAGGGCGCGCGCGCCCTGAACGGTCATCGGGTACTTGTTTACACTCATGCTTTCAATCCTGCGTGTAGATCCTGCAAGCGACGCACGGTCTTCTCAGGACCGAACTTGAGCGCTTCGCAGATGGCTTCGCCAGCAGCAATGGTAGTCGTGCAGTAGATCTTGTGCTGCAGCGCGTTACGACGAATGGAGTACGAGTCGGCGATCGACTGGCGGCCCTCGGTCGTATTGATGATCAGGGTAACTTCGTCATTCTTGATCATGTCGACGACATGCGGACGACCTTCCGTCACTTTGTTGACCCGACGCACTTTCAGGCCGGCCGCTTCGATCAGCTTGGCCGTGCCGGCGGTTGCCACCACTTCGAAGCCCAAGTTGATCAGATCACGGGCCACGCCCGCAACCAGTGGCTTGTCATCGTCGCGCACGCTGATGAAGGCGGTACCGCCGGTCGGCAGCACTTCGCTGGCACCCATCTGGGCCTTGGCGAAGGCTTCGCCGAAGGTGTCACCGACACCCATCACTTCACCGGTGGACTTCATCTCCGGGCCCAGGATCGGGTCCACGCCAGGGAATTTGGCGAACGGGAACACCGCCTCTTTCACGCTGTAGAAGTTCGGGATGATTTCCTTGGTGAAGCCCAGCTCCTTCAGGGTCTTGCCGGCCATGACGCGGGCCGCGATCATCGCCAGGGACACACCGATGCACTTGGAGACGAACGGCACGGTACGCGAGGCGCGCGGGTTGACTTCGATGACGTAGATGTCTTCGCCCTGCAACGCCAGCTGCACGTTCATCAGGCCGATCACGCCCAGTTCCAGGGCCATTTTCTTGACCTGCTCGCGCATCTCGTCCTGGATGTGCGCCGGCAGCGAGTACGGTGGCAGCGAGCACGCGGAGTCACCGGAGTGCACGCCCGCCTGCTCGATGTGCTGCATGATCGCGCCGATCACCACGTCGGTGCCGTCGCTGACCGCATCCACGTCCATCTCGATGGCGCAGTTGAGGAAGTGGTCCAGCAGCACCGGGCTGTCGTTGGACACTTGCACCGCGTCACGCAGGTAGCGCTTGAGCTCTTCCTCTTTGTAGACGATTTCCATCGCCCGGCCGCCCAGTACATAGGAAGGACGCACCACCAGCGGATAACCGATCTTGCTGGCAGCCCGCACGGCTTCGTCTTCGCTGCGCACGGTGGCGTTCGGCGGCTGACGCAGGTTCAGGCGCTCGACCATCTGCTGGAAACGCTCGCGGTCTTCGGCACGGTCGATGGCGTCAGGGCTGGTACCGATGATCGGCACGCCGGCGGCTTCCAGGGCACGGGCCAGTTTCAGCGGGGTCTGGCCGCCGTACTGGACGATCACGCCTTTCGGCTTCTCGACGCGGACGATTTCCAGCACGTCTTCCAGGGTCACCGGCTCGAAGTACAGGCGGTCCGAGGTGTCGTAGTCGGTGGAAACGGTTTCCGGGTTGCAGTTGACCATGATGGTCTCGTACCCGTCATCGCGCAGCGCCAGGGCCGCGTGCACGCAGCAGTAGTCGAACTCGATGCCCTGGCCGATACGGTTGGGACCGCCGCCGAGGATCATGATCTTGTCGCGGGTCGACGGGCTGGCCTCGCACTCTTCCTCATAGGTCGAGTACAGGTAGGCGGTGTCGGTGGCGAACTCGGCCGCGCAGGTGTCGACGCGCTTGTAGACCGGGAACACTTCCAGCTTGTGGCGATGGGTACGCAGGGTCTTCTCGGTCACGCCCAGCAACTTGGCCAGACGCTGGTCGGAGAAGCCCTTGCGCTTGAGGCGGAACATCAGGTCGCGATCGATGGCCGACAGACCGAGGGTCTTGACCTTCTCTTCGTCCTTGACCAGGTCCTCGATCTGCACCAGGAACCATGGATCGATCATGTTCATGCCGAAGATGTCTTCGACGCTCATGCCGGCACGGAAAGCGTCCGCGACATACCAGATGCGCTCGGCACCCGGCACGGTCAGTTCGCGCTTGAGCACGCTCATGCTCTCGGGGTTGCGCAGGTCGAGCTTCTCGTCCAGGCCGCAGACGCCCACTTCGAGGCCGCGCAGTGCTTTCTGCAGGGATTCCTGGAAGGTCCGGCCGATGGCCATGACTTCACCCACCGACTTCATCTGGGTGGTCAGGCGGGCGTCGGCGTTGGCGAACTTCTCGAAGGCGAAGCGCGGCAGCTTGGTCACGACGTAGTCGATGGACGGTTCGAAGGACGCCGGGGTCTTGCCGCCGGTGATGTCGTTGGACAGCTCGTCCAGGGTGTAGCCCACGGCCAGCTTGGCGGCGACCTTGGCGATCGGGAAGCCGGTGGCTTTCGAAGCCAGGGCCGAGGAACGCGATACCCGCGGGTTCATCTCGATCACGACCATGCGGCCGGTGTTCGGGCAGATACCGAACTGGACGTTGGAACCGCCGGTTTCCACGCCGATCTCGCGCAGCACCGCCAGGGAGGCGTTACGCAGGATCTGGTATTCCTTGTCGGTCAGGGTCTGGGCCGGCGCCACGGTGATCGAGTCACCGGTGTGCACGCCCATCGGGTCGAAGTTCTCGATGGAGCAGACGATGATGCAGTTGTCCTTTTTGTCGCGGACCACCTCCATCTCGTACTCTTTCCAGCCGATCAGCGATTCGTCGATCAGCAGTTCCTTGGTCGGAGACAGGTCCAGGCCACGGGCGCAGATTTCTTCGAACTCTTCACGGTTGTAGGCGATACCGCCACCGGTGCCGCCCATGGTGAAGGACGGACGGATGATGCACGGGAAGCCGAGCTTGTCGAGGACCGCATTGGCCTCTTCCATGCTGTGGGCGATACCGGAACGCGGGCAGGCCAGGCCGATGGACTTCATCGCCTGGTCGAAACGCGAACGGTCTTCGGCCTTGTCGATGGTGTCGGCGTTGGCGCCGATCATTTCCACGCCGAACTTCTCGAGGACGCCTTCGCGCTCCAGGTCCAGGGCGCAGTTCAGGGCGGTCTGGCCACCCATGGTCGGCAGCAGGGCGTCCGGACGCTCTTTCTCGATGATCTTGGCCACGGTCTGCCATTTGATCGGTTCGATGTAGGTGGCGTCGGCCATGGCCGGGTCGGTCATGATGGTGGCAGGGTTGGAGTTCACCAGGATGACGCGGTAACCCTCTTCGCGCAGAGCCTTGCAGGCCTGGGCGCCGGAGTAGTCGAATTCACAGGCCTGGCCGATCACGATCGGGCCGGCACCGAGAATCAGGATGCTTTTGATGTCTGTACGTTTTGGCATGGGTTTGTCACTCAAATCCGCGGGTCAGTCGGCTAGCCGTTGAACAATCCTTGAGACACCGAGGGGGCCGCCGTTGTCCGGGGCCGCCCTGGGTGTCCAGGCGATCAGCGACGCTTGGCCATCTCATTGATGAAGCGATCGAACAGCGGTGCAACGTCGTTCGGGCCCGGGCTGGCTTCAGGGTGACCCTGGAAGCTGAACGCGCTCTTGTCAGTGCGCTCGATGCCTTGCAGGGTGCCGTCGAACAGCGACTTGTGGATCGCCCGGACATTGCCCGGCAGGGTCGCTTCGTCCACCGCGAAACCGTGGTTCTGGCTGGTGATCATGACGACACCGGTGTCCAGGTCCTGCACCGGGTGGTTGGCACCATGGTGGCCGTGACCCATCTTCAGGGTCTTGGCGCCGGAGGCCAGGGCCAGCAATTGGTGACCCAGGCAGATGCCGAAGACCGGAATCTCGGTCTCCAGGATGTCCTTGATCGCCTGGATAGCGTAGTCGCACGGCTCGGGATCGCCCGGGCCGTTGGACAGGAATACGCCGTCCGGCTTGAGGGCCAGGACCTCGCTGGCCGGGGTCTGGGCCGGCACCACGGTCAGGCGGCAACCGCGCTCGACCAGCATGCGCAGGATGTTGACCTTGACGCCGTAGTCGTAGGCCACCACGTGGTAAGGCAGGTCGGCGGCGTCGATGGTCGCGTGGCTGTCGGTCTTCAAGTCCCAGACCGTCGAACGCCATTCGTAGGCTTCCTTGGCGCTGACGACCTTGGCCAGGTCCATGCCCTTCAGGCCCGGGAAACCGCGCGCGGCGGCGATGGCCGCCTCGTCGGAAATATTGTCGCCGGCCAGGATGCAGCCGTTCTGCGCGCCTTTCTCCCGCAGGATACGGGTCAGGCGACGGGTGTCGATACCGGCGATGGCCACCACGTTGTTGGCCTTCAGGTAGTCCGACAGGGACAGCGTGTTGCGCCAGTTGCTCGCCACCAGCGGCAGGTCGCGAATGACCAGGCCGGCCGACCAGACACGATTGGACTCGGCATCTTCCGGCGTGGTGCCGGTGTTGCCGATGTGCGGGTAGGTCAGGGTAACGATTTGCTGGGCGTAGGAAGGATCGGTAAGGATTTCCTGATAGCCGGTCATTGCGGTGTTGAACACCACCTCACCAACGGTCTGACCGTCGGCTCCAATGGCTTCGCCGCGAAAAATGCTGCCATCAGCAAGGGCGAGTATGGCTGGCTTAGTCAAGAAGACCTCCCGTAAATAAAGCCTGAAAGGGCGATCGCAGGTTGTAAAAAAGCGGAGTGACGTATGGACACGTCACCCCGCTCGTTCACTGAATTATTCTGCGCGCTTTTAGTGGACACACTAAAGCTGTAGCTTACAGAAAAAGGCTTTTTTAATCCACCGCTAATGAGCCGAAAAGGCCAGGGAATGCGACAGGACGTCGCCAGGCGGTTTGAAACAGAGACCAAAACACCACAATTCTAATGTGGGAGCCGGCTTGCTGGCGATGGCGCCCATCAAGACACCGCAAGGCTCCAGGGCCTCATCGCCAGCAAGCCGGCTCCTACAGTTAAGTACCGCGTCAAACCTGTCAGTGCAGTTCAAGCACGTCCTGCATATCGTACAGGCCCGGCGCCTGCCCTTCCAGCCACAACGCCGCACGCACCGCACCCTTGGCGAAGGTCATGCGACTCGAGGCCTTGTGGGTGATCTCCAGCCGCTCGCCTTCAGCAGCGAACAGCACGGTGTGATCACCGACCACATCACCGCCGCGCACCGTGGCAAAACCGATGGTTTCCCGCTCACGCGCACCGGTGTGCCCTTCACGACCATACACCGCCACCTTCTGCAGGTCGCGATCCAGCGCCTTGGCGATCACTTCGCCCATGCGCAGCGCCGTACCCGAAGGCGCGTCGATCTTGTGCCGGTGATGCGCCTCGATGATCTCGATATCCGCCTCATCGCCCAGCACCCGCGCCGCCATATCCAGCAGCTTCAACGACAGGTTCACGCCGACACTGAAATTGGCCGCGAAGACAATCGCAATGTCCTTGCCCGCCTCGGCCAGCAACGCTTTCTGCGCCGCGTCCAGGCCGGTGGTGCCGATCACCATGGCCTTGCCCGCCTTGCGACAGAACGCCAGGTTTTTCAGCATCACCTCGGGCAGCGTGAAGTCGATCAACACATCGAACTCATCCGCCACCGCCTCCAGGCCATCGGACAACGGCACGCCGATACGCCCCAACGAGGCCAGCTCGCCGGCATCCGCACCGACCAGCGAGCTGCCGGGACGCACGATCGCCGCCGTCAGGCCGGTCAGCGGCGCACGCTGCTGCACCGCCTCGACCAGGATCTTGCCCATGCGCCCGGCGGCGCCCATTACAGCTATACGTCGCATGCCAAGCTCCTTACAGGTCGCCGAAGAAGCGCTTCATACCTTCGAACCAGCCGCTAGCCTTGGGCGAATGAGAGCTGTCGCCAGCCAGGGAGGCACGGAACTCTTCCAGCAGCTCACGCTGGCGACGACTCAGGTGCACCGGAGTCTCGACGGCCACGCGACACATCAGGTCGCCCGCGCCACCACCACGCACCGGTGCAACGCCCTTGCCGCGCAGGCGAAACTGCTTGCCGGTCTGGGTGCCTTCCGGAATCTTCAACTTGACGCGACCGTCCAGGGTCGGCACTTCCAGCTCGCCACCCAACGCCGCATCGACAAAGCTGATCGGCACTTCGCAGAACAGATGCTTGCCGTCACGCTGGAAAATATCGTGCTCGCGCACATTGATCACGACATACAGGTCGCCGGTCGGACCACCCTGCGCCCCCGCCTCGCCCTCACCGGACAGGCGAATACGATCGCCGGTATCGACGCCCGACGGCACCTTCACCGACAGGGTCTTGTACTCTTCCACACGACCCTGACCATGGCAGGAATCGCACGGATCGGAAATGATCTTGCCCTGGCCATGGCAACGCGGGCAGGTCTGCTGCACCGAGAAGAAGCCTTGCTGCATGCGCACCTGGCCGATACCGCCACAGGTCGGGCAGGTGACCGGCGAAGAACCTTTCTTGGCCCCGGAGCCGTCGCACGGCTTGCAGTTGACCAGCGTCGGAACGCGGATATTGACGGTCGTACCCCGCACCGCCTCTTCCAGGTTCAGCTCCAGGGTGTAGCGCAGATCGCTGCCACGCTGTGCACCGCCACGGGAACCGCCGCGACCGCCACCGAAGAAATCACTGAATACGTCGCCGAAGATATCGGAGAAGTTCTGCCCACCGAAGCCGGCACCGCCACCGCCCATGCTCGGGTCGACGCCCGCATGGCCGTACTGGTCGTAGGCCGCACGCTTGCTGGAGTCGGACAGCACTTCGTAGGCCTCGTTGGCCTCCTTGAACAGCTCTTCCGATGACTTGTCATCCGGATTGCGGTCCGGGTGATGCTTCATCGCGAGACGGCGGTAGGCCTTTTTCAGCTCCGCCTCGCTGGAGCCGCGCTCGACCCCCAATACCTCGTAATAATCACGCTTTGCCATGGTTCTTTGCACTCTTGAGGATGTTCGGGACTCCCGACTGGAACAGTCCCGCCCCTACTATCAGCATCCGAACGCTGTCGCATGCTGTAAAAATTTGCTTATTCCAGACACGCCAACGCGGGAGCAAGCCCCCGCGCGGCGACATCCTACCAGTCACCGCTCAAGCGCAGTCAACCGGCCGACCAACAAGTGGATTACTTGTGGTCTTTGACTTCTTCGAACTCGGCGTCGACGACGTCATCCTTGTGGTGCGCTTCTTCCTGGGCAGGCTGTGCACCGGCTTCAGGCTTGGCGCCCTGTTCGGCATACATCTTCTGGGCCACAGGCGCGGAGACCTTGGACAGCTCCTCGACCTTGGCTTCGATGGTCGCCTTGTCGTCGCCTTTGACGGCGGCTTCCAGGGCTACCACGGCCGCTTCGATCGCGGTTTTCTCTTCCGCGGTCACCTTGTCGCCGGCATCGGCAATCATCTTGCGGGTCGAGTGCACCAGGGCATCGCCCTGGTTGCGGGCGCTGGCCAGCTCTTCGAACTTGCGGTCTTCCTCGGCATTGAGCTCGGCATCGCGAACCATCTGCTGGATTTCTTCATCCGACAGGCCCGAGTTGGCCTTGATGGTGATCTTCTGCTCTTTGCCGGTGGCCTTGTCCTTCGCACCCACGTGCAGGATGCCGTTGGCGTCGATGTCGAAGGTCACTTCGATCTGCGGCACGCCACGTGGAGCCGGTGGAATCTCGGACAGGTCGAACTTGCCCAGGGACTTGTTCTGCGCGGCTTGCTTGCGCTCACCCTGCAGGACGTGAATGGTCACGGCGCCCTGGTTGTCGTCGGCAGTCGAGAACACTTGCGACTTCTTGGTAGGAATCGTGGTGTTTTTCTCGATCAGCGCGGTCATCACGCCACCCATGGTTTCGATACCCAGGGTCAGCGGGCTGACGTCGAGCAGCAGAACGTCCTTCACGTCACCGGCCAGAACGGCGCCCTGGATAGCAGCACCCATGGCAACGGCTTCGTCCGGGTTGACGTCCTTGCGAGCTTCCTTGCCGAAGAAGTCGGTCACCAGCTTCTGCACCAGCGGCATGCGGGTCTGACCGCCGACCAGGATCACGTCGTTGATCGAACCGACGTCGATACCGGCGTCTTTCATTGCAATGCGGCAAGGCTCGATGGTGCGCTGAACCAGATCTTCGACCAGCGCTTCCAGCTTGGCGCGGGAGATCTTCACGTTCAGGTGCTTCGGACCGGTTGCATCAGCGGTGATGTACGGCAGGTTGACGTCGGTCGACTGCGCGGACGACAGCTCGATCTTGGCCTTTTCAGCGGCTTCTTTCAGGCGCTGCATGGCCAGCGGGTCACCCTTGAGGTTCATGCCGCTTTCTTTCTTGAATTCGTCGACGAGGTAGTCGATCAGACGAATGTCGAAGTCTTCACCGCCGAGGAAGGTGTCGCCGTTGGTGGCCAACACTTCGAACTGGTGCTCGCCATCGACTTCGGCGATTTCGATCACGGACACGTCGAAGGTACCGCCACCCAGGTCATAAACGATGACGGTGTGGTCGCCCTTGGCCTTGTCCATACCGTAGGCCAGAGCGGCTGCGGTCGGTTCGTTGATGATGCGCTTGACGTCCAGACCGGCGATACGGCCGGCGTCCTTGGTCGCCTGACGCTGGCTGTCGTTGAAGTAGGCCGGAACGGTGATCACCGCTTCGGTCACAGCCTCGCCGAGGTAGTCTTCGGCGGTCTTCTTCATCTTCTTGAGGATTTCAGCCGAGATCTGTGGCGGTGCCATTTTCTGGCCGCTCACTTCAACCCAGGCGTCGCCATTGTCAGCCTTGGCGATTTTGTAAGGGACCATCTTGATGTCTTTCTGAACGACTTCTTCGTCGAACTTGCGACCGATCAGACGCTTCACCGCGTACAGGGTGTGATGCGGATTGGTCACGGCCTGGCGCTTGGCCGACTGACCAACCAGGATTTCGCCATCGTTGGCGTAAGCAATGATCGACGGGGTGGTGCGCGCACCCTCGGCGTTCTCGATCACTTTGGCCTTGCCGTTTTCAAGAATGGAGACGCAGGAGTTGGTGGTCCCCAGGTCGATACCGATAATTTTGCCCATTTCACTCTCCCGAAACTTTGATTTTTTGCCGCAGCGGTTATGGCCAACTGCGGTAGCACTTAAACGCTTGACTTGTAGATGGGGGCCTTACGACCGATTTCAAGCCTGCTCGTCGATCGTCGGCGAAACCGGAGCGACCGCCTTGCTGACCACGACCATCGCCGGGCGCAGCAGGCGACCGTTGAGCTGGTAGCCTTTCTGGAACACTTTCAGCACGCTGTTGGGCTCGACATCGGCACTTTCCTGCATGGCCATGGCCTGGTGCAGGGCGGCGTTGAAGGGTTCGCCGTGCGGATCGATGGCTTCCAGCTGATAACGCTTGAGGGTGTCCTGGAACATCTTCAGGGTCAGCTCGATGCCTTCGCGCATCGGCCGGATGTTTTCATCGTCCGGATTGGACAACTCCAGCCCACGCTCCAGGCTGTCGATGATCGGCAGCAGGTCGCCGGAAAACTTCTCCAGGGCGAACTTGTGCGCCTTCTCCACATCCTGCTCGGCACGCCGGCGGATGTTCTGCAGGTCGGCTGCGACGCGCAACCCTTGATCCTGCGCCGCCGCCAGTTGCTCCTCGAGCACCTGGACGCGGGCGGCCAGATCGTCGCCCTGGGCCTGTGCGGCCGGGCCGGCTTCCTGATTTTGCGAATCCAGAGTCTGTTCGTCAGCCATAAAAAACCTCCTTTCAATATCGTCCGCGAGCTCGACTCGCGCTTCTGCCCCGGTATATGGGGCCGCAATTTTCAGGTTCAAGGGCCGGGAGCACGGCAATCGCCTCCCGGCATGCCCGGCGAGATTACCGATCGCGCTAAAAAAACTCGACATTCAAGCCAATCGAACTAAGGGCAAGCATTGTCAGCGCAAATCAAAGCACTGTATAAATAACCATACCTAAAGCCTGGGAGCGGCCTTCATGCTGGTGCACCTGTCCGTACACAACTACGCAATCGTCGAACACCTCGATCTGGAGCTGGATCGCGGGATGAGCGTAATCACTGGCGAAACCGGCGCCGGCAAGTCGATCATGCTCGACGCACTCGGGCTGACCCTGGGCGATCGCGCCGACAGCGGCGTGGTCCGTCCCGGCGCGGACAAGGCCGACATCCTCGCCACCTTCGACCTGGAAGACATCCCCGAAGCCAGGGCCTGGCTGGCCGAGCGCGACCTGGACAACGACGGCCCGTGCATCCTGCGCCGGGTCATTACCGCCGAAGGCCGCTCGCGCGGCTATATCAACGGCTCGCCCTGCCCCCAGGGTGACCTCAAGGCCCTCGGCGAGCTGCTGATCGACATCCACAGCCAGCACGAACACCAGTCCCTGCTGAAGACCGACACCCATCGCCGGCTGCTCGACGAATACGCCGGCGCCACCGATCTCGCCCGCCAGGTGCAGCTCGCGGCCCAGCGCTGGCGCCAGACCCGCCAGGAACTGGAGCGCCTCTCCAACTCCGGCGACGAACAGCGCGCGCGCCACCAGTTGCTCAGCTATCAGCGCGAAGAGCTGGAGAACCTGAACCTCGGGGAAAACGAGCTGGAGGACCTGGAGCAGGAACACAAGAACCTGACCAACGCCGAAGCCTTGCTCGGCATTTGCCGCCAGGTGGTGGAGCAGTGCAGCGAGAGCGATTCGGGCAATGTGCTCAACGCCCTGACGGCGAGCCTCAACCGCCTGTCCAGCGTCAGCAACGTCTCCGGCGCCCTGGGCGAAGCCACCAACCTGCTGGCCAGCGCCCAGATCCAGGTCGAGGAGGCCGTCGGCGAACTGAACCGCTTCCTCGATCACTTCGACGCCGACCCCGCTCGCCTGCAACAGCTCGAGGAACGCCTGGACTCGATCTACACCCTGGCGCGCAAGCACCGTATCCAGCCGACAGAAGTGGCAACCCTCCAGCAAAAGCTGCTGGATGAAATCGAAACCCTCAACGCCAACGATGAAGCCATCGAACGCCTCACTGAAGAGCTGGCGGCTTATGCCCGGCATTATCAGGAGCGGGCACGGGAGCTCAGCGACCTGCGCCATCAGGCGGCGACCGGCCTCGCCGGAGCCGTGGAACAGGAAATCCAGCGCCTGGGCATGCCCGGTGGACGCTTCAGCATCGAACTGCATGCCAACGCCGGCGGCGAGCTGCTGCCTTATGGCCTCGAACAGGTCGAACTGCTGGTCAGCGCCAACCCTGGCCAGCCGCTCAAGGCATTGGCCAAGGTCGCCTCCGGAGGTGAACTGTCACGGATCAGCCTGGCGATCCAGGTCATCACCGCGCAAACCTCGCGCATCCCGACGCTGGTGTTCGATGAAGTGGACGTGGGCATCGGCGGCCCGACCGCCGAGATCGTTGGCCAACTGCTGCGCCGTCTCGGCGAACGCGGGCAGGTACTGACGGTCACGCACCTGCCCCAGGTGGCAGCGCAAGGGCATCACCATCTATTCGTGCATAAAATGCGCGGCAGCGATGCCACCCGCACGGCCGTCTCGAAACTGGGCAAGACCGAACGGATCGAAGAAGTCGCGCGCATGCTCGGGGGCATTGACCTGACCAAGGAATCCCTGGCTCACGCGAAAAAGATGGTGGTCACGGCCAAAGCCTGAGCCCGGACATCTGCGCCAGGAAAAATCAGGCAACAAAAATACAAAGGCGACCCTTGGGTCGCCTTTGATCGCTTTGCGAAGCTGTATTCGCGACAGCCTTACTTTTTCTTCTTGCGCACGTACAGCACCAGGTTGTGATCCGCCAGCTCGAAACCGTGCTCTTCGGCGATCGCCTTCTGCAGCTTCTCGATTTCCGGACTGGTGAATTCGATCACCTCACTGGTCTCCACGTCGACCATATGATCGTGATGCCCGCCGTCCGCCAGCTCGAATACCGCGTGGCCGCCGTCGAAATTGTGGCGAACCACCAACCCGGCCGCTTCGAACTGGGTCAGTACGCGGTAGACCGTTGCCAGGCCTACATCTTCACCAGCTTCCATCAGCGCCTTGTAGACGTCCTCGGCGCTCATGTGACGCTGCTCGGTGGAATCGAGCATTTGCAGAATCTTGACCCGTGGCAGAGTCACTTTTAAGCCGGCTTTACGTAGTTCGCTATTTTCAACCATGGTCAGCTTTCTCGCGATGCTGCTTCGCAGCTTCTCTTAATACGGGTATGATCGGGGTTTACGTTGTCCCAGCCAAGATAGTGGAAGTCGCCCACCGATGCAAAACACCAAGCTGTTGCTAACCAGTTTTACCTTAGTGGGACTGCTCGCACTCGCCGGTTGTTCATTCCCCGGGGTTTACAAAATCGACATCCAACAGGGCAATGTCGTCACGCAAGACATGATAGACCAGTTGCGCCCCGGAATGACCCGCAAACAAGTAAGGTTTATCATGGGCAACCCGCTGCTGGTTGACACCTTCCACGCCAATCGCTGGGATTATCTGTATAGCCTGCAACCCGGTGGCGGTGAACGCCAACAGGAACGTATCAGCCTGCTGTTCAATGGCAACGACCAACTGGTCAGCCTGTCCGGCGACTTCAAGCCGGGCGTGAGCCGCGACGAGGCCATTCTCGGCAAGGACAGCGGCACGACGGTGACGGCGCCGGCACAGAACGCCGAGCAGCCGAAACCCGAGAAGCCGGTCAAGCCGGGTTCGCTGCTGGACCAGATCCAGAAAGATGTCGACAGCGTGAAAACCGTACCGGTACCGACCCCGGCACCGCTCGAGACTTCACCGCAGTAAAACAAGCGGCACAAAAAAGCCCGGCATGTCCGGGCTTTTTGCTGCCTACAGGTTTTGCGCCTTGGCCCTGGCCGCTTTCTCCGCACGCAGGCGCCGGACCTCCTTGGGATCGGCCAGCAAGGGGCGATAGATTTCGATGCGGTCACCCACCTCAACCGCGCGGGTATCCGCATCGGCAATCAGCTTGCCGAAAATCCCCAGCGGACAGCCCAGCACATCCAGCTCGGGAAATTGCTCGCCGATCCCCGACAGGCGCACCGCCGCCCGCAACGTCGTCCCCGCCGGCACCGAAACCCTCTGCAGACGCTGACGCCCGACATCGGCGTAGACCACCTCTATCGCGATCAATGACTCAACCATGGAGCTGCTTGGCCCGCTGACAGAAGGCATCCACCAGGGTATTGGCCGCCTGGTTGAACAGCGGCCCCAGGGTTGCCCGCACGATGGGCCCAGCGTAATCGAAGGTCATGTCCAGGCTGATCTTGCAGGCCTTCGCCCCCAGGGGCTTGAACACCCAGATGCCGTGCAGTTGATTGAACGGACCTTCATCCAGGTTCATTTCAATCGACTGCCCTGGCACCAGCGTATTGCGGGTGACGAAATGCTGGCTCAAACCGCCCTTGGCCACCGTCAGCGTGGCGCGCATGAGCACATCCGAGCTTTCCAGCACCTGGGCCGCCGAGCACCACGGGAGAAATTCCGGGTAACGCGCCACGTCGTTCACCAGGTCATAAAGCGCCTGTGCCGGATAAGGCAGCAAGGCCGAACGTTGAATATGGGTCGTCATGTCAGCGTTGATTCCACGGCTGGGCGGCAAACAAAAAGTGGGCGCATTGTCCGGGATTCATCCTACGCGCTCAAGCACACAGCTTCACCGTAGCCGAGTGACGCGCAACTCCCTATAATGCCGCCCCTATGGCTAAACAGAAGAAACACCCCACAGGGACCATCGCGCAAAACAAAAAGGCGCGCCACGATTACTTCGTCGAACAACGGTTCGAGGCTGGTCTGGTCCTGGCCGGCTGGGAAGTAAAGAGTCTACGTGCAGGCAAGGCACAGCTGGTCGACAGTTATGTGCTGCTCAAGGACGGTGAGGCCTGGTTGTTCGGCAGCCATTTCACACCGCTGACCACCGCCAGCACCCACGTCATTGCCGACCCGACGCGCACGCGCAAGCTGCTGCTCAACCAGCGCGAGCTGGAAAAGATATTCGCGGCTGTGCAGCAGAAAGGCCATGCCTGTGTCTGCCTGTCGCTGTACTGGAGCAAGCACCTGGTCAAGTGCGAGATTGCCCTGGGCAAGGGCAAGAAGGAATACGACAAGCGCGATACCGAGCGCGAGCGCGATGCCAACCGGGACTTGCAGCGCGCCGTGCGCAACAAGGGCAAGGAAGACTGAGCCCGAGGGCGACCTGTAGATACCGGTCAACGCGCCCCCCCCTGTAGGAGCTGGCTTGCCAGCGATAGCGGTGCCACATTCTCCATCGCAATCGCCAGCAAGCCGGCTCCCACAGGTCGAGACAGCCCTACAATCCCTTGCGCCGCTCCGCCCGTGCCACCCGCTGCACTTCCTGACGCACCTCCTCCAGCACCTCCTGCACATACAGAATGTGCCGGCTGGACACTTCCCGCGCATCCTGCGCACGCCCCTCGATAATCGCCAGGTACAGCTCGCGATGCTGGCTGATCAGCATGTCCCGGGTTTCGCTGCGCTGCTTGTACATGCCGCCGATATTGGTCACCACATTGCGCTTGAGCAGGTCGAACAAGCCACGGATGGTATGCAGCAACACCGCGTTATGACTCGCCTCGGCAATCGCCAGGTGAAAACTCGCGTCCGCCGCCCCCTCCTCCGCCCGACTCACTTCGTCCGCCCGCCCGTAGCAGCTCTGCAACCGCTCGAAGGCCACGCGCAAGCGCTCCCGATCCACCTCGGTCGCGCGCAACGCCGCGTAATAAGCGCAGGAAGCTTCCAGAGTATGGCGAAACTCCAGCAGATCGCGCTGGGCGTCCGGATTGCTTTCCAGCAGATGCAACAACGGATCGCTGAAGGTCGACCCCAGCGACTCCACCACATAATTTCCACCACCCTGACGGCTGACCAGCAGCCCCTTGGCCACCAGCTTCTGGATCGCCTCGCGCAGCGACGGGCGTGAGACACCGAACTGCTCGGCCAGCGCACGCTCGGCCGGCAGCCGCTCACCGGCCTTGAGCGTGCCCTCGAGGATCATCTCCTCAAGCTGCTGGACAATATCGTCAGACAAACGGCGCTGACGAATCTGATCAAACCCCATTACTCACTCCTCACGATCCCGAACCCTCGCCGGGACCGCCTATTCTGGCCTATAGAGACGCCGCCAGCACCTGCCAGGCACGACATAAATCACCTGCTCAGCCCTGGCGCCGAACACCTCTCAGACGAAAGTTTCAGGGCGACAAATTGACACATCACCAACAAGGCTTTTAACCTAGCGTCCGGCGATTGTAAATTGGTATTACCAATTATCCAAATCATCGATCAGTGCCTGACCAACAACAATTAGGGGCCACCCCACTATGCAAACCTGGCAACAGCTCTACAGCCCGCTCGGCAGCCTCGGCCTGTCCGCTCTCGCGGCCGTGATTCCCATCGTGTTCTTCTTCCTGGCCCTGGCGGTGTTTCGCCTCAAGGGGCATGTGGCGGGCAGCATCACCCTCGTCCTGGCGATCCTGGTGGCGATCTTCGCCTTCAAGATGCCGGCCGACATGGCGCTCGCCGCTGCCGGTTATGGTTTCGCCTATGGCCTGTGGCCCATCGCCTGGATCATCGTCGCGGCGGTGTTCCTCTACAAACTGACGGTCAAGAGCGGCCAGTTCGAAATCATCCGCAGTTCGGTGCTGTCGATTACCGATGACCAACGCCTGCAGGTGCTGCTGATCGGCTTCTGCTTCGGTGCCTTCCTGGAAGGTGCCGCCGGCTTCGGTGCTCCCGTGGCAATCACCGCCGCCCTGCTCGTGGGCCTGGGGTTCAACCCGCTCTACGCCGCCGGCCTGTGCCTGATCGCCAACACCGCACCGGTGGCCTTCGGCGCCCTGGGCATCCCGATCATCGTCGCGGGCCAGGTCACCAGCCTCGACGCGTTCAAGATCGGCGCCATGGCCGGTCGCCAACTGCCGCTGCTGTCGCTGTTCGTGCCGTTCTGGCTGGTGTTCATGATGGACGGCCTGCGCGGCGTGCGGGAAACCTGGCCGGCCGCCCTGGTGGCGGGCCTGAGCTTTGCCGTGACCCAGTACTTCACCTCGAACTTCATCGGCCCGGAATTGCCGGACATCACCTCGGCACTGGTCAGCCTGGTCTCGCTGACCCTGTTCCTGAAAGTCTGGCAACCCAAGCGCACCGCGGGCGCACAGCTCGCCGGCGCCACCTCGGGCGCGACGGTCACCGCCAGTGTCGGCGGTTTCGGCCAGCCACGCAGCAGCCTCGCCTCGCCCTACAACCTGGGGCAGATCCTCAAGGCCTGGTCGCCGTTCCTGATCCTCACCGTGCTGGTGACGATCTGGACCCTGAAGTCGTTCAAGGCGATGTTCGCCACCGGCGGCGCGATGTACAGCAGCGTGTTCAACTTCGCCATCCCGCACCTGGATCAGTTGGTGATCAAGACCGCGCCGATCGTCGCCACGCCCACCGCGATTCCGGCCGTCTTCAAGCTCGACCCGATCGCAGCCACCGGCACGGCGATTTTCTTCTCGGCGCTGGTGTCGATGCTGATCCTGAAGATCAGCATCAAAACTGGTCTGACCACTTTGAAAGAGACCTTCTACGAGCTGCGCTGGCCGATCCTGTCCATCGGCATGGTGCTGGCCTTCGCCTTCGTCACCAACTACTCGGGCATGTCCTCGACCATGGCCCTGGTCCTGGCCGCGACCGGCGCAGCGTTCCCGTTCTTCTCGCCGTTCCTCGGCTGGCTGGGCGTGTTCCTCACCGGTTCCGACACCTCCTCCAACGCCCTGTTCAGCTCGCTGCAAGCCACCACGGCGCACCAGATCGGGGTCAACGACATCCTGCTGGTGGCGGCCAACACCACCGGCGGCGTGACCGGCAAGATGATCTCGCCGCAATCGATCGCCGTGGCCTGCGCCGCCACCGGCCTGGTGGGCAAGGAGTCGGATCTGTTCCGCTTCACCCTCAAGCACAGCCTGTTCTTCGCCACGATTGTCGGCCTGATCACCCTGCTCCAGGGCTATATCTTCACCGGCATGCTGGTGCACTAAAGTGACAAGGGCCGGGGGCCTGTCCAAGCCCCCGGCAACCGCTCCCTTCAACCAACGCTGCGAGCCCCCATGATCATTTCCGCCTCTACCGACTACCGCGCAGCCGCCCAACGCAAGCTGCCGCCGTTCCTGTTCCACTATGCCGACGGCGGTGCCTACGCCGAGCACACCCTGCGCCATAACGTCGAGGACCTGGCCAACATTGCCCTGCGTCAGCGCGTACTGAAGAACATGTCCGAGCTGAGCCTGGAAACCCGGCTGTTCAACGAGACCTTGAGCATGCCGGTGGCACTGGCCCCTGTCGGCCTGACCGGCATGTACGCCCGTCGCGGCGAGGTTCAGGCGGCCCGCGCGGCGGCGGCCAAGGGCATTCCCTTTACCCTGTCGACCGTGTCGGTCTGTCCGATCGAGGAAGTGACCCCGGCCATCGACCGCCCCATGTGGTTCCAGCTTTATGTCCTCAAGGACCGCGGCTTCATGCGCAATGCCCTGGAGCGCGCCAAGGCAGCGGGCGTCACCACCCTGGTCTTTACCGTGGACATGCCGGTGCCCGGCGCCCGCTACCGTGATGCGCACTCCGGGATGAGCGGCCCGAATGCGCCGTTGCGCCGTGTCTGGCAAGCCATGACCCACCCACAGTGGGCCTGGGATGTGGGCCTGTTGGGCAAGCCCCACGACCTGGGCAATATCTCGAAATATCGCGGCAACCCGACCGGCCTGGGCGACTACATCGGCTGGCTGGGCGCCAACTTCGACCCGTCGATTTCCTGGAAGGACCTGGAGTGGATCCGCGAGTTCTGGGAAGGTCCGATGGTCATCAAGGGCATTCTCGATCCGCAGGATGCCAGGGACGCGGTGAAGTTCGGTGCCGACGGCATCGTGGTCTCCAATCATGGCGGTCGCCAGCTCGACGGCGTGCTGTCCAGCGCCCGCGCCCTGCCGGCCATCGCCGATGCCGTGAAAGGCGACCTGAAGATCCTCGCCGACTCCGGCATCCGCAGCGGCCTGGATGTGGTGCGCATGATCGCCCTGGGCGCGGACACCGTGCTGATCGGCCGCGCGTTCCTCTACGCACTCGCCGTCGCGGGCGAAGCCGGCGTGAAGAACCTGCTGGACCTGTTCGAGAAGGAAATGCGCGTTGCCATGGTGCTCACCGGCGCCAAGTCCATCAGCGAGATCAACCGTGATTCGCTGGTTCGTGAACTGGGCGCCTGAACATCGCACCCGCACGAATCACCGCTTGATTGAACGGGGCACGTAGCGCACCAGACGCCGCGACCCCGTGAGGAGTTTGCATGAGCCTACCCCACCCGTTCCTCCACGCGGTCGAACGCCTGATCCCCCGCGAGCGCCGCTTTGACGACCCGCTCTCGACCCTGGCCTTCGGCACCGACGCCAGCTTCTACCGGCTGATCCCCAAGCTGGTGATCCGCGTCGAATCCGAAGACGAAGTGGTGGCCCTGCTCAAGCTGGCGAGCCGCGACCAGGTCCCGGTGACCTTCCGCGCCGCCGGCACCAGCCTGTCGGGCCAGGCCATCAGCGACTCGGTGCTGATCGTACTCGGCGACCACTGGAACGGTCGGGAGATTCGCGATCAAGGCGCGCAAATCCGCCTGCAACCCGGCGTGATCGGCGCCCAGGCCAACGCCTGGCTGGCGCCGTTCGGTCGCAAGATCGGTCCGGACCCGGCTTCGATCAACGCCTGCAAGATCGGCGGCATCGTCGCCAACAACGCCAGCGGCATGTGCTGCGGAACCGCGCAGAACACCTATCACACCCTGGCCGGAATCCGCCTGGTACTGGCCGACGGCAGCCGCCTGGACACCGAGGATGCCGCCAGCGTCGCAGCCTTTCGCCAGAGCCATGGCCCACTGCTTCATCAGCTTGCCGTACTGGCCCGGGAAACCCGCGCCAACACCGAGTTGGCGGCGAAGATCCGGCACAAGTACCGGCTGAAAAACACCACCGGCCTGTCCCTCAATGCCCTGGTGGATTTCGATGAACCGCTGGAGATCCTCAGCCATCTTCTGGTGGGGTCCGAAGGGACCCTCGGGTTTATCAGCGCGGTGACCTACGACACCGTGATCGACCACCCGAACAAGGCGTCGGCGCTGATCGTCTTCCCCGATGTGGAGACCTGCTGCACCGCCGTCACCGTGCTGAAAAGCCAACCGGTGTCCGCCGTGGAGCTGCTGGACCGCCGCAGCCTGCGTTCGGTACAGGACAAACCGGGCATGCCGGCCTTCGTTCGTGAACTGTCGGCCAATGCCTGCGCGCTGCTGATCGAATCCCGCGCCGCTTCCTCGTCCTTGTTGCAGGAGCAATTGCTGCAGATCATGGCGTCGCTGGCAGCGTTCCCGGTGGAAAAGCAGGTCGACTTCACCGAAGACCCAACCGAGAACGCCCGACTCTGGGCCATCCGCAAGGACACCTTTCCCGCCGTCGGCGCCGTGCGCAAGACCGGCACCACGGTGATCATCGAGGACGTGACCTTCCCGGTCGAACAACTGGCCACCGGCGTCAATCGCCTGATCGCCCTGTTCGACAAACACCACTACGACGAAGCGATCCTGTTCGGCCATGCCCTGGAAGGCAACCTGCACTTCGTCTTCACACAGGGCTTCAACAGCCCCGCCGAAGTGGCCCGCTACCAAGCGTTCATGGATGACGTCGCGCAGCTGGTGGCCGTCGAGTTCGGCGGTTCGCTCAAGGCCGAGCACGGCACCGGTCGCAACATGGCGCCTTTTGTCGAGCTGGAATGGGGTCGGGATGCCTATCAGTTGATGTGGGCCATCAAGCGCCTGCTCGATCCCCAGGGCATTCTCAATCCGGACGTGGTGCTCAGCGACGATCCGCAGATCCACCTCAAGCACCTCAAGCCGTTGCCCGCCGCCGACGAGATCGTCGACAAATGCATCGAGTGCGGTTTCTGCGAACCGGTCTGTCCGTCGAAGGGACTGACCTTGAGCCCGCGCCAGCGGATCGTGATCTGGCGTGATATCCAGGCGAAAAAACGCGCAGGCCTGGACACCACGGAACTGGAGGCGGCCTATCAGTACCAGGGCATCGATACCTGCGCCGCGACCGGGTTGTGCGCACAACGCTGCCCGGTGGGGATCAACACCGGCGAGCTGGTGAAAAAGCTGCGGGGCGAGCACGCCAGCCACGGGAAAGCCGCCGACTGGGTCGGGACGCATTTCGATACAGTATTGCAGGGCGCACGCTTTACCCTGCATGTCGCCAATGGTGCGCGCAGGCTGCTCGGGGCGCCACGCCTGGAGAAGCTGTCGTCGACCCTGACGCGCTTGTCCAACGGCCGCGTACCGCAATGGACCAGCGCGATGCCGCAGCCGGAGCACGCGGTGCGCTTCAGTCCAGCGGTCAGCGACGAACGACCTCGCGTGGTTTATCTGGCCGCCTGCGTGTCACGGGTGATGGGCCCGGCGGCGGGCGACAAGGAGCAGATGTCGCTGCTGGACAAGACCCGTGGCCTGCTGGAGAAGGCCGGTTACCAGGTGGTGTTCCCGGACAACACCGACCAACTCTGCTGCGGCCAGCCGTTTGCCTCCAAGGGCTATGCCGAACAGGCCGAGCACAAGCGCCAGGAGTTGATCGGCGCATTGCTGCTTGCCAGCCGCGGCGGTCTCGACCCGATCTATTGCGACACCAGCCCGTGCACCTTGCGCCTGGTGCAGGACCTGGGCGATACCCGACTCGATCTCTACGACCCGGTGCGTTTCATTCGCACGCACCTGCTGGAACGGCTGGAGTTCACGCCGCAGGAAGCACCGATCGCAGTGCACGTGACCTGCAGCACCCAGCACCTGGGCGAGAGCCAGGCCCTGATCGACCTGGCGCGGCTTTGCAGCCGCAACGTGGTGATTCCGGAAGGCATTCACTGCTGCGGTTTTGCCGGCGACAAGGGCTTCACCACCCCGGAACTCAATGCCCACTCGCTGCGGACCTTGAAGGACGCCGTGCAGTATTGCGAAGAGGGTATCTCCACCAGCCGCACCTGCGAGATCGGCTTGAGCCAGCATGGTGGGATCGACTACCACGGACTGGTGTACCTGGTGGATCGGGTCACCCGGGCCAAGTCGGCGCGCGGATAAAAAATAGAACCTTGGCAACCGGCGGCAGTCCATAGATCAAGTCCCGCGAGCGCGGGACTTCTTCCTCTACTCGAGAGTCGCCCTGATGGCTGATGACTTCGAGCCATTCCGTTCAAGGAGAAATGCATGAACCGTTCTGTGCTGCTGGGTCTGTTCGTCAGCGCTTGCGTCCTCGCCGCCCCTGCGTTCGCCTCGGCCGAGAAGGACCTTTGCGCGGTCAACCTGCAGAGCCTCAACAGTGCCAAGACCCAGTTGGATGCCAACCAGCAGGCCAACCTCGAGACCAGCATCCAGCAAGCCAAGGCCGCCGCGGATAGGAACACCAACGACAGCGCCAGGGAATGCGTCGCCATCACCAGCCGGGCGCTCCAGGAAATCCAGAACCACCCCAAAAGCACCCAGTAAAGCTGGAGCGCGCCGGGATGGCCTTGCGAGGCGGATTGGCGTACACTATGCATACCTGCTATTTATGCACAGCAGGTTCGGGGCCGTTTAGGATTCGACGCCGGTTGCGAAACTCTAGGTGCATGCCGAGTTGGTAACAGAACTCGTAAATCCACTGTTGCAACTACTTATAGTTGCCAATGACGACCACTACGGGGAACAAGCTCTCGCTGCGTAAGCGGCGCTAGCCTTCCTCCTGGCTACTTCGGTGCCAGCAATCATCAGGGGATGTCTGTAAACCCAAAATGATTGTCATATAGAACAGAATCGCCGTGCAGTACGTTGTGGACGAAGCGGCTAAAACTTACACAACTCGCCCAAAGCACCCTGCCCGTCGGGTCGCTGCGGGTTAACTCAATAGACACGGCTACGCATGTAGTACCGACAGCGGAGTACTGGCGGACGGGGGTTCAAATCCCCCCGGCTCCACCAAACGAAGCAAAACGAAGCCCGCCTTGTGCGGGCTTTGTTGCATCTGGGTTTTGGCTTTTTCGGACCCGACTCGATCCCCTTGTAGGAGCCAGCTTGCTGGCGATGAGGCCAGCCGCCACGCCCTCAATCTCTCTCTTGCATGATCCCGCCAGCCACCCAATCACCCAAAACCCCGCTCCACGCCTGGGCAACTTTTCACAACCTGCAAGACGACTCGCTTTCCCTTGCCTGAAATTTCCTAGAAACTCCCGTTCGCTTGCGCCTGCCAATTCCGCTGACTCGTCTTCGATCCATCACTGCATATCAGTGATCGGGCTTAGCAGCCCGGAAACCGTTAGGCGCACAGCGCAAAAGCGGGGATTTCTCAGAATCTGTCCCCTTTTTTCTCTGCAGGTTACTTCAGCGCCTTTACGACTCGAACGTCGATGGGAAATCCTTCCGGTCCGGCCAATTTCTTCCACCCCACGTACTGAAAAATCCCTTTCTCATCAATATAGTCGCCTCGCTCCACGGTTTGACCGTCCAGCACGGCGACGTGCTTATAGACGCCGCAGCTGCCATCCGAACGATGGACGGTGTAGACCACATAGGGTTTGACATAGTGCGCGGCGCGGAAATGGCGGCCGCAACCAAAATCGACTTTGATCATCAAGGTCTTCAGATTCGCTTCGCCATCCAGGTCGGCGTGCTGGTCGAGGGCCCCGATTTCGCCGACGTCGCTGAAGCCCAGAGAGCGAGCGCGCTTGTACTCCGAGGAGTTCAGGTGATCATTCTGGGCTTGCTGCAAATGCTGAGCTATTTCCTCGTCGTATTCAGCACGGCCCTTGGCCGCTATGTCTTGCGCTCGGGGGATGACGCTTTCACAGCGGGCGTAATCGGGGGAGCCGAGGCTTGGCTGGGCGAGGTTCTTGCGATGTACAGTAAAGGTTCGCAGATAACTCTCGATAGTGGGCAAGACATCCTTGGCCGTCTGGCGCCCGTTCTGAACATTGGTCACTGCCCGCTGTAATTGCTGGCAATCGGAGAGGTAGGTCTTCCAGGCGTATTCCGGGGTTTCTTCCCAATCGGCGAGCGCCGGTGTCATCACGACGGCGAAAGTGATCGCGCAGAACAGACGCGAGGCTGGAGCGACAGTGAGCATGTGTAGTCCATTACAAAGATGAAGAAAGTGGCGCGACGCTACTATTTTGCCATTACGCTGTCCACTATCAGCAAAGGGGACAGCCCCTGAGGGATCCCCACAAATCTACTCCAAAGCCTGCGCCTGTTGACGTACCTCGTCTCGTAACGCGTGCTCAAGCCTCTCCAAGGTTTTTCGAGAGTTTGAGCCGCGTCCGCTGCGCCAGTATTCCAAGCCCAGCCGCCACAGCGACAGCACCCTTCGATGTTTAAGGCTGTTGCTTTGAAAGCGATGTTCATGACCCGCTTCGCGGGCCTGCAAACCCGTTAAGCAAATGATGTAGTTGGCCAATGCCGAGATCAGCAAAAGCACCTCAACTCGCCTAGGACAATGACTCCGATGGCGAGTCACGCCAACGCCAAGGATGGTTAAACCGATGGAATCACTGGTCAGGTGGAGTGCAATTTCGCATCGGGGGCTGTGAGGCTTTTTTCCTGCGACAAGGGGGTAGCAGCCAGCACCATGTATGCCCTCATGTATGCCTAGCCGAAGCATACCCTGCACGCACCATATAAATCGGGCCTCACAACCTCCAGTTCAAACGTCCCCGGCCCAAACGAAGCAAAACGAAGCCCGCCTTGTGCGGGCTTTGTTGCATCTGGGCTTTCTCTTTTCGGGGCAGGTCTGCCACCACGCGGTCCATTTGTAGGAGCCAGCTTGCTGGCGATGAGGCCAGCCGCAACAACTTCAATCTTCCTGCTGCCAGAACATCTATGTCTTTCAGTCTCGATTGGGCGCCCCGAGCGGGAACAGCGGACGGAACGACCGTGCCTCCTCCACCGCCCGGGCGAAGGACGGGTGGGCAAGCAACCGTGCACGGTACGCGCGGAGCACGGGAAACGCCTCGGAAATCCGATGCGTCCAGTCCGCGTAGAATAGCGCCGGCGCGGCCGCGCAGTCTGCCAGTGTGAAATCCGCACCTGCGGCCCAGGTCCTGTCGGCGAGCTGCCCTTCGAGCCACGCATAGGCGAGGTCCAGCTTTTGCTCAGCAAACGCCAGTCCCTCCTGGCGCTTCACCGGGTCCCCTGTCAGAGCACCGCCTACCGCGTGCTGCACCGGGCTCATTACGTGCAAATCGAAAAAGCGGTCGAGGAAGCGCACGTCCAGCGCGACCAGCGGGTCCCCGGGCAGCAAGCGCACCGGCCCGGGATGCACGAGTTGCAGGTACTCGATGATGATGCTGGTTTCGACTACGTTGCGCTCACCGTCCACCAGCAACGGAAACTTGCCCAGCGGCCAGCGCCGCAGCCATTCGGCCGCGTGCTGCGGCGTGTCCGGCCCGAGGCAGCGGAACTCGAAGAGGGTCCCGTTTTCGTAGAGCGCGATGAGCACTTTTTGTGTGTACGACGAGAAGGGATGACCGTAGAGCGCAAGCGACATGTCAAAAGCCTCCAGGAATACTCAAGGGAACTTTCCCCACGATAACGTCAATTTGATAGCGCCTTGTAGCGCTGATGCATATTGGCCCCAGCAGTGCCAGGCTGTTCCCTGGCAAATCATAGAAGGGTGTGATGAGAGTCATCATTGCAGTGTTGTTAATGCTGAGTGGTTACGCCTATGCCGACTGTAGCAGCATCGGAGATAGTGACCAGCGTAGCTATTGTTATGCCAAGACAGGTCAGGGTAGCTGCCTTTCGATCTCCAACAGCGACCTGCGCAGCCAATGTGACGCCTTGAAGCCCTGACTGAACGGCATCCTCGGATGCCCCGGCGGGATCTGCTCAGCGTCAGATGATCGCGAGCGATTTAATTGCAACGAACGTTGATCCAGCGCCGATTGCGGCAAAACCGAAGGACGCCGAGAGAGAGGAAGTGTCGACACCCAGGACTCCGGCGACCGCCAACCCAACTAGAGCGCCGGAGCAAACCAAGCGAAGCGTTCTGAAGTGGATGGCCATATCTCTTCTCCGTGAGTGATCAAAGCCTGACGATGGAATGGCCAGAGACGAAAAAGCCCAGCATAAGCTGGGCTTTTTCTAGGCCTCGAAGGGCTCTAGGGTGAAGCTAAGGCCTCTAGGGCAATGATTAAATGCTAGCAACCCTCCGAAACGAGGTCAACGGCGGATGTTTCAGGAGTTGTTTCAGGAATCAGCAGCACAGCTGCGTTCAGCGTCTTGATCATAGCCCGCTGTATTTTAGCCACCACATCACGTGGCATAACATCGCTGACCGGAGCCCCCTGGTTCTTGATTTTGAACAGGCGATCTTTGCTCACATGGGTAACACACTCTATCACAGCCCAACGATCACGCCGATCATAGAAGCGTGTTGAAGTGATCAGTGCTGCCGGAATTGGAACGTGAAAACCACGGTCTATGCAGTTACGGTTCCCGCTCGACGAAACAGGAACAATCAGGCAACAACCGTTGGGCAATTTCCCATTGATCACCACGACCATTCGCCTTTTGCGCATTTCGTTGGGAATCAGCCCGTCATAGGAGGGGTCTAGAGGTGGGTTACGGTAATCACCAAAATCACATTCGAGAATTTCGCCAACCTTCGGACTGTACGTCAGTGCCATAAAGATTCACTGTTTCTATCGAAAGAAACCAGCTTGTCAGAACACCAATGAGCCTTGGGCCAGCAATCTTTACAAGTATCGTTTCGAGAAGTATCTATCGATTGAGACAGCTCAATCCTTGCCCCCCATAGATCAGCCTACTGGCTATCAGCCTGTCAATCGCGGCCATCACTCAGATGCTATCAGTCAAAAAACTCCATCCCCTCATAGGGCTGACGTCGGCACTGCTCAAGCCGGCTGGCGAGAGTACCTACATGTACCTCAAGCCTATGGCCATCTGGATCTGAAAAGTAGAATGAGTCCCCTTCACTCGAATTGCGCTTCCATTGAGTAACCTCATGTCCTCGTAAGCACGCCGTGAAGGCTTCGAAGTCCTCCTGTCCGACCGAAAACGCATAGTGCGTGTAATCAGCATGTGGCTGTGCAGCCCGTGACTCATCAAGAGATAAACAGAGCCAAAGATCCTGCAGAGAAAGGTAGGCTCCCGCCCCCCAACGGGCCTTCAAGCGAAAGCCAAGCAAAGACTCATAGAAGTCGACGCTACGATCCAGATTCGTAACAGCCAAGGTGAGATGATTCAGGCCGGTCAGCATCAGCGCAGGGGCCTCCCGCCATCACGCGTCGAACGCATCTTCATTCAAAAAGATCTTTCACATCATCCAGCGTCGGCATCACCGCCGGAATAACCCGCAACTCGCAATCCAGTGCCCCGAGCGCCCGCGCATAAGCCGTCACGCTGACAGTGCCGCTACCTTTCTCCACAGCCACCACCTTCTGCCGGGTGAGCCCCGCCAGGTGCGCCAGTTGCGCCTGGGTCAGACCACGGTTCACACGCTTGTCGCGTATCTGTAGCCCCAGCCGTTGAGTAATCGTTTGATAGTCCATGTCTCGAATTCACGACATTACCTTCACAATGTATCGTATACAGGACATGCCCTCTTAGGTCAAAACCTTACCCCCACCTCCCCCTTGGCAGCCCCACATAAAAGTTTCATAAAGTTTCACTCAGCATTTTTCTCACATTCTGTTACATTTACAGAAATACCCACGGAGAACTCCTATGGACCCCAGCTCTAGTAGGCCGGTCACACTGACTGGAATGGTGCCGCCTGGCAGGTAGGACTGACCCTGGTTGATCTCCCCCCGCTCGAACGCCCCTCGCTTTACGCAATTCCCTTCCGTGTGACCTCCAAGCGACCCCGACCGATCTCGGTCAGCGGTTGAATACCCAAATTTTTGCGCTTCCCGTAACGCCAGGAATGCCTGTCATTTCGTCTCCATATAACGCCCACGGATCGTGGCCAGGAGAAGGAAGACCTTTGCACGTCTGTCCGATGGGAACCGAAAGCGGCTGCCAATGCCACGCTTTGGAGGAACTCACTATGTCCAACCTGAATACAGAATCCGCTGTCCTCGACAGCGCCCACGTCGGCGATATCCGCGGCGCCTTCGGCACCATCCGCCATGACGATATCGCCCCACGCACCGGCTGGCTGCAACGTCTCAAGACCCTGATGGCGATTCTCGGCCCGGGCCTGATCGTGATGGTCGGCGACAACGACGCCGGCGCCTTCAGCACCTACGGCCAGGCCGGCCAGAACTATGGCACGCTGCTGCTGTGGACCCTGGCCCTGCTGGTCCCGGTGCTCTACGTCAACCAGGAAATGGTCCTGCGCCTGGGCGTGGTGACCGGCGTCGGCCATGCCCGCCTGATTCTCGACCGCTTCGGCAAGTTCTGGGGTGCATTCAGCGCCATCGACCTGTTTATCCTCAACGCCCTGACCATCGTCACCGAGTTCATCGGCATCAGCCTGGGGATGGATTTCCTCGGGGTGCCCAAGGTGGTCGGCGTATGCCTGGCCGCGGTGTTCATCATGTTCGCGGCGAGCACGGGCGACTTCCGGCGCTTCGAGCGTTTCTCGCTGATCCTGGTCTTCGGCAGCCTGCTGCTGGTGCCGATCTTCCTGATGATTCACCCACCCATGACGCAGGTCGCCCACGACTTCTTCATCCCGCAACTGCCGGCTGACGGCAAGCTGTCGGAAGTGTTGCTGCTGATCATCGGAATCGTCGGCACCACTGTGGCGCCCTGGCAGCTGTTCTTCCAGCAAAGCTACGTGATCGACAAGCGCATCACCCCGCGCTTCATCAAGTACGAACGCGCCGACCTGTGGCTGGGCATCGCCCTGGTGGTGATCGGTGCGGTGGCGATGATTGCCTTCACCGCGCAGGTCTTCGCCGGCCACCCGGAGTTCGGCAACTTCACCGACGCCGGCGCCATCGCCGCGGGCATCGCCAAGTACCACGGCCGCCTGCCGGGCGTGCTGTTCGCCGTCGCGCTGATCGACGCCAGTATCATCGGCGCCATGGCAGTGTCGCTGTCGACCGCCTACGCCTTGGGCGACGTTCTGAGTCTGAAGCACTCGTTGCACCGCAAACCCGGCGATGCCAAGGGTTTCTACCTGATGTACTGCGGCCTGATCGCCCTCGCGGCAGCCCTGGTGCTGATCCCCGGCGTACCGCTGGGCCTGCTGACCAACGCGGTGCAGACCCTCGCCGGCGTACTGCTGCCCAGCGCCACGGTGTTCCTGTTGCTGCTGTGCAATGACAAGGAAGTACTGGGCCCTTGGGTAAACAAGCGCTTCACCAATGTGGTGACGGCGGTCATCGTCGCCATCCTGGTGCTGTTGTCCGTGATCCTGACCTCGTCCGTGGCCTTCCCGGACATGTCCGGCGAAACCATCACCGACATCCTGATCGGCGGTAGTATCGTGGGCCTGATCGTCGCCATTGCGGTGAACGTGGTGCATGCCCGTGAAGCCGTGGACAAGGTCGGCCAGGCCGCCAACGACGCCACCTTCACTCAGCAGATGATGCACGCCTGGCGTATGCCGCCACTGGGCAAGCTCAAGCCCATGGTCCTGTCGCGGCGTAATCGGATCTGGATGGGGGTGCTGCGCGGCTACCTGGTCGTCGCCATGGGGATGGTGATTTTCAAGGTGGTCCAGCTGGCGATGGCGTAACCGCCTCGAGCTGAACACACAGGCCGGCCAACCTGACCGAACGCAGCCCTGCCATGGGCGGAGCGGCGTTCGGTCAGGCTGGCCGGCGAACTGATGGGGATCAACAGAAGGATCTGAAATAAGCGGCATGCTGAAAGATTATTCAGGACGGGGCGCTCTGCCTTGCCTGATTCCCAGTCCGTCATTCAATGATGTCATATAATGTTGCGTGACCATTGAGTCAGGGGGAGATCTCAATCAAATGCCTATGAACAACACCAGAACACAACCGGGATTCACCCTGATCGAGTTGATGATCACCGTCGCGATCGTCGCCATCCTTGCCGCCATCGCCCTTCCGGCCTACAACAGCTACGTCACCAAGAGCAACATCAAGGCGGCCCAGGCCGACCTGGTCGCGCTGAGCCTCAACCTGGAAAACTACTACCAGAAACAGTTGGCCTACCCGGTCTCGACGGCCAGCGGCACGACCTCGATCCAGTGCGCGCTGATCGGCAACCCGTCGCCCTGCACCAGCCCGTCGTCGGGTTGGCAACCCAGCCAGTCCAGCACCTTCGGCTACTCCATCAACTCCACCGCCACGACTTATACCGTGACCGCAACGGGCACCAGCGGCAACGTCAATGGCTGCGTCATCACACTGGATCAAGGCAACAACCGCAGCATCGCCTCCTGCAGTCCGTATAACGGCAGTTGGTTGTGATGTACGGCCGCGGCTTCACCCTGATCGAGTTGATGATTACCATCACCATCTTCGGTCTCTTGCTGCTCGTGGGGGTGCCCTTGACCCAGTCGTGGACCAACAGCGGTTATCAGCGCGATGCCGCCGGTCTCTTGAAGCAAGGAATCAGCCGCGCCAAGGCCATCGCCCTGCGCAACCAGGGCGCCGTGCAGGACTCCGCGCCCGCCGCCGTCCTGTGCCGCTCCGGCCAGAACCTGAAACTGTTCAGCCTCACCCCCGGACAGACCATCGACTGTACCTCGACCACGCAGATCCTCTGGAGCACCCCACTTCCGAGCGCCGCCGTTATCCAGGTCGCAAACGCCGATCTGGCCTGCGTCGCCTTCAGCAACCGCGGCTTCGCGGTCAGCACCACCTCGTGCACCACCGGTACCATCCAGGTGACCGCAGGCAGCGAGAGTTCAGTCAATGTCCCGCTCATATAAGCCGGCCTCAAGGCGGCAACGGGGCGATGTGCTGCTCGAGTCCCTGGTCGGCATCCTGCTGATGGCGCTCATCGGCCTGGGCATCACTTATGCCGCGTCACGGGCAGCGGTGAGCCAACGCGACATGAAACTGCAGAATATCGTGGTCAGCCAGATGCGCAGCCTGCTGGAGCAGAACGGTGCGCTGTTGTGCACCACCAACGCCGCCTTGCTTGTCGTCTCCATCCCCACCCAGACCGCCACCGTGCCGATCATAGCGACCTGCACCAGCGCCCCGTCCGTCACGGTCGGCACCAACACCGTCGTCACCGGCGGGGCGCCGCAGAGCTCGGTCGTGCTCACCACCCGCAGCTCGGACAGCAGCATTTTTGGCGGTATCATCCGCGTGGGTGACGAGTCATGAGCCGCGGGCAGCGTGGCTTCACGCTGATCAGCCTGATGGTGGGCACGGTCATTTCCCTGCTCGGCATTCTGGCCATGCTCTCGCTGTATAAAAACCTGGTCTACACCTCGGCGACCTCGATCCAGAGCGCCAGGCAGGATGGCCAGGTGTCCTCGGCGCTGTTGACGGCCCAGCGCGAACTGATGAACGGAGGTTTCTGGAGCGGCAGCGCCACCGCGCGCGCCAGCTCCGATATCGACAATTATTTCGTGCTGCTGTCCGGCGCCACCCTGACCAACGGCACCCTGGCCGGCACCGCCACCGCCCAGGCCAACTTCCCGACCCTGACCAGCGCCGCACCGAATGGCATCACCGGCAACGCCATTGTCTGGTCCTATCAGACCAGCTCCACGGCTGTAGCCAGTTGCTCAGGGCTGGCGGTCATCAACGGCGCCCTGGTCAGCCTCAAGGGCGCGGCCGGCTGTACCCAGGCCTCATCGCAGTGGAGCAGTACGACCTGGACCAGTACCACGCTGATCGAAGCCGGCCAGGGCGCCACGATGTTTTCGGTAGGCTTCGCCACCTGCTGGCCCTACGGTCGCACCACCGACACCACCAATACCGCCTATCGCCTGCAAGTGACCCTGAGCGCCAATAACAGCACGCTGGACCCCAACAGCACCGATCCCCAGCCCGCCTACGTCAAAAGCAAGGCGACGGCCTGTCTGATCAATTTCGAAAAGCCCACTTCCTAGCCGAGCGCTCGATGCCAGTCCCCTCGTTTTCCACATCGACACGCGCCGCTCAACGCGGCATGGCCGCAACGCTGATGATCCTGTTCGTCGGCATGGCGCTGACCGTGACCGCCCTGGGGATGATGTACGGCATACGCGGTGCCCAGCAGCAGCAAGTGGCGGCACACGCCACCTCGCCGGCGGAGTCGCGGGTCTGGAGCGGTGTGGAATGGGTGCGCCTGTACTTGCAGCAGCAGTTGCTGCAGGACAGTACCCTGGCCAATGTCACCGTGGGCAACCTGCCCATCAGCGCCACCGGGCTCAGCGCGCAGATCATCTCCAAGGTCGCCAGCGGCAGCAGCACGCTGGTCACCGCCACCATCACCGCCACCAACAACCTGGCGACCAACACCCTGCAGGTGGTCTACCTGCTGACCCCGGCCACCGCCGCGAGCGCGCCCGCCAGCGGCAACCTGCCGCCGGCACTGCAGTTCAACGGTGACTTCAACTACAGCGGTGGCAGCCTGTCGATCACCAACGGCACGACCCTGGCGAATATCGCCGTGATGGGCGTGCTGACCATTTCCAACGGTTCACAGGCTACTGTCTCCGGCTGCGCCAAGGGTGGTATCAACCTCAGTGGCGGCGGTATCGTGGCCAACGCGACCCTCAACACCGAGGGCACCTTCTCCATGAGTTCCAGCAGCCAGCCGTCTGGCCTGACCGTGGGGGCCAAGACCGTCAATATCACCCAGTCCGGCGGCAGCTATGTGGCGATCACCGCGGGCGCCTTCAAGGCCAATGTGCTGTCGGGCGGCTCGACGATCGGCACCGCCCTGGTCGGCGGCACGAAAAACACCGACAACTCGATCACCGCCGCCAGCACCGGCACCGCCCTGATCACCCTCACCGACGGTACGGTCTATACCCTGAACCTGAGCAAGGTCACCCAGTCCGGCGGGGTTATCACCACGACGGCCGGCGCGACGCTGATTTCCGGGACCGGCACCCTGCCCGCCAGCATCTCGCTGACCTACAACTCGGTATACGGCGGCGGCGTCAACTTCCTCACCGGTACCGTCGGCACCGTCTGGGGCGACACCCTGACGTTCGGCGGCTACAGCGGCACCTACACCACGCTCAAGGCGAACAGCGACGTATCGATCCTCACCGCGACTGTGGGTCAGTTCCAGGGCGGCGGCAATTTGAGCGTGAAGTCATCCAACACGCCATCGTTCACCACGGCCAGCCAGATCGCCGGCAAGGTGCTCAACCAGGACGGCACGACCTACACCGGCACCGCACTGGCGAACCTGACGCAGAATGTCGCCGGTGCCTCGCCCGGCCTGCCCGGTGTGCCGTACTGCAACATCACCGTCTCCGCGGTGGACGTCACCCCCCTGAAAAGCCAGGCCAACTACGTGTTCGACTTTGTCAGCGGCGTGCCGACGTTGACGATCCAAAACGTCAAGACCTCCGCCGGTACGACGGTGTCAGCCGGCCCCTACAACCTTGCAACCACCGATATGCGCACCCTGCTGGGGTTCAACTTCCTGACCTGCAACTATGGCAACACCACGTGCGGCAGCAGCGCGTCCCCCAGCAACGGATGGACTTTCACCGGTATCAAGGCCCTGCCGCCGGGCGTACTCTGGTTCAATGGCAATATCACCCTCGATGGCGTACAGAGCCTGAGCCAGTTGAACAATACCGTGCTCAGCAACGGCAATGTCACCCTGACCAGCAGCGGCCATGTGCCCTTGTACTCGCCGAACTTTGCCGGCTACACCAACCTGTGTACCGGTTCGTTCTACCCGACCAACCTGTGCAACAAAACGGCAGGGACCCTGGCCACCTGGACCGACTCGTCCAATGTGGTCCACAGCGGCCTGCCCATCGGCAACATCGCCATCGAGGCCAACGGCGGGCTCGCCAGCAGCGGCTGGACCCTCTATGGCAACGTCATCCTCGGCGGCCTCGTCACCACCACGGGGAGCACCACCAATATCAAGGGCGCGCTCTCCACCGGCGGCAACGGCACCAGCACGACCACCATTTCCCAGGGCGGCATCGCCATCGACGTGTCGAGCGTGACCGCCGACCAGACCATCACCACCACCCCGCCCAGCACGGGAGGTGGCGGCTCGGCGACCCAGGCCTCGACGAAAGTGCGCTGGATCCGGGCGTATTGATTCAGCGCCGCCCTCACCCGTCCCTTGTCTTTGTGTCAGCAGTGCTGACACTTTCGCATCATCCTGATCGACGATTGTTCCAGCCACCGCACCCGGACTATAGTGCCGTGCACGTCCAAGGCAGGAGCCTACACAGTGCACTCACATTTCCCATCGCGTCGTTTCTCCCTTTGTGCCCTGGTCATCAGCCTGGCGCTCACGGCCTGTAACGCACCACCGCCCTCTACTGACACCGCCCTGCCCGCCGCACCGGAAATCGGCACGGGTTATCGCACCGGCCTGCTCACGCAACACGCTGCTCGGCACATGGCCGCGGCGGCCAACCCGCTGGCGGCCGAGGCCGGTAGGGAGATCCTGCGCCAGGGCGGCTCCGCCGTGGACGCCGCGATTGCCATGCAAGCCGTCCTGACCCTGGTGGAACCGCAGGCCACCGGGATCGGCGGCGGCGCCTTCATCATGGTCTGGGACGGCAAGCAGGTGCATGCCTACGACGGGCGTGAAACCGCACCGGCGGGCGCCACCGAGAAATTGTTCCTCAACCCTGACGGCACGCCGATGGCCTTCACCCAGGCACAGATCGGTGGGCGCTCGGTCGGTATTCCTGGAGTGATGCGTGCCCTGGAACTGGCCCATCGCACCCAGGGCCGCCTGCCCTGGGCGAAACTCTTCGAGCCCGCCATCCACCTGGCCGAACAAGGCTTCCCCATTTCACCGCGGCTGCACAAGCAGATCGTCGCCAGCCCGTTCCTGCCCCACTCGCCAGCCATGGCCGCGTACTTCCTCAATGCCGATGGCAGCCCGAAAGCCGTCGGTACAACGCTGAAGAACCCGATGCTGGCCGCCGTGCTCAAGCGCATCGCCAACGAAGGCACGGACGCGCTCTACAAGGGCGCCATCGCCGAGGAGATCGTCGCGGCGGTCAATGGCAGCGCCAACCCCGGAACGCTTTCGCTGGCCGACCTGCAGGGCTATCAGGCCAAGGAGCGCACACCGCTGTGCTCCGACTACAAGCAATGGAAGCTCTGCGGCATGCCACCGCCGTCCTCCGGCGGCATCGCCATCGCCCAGATCTTCGGCACCTTGCAGGCCCTGGAGGCGAAGGACAAACGCCTGGCGCTGCCCCCGCTCGGCCCGGTGAAAAGCACCAGCCCCGCCGGTCTCGAACCACGCCCGCAAGCCGTGCACCTGATCGCCGAAGCCGATCGCCTGGCCTATGCCGATCGAGGCTTGTATGTCGCCGACAGCGATTTCATCCCGGTGCCGGTCTCCGGGTTGGTCGACCCCGCTTACCTCGCCAGCCGCGCCCGCCTGATCGGCGAACGCAGCCTGGGCCAGGCCGAGCCCGGGGTGCCGGCCGGGATCCAGGTGGCCCTGGCCCCGGACCGCTCGCCGATGCGCATTTCCACCTCGCAGATCGTCGCCGTGGACGACCAGGGCGGTGCCGTGTCGATGACCACCACGGTGGAAAGCTCGTTCGGTTCGCACCTGATGGTCGAGGGTTTTATCCTCAACAACCAGTTGACCGACTTCTCCTTCGTCCCGAGCGAAGACGGCAAGCCGGTGGCCAATCGCGTCGAGCCGGGCAAGCGTCCACGCTCGTCCATGGCGCCGACCCTGGTGTTCGACCGTGCGAGCGGCGACTTCCTCGGCACCGTCGGCTCCCCCGGCGGCTCGCAGATCATCGAGTACGTCGCCAAGACCCTGGTCGGCCTGCTGGACTGGAAGCTCGATCCGCAATCGGCCATCAACCTGCCCAACTTCGGCAGCCGCAATGGTCCCACCGAACTGGAGCAAGGCCTGTTCTCGGCGCCACTGGTGAAGGCCCTGCAGGACAAGGGGCACACCGTCAGCGAACTGGACATGACCAGCGGCACCCAGGCAATCATGCGGGTACGTGACAACAAGGGACAGTCGTCATGGGCCGGCGGCGCCGATCCGCGGCGTGAAGGCGCGGCCTTGGGCGACTGAAACATCTCGACACACCCTGACAGGACAGCTCTTCACAATATGTTGAGAAACCGCCCCGTATACTTTTTCGATCAACAGATTGTCTTGCGACCCGACTCCTCCCTTTCGGTATCACTATGCGAATGACACGCCCCTTCCTGCTTTTGCTCCTGATGAGTTGCCTATTGTTCTTTTTCGGACTGGGCAACCGCGAGCTGCAAGGCTCCACTGAATCCCGGGTGGCCGGGATCGCGATGGAAATGCACCTGACCCAGGATTGGGTCACCCCGCACCTGCTGGGCGAGCCCTTTCTGGAGAAACCACCGCTGAGCCTCTGGCTCGACTCCAGTGCCATCCAGCTGTTCGGCGGCACGCCCCTGGCCGTGCGCCTCGCCTCGGCCTTCGCCGGCCTGTTCACGGTGCTCGCGCTGTTTGCTTTCCTGCGCAAGATCGGTCGTCCCACCCTGCTGGCCTGGACCGCCGCCGCGATGCTCGCCACCATGGCCAGCTACCTCGGCAATGCCCGCCAGGTCGGCGAAGACGCGCTGCTGAGCCTCGGGGTGACCCTCGCCCTGCTGGCCTTCTTCCGCGCCACCGAGCAACGGGCACAGGGCAACCAGACCCTGGCCGCCTGGTGTGTATTCGCCCTCGGTATCGTGATCTCGACCTTGAGCAAAGGGGTACTGGGCCTCGCCCTGCCCGGAGTGGTGATTTTCGCCTACCTGGTAAGCCAGAGCCTGATCGACAAACGCTTCACCTTCGGCGACTGGCTGCGTCCGGCGCTGTTCGCCGCGATCGGGCTGATCCCCCTGCTGATCTGGCTGGTCCTGCTCCACCAGCGCGGCGGCATGCAGGCCGTCACTCAAGTGCTGTGGGCCAACAGTGTCGGTCGCTTCAGCGGCTCCTTCACCAGCGCCGGGCACTACGAGCCGTTCTACTACTACCTGGCCAAGCTGCCGGAAACCTTCCTGCCCTGGAACCTGCTGGTGTACCTGGGCCTGTGGAACCTGCGCAAGCGCCTGGCGGACAATCGCCACCTGCTGTTCGCCACCGTCTGGATCCTGGCCCAGTTCACCCTGCTGACCCTGGCCTCCAGCAAGCGCATGGTCTACATGATGTCCATGGCACCCGCCGCCGCCATCATCGCCGCCGAATACGCGGCGGTGATTCTCGAATGGCTGCGCCGGCGCTCGGCCACCTCGTCCTTCAGCGCCAAACTGGTGAAACATCACCGTCCCCTGGCCATGGGGCTGCTGGCGCTGGTGGTCTGCGGCTACCTGGTCGCGGCGGTGATGGAGTCGCGCTCCGACCTCAAGAACTCCTTCAAGCCGCTGACCGACCAGGTCATCGAACTGCAGGCCCACGACAAGCAGGTTGCCTTGTTCCAACCGGAAGAACGCCTGGCCTCCACCGTGTTCTATACCCAGCGCCAGCAGCAGGTGCTGATGACCGAAGCCGAGTTGACGACCTTCCTGGCCGCCTCGCCGGACAACGTGGTCATCATCGACCAGGGCATTAAAGTGTCGGCACCGCCGGCACCGGCCAAGGTCCTGGCCACGGTCACCATCGGGGGCAAGCGGATCTACAACTTCTATGGGCAGTAAGTTGCCCCACCCGCTCCATGGGTAAAAAACCGGCGCCTCGAAGCGCCGGTTTTTTTTCGCCAGGGAAAAACCGGCTTCCCTCACAGACAAACAACGCTATCCTCGCCACCCGGCCGTTCAGAAACATGCTGTATGACAAAATGCCGTTCAGCTATTTGTGCTACCGCCGATACAAGCTCTACCGACAAATTCAGCTGGCTCCAACAACAACACCTTCCAGCCACCCGATAGCACGCGACACCAAGTTCCTGGAGGAATTCGATGAATAGCTGGTTTGGCAATATCAGCGTCAACCTGAAACTGGGCCTGGGATTCGGCCTGGTTCTGCTTCTGACCACTATCCTGGCCCTGACTGGCTGGAGCAGCCTGGGCGGTCTGATCGACCGCAGCAACTGGATGAGCGACATCACCCAGCTCAATGCCTCGCTGACCAAACTGCGCGTGGCACGCCTGCAATACATGCTGGCCAACGGCGACGAAACCGCCGCACAGAACGTCCAGGTCAACCTGGACGCGTTCGTCGCGCAACAGCAGAAGCTGATCGCCAGCTTCAAGAGTCCGGAAAACCTCAAGCTGCTCAAGCAACAGGCCGACGTCATCAGCCAATACCAGCAATCGCTGAAGAAGATGCGCGATGCCTATCGCACCGGCAACGGCGCACGCCAGACCATGGGCGACAACGCCGAGGTCGTCGGCAAGCTGATCACCACCATCCACGACCAGGTGCTGCAAATGCCGCCCGGCGAGGAGGGTCGCTTCGAACGCTTCCAGGCCATCAACCGGGCCAAGGAACAGTTCCAGCTGACACGTTATGAAGTACGCGGCTATGCCGCCAACAGCACCCCGGAAACCGAGCAGAAAGCCTTCAACCAACTGAACGAAGCGATCGACGGCCTCAAGGCACTGGCGCAAGCGTTCAGTAGCGCCGAACAAGGCTCCGTGAGCCAGCTCGAAACCGCCCTGGGCAACTACCGCAACGCCTTGCAGGCCTACAAGGCGGCCAACGCCGCCATCGTGCTGTCACGCAAGGAAATGACCGACCAGGGTACCGACATCGTCTCGCTCAGCGAAACGCTGTACCAGATCCAGCTGGACCGTCGTGACAGCGAAAGCGCCCAGGCCCGCACCTTGCAGCTGGGCAGCACGCTGCTGGCGTTGCTGGTCGGGATTCTCGCCGCCGTGATCATTACCCGGCAGATCACCCGCCCGATCCGCGACACCCTGGCCGTGGTCGAACGCATTGCCGCCGGCGACCTGACCCACAACCTGGTGGTGACCCGCCGTGACGAACTGGGTGTGTTGCAACAAGGCATCCAGCGCATGGGCACGACCCTGCGCGACCTGATCAGCAGTATCCGCGACGGCGTCACCCAGATCGCCAGCGCCGCCGAGGAACTGTCCGCGGTCACCGAGCAGACCAGCGCCGGGGTCAACAGCCAGAAAGTCGAAACCGACCAGGTCGCCACGGCCATGCACGAGATGACCGCCACCGTTCAGGAAGTCGCGCGCAATGCCGAAGAGGCGTCCCAGGCCGCCGCCGCGGCGGACGGTGAGGCCCGTGAAGGCGACAAGGTGGTCGGCGAGGCCATTGCCCAGATCGAACGCCTGGCCACCGAAGTGGTGCGCTCGACCGAAGCCATGACCGTGTTGCAGCAGGAAAGCGACAAGATCGGCGCCGTCATGGACGTGATCAAGGCCGTGGCCGAACAGACCAACCTGCTGGCGCTCAACGCCGCCATCGAAGCGGCCCGGGCCGGCGAAGCCGGACGCGGGTTTGCCGTGGTGGCCGACGAAGTGCGCGGCCTGGCCCAGCGCACGCAGAAGTCCACCGAGGAGATCGAGGGCCTAGTGGCCGCCTTGCAGAACGGCACCCAGCAAGTGGCGAACGTGATGAACAACAGCCGCAGCCTGACCGACAGCAGCGTCGCCCTGACCCGCAAGGCCGGTAGCTCACTGGAAAACATCACCCGCACGGTGTCGAACATCCAGTCGATGAACCAGCAGATCGCCGCGGCGGCCGAACAGCAAAGCGCGGTGGCCGAGGAAATCAGCCGCAGCATCATCAACGTACGAGACGTGTCCGAACAGACCGCTTCGGCCAGCGAAGAAACCGCGGCATCCAGCGTCGAACTGGCCCGCCTGGGCAATCAATTGCAGATGATGGTCAGTCACTTCCGCGTGTGACATCACGGCCTCGCCTGCTCCACGGAACGGAATCCATGGAGCAGGCGAGCGTGAAGGTGATGGGATCAGACGCAAATCGCGTTGGTGAACACCAGCCGATTGTCGAACGGATCGTTGATCGTCATGTCCAGGCTGCCCCAAGGCATGGCCTGGATCTCGAGCGGCGTGTCGCCGCTTGCCCTGTCCAGCAACTGCGCCCTGAAGACCTCCAGTTCGTCGGTCTCGATCCGCAGCGCCGCCCCCGGCATGGCATCGCCATTGTGCTCGCTCAAATGCAGCACGCAATCGCCCCGGGACACTTGCAGGTACAACGGAAACCCGGGCTCGAAACGGTGCTGCCAATCGACACGGAACCCGAGGAAGTCAACGTAGAACGCCAACGCCTTGCCCTCGTCGTGGATCCGCAAGATGGGAGTGGTTTTACCGAAGCTCATGACGGGTCTTCCTGGCTACCTGATCAAAGCACTTCGGCCTGGAAAGCAGATTCTTTAATAGCCAGGTGCCACCACCCCCAAAAGCGCGAAGTCAGTCGCAAAAACCGCGTCGCAAAGCGCCGGTCCCGCGTCACGCCATCTCGTTGAGAATCCACTCGGTGACCGAAGTGCGCTTGGGCACCCAGCCCAGCTGTTCGCGGGCTTTCTTGCCGCGCACCCGGCTGTTGGAGCCCAGGCCGTAGTTGGCCATCTCATAACCCCACTCGGCTTCAGCGTCGGCCAGCGGCCAGTCCTGCGGCTCGCCCAGGTTCAGGGCCCGGGCCATGGCGGTGGTCATCTCGATGAACGCGGCCTCGCCGCTTTCCACGAAGTAGAAGGCTCCCGCCGGGGTCTTCGTCAGTGCCAGCAGGTACAACGCCACCACATCATCGATATGCACGTTGGACCAGATGTTCCGGCCGGTGCCGACATGGCGTACCACACCACTCTTGCGTGCCTGCTTGAGCAGACGTGGCAATTGCACGCTGTCGCGGTTCACGCCCTGGCTGTGGCCGTAGATCAGCGTGTTGCAGAGCACCGCCGAGCGCACGCCGAACGCTGCCGCGCCCAGGACCAGATTGTCGATGGCCACGCGTGCGGCCTTGTCGACGGTCGGTTCGGGCAGTTGGTCTTCGTGGTAGATGCTATCGCTGGCCAGGCCGCCGGAGGCGTCGCCGACGATGCTCGAACCGCTGGTGTGCAGGAACACCTTGTCGGAACCGCGCAGGGCGCCGAGCAAGGCTTCGACCGCACCGCGATGATCACTGCTGGCGGCGTTGATCACCGCGTCGGCCTGCCGTGCCTGCTCGGCGAGCAGCGTGCTGTCATCCAGGGTGCCGATCACCGGGATGATGCCCAGATGACGCATTTCCTCAGCCTGTTCGGCGCTGCGCACAAGGCCCGTGACCTGATGACCGGCCTTGACCAGGCCAGTGGCGATGGAACCACCGATAAAGCCGGCGGCGCCGGTAATGAAGACGTTCATGGAGAAACTCCGTGCAGGGATAAGTGATAGGGCCAGTATCGAAGACTTATCCGTGCCGAATAAGCCCGTATGACCCAATTCACTCTTGCGCGGGAATCACGAATTACCTGAAAAAATCGACGTCATCGTCGGAGCACCTCCGGGAGCAAACCAGCGCCTACACGGCATAACCCGCCAGCTTGTCCTGGATAAAATCGAGGAAGCATTGAATCCGCAACGCCAGTTGCGAGTTGCGGTAGTACACCGCGTGAATCGGCTGGCGATAGCCGCTATTGGCCTCGGGCAGAATCACCTGCAGACGCCCGGACTGGATATCCTGGTGGGTCATGAAATGCGACAGACAGACAATGCCCTGTCCTTCCAGCGCCAACTGGCGCAAGGTCTCGCCGCTGGATGCGCTGATACCCGGTTGGATCTGCCAACGATCGCCCTGGGCATGCCGCAACGGCCAATGGTTCAGGCTCTCGGTCTGGGTGAAGCCGAGCAGCGTATGCGTGGACAACTCACTGACGCTGGCCGGCCCCCCATGTTTCTCCAGATACGCGGGGCTGGCGAGGATATTCAGCGGGCTGCTGCCCAGGGAACGCGCATGCAGGGTCGAGTCCGCCAGGTTGCCAATACGGATGGCGATATCGGTGCTTTGCTCCAGCAGGTCGATGATCAGGTCGTTGCTGTTGAGCTCCAGTTGGATATCCGGGTACAGGCGGCGAAACTCCGCGATGTAAGGCACCACCGCATGCAGCATGAAAGGCGAAGCGGCATTGATCCGCAGGCGTCCGGCCGGCGTCTGCTGGCGCAGGGAGAGGCGCTCTTCCAGTTCATCCATCTGCTCCAGGATCTGCTTGGCCCGCTCGAAGAAGAACTTGCCCTCCTCGGTCAGGTCCATGCGCCGCGTGGTGCGGTTGATCAAGGTGGTTTCCAGCTTGGCCTCGAGCCGCGACAGGCTTCGACTGACCGCCGAAGGCGTCTGGCCGACCTGCTCGGCCGCGGCGGAAATCGAACCGCACTCGATCACGCACACGAAGATCTGCAACTCATCGGATCTGGCTTTCACCTGTGTCCCTCGCTGGAAAAACAGCCTTGAGAGTAGCCGCCCACAGCCTCGAAGCAAATCGCTTTTGCTGTAAACGCAGGAATAGAGTGCTGATTGTTGCCTTCTCCAGCTTTCGGAACGGCGCCTCCCCTCGCCGGCTAGCCGCCGATCAGCAGGTGGGTTCCCAGTAAACCCAGGCCGATAAAGAACACCCGCTTGAACAGCACGGCGCTGACCCGCTGGCGCAACCACTGCCCGAACAGCATGCCGAGGAGCGCGGGGGCCAGGACCAGCAATGAGGCGCCAAGGGCGCCATCCCCCAGCACCCCACGCCAGAACAACCCGAGTGCCAGCGCCAGGGTCGAGACGCTGAACGACAGGCCCAGCGCCTGCACCAGCTCATCCTTGTTCAACCCCAGCGCCTGCAGATAAGGCACGGCGGGAATCACGAAGACGCCGGTGGCCGAGGTGATGATGCCCGTGACCAGTCCACAGACCGGCCCCAACCAACGCTCCGTCCGAACACCGAGCCGCAGCGCCGGTAGCAACAGGCCGCTCAACGCGTACAACAGCAAGGCGGCGCCCAACGCCCGCACCACCCCATGAGCGCCGTCCATCCCGCCGAGCCACAGCGTGCCGGCGGCGGTGCCGAGGAAGATCGCCAGCAGCATCGGCCACAATCGCCCAAGCAGGGCCGGCAGATGCCCACCCGCCGCCAGTTGCCAGACATTGGTCAGGGTCGCCGGGATGATCAACAGGGCCGCAGCCTGCGTCGGTGCCATAGCCAGGCCCAGCAGGCCCATGGCAACCGTCGGCAGTCCGAGGCCGATCACGCCCTTGACCATGCCCGCCAGCAAGAAGGTGCCCAGCACCAGCAGCGAAAGGGCCAGGCCCAGGGATTGGTAAAACTCGATAACGGTCTTCATGGCCACAGACTGGACCCGCGCGACGGGTTTGAAAATCTGTCATGCCTTGAGCTAGCCTCTTGCAAAGAGAGAGGCTGAACATGCACTTCGACCTGATCGACCTCCGGCTGTACCTGAATATTCTCGACGCCGGCAATATCACCGCCGGGGCGGCGCGCAGTCATTTGTCGCTGCCTGCCGCCAGTGCGCGGATACGGGCCCTGGAAGCGTCCCTCGGCACACCGTTCTTCCAGCGCGGCCGCCGTGGCGTCACCCCCACGCCCGCGGGCAAGGCCCTGGCCCAGCATGCCCGGCTGATGCTGCAACAGGCCGAACACCTGCGCCAGGACCTGGCCGAGTACGCCCGTGGCGTAAAAGGCCAGGTCCGCCTGCTAGGCAACAGTGCCGCGATCAGCGAATACCTGCCAGAACGGCTCGCGGACTTCCTGTGCAGCCACCCGCACATCGACATCGACCTGCAGGAGTTGCCCAGCCTGCGCATTGTCCACGCCATCAGCCAAGGCGCGGCGGAGATCGGCATCGTCTCCGACGCGGTGGATACCCTGGACTTGCAGACCCGCGCCTTCTGCGACGATCCGCTGGTGCTGGCGATCCCCCGCGACCACCCTTTGGCACGGCAGCCGCAGTTGCGCTTCAGCGATACCTTGCGCCACGAACAGGTCGGCCTGCCCGCCGGCAGTGCCCTGGCGGTGTACCTGGAAGAGCAGGCCCTGCACCTGGGGATGCGCCTGCAACTGCGCGTGCGGGCAGACGGATTTGACGGTGTGCTGCGCATGGTCACCCGCGGTGCCGGTCCAGGCATCGTGCCCCAGGCGACCCTGGACCGCTGGCCGGACGCGGCGTCCCTGGTCAGCCGCCCACTGCCCGAGCCCTGGGCCAGGCGCAAGCTGCTGCTGTGCGCCCGTTCGTTCGAACACCTGCCGGGTTATGCCCGGGCCTTGCTCGACGCCTTATGCGCTCATGGGCAGGTCGATGTCGAACCTGGACAACTGCCCCGCCCCGACGACCGCTAGGGTGCAGGCTTCCTCAAGAACCTGCGTCCGGAGCCCAGCATGTCCAATCCACCGATCACCGTTCTGCGCGACACCCACCCGTTGCCGGTCCTCGATGCCTGCAAATGGGAAAAACTGGCGGGCGACCCGCACACCGTCAACCTCAACGCCTACACCAGCGAAGACGGCAGCAAGATCATGGGCACCTGGATCTGCACCCCGGGCAAATGGCAGGTCGAATACGTGAAGTGGGAGTACTGCCACTTCCAGGAAGGCTACTGCATCATCACCCCGGACGGCCTGGCGCCGATCCACCTGCGCGCCGGCGATATCTTCGTGATCGAGCCCGGGATGAAAGGCACCTGGGAAGTCGTGGAAACCGTGCGCAAGTACTTCGTCTTCGCCTGATCCCGCCCAGCCTGGACCGAACTGCCGCGACCGACGGCAGACACGCATCGGTGGGTGGCGCGCTTCAGCCTCTGGAAGCCGCCCCACCGACGCGCTTCAGAACAACCCCAGCTGCCCGCCGATCAGGGTGCTGAAGTCGTCCTGCACAAACGGCAGGATTGCGTCCGCCACCGGTTGCAGCTGCCGGGTGATGTAGTGGTCGTAGTCGATTGGCGCGCGCCGGATCTCCAGCGGCTCGGGGCCGGCCAGGGTGATCACGTAGCTGATCCAGCCACCGCTCTGGTACTGCCGGGGTCGACCTTGCGCGTCGTTGTACTCGTCGGCCAGGCGCGCCGCCCGGACATGGGGCGGCACATTGCGCTGGTAGTCGCCCAACTGGCGGCGCAGGCGCTTGCGATAGACCAGCCGCTCATCCAGCTCACCCGCCAGGGTCCGACGCACATAGTCGCGCACATAATCCTGATACGGCACCCGGTCGAAGATGCGCCGGTACAGCTCCTGCTGGAAGTCCTGGGCCAGCGGCGACCAGTCGCTGCGCACGGTTTCCAGGCCCTTGTAGACCATCTCCCGGGAACCGTCGGCACGGCTCACCAGGCCGGCATAACGCTTCTTGCTACCCTCCTCGGCACCGCGGATGGTCGGCATCAGAAAGCGGCTGAAGTGGGTTTCGAACTGCAACTCCAGGGCGCTGCTCAACCCGAGTTCCTGTTGCAGGTGCTCGCGCCACCATTGGTTGACCTGCGCCACCAGGTTGCGGCCGATCCGCGCGGCGTCTTCCTCGCTATGGGCCTGTTTGAGCCAGACGAAGGTGGAGTCGGTGTCGCCATAGATCACCGCATAACCCTGGGCTTCGATCAGCTGTCGGGTCCGTCGCATGATCTCGTGGCCACGCAGGGTGATGGAGGACGCCAGGCGTGTATCGAAGAAGCGGCAGCCGCTGGAACCGAGCACGCCATAGAAGGCGTTCATGATGATCTTCAGGGCCTGGGACAGCGGCGCATTGTGCTCGCGCTTGGCCGTCTCGCGGCCCTGCCAGACGCTCTCGACGATGGCCGGCAGGCAATGCCGCGTGCGGGAGAAACGCGCCCCGCGAAAGCCGGCCACCGAGTCGCTGTCGTCGGGATGGCGCAGGCCCTCCACCAGCCCCACCGGGTCGATCAGGAAGGTGCGGATGATCGACGGATACAGGCTTTTGTAATCGAGCACCAGCACCGACTCGTACAAGCCGGGCCGCGAATCCATCACGAAACCGCCGGGGCTGGCTTCAGGGGTGCGCTCGCCCAGGTTCGGCGCGACGAAGCCCTGGCGATGCATCAGCGGCAGGTACAGATGGGTGAAGGCCGCCACCGAACCGCCGCTGCGGTCGGCGGGCAGGCCGGTGACCGTGGCGCGTTCCAGCAGGAAGGTCAGCAACTGGGTCTTGTCGAAGATCCGCGTCACCAGCTCGCAGTCCTTGAGGTTGTAGCGCGCCAGGGCGGGCTTGTCCTCGGCGAACATGCGGTCGATCTCGTCCATGCGCTGGTACGGGTTGTCGATGGACTTGCCCTCGCCCAGCAGCTGTTGCGCCACGTATTCGAGGCTGAAGGAGGGAAAGCTCCAGGTGGCCGAACGCAGGGCCTCGATGCCGTCGATGATCAGCCGGCCGGCGGCCGCCGCGAAATAATGGGTGTTGCGCGCGCCGTTGTCGCGCCAGCCCATGACGTCGCCGCCACGGCCCAGGCGCAGCGGCACCTTCAGGCGCTCGGCGTGCTCATGCAGCACCCGCAGGTCGAACTGCACCAGGTTCCAGCCGATGATCGCGTCGGGGTCGTGCAGGGCCAGCCAGTCGTTCAGGGCTTCGAGCAAGCCGGCGCGGGTGTCGCGGTAGTCGAACTTGAAGTCGACCTGCGTGGCATCGCCGTTCGGCGGTCCCAGCATGTACACCTGACGCTCGCCGCAGCCCTCCAGGGCGATGGAGTACAGCTCGCCCTGCATGGTGGTCTCGATGTCGAGGGATACCAGTTTCAGGCGCGGGCGATAGCCCGGCGTCGGTTTCATCTGGGTGTCGAGCAACGGGCCGTCCGCGTTGGCCGTGCCGCTGAACAGGACCGGCGCGGTGATGAAGCGCTCCATCAGGTAGCGCTCGGGCGGACGGATATCGGCTTCGTAGACATCGACGCCGCTCTTGCGCAGCAGCTTTTCGAGGTTCATCAGTTGCCGGTGTTGCTGGCAATACAGGCCGAGCACCGGGCGATGGTGGAAGTCCTGCAGTTCCAGGGGACGCAATTCGACCCCGCGCTCGCCCTGCAACAAGGCTTCGGCGCGTTGGCGATGGGCAACGGGAATGAAGGCGACGGAGGGTTGCGGCGGCAGCCGGACATGCCGGGGACCGTGGTCGGTCGCCAGCCAGAACTCGACCTGCGTGCCCGTGGGGGTGTCGCGCCAATGCCGGGTCAGGACAAAACCCTGCTGTAGATCCACCACCCGTACCTCGAAAACTTTTTCAGGGGGATGATTCTACGCGTCCTGGCCGTTCAGGTGTCTCACAGGTCGAGAGAACACCACAAAACCTTGTAGGAGCCAGCTTGCTGCGGGCGGCGTTCCGACGATGAGGCCCTTGAGCCTTGCAGCGCCTGATCGGACGCCATCGCCAGCAAGCCGGCTCCCACAAGGTCTACGGTTTGCGATAGGAGTTAACGATCGCCGAGAAATCCTTGCCGCCTTCCCCACGCAGACTCATCGCCTGGTAAAGCTGCTGCGCCACCGCACCCAGCACCACCGGCTGATGCGCCTGACGGGCCGCTTCCGTCGCCAGCCCCAGGTCCTTCAACATCAACTCGGCGCCGAAACCGCCGGTATACCCGCGCGACGCCGGTGCCGTATCGACGATCCCCGGCCAGGGGTTATAGGTCTCCGAACTCCAGCAACGCCCGGTGGAACTGTTGATGACCCCGGCCAGCACCTGGGTGTCGATCCCCAGCGCCGCGCCGAGGGCCATGGCTTCGCTGACCCCGACCATGGAAATGCCCAGCAGCAGGTTGTTGCAGATCTTGGCGATCTGCCCAGTACCCACTTCGCCGCAATGGACGATATTGCGGCCCATCTGCGCCAGCACCGGTTGCAGGGTGTCGAACAGTTCCTGGGAAGAACCGACCATGAAGGTCAGGGTCCCGGCCGCGGCACCGCCGGTACCGCCGGAAACCGGCGCGTCGGCCATCGCCACGCCCTGCTTGGCCGCCGCCGCCGCGACATCCTTGGCGGTCTGCGGATCGATGGTGCTGCAGTCCACCGCCGGCACGCCCCGACCGATACCGGCCAGCACCCCGTCCTCGCCCAGCCAGACGCTGCGCACATGGGCCGCCGCCGGCAGCATGGTGATCACCAGCTCGCTGCCCTGGGCCGCGGCTTTCGGCGATTCGCTGATCGACCCGCCGAGGGCCGCCAGCTCCTGCAACACGGTCTTGTTCAGGTCGAACAGGTTCAGGCTGTGCCCGGCCTTGATCAGGTTGCGCGCCATCGGCGCGCCCATGTTGCCCAGGCCGATAAATGCAATCTTCATGGCAGCTTCCTCGTTCAGCGCAGATGGATGGTGGTGTTCACGCCGTGGTTCTCGCTGTCGTCATCGAACCAGCGCGCGGTGACCGTCTTGGTCTGAGTGTAGAACTGCACCACCTGCTTGCCGTACGGACCGAGATCGCCCAGCTTCGAACCGCGCGAACCGGTGAAACTGAAGAACGGTACCGGCACCGGAATCGGGATATTGATACCGACCTGGCCGATATCGATTTCGTTCTGGAACTTGCGCGCCGCGGCACCGCTCTGGGTGAACAGGCCGGTGCCGTTGCCGAACGGGTTGGCGTTGACCAGGGCAATCGCCTCGTCGAGGGTGTCGACTTCCAGCACCACCAGCACCGGGCCGAAGATTTCCTGGGTGTAGATCTGCATGTCGGTGGTCACCCCGGAGAACAGGGTCGGGCCAACGAAGTTGCCGTGTTCGAAGCCCGGCACCTGGACGCCGCGACCGTCCAGCTCCAGCTTGGCGCCTTCCTTGATACCGCTTTCGATCAGCCCCAGCACGCGCTCTTTCGCCCGCTTGGAAATCAGCGGACCGACATCGGTGCCCGGCTCGCTGCCGGCGTTGACCTTGAGTTTCTGCGCCAGGGCCTTGAGGTCCGGCAGCCACTGTTTCGCCGCGCCCACCAGCACCACCACCGAGGTGGCCATGCAGCGCTGGCCGGCCGCGCCGAAGCCGGCACCGACCAAGGCATTGAGGGCCTGTTCGCGGTTGGCATCGGGCAACACCACCGCGTGATTCTTCGCGCCCATCATCGACTGCACACGCTTGCCGTGACGGCCGGCGAGGTCATAGACATGGGTGCCGACCGCGGTCGAACCGACGAAGGACACCGCCTTGATGTCCTTGTGGGTGCACAGCGCATCCACCACATCCTTGCCGCCGTGCACCACGTTCAGTACACCAGGCGGCACACCGGCTTCCAGCGCCAGTTCCACCAGCAGCAGCGTCGACAGCGGGTCCTGCTCGGACGGCTTGAGGACGAAGGTGTTGCCGCAGGCGATCGCCATCGGGAACATCCACAGCGGAATCATCGCCGGGAAGTTGAACGGGGTGATCCCGGCGCAGACACCGATGGGCTGGCGCAGGGTGTAGGTGTCGACACCACCGGCGACGTTCTCGGCGAACTCGCCCATTTGCAGGGTGCCGATGGAGCAGGCGTGCTCCACCACTTCCAGGCCACGGAAGATATCGCCTTCGGCGTCGGCAATGGTCTTGCCCTGCTCGGCGCTGAGGACCACGGCGATGCGCTTGGAGTGTTCGCGGATCAGTGTTTGCAGCTTGAGCATGATGCGCATGCGGGCGCCGATGGGGGTCAGCTTCCAGGTCTGGAAGGCGCGCTGGGCGGCCGCGATGGCGGCGTCCACTTCATCGGCGGTGGCGAACGGGACTTTGGCCAGGACTTCCTGGGTCGCCGGGTTGACGATGTCATGCCACTCATCGGTTTTGGATTCGACCCACTCGCCATCGATCAGCAGCTTGGCGGTCTTGAGGGTGGCGTCGGGCTTGAGAGAAACGTTCATGGAATTCTCCTGAATTATTGTGGGGCCGAATCCGAAGCGGGCGAGGCAGCGCCCGGGCATGGTGACTGGACTGTTTTTGGAGTATAGATGTGCGTTCTTCTAATAAGAATGCACATAAAAACCGGACCAACATGCAAAAAAACATCACGTCTTTGGGTTCATTGAACTGGGACGACCTGAAGTTTTTCCTCGAGGTCGCCCGTACCCGTAAAGCTAGCAGCGCGGCCAAACGCCTGGCGGTGGACTACACCACGGTGTCGCGGCGCATCAGCTCGCTGGAGGGTGCGCTGGGCACCCTGCTGTTCGAGAAGTCGCGCACCAATGGCTTTGTGCTGACGGCCGAAGGCCAGCGCTTGATGGGGTATGCGGAGTCCATCGAGAGCACCTTGCACATGGCCTGCGAGCAGGTCTCGGGGTCTGGCGTGGCGCTGTCGGGGCATGTGCGCATGGGTTGCACGGAAGGCTTCGGCAGCTTTTTCATCACCCCGCAGTTGAGTCATTTCGTCGACGCGTACCCGGCGATTTCCGTCGATATCCTGCCGTTGCCGCACTTCATCAGCCTGTCCAAGCGCGAGGCGGATATCGTCATTGCGCTGGAGCGGCCAGAGCATGGGCCCTATGTGTGTTGCAAGCTGTGCGACTACCGCCTGCAGCTCTATGCGACCCAGGAGTATCTGGACCAGCACCCGCCGATCCGCCGCGCCAGTGATTTGGGTCGGCATCGGTTTGTCAGTTATGTCGATGACCTGGCGTTCAGCAATGAGCTGCTTTATCTGGCCAATGCTCTACCGAATGCAACCGCCAACTTGCGCAGCACCAGCGTGATCGCCCAGTTCGTGGCAGCGCAGCAGGGTCGGGCGCTGGCGATCCTGCCGTGTTTCCTGGCGGCCCAGGACCCGAAGTTGCTGCCGGTGCTGACGGATGAGGTGAATATCACCCGGCAGTTCTGGATGTACTGCCGGGAGGATCTTCGCAAGTTGAAGCGGATTACCTTGTTGTGGGACTACATCCGGGATGTGACGGAGCGCAATCAGGCGCTGTTGATGGGGAAAAACCGGGAGATGGTTTTCCACGACTGATCCCACCCACACGGCAACGGTCGAACACGATCCCTTGTAGGAGCTGGCTTGCCAGCGATGAGGCCCTTGAGCCTTGCAGAGCCTGATCGGCCGCCATCGCCAGCAAGCCGGCTCCTACAGGTTACGTGGCGTTTTCAGAGTCTCGTGCTGTGTCCAATCAGGCCTGCAAGGCGCTTGCCTGCGGATCCGTGAACCGCCCCTGCATCGCATCCAACGCATCGCATCCATCCTGCTGCAACAGATAGGCTGCTGCGGCGAAATGCTGGAGATCGCGATCGCAGGTATTTCCGATGCTCATGCAAGTCAGGCTGTGGCTCAGGTCGCGAGCCGCCTTGAGGCGCTGTATGGCAAATTCGTAGAGGTTACGCACCGGGACATCGAGCTTGAGGTAGAGGACCGGGGCGTCAGTGAGGTTGCTTTGTAGCGGGCGGAAATTAGTCATGGTGTCACTCCGTAATAGTCATAGAGTCACCAACATCTGCGGCTAAACAAACGAGGGTGGCAGCTGTACGCGGGTTAGCCGACCGGGACTATTACGAAACCCGGCACACCCGCAGGTGTCCCACGCACAGCCGCCATAGCAAAAAACCAGGCAGCAAAAAGCGCCGATATCATAGGGCGCTTCTGCGTTTCGTAACAGTTTCGATCGGCTAAGACCGGTCACCGATTCGTCGATGACCACCGAACTATAGTCCAGTGACTCGCCGAATAGCTGCCGCTTTTACACCCTGAAATACGTGCCAGTACCGCTGCCAGCGATGGCATTTTTACTCCCTGCGGACAAGGCATTCCGCCGTCGCGTCAGCCTTTTTAACCAGGCAACGTCAGACCTTTCTGTTTTTTATCAGACCCATTCAACCCACCACCCAGGACACGCAGAATCCGACCTTTACTGACTGAGTAAAGGACTACGGATGTTCACTTCAGCGCCCATGATCGCCCTGTTTTCAAGCTCACTCGCCTTGAGTCCGAAGGTCCATTCGAGGCCTTCAACTCATGCCTAAATACACCTTCAAACCCGGCACCTGCCCGCTGCTGGCGGCGGTATTTCCATTGCGCTACGCCATT
>NZ_JXDG01000079.1 GCF_000820515.1 Pseudomonas batumici | reverse complement strand
ACTGGGGCAGTTGGCCGGTTCCTTCAACCGCTTTGTCGACAAGATCCATGGCCTGGTGCGGCAGATCAGTGAAATGACCGTGCAACTGACCACCCTGGTCTCCCAGGTCAGCGAACAGGCCCAGCGTTCGGAACAGGCGATGGAACGTCAGCGCCACGAGACCGACCAGGTGGCCACGGCGATCAACCAGATGTCCTCGGCGGCCCAGGAAGTGGCGCGTGGCGCCCAAGGCGCCGCGATCGCCGCGCAGCAGACCGACGCCGAAGGCCAGACCGCCAAGCGGGTGGTCGATGGCAGCATCCAGCAGATCCATGCGCTGGTGCAGGACATTCGCCACAGCGGCACGTCCCTGGATAGTCTGCAGCAGGACGTGACCTCCATCGTCAGCGTGCTGGGGGTGATTCGTTCGATTGCCGAGCAGACCAACCTGCTGGCCCTCAACGCCGCCATCGAGGCGGCACGGGCCGGTGAGGCGGGGCGCGGTTTTGCGGTGGTGGCCGATGAAGTGCGGGCGCTGGCCAGCCGGACCCAGCAGAGCACCCAGGAAATCCAGGGCATGATCGACCGCCTGCAACAGGGCACACAGGTGGCGGTGGAGGCCATGCGCCGCTCCAGCGAAGCCGGTGATGGTACTTCGGACCGGGCCAACGAGGCCGGTGCGTCGCTGGATACCATGGCGCAGTTGATCGGCACCATCAACGCGATGAACGCGCAGATCGCCAGCGCTGCCGAGGAGCAGACCGCGGTGGCCGAAGAGATCAACCGCAGCGTGCACCAGATCGCCACGGCGGTGGACAGCGTGGCCGATGAAACCCAGCGCAGCGCCCAGACCTCCCGCAGCCTGGCGGAGCTGGGACAGCACCTGGGCAAGCTGGTGGGGCAGTTCCGGATCTAAAAGCATCGCCGGCAAGCCGGCTCCCACAGGTTTTTCAGTCGTACACAAGACCCAGGTACGACGCGGACATTGTGGGAGCCGGCTTGCCGGCGATAGCGTCCGTCCAGACGCCCGATACCTATGAGGCCACCACCAGATCCCGCAACAACGAACCGTACGCAAGTCCTTGGCGTTCACGATGGCGTGCTCACCACCACGTAATAGCCTCTCGGCTCAATTTTGCCCGTCCCAAGCCGTTAACCTGTTGACTGTCTTCCCTATAAGAGAGAACCATCATGCGCCTGAGTCTGAAGGCCAAAGTCGTGTCCCTCGCCGTACTGCCGGTATTGCTCTGCGCCCTGGTGATCAGTTTGACCACGGTCTGGATGTTGCAAAATCAGGCCAGGGATGAGGTGGAGCAAACCCGCCAGCGTCTGCTCTCGGAGGCCAAGGTGACCTTGCAGAACTACGTCACCCAGGTGATGACCGCGATCAAGCCGCTCTACGATGCCGCGCCCCCGGGCGACATGGCGGCGCGGGCCCAGGTGGTGAAACTGCTGTCGAATATCAAGTACGGCAAGGACGGTTACTTCTTCGGCTATGACTCGCAGGTCGTGCGGGTGTTCAAGAGCAACAGCCCCGATGACATCGGCAAGAGTTTCAAGGATGCCCGCGATCCGAATGGCGTCTACGCCAATCGCGGCCTGGTCGAGGTTGCCAAGGACGGTACCCATTACCTGAAATACAGTTCGCCGCTACCCGGCAACGACAAGGTGCTGGTACCCAAGATCGGTTACACCGAATACCTGCCCAAGTGGGATCTGGCCATCGGTACCTCCGTCAACCTCGACGGTATCGAGGCCCAGGTCGCGGAGTTGGAGACCAAGGTCCATCAGCGCATGGAGGGGGTGATCCTGAGCATCCTCGGAATCGCCCTGGTGGTGCTGCTGGTGATCGCGGTCCTCGGGGTGCTGATGGCCAATACCATTTTGCGCCCGTTGCAATTGATGAAGCACAGCCTGGACGATATCGCGGCCGGGGAGGGTGACCTGACGCGGCGCCTGGCGATCACCAGCCAGGACGAACTGGGGCAGTTGGCCGGTTCCTTCAACCGCTT
>NZ_JXDG01000078.1 GCF_000820515.1 Pseudomonas batumici | reverse complement strand
ACCGCCGCCGCCAGCGACGAAACCGCCGCCTCGAGCGTCGAACTGGCTCGACTGGGCCATCAATTGCAGACGATGGTCAGCCATTTCAGAATCTGACCCCCATCAGATCGCTCCCGGCCTTTGCGTGGGGGGCGATCATCTGATAATGCCCGACATGAGCATCCCCCGAGTGCAACTATCTTTCGGCATGGCGCCGGATGAGGCTTCCTTCATCAATATGCATTACCTCTCTACTTCGCTGATATTGATCATTCTGTTTGGCATCGTGGTACTCGCCACTTTCAGCCTTTACATCTTCCAATCTCGTCACTCCACAAAACACGCTGTCGAGGTAGAACCCCACGAGCAGACTCCACTCGAGCTCGACAAAGGGGAGGCGAACTATCAGCCCGACAGGCTGGCACCTGGGTCAACCCACGTAGGGTCGGCTTCGATCAATGGCGGAAAAGGCCTCGTCGCGGTCGCGCTCAAGATGCGCGAGCTGGTTGAGCTTTCCCAGCGTCTGCAGGTTGCAACACAGTCTTTTGATCGCCACAACGCAGCGCTATCGCTGAAGGTGGAAGCTGTAGCGAATTCATCGAAAACCAGACGATACCTTCCCTTTTTTCTAGGCGATGAACTGTTCGCGGTGAGTATTCGCACCGTCAAGGAAATCGTGGAAGCCAATAGGCTCATCATCGAACGGGGCAGGTCGAACAGGACCCGCAGGGCGATCAATCTACGCGGTTCGGTGGTTCCGGTGATTGACCTGAGCACGCATTTCGGCGGGGATCCCACCGATGTCACTCAGCGTACCCTTATTGTAATTCTAGCGTTGAGCGACGGTGTGCATCCGCAAACGATTGGCGTCAAGGTGGATGCCGTCTGCAAAATATTGAACGTTGCCCCGTCGGGCATTGTTCCGCCACCCATTCAGCCAGCGGATATTCGCAGTGGCTTTATCATTGGCACATTGAAGGCTGACAATCGTTCCATCACCGTGCTCGATATCGGTCGAGGGCTATCGATGGGGGCTGGGGCATAGTGGGATGAGCTGACAAAGAAAGGTGCTGCAATGCTTGGCAGCGCGAATGATCGCTCCCGCGCAAAGCTTGGGAGCGATCCGTTCTGGTCAGATCTTGAACTTGCTCACCAGCGACTTGAAGGAGACCGCCAGACGAGAAAGCTCCAATGTAGATTCATTGGTCTGGTGCGCCCCGCTAGAGCTCTGGGCTGACAGATCCTGAATATTGACCAGGTTTCGATCGACTTCACGAGCGACCTGAGCTTGTTCTTCAGATGCGCTGGCGATCACCATATTGCGTTCATTGATCTGCGACACCCCGGCAGTGATGCGCTCCAACGCATAGCCCGCCTCGGCCGCCACGCTCTGGGTTTCGCCGGCCAGCACCTGGCTCTTGCTCATGGCCACCACGGCTTCGTCCGCTCCCGTGCGAACGGCGTTGATCATCGTCTCGATATCCCCGGTAGAAGATTGTGTCCGATGGGCCAGGGCACGCACTTCGTCTGCCACAACGGCAAAACCCCGCCCTTGCTCTCCCGCGCGGGCCGCTTCGATCGCTGCGTTGAGTGCCAACAGGTTGGTCTGTTCGGCAATGGCCCGAATGACGTCCAGAACTTTGCTGATTTCACGGATTTGGCTCGCCAGCAACTCAACCTTCTGGGTGGAGTCGCCGATCCCCGTCGCCATGTCCGTAATCGAACGGATGGTTTTCTTGACCTGATCCCCGCCCGTCAGCGCATCCCGACTGGTCTGCTCGGAGGCGTCGGAAGTACTGACGGCATTGCGAGCGACCTCTTCGACCGCGGCCGTCAACTCATTGACCGCTGTCGCGGCTTGCTGGATTTCGTCATTCTGACGAGTCAGTCCTTTTGAGCTTTCGTTGGTCACCACATTCAATTGTTCGACAGCCGCCGCCAATTGGTCGGAGGCATTGGCAATCTCACTAATCGTCGACTTCAAATTGGCTTGCATCGTCGAAAAGGCCGTCAACAACAAACCTATCTCATCCTGTCCACCATTTTCTAGATCGAAGCTCAGATCGCCGTCGGCGATTCGGCGGGCACCTTGAAGAGCACGATTGATGGGGCGCGTAATGGAACGGGTGATGATCAAGCCGATGGCAATGGCGAGGCCGAACGCACCCAACACGCCCAAGCCAAGCATCCAGTTTGCTCGGTCATACGTATCGGCCGCCGCCACGCCCGCTTCAGCACTTTGTCGTCTATTGGATGCAATGATCAGCTTTAGCTCGTCGTTGACCCTGGCATAAGCCGGATCGACCTGCCCCTGGAAAATCCGCAGCGCGGCCTCCATATTTCCACCCAGCACATCCTTGGTAATCTGATCGGCCAGCGCCAAATAGGCGGGCCAATCTTTTTCAAACTGGTCGCCCGCAGCACGCTCGTCGTCGTCCAGCGGCGTTTGACGGTACTCTTTGAACAGGGTTTCTACGGCCTGTCGATCGTCGTTGAGCGATTTCGTCACGGCCTCAAGATCGCCCTGAGATCCTTGAGTCAGCTTCAGCAGCAGGAGTTTGTGAAGATCACGGTGATGAGCCACCATGTTGGTCCGGGCGTTACTTGAATCATCTATGGAGAGAAGGCTGTTGGTCAGGATGTCCTTGAGATTGGCGTTGATCGAGCTGATGCCGAGATGTCCGACAAAGCCGACGCCAAGGGTAATACAGGCGCAGAGGATAAAGGCCGTGAGCAACTTGGTCGCCAATTTCATGTTTGTCATAAAGGTCATTTCCGGTTATTGATCGTCTTGAAAAAAGAGTGGCGGGACGATGCGTCAGATGATCGCCCCCGCGCAAAGCCTGGGAGCGAGCCGGTCTGGTCAGATCTTGAAATGGTTGACCATCGTATGCAATTGATGGCCCAGTCGAGCCAGTTCGACGCTCGAGGCGGCGGTTTCGTCGCTGGCGGCGGCGGT
>NZ_JXDG01000077.1 GCF_000820515.1 Pseudomonas batumici | reverse complement strand
GCTCAGGGTCAGGCCCAGGTTGCCCTTGGCGTACAGGTTACCGCCCTGGCGGTTGTCGAGGCTGGCGCCGCTCAGGGTCAGGTCGGCCCCACTGCTGATCTGACCGCCCAGGTTACTCAGCACTCCGGTTGCGCCGAGGTTCAGGCGCCCCTGGCTGGAAAGCGTGCCGCCGGCACTGTTGTCCAGGCTGCCGAGGGTCAGGTCCAGCGCGGACTGGGCCGTGGCCCGCCCACCCGTGTTGAGCAGGCTGGCCGTCTGGATCGCCAGGCTGTTGCCGGACAGCACGCCCTGGGCGTTGTTCAAGGTCTGGTTGACCGACAGGGTCAGGGCCGCGTCGCTCAGCACCTTGCCGCCGGCGCTGTTGTCCAGGCTGTTGGCCGCCAGGGTGAAGCCCTGATGGCTGGAGATTTCGCCGTTCTGGTTGACCACCGTGGCCAGGTTCTTGAGCAACAGCGCGCCCGGGGTGGTGATCAGCGCGTTCTGGTTATTGAGCAGGCCCTGGTTCAGGTCGAGGGTCAGGCCCGTGGTGCCGCTCAACTGGCCCTGGGTGTGCTGGTCCAGGCCGGTGACGCTGGCGGTCAGGCTCGTGGCACTGCTGATGTGCCCGCCTTGGCTGTTGTCCACCAGGCCGCTGCTCAGGCTCAGGGCGCTGCCGCTGCTCAGTTGGCCAGATTGGTGATTGTCCAGGCCGGTGGAGTTGACGGTCAGGGCCATGGCGCTGGTGATACGGCCGCTTTCGCTGTTGTTCACCTGGCCGCTGCTCAGACTCAGAGCGCTGCCACTGCTCAGCAGGCCGGACTGGTGATTGTCCAGGCTGGCGCTGTTGATCACGGCGACGCCATTGCTCTGGATCTGGCCGGACTGATGGTTGTCCAGCACGCCACTGGTCGTCAGGCCCAGGCTGCCCTGGCTGACAATCGAACCTTGCTGGCTGTTGTCCAGGGACGTCGCGTTGACTTGCAGGTTCTGTTGCGCGGCCAGCCGCCCGCCCTGGTTGTTGAAGGCTCCGCTGGCATTGATATTCAAGGTGCTGCCGGCCGCGATCAGCCCGGCGACGTTGTCCAGGCTGGCAAGCGTCAGGTTGACGTCGGCCAGACTGGAGATCTCGGCCTGGCCGTTGCTCAACGCCCCCAGGTTGGCGCTCAGCGAGCCATTGCTGTGAATCAGTCCACCCTGTCCATTGAGCAATTGTCCGACAGTCACGCCCAGGGTGCCGCCGCTCAGGATCCGACCTTTATTCTGGTTGTCCAGGGTCGACGCCGCCACGCTGACCTGCCGCTGCCCACTCAAGGTGCCGCCCTGGTTGCCCAGGGCCTGCGCGACGCTGACGCTCAGGTCGCGGCTGGCGATCACGCTCTGGCCGGTGTTGCTGAAGTTCTGTGCCGTGACGCTGACATCGCCGCTGCTGTTGCGGGTGTTGTCGGCATTGACTCCGGCCTCGATGATCGCGAGGTTGCTCAACTGGCCGCCGCTGTTGAGGGTGATGCTGTCCCGGGCCGCCAGGTTGTTCCGGCTGGTCAGGTCGCCCGTGGTCTGCACGTTCAAGCTGCTGCCGGCGTAGACCGGACCTTGCGCGTCGAGGCTCGCGGCCTTCACGTTGACCGCGCCACTGGCTGTGGCCTGGGCCAGGCTCAGTTGGCCGTTGGCATCGAGCTGGATATCACCGCCACTGGCCGCCAGGTTGCTAGCCAGTTTGACCCCAACCCCGGCTTCGGTCCCCACCAGCTTGATCGCCCCGGCATACATGCCGCCCAGGGCCGAGGAGTCGATGGCCACCTGGGGTTTGGCACTGCCGTCGTCGGCCCGCGCCGTGGCCTTGAGGCTCTGGGCATCGACGTCGTTGCGGCCGGCCACGATCGTCAGTTGGTTGGCATTGATCTGCGCGTTGATCGTCGCGGCACGGGTGATGATTTCAAAGCGGTCGACGTTGTTGGCATTCAGCCC
>NZ_JXDG01000076.1 GCF_000820515.1 Pseudomonas batumici | reverse complement strand
CCGCCTGAACCAAGACCGCCGCCGGGGCACTGTCCTGCAACATGTAGGCAATCCGCTCCACCGGATAAGCCGGGTCCAGCGGCACATAACCGCCACCTGCCTTGAGAATCGCCAGCAGGCCAACAACCATCTCGGCCCCGCGCTCAACGCAGATCCCCACCCGCGAATCCGGTACCACCCCCTGCTTGCGCAGGGCATGGGCCAAGCGGTTGGCCTGCTCGTTAAGCTCACGATAAGTCAGGCGCTGCTCGCCATGGACCACCGCCAAAGCATCCGGCGTACGCTCCACCTGCGCTTCAAACAACCCATGAACCGTCTGCGCCTGCGGATAATCCAGCTCCGTCGCGTTGAACCCCACCAGCAATTGCTCGCGCTCACCAGCCGGCAGGATCGACAGGCCTTGCAACGACGCTTGCGGCGTCTGCTCCAGAGCCTCCACCAAATGCTCCAGCGTCGTGTGCATATAGCCGCAGACCCGCTGCGCACCAATCGACGACGCCACCAGGGCGGTCAGGTTGAAGCCATCACCCAGATCGTCGACGTTCAAGGTCAGCGGGTAGTTGGTCCGCTCTTCACCACTCAGGACATGGATACCGTGCCAGGCCCGCACGGCCTGCTCGGAAACAGTGCCGACAGCGCTATGCCGGTAGTTGAGCAAGCCGCTGAACAGTGGCGTCGGCGCGGCCACGCCGCTGCAACGCTGGGCCAGGGCCAGGGACGCATGTTCGTGCCCCAGCAACGCGGTCAGCCGCGCGTGGGTCGCCTTGACCCCGGCGCGCACACCCTGCCCGCCGACGGCAACCCGCAGCGGCAAGGTATTGATAAACATCCCCAACGCCCGATCGGCACCCTCGCCGCCCTGCATCCGGCCCATCAACACGGTACCGAACACCACATCCCGGCGACCCGAGACCTTGCCCAGTACCTGGGCCCAGGCCAGGTGTACCAGGCTGGCGACACTCACCCCCAACTGCCGGGCCTGAGCCCGCAGGCGTTGGTCCAACTGCGCGTCCAGCGCCTGGACCGCTTCCTCGATATCGCTGCCATCGCCCTGCACATCCTGCAAACCGAACGGCAGGGTCGGCTCCTCCACCTCACCGAGCATGTCGCGGAAAAACGCCTCATGATCGGCCGGGCTGACACCCAGGCGCGCCTGGGCCACATAGTTGCGATACGGCACCGGCACCGACAAGGCCTCGGCCTCACCGAGCAGCCAGGCCTGCATTTCATGCTGCACCACCTCCATCGCCATATGGTCCAGGGCCATGTGATGGAACAGCAGCATCGCGGTGATCCGCTGGTTGAGCGGATCTTCGGCATAGGCCAGGCGCATCAACGGCGCCTCGCTCACGTCCAGGCGGTAGTGACGCGGGTCGAAACGGCTGTGCAGTTGCGCACCGATATCGCCGGCGGCCGGATCGAGTTCAAGCGCGTCAAGGTGCAGGCGCGCCTGGCGCCAGACCACCTGCACCGGCGAATCCAGGCCTTCCCAGACCACGCTGGTACGCAAAATGTCGTGACGGTCGATAACGCTCTGCAAGGCCTGGACAAAGGAGTCCAGGCGTTCGCGATCGTCAAAGGCGAACTGGCTCTGCAACACATAGGGGTCGCCGTCTCGGGCCGCCAGGTGGTGATAGAGAATCCCCTCCTGCAACGGCGCCAGCGGGTAGATGTCCTGCACATTGGCGGTACCGCCCGGCACCGTCGCCACCACCTGGTCGATCTGTGCCTGGGTCAGGTTGGCCAACGGCAGCAGGTCCGGGGTGATCCCCTCACAACCGTCGACAATCAGGTTGGCCGGCACATGGACTTCACGACCGCTACCGACAGCAGCGGCCAGCGCGGCCAGGGTCGGCTGGCTGAACAGCACGCGCACGTCGGCACTCAGGCCCAACTGACGCATGCGCTCGATCAGGCTGACGGCCAGCAGCGAGTGCCCGCCCAGTTCGAAGAAGTGATCGTGACGCCCAACCCGCTCGACTTTCAGCAACTCGGACCACAGCCGCGCCAGGGTGATTTCCAACTCGCCCTCGGGGGCCTGGAACTCACGGCTGGCATAAGCGTCGGCGTCGGGTGCCGGCAAGGCGCGGCGATCGAGCTTACCGTTGGCGGTCAACGGGAACGATTCGAGGACGACGAAGGCACTGGGCACCATGTATTCGGCCAGGGAGGCCGCCAGTTCGCGGCGCAGATCCGGCACCGACAAGTCGCTCTCGTCCTCGCCGACCAGGTAGGCCACCAGACGCTTGTGTCCGGGTTCGTCCTGACGGGCCAGCACCACCGCCTCGCGCACGCCCGCACAAGCGGCCAGGCGCGCTTCGATCTCGCCCAGTTCGATACGGAAACCACGAATCTTCACCTGGTCGTCGTTACGCCCGAGGTACTCGACAACCCCGTCCGCGGTCCAGCGAGCGAGGTCGCCGGTGCGATACAACAAGGCTCCCGCCTCGTCGCTGAACGGGTCGGCGACGAATTGCGTGGCGTTCAGTTCCGGGCGGTTCAAGTAACCCTTGGCCACGCCCTGCCCACCGATATACAGCTCGCCGGCCACGCCCACCGCCACCGGTTGGCGCAAGGCATCGAGCACATAGACCTGGCTGTTGCCGATTGGCCGGCCAATGGGAATACCGCCATTGCCGACCGAGGTAATCTCGTAGGTCGTGGAAAAGGTGGTGGCTTCGGTCGGGCCGTAGCCGTTGAGCAGATGCTCCGGAGCCCCCTCTTCCAGTACCCGGGCAATCACCGCCGGGTCGAGCACATCGCCGCCGACGATCAGGTAGCGCAGTTGGGCGAAAGCCTCCATCAGGCCGTCGGCATATTGATGGAACAGCCCGGCGGTCATCCACAGCACACTGACCGACTGCGCCAGCAGCAGCGCACGGAACTCGTCCAGGGACAGCAATACCGACTGCTCCACCACGACCACGCAACCGCCATTGAGCAGTGGCGCCCAGACATCCAGGGTGCTGGCGTCAAAGGCCGGGTTGGAGGCGAAGGCCACGCGATCGCCGACATTGAAATCGGCATACCCGTTGTTGATCACCAGGCGGCTGACGGCCCGGTGCGGCACCAGTACCCCTTTGGGCGTACCGGTGGAGCCGGAGGTGTACATGATATAGGCCACCGACTCGGCGGACGCGGCCAGTGCCGGGTTCGGCACGTCGGCGTCCAGCTCCAGGGTGTCCAGATCGACTCGCTGGATCCCCTCGGGCACCGCGCTGTCGCTCAGGGTCAACACCTGCCGCGCCGCGCTGTCGTGCAGCATGAATGCCTGGCGTTCCGCCGGCGCATTGATATCCAGCGGCACATAGGCCGCGCCGCATTTGATAATCGCCAGTTGGCCGGCCAGCAGGTCGAAGGAGCGCTCCAGCAACAGCGCCACCCGCTCGCCCGGCTGTACGCCGAGGCCGATCAGGTGTCGGGCCAGGCCATTGGCCCGGCTGTTGAGTTGCCGATAGGTCAGGCTCCGGCCATCCTGGACGGCGGCCACTGCGTCGGGCCGCGCCACCACTTGTTGTTCGAACAGTGCCTGCAGGCTGCTGTGTCGCGGATAGTCGCGTGTCGTGGCATTGAAGCCGTGCAGCACTTGCCGGCGCTCGGCCGGTGGAAGGATTTCCAGGTGCTGCAAGGGTGTTTGTGGCTGCTGTTCCAGGGCCTCGATCAGGGCGCCGAGGGCGGCCAGCATATAGTCGCCGACGCGCTGTGCACCGATCTCCACCAGGGCCTGGACCGCCAGGCTGAACGCTTCGCCCAGGTCGTCCACCGACAGGGTGATCGGGTAGGTGCTCTGTTCTTCACCACCAAGGCTGTGCAAACCGGCCCAGGCCTTCACGGTCTCGGCCGAAGCCACCGACTCGGGGCTGCTGTGGCGGTAGTTGAGCAGCGAACTGAATAACGGCGCCGGCGCGGCCACGCCGCTGCAACGCTGGGCCAGGGCCAGGGAGGCGTGCTCGTGGCCGAGCAAGGCGGTCAGGCGCGCGTGGGTGGTCTTGACCCCTTCACGGACCCCGTGCCCCTCGAGTTTCACCCGCAACGGCAAGGTGTTGATAAACATGCCCAGGGCCCGGTCGGCGCCCTCGCCGCCCTGCATCCGGCCCATCAGCACGGTGCCGAAGACCACATCCGACTTGCCCGAAACGGCGCCCACCACCCGCGCCCAGGCCAGGTGGTGCAGGCTCGCGGCGCTGACCCCCAGCTGCCGGGCCTGGGCCCGCAGGCGCAGGCTCAACGCGGTGTCGACCGGCACACGGACTTCTTCGATCAGCGGATCGCTACCCGGGGTTTCGACCACGCCAAACGGCAGCGTCGGCTCATCGACATCCGCCAGCATGTCGCGGAAGAACCCCTCATGGGCATCGGCCCCGGCACCGAGCCGGACCTGCGCCACATAGTTGCGATACGGCACCGCCTCGGGCAAGGCATGGCCTTCGCCGAGCAGGTAGGCCTGCATCTCGTACTGCACCAGCTCCAGCGCGGCATGGTCGATGGCAATGTGATGGAACAACAGGATCGCCACCCAACGTGCATTGGCCCGGTCCTCGGCGCAGACCAGGCGCATCAGCGGGGCCTGGCGCAGGTCGAGGCGATAATGCCGGGAATCGTAGCGTTCGCGCAGCTGGGTTTCGACATCACCGTCGACGGCCGCCAGTTCCAGCTCATCCACCGCCAGCGTGGCTTCGCGCAATACCACCTGCACCGGTTCGTCGAGGCCTTCCCAGACCATGGCGGTGCGCAGGATATCGTGACGCTCGATCACCGCTTGCAGGGCCTGGGCGAAATCGTCGAGGCGCTCGCGATTATCGGCGCCGAACAGCGCCCGCAACACATAGGGGTCGCCCTGCCCGGCGGCCAGGTGATGGTAGAGAATCCCTTCCTGCAGGGGCGCCAGCGGGTAGATATCCTGGACATTGCCGGCACCACCGGGCACCGCGTCGACGATGCGGTCGATCGCGGCCTGGCTGAGGTTGGCCAGCGGCAGCATGTCCGCGGTAATGCGGAAGGCCGGGCTCAGCCAGTCACCGCCGTTTCGAGCCACCAGCTTGAGCAGTTCTGCCTTGTGCACGCCCAGACTGTCGAGTACGGCGCTGTCAAGGCCCTCGTCGTCACCGAGAATCACCAGATCGTCTTCTTCCTGTTGAAGACGGATCGCGTGCGTGGAAAGAACTGCCATCAATTCGCTGAAGTGCATCGAATAACCTGCTATTTATCATTTCGGAAAGGATTGACACCCCAAAGGCTCGGTGTCGGAGACAGCGTTTCGCGCGATAAAAAATCGGAGGGGCTTCGAAGCTCGAAGACAGCACGGGAGTCCGGGCGCAGGCGTGATCGGGCCCGCAGCAACAAAGGGCTGCGGTCCACTGACACATGCGAAACATCCCATTCGCCATGCTCCCCACAGGCCTCGAAAATTAGAGCATCCACGGGTGACTGTCTGTCATGGGAAGCCGGGACAAGACCCGGTGGAGGTACGCCCGCACAGGGGGCTGCGAAGGGGCAGGAGGAGAAAGGCCACGGCCCGACCGATGCGAGGTCGGTCGGGCCGTGGCCAGGGCTTCAGATACGGCGTTTGCGGTTAAGCGTCGGAATCTTCGCCTGCGGCACCTCCACCCGTTGCGCGGTCCCCACCGAAGCGGCCACCTGGGCCAGCGTCGGCTGGCCGAACAGCACCCGGACATCGGCTTCCAGGTTCGCCTGGCGCATGCGTTCGATCAGGCTCACCGCCAACAGCGAATGCCCGCCCAGTTCGAAGAAGTGGTCATGCCGCCCCACTCGTTCGACCTTGAGCAAATCGGCCCAGAGCGCCGCGAGCCTGGTCTCGACTTCGCCCACCGGGGCTTCGTAGACACGCAAGGCGTAGGCACTGCTGTCCGGCACCGGCAGGGCCTTGCGGTCGAGCTTGCCGTTGGGGGTCAGCGGCAAGGCGTCGAGCTGCATATAGGCAGCCGGCAACATGTAGTCCGGCAGCAGCCCTTGCAGATAAGCCCGCAGGGTGCCGCTGTCCGGCACAACACCAATACTGGCCGGGGTGAAATAAGCCACCAGGCGGGTTTCGCCCGGCACATCCTCCCGAGCCATCACCACCGCTTCGTGGACCGCTGGGTGCTTGGCCAGGCGTGCTTCGATCTCGCCCAGTTCGATACGGAAACCACGGATCTTCACCTGGTCGTCGTTACGGCCCAGGTATTCGATATTGCCGTCCGGCAGGTAGCGACCGAGGTCGCCGGTGCGGTACATGCGGGCCGAAGCTTCCCGACTGAACGGGTCGGT
>NZ_JXDG01000075.1 GCF_000820515.1 Pseudomonas batumici | reverse complement strand
AATTCGCTGCCGCTGGCACGGATCAGTTGCGGGATGATCACCAGCGTGTGGCCGGAGAACAGCTGCGAGATGCCCTTGATCGACATGTCGAAGAAGAAGCCGGCGTTGAGGGCCACGGTGGCCGGTGTCGGGCAATACTGGTGGGTGGTGCGGGTCAGCACCTGCCAGAAGTTGAACACCGAACGGTGCTCGACCATCACGCCCTTGGACTGGCCGGTGGAACCGGAGGTGTAGATGACATAGGCCAGGTGTTCGGGTGTCAGGCCTGGAACCACTGGGTTGGCATCGAAGGTCTGATCGTCGGCGGCCCGCAGCGACTCGGCGGTGTCGAGCAGCAACAGCGGCGTATCGCCAGACGGCAGCGACAACGCGGCCTGGGTCAGCAGGGCACGGGGTTGGCTGTCCTGCAGCATGAAGGCCATGCGGTCGGCCGGGTGGGCCGGGTCGATCGGCACATAGGCGGCCCCGGCCTTGAGCACACCAAGCAGGCCGACAATCATCTCCAGGCTACGTTCGGCACAGATCGCTACCCGTTCGTCCGGCTGCACGCCGAGGGCCAGCAACTGCCGGGCCAGGCGGTTGGCGCGACGGTTGAGCTGGCGGTAGCTCAGTTGCCGGTCTTCGCAGACCAGGGCCACGGCGTCGGGGTTGGTGCGGACCTGGGTTTCGAACAGGGCATGGATCGGCTCGGCCGGGCCGAAGTCTGTAGCGGTGTTGTTGAAGTCGTCGAGCAGCAGCGTGCGCTCGGCTGCAGGCAGCACTTCCAGGCTGGCGGCCAGGCGCGCGGGGTCCTGCTCAAGGGCGTCGACCAGTTCGGCAACGGCCTGGCCGAGATAGGCGGCGAGGCGTTGCGGATCGATGCCTTCGATGGCCTGGGCGGTCAGGGAGAAGTCGACGCCTTCATCCGCCACGGCCACTTCGATCGGGTAGTTGGTGCGCGCTTCGTTGCTCAGGAAGCGCACGCCGTCCCAGGCCAGTACCTGATCCTGGTTGGCCAGTGAGCCACCATCGGTCTGATGGCGATAGTTGAACAGGCTGGTGAACAACGGCAGGCCCGCGGCCACGCCGCTACAGCGCTGGGCCAGGGCCAGGGAGGCCTGTTCGTGGACCAGCATTTCGCTGAGGTCGCGATAGGTTTCGTCCACCAGTGCAGCAACGCCGAACTTGGCCAATTGCACCCGCACCGGCAGGGTATTGATAAACACCCCGAGGGCGCGGTCGGCACCCGCCGAACCCTGCAGACGCCCGGCGACTACCGTACCGAACACGACATCGTCACGTCCGGTGCAGCGCCCGAGCACCTGGGCCCAGGCAATATGGAACAACACGGCCGGCGTGACCCCGGCGGCCTGCGCCCGAGCGCGGACCTTGCGGCTCAAGGCCGAGTCAAGGCGCAGGCTGGTTTCCGTCACCCGGGCCCCGTCGCCCTGGACATCCAGCACGCCGAACGGCGCGGTGGGCTCATCGACATCGGCCAGGCGGCGGCTGAAATAGGCTTCATGGGCCTCGGACGGGGTGGCGAGGATCTGCGCGACAAACTCCCGATAAGGCTGCGGGGCTGGCAGATCGCTGGCCCGGCCCTGCATCAGGTCACGGATTTCTTCGAGCACGATGCCCAGGGACACGTGGTCGCTGATCATATGGTGGTCGAGCAAGGCCAGCAGCCAGCGCTCGGAGTGCGGATCGCGGGCGATGCAGGCACGCATCAGCGGTGCCTGTTGCAGGTCGAGGCGCAGGTGCCGTGGATCGCTCAGGCGTTCCAGCTGGGCGCGCGGATCTTCATCCGGCGTCAGGCTGAGGGTTTCCACCGGCAGTTGCGCCTGGCGATGGACCACCTGCACCGCCTGCGGCTGGCCGACCCAGTGCACCGCGCTGCGCAGGATGTCATGGCGATCGATGACCCGCTGCAACGCTGCGACAAAGGCGTCGAGGCGCTGGCGGTCGTCGAACTCGATCAGCGAGCGCACCAGGTAGGCGTCGCCCTCGTGACCCAGCAGGTGGTGGAAGAGGATGCCTTGTTGCAGCGGTGCCAGCGGGTAGATGTCCTGGATATTGGCAGCCCCGCCGGGAACGGCGGCGACGATGCGTTCCAGCTGCGCGGCACTCAACTCCACCAATGGCAACATGTCCGGCGTCAGTTGGGTGCAGTCGGCCGGGATACGGTTGGCCGGGGCCTGGAACAGGGCTTGGCTGTCGCGGCTGATGGCCTGGGCCATTTCCCGCACGCTGGGGGCGGTGAACACCGTGCGTACGCTGGCGTTCAGGCCATGCTGGCGCAGGCGGTCGATCAGGCCGACGGCCAGCAGCGAGTGACCGCCGAGTTCGAAGAAACGGTCGTGACGACCGACCTGTTCGATGCCCAGCAGCTCTTGCCAGACACCGGCGACAATCTGTTCTATCTCGCCACGCGGTGCCTCGTAGGCGCGGCTGGCAAAGGCTTCCTGGCCTGGAGCGGGCAAGGACAGACGGTCGAGCTTGCCGTTGGGGGTCAGGGGCATGGTTTCCAGGTGCACATAGGCACTGGGCACCATGTAATCCGGCAGTGCCTCCAACAAGGTCGCACGCAGTTGCTCGACGGGCACCGGTTCACCGCACAGGTAGGCGATCAGGCGCTTGCTGTCGGATTGGCCGGGCTTGCTTTCCCGGGCGACCACCACAGCTTCGCGGACACCGGCGCAGGTGGCGAGCACGGCTTCGATTTCACCCAGTTCCACACGGAAACCGCGGATCTTCACCTGGTCGTCGTTGCGGCCCAGGTATTCCAGGGTGCCGTCCGCGCGCCAGCGGCCAAGGTCGCCGGTCCGGTACAGGCGGGCGTCCGGATCGGTGGTGAAGGGGTCGGCGATAAAGCGCTCGGCACTGAGTTCGGCACGGTTGAGGTAGCCACGGGCGACCCCGACGCCACCGATATGCAGTTCCCCGGCTACACCGAGCGGCGCGAGGTTGCCGGCGGCATCCAGCACATGCAGTTGGGTATTGCGCACCGGTGTGCCGATGGAGCGGAAATCCTCGTTGTCGCGTTCCATCAGGCGGATCGAGGCGTTGACCGTGGCTTCGGTCGGACCATAGGCGTTGAACAAGGTCGGGCGGTGACCCTCACGGTCGAACCACTGGGCCACGGCCTGCTTGCCGACGGCTTCGCCGCCGATCATGAGCTGGCGCAGGGTGCTCGGCAGCGGCACATGCGCATCGCGACTCACCTGTTGCCAGAACACGGTGGGCAGGTTGGCGACCGTGATCGCGTACTGCTCGCACAGCGCGGCAAAGGCCGCGGTGCCGGCGATCCAGGCATCGCTGCGCAGCACCAGGGTGGCACCGGACAGCAGCGCGCCGAAGATCTCTTCCACCGACATGTCGAAGGTCATGGTGGCGAATTGCAGGACGCGGTCCTGCGGGTTCAGGCCGTAGCGCTCTTGCAGGGCGCCGATCTGGTTGCACACCGAACGGTGTTCGAGCATGACGCCTTTCGGCTTGCCGGTGGAACCGGAGGTGTACATCACATAGGCCAGGTGCCGTGAGGTCAGGCCGCTGACCCGTGGGTTGGCGTCGTTACCCGGGGTGTCTTCCAGGCGCAGATGAGTGATCGACAGCGGAGGCAGTTGTTCGGCCAGGTTGCCCTGGCTCAACAGTACCCGTGGAGAACTGTCGTCGAGCATATGTTGCAGGCGGTCCTGCGGGTAGTTCGGGTCGAGCGGCACGTAGGCGCCGCCGGCCTTGAGGATGGCGAGGATGCCGACGATCATTTCCGGGCTGCGCTCCACCAGCAACGCCACGCGCTCGTCCGGATTCAGGCCGGCGGCGATCAGGCGATGGGCGATACGGTTGGCCCGGGCGTTGAGTTCGGCATAGCTGAGGGCGACACCTTCGGCCTGTACGGCAATGGCCTCGGGACGCGCTTTGACCTGCTGCTCGAAGACCTCCTGCAACAGCAGGCCTTCGGGGAACGGCACCAGGGCCGGGTTGAAGTTGCCGAGCAACTCGCGGCGCTGCTGGTTATCCAGCAACGGCAGGCTCGCCAGCGGCTGCGCGGCATCGCCGAGCAGGGCGTCGAGCAGGTGCAGCAGATGATGGCTCCAGCGGGCGATGGTGCTGGCGTCGAACAGATCGGTGGCGTATTCGAACTGGCCGTGAATGGTTTCGCCGTCGTCGTTGAGCGACAGGCTCAGGTCGAACTGGGTGGTGCCGGTGACCTGGGGCAGCGGGGTCAGCTCCAGGCCGGGCAGGGCCAGGGCCTGGTCACGGGGGGTATTGCCCAGTACCAGCATGGCCTGGAACAGCG
>NZ_JXDG01000074.1 GCF_000820515.1 Pseudomonas batumici | reverse complement strand
AGGTCGTCGCGATTCAGGTAACCCCGCGCCACACCGGCGCCGCCGATGTAGATTTCGCCCGGAACACCCAGTGGGACGGGTTGCTGCTGTTCATCCAACAGATAGAACTGGGTGTTGCCCACCGGTTTGCCGATATGGGGCGCGAAGCCGTCTTCGCGATCCATCGCTACCCAGCTAGAGTAGGTGGTGGTTTCCGACGGGCCATAGAGGTTACACAGGCGTTGGACGCCGGTCTTCTCGAACAGGGTTTCCACCAGGCTGCGCTTGAGGGCTTCACCGGCCACGTTGACCGTGTGCACCGATTCCGGCAAACCGTCGACTTCCAGCAGCGCCTTGAGGGCTGACGGAACGGTGTTGATCAGGCCGATATCGTGTTCGCCGTGTTGCAACTCCAGGACGTTTTTCACTACTTCGATGCTGCCGCCACAGGTCAAGGGGGCAAAGCACTCATAGACCGCCAGGTCGAAGTTCAGCGAAGTCGAGAACAAGGTCTTGTTCAACGCCGAACCACCGAAAGCGGCGTGGGCCCAGGTGAGGAAGTTCACCGTGTTGCGGTGTTCGATCATCACGCCTTTCGGCAGACCGGTCGAACCCGAGGTGTAGATCAGATACGCCAGGTGTGCCGAGGTCAGTCCCGGCACCTCCGGATTCTGGACGGGCTCGTCCTGCCAGGTGCCTTGATCAAGATTGATGACCGGAACCGAAACGCCCGCCAGCAAATCACGGGTTGCGGTCTGCGCCAGTACGGCTGCCGGAGCACTGTCCTGCAACATATAGGCAATCCGCTCTACCGGGTAAGCCGGGTCCAACGGCACATAACCGCCGCCCGCCTTGAGGATCCCCAGCAGGCCAACAACCATCTCCGCCCCGCGTTCGACGCAGATCCCAACCCGCGAATCCGGCACCACACCCTGCTTACGAAGAACATGGGCCAAACGGTTGGCCTGCTCGTTAAGCTCGCGATAACTCAGCCGCTGTTCACCATGGACCACCGCCAAGGCCTCCGGCGTGCGCTGCACCTGCTCCTCGAACAAGCCATGAATCGTCTGCGCCTGCGGATAATCCAGCGCGGTGGCGTTGAGCCCGAACAACAACTGCTCACGCTCCGTCGCCGGCAATACCGACAGCCGTCCCAGCGGCACCTCCGCGCTCTGTGCAAGGGCTCCCACCAGACTCGCCAGCGCGGCCTGCATATAACCGCAGACCCGTTGCGCATCGACGCCGGCAGTCGCCTGTACCGTCAGACCGAAGCCCACATCGTTATCGTCCACCGAAAGCGTCAGCGGGTAGTTGGTCCGCTCACCGCCACCGAGGCTTTCGATACCCTGCCAGGCATCCAGCGCCTGCTGGCTGACCTCACCGGCACCGTGCCGGTAGTTGAGCAAGGCGCTGAACAGTGGCGTCGGCGCCGGCACCCCGCTGCAACGCTGGGCCAGCGCCAGGGAAGCATGCTCATGGCCAAGCAGCGCGGTGAGCCGGCCATGGGCCGCTTTGAGCGCGGCCCGGGTGCCCAAGGCGCCGAGGTCCAGGCGCAGCGGCAAGGTGTTGATAAACATCCCCAGCGCCCGATCGGCCCCCGCGCCGCCCTGCATACGGCCCAGCAACACGGTACCGAACACGATCTTCTCGCGTCGGCACAGGCGGCCCAGCACCAGGCCCCAGGCCAGGTGCACCAGGCTCGCCGCGCTGACACCCGACTGACGGGCGTGGCCACGCAGACGCCGGGACAGCTCAAGGTCCAGCGTCAGGTGGGCTTCGGCGATCGCCTGTTGGTCGCCCCGAACTTCCTGCTGTTCGAACGGCAGGGTCGGTCCGTCGATATCGCCGAGCATGTCGCGGAAGAAGGTTTCGTGGGCCTCCTGGCTCACCCCCAGGCGCGCCTGGGCCACATAATTGCGATACGGCACGGCCGGCGCCAGCGGCGTCGCCTGCCCACGCAGGCTGGCCTGCATTTCCTGTTGCACCACCGCGAGGGTGGTGTGGTCAATGGCGATGTGATGGAACAGCAGGACGCCAACCCAGCGCCGGTTGAGCGCATCTTCGCTGACGGCCAGCTGCAGCAGCGGTGCCTGTTGCAGATTCAGGCGATAGTGCGCCGGATCGAAGCGCTGCAGCAGTTGCGCCAGCGGCTCAGCGGCTCCCGGGCTCGGCTCGAAGACCTCGACCATCAGCCGGGTCTGGCGCCAGACCACTTGCACCGGTGTTTCCAGCCCTTCCCAGACGATCGAGGTACGCAGCACATCGTGACGATCGATCACGTTTTGCAGTGCCTGGATAAAATCGTCCAGGCGGCTGCAGCTGTCGAAGCTGAACTGTGATTGCAGCACATAGGGATCCCCTTCACCGGCCGACAGGTGATGGAACAGGATGCCCTCCTGCAACGGTGCCAGCGGGTAGATGTCCTGAATATTCGCCGCGCCGCCTGGCACTGCTGCCACCACCCGATCGATCTGCTCCTGGGTCAGGCTGACCAGTGGCAACAGGTCCGGGGTGATATGCGTGCAGCCTTCAGCGATCAGGTTGGCCGGCACCACGATTTCCGTGCTGCCGCCCACCGCCGCCGCCAGCGCCGACAAGCTCGGTTGGCCGAACAGCACCCGCACATCGGCGCTCAGGCCGACCTGGCGCATCCGTTCGATCAACGTCACGGCCAATAGCGAGTGACCGCCGAGTTCGAAGAAGTTGTCATGCCGCCCTACCCGCTCGACCTTGAGCAGTTCCGCCCACAGGTGTGCCAGCACGGTTTCGGCTTCGCCTTGTGGGGCTTCGTATTCACGACTGATCAGTGCCGCGCCATCCGGTGCCGGCAGTGCTTTGCGGTCCAGTTTGCCGTTAGGCGTCAGCGGCAAGCTATCAAGCTGCACGTAGGCCGCCGGGACCATGTACTCCGGCAACACACCTTGCAGATGGCCACGCAGACCTTCGATCTCCAGCACCGTTTCAGGCTGCTGCGCCGTGACATAGGCCACCAGGCGTTTTTCGCCGGGGTTGTCTTCCCGTGCCAGCACCACACTTTCCTTGACCCCTGGGTAAGCGGCCAGACGGGCTTCGATTTCGCCCAACTCGATACGGAAACCCCGGATCTTCACCTGGTCGTCGTTACGACCCAGGTATTCCACCGTGCCGTCCGGCAGGTGGCGAGCCAGGTCGCCAGTGCGGTACATGCGCCCAGTGTTGAACGGATCGTCGAGGAAACGCTCGGCGCTCAGCTCCGGACGGTTCAGGTAACCGCGGGCCACCTGCACACCACCGATATACAGCTCACCGGCCACTCCCAGCGGTACCGGCTGACGGTTGGCATCCAGCAGGTAGATCCGCGTATTGGCCACCGGCTTGCCGATGGGCGTGTTGTCCGGCGTTTCGTCCAGCGGCCCGGCGCAATCCCAGGCCGTAACGTCGACGGCTGCCTCGGTCGGACCATAGAGGTTGAACAGGCCAACTTCCGGCAACTGCTGTTTGAAGCGCCGTACCAGATGCCCCGGCAAGGCTTCACCGCTGCACATTACCCGCAGCAAGCCACTGTCACCAGCCTCGCCATGGGCCAGGAACAGATCGAGCATCGACGGCACGAAGTGCAAGGTGGTGATGTTCTGCTCACGAATCACTTCGCGCAGGTAACCCGGGTCACGATGACCACCCGGACGCGCCATTACCAGCCGGGCGCCGTTGAACAGCGGCCAGAAGAACTCCCAGACCGAGACGTCGAAGCTGAACGGGGTTTTCTGCAATACGCGGTCCGAGGCATCCAGGCCGTATTCGTCCTGCATCCACAGCAGGCGGTTGACCACGCCACGGTGTTCGTTCATCACGCCTTTCGGCTGGCCGGTCGAACCGGAGGTGTAGATCACGTAAGCCAGATGCTCGGGACGCACCTCGACCTGCTGCGGGTTGCTATCCGGCTGAGTTAGGAAACCTTCACGCTCGGCATGCTCAGGATCGAGCAACAACACCGGTACGTTGCTTGCTGGAAGCACCGCACGCAAAGCCTCTTGGGTAAGAACTACTGCCGGCGCACAGTTCTCCAACATGTAAGTCAGACGATCAATCGGATAATCCGGATCCAGCGGCACATAAGCGGCGCCAGCCTTGAGAATCCCCATCAGCCCCGCCACCATTTCCAGGCTACGGTCGACACAGATCGCCACCCGGTCATCCGGGCCAATGCCCAGGCCGATCAGGCGATGGGCGATGCGGTTGGCCTGACGGTTGAGTGCGTCATAAGTCAGGCTGCCTTTTTCGTCGACGACCGCTACCGAGTCACCACTGGTGGCGACGCGAGCTTCGAACAAGCCATGCAACGTCAGATCCTGCGGATAGTCGACGGCGGTGGCATTGAAGGCTTCCAGCAACTGCCGGCGTTCAGCCTCTGGCAACACCGACAAGTCCTGCAACGACGCTTCGGCGCCCTGCTCCAGGGCATCGACCAGACTGTGCAAGGCCCGCTGCATATAGGCGCAGATCCGCCCGGCCGCAATCACCGGAACGGTCTGGGCGGTCAACAGGAAGTCCTCGCCCTGATCGTCGACGTTGAGGGTCAACGGATAGTTGGTGCGTTCCTCACCGCCCAGGGCCTGCATGCCGTGCCAGGCCGTCAGCGCCTCGTCGGTCACGGCAATGCTGCTGTGGCGATAGTTGAGCAAGGCGCTGAACAACGGCAGCGGCGCGCTTACGCCGCTGCAACGCTGGGCCAACGCCAGGGACGCATGCTCATGGCCGAGCAACGCGGTCAGTTCGTCGTGGGTGGTCTTGACCCCTTCCCGCGCGCTCCGACCGCCGAGGACCACCCGCAGCGGCAAGGTATTGATAAACATGCCCAAGGCACGGTCGGCACCTTCGCCACCCTGCATCCGGCCCATCAGCACGGTGCCGAACACCACGTCGTCGCGGGCCGAAACCCGGCCCAGTACCTGGGCCCAGGCCAGATGCACCAGGCTGGCGGCACTGACCCCCAGTTGGCGGGCCTGGGCCCGCAAACGGCGACCCAGCGCAACGCCCAAAGGCAGGCGGGCTTCATCGATACCTTGAACATCAACCTGCTGCAAGCCGAATGGCAGGGTCGGCTCGTCGACAGCACCGAGTCGTTCGCGGAAGAAACGCTCGTGCTCTTCCTGGCTCATGCTCAGGCGAGCCTGGGCCACATAGTTACGATACGGTACCGGCGCGCCCAGTTGCGCCTGCTGGCCCAGCAGATAGGCCTGCATCTCGTGCTGCACCACATCCATCGCGGTGTGGTCCATGGCCAGGTGATGGAACAGCAGCAAGGCCAGCCAGCGCTGGTTTTGCGCATCCCAGGCATGGATCAAGCGCAGCATCGGTGCCTGGCGGATATCCAGACGATAGTGCCGCGAGTCGAAACGCTGGTGCAGTTGGCTCGCCACAGCACCGCCCTGCGGGTCCGGCTCCAGGCTCTCGCGCACCAACTGCGCCTGACGCCAGACCACCTGCACCGGCTCGTCGAGGCCTTCCCAGACCAGCGCGGTGCGCAGGATGTCATGACGCTGGATCACGAACTGCAAGGCGTTGGCGAATTCTTCCAGGCGCTCCTGGCTGTCGAAGGCGAACTGCGATTGCAGCACGTAGGGGTCACCCTGCTCCGCGCTGAGGTGGTGATAGAGAATGCCGGCCTGCAACGGCGCCAGGGCATAGATATCCTGGACGTTGGCAACGCCACCCGGCACCGTGGCGACGATCCGGTCGATGGCGGCCTGGTCCAGGTTCGCCAGCGGCAGCAGTTCCGGGGTGATCCGCGCACAATCGAGGGTGACGCCATTGGCCGGCACGCGGATTTCACGGCCACTGCCCACCGCCGCGGCCAGCGCGGCCAGGGTCGGTTGGCTGAACAGCACCCGCACATCGGCGCTCAGGCCGGCCTGGCGCATACGCTCGATCAGCGTCACCGCCAGCAATGAATGCCCGCCCAGTTCGAAGAAGTGGTCATGTCGACCGACCTGCTCGACCTTGAGCAGTTCGGACCACAATTGCGCCAGCAGGGTCTCGGTTTCCCCTTCGGGTGCCTCGTAGCCACGGCTGATCAGCGCACGTTCGTCCGGCGCTGGCAGGGCCTTGCGGTCCAGCTTGCCGTTGGCCGTCAGCGGCAGGCGCTCAAGGCGCACGTAGGCCATGGGTACCATGTATTCCGGCAACTGCGCGTGCAAATGCCCACGCAGCGCGTCGATCCGCTCCACCGCCCCTTCGAAGGCCGGGGTGAAATAGGCCACCAGGCGCTTGTCGCCTGGGGTCTCTTCACGGCACAGCACCACGGCCTCCTTGACTTCGGGATGTTCGGCCAGACGCGCTTCGATCTCGCCCAACTCGACCCGGAAGCCACGGATCTTCACCTGGGCGTCATTGCGCCCCAGGTATTCCAGGTTGCCATCGGCACGCCAGCGCACCAGATCGCCGGTGCGGTACAGGCGCGCCAGTGGGTCGCTGTCGAACGGGTTGGTGACGAATTTTTCCCGGGTCAGATCCTCGCGGTTCAGGTAACCCTTGGCCACACCCGGGCCACCGATATACAGCTCTCCCACCACCCCCAACGGCACGGGTTGGCCCTGGGCATCGAGTACATAAAGACGGGTGTTGCCGACGGGTCGGCCAATCGGCAGGCTGCCACTGTCCGCCCTGGTGATCTCGTAGGTCGTGGAGAAGGTCGTGGCTTCGGTCGGGCCGTAGCCATTGAGCAGGTGCTCTGGAGCAGCGTTCGCCAGTACCCGCGCGATCACCGCCGGGTCCAGCACATCACCGCCGACAATCAGGTAACGCAGGCGCGAGAAAGCATCGCCCAGGCCCGCGGCGTATTGATGGAACAACCCGGCGGTCATCCACAGCACCGTCACCGATTGCTCCAGCAACAGGCGCTGGAAATTTTCCGGGGAGAGCAAGTCGGCCTGGCCGATCACCACCACGCAGCCGCCATTGAGCAGCGGCGCCCAGACGTCAAGGGTGCTGGCGTCGAATGCCGGGTTGGAGGCGAAGGCCACCCGGTCCCGGGCATTGAAGTCGGCATAACCGTTGTTGATCACCAGACGGCTGATAGCCCGATGCGGCACCAGAACACCCTTGGGGGTGCCGGTGGAGCCGGAGGTGTACATGATGTAGGCCACGCTTTCGCTGGACTGCGGCATCGCCAGGTCATCGCCGTCCAGGCGCTCCAGACTCTGCCGGTCGAGGTCAACGCGCTGCACGCGGGTGTCCAGCGGCACCTGGCTGCGAGTCAACAGGACCCGTGCCTGGCTGTCCTCGATCATGAAGCCCTGGCGTTCCACCGGGGCGTTGATATCCAGCGGGACATAGACCGCGCCGCACTTGAGCGCCGCCAGTTGGCTGACCAACAACTCATGGGACCGTTCCAGCAGGATCGCCACGCTGTCGCCCGGTTGTACACCGAGACCGCGCAGATGCCGAGCCAGGCGGTTGGCCCGGGTGTTGAGCTCGGCATAGCTTAACGGCACACCGTCGTGGATCGCCGCGCAAGCCTCGGGCCGCGCCCGCACCTGGACTTCGAACAGGCCATGGACGGTTTGCGCCCGTGGATAATCGCGAGTGCTGGCATTGAACCCTACCAACAGTTGCTCGCGCTCGGCGGCGGGCAGGATCGACAGCTGCGCCAGCGGCAAGGCCGGTGTTTGTTCCAGGGCCTCGACCAGGCTTTCCAGGGCGCTGAGCATATAGCCGCACACCCGTTGCGCCCCGGTACCGGCCAAGGTGCCGACGTGCAGGGCGAAGTCTTCGCCCAGATCGTCCACCGACAAGGTCAGCGGATAGTTGGTGCGCTCTTCGCCACCGAGCATTTCGATGCCGTTCCAGGCCGGCAGGTCCGCGCTGCCACTCGCCAGGTGCCGATAGTTCAGCAATGCGCTGAACAACGGAGTCGGCGCCGCCACGCCGCTGCAACGCTGCGCCAGGGTCAGCGGCGCATGTTCGTGGCCGAGCAAGGCGGTAAGGCGTGCGTGGGAGGCCTTGACCCCTTCGCGCACACCCAGCCCGCCCAGCGTCACCCGCAACGGCAAGGTATTGATAAACATCCCCAGGGCGCGATCGGCGCCCTCGCCGCCTTGCAGGCGACCGAGCAGGACGGTGCCGAACACCACTTCGTCCTTGCTCGAGACAGCACCGAGCACACGGGCCCAGGCCAGGTGGCAAAGGCTTGCGGCACTGACACCCAATTGCCGGGCCTGGGTCCGCAGGCGGCGGCTGAGGCCGTTGTCCACGGCACAGCGGGCCTCTTCGATATCCTGGCCGTCGCCCTGCACATCCTGCAGGCCGAAGGGCAAGGTCGGCTCGTCGATATCACCGAGCATCTCGCGGAAGAATTGCTCGTGCTCGGCCTGACTCACCCCCAGGCGCGACTGGGCCACATAGTTGCGGTACGGGATCGAGACCGGCAGTTGCACCTGGCGATCCTGCATATGCGCTTCGATTTCCGCCACCAGCGCCCCCAGGGAGGTGGCGTCGTTGACCAGGTGATGGTATTGCAGCAGGCCGATCCAGCGTTGATTGGACGGATCCTGCCCATAGTCCAGGCGCAGCATCGGCGCCTGGCGGATATCCAGGCGGGTCTGGGGCGAGTCGAGGCACCCGCGCAGTTGTTCGGCGATATCGTCGGCGAGCGGGTCCGGTGACACTTCGTTCAGCGCCAGGGTCGCCTGGCGCCAGACCACTTGCAGCGGCGCGTCGAGACCTTCCCAGACCACGGCCGTGCGCAGGATATCGTGACGTGCGATCACCCCTTGCAATGCCTGGGCGAAGGCCTCGAGTCGGTCCCGACTGTCAAAGGCGAACAGCGCGTGTTGCAGATAGGGGTCGGCGTGATCCACGGCCAGGTGATGGTGGTAGAGAATGCCTTCCTGCAACGGCGCCAGCGGGTAGATATCCTGCACGTTCGCCGCACCGCCCGGTACGTTGGCCACAACCCGGTCAATAGCGGTTTGGTCGAGGTCGACCAGGGGCAGCATATCCGGGGTGATGTGCTCACAGCCCGCCGGGATGGCATTGGCCGGGACGACGATTTCACGCCCACCGCCCACGGCAGCGGCCAGGGCCGCCAGGGTCGGCTGGCTGAACAGCACGCGTACGTCGGCGCTTAGGCCGGCCTGGCGCATGCGTTCGATCAGGCTGACCGCCAGCAATGAATGGCCGCCCAAGTCGAAGAAGTGATCGTGGCGCCCGACCTGCTCGACATTGAGCAGTTGCATCCAGATCCTTGCCAGGGTGGTTTCGGTTTCTCCCAGGGGGGCTTCGTAACCACGACGGATCAGCGCATCACTGTCCGGCGCCGGCAGGGCCTTGCGGTCCAGCTTGCCGTTGGGGGTCAGCGGCATGGTCTCAAGCAACACGTAGATAGCGGGGACCATGTACTCCGGCAACTGCTCTTGTAGATGGCTGCGCAGGGCTTCGATATCCACCGAGGTTTGCCCAGTGGCCAGGGTGTAGTAGGCCACCAGGCGTTTATCGCCCGGGATATCTTCGCGGGCCGTGACCACCGCTTCATGGACGGCTGGATGCTTGGCCAGACGGGCGTCGATCTCGCCCAGCTCGATACGGAAACCACGGATCTTCACCTGGTCGTCGTTACGGCCCAGGTATTCGATATTGCCGTCTGGCAGGTAGCGACCGAGGTCGCCGGTGCGGTACATGCGGGCCGAAGCTTCCCGACTGAACGGGTCGGT
>NZ_JXDG01000073.1 GCF_000820515.1 Pseudomonas batumici | reverse complement strand
ATGCCGCCGTCGCTGGAGCTGACAGCGCTCAGGGTGCCGTTGGAAACGGTCAGGTCGGCATTGGTGAAACCGGTCACCGCCTCGTCGAAGGTGATGGTCACCAGCGCGGTGTCGCCGATTTTCATCGACGGGTTCCCCACAATGATGGTCGCCGTGGGGAGCACGGTGTCGATGGTGAAGTTCGCCGAACTGGTGGTGCCCGCGCCTGCGTTGCCCGCCGCATCCTGGACACCGGTATTGGCCAAGGTGATGGCGTTGGTCGCGCTGTTGGTTGCGGTGTTCGGGGTGAGCGTCGCGGTCCAGGTGACGCCGCCGTCGCTGCTGCTCAAACCGCTCAGACTACCGTGGCCGGTGCTCAGGTCGGCCAGGGTGAGACCGCTCACCGCTTCGCTGAAGGTGATGGTCACCAACGAGGTTTCGCCAGCGGTGAGCGTCGGGTCGGCGACGACGATGGTCGCGGTCGGACGCTGGGTGTCGATGGCGTAGTTGTTGGAGGTGGTGGTACCAGTCCCGGCGTTGCCCGCCCCGTCCTGTACCCCGGTGTTGTCCAGGGTGATGACGTTGGTGGTATTGGTGATATTCGACGTCGGGGTAAAGGTCGCGGTCCAGGTGATACCGCCGTCGCTGCTGCTTACCGCGCTCAAGGTGCCATCGGCGATCGTCAGGTCGGCGTTGGTGAAACCGGTCACCGCTTCGCTGAAGGTGATGGTCACCAGCGAGGTGTCGCCGATTTTCATGGAGCTATGCGCGACCACCACGGTCGCGGTCGGGCGCACGCCGTCGATGGCATAGTTGTTGGACGTGGTGGTGCCGCTGCCGGCGTTGCCCGCCGCGTCCTGGACGGTGGTGTTGTCCAGGGTGACGTGGTTGCTCGCGCTGACGATACTCGCCGTCGGCGTGAACGTCGCGGTCCAGGTCACGCCGCCGTCGCTGCTGCTCACTGCGCTCAGGGTGCCATTGGAGACCGTCAGGTCGGCGTTGCTGAAACCGGTCACCGCTTCGCTGAAGGTGATGGTGACTGGCGAGGTCTGACCGATGCCCAGGTTGGTATTGCCGAAGACTATGGTCGCAGTCGGCCGCTGGGTGTCGACGGCGTAGCTGTTCGAGCTGGTGGTGCCGCTGCCGGCATTGCCCGCCACGTCGCTGACCCCGGCGTTGTTCAGGGTGATGACATCGCCGGTATGGGCAACCCCGGCGGTCGGCGTCAGGGTCGCGGTCCAGGTGACGCCGCCGTCGCTGCTGCTCACCGCGCTCAAGGTGCCGTCGGCGACGGTCAGGTCGGCGTTGGTGAAGCCGGTGACCGCTTCGCTGAAGGTGATGGTCACCAGGGAGGTGCCGCCGATGTTCAGCGCGTTGTTGGCCACCACGATGCTCGCGGTCGGCCGCACGGTGTCGATCGTATAGGTATTGGAGGTGGTCGTGCCGGTACCGGCGTTGGTCGCGGTATCGGTATAGAGGGTGTTGTCCAGGGTAATGACGTTGCCGCTGCTGATGTTGCTCGCGGTCGGCGTCAAGGTTGCGGTCCAGGTGATGTTGTCGCTGGTGGTCAGGTTGCTCAGGGTGCCGTTGGAGGCCGTCATGTCGGCCAGACTGAAACTGCTCACCGCTTCGCTGAAGGTGATGGTCACCGTGCCGGGGGCCGTGGTGCTCAGCGTAGAGCCGCTCACCGCAACGGTCGCGGTCGGCCGCACGGTGTCGATGGCGTAGTTGTTCGACGAGGTGGTGCCGCTCCCCGGCGTGCCCGTCGAGGCGCTGTTGACCCCGGTATTGTCCAGGACGATATGGTTGGTGGCGCTGGTGACGCTCGAATTCGGGGTGAAGGTCGCGGTCCAGGTGGTGCCGCCGTCACTGGAGGCGACCGCGCTCAGGGTACCGTTGGACACCGTCAAGTCGGCGTTGGTGAACCCCGTCACCGCCTGGTTGAAGGTAATGGTCACCAGCGAGGTGCTGCCGATGTGCTGGGCCGTGTTGGTGACCACGATGGTCGCGGTCGGTGCTGGCGCATAGGCGGTGTTCAGCGTGCCGCCGTCGTTGAAGATATTGTTCACGGCCGCCGGCGAGGTCCCGTTGCTGCCTCCGCCCAACGCCATACCACCGGAACCGCTGCCACCGACGTTGCCGCTCATGGCCGCGAAGTTGGCGGCGGTCATCAACAGCGTGCCTTTGTTCCAGATCGCGCCGACACCTTTACCGCCCGCGCCAGCCGGGTCGGCGGAGCCGCCCAGGCCGCCGCCGCCGCCACCACCGCCGCCGGCAGCGATGTTGTTGGAAATTACCGAGGTGCCGACGACGGTCAGGGTACCGGTGCTGGCGTTGTAGATACCGCCGCTGGCCGAGGAACCGGCGCGGCCAGGCTTGTCCCAACCGGAGCCGCCACCGCCGCCGCCAATGGAAATGGTGCCGTTGTTCGCCGTCCCGCCGGCCCCGCCGTTACTGTAGTTGGCGGCGCCTACACCGCCCGAGCCGCCGCTGCTGCTACCACCCCTGCCGCCCATGTAGTTGGGGTTGTAGCCGCCGCCGTTACCGCCGTGGTTGGCGGTGCCGGCGGTACCGCCATAGACCCCCGTGCCGAAGCCCGAGGTACCACCATGGCCACCATTTTGTCCGCCAAGCGCACCGCCGCCGCCGCCACCGCCACCGACTGCGCCACCGACGTAGGGTGACGTGACCCCGCCGCCGCCGCCGCCGCCCGAGGCCGCGTTGCTGGTCACCGTGACATTGTTCAGGGTCAGATTACCGGCGTTGAAAATACCGCCACCCATCGCCGCGGTGCCGTCGACCCCGGCCGGCGCGCCGTTGCCCGCCGCCAGCCCCTGGGTAATGACCAGGCCGTCCAGGGTCGCGGTGACCCCGGAGTTGACCCTGATCACCTGGGTCTTGTACTGCCCGTTGAGGGTGACATCGGCAACGCCGTCGTGGTTCAGGTCGCCTTCGACGGTGAGGTTCTTGGTGACGATCAGTTGCGAATTCAGGTTGACCGTCATGGTGGTGCTGAAGGTAACGATATCGCCCGACACCGCATCGCTCAGGGCCTGGCGTAGCGAGCCGACGCCACTGTCGCCGTTGTTGGTCACCGTGAGGGTCGACAGACCGTACTGGTACGCCGCCATGGCTTGGGCCGAGAGCACGTTGTGGCTTTCGATGGTGCCGGTGGACACTTCCAGGGTCCAGTCGCCGCCGAGGCCCGTGCGGTTGGTCGAGGCGGCGATATCGCGCCCGGTGTATTGCGCCAGGGAGTCGACAAAGGCGAGGCCGGTGGCGCCTTCGGCGGTGTTACAGGCGTAGATCAGGATATCGCCACCGACATTCATGTCATTGCCGATGCGCGCCAGCACGTCGGCCCGCGCCGCGACGTTACTGGACGAGAGATAAGTGCCGCCCAGCCACAGGTCGCCCGAGTTGCCGTGGGCGATGATTTCCACGGTACTTACGTTCTTGTGGCCGTCCAGGTAATCGGCGATCTGTTGCAGGCCGTCCTTGCCGGCCTGCAAGACCACCACCTGGGTGCCGGGGGCGACACCCTTGAGCAGGCTGTCGAAATCCTGGACCCGCGAGTCGACGAAGACCACCGACTGGCCAGGTACGGCGGTCGGCGTCGGAGTCGCCGTGGTCGTGGCCGTATGCGTGGTATCGGTTTGCGTGTGGGTATCGGTGGTCGCGGCCGCATGATCGGTGGCCGGCGCCTTCGCCGCATCGGTCGTCGCGTGGTTGGCCGGCTGCGCGGCCTCGGCCACGGTGGCCGCCACGGCACCGTCGAACAGCATGCGCGGCTCGAGAGGGATGATCATGGGTGAAACCAGGGTTCTCACGCCTTCAGACCGCGATTTCTGTTTGCTCCACCACATGTTTCACCTGCACTCGAGCGCTCGTGCGCTCAACGTTTTTTTTGTCGGAATAAAAAACCGCGATCAACTGGTCGCGGTGTTGGTTTTCATGCGAATGACATTGGCGGCGCTGGCTGAACCATCGTTCCAGAAAGACAACTCCGCATATTTTTCGAACAGGTCCGGCGGCAGGATCGTGCGCCGTGGCTCCATCGCCACCTTGGGCTTGACCTTGTGCAGGCCGGTGACCCCGAGGGCCTGGTCGAATTCCGGCGCGTCATACACCAGGTGCTCGAAATCGTGCTCGAACCAGGGTTCGCCGATAAAGTCGTAGACCAGCCGCAACACCCGCTCCGGGGCCTGGGACAGCAGGTCGTAATCGACCAGCAGCAGGGAGTCGGCGTGTTCGCCGTAATAGGCTTCCTTGAGCGCCGTCCAGGCGAACCCCACCAGGCGATTGCGCTGGGCCAGGGTTTCGCAACGGCTGTAGACGGTGTTGCGCTCGATCTCGTCGTTGAACAGCTTGGTGTTCTCGAAGGGATTGGCGCGGTACAGCCGCTCGAGGCTGTCCATGACCCAGGCGACATTACGCACGCAGGCGATGACCTTGGACTGGGGAAACAGGTCCATCAGCGCGGGTAGGCGCGACGACCACTGGCGATTGGTATCGAAAACCACCGATTGCCCGGTCTTGTCGGCGTAATAGGACTCGAACAGTCCGCGCAACAGGCGGCGGCGCATGTCGGTATCGATCACCGAGCCGAATTCGCTGCCGGCGCTGCACTGGTCCAGCACGCTGTTGAACAGGGTGCCGACCGGACTGCTCATGCCGGCATGAAAACGTGGGTTCTGCAAGAGGATGGCGGACAGCAGGGTCGACCCTGAGCGCGGTAAGCCGGAAATGAAATGAAAGCTGCGCATCCCTTCACCCTAGACGTAAGTCCATTTGTAGGACAAAGCGTAGCGTAAGAGACTATTTCGCACTAGTAGTATTTTGACATCAATCGTAAGGTCTTTAAGCCGGAAAGGCCCATAAACAGCGCAGCTTATGGGCCTTTGATACGAATGATGGTTCTATATCAAGCCTTTGGCGGTTAGTGACTGCTACACACAGGATGGCAGACCTCATATAAAACCGCCTGGGTATCGCCGCCTGCATGCTGGTCAATTTTTCGCCAATTGGCCGGAATGGACGGGAATTCATCCGGCGCCTCCCGACTCATCACCAGCCAGACCCGCCCATTACCCTGGGGCAGGTCTTCCAGACGATCGAGGTAGACGCCGGCGTTTTCATCGATCAAGGTGCCAAAACCATAGCTGTTGGGCCGGGTCGACACACCCTTGGCGGTCGGCGGCGTATACAGGCGTGGCGCGGTGGCACTTTTGTCGTAGTAGCCCCAGGTGAGGTACCAGAACATGTCGCCCAGTACGACCTGGTCGCCGGCGACCGTGTGGCGGTTCATGTACTCGACCATATTGTTGAACTGGTCGTTGACGTCGACGATGTAGTTGTTCCTCAAGCCCACGCCCTCCACCGCCAGGACCGCCACCAGCAGGAGCATGGCCAGGCCCTTGAAACGCTGCGCCAGGCGGTCGATGGCCACGGCCAGGATGATCGGCAGGCCGAGGGCCGGCACGGTCAGGTAGCGCTCGATGAACACCGGCGAGACGAACGAGATGGCGAACACCAGCACCAGCGGCAGCGCGCTGTAGATCACCACCATGGTGTCGAAATGATAGCGACTGCGATCGGTCCAGACGAGGAACACCGCCACGGCCGCCATGACGCTCGGCAGGGTGGCGAACAGCCACAGCGGCATGCTTTCCCCGTCGTCCTGCGCCATCAGTTGCCAGATCATCGACGGCAGCGAGCTCAAGGTGACCGCCGGCTCCCAGCCGACATCACCGCCGACCTTCAGGTCCTCCATGTGCCGCACCAGGTCGATCAGCCCCGGCAACCAGGGCAGGAACAGCAGCACGATCGCCACGTTGGCCAGCCACCACTCGCGGCGGGCGATGTAGCGGTGCGCGCTGCCGGGCTGGCGGCGGATCACCAGCAGATAGAGCCAGTGCGACAGCACGCACAACGCCGAGAAGTAGTGGGTATAGAACGCGGCCGCCATCAGCAGCGTGTAGATCACCAGGTAACGCTTGCGCGCGGGCTCGCGGACCCAATACACCAGCGCGATGGTCGCCCCCAGCAGCCACACGCCCATCAGCGAATACATGCGTATTTCCTGGCTGTAGCGCACGGCCGTGGGCAGCAGGGTCAGCAGCAGGCAGGTCAGCATTGTCGCCCGTCGACTGGCAATCAGGTGCGCCAGCCAGGTGCCGAGAAGCACCACAGCCACCCCGGGCACCGCGCTCATCATCCGGATCGACAGGATGGAATCGCCGAACAGGCCGACCCAGACATGCAGCAGCATGAAATACAGCGGCGGATGGACATCGTGGGACGCATGGAACCAGATGCCGGCCAGCGAATACTGGGCCAGCAGCAGGCTGGAGCCTTCGTCGCCCCAGATCGCCGAGGCCGTCAGTTCATAAAGGCGCAACCCCACCGCCAACAGCACAAGGCCTATCAGCCAGGGTTCACGAAGTAGCTGGGCAAAAGATTGCGGATACATGACAGGCTGACAATAAAGTTGCTGTGCTGCTTCATCATTACTCGGAACGCCCATCACCATCCTCAAAAAAATCGACAACTGCACCCACCCAGGGGGGTATGACGCGCTGATTGTAGGCTAGAACGACATCGCCTTGCCTGACTGTTCCAATCACGACCTCGACCACGCAAAAAAACGGGCATGGTCCATGGCACCCGCTACCCTATCAGACGGTGCTCACGAAGACCGGAACAGGCTCCACCGGGCGCGGCACCTCACTCAACACAGCTGAAGGATAAGGATCTATGGAAGTATTTATCGGCTCTATCCAGATGTTCGGCTTCAACTTCGCACCCCGCTACTGGGCACAATGCGGCGGACAACTGCTGTCTCTTTCGCAATATCAGACGTTGTTCGCACTGCTGGGAACGACCTATGGCGGCAACGGCCAGAGCAACTTCGGTCTGCCTAACCTGCAAGGCCGGCTTCCCATCGGCCAGGGGACTGGACCAGGCCTGACGCCACGGGTCATGGGCGAAGACGGCGGCAACGAAAGTGTGTCTATCCTGGGCTCCAACCTGCCAAACGTAGCGATCCCGACCACCGGCCTGACCCTCAAAACCACTGTCAACCTGGCGGCTACCCCCAGCAACGCATCCCCGACACCGAGCGCCAGCCACTCCTTCATCGGTGCATCCCCGACCGCCGGGCCGTCCGAAGCTGCGATCTACTCCGACGCGCAGGGCACGTCACCGGTCGCCCTGCAAGGCGTGACCAGCACCTTCACCGGCACCCTGGCCCTACCCGGCAGCAACATACCACTGGGGACGATGAACCCTTTCCTGGCGGTGAACTTCTGCATCGCCCTGCAAGGGATCTTCCCTACCCGCAACTGATCAGGAAAGCGCCGCAGAACCTTGTAGGAGCTGGCTTGTCGGGTCGCCGCATCGCAGCGATGAGGCCCTTGAGCCTTAAGGCGCCCATCCGGACGCCATCGCCAGCAAGCCGGCTCCCACAGGTCGGTGTTCCACCACAGAAATATCATCGTGCCCGGCGCCGACACGGGCGCCCCGTTTACCGTGCATGACGGAGAATATCGATGCTGCAACAGGTTTCAAGTGAACACTTCCAGGCACTGGTGAACCAGCCCTGCCCGCTGCACCTGCCCGACGGCAGCCAGTTGCCGATCCAAGTCGAAGCGATCGAGCTGCGCCCGCAATCGCGCTTGCCGGAAAACACCCGGACGCCCTTCAACGTGCTGTTGCGCAGCCTGGGACCGACGGATTTCGTCGATGGCCTGTGCACCCTGGAACTACCGCAACTGGGGCGCGTGGACGCCGTCTTCGTCTCCCGTGAGCCGGCCCTGGGGCGCGACCCGGCCCTGGGTTACTTCAGCATCATCTTCAACTGAAACCCGGATACCACACCAGCCGCTCGGCCGCCGGCGTACTCTCCTCGACCCGGAACCCCAGCGCCAGGTAATGCTGGCGCGCCTGGGGATTGCTGGCCCAGACCACCGTCGCCACCGGGCAGCGCACCTGCTCGGCGGCCCTTTGCACCCCTTGCAGCACACTGCGACCAAAACCCTGGCCACGGGCCGCCGGGATAAAGGCCAGGTACAGCACGCGGATTTCATTGGGACCGAAGTCGGCGCTGAGCACACCGATGGGGGTGTCGAGCTTTTCCACCACGTAGTGCATCGCATTGGGGAAGTGCTCGCCGATCCCCTGATCCTGCACCTGGAACTGCTGGGCAACCACCTGCTCGATCAGTTCGGGCTCGGCGTCGATCCACTGCAACTCGGGGCGGGCCGACTGGTAAAGGCTCTGCAGAAAGGGCGCATCGGTAGGCCGTGAGGGCCGCATGGACAAACCGGCGGCCGACGAATTGTTCAACATCGGTTGGACTCCCTGTACCGTTGTAACGACTAGAAACCACTCTCCCGCACGCCCAGCGCGGCCATACGTCGCCAGGCCGTGCCCAGCAGCGACTCACTGCGCCCTTGCAGCACCGCCACGCCGCGCAGCGGATGGCTCGGCGTCGGCACCTCCTCTAGCGACCGCAGGCGGGCGCCGTATTGCGCCTGCACCGGTTCCGGACGGCGGTTTTCGTCCCGGCGCACGGCAATCGGGCCGTGGTGATCGGAAGTCAGGGCTTCCTGGTCGATGGCCGCCACGCCATTGGCGTCGACATCCAGCAGCTCCACCGGCCAGGCCGGACGCATCGGGTCGTCGGCGACAAAGCGTCCCTGCGCCCCCGGTGCAACCCGCCACAAGTCCTCTTCGGCCAGGTAACCGCGCAAGCGAGTACCGTCCTCGACGATCCGCGCCAGGGGTTCCTTGGTCGACACCCAGCGCCCGACCGCCAATTGCGGCATCAGGTCGCGCACCTGGCCGGCCTGCGGCGCGCGCAACAACAAGCGCTCGCGGCGGGCCTGCAAGCCGCGGTATTCAGCCACCGACTCCGCCAGCCGCTGTTCGAGAATGCCGACATCCGCCGCCGTTTCGCTGCGCCCGGCCTGACGGCGCATCTGCAATTGCAGGATATCGATTTCGCGCCGCACGATGATCAGCCGCGAGTCGACATCCGGCGACTCCAGCTCCACCAGCACCGCGCCCTGCTCGACCCGCTCGCCGTCATGCACATTCACCTGCTTGACCCGCGCGGCGACCGGCGCATGCAGGGCCGTGACCCGCCCGGCCTCGAGCATCACCGGCAGCTCCACGCTGCTGCGCCAGGGCACGGCCACCAGCAACAGCAGCGCCAACAGGCCCAGGCCGCTGAGCAGCACCCGTGGGGTATGCGCCTGCTCACGCCGCGACCACCATTCGCGGGTCTCCTTGAAAATCGGCAGGAAGATGAACCAGCCCAGCTCCACCAGCATCAGGAAAATGCCCAGCAACTTGAAGAACAGGTGATAGACCGCCAGGGCGATCCCGAAAAACAACGCCGCGCGCCATAGCCAGGACAGAAAACCCCAAGCCAGCAGCCGCCGGCGCATCGCCGCCGACCAGGGCTCGGGCGCGGGCTCGGCGTAGCCGAACAAGGCCTCGCGCAAACGCCAGCGGCACAAGGCAAAGGCCCGCCCCTGAAGGTTGTCGACTTCCCAGAAATCGCTGAGCAGAAAATAACCGTCGAAGCGCATGAACGGATTGAGGTTGACCGCCAGGGTGGTCAGCCAGGTGGCGCTGGCGAGCATGAACGCCGCCGTGCGCGCCGGCCCGTCCGGCAACAGCGACCAGGCCAGCAGGGCGATACAGGCCAGCACCATCTCGGCGAGGACCCCGCCGGCACCGATCAGCAAGCGCGCCTTGCGGTCGTTGACCCGCCAGGCATCGCTGACATCGGTGTAGAACAACGGCAGCAGGACCATGAAGGCCACGCCCATGCTTTGCACCCGACAACCGGCGCGCTTGGCCATGAAGGCATGGCCGAACTCGTGGCAGAGCTTGGCGAAGAACAGCGCCACGCCGAAGGCCATGGCCCCGCCGAGGCTGAACAGGTGCGGAAAGGTCGAGAGGAAGCGCTCCCAATCCCGCGAGACCAGGAACACCCCCAGCCCCAGGGTCGCCGGCAAACCGTAGCGCAACAGGCGCGGGCCGAAGCGTTGCAGCCAGGGCCAGACGCGATTGAGAAAGGCATCCGGGCGCCACAAGGGAATGCGGAAAAACAGGTATTGATGCAGCGCCATCTGCCACAGGCTCTGGCGCGACGCGGCGGCTTTCCAGGCATAGCTGGCGCGCTGTTGCGGGTCCAGCGAGGCGATCAGGTCATGGCTGCGCAGAAAGCCCAGCAATTGTTCCAGCTCCGGATCGCCCAATGGCAGGCCCGGCTCGCGGTTCGCCGCCTGCAGCACCTGCGCCGGATCGCCCAGCGACCAATGCCGCAGCAGGCGGATGGCCTGGGCACCGAGCTTGAAATAACGCCCGCGTACCGGGTCGGCCAGGGTCCAGCGCGGCGAACCGTCGAGTGCCGGGGAGGCGGCGGTGAGCTGCAGATCCGCGCGCAGGCTGGGCAGGTTCATTACAACCCCACACTCTGGCGCAGCCCGGCCAATGGCCGGCGCAGCAGGTACAGGGCCAGCGGCGCGCGCTGGCCGAAGAGTTTCGCCGTGCCGCGCAAGCCGATGCGCGGTACGGGCGTATCGATGAAGCCAGCATCCAGCCGATACGCCAACTGCCCGGCCGGGGTCGATTGCGCCTCGTAGGCCACCCGCTCCAGCTTGGCCGAGTAACGTTGCAAGGGATCGCTGTCGAGGAATAGCGCGACTTCGGCGTCGGACGCCAGGGCAATGGCATCGCCGACCGCCAGCTCGATGCGCAGTTCGGCCTGGGTCGGGTCGGCGATTTCCATCAGCCGTTCACCGGTCTGCACCGGCTTGCCGGTCCAGCGTTCTGCATCGGCGAACACGGCGATACCGTCACGTTCGGCGCGCACTTCGCTACGTTTGAGCAACTCGGCGGCATAATCGCGTTCGGCGCGTTTCTGCTCGACCCGCGCCGCCAGCAAGTCGATCTTCGAGCTCGACTCGGCATCGGCGAAGGCCCGCTGGGCATTGGCCTTCAATTCGGCTTCGGCCACGCCAAGGGCGCGCTGGGCCACATCGGCCTGGGCCTTGAGGGTGGTGCTTTCGAAGCGCACCAGCAGGTCGCCGGTCTTCACTGTCTGGTTGGGCTTGACCAGGAATTCGGCAATCACCCCGTCCAGCGGCGCCGCCACCACCCGACCGGCCAGCGGCACCACTTCCGCGGGCGCCAGTACCGACTGGCGCACCGGAATCAACAGGCTCAGCAACGCCGCGGCCACCAGCAACGCCTGGCGCTTGCGGGTGAAGCGCAAACGCCAGGGCCGGCGCGGCTGCAAGGCGAGCCAGGCATGGCCGTAGGTGTCGCCCAATTGCGCCAGCAGCACCTGTTCGGAAGGGCTCCAGGGATTGTCGCGGGCCAGCCACAGACCACCGAAGACCTCACCCTTGGGATCGAGCAACGGCAACCAGAAGACCTGGGGCGCCGACAGGCTCTGCCAGTCCTCGCGCACCGAGGTACTGAAGGCCTCCATCGGCACCACGGTTGCGGGCTTGGCCCTTTCCAGCTTGAAGATCTGCGCCACGGCGTGTTCGACGAACGCGACAAACGGTGCATTCGGCTCCACCGAACTGATCCCGGTCACCGCCCGCACCTTGCCGGCGATCAGCAGGGCGGCGTGGCGAAAGCCGAACAGCGCCTGGCCGTCGTTGACCAAGCTATAAGCAAGCTGCTCGGTGGTGCGGGCGGCGCGGGTCTGGCGTTCGAGGTCGAGGAACTGGGCGAACACCCGCTCTACGGCACCCGCCGCGGGCGCGTTCACTTCAGCGCCTCGAAACGCGCCGTGCCGCTCATGCCCGCCAGCAGCCCCTCGGCCTTGGGCAGGCTGGCCACCAGCAACAGGGTCTGGCTGCCTTCATCGATCCGCGCGCCCAGGCGCTTGATGGTGGCGGTCAAGGGCTGGCCGGTTTCATCCGGCACGAAGCTGAAGGTCTGGCCGGCCTTGAGCTTGCCCATCCAGCGCGACGGCACCAGCAGGTGGATTTCCAGGGTCCGGTTGTCGACGATCTCCAGCATCGGCGCTCCGGCCGAGACGCTTTCGTAGCGCTGGACCTTGCGCTGCACGACCTGCCCGTCATAGGGCGCGACCACGCTGCAACGCTTGACCTGCACCTGGTAGACCTGGGACTGGGCCTGGGTCTCGGCGAGCTTGGCCTCGGCGCGGGCCACCTCGAAACGGCCGACGGAGTTCAATGACGCCAACTGTTTATTGTGGGCCAGCTCCTCACTGGCGCCCCGGCTGGCGGCCTGGGCGGCATTGAGCTGGGCCTGATAGGCCGAACAGTCGAAACGGGCCAGGGTGTCGCCCTGCTTGAAGGTTTCCCCTTCACTGTAGGGCAACTCGACGATACGCCCCGACAGCTCGCTGGCGAGCATCGCCTGGTCACGGGCACGCAGCACGCCACGGGCCTCGCTGGCCGCGACGGCATGCGCCCCGGCCGCATTGTTGTCCAGCAACGGATCAGCCTCGGCCGGCGTCTGCGCCTGAGCCAGGCACGCCATGCAGGACAACCCAAACAAAACTACCCGCAAACACCACATAAGAAGGGACTCCTTGTCGGACAATCGCGAGTCTACGGTAGCCATGCCAACCGTCAAGCCAATTGCCACTATCCTCGGCAAAGAACCGGGCGACCGCCGATGTGCGGCAGATCACAGGCTGCAACGCCACGCCAGCTACAAGCATAGGTGTTACGACTCACCTTCGGTATGATTTGCGCCACTTCCGGCCTCGGCGCCGCTCGTTCACGGAATTAGGGACAATTCATGCGTATCGGACTTCTGACCTCTCTGGCGCTGGCGGTGAGCGCCGGCTTCTGCTCACAGGCCCTGGCCAGCTCCGACGACAGCTGCTACCCGCGCTGGTCGATGATCAAGTACGGCCTCGACGGCTGCAGCAACCTGGCCTTCCTGAGCCCGGGCAACGACAGCCGGGTCAACCTACGCCTGCTGCTGTCCGACCAGGGTGCCTTGCCCCTGGCGCCCAACCCGGTGAGCCGCGATGACCTGGGCGCGGGCTTCGGCCCGGTGCCGTTCGCCAATAACCGCCTCGACAGCCCCCCGACGCTGGGCGCCGGCGCCGAACCGGGCGCGCCCGTCCCCCTCGATGAGGCCCTGGCCAAGCTCGGCATCACCCGCGAAAACAGCGACACGGCCGTCAGCTCGCTGCTGTCTGGCGAGGGTGGACGCTGCCGCAGCAACGACACCGACAGCGCCACGGCCTTTATCAAGCAACTGCTGAGCAGCCCCGAGCTGTCCGACCCCGAGCGCCAGGCCCTGGCCCGCAGTCGCGTGCAGATGCTCGGCACCTGCGCCTGGGAGCCGGCCCAGCAAGACAGCCTGGTCCCCGCCGTGCAATCCGCCCAGGGCCAGGCGTTTGCCAGCTACCTGCGCGGCGCCACCGACTTCTACAGCGGACGCTTCGCCGAGGCGGCCAAGGTCTTCGCCAGCCTGGGCGACAGCTCGCAACCCTGGCTGAAGGAGACCGCGCAGTACATGCAGGCGCGCACCGCCCTCAACCTGGCGCAACAGAATACCTTCGACAGCGACGGCATGCCGACCAAGGCAGAGGCCGACGCGGCCCAGTTGAAACTGGCCGAAGAGGGTTTCGAACGTTACCTCAAGACCTGGCCCGAGGGCCTCTACGCGACCTCCGCCCGCGGCCTGTTGCGTCGGGTCTACTGGTTGGCGGGCGATTCCGAGAAGCAGGCGGCCGAATACCTCTGGCAGCTGGGCCAGGCCAAGGCCGAGCAGCGCAACGTAACGCCCGACGAGCTGGTACAGGAGATCGACAACAAGTTGCTATTTGGTAGTGGCAAGGTCGAGCAGCCGCTGTTCCAGGCCCTTGACGACCTGATGGGCATGCGCCCCGGTTATGGCGAAAACGCTGCGCCCAAGCTGACCCTCGAGATCCTGCAGGCGCAGAAACCGGTCTTTGCCGCGCAACCGGCGCTGTACGACTACCTGCTGGCGGCGTACCAGCTGTACGTGGCGAAAAACCCCGAGCTGGCGCTCAAGAGCCTGCCGACCGAGATCCCGGCGAAACTCGACTACCTCGCCTTCAGCCAGCAGGTCCTGCGCGGCCTGGCCCTGGAAGCGAAACAGGACTGGAGCGGCGCCGAAGCCCTCTGGCTGAAATTGCTGCCGCAAGTCCGCCAGCCGCTGCAACGCGAGCAGATCGAGCTGGCCCTGGCCAATCACTACGAACGCAGCCAGCAGGTGGCCAAGGTTTTTGCCGGCGACTCGCCGATCAAGACCGAGCAGGTGCGCGACATCCTGCTGCGGCACATCGCCGATGCCGGCCTGCTGCGCCAGGTCGCCCAGGGTGCGCCGTCCACCGAGCGTGATACGGCGTTGTTCGTGCTGCTCTACAAGGACCTGCGCCTGGGCCATTACGCGGATTTCGCCGCGGACCTCAAGCGGCTGCCCGCCGAGCCGTCCGACAGCAAGTTGGGCGCGTCCCTGGGCTACACCTACAGCGGCGGCCAGCCGCTCACGCTGTTCCGCTGGAGCGGCGCCAAGGCCGAATCCGGTTATACCTGCCCGACCATCGGTGAAACGGCGGCCAGCCTGCAAGCCGACGCGAAGCAGCCGCAGGCGTTGAACTGCCTCGGCGAGTTCATCCTGCGCAACAGCCTGGACGGCATGCCCCTGGACAGCCAGCGCGGCTCGGATGAACTGGGCGGGACGCCTTCCCTGTTCAAGGGCAGCACCTACTCACGGCTCGACGGTTACCAGAGCGTGATCGCCGATGCCAAGGCGCCGTCCGCCGACAAGGCCTATGCGCTGTTCCGGGCGATCAACTGCTACGCGCCCTCGGGCTACAACAGTTGCGGCGGCAAGGAAGTGACACCGGCGCAACGCAAGGCCTGGTTCAAGCAGCTGAAAACCAGCTATGCCAGCACCCAGTGGGGCAAGTCGCTGCAGTACTACTGGTAAATGCCGATGGGTCGCTGGCGCTGGCTGCTGGCCGGGCTGTTGGCGCTTGGCGACGTCCAGGCGGCGGTCGATGCGCGGGACTACGACAGTTTCTGGCTGTGGAGCGGCGTCGCCCCGCAGCCGGTGCTGAGCCAGGCCCGCAGCCTGTACATCCTGCAGGGCCAGGTCAGCGAATCCCGGCGCTCGCCGCAGCGGGCGGTCAGTTTTATCGCCCAGGGCATTGCGATTCCGCGCCTGACCCAGGGCGAGGTCTGGGTGGTCTATCGCGCCCACACGCTGCGTTGGCCGGAGTCGGTTTATCGCCAGTTGCTCGGCCAGGTGAAACGCTGGCAACAGGCGGGCAACCCGGTGGTGGGCATCCAGATCGACTTCGACGCCCGCACCCGCTACCTCGACGAATACGCCGCCTTCCTGCGCGACCTGCGCCAGCGGTTGCCGGCGGACTTGCGCCTGAGCATCACCGGACTGATGGACTGGAGCAGCAACGCCGACCCGACCGCCATCGCCCAGCTCAAGGGCGTGGTGGACGAGGTGGTGGTGCAGACGTATCAGGGGCGGCATAGCATTCCCGACTACGCGGCGTACCTGCCCCGGATGAACCGGTTGGGGTTGCCGTTCAAGATTGGCTTGATCCAGGGCGGCGAGTGGCGGGAGCCGGGGTATCTGAAGGGGAACGAGTGGTTTCGGGGGTATGTGGTGTTTCTCCAGAACCCCTGATCACCGGACAATTCCCTTTCACTTGCCTGAAGTTTCCTAGAAAATCCTTTCGCCTTGCGCCTGCCGGAACCGGTCACTAGTCTTCGTCCTATCGCTGCAAAATCAGCGATCCAGGTGTGGAAACCTGAACCTATCCGTAGGCGCATCAGCGCCACCAAGCTCATTGTCGGCGCTTTTTTTGGTCCGCAATGTGTTCTATGGCGGCTGTGCGCAGGCAGACCTCGGTCTGGCCGGGTTACCTACGGTCCGGTTTTCCACCCTGTGTACAGCTGCCACCTTTTCGCCGTGTGGAAACGGCAGAAAGAGGGCCCCTCTGCATCACGTAGGAGCTGGACCATGGATAAAAGACTTACACCGGACCCGCCGATCCCCGTATCACATCGCGCAAAGATCGGAAAACCTCACTTCGACGCCGCTGCCGAACGCGCTTTTGCGCACTACGGGCTGCCGCTGAGTGACGATCCGCTCAGGCCTCACCCGCCCCTTATACCCGCCCGCACTGCGTCGTCACTCAGTGTGGAGGACAAACTGATCAATGCGCTGTCGATCCTGCAATCGGCGGCGGCCACGGCTTATGAGTCCGCCGATCAACTCGACGGGGCGCAGCGCAAGTTGGCGATGGGCACCGTGCATTTGATCGAGTTGGCGCAGTCGTGGGTTGATTCGGTGATCGATGAAACGTCGACAGCGGGGAATGTGGGCTGATCCAGGGCCTACGGCGTCCTGGAGGAAGCCTTCGCGGGCAAGCTCCGCTCCCACAGTAAATTTCGCGTCGAACCTGAAGTTTGCGTACGACCGAGAACCTGTGGGAGCGGAGCTTGCCCGCGAAGACGGCGGAACAGGCACCAGAAAATCAGCGAGTACTCATCACCGCTGCATCCCCCACCGCTTCACCGTCACCCGCTCCAGCGTATCGAACACCAGGTTCTCCACCAGCAAACCGATCAGGATCACCACCGCCAGCCCGGCAAATACCTTGTCGGTGTACAGCTCGTTGCGGTTCTGGAAGATGTACCAGCCCAACCCGCCCTTGCCGCTGGTGGCGCCAAACACCAGCTCCGCCGCAATCAGCGTGCGCCAGGCAAACGCCCAACCAATCTTCAACCCCGCCAGAATCGACGGCAGCGCCGCCGGAATCAGGATGAACAGCACAAAGCGCAAGCCCTTCAAACCGTAGTTCCGCCCCGCCATGCGCAAGGTCTCCGACACCCCGAGAAACCCGGCATAGGTATTCAGCGCCAACGCCCAGAGCACCGAGTGCACCAGCACGAAAATCAGGCTGTTCTGCCCCAGGCCGAACCAGAGCAAAGCCAGCGGCAACAACGCAATCGCCGGCAACGGGTTGAACATCGAGGTCAGGGTACTGAGCAGGTCCCGCCCGAACCGGGTCGACACCGCCAACGTGGTCAAGGCGAACGCCAGGACAACCCCCAGCACATAGCCCTTGAGCAGCACCACCAGGGAAATCCCGACCTTGCCGAGCAATTCGCCGCTGAGCAGGCCGTCGTACAACGCACTCGCCGTCTGCAGAAAGCTCGGCAGCAACAAATCGTTGTTCTGATAACGCGCCACGGCTTCCCAGAGCACCGCCAGCAAGACCAGGATCAGGCTCTTGCGCAACCAGCCCTGCTGCCACAGCCGTTGCGCCACCGGCAGTTCACGCTCCAGCGGGACCTCGAGCAAGGGCTCCAGGGTCACTTCATATTCTTCACGCACAGGGGATGAAAGACTCATCGGGCATTCCTCCAGCCGCTCAATAGGCGATGCGGATATCGGCGAAATCCACCTCGGTTTCGGCCTGTGGGATTTCGTCGAACAGCAGCCGGTGAATCCGTCGCGCCGACGCCTGGAACTCGGCACCGCCCAGGCTGTGCAGGTTGTACTGATGGCTGTGGATTTCCGCCCGCACCCGACCCGGATGGGGTGACAGCAACAGGATGCGGTTGCCCACCACCAGCGCTTCTTCAATCGAGTGGGTGACGAACAGCAGGGTGAAGCGCACCTCTTCCCAGAGTTGCAGCAATTCCTCCTGCATCTTGCGCCGGGTCAAGGCGTCGAGGGCGGCGAAGGGCTCGTCCATCAGCAGGACCTTGGGCTGCATCGCCAAGGCCCGGGCAATCGCCACCCGGGCTTTCATGCCGCCGGACAAGGTGTGCGGGTAAGCGTCGGCAAAGGCCGCCAGACCAACCTTTTCCAGGTAATGCAGCGCCCGTTCTTCCGCCTCCCGGCGCTTGAGGGTGCCGGACGCCAACAGCGGAAACATCACGTTCTGCTTGACGGTTTTCCAGGGCGGCAACTGGTCGAATTCCTGGAACACCACGATACGGTCCGGTCCCGGCTCGTTGACCACCTGGCCTTGCAGGCGGATCTCGCCTTCGCTGGGCCGGATAAACCCGGCCACCGCCTTGAGCAAGGTCGACTTGCCACAGCCCGAAGGTCCGAGCAGAACGAAACGATCCTCCCGATCGACCTCGAAACTGACCCGGTGCGTCGCCCGCACCACCCGTGCCGGGGTGCGGTATTCCAGGCTGACCTGATCGACCGCCAGCAACGCCGGGACCGTGACGCCAGGATTGCTGGCCGTGTGGCCTGGCAGGGGCGCATTCATGGCGGTCAGCTCCCCTGCAGCAGCTTGGCATCCTGGAAGAAGTAGTCCTTCCACGACTCCGGCTTGTGCTTGATGGCGCCCACGCGGTAGAGGAACTCAGCCAGCGAGTAGGTGTTCTTCGGCGTCACGCTGAATTCGAACTGCGGGTTTTCGATGATTTTCAGCAGCGCCGCACGGTCGATCCTGGCCTTGGTCACCCGCAGGTAGGTGTCCGCCGCAGCGCCCTTGTCCTTTTGCGCGAACTCGGCGGCTTCGGCCAGGGCGTCGACAAAGGCCTGGTAGGTTTTCGGGTTGTCGTTGCGGAATTTCTCGGTGGCGAACAACAGGGTCGGCGAGTTGGGGCCAAGCAGGTCGTAGCTGTTGAGCACCACGTGCACGTTGGGGTTTTCCAGCGCCTGTTCCTGGAACGGCGGGTTGGAGAAGTGCCCGGTCAGTTCAGTGCCACCGGCGACCAGGGCCGCCGTGGCATCGGGATGCGGAACGGCGACGGTGTATTTGTCCAGGCGATCGAACGCCTTGTCGCCCCACTGCCTGGCCGCCGCGTATTGCAGGAAGCGCGACTGCACGGAAACACCGACGGCCGGCAAGGCGATGCGGTCCTGGTCGGTGAAGTCGGCGATGCTCTTGACCTTGGGGTTGTTGCTCACCAGGTAGTAGGGAAAGTTGCCCAGCGACGCCACCGCCTTGACGTTCTGCCGGCCGTAGGTGCGGTCCCAGATGGTCAGCAGTGGCCCGACACCTGCACCGGCAATGTCCACCGAGCCGGACAGCAGCGCGTCATTGATCGCGGCGCCGCCGGAGAGCTGGGTCCAGTCCACCTGGATGTCGATCCCTTCGGCCTTGCCGTATTTCTCGATCAGGTGCTGGTCACGCACCACATTGAGCAACAGGTAAACGATGCCGAACTGTTCGGCGATGCGGATCTGGCCCTCGGCCTGGGCCGTGGCAGGCGACAGCAGGGTGCCGGCCAACAGGCTCAAGCCCAGGCCGAGGGACGTGGTGAGACGGCCGAATTTCGGCCACAACGCAAAGGATGCGAACATGGGGATGCTCCTTGAAGCGATCGGGTCAGAACGGGGCATCGCCCTGGATAGTGGTGCGGTAGAGCTTGCGACGCAGGTGACTCGGGCAACCGGCGGCCAGATGCACCAGCGAGCGGTTATCCCAGAACACCAGGTCGCGGGGCTGCCATTGATGGCGGTAAATGTGTTCCGGACGCACGCTGTGGGTGTACAGCTCGCTCAGCAGCTGGCGGCTTTCGTCTTCCGGCAGGCCGACGATCCGCGTGGTGAAGCCCTCGCTGACGAACAGCGCCTTGCGCCCGGTTTCCGGGTGGGTGCGGACGATGGGATGCACCACCTCGGCGACCTGGGCCAACTGTTCCGGGGTGAGGGTCGGCCGCCAGTTGCCTTCGAATTTGGTCTCGCTGTAGCGGGCCGTGTAGGAGTGCGCCGCCGAATGGCCTTCAACCGCCTTGCGCAGGGTCTCGGGCAGGCTGTCCCAGGCCTTGTGCTGGTCGGCGAACAGGGTGTCGCCGCCTTCGGCCGGCAGTTCCTGGGCATGCAGCATCGAACCCAGGCTCGGCAGCTCTTTATAGGAAAGGTCCGAGTGCCAGAATTTCCCCGCATCGCCCAGGCCGATGTTCTGACCGTTTTCGATGATGTTGGAGACGATCAGGATCTCCGGGTGCCCGGCCAGCAGGAATTGCTTGAGCACATGGATTTGCAACACGCCGAAACGACGGCTGAAGGCAATCTGTTGCTCGGGGCTGATGCGCTGGTCGCGAAACACCAGCACGTGGTGCTCCAGGTGCGCGCGGTGAATGCGGGCGAAATCCTGGTCGTTGAGCGGCCGGCTCAAGTCCAGGCCGACGATTTCAGCCCCCACCGTTCCGGCAAAGGGACGAACGTCGAAGCGCTGTGCCGGGACATCCGGCACGGTAGAAACGGAAGAAGCCTGCGACATGTAAAGACTCCTGCGCAGCGGTGCGCGCGTTGATCAGACACTCACGCCGATAGCGTGTGGGTTCAGGTCATGCGGCGCATCGGTGGCTCGGTAGGCACGCAGGAGAATGACAATATAGATATAAGATAAATAACTTAAATATCGTTAAGGAATATCAATAAGGCATTTTTCATGATCGCCAAGGCGCGGGAATGGCGCCGGACGGGCACTTTTCCGCGTCGGCCCAAGACCTGTCCGACACATTCGGATCGCTTGAATACGTGGGTTCTGGAACCTTGTGCAAAACACTCCCGGAGAGGGAAGCAATACGCATCGCCAAGAGGGCGAGTCCCTACAGCCACTTGGGAATCGATTGATAGTTTCAGGGGGGGCTGGTGAAAGAGAATGGCACCATGCAATCATCCGTCATGGCGCGCGTCAGGCGCAGGAAAATGGTCGGTTTGACAAGCACCCAGGCAGCTTCTAGTGTGCCATCGGATCACCCTTCAACCTTGTCCAAAACAGAGTAGTCGCGTGGCGGAAAAACCGAATCCCTTGAACAGCGTTCACGTCAATGGACCCATACCCGCCCACCTGGCCCGGGCCGTGATAGAGGAGACATTGCGCAACGCGATCCTGGACGGGCGTCTCCCCTGTGGCCTGGCCTTGCGCCAACAGGAACTGGCGACGCTGTTCGGCGTCAGCCGCATGCCCGTACGCGAAGCCCTGCGCCAGCTCGAAGCCCAGGAACTGCTGCATGTGGTGCACCACAAGGGCGCCGTGGTTGCGCCCCTGATCGTCGACAACTCCATCGAAGCCTATGACCTGCGGATCCTGCTGGAAACCGAGGCCCTGCGCCTGTCGGTCCCCTTGCTCGATGAGCGCGACTTCAAGGAAATCGAGGCGTATATCGACCTGCTGGAAATCGAACAGGACTATACCCAGGTCGGGCGGCTCAACCGTCTGTTCCACATGGGTCTCTACAGCAAGGCACCCAATCACAAGCTGTTGAAATTGATCGAGCAGGGCCTGGTGGAAGAAGAACGCTTCCTGCGCTTCAACCTGTCGGCCATGGGACTGGGCAAACTCTCCCAGGATGACCATCGCGCCCTCCTCGCCTCCGCCCGGGCCGGCAATATCGAGGAGTGCGTGGAGAACCTGCGGCACCACCTGCAACGCGGTATCGAAGTGATTCTGCGCTATCTGGCCCAGAGCCGGTCTTGAGCCACGGGACCGAGACACCCGCAGAGCCGGCCCCCTGATCGGGGTGAAACCGCTTCGGTCCCATGGCCTGCTGCATGACCGATGTGCACGTCGGTCTGCAGGCCTGCATAGATGCCTTTGAACGACAACGGCACGCCGACAACCTGTCATCACCTGTTTTGCATGATTCGTGAAATAGAGCCTGGGCGCACGCCCCGCCACGCGGGATGACCCTGTCTATTCACCGCTTCGGACAGGTTTCGCCTCTTCCGGCGATAGCAGAACGGCCCGTTTGGGCACAGGCTTGCTCACCGATAATGAATTGACGAGCGACATACGGCTCCGCGCATGCAACTTTCGGAACCATCACCCAACAAAGGAGCACTTCCACGCGCCGGAAGTACGGATTAGCCGTGTCTCGGCCACGCCTATCAAACTATTAGTTCACCCCATTGAGAGCCATATGGATGAGGCATTCAATCATTCATTTAAATTCTGATCGTTATTATTCGGAAGGGGCACTCTCACCCCTAAAAACACGGCATCGCCAGTGTTATCGGTGACACTCATCCATTAAAAAACCCAACTTATAATTGTTCTAAAAATAACTTGATCCGTGCTGATTATTTGTATTAATTTTTAATGGCAGTCGGGCAGCCCCTGTCACCAAGGCCTTTGCCAGCCTAGACATAGGTGCCCTGCAACACCAAACAAAAAACGCTCAAAACGCTTGCACGATGACACCTGGGCGCAGGTTAAATACGTAATGATTCCTCTCGCCGCTTTCAATTTCTTATTGAGGAATCTGCTCGCCCGCCCGTTAGCAAATGCAACACGGCCTTATAGCCAGATCGACACTAGACAACTTGCAATCCTTCATAGCCCTTTCAACTTAGCGGACACGTGGTGATTATTAATGAGCGCACTAAAGCCCCTTCTGCACGCCAGAAAAGAACAGTTGACCCGACACCCTGTATTCAGTGAGATCCATTCACTTTCACTCCTTCGACGGTTCATGGAAGTCCATGTCTTTGCGGTCTGGGACTTCATGTCGCTGACCAAGCGCTTGCAACAGGAACTGACCTGTACCACCTTGCCCTGGCTGCCGCCCAAGGATCCCCAGGCCGCGCGCCTGATCAATGAAATTGTCCTGGGAGAGGAATCGGACGAGCGCGAAGGCCCCGGCCATTGCAGCCATTTCGAATTGTATCTGGAGGCGATGCGCGAAGTCGGCGCCAGCACGGTCGCCATCGAACGCTTCATCGAGTTGCTGCGTGAAGGCGTGTCGGTGGAAACCGCGTTACGTTCGGTGAACGCCGCGCCGATGGTCATCGCTTTTGTCAGGAACACCCTCGACATCGCCCTGAACGCCTCGGCCCATCGAGTGGCCGCCGCTTTCCTGCACGGTCGGGAAAGTGTCATCCCGCATATGTTCCAGCGGATTCTCGATGAATGGGGCATCGATCAGGCCCAAGCCCCCATGTTGCGCTACTACCTGCAACGGCATATCGATGTCGACTCCGAGGACCATGGGCCGGCAGCCGAACAACTGCTCGAGCGCCTGGTGGAGGGTCAGGCGCACCGCGAGGCGGAGATCTACAGCACCGCCCTCGCCGCCGTGGACAGCCGCATGGCACTCTGGGACGGTTTGCAGCAGAGCCTGTGCGAGATCGCAGTCGAGGTGACGGCCTCATGAACGCCATCGACTACAGCACCTTTGCCGACGCCTGGGAGAGCCGCGCCAGCATCCGCACCCGACCACGGCGCCTGCTCGAGGACGATGATCGGCTGATCTATCCGCTGAGCCGCCAGCCGCTGGTCAGCAGCGAGAGCTTCCTGACCCTGTGCCCTGAGCAGAGAGATTTCGTGCTGCTGCAGAGTCTCTACAAGTTCATCAATGACGTGGTGATTTTCGAGACCGATATCGTCGACCGGACCGCGCGCAGCATTGCCAAGGGCCGCTTCCCGATCCACTTTCCGTTCGCCTGTCGCTACGCCGCCATGACCGTGGTGGTGGACGAGGACTACCACGCCCTGGTGGCCATGGACTTCATGCAGCAGACCGTGGCCATGACCGGCATCGAACCCCTCGAGTTGCCCGAGGAAATCGAATTGAGCCGGGCGATACCGGCGGCCATCGACATGGCCCCCGAGCATCTGCGGGCGGCCATGGAACTGATCTGCGTGGCGATCTCGGAGAACACCGTGACCAACGACGTCGCGGCCTTTGCCAAGGACGAGACGGTCAAGCCCTCGATCAAGGGCCTGATGGCCGACCACTTGCTCGACGAGGGGCGGCATGCCGGGTTCTGGACCCGCCTGGTGCGTCTCTACTGGCAGACCGCGAGCGAGGAAGACCGCGACCTGATCGCGCAGATCCTGCCGGTGTTCATCGTTCATTACCTGACCAACGACATCCAGAAGAGCTTCGACTTCCGCGTGATCGAGCACCTGCCGGTGGCCGAGGAGATCCGCCAGGCCCTCCGGCGCGAAGCAATGGGGCTGGCGTATCCGATCAATCGCCACCATCCGCTGGTGATCAACATCATGCGCTTCCTGCGCAACAGCTCGCTGCTCGATTCGCCCTGTGTCCAGGACGCCTTGAGCGACTACCTGATCTAGCCAAGGAGATCATCATGAGACGTCTCACTCTTTTGCTCGTCGGCTGCAGCCAGGCGCTGGAGGATTTGCTGCGCGAGCTGGAACAGCACGGTCATTCGATTCAACGCCTGAGTGATGCCCAGGCCTTCGAAGCACAACCGCCGGGCGCGGCGGATCTGTTGATCGAAGACGGCAGCCTGGAACTGCCCCACCATTGGCGGCGCGACGTCGGCGCCGATGCGCACCTGGCCCTGCGCCTGGAGCTGGGGCCCATCACGCCCCAGGGCCTACCCGAACTCAGCCTGCTCTGCAGGTTGGTCGAGGACAGCGGCAGCCGTCTGATCCAGCGTCTGGTCGTTGACCAGGACGACTCCGGAAACGGCCAGGCGCTGCGCCTCGCCGCGGTCCAGGCCCTGGTGGAGCGGGTGGCCGTGCTGGTCAGCCGCTACTCCCGTGATGCCGAACACTTCGCCGAGGCCGCGACGCTCCCGTCAGCGTCACAGTACCCGGAGCAGGACCTGCGCCGGCTCGAGGCCCTGGCCTTCGAGCACCGCTTCAACCACACCGCCCGCCCCGAGTTGCTGGCCCTGGCACAGAGGTCGGTGATCGAGCATATCGAAGCCAGCCTGCTGCGTTTCGCCGCCCGCCCCGCGCTGACCCTGGACGGAGTGTCGCTGACGTACCGGGAACTGCATGACCTGAGCCGGACGATCCAACAGGGCCTGCTGGCCCAGCTCGACGCCTTCGGGCCGTTCTCCGAACCGCCGGTGATCGGGCTCTGCCAGCACAAGAGCGCCGAGCTCTACGCCAGTATCCTGGCGATTCTCGGCGCCGGGGCGGTGTATCTGCCGCTGGACCCGGGCCATCCGCTGCAACGCCAGCTGTTCGTGCTGAAGGATGCCGGCGCCACCCTGCTGCTGCACGACGGGCAATCTCCGCTGGCCGAACATCTACCGGCGCTGGATGTCCGCGGCCTGGTGCGCAAAGCCACGGACCAGCCCCTCGTACGCCAGGCACTGGTCCCGCAGGCGCCCTGCCTCGCGCTCTACACCTCGGGCACCACCGGGCAACCCAAGGGCGTGCTGCTCAGCCAGCACAACCTCAGCCATTTCACCGCCTGGTATGCCGATTATGTGCAGGTCAGTGAAACCAGCCGGGTTCTGCAATTCTCGACCTTGAGTTTCGACTCATCGCTGATCGACATCTTCCCGACCCTGGCCCAGGGCGCGGAGCTGGTGGTGCCCACCGAGGATCAGCGCCGCGACCCCTTGCAGCTCCTGGCGCTGATTCGCGGACAGCGGCTCACCCATGCTTTCCTGCCGCCGGCGCTGTTGAGCATCCTGCCGCTGGAGATGCCCCTGGGCCTGAGCCATGTGATGACCGGCGGCGACGTGTGCGAACCGGATGTGATCGAGCAGCTCGCGGCGCAGTGCCATTTCTACAATCTCTACGGGCCCACCGAGGCCACCGTGCTGGTCACCGCCAGGCGGTTCCGGAGCGGCTCCAGCAATCGCGGCCTGGGCCGGCCCATTGCCAACAGCCAGGTGCTGATTCTCGACGAGCAGCGCCAGCCGGTCGCCGAGCAGACCGTCGGGGAGCTGTACATCGCCGGGCCCGGTGTCGGCCTCGGTTACCTGAACAATCCCGACAAGACCGCCGACAGTTACCTGCAGCTGTCGCTGGGCCAGGGTGAAAGCCTGCGCGCCTACCGTACCGGGGACATGGCCAAATGGACCGCCGACGGCATCGAGCTGTGTGGACGGCGGGACAACCAGGTGAAGATTCGCGGCTTCCGGGTCGAGCCGGAGGAGATCGAGCAGTGCCTGCGCGACAGCCGGCTGTACCGCCAGATCGCAGTGGTCATCGATCCCCGGCGGCGGGTGCTGGCATTCATGGCCCAGCCGCAGTCCGCCGGCGGCCATGAAGCCCTCCGACAGCATGCCGAACGCTATCTGCCGGACTACATGCAGCCGCTGGTCTACACCGAGCTTTCCAGCATGCCCTCGGCCAGCAACGGCAAGATCGACCGGGCGGCCTTGCTGAAGCTGCCGGTCGAGACACCCGAAAACAGCCGCCGCCGGTTACCGGCCACAGCCGATGAAAGCCGCCTGCTGACGCTCTGGGCCGAGTTGCTGGAACTGCCGCCCGAGGATATCTCCACCGACGAGAGCTTCTTCAACCTGGGCGGCCACTCGATCCTGCTGTCGAAAATGCTGCTGGGCATTCGCGAGCAGTATGGCCGGGGCATTTCCATCAACCGCTTTATCGAGGAACCGACCCTGTGCCGGCTGGCGATGCTGGTCGCTGGCGGGGACACCGCCCAGGCCCTGAGCGAACAGGTCTTCGTCGATGCCTCCCGTGAGCTGGGCCTGAATATATTGCCCGCGGACCGCGCCGGCGATGTGAACAAGGTGGTGGTGACCGGTGCCAACAGTTTTGTCGGCGTGCACCTGGTCGAAGCGCTGCTGGCCGGCGGTGCCGTCGAGGTGGCCTGCCTGGTCCGCGACAGCGCGGCGGAGCCTGCGGGCGAGCGCTTTGCCCGGGCCCTGCGGGAAAACCGCCTGGAACACCTGGACCTGAGCCGGGTGCGGGTCTACGCCGCCGACATGACCCGCCCGCAGCTGGGGCTCGCCCCGGCGGTCTACGAACGCATCGATCGAGAGTTCGGCGCTCTGGTGCACAACGCGGCCAACGTCAATCACGTACTCGACTACGAGTCGCTGGCGCCGGACAACGTCGATCCGCTGTTCGAATGCCTGCGCCTGTGCGAAGGACGCAGCAAGAAGATCTTCAACTTCGTCTCGACGCTGTCGGCCTCCAGCAGTGTCGATGCCGATGGCCGGGTGCTCGAACAGCCGGCGGCGCAGACCCCGCCGATCTACATCAGGAACGGCTACAACCTGAGCAAGTGGGTCGGCGAGCGGATTCTGCAGCGGGCTCGCGAGCAAGGGGCCTGGGTCAATCTCTACCGGCCCGGCAACATCAGTTTCAACAGCCGCACCGGGGTCAGCCAACCCCACAAGAATCGACTGATGCTGATGCTCAAGGGCTCGTTGCAACTGGGCCAGGTGCCCGCCCTGGAACTCAATTTCGACCTGATGCCGGTGGACTTCCTCGCCCGCTTCATTGCCGTGCATGGCCGTCGTCACAACGCCCACGGGGTGTTCAACCTGCATAACCCGCAACCCCTGAGCTGGGCCGATTACCTCGCCTCGTTCCGCGAGGCCGGCCACGACTTCCAGCTGGTCAGCGTCACCGACTGGCAACGCCAGTTGCACCGGGTCGACAGCGGCAATGCGCTGTTCGAAGTCCTGGGTTTCTACCTCAACGGTTTCGAGGAGGACATCGGCGATATCTCGGCCATCGGCCATGCCCATGCCGCCGCCGGTGTGCGCGACATGGGCGAGCAGTACCCGGCCAAGACCCCGGCGCTGCTGCGCAAGGGCTGCGACTACCTCAAGCAGATCCAGTTCATCTGATTCACCCCACCCACAAGGAGTTACATCATGAATAACCTGCAACCCGATAGCCTGATCCGCACCCCACAAGGCAGCCCGGTGATTTCATCGGTGGAGATTGCCCGCGACGCGGCCACGGTCTGGGCCGTGGTCGGCGATTTCGGTGGATTCGCGGCGTTCATCACGGCGCTGGAACGCATCGAAATGACCGGCGAAGGCGTCGGCTCGCTGCGCAAGAAGTTCTTCAAGGACGGCAACCTGGTGGTCGAGCAGCTCAACTCGCGGGACGAGCAGGCCCGGCGGATGACCTGGACGACGATCTACAACACCCTGGGGGTCGGCCAGCTGTGGGCGGCGATGAATGTCGAGGCATTGGATGCGAATCGCAGTCGGGCGACCTGGAGCATCATCGCCGAACCGGCCACGGGTGGCGAGGAGGCGTTGCCGGGGTTCTACAGCTTCGTCCAGGGCTTTGCCGATGATGCGATGAGCAACGTGCGGACGCTGTTGGCCTGATAGACCTCGTTATCTTTCATCGCCGGCAAGCCGGCTCCCACAGGGGGTATCTGTCGTTCACGAAGCTGGGGACGACAAATGACTTGTAGGAGCCGGCTCGCCCGCGGATCAGATCCTGAAACTATCCACCAACTGCTTCAAGCGACCGGCCTGCTGGGCCAATGCATCGCAATCCTTCAGGGTTTCATTCAGGTTGGCCACGCCTTGCTGGTTCAGCAGGTTGATCTGGTTGATATCGCCGTTGAGGGTTTCCACCACGGCGGTCTGCTCCTCGGTCGCGGCGGCCACCGACTGGTTCATGCCGTCGATCTCGGTAATCCGCTGGGTCACGCTGATCAGACGGGCACCGGCCTGGTTGGCGACTTCCACGCTCTCTTCGCTGGAAATCTGGCTGGCGTTCATGGTGGTCACCGCTTCCCGCGAACCGACCTGCAACGAGGTGATCATCTTGTGGATCTCCTCTGCCGATTCCTGGGTCCGGTGGGCCAGGTTGCGCACCTCATCGGCCACCACCGCAAAGCCACGCCCGGCTTCACCCGCCCGCGCCGCTTCAATGGCCGCGTTGAGGGCCAGCAGGTTGGTCTGCTGGGAGATGCCCTTGATCACATCGAGAATGTGCCCGATGTTATCGGTGCTGGCGTTCAGCGTCTCGATCTGGGTACAGGACAGGCTGATCTTCTGCGACAGCTCGGTCATCGCCTGGATGGTTTTTTCCACCACCTGACGCCCGTCGTCCGCCTGTTCGCTGGCACCGCTGGCGTGCTGCGAGGCATCGGCGGCATTGCGGGCGATTTCCTGGGTGGCCGCGCCCAATTGGTTGATCGCCGCCGCCACGCTGTTGGTCCGCGCGCTTTGTTCATCGGAACCGATGATCGAGGCGTTGGACGAGTTCATCACTCGCTGGGACAGGTCGTGCACCTGGCGCGTGGCCGAGGACACCTCGCTGATGGACGCATGGATGCGCTCGACGAACTGGTTGAACGAGCCGGCGAGTTCACCGAATTCGTCCTTGTTCTCGATGGTCAGGCGCCGGGTCAAGTCGCCCTCGCCCTGGGCAATGTCCTGCATCGCGCGACCCATGGTGGTCAACGGACGCATCAGGAACTGGATCAACAGGGTCAGCAACACCGCGATCGCCACCACGGCAATGAACATCGCGATCAAGGCCGAAGTACGGAACTTGCTCAGCGGCGCGTAGGCCTTGTCCTTGTCGATGGACAGACCGATGTACCAGTCCGCCGAAGGCAGCCCGACCACCGGCGTGAACGAGATAATCCGCTCCTGGTTGTTCAGGGTGACTTCCTGGCTGCCCTTGGCAATCCGCAGACCGGAGCCGGGGTAGATATCCTTGAGGTTCTTCATCACCTGGTTCTTGTCCGGGCTGACGATCACCTGCCCGTCGCCACTGACCAGGAAGGCCTGGCCAATGCCACCGAAGTCCACCGAGTTGATGATCTTCACCAGGGTTTCCAGGCTCAGGTCACCGCCCACCACACCGAGCAGTTGCCCATTGCTTTTCACCGGCAGGGCGATGGTCACCACCAACCCACCGACCGAGGCCATGTAGGGCGGTGTGAGCATGGTCTTGTCCGCCATCACGGCGGACTTGTACCAAGGACGCTGACGCGGGTCGTAGCCGTCCGGCATCTTCGCGTCGGGACGCTGGGTGAAGGTGCCGTCGGTCTGGCCGACATAGGTGAACTGGAAGTTGGCGGTCAACGCGGGCTGATCGACCAGCCCCGGGTAGTCGGCCTTGCTGCCTTGATGGGCAACGTTCTGCGCCAGGTTCTCCAGTATCAGGATCCGCCCGCCCAGCCAGTTCTCTACGCTGCCGGCAGTCTGCTCACCGGCTTGCTGGATGGACGAGTCGAGGTTCTGCCGGATGGTGCTGCGCTGCAGGTAGTCGTTGTACAGCGTGAACAGCGCGAAGGCGAGAACCACGACACCGGAGGCGGCCAAAAGGATTTTATGGCTGAATTTGAGATTCATTGTCATAGACTTCTTATGCCGAAAGTGGGGATGCGTGCGGGTACAACACTCGTTGTGCGCGTAGGCAGCATTCTGCGGCTGCTCTACTTTGGTGCACGCATTGCTCACCATGCTGTCGGCACCATGGGGCGAAAACTTAACTCATTTCAGGAAATGTCTGGTGGCTTTTTGCACCCCAAAAACAAAACCCCCGTCTGCGCGAGCAGACGGGGGTTTCGGAATTCAATCTTGACGATGACCTACTCTCACATGGGGAAACCCCACACTACCATCGGCGATGCATCGTTTCACT
>NZ_JXDG01000072.1 GCF_000820515.1 Pseudomonas batumici | reverse complement strand
CTGCTCGGCGGTCCGGAAACGCTGATGATCGGTAAAGTGCTGTGGCAAGAGTTCTTCAACAACCGTGACTGGCCGGTGGCGTCCGCGCTGGCCGTGGTGATGCTGGCGATCCTGATCGTGCCGATCATTCTGTTCAACCGTAGTCAGGCCAAGGAAATGGAGGGCAAGGAATGAAGCGCTTCAGTTTTTCGAACCTGATGCTGGTGCTGGGTCTGCTGTTCATCTACCTGCCGATGCTGATCCTGGTGATCTACTCGTTCAACGCCTCCAAGCTGGTGACGGTGTGGGGCGGCTGGTCGGTGAAGTGGTACGTCGGCCTGCTGGACAACACCCAACTGATGGGCTCGGTGGCCCGCTCGCTGGAAATCGCCTGCTACACCGCGGTGGCCGCGGTGGCGCTGGGGACCCTGGCGGCGTTCGTCCTGACCCGGGTCACCCGCTTCAAGGGCCGCACGCTGTTCGGCGGCCTGGTGACGGCGCCACTGGTGATGCCGGAGGTGATCACCGGCCTGTCGCTGTTGCTGCTGTTCGTGGCCATGGCGCAGTTGATCGGCTGGCCCCAGGAACGTGGCCTCGTCACCATCTGGATCGCCCACACGACGTTCTGCTCGGCCTATGTGGCGGTGGTGGTGTCGGCGCGCCTGCGTGAGCTGGACCTGTCCATCGAGGAGGCGGCCATGGACCTGGGCGCCAAGCCGTGGAAGGTGTTCTGCCTGATCACCATCCCGATGATCGCGCCGTCGCTGGCGGCGGGGGGCATGATGTCCTTCGCGTTGTCCCTCGACGACCTGGTATTGGCCAGCTTCGTCTCGGGGCCGGGCTCGACCACCTTGCCGATGGAAGTGTTCTCGGCGGTGCGCCTGGGCGTGAAGCCGGAGATCAACGCGGTGGCCAGCCTGATTCTGCTGGCGGTGTCGTTG
>NZ_JXDG01000071.1 GCF_000820515.1 Pseudomonas batumici | reverse complement strand
TCACGGTTGTTGAAGAACTCTTGCCACAGCACTTTACCGATCATCAGCGTTTCCGGACCGCCGAGCAGTTCGGGGATCACGAACTCGCCCACCACCGGGATGAACACCAGCATGCAGCCGGCGATGATGCCGTTCCTGGACAGCGGCACGGTGATCTTCCAGAAGCTGTTGAAGGTGCTCGAGCCCAGGTCCGAGGCGGCTTCCAACAGGCTCTGGTCATGTTTCACCAGGTTGGCGTAGAGCGGCAGGACCATGAACGGCAGGTAGGAATAGACCACCCCGATGTAGACCGCGAGGTTGGTGTT
>NZ_JXDG01000070.1 GCF_000820515.1 Pseudomonas batumici | reverse complement strand
TGTAGATACCGTCTTGACCCTCATCGCGCAAGCGCGATGTTTGGGTCAAACGGTATGCCTGATTTGAGCACTCCGTAGACCAGATGTAACAGCTTGCGCATTGCTGCACAGATGATCTGTTTAGGGGCCTTTCCTTTGGCTTTCAGGCGCTCGCTCAGTGCCCTGACCGCCGGGTTCCATCTCATCGCCACCATCGCAGGCATGTACATTCCGGTCCGTAGGCTGGCCGAGCCGGTCTTGGATATCGGCGTCGGACCAACGTAGTTACCTGATTGGTCTATCAATGGATTCAGGCCTGCAAATGCCACAACAGCGCGAGGGCCACTGTAGTCCAGAGGGTCGCCCAGTTCGGCGAGGATCAAGGCGGCGCTCGTTTCACCCAACCCGTCGATGGACACGATCAAATCACGCTTCTGACGTAGGTCAGGATCGTCATCAATGTTGTCTTTGATGGCCTTCTGAGTCGCGGCAATCTCACTTTTCACGTGATTGATCACGGACAGGATCGAGGCTTGGACGTTGGCTTGGGCGACGTCCAGGCGGTTGGTCTCCATTTGCAGGATTTCCTGGAGATCCTCCAGTCGCCGGACTAAAGCCCTTAAACGACGGCGAGCAGGCAGTTCTGGTACCCAGGCTCTGAGTTTGTGCTGCTTCTGCTGGGCATAGGCGGCGATCAGTTTGGCATCGGCTTTGTCGGTTTTGACCCGACGCAAATCCTCCTTGCCGAACGCATGAATGACGGCAGGGTTAACGATGCAAACTCGATAACCTTTTGCATGCAGGAAGTCTGCGAGAGCCTCGTGATAGGTGCCGGTAGCCTCCATGACGACCCAGGCTTGCGGATCGGCATGTTTCTCCAGCCAGGCCTCGACCTCGCTGAAGCCTGAAGCGTTATTGGGCAGCTTGGCCTTCGTACGGAACTTGCCGTTGTCCAACGGCGTAGCGATGTCGAAGGTGTTTTTGGCTGTGTCGATACCCACGAAAGCGGACATGGTCTTCTCCCTGAAATCCGAAAAGATCACCACTGCACTCGGTTCTGCCTTGCCAATACGTGCTCACGCCGAAGCGGGCCACTAGATACCGTTCGAACTTGCTGAGTGAGTGTGGAAGGCCGGAGCACGTATCTATAATGCGGGCTCGAGGCCCTAGGAGCTGGACGGCTTCTCGGTCTTCCCTCGATGATCAGTCGAGAACTATCGCCTCTGACGAGGCGTTAGTCGAGATACAAGGAGCTGGCTTGCCAGCGATGAGGCCCTTGAGTCATACGCCGCCTATTCGGCCGCCATCGCCAGCAAGCCGGCTCCTACAAGGGAACCGGGATTTCCTCCGTTCGAATGTCGGGCACAGCCGGGGCATCCTCCAGGATCATCTGCGCCGCCTTCTCGGCAATCATCACCGTCGGCGAACAGGTATTGCCGGAGACGATGTCCGGCATGATCGACGCATCGGCGACCCGCAACCCCGGGATACCGTGCACCCGCAGCCGCGCATCCACCACATCCAGCGGGCCGTTGCCCATCCGGCAGGTGCCCACCGGATGAAAGATCGTCGTACCGATCCGCGCAGCCGCCTCATGCAGTTGCTCCTCGGTTTGCAGCGCCGGTCCGGGCAGGTATTCCTCGGGTTTGAACACCCGCAGGGCAGGGGAGTCGACGATACGCCGGGTCAGCCGAATCGCCTGGGCCGCGACTTTCAGATCCTCGGGGTCGCTCAGGTAATTCGGATCGATCAGCGGCGCCACATCCGGATCGGCCGAACGAATATCGATGCGTCCCCGGCTCAGCGGCCGCAGGTTGCACACCGAAGCGGTAAAGGCCGGGAACCGATGCAGCGGCTCGCCGAAGCGCTCCAGCGACAAGGGCTGCACGTGGTACTGCAAATTGGCCGAGGCCTGTTCGGGCGAGGACTTCACGAACGCCCCCAACTGGCTGGGTGCCATGGCCAGCGGACCACTGCGGTCGTAGAGATAGCGCAGGCCCATGCCGACTTTGCCCCACAGGCTATTGGCGACCTGGTTGAGGGTGCGGGTATTGCTGACTTTGTAGATCAGCCGCAGTTGCAGATGATCCTGCAGATTGCCGCCGACCCCGGGCAGTTCGTGACGAACCGCGATCCCGAGGTTTTCCAGCAAGGGCCGTGGGCCGATGCCCGAACGCTGGAGAATGCCGGGGGAGCCGACCGAGCCAGCGCACAGGATGATCTCGCGGCGAACATTGAACACATGTTCCTCACCCTGCCAGCGGGCGACGACGGCACAGGCGCGGCCCTCTTCCAGGTTCACCCGGTTGACCTGGACGCCCGTCAGGATCGTCAGGTTGGGACGCTTGAGAATCGGCCGCAGGAAGGCTTTCGACGAGTTCCAGCGCACGCCGGAACGCTGGTTGACCTGAAAGTATCCACAGCCCTGATTGTCGCCGACATTGAAATCACTGACGCTGGCAATACCGTTTTCAGCGGCGGCATCGCGGAATGCATCGAGGATCGGCCAGGAGTAGCGCTGCTGCTCGACCCGCCACTCGCCCTGGTCGCTGTGGAATTCGCTGGCCCCACCAAAGTGGTTTTCGCTGTGCTTGAACAGCGGCAGGACATCGCTCCAGGCCCAACCCGGATTGCCTTGCGCGGCCCAGCGATCATAGTCGCCGGCCTGGCCACGCATGTAGATCATGCCGTTGATGGATGAGCTGCCGCCCAGCACCTTGCCACGCGGGTAGCCAAGGCTGCGACCTTGCAGGCCGGATTGCGCTTCGGTCTTGAAGCACCAGTCGGTACGCGGATTGCCGATGCAGTACAGATACCCCACCGGCACATGAATCCACGGGTAGTTGTCCTGGCCGCCGGCTTCCAGCAGCAGGACATGATTGCGTGGATCGGCGGACAGCCGATTGGCTAGCACACAGCCGGCGGGCCCGGCGCCGACTATCACATAGTCATAGGGCAAGTGGGTTGATGGCATAGGCAACCTCGCCTTTTTTATTGTTCTTGTCTCCCTTCATGTTATTGATTAGTTTCGAGATGAAAACCTTCGTTTTTGCGCAAGTGCTGTGCGTTTTCAAACAAGGCCGGTGAACCCCGCGATTCACAAGGAAGCCCCATGTTCGACTGGAACGACCTGCGTTTTTTTCTCGAGCTGCAGCGCAGCGGACGCCTGCTGACCGCGGCCAAACGCCTGAACACCACCCACAGCACCGTGGCCCGGCATATCGAGACCATCGAGCAGAGCCTGGGCACGGCGCTGTTCGTCCAACATGCCCAGGGCTACGAGCTGACACCCTCGGGCCAGGCCCTGCTCAAGCATGCCGAGGCCATGGAAAACGTCGCCTTGCTGGCCCAGGAGGAAATCACCCAGGCCATCGCGCCCCTGGGCAAGATTCGCCTGGGAGTGACCGAAGGGATCGGCATCATGTTTCTCAGCACCCGCATGGGCGGGCTGTTCGAACGTTATCCAGGGCTGGAAGTGGAACTGGTGGCGGTGCCGCGTTTCGTCAGCATCCTCAACCGCGAGGCGGAAATCAGCATCCACCTCGACCGGCCCAACGCCGACCTGTTGATCACCCGCAAGCTCACCGACTATCGCCTGGCGCTCTATGCCAGCCGGGACTATCTCGCCCGCGCGCCGGCCTTGCAGTACCGGGACGACCTGTCGCAACACAACTGGATCGGCTACGTCGACGACCTGCTGTTCAGCGAGGAACTGCTGTTCCTCAACAACTTCTGCCGCACGCCGAATGTGATTTTTCGCAGCACCAGCGTGATTGCCCAGCAACAGGCGGCGCGGGCCGGGCTGGGGATTGCGGTGCTGCCCAACTACATGGCCAAGGACGATCCGCAGCTGGTGCGCGTGCTGCCGGAGGAAACCATCCAGCGCAGCTACTGGATCAGTACCCGGCGGGAGTTGCACAAGTCCGTGCGGTTACGGGTGGTGTGGGATTTTCTGCTGGCGTTGTGTGCGAGGGAGCAGGGCGTGTTGCTGGCACAGTGAAAATATCGCCCCTCTAGCCTTTCCTGTAACAGTCCATTTGCGAAAAGCTCCCCCCATTGATGCGAATGGAGGTGGCATCGTCATTGGTGATTTCCTCGGGCGGTGTAAAACCGAGCAACGACGAGGCCCGGGTGGCATTGATCCACTCCAGCCGGCCCTTGATCAGCGCACCGTCGAGCGAGCCGGCACTGCCACGAATACGCACGGTGTCCTTGCCATGCTGGTAGAAAAAGATGAACGGCCCGTTGAAGCCAGGGCACTCGTAGCTACTCAGCAGCCTGGGCGTCGGCATGTAGCCGCGGTTGATGATGCCGACATAGACCACCGAATAACCGATGTAGGCCAGCACCGGTAGCGTCGCCAGCGCCCCGGCCCAGTACCATCGGCGCTTGCGGTTCGGTTCGCCCGGCAAAGGCTCGACAGGCGGGTTATCCACAGGCGGCAAAGGCGTCTCGGAAGAGGACAACTCGGCAGGCAGGGGTTCACGAATCCCGGGAAGATCCTCTGCCGCCGCGACCAGCCGAACCACACTGGCCGGCAGCGGCTCGGCAATCAGCGGCTCATCCACACGGGCCTGGCGCACTACCGGTTCAGGCCTGGGCAGCAAACGCAGGTTGCGTCGGATGATCCGGCTTTCCACCAGCACGAAAATCGCGCAGGCCAGCGGCATCGCCAACACCAGCCCCGGTGCCTGGGCCGTCACCCAATCGGCGATCAGCGGATCGGACATGCCGATATCCCCGGCCACCCAGCCCAGCAAGGCGCAACCCGCCGGGACCAACCGCGGATAACGCTTGAACAGCCCGCTGACGAACAAACTGCCATACATCAGCATCGGGATGCTCAGCAGCAACCCCAGTACCAGAATCCCCACGTTGTCCTGGGCCACCGCAGCCAGGGCCACCACGTTGTCCAGGCTCATGGTCAGGTCGGCGAACACGATAATCCCGATCACCGACCACAGCGTGCTGCCCGAACGCTGCGGCAGGTGTTCGGCATCTTCATCCGCCACCAGCAGCTTGATGGCAATCACCACCAGCGCACACATGCCCAGCAGTTTCAGGCAGGGCACCTTGAGCAACAGACCGATCACCGCCGTGAACAGGACCCGCAGGGCGACCGCCACGCCCATCCCGGCGAATATCGCCTGGCGCATCTGCCGGGCCGGCAGGTGACGGCAGGCCAGCGCGATGACCACGGCGTTGTCGCCACTCAGCAGCAGGTCCAGCAGGAACACCTGCAGTGTCAGGTTGATCCCCTGCATCCCGGCATCCAACCCGATCATCTTGCCGCTCCCGCAACCGTCTTCATCAATTCCACAAACCTCCCACACCACAGAACAGGCCGGTGAGGGAGGCCAACCCGAACACCACGCCCACCACCCGCGCATACCCACCCTGCAACCTGAAAGCCCCGGTCAACTGCGTGCGCGCCAGCCAATAGAGAAGGCCCAGCACCGCCGGCAGCAACAGCGCATTGACCACGCCGGTGAAGATCGACAGCTCGACCAGATTGACCCCGGAACCCACCAGCGCCCCGGCCCCCAGCAACATGGCGGCGAATGCCGCATAGAACCAGGGTGCCTCGGTGGGATGCTGCTCCAGCGAATGCCGTCGGCCGGTGGCCTCGCCGACACCCCAGGCCACGGTCAGGCAGACCACGATGGTGGCCACCAGCGCCCCCCCGGCCAAGCCCATCGCAAAGACCACGCGTCCGACCGTCTGGCCCAAGGAAGCGGTAAAGGCATCGGCCAGTTGCGGCACGTTGGTCAGGGTGAAGGAGGCATCGGATCGGTTGAAACACGCCGCCGCGGCAATCACCACCGCGGCGGTCAGGATCTGGCAGAGGGTCGCGCCGAGCAGGGTTTCGATGCGCGCCGCTTTCAGGTGCCGGGCGCCCAGACCTTTGTCGATCAGCGCCGATTGCTGGTAGAACACTGTCCACGGCATGACGCTGGTGCCCAGGTTGGCGGCCACCAGATAAAGATAGGAGCTGTCGTGGAGCGGCATCTGGTACCACTGCGCCGCGATCTGCCGAGGATCGGGGTGAGCGTTCCAGGCCACGGCGATAAAGGCCACGCCGAACAGACCGAGGCAAATCGCAACGCGCTCGACGCCATGGTAGGAGCCGGAGCAGACCATCGCGAAGATCAGCACCACCAGTACGCCGATGGTTTCCCACAGGGGGACGCCGAAGAGTTGGCCGACCCCGGCCAACCCGCTCAGCTCGGTCACCAGCGCGCCGAAACAACTGAGGACCAGCGTCGCCAGGGACAGCAACGCAATGCCCCGACCAAACCGCTGGCGCACCAGTTCACCAAAGCCCTTGCCCGTTCCCAGCCCCAGGCGGATCGAAAGCTCCTGCGTGGTATACAGCAGGGGAATGATGAGGAACTGCAGCAACAGCAGCCGATAGCCCCATTGCGCGCCACTCTGCGCAGCGGTGATCACGCTGCCGGCCTCGGTATCCGCCAGCATCACCACCAGCCCCGGGCCCACGGCGGCAGCCATCAGGCGCAGCCGGCTCGAGCGGATTGAAACGCTTGGCATCATGTCTGTTCCCGGCTCATGGAGAGCGTCTGTACAGGGTGGGCATCAGGGTCGGCCATTCACCGCCGGGCCGCTCTTGAGATCCTTGAGGAACGCCGTGTCCGGTGAAAGCACCAGGGTCGGCGCGGATTCGGACAGCGATTGCCGATAGGTCTGGAGGCTGCGGTACAGCTTGTAGAACTCGGGGTCCTTGTCGAACGCCTGGGACGAGATGCGGTTCGCCAGGGCATCGGCTTCGCCACGGGTGATGCGGCTTTGCCGTTGCGCTTCGGAGATCAGCACCGCCCGTTCGCGTTCCGCATTGGCCTGGATCTGTTGCGCCCACTCGAAGCCCTGGGCCCGCAGTTCCTTGGCCTCGCGCTGGCGCTCGGACTTCATCCGGTCATAGATGGCCTGGCTGGTTTCGAAGGGCAGGTCGGCCCGATGAAAACGCACTTCGGTGACTTCGATGCCCAGGGGCCTGGCCTTCTCCACCACCTCGTTCTGGATACGCTCGACAATCTTCGGCCGCTCGGCGGACAGCAGCGACTTGAGCATGACCTGTCCCAACTCACGCCGCAGCGACGAGCTGACCAACTGGGCCAGTTGCGCATTGGCCTGGTCGACCGTGCGCAAGGCCTGATAGAAACGCAGCGGATCGACGATGCGATAACGCGCATAGGTTTCCACCTCCAGGCGTTTCTGGTCGCCGAGGATCACCTGCTCGGAAGGCGGCGCCAGGGTCAGGATGCGGGTGTCGTAGTAGATGACGGTATCGATCAGCGGCACCTTGAGTTTCAGGCCCGGGGTGCGCACCGGCTCGGTCGGCGCCCCTAGCCTGACCACCAGGGCCTGCTGGGCTTCATCGACGGTGTACAGCGAAGAACCGATCCCCCACAGGACAACCAGCGCCAGGATCACCAAGGCCCCACGAATCGACGGTTTCATCGGGTCTGCTCCTTGGCCGGGCGTTTGTCCTGCTCCGACAGCGGCATGTAGGGCACCACCCCGGAAACGCCTTTGCCGGAGGTATCGATGATCACCTTGGACGCTTTTTTCAGCACTTCATCGGTGCTTTCCATGTACAGGCGCCAGCTGGTTACGTCCTTGGCCTGTGCATAACTTTCGTACACCGCCAGGAAGCTTTTCGCATCGCCTTCAGCCAGGTTCACCGCCTGGGCCTTGTAGGCTTCGGCTTCCTGGTTGATATGCGACGCTTCGCCCCGGGCCCGCGGAAGAATGTCGTTGGCGTAGGCCTCCGCCTCGTTGCGCGCGCGTTCCTGGTCGGCCCGGGCGCGCTGCACATCGTTGAAGGCATCGATCACCGCCGGCGGCGGATCGACGCGCTGCAACTGGATCTGGGTGATCAATACACCGGCTTTTTCCGCGTCGAGCAGGCCTTGCAACAACACCTTGGTTTCATCGGCAATCTGCTGGCGCTTGTCGGACAGGGCCGCCTGGATCGGCGTGCGGCCGATCACTTCGCGCAGGGCACTTTCGGCGGCCAGCTTGATGGCGAATTCGGGCTTGTCCATGCTGAACAGAAACTGCCCGGCGTCCTTGATCCGCCAGAACACCGCGCAATCGGCTTCGACGATATTCTCGTCGCCGGTGAGCATCTGCTTGTCGCGGGACAGGGAGCTGTCGTTCAGGCCGAGCGCTGGGCCATGCCCCAGTTGCAGCTGGTTGACCGTGGTGACCTTGGGCAGCAGCACCGTTTCGATGGGGAAGGGCAGGTGGTAGTGCAGGCCGGCTTCGGTGGTGTCGACCCATTTGCCGAAGCGCAGGACGATGCCCTGTTCGTCGGGCTGGACCTTGTAGATGCCGCCGACGACCCAGACAAAAGCCAGCAACCCGAGCACCAGCGCAAGCCCCTTGCCTTGCAGTCCCGTGAGAGCGATGAAGCGATTGGCCCTGAGGCCCATCGAGCGGGCTTGTTCGCCCAGTGAGGCGGAAGGCTTTTCCGGTTCCAGGGGAGTCAAGGGCTGCGGGTCGGACATGGTCTTATCCTGGAGGCGTCTGGCCGGGGGAGACGGATCGAAGTTTTCTATTACCGCATATTTCTCGACATCATACAGCCGAGAACTGAATCGCTCCTGACATGGCGCAATGATTGAGGCATCCACAGGGCAAATGTGCCCAGTGGGAACTATTCCCAGCGCTGGCCTGGAACCGGGGTCGGCGCGCTACTTGCCGAGTACCGCCAGATGGATGTCCTGCAAGGGCAGGACACGTTGGGCGGCACCCAGCTTGATGGCTTCCCTGGGCATGCCGAACACCACGCAGCTGGCCTCGTCCTGGGCCACGGTCGCGGCGCCGGCATCGACCATTTCCTTGAGGCCACGGGCACCGTCGTCGCCCATGCCGGTCATGATGATGCCGGTGGCGTTCTTCCCGGCGAATCGGGCCACCGAGCGAAACAGCACATCCACCGATGGCCGATGGCGATTGACCAACGGGCCGTCCGCCACCTGGACGTGGTAATAGGCGCCGTTGCGCACCAACATCATGTGCTTGCCGCCGGGAGCGATCAGGGCCAGACCGGGCAGCACCCGATCATTGTTCTGCGCCTCGCGGACCTCAATCTGCGACAGGCCGTTGAGACGCTGGGCAAAGGAGGCGGTGAATTTCTCCGGCATATGCTGGACGATGACGATCCCCGGGCAGACCCTCGGCAACACGGTGAGCAGTGCCTCCAGCGCCTGGGTGCCGCCCGTGGAGGTGCCGATGGCGACGATACGTTCGGTGGTCTGGGCCATCGCCTGGCTACCCGCCGCCGGCAGCATCGCATCGGCGCTCAGCTTGCTGCCGACTTCAAGACGCGGCGCGGCGGCCCGCTTGACGAGGTTCTTGACGTTGGCGCCGGCCGCGCCGCGAATGGCCGCGAGCAGCTGGGCGGCCGATTCGAGCAGGAAGTGCTTAACGCCGCCCTGGGGTTTGGTGATGATATCCACAGCCCCGGCCGCCAGCGCCTGCAAGGTGGTCTCGGCGCCGCGCTCGGTCAGCGAGGAGCAGATGACCACGGGCGTGGGCCGCTCGGCCATGATCTTTCTCAGGAAGGTGATGCCGTCCATGCGCGGCATTTCCACGTCCAGCACGATCACGTCCGGCCAGGCCCTGGCCATCTTGTCCATGGCGAAGATCGGATCGGAAGCTACCGTCACCTCGATATCCGGTGCCTGGCCGAGAATCGCCATCAACACTTGCCGGACCACGGCGGAGTCATCGACCAGCAAGACGCTTATTTTCTTCATGACGGCCTTTTACTGTTTGCAAAGAGAGATGCCGGACCCAGACGTCACCGCTCCAGGTGTCGAAGACCAGGCTGCGATGCCCGGTCCCCCCCAGGTCCATGGCGCAAGGCGACAGCTGCAGGCGCGCCGCGATGGCAGTGACGGCCGCGCAGTTCAGGCTGGCGATATCGCCGGCGGCATGATCGCGCGGTTGTTCGGGAAACATCTCGCCGCCGCCGAACAACTTCAGCTGATACTCGCTGGCCTCGCTCCGATACCCCTGGATACTCTGCATCAGCCATTCGAAGGCTTCGTCGACATAGCTGCCGTCCAGGAGCATTCCACGCTGCCTCCGGCCCGGCAGCAGGCAATGGGATATCCCGCCCAGCTTGCGCACCGGATGCCAGACAATCATCGAGACACAAGAGCCCAGCAGGGTACGAATACGGGTGGGGTTGCTGCGAAAGCACAGGCTCCCGGGAGCCAGGTAGATTTCCTCGACGTCCATGGCGATGGCGGCCTTCATGGCTTTTGATAGATGGAAGGAGCCACCAGCTTGAACGCGTCGCTGACACCGTGCAGGCTTTCCGAGTGGCTGATCATGAAATAACCGCCGCGCCGGAGAAACGGAACGAGGCGACCGACCACTTTGCGCTTGGTCTCCTGATCGAAGTAGATCATCACGTTGCGCAGGAAAATGACGTCGAACTCGCCCAGTTGCGGCAGGCTGTCGTTCAGGTTGACCTGGATGAAACTCACCCGCTGGCGCAGGCTCCTGTCGATCAGGAAGGTACCGGCCTGCTGGCCGATGCCCTTGAGGCAATAGCGGGCCAGCAGGGGTTGCGGCAGGTTGCTCGCACGCTCCATCGGGTAATGCCCGGTTCGGGCCTTGGCCAGCACCTGGGTGCTGATATCCGAGCCGATCACCTCCCAGGACGTGCGCCCCAGGCTCTCGGCCAGGGTCATGGCCAGGCTGTAGGGTTCTTCGCCCGACGAACTGGCCGCGCTCCATACCCGGAAGGTCTTTCCCGGCGAGGCGAGGGGCAACACCTGTTGGCGCAGAAAGTCGAAGTGCTTGGGTTCACGGAAGAAGTACGTCTCGTTGGTGGTCAGCAGGTCGAGGGCCACCTGCAACTCGCCGGCGTTCTCCTTGCCCATGATCAGTTTGAAATAGGCGCTGTAGCTCTCCAGCGCGTGGTACTTGAGGCGCTTGAACAGGCGCCCGGCGACCAGGGCCTTTTTCGCGGGCGACAGGCTGATGCCCGCCGCCCCGTATAGCCAGGCCTGGAACTGAGTGAACTCGCGATCCTCGAGCTTGATGCCGTTCAACCTGACACTCCTTCCCCATCCCTCACTGCAGCAGGTGTGCGGGGCTGTCGCCGACCTCCGCCAGTTGCGACATCTCATCCACGGACAACACCCGATCAACCGCCAGGACGATGACGAACTTGCCTTCGACCTTGGCCATGCCGCTGATGAAGTCGGCGCGAATACGGGCACCGAAGCTGGGCGGGGGCTCGATCTCGGCCGCCGGTATTTCCAGCACTTCGGACACGGTGTCGACCAGCAGGCCGATATCCTGCACCTGGCCGTCGTCACTGTTGGCCTCGATGATCACCACGCAACTGCGCCGGGTCACGGTCGAACGCTGCTGGCCGAAACGCGCGCCCAGGTCCACCACCGGCACCACGGCCCCGCGCAGATTGATCACCCCACGCACGAAGGCGGGCATCATCGGTACCGGCGTGACGTTGCCATACTCGATGATTTCCTTGATCCCCAGGATACCGATGGCGAACATTTCACCGGCCAGGAGGAACGTCAGGTACTGCGCCTCCTGGGTTTGCACCGCGGTCGCCTGGCGGGTAGTCGTTAATGCACCCATGTTGCTCTCCTGCATGAAAAAGGCCCGCGTCCAGGCGTCGATCAGAACCGGGTGAACTCGCTTTCGTCGGGGCCGACCGCCTGGGCGAAGCTCTTGTGCAACGCCGGTTGCGGTGCCCGCGCGAACGCCTGCGCCACGCCGCCCACCGAACGCGACGGGCTCTGTGCCACGTGCAGGGTCGCGCTGCTCACCGCCAAGGTGAAAAAGCTCATCGCCTGCTGCAGCTGTTCGGCCTGGCTGCTCATCTCTTCGGCCGTGGCCGCCAGCTCTTCGCTGCTCGAGGCGTTTTGCTGGGTGACCTGATTGAGCTGGTTCATGGCGGTATTGATCTGCGCCACGCCCGCGGCCTGCTCCTCCGAGGCCGCCGTGATCTCCTGGACCAGGTCCGAGGTCTTGTTGATCGAAGGCACCATCTCATCCAGCAAGTGCCCGGCCCGCTCGGCCATTTCGACGCTGCTGGTGGAAAGCTCGCCGATTTCCTGCGCCGCCACCTGGCTGCGCTCGGCCAGTTTGCGCACTTCGGCCGCCACCACGGCGAACCCCTTGCCATGCTCGCCGGCACGCGCCGCTTCAATGGCCGCGTTCAGGGCCAGCAGGTTGGTCTGGTAGGCAATGTCATCGATGATGCTGATGCGCTGGGCGATTTTCTTCATGGCCTGCACGGTCTGCTGCACGGAGTCGCCACCGTCGGTGGCTTCCTTGGCGGCCTTGCTCGCCATGCCATCGGTCACCTTGGCGTTTTCGGTGTTCTGGTTGATGCTGGCGCTCATCTGCTCGATGGACGCGCTGGTCTCTTCGACACTGGCCGCTTGCTCGCTGGTGGCCTGGCTCATGGACTGGGCCGTGGCACTGACTTCCTCGGAAGCGCTGGCCAGGTTGTCGGCGGCGGTGCGCACTTCGCCGATGATCTGCGAGAGCTTGCCGACCATGCTCTGCATCGCCGTGAGCACGCGACCGGTTTCGTCCTTGGCGCCCGGCTCGATGGTGACCGCCAGATTGCCTTCGGCCAACTGGGTGGCCACCCCGGCAGCCGTTTTCAGCGGGTTGGCAATGATCCGCGAAATGAACAACGCCAGGGCGATGCCCACGAGCAGGGCCGCGATGACCGCGGCCATGATCGACATCCGGCCGTTGGCGTAGATCTCATTGCCCCGTTGATTGGCGGCGGTCGCGCCGTTGTCGTTGAGTTCGATCAGCTTCAGCAGATCGTTGCCGATCACCTCGAAGGTTCGCTTCGAATCCCCCTTGAGGATGACCATGGCTTGTTCCCTGGAACCCTGCCGGGACTCGGCGAACAACTTCTTGCTGTCCGTGACATAGCTTTCCCAGTCGGTCTTGAAGGTATCGAACAGCGCCTGTTCCGCAGGGCTGGAGATCAACCCCTCCTTTTCATAGCGGACAATGCGGGTCTCGACCTCCTTGCGCGCGTCGGTGGCCTCCTGATCATACTGGGCCAGTTCCGTCGGGTCTTCGGCCAGCAGATAGCGGATCTCCTTGATCCGGTAGTTGGCGACAAAGAAGCGAATGCCCGAGGCCAGGCGCACGGAGGGCAGCCAATTCTCGCGCATGTCGCTGGCGGTCTGGTTGACCTTGCCCAGTTGAATGACGGCGAACACTCCCATCGCCGCCATCAAGACCAACACCACCAGAAACGAAGTGATGAGCTTGGTCGCTATCCTCAAATCGTAGAACCATTTCATTGAAGGGCCCCTCCATGTGCGGTGTGGTTGGCTGAGTTGCCAGTCTTGCTATCGGTCAAGGAATGAACAGTGGCTTGCCGGGTTTCACGCTGGACCAGTTCCCCCAGCAAGGATGGAACGTCGAGGATCAGCGCCACTTCACCGCTGCCCAGGATGGTCGAACCGCTGATGCCGCGCAGGGCATTGAACAGCTTGCCGAGGGGCTTGATGACGGTCTGGAATTCGCCCAGCAGATCATCGACCACCAGCCCGGCCTTTTGCTCGGCACAGCGCACCACCACCACGTTCTCGCGGCGAACGCTGTGTCCCGTATGGCCGAAGTGGTCGCGCAAACGCACCAGCGGCAGCACTTCGCCGCGCAGGTCCAGGTAGTTGTCCTGACGCTGCAGGGCATTCAATTCGATGCACTCCTGGACCATCTCCAGCGGCACCACGTAGTGAGTCTGGCCGACGCCCACCAGGAATCCGTTGATGATCGCCAGGGTCAGCGGCAAGCGGATACGGATGATCGTGCCTTGGCCAGGTTGGCTATCCAGGTCCACCGTTCCCCGCAAGAGGGTGATATTGCGCTTGACCACATCCATGCCCACGCCCCGTCCGGACAGGTTGGTCACCGCCTCGGCGGTGGAAAACCCCGGTTCGAAGATCAGGTTGTAGATTTCCTGATCCGTCAGGTTCGAAGCCGCGGGAACCAGGCCACGCTCGACGGCTTTTTGCAGAATGCGGTCGCGGTTCAGGCCAGCACCGTCGTCGGCGATCTCCAAGACGATGCTCCCCGAGTCGTGAAAGGCGTTGAGCTGCAGTCGCCCCTTGGCGGGCTTGCCGGCGGCCTGGCGCACCGCCGGGGATTCGATGCCGTGATCCATCGCATTACGTAACAGGTGCATCAGCGGATCGCCGATTTTCTCCACCACGGTCTTGTCCAGCTCGGTGTCGGCGCCGCTGATCAGCAGCTCGATGTCCTTGCCCAGTTCCTGGCTGACATCCCGTACCACACGGCGGAAGCGGTTGAAGGTCTCGCCGATGGGGATCATGCGCAGGTGCAGCGCGCCATCGAGGATTTCCTCCACCAGTCCCGAGACCACCGAAGTGGACTCCTGCAACTGGCTATTCGCGCTGCCGCGCGCCAGCAGGTTGGCCCCGGCGCTGGCAATGACCAGCTCACCGACCAGATTGATCAGTTCATCCAGCTTGTCGGCATTGACCCGGACAAAGTGCGCCTCGGCAGCCGTCCCCTGGGACGGTTCGCGGTGGCGACCCTGCTTTTCCAGCGCGGACTGCACCACAGCCGGTTCGACCACGCGCTGTTCAATCAGGATCTCACCCAGTGGCATCGCCGGTGTCCCGGCCGACTCGGTGCGCTCGCGCTGGGTCCGCAAGCCGTCTTCCAGCTCCTTGGCCGTCAGTGCGCCACATCGGGTAAGGATTTCCCCCAGGCGGGCAGGCTCTTCGGGCAGCGCATCGATCAGTCGCAGGTATTCCTCCATTCGACTGTGGGGCGCCAGGATATGAATCTGGCAGTCGTCACGAACGAAATCGAAGGCTTCGGCAATGGTTTCGCGGCTGGCGTCGGAATCCAGGTCGATCTCGAACCCCAGGTGGCAACTCTCGGCGTCGAACTGTTGCAGGGTGGGCAAGGTATCGGCCAGCGTCACCACATGGACGATCTCACCCAGGGTATTCAGGTAACGGAGGAAGGACAGCGGATCCATGCCATTGCGAAACACGTCCGCGCCGAAACGCAGGGAAATGTGCCAATAGCCGGAACTGACCGAATCCTCGCCGGCCACCGGCTGGGCCATGGGAATATCGAGCAGGGTGGGCAAGACAGACGCCGCCTGCATCGCCTGGTAGTTCTGCAACCCCAGGCGCAGGATCGCTTCACGCTCCTGGGCGCTATCGCTCAACGCCTCGCCGGCACCGGCCACCACTTCAACCAGCTCCAGCATGTGGTCGGCACTTCTGAGCAGCAGGGCGATCAACTCGCCATCGACCTGGATGGCACCATCGCGCAGCCGGTCCAGCACGTCTTCGACGATGTGGGTAAAGCCGACGATGGGACTCAGCCCGAACAGTCCGGCTGAACCCTTGATGGTGTGCGCCGCACGGAAGATCGCACCGATGGCATCATTGTCATCCGGTTCAGACTCCAGGTGCAGCAGCGAAGACTCCATGTCCTGGAGCAACTCGCGTGCTTCGACGATGAAGGTTTGCTGTGCCTGGTCCAGATCGAGGTTGATGCTCACGATAGCGTCCTTTTTATCGTCCCGGGTTCAGGGAGCCGTGGGAAGGTTGCAGTCCTGGATCACGGGCGCCCCAACGTGCCGGCCAGGTCGCACAGTTCGAACACCTCAAGCACCGCTGGGCTGTGTCCGCGCAGTTGCAGGGTCACGCCTGTGCACAAGGTTTCGCGCTTGGCGAGCATCAGCAGTTGCACACCGGCGCCATCGATTTCAGTGACCTGCGAGAGATCGATAGCCAGCGCGCTGGCCCGTTCCAGGAACGGCGCCAGTTCGGCATACAGCTGCGCGACGGTGTAGATGGTCATCTCGCCTTCGATACCCAGTTGCGGGGTCGAAGTGTCGGTTTGGCAAATGATCGGCATGCTCGAATCTCCCTGTTCGCCCGGTCCTGGTCATGCCTGGGTTCAGGGCAGGATCAGCTTGGACACGGCGGCGAGCATTTGCGCCGGCTGGAACGGCTTGACCACCCAGGCCCGCGCCCCGGCGGCCTGTCCTTCCTGCTTCTTGCTTTCCTGGGACTCGGTGGTGAGCATGATGATCGGAGTGAACTTGTAGCTGGGCAGCTTTTTCACTTCCTTGACGAAGGTGATGCCGTCCATGTTGGGCATGTTCACGTCGCTGATGATCAGGTGGATTTTCTGCCCGGTCAGCTTGCCCAGTGCGTCCTTGCCGTCACTGGCTTCGATCACGTCGTATCCGGCGCTTTTCAGAGCGATGCTGACTACCTGACGAACACTGCTCGAATCGTCGACCACCATTACGTTCTTCGCCATGACCGGCTCCTAAAAGAAGGTGATTTCCTGGGTATTAGTGGGTTGATTGACGTTGACCTTGCCCGTGCGGTGATTGCGCCGTTGCTCATCGGTGGCGTAGGTCAGCTCCATTTCTGCCAGCCAGGCGGGGGCGTCGACGACCAAGGCTCCCGAGGTCTGTTGGGCTTCGCGCAAATGGCCGAGCAGGGCTTCCATGTTATTGCGCACCTGCGCGAGGATCTGGCTGACCCGATCCTGGAATTGCAGGTTGACCAGCACCTCGGTGACCTCGTCGCGAATCCCCAGGCCTTCACGTTGCAGCAGGGCCGCGGAGTCGGAGAGCTGGCCGGTGATGCTCTTGAAACGCTCGAGTACCCCCTGGATGCAGGCTTCCGAGTCGGCCACCGAATCCTTGTCGTGATCGGTACTGCTGGCCGCGGCCTCCACCAGATGGGTGATGGCCGCGTTGATGATGTCGACCTTGGCGGACATCTTCTGCCCGGTTTCGCTGGACTGGCTGGAGAGGGTACGCACCGCATCGGCCACCACGGCGAAGCCACGCCCGGTTTCCCCGGCTCGGGCCGCCTCAATGGCCGCGTTGAGCGCCAGCAGGTTGGTCTGCTGGGCGATGGCCGCCACTTCACTGGCCATGGTGCGCAGCTCACCGGTGTAGCTCGTGAGGTGGCGGACCTGTACCAGCATCTCGTCACGGCTCTGCTGAATGGTCTTGAGCGACTCGATCACATGCAGCAACTCGGCATCGCTCTGGGCCAATACCTCCAGTGCACCGCCCTGGTTGTGGTCGGCCAGATCGCCCGCCGTGGCCTGAGAGGTGTCGACGGTCTGCTGCAAATGTTCGGCGATGGCGCTGAAACGGCGGGTCAGTTCGATGATGGCGGTTTCGGTTTCGGCGCGAGAGCTTTCGATTTGCCGGGACCAGATGGGGATGGCTTCCAGGCAGACCGCTTCCAGACCGCCCGTTGCCGTCGTATCGGTGGTGGTCAGGGCGTCTTGGGCTGCAATCGCTAGCTGGGCTGACAGCTGCCGGTAGCGACGCTGATTCAGCAGTCCGACGAGGCCCCCTACCACCAGCAAACCCGCCGACCAGGCCAGGTTGGCAGGGCGCCAGTCGCTCGACAGCAGCACGCCGGCGCCACAGGCAGCGGGGACGAGGGGCATCCAGAAAAAAGCGCCGGCCTGGGGGGCGGGCGGCGATACCTGAAAGTTGCCGGATGACGACATAGGTTCCTCCCTGAATCAGTTGAACAAAGCTCCACTGCATAACAAGGCTATCCGCCGGGGCCCTGGCCCGCTTGAGCAGGGCGCAGGGTCAGTCGTCGGATAGTGGTAAAACCGTTCAATTTCCGGGTGCGGCACAATGCCATCTATGGGCATAGACTCTTGAGTGTAGACAGGCTTGCTGAATACAAAAGGAGGAATTCTCTTTTAATCGCGAAAAAAGGGACGGGCGCACATCCCCCCCGTCGAAGCGGGCGGCGACTACTATGAACTCAGTGCAGTACCCACTGGCGGGGCACCACACCGCAGGCCAAACACACAGAAGGTGAATCGATACGCAGAGCAACGTTCCAGACTCACGGACGCCATACATGATGAGGTGGGAGAGCCGCTATGGAATACCTGTACAGCTTATTAAGTTCTGATGGATTCATGCCCCATGGGCACTGCTATTTGTGGATCCCCGAACTCCTGTGGATGAACGTCATTTCGGACACGCTGATTGCGCTGGCCTATATGACAATTCCAATCACCCTTATTTACTTTATCCGAAAAAGACGTGATATCCCCTTTGACTGGATGTTTGGTGCCTTTGGGGTCTTTATCCTCGCTTGCGGCAGCACCCATGTGCTGGAGATATGGACCATATGGCATCCCACTTACTGGCTATCCGCATTCGTCAAGGTCATTACCGCCATCGCCTCCTGCATCACCGCTGTTCTCCTGATCAAATTGATCCCTGCGGCACTGCTCATCCCGAGCCCACAACAGCTGGCCAAAGTGAATGAGGAGTTGCGAGAGACGCAGGCCAAACTGGTGTCTACGGCCCGTCAGGCGGGTATGGCGGAAATCGCCACCAACGTGTTGCATAACGTCGGCAATGTACTCAACAGCGTGAACATATCGGCGGAGCTGGTCAGCAGCCGGATGCGCGGCTCGAAAGCCCAGGGGCTGGGCAAGGTGGCTGATCTGATGAGCGAGCACGCCCATGACCTGAGCGATTTTCTCACCCGGGACCAGAAAGGAAAAATGCTCCCCGACTACCTGCTCAAGCTAGCAGAGGCGGTGACGGTAGAGCGACAGGGCATCATCGAAGAACTGGAGCAGCTCAGCAACGGTATTAGCCATATCAAGGATATCGTCGCTGCCCAGCAAGCCTACGCCGGAACCTCCAGTATGCTGGAACCCGTTCAGGTACAGGACCTGATTGAAGAGGCCATGAAGATGAGCGCCTCTTCACTCTCGCGCCATCAGGTGACGGTGGTGAAAGAATTGGCCGACGCGCCCTTGTTGTCGATCGACAAGCGTCGCGTGCTGGAAATACTGATCAACCTCATCAGTAACGCCAAGCATGCGATGGGGGGAGTGCCTGACCGACAACACCAGATCATCTTGCGTCTGCTTTGGGATCAGGGACAAAGCGTGCAGATCCAGGTCGCGGATAACGGTGAGGGGATTGCACCGGAAAACCTGACACGTATCTTTTCCCATGGTTTCACCACTCGCAAGGACGGCCACGGTTTTGGCCTGCACAGCTGCGTGATCGCCGCTCACGAGATGGGCGGCAGCTTGACGGTGCAGAGCGACGGGGTGGGCAAAGGGGCGACTTTTACGCTTGAACTCCCGATCAAAGTAACAGAAGAAGCCGTACTTTTATGAGCTGGGGCTATATCGGTATCCCGACCGCCTGCGGCTATAGCAAAAAACCCCGGCCTTTGGGGGCCGGGGTTTTTCTTTAAAAGACGACAATCCCTCGCCGACTTTGGGGCGAAAACCGACCTTCACACCCTACGTTCCTTGGTAACAGCACGTAGGTACGTCGCCATCGCTGCAAAACGTTGCCGAGTCTCCCATTCGAACACTCGGTTCACCACCGGATCCAGAATCCACCCCAACCACCTCGGTCGCAATCGGACGCTAAACGTATAAATCAGCTCCGAGGTCGCCCCATCAAGATCACGATGGCGCATTGAAGCTGCCCACCATTGGAAGCATCCGGCCGGCTCCACTATTACCGCTGCCGCCACTTGAGCCGGCCGGTAATTGACGAAGCGAGTACGCAACGCAAACAGACGTTTCCACCCGCGCCCCTGGTTGATCGTGATTGCACCGATGTAGGGGTGACTGCCCCCACCCTCGACCGCCGCATGGGACAACAGCGTATCCCACTGCCGACGCACACTGTGGTTGTGAAAAGCTTCAAAAGCATCGGAGGCGGAGGAAGGCATGATCAGGGTGATTCGACGTTGCTTCATTGCGTTTCCTCGACAACGGCAGACGTGAACTTCCAGCGTTGGAACTCAACCTCGAACTCTTCCAACTCCAGTAACCCCATGCATGGGAAGGCTCCGGTCAGGTGAAGCTCGTTATTCGCCAACTTACGGGCGAGCAACACCGCCGCCATGCACGGAATTTCCGGCCCGTGCCCACCCGGTGCGGTTAACTGCCAAGTCAAACAACCTTGTTTGTTACCCTTAAGCGCCCCACGCACTTGAACCTTCATGGCCCCCATGTCGCTGCCCAGCGGATCCAGCACCAGGGCGGACATTGCGTCCAGCCGAGCCGCCCATCGATGGATCGGCAATGGCAATCCAAGCCGTCGCAAGGCGGCAGCCAGCCAGAGGCAGACATGCTGAATCCGCAGTTCCAGCGCCGCATGGAATTCGACATCGCTGACACCCGCGTATCGGGCAGGAAACAGCGCGAGGTCCGGCACATCGCACGCCGCTCCCCAGCGTGGGCCCAGGCCAACGAAGCTGAAACGCCGGATGTCCTGCCAACCGAACTGTTTACCCCATGCGCCGCCATTCCAGCGCGCAAAGGCCAACCCGGCATAACCAAACACCGCCTCGATGGTGGCGATGCCTCGCGCGGCCTGCTGGCCGGGCGCGATGACGGTCCTGATGCTGTCCACACGGATAAAGGACTTGGCCAGGTGATCGGCCACCGCGCAAGACAAACCGGGCACGCTACTGGCTCCCGAAATGGCGAGCACACCCGCGGCTTTTGCCTGGGCGTCTACATTGGCTGAGAAGTGCTCGACAAAGTCCCGACCGTCCGCGAGGTCCAGGTAGTGTGCGCCGGCGGCACAAGCGGCCTTCGCGACAGCATAGTCCTGGCCCTGAAAGGGACCGGCACAGTGGATGACCAGACCCGGCGAAGCTTCGGCGAGGCGCGCTTCGAAGTCGGTGGAGTTGATATCAAGGGGGAGGGTGGTCACGGTCTGTCCGGAGCTGAACGTATGGACGCCCCCGCCAGTGCTGCGACTGGCAGCGATCACCGTCAAACCTGGCTCCTGCGCGAGGCGCTGGCAAATACGCGCTCCGAAGTTGCCCAAACCGCCTATTACGATGACGCGCATGACTATCCTTGGCATAAGCTCTCAGCGGCTAGAGTATAAGGCTGCACTGCACAGTTCAATGAAGGCTGAGGTCCCCGCAAACCTCCAATACCTTCGGGGCTCGCAGTTGGCTGCTGAACGTTGAATGCACTCCAGAACAATAACGATACCGAGGAACGCAAGATGTCCGAACTCAAGCTTCACCCGCAAGCCGCTGCCTCGCTGCAACGCTGGCATGACATGGTCGCGCACGGCGACCTGGCCGCCTTGCCCGAGCTGTTAGCGGCGGATGTGGTGTTCCGTTCTCCCATGGCTCATACCCCATACCCCGGTGTGCTGGTGGTCTCGACCATCCTCGGCACGGTCATCAAGGTCTTCGAGCAGTTCACTTATCATCGTGAACTGGTCACGGCTGACGGTCTCAGTGTGGTCTTGGAGTTCAGCGCCGAGGTGGCGGGCCGGCAGCTCAAGGGCATCGACATGATACGTTTCGACGAGACCGGCAAGATTGTCGAGTTCGAAGTCATGGTTCGCCCCATGAACGCGCTGCAGGCACTCGGCGAGGAAATGGGGCGGCGTTTGGCACCCTACCTGGCGGCTGCCAAGAACTGAGTTTCACACTACGGCGAGTAATGCAGTGTCAGCTTGCACAGGTTCACGCCACACGCGCCTGGGTGGCATAAATAGTATCGTCGCACGCCAAAAAAAAGGCCCGCTGATAGCGGGCCTCCTTTGGGCATGGCCGGCCAACCCCAGGGGTTAGCCGAACCATTTATTTGTGAAAATGCGCAACTATTCTGTGAACCTACACCCGATCAGAAATCCAGGTTCGACACCGCCAACGCGTTGCTCTCGATAAAGTCACGACGTGGCTCTACCGCATCGCCCATCAGCGTGTTGAAGATCTGGTCGGCGCCGATGGCGTCTTCGATCGTCACTTTCAGCATCCGGCGAACCGTCGGGTCCATGGTGGTTTCCCACAACTGATCCGGGTTCATCTCACCCAGCCCTTTGTAGCGCTGGATGGTATGGCGCTTGGTGCTTTCGGCCATCAGCCAGTCCAGGGCTTCCTTGAACTCGGTCACGTCTTTCTTGCGTTCGCCACGCTGGATGTAAGCACCCTCGTCGAGCAGGGAGCTCAACTGCGCGCCCAAGGTGACAACGGTCTTGTAGTCGTTGCTGCCGAAGAAGTCGCGGTTGAAGGTGACGTAGTTGGACAGGCCATGGGAGATCAATTCGACCTCCGGCAGCCAGATGTTACGTTCACGGTCTTCACGCAGGCTGGCTTTGTAGACCAGGCCGGACTTCTCGTTCAAACGCAGACGGACTTCATACTTGGCCAGCCATTCCTGCATTGCCGCGTGATCGCCCAGTTGCTCCAGGCTCACCGCCGGCAGGTAGATGAAGTGCTCGGTCAGCTCCTGCGGGTACAGGCGCGACAGGCGCTTGAGGGTCTTCATTACCATGCGGAAGTCATTCACCAGACGTTCCAGCGCTTCGCCGGAAATACCCGGTGCGTCTTCGTTCAGGTGCAGGCTCGCGTCTTCCAGGGCCGACTGCGTCATGTACTCTTCCATGGCGTCGTCGTCCTTGATGTATTGCTCCTGCTTGCCTTTCTTCACCTTGTACAACGGCGGCTGGGCGATGTAGATGTAGCCACGCTCGATCAGCTCCGGCAACTGACGGAAGAAGAACGTCAGCAGCAGGGTACGGATGTGCGAACCGTCGACGTCAGCATCGGTCATGATGATGATGTTGTGATAACGCAGCTTCTCGATGTTGTACTCTTCGCGACCGATACCGCAGCCCAGTGCGGTGATCAGGGTGCCCACTTCCTGGGACGAGATCATCTTGTCGAAACGGGCTTTTTCCACGTTGAGGATCTTGCCCTTCAACGGCAGGATCGCCTGGGTACGACGGTTACGACCCTGCTTGGCGGAACCGCCAGCAGAGTCACCTTCCACCAGGTACAGTTCGGAAAGGGCAGGGTCCTTTTCCTGGCAGTCCGCCAGTTTGCCCGGCAGGCCGGCGATATCCAGCGCACCTTTGCGACGGGTCATTTCACGCGCTTTACGCGCCGCTTCACGGGCACGGGCGGCGTCGATCATCTTGCCGACCACCAGCTTGGCTTCGTTCGGGTTTTCCAACAGGAAGTCGGAGAAGTACTTGCCCATTTCCTGTTCGACAGCGGTCTTCACTTCGGAAGAAACCAGCTTGTCCTTGGTCTGGGAGCTGAACTTCGGATCCGGCACCTTGACCGAAATAATCGCGGTCAGGCCTTCACGAGCATCGTCACCGGTGGTGGCGACCTTGTGCTTCTTCGCCAGACCTTCCTGTTCGATGTAGTTGTTCAGGTTACGGGTCAGCGCGGAGCGGAAGCCCACCAGGTGAGTACCGCCATCGCGCTGTGGAATGTTGTTGGTGAAGCACAACAGGTTCTCGTTGAAGCTGTCGTTCCACTGCAAGGCGATTTCCACGCCGATGCCGTCTTCGCGCTGGATGTTGAAGTGGAACACCTGGTTGACCGCAGTCTTGTTGGTGTTCAGGTATTCAACGAACGCACGCAGGCCACCTTCGTACTTGAACAGCTCTTCCTTGCCGCTGCGCTCGTCCTTGAGGACGATGCCGACACCGGAGTTGAGGAAGGACAGTTCACGAATCCGCTTGGCCAGGATGTCCCAGCTGAAGTGGATGTTCTTGAAGGTTTCGGCGGAGGCCTTGAAGTGAATCTCGGTACCGGTGGTTTCGCTCTCGCCGACGATTTTCATCGGTTCCTGAGGAACACCGTGGACGTAGGTCTGTTCCCAGATCTTGCCGCTGCGACGCACGGTCAGCACCAGCAATTCGGACAGGGCGTTCACCACCGACACACCTACACCGTGCAGACCGCCGGAGACTTTATAGGAGTTGTCGTCGAACTTACCGCCGGCGTGCAGCACGGTCATGATGACCTCGGCTGCGGAAACGCCTTCTTCCTTGTGCACGTCTACCGGAATACCGCGACCGTTGTCGCGTACGGTGATGGACTCATCCGGGTGGATGGTGATGCTGATGTCGTCGCAATGGCCGGCGAGCGCTTCGTCGATGGAGTTGTCGACCACCTCGAACACCATGTGGTGCAGACCGCTGCCATCATCGGTGTCGCCAATGTACATACCGGGACGTTTGCGTACGGCATCCAAACCTTTCAGCACCTTGATGCTGTTCGAGTCGTACGTATTTTCTTCGCTCATGCCTTCACTCCCGATGGTCGTGGGTCTGGGTGATACAGCCCTGTTCCACGTGGAACAAAGCAACTGGCGTTTCCGTCTGCCAGCCTTCCCTCAATAATTCGTGGTCTACACAGGTGATAAACACCTGGCAGCGTAAGTCTTCCAGCAAGCGACAGAGTGCACGACGGTGTTGCTCGTCCAGCTCGGACGGCAGGTCATCCACCAGATAAATACACTGGCCGCGCCGGGCCTGACTGACCAGATGCCCCTGAGCAATGCGCAAGGCACAGACCACCAGTTTCTGCTGACCCCGGGACAAGATGTCCGCGGCATTGTGTGCGCCCAATCGAAGACGCAAATCAGCTCGCTGTGGTCCGGCTTGGGTGTGACCCATTTGCTGGTCCCGGTGCAGGGAAGAGGCGAGCACAGCGCTCAATTCCTTCTCTTTGTCCCAACCCCGGTAATAGCTCAGCTTTAAGCCCTCGAGTTCGACTAGCTCGCTCAAGGTCTGCTCAAAGACTGGTTTCAAGGCTTTGATGTAAGCGCGGCGGTATTCATCGATTTCGGCGCTGGCCAGGCACAGTTCCCGGTCCCAGGCCGCTTGCGAAGCGGCGTCAAGTGTACCATGCCGCAGCCATGAGTTCCGCTGCCGCAGGGCCTTCTGCAAGCGCTGCCAGGTCGACATGAAACGAGGTTCCACGTGGAACACGCCCCAATCGAGGAACTGTCGACGGATCTTCGGCGCGCCCTCCAGCAAGCGAAAGCTGTCCGGGTTGATCAGTTGCAGCGGCAGGATTTCCGCCAGTTGCGCGGCGCTCTTGGCGTTCTGCCCGTCGATGCGGATCTGGAATTCACCCTGTCGATCCCGCGATATCCCCAACGCGCTGTGCCCGCCCTCGGCCAACTCCACCTGACCGAAGACCGTGCAGGCGAGTTGCTCGTACTGGATCACCGGCAGCAGGCGGGTACTGCGGAACGAGCGTGCAAGCCCGAGCAGATGCAGCGCTTCGAGCACGCTGGTTTTTCCGCTGCCGTTGGCGCCGTAAAGGATATTGATACGCGGGGAGGGGGAGAAGGTCACCGGCTGCAGGTTACGCACCGCGGTGACCGAAACACGACTGAGGGACATCTAGCTTTGGCTGGACATGGGCAGGCGCGACACCGTTACAGGCGCATCGGCATGACGACGTAGGCGGAGTCGTCGTTGTCGGACTCCTGCACCAGCGCGCTGCTGTTGGAGTCGGACAGGATCAGACGCACCTGCTCGGTGGTCATCACGCCCAGCACGTCCAGCAGATAGCTGACGTTGAAGCCGATTTCCAGGGGACCGCCGTTGTACTCGACGCCCACTTCCTCTTCCGCTTCTTCCTGCTCCGGGTTGTTGGCCTGGATCTTCAGTTGACCATTGGCCAGCTGCAGACGGATGCCGCGGTACTTCTCGTTGGACAGGATCGCGGTACGGCTGAAGGCCTCGCGCAGAGCCTGGCGATCCCCCAGGACCAGCTTGTCACCGCCTTTTGGCAGGACACGCTCGTAGTCCGGGAACTTGCCGTCCACCAGCTTGGAGGTGAAGGTGAACTCGCCGGTGGTCGCACGAATATGGTGCTGGCCGAGGACGATGCTCACGTTGCCTTCCGGCTCGGTCAGCAGGCGGGCCATTTCCAGGATGCCCTTGCGTGGCACGATGACCTGGTGACGATCCGGCTGACCGATATCAGCCTGCATCGAGCACATGGCCAGACGGTGACCGTCGGTGGCCACGGCGCGGATCACACCAGCGGACACTTCCAGCAGCATGCCGTTGAGGTAGTAACGCACGTCCTGCTGGGCCATGGCGAAACTGGTACGTTCGATCAGGCGACGCAGCTTGCTCTGGTCAAGCTGGCAAGTCAGCGAGCCCGGACCTTCTTCCACTGTCGGGAAATCATTCGCCGGCAAGGTGGACAGGGTAAAGCGGCTACGACCGGCCTTCACCACCAGCTTCTGCTCGTCGACCTTGATGTCGATCAGGGCGTCGTTGGGCAGGCTCTTGCAGATGTCCATCAGCTTGCGCGCCGGCACGGTGATTTCACCCTGCTCCGCCGGCTCTTCGAGCTGGACGCGACCGACCAGTTCGACTTCGAGGTCGGTACCGGTCAGCGACAGTTGCTGGCCTTCGACCACCAGCAGCACATTGGAGAGCACCGGCAAGGTCTGGCGGCGCTCGACGACGCCTGCGACCAGTTGCAGGGGTTTCAACAGGGCTTCGCGTTGAATAGTGAAATGCATGGTCTAGTCCCTTGCCTTAGTAAGCTGCGCTGGTGTCATCAAGTGGTCAGTGTGCGCAGCAGGTTCTTGTAGTCCTCGCGGATGTCCGCGTCGGATTCCTTAAGTTCGTTGATCTTGCGGCATGCATGCAAGACCGTAGTATGGTCGCGTCCGCCAAAGACATCACCAATTTCAGGCAAGCTGTGGTTGGTGAGTTCCTTGGACAAGGCCATCGCGACCTGACGTGGACGTGCCACCGAGCGCGAACGGCGCTTGGACAGCAGGTCGGAAATCTTGATCTTGTAGTACTCGGCCACCGTGCGCTGAATGTTATCCACAGACACTAGCTTGTCTTGCAGCGCCAGCAGGTCTTTCAGCGATTCGCGGATCAGCTCGATGGTGATATCGCGGCCCATGAAGTGCGAGTGAGCGATCACCCGTTTCAGTGCGCCTTCGAGTTCACGAACGTTGGAACGAATACGTTGGGCAATGAAGAACGCCGCGTCATGGGGCAGTTCGACTTTTGCCTGGTCGGCCTTCTTCATCAGGATCGCGACCCGGGTTTCCAGTTCCGGCGGCTCGACCGCAACGGTCAGGCCCCAGCCGAAGCGCGACTTCAGGCGCTCTTCCAGTCCCTCGATCTCTTTCGGATAACGGTCACTGGTCAGGATCACCTGCTGACCGCCTTCAAGCAAGGCGTTGAAGGTGTGGAAAAACTCCTCCTGGGAGCGTTCCTTGCGGGCGAAGAATTGAATGTCGTCGATCAGCAGGGCATCCACCGAACGGTAGAAGCGCTTGAATTCATTGATGGCGTTGAGCTGCAAGGCCTTGACCATGTCCGCGACGAAACGCTCCGAATGCAGGTAGACCACCTTGGCATTCGGGTTCTTCTTTAATAGATGGTTACCCACAGCGTGCATCAAGTGGGTCTTACCCAGGCCAACGCCGCCATACAGGAAGAGCGGGTTGTAGCCGTGCTTGGGATTGTCCGCCACCTGCCAGGCCGCGGCCCGGGCCAACTGGTTGGACTTGCCTTCGACGAAATTCTCAAAGGTGAAGGTGCGGTTCAGGTAGCTGGTGTGCTTGAGCGCGCCTTCCACCTGGACGGTACGTTGTTCGGCGCGCACCGGGGCCTGTTGCGAACTGGCGCCGGCCATCGGGTCGAAGCTGTCGCGCGACGGTTCTTCGCTGACCTCGACCGCCGTCTTCGGGGTCGGGGCCGGCTGCGCAGGCGGGTTCACTGCGACCGGTGCCGGAGCGCTGGCGGCCATGGCCTGGGACGCGGCGGCGGCCAACGGGGCATTTGGCGCGGCACGCGGGGCAGAACTGCGCTTGCTGCCTATTAATAAGGAGAGCACCGGCGCCAGGCCGTTGCCGTGCTCGTTCAACAGTTCGAGCAAACGTCCCAGGTACTTTTCATTCACCCAGTCGAGCACAAAACGGTTCGGTGCATAGACACGCAACTCGTCGCCTTCGGCTTCGACCTGTAGTGGACGGATCCAGGTGTTGAATTGCTGGGCAGGCAGCTCATCACGCAGAAGCTCCACGCACTGCTGCCAAAGTTCCACTGACACGGATATCCCCTAAGTTGAAAGCCGGTGAGGCAAAAACAAGCCGCCATTGTACCGGCAGGCAGAGCACTTATCCACATGTAGGTTGCAGGGACAACCTGAGGAATCAACCGCTTATCAGTGGACAAGGCGACCAACGGCATGTGCATAAGCTCTGTGGATAACCGTCCTTGAGGTCGTTGTACAAGTGGGGGCGAAAGTCTGTGGGTAACCCGCCTGTGGATAACCTAGCATTCCGCGCACAGCTTATCCGACAGCGCGGCACAGGCGGAGCACCGCTTACCCACCCAGTTGTCATTCTCTGTACAGTACGTGTTTTCTGGCCTCAAGCGACTTATCCACAGATAATCGCTACCTAAGCTTCTATAAGCTTTACAGAAAAGCTTTAAATAATTCCCTTCTTTATTTTTATATCTGGGTCGCAAGGGGGCCGGGGGATCGGCTCGAATACCTATATGAAGTAAAAGCTGGTTGGAAATTGACCTGCGGGCTTGCTTTCTCTAGAATCCCCGGTCTCTTAAAACGGGGGCCATTCCGGCCCGTTGTGACGAACCAGGTAGCAACGCCATGAAACGTACTTTCCAACCCAGCACTATCAAACGCGCCCGCACCCACGGTTTCCGTGCTCGCATGGCAACCAAGAACGGTCGTGCCGTCCTGTCGCGTCGCCGCGCCAAAGGCCGTGCTCGTCTGGCAGTTTGATAATCCGGCGCGGGTGGTGAGTCAGGACTTCAGTCGGGAAAAGCGTCTGCTTACTCCTCGACATTTCAAGGCAGTCTTTGACTCCCCTACCGGCAAGGTTCCGGGGAAAAATCTCCTGCTCCTTGCGCGCAACAACGATCTGGATCATCCCCGTCTGGGGCTGGTTATCGGTAAAAAGAGCGTCAAGCTCTCCGTTGAGCGCAATCGCCTCAAACGTCTGATGCGCGAGTCGTTCCGCCTGCACCAGGATTCACTGGTCGGCTGGGACATCGTTATCGTCGCGCGCAAAGGTCTGGGCGATGTAGAAAACCCTGAATTGATCCAGCATTTCGGCAAACTCTGGAAACGCCTGGCCCGTACGGCGCCAGCGGTACCTGCAGGCAAAACCGAAACTGTGAGGGTAGACAGCCCAGATGCGTAAACTGGCCCTCGTTCCGATCCAGTTTTATCGCTATGCCATCAGTCCCTTGATGGCCAATCACTGTCGTTTCTACCCCAGTTGTTCTTGCTACGCGTATGAAGCCATCGAAACTCATGGATTCCTGCGCGGTGGCTGGCTGACCGTTCGTCGCTTAGGTCGCTGTCATCCGTGGAATGCCGGTGGTTATGACCCGGTTCCACCAATCCCTACCTCCCGTTCTTCTTCGATGGCCGAGTAATCATGGATATCAAACGCACAATCCTGATCGTCGCCCTGGCAATCGTGACCTATGTCGGGGTTCTCAAATGGAACCAGGACTACGGTCAGGCTGCCCTGCCGACCCAGAATGTTGCTACCACTGTTCCCGGTTTGCCGGATTCGGTACCTGGCAACAAAGCCAGCGCCAGTGATGACATTCCACGTGCAGCCAATGACACCAGTGCGCCTGTTGAAGCACCGGTGGCTGCCAGCAACGACCTCATCCACGTGAAAACGGATGTGCTCGACCTGGCTATCGATCCAAAAGGCGGGGATATTGCCCAGCTGAAGCTGCCACTCTATCCACGCCGTCAGGACCATCCGGAAATTCCTTTCCAGTTGTTCGACAACGGTGGCGAGCGTACCTACCTGGCCCAGAGCGGCCTGATCGGTACCAACGGCCCGGATTCGAGTGCGGCCGGTCGCCCGCTGTATGCTTCCGCGCAGAAAAGTTATCAACTGGCTGACGGTCAGGACCAACTGGTCGTCGACCTGAAATTCAGCGAAAACGGCGTCAATTACATCAAGCGTTTCACCCTGAAACGCGGCCTGTATGACATGACCGTGTCTTATCTGATCGATAACGAAAGCGCCCAGCCCTGGTCGGGTGCGATGTTCGCCCAGTTGAAGCGCGACGCCAGCGCCGATCCATCCTCCAGCACCGCCACCGGTACCGCGACTTACCTGGGCGCCGCCCTGTGGACAAGTTCCGAGCCGTACAAGAAAGTGTCGATGAAAGATATCGACAAGGCCCAGCTGAAGGAAACCGTCCAAGGCGGTTGGGTTGCCTGGTTGCAACACTACTTCGTGACCGCCTGGGTTCCGGCCAAGGGTGACAGCAATGTCATGACCACCCGCAAGGACAGCCAAGGCAACTACATCATTGGCTACACCGGTCCTTCGCTGACGCTGGCCCCGGGCCAGAAAACCGAGACCAGCGCCGTTCTGTATGCCGGTCCGAAAATCCAGGCGGTACTGAAACAGTTGTCCCCAGGTCTGGAACTGACGGTCGACTACGGCATGCTGTGGTTCATCGCCCAACCGATCTTCTGGCTGCTGCAACATATCCACAGCCTGCTCGGTAACTGGGGCTTCTCGATCATCGTCCTGACCATGCTGATCAAGGGGCTCTTCTTCCCGTTGTCGGCGGCCAGCTACAAATCGATGGCGCGCATGCGTGCCGTGGCGCCGAAACTGGCGGCACTGAAAGAGCAACATGGCGACGACCGGCAGAAAATGTCGCAAGCCATGATGGAGCTGTACAAGAAGGAGAAGATCAATCCACTGGGCGGCTGCTTGCCGATCCTGGTGCAGATGCCGGTTTTCCTTTCCCTGTACTGGGTGTTGCTGGAAAGCGTTGAAATGCGCCAGACCCCGTTCATCCTGTGGATTACCGACCTGTCGATCAAGGATCCGTTCTTCATCCTGCCGATCATCATGGGCGCGACCATGTTCATCCAGCAGCGTCTGAACCCGACGCCTCCGGATCCGATGCAGGCCAAGGTGATGAAGCTGATGCCGATCATCTTCACCTTCTTCTTCCTGTGGTTCCCTGCGGGTCTGGTGCTGTACTGGGTTGTGAACAACTGCCTGTCCATCGCCCAACAGTGGTACATCACACGTAGTATCGAAGCGGCTACCAAGAAAGCCACTGCGTAACCTACTCTGTGGATAACCACTCAAGACGCCCCCTAGTGGGGCGTTTTGCTATCTGTCATTTAGTGTCGAGACCCGCTTCATGAACCTTCCTCGGGAAACCATCGCCGCCGTTGCCACCGCCCAGGGCCGTGGCGGGGTCGGTATCGTTCGACTTTCCGGGCCTTTGGCGCACGCCGCGTCGCTGGCCATCAGCGGTCGCGAGTTGAAACCGCGCTACGCCCACTACGGTCCGTTTCTGGACGGCAGCGGTGATGTGCTCGACGAAGGCATCGCCCTGTATTTCCCGGGACCGCACTCCTTTACCGGGGAAGATGTGCTCGAGCTGCAGGGCCATGGTGGTCCGGTGGTCCTGGACATGCTGCTGCAGCGTTGCCTGCAACTGGGCTGTCGGCTGGCTCGGCCGGGGGAATTCAGCGAGCGGGCGTTTCTCAACGACAAGCTCGACCTGGCCCAGGCCGAGGCGATTGCCGACCTGATCGAAGCCAGCTCCGCTCAGGCCGCGCGCAATGCGCTGCGTTCGTTGCAAGGCGCATTTTCCCAGCGTGTGCATAACCTCACCGAGCAGCTTATCGGCCTGCGGATCTATGTGGAGGCGGCCATCGACTTTCCCGAGGAGGAAATCGACTTTCTCGCCGATGGTCATGTGCTGGCCTTGCTCGATGCGGTGCGCAACGAGTTATCCACAGTGATGCGCGAGGCCGGGCAGGGGGCCTTGTTGCGCGATGGCATGACGGTGGTGATTGCCGGTCGACCGAACGCCGGCAAGTCCAGCCTGCTCAATGCCCTGGCCGGGCGTGAAGCGGCGATCGTGACCGAGATCGCGGGTACCACGCGCGATGTCCTGCGCGAACATATCCACATCGATGGCATGCCGTTGCATGTGGTGGACACTGCCGGCTTGCGCGATACCGATGACCATGTGGAAAAGATCGGTGTCGAACGTGCGCTCAAGGCCATTGGCGAAGCGGATCGGGTGTTGCTGGTGGTAGATGCCACCGCACCGGAGGCTGTGGATCCTTTTGCCTTGTGGCCGGAATTCCTCGAGCAACGACCCGATCCGGCCAAGGTCACCTTGATCCGCAACAAGGCCGACCTGAGCGGCGAGGCCATGGCACTGGAAGTCAGCGAGGATGGCCATGTCACCATCAGCTTGAGTGCCAAGGCCGGCGGCGCGGGACTGGAACTGCTGCGCGAGCACCTCAAGGCCTGCATGGGTTATGAACAGACCTCAGAGAGCAGCTTCAGCGCCCGTCGGCGTCATCTGGAAGCGCTGCGTCACGCCAGTGCGGCCCTGGAACACGGTCATGCACAGTTGACCCTGGCCGGTGCCGGTGAGCTGCTGGCGGAGGATCTGCGCCAGGCCCAGCAGTTCCTGGGCGAGATCACCGGCGCGTTCAGCTCCGACGACCTTCTGGGGCGGATCTTTTCCAGCTTCTGCATCGGTAAATAACCTTACCGGCCGGCCCCCTCCGGGCTTGCCCGCGAAATTTTTGTCGGCCTTGAAGGCCTCTTCGCGAGCAAGCTCTGCTCCCACAGTGAGCGCAAACCCCCACTGATTTCCTTGGCAGTCGAATGATTTCAAATCGTTTCGACTGCTTTCGGCTGCCCGCGATTTGCCTCGCCTGGCCTTTTTCTGTGGATTAAGCCCTGTGAATAACCGCGCCTCAGGTCAGTTGATAACCAGGCCTGAAAACTGAGGATGAACCCGCTTGTGGATAAGCATCGCTTTAATCCACAGGCTTACACCGGTTATCCCAAGCCCTCCCGAGCACCTGACCACAGACTTTTGAACCTCTGTACACATTGATAAATAAGGCCTGTAGGACCTTATCCACAGAAAGGGTGCTGCCTAAGAATAAACATAAAAACAAAGATTTAATAAATTTCTCTCTTTTTAATTTCTTTTGTCCGTGGTCTATCCACAGCCTGGTTAAATTTTGTGCAAAGGGTTCTTTAGGAAGGGGGAAGTCCCTATACTTGTCGACCTGGCCCAAAAACCTGGGCCGAACCCATTCCTAATTACCTACCTGAAGCAGGCACGAGGTGCGTGGTGGATTTCCCTTCCCGTTTTGAAGTGATCGTCATCGGCGGCGGTCATGCCGGTACCGAGGCAGCACTGGCGTCCGCACGCATGGGGGCAAAAACCCTGCTGTTGACGCATAACGTGGAAACCCTCGGTGCCATGAGCTGCAACCCCGCGATCGGCGGGATCGGCAAAAGCCATCTGGTCAAGGAAATCGATGCCCTTGGCGGCGCGATGGCCATCGCCACCGATAAAGGCGGCATCCAGTTTCGCGTCCTGAACAGTCGTAAAGGCCCCGCCGTGCGCGCGACCCGGGCCCAGGCCGACCGCGTGCTGTACAAGGCCGCGGTGCGCGAGATCCTGGAAAACCAGCCGAACCTGTGGATATTTCAGCAGGCCGCCGACGACCTGATCGTCGAGCAGGACCAGGTTCGCGGTGTGGTGACCCAGATGGGCCTGCGTTTCTTCGCCGAATCCGTGGTCCTGACCACCGGCACCTTCCTCGGTGGACTTATCCACATCGGGATGCAGAACTATTCCGGCGGTCGCGCCGGTGATCCGCCGTCGATCGCCCTGGCCCATCGCCTGCGGGAACTGCCGTTGCGGGTCGGTCGCCTGAAAACCGGTACGCCGCCACGCATCGACGGTCGTTCCGTGGATTTCTCGGTGATGTCCGAACAACCGGGCGATACGCCGATTCCGGTGATGTCGTTCCTGGGCTCGAAAGAACAGCATCCACGGCAGGTCAGTTGCTGGATTACCCATACCAACGCCCGCACCCACGAAATCATTGCCGCGAACCTCGATCGTTCGCCGATGTATTCCGGGGTGATCGAAGGCATCGGCCCGCGCTACTGCCCGTCCATCGAAGACAAGATCCACCGCTTTGCCGACAAGGAAAGCCACCAGGTCTTCATCGAACCTGAAGGCCTGACCACCCACGAGCTGTATCCGAACGGGATATCCACATCCCTGCCGTTCGACGTGCAGTTGCAGATCGTCCAGTCGATCCGCGGCATGGAAAACGCCCATATCGTGCGTCCGGGCTACGCCATCGAATACGACTACTTCGATCCGCGTGACCTGAAATACAGCCTGGAAACCAAAGTCATCGGCGGTTTGTTCTTCGCCGGGCAGATCAACGGCACCACCGGTTACGAAGAGGCCGGTGCGCAAGGTCTGCTGGCCGGAGCCAACGCCGCATTGCGTGCCCAGGGCAAGGACAGCTGGTGCCCGCGTCGCGACGAGGCGTACATCGGCGTGCTGGTCGACGACCTGATTACCCTGGGAACCCAGGAACCGTACCGGATGTTCACGTCCCGCGCCGAATACCGGCTGATCCTGCGCGAAGACAACGCCGACCTGCGTTTGACCGAAAAAGGCCGCGAACTGGGGCTGGTGGATGACGTGCGCTGGGCAGCTTTCTGCAAGAAACGCGAAGGCATCGAGCTGGAAGAGCAGCGCCTGAAAAGCACCTGGGTCCGCCCGGGCACCGAGCAGGGCGATGCCATTGCCGAAAAATTCGGTACACCGCTGACCCACGAATACAACCTGTTGAATCTGCTGAGCCGTCCGGAAATCGACTACGCTGGTCTGGTCGAAGTGACCGGGCAGGGCGCCGAGGATCCGCAGGTCGCCGAGCAGGTCGAGATCAAGACCAAATACGCCGGTTATATCGACCGTCAGCAGGACGAGATCGCTCGCTTGCGGGCCAGTGAAGACACCAAGCTGCCTGTGGATATCGACTACACCAGCATCTCCGGGCTGTCCAAGGAGATCCAGAGCAAGCTCGGCGCCACCCGTCCCGAGACGTTGGGCCAGGCTTCGCGGATCCCGGGTGTGACGCCGGCGGCGATTTCCCTGTTGATGATTCACCTGAAAAAACGCGGCGCCGGCCGTCAGTTGGAGCAAAGCGCTTGAGTTCGTTGGTCACTTCGCAACACGCAGAAGAGTTATCCACAGGTGCCCGCCAGCTCGGCGTCAACCTGAGCGAAACCCAGCACGCCTTGCTGCTGGGTTATCTGGCCCTGTTGATCAAATGGAACCAGGCCTACAACCTCACCGCGGTCCGCGATCCTGACGAAATGGTCTCGCGCCATCTGCTCGACAGCCTGAGCGTGATGTCCTTCGTCGAAAACGGCCGCTGGCTCGATGTCGGCAGCGGCGGCGGGATGCCGGGGATTCCCCTGGCGATCCTGTTTCCCGATTCGGCGGTGACCTGCCTGGACAGCAACGGCAAGAAGACCCGCTTCCTGACCCAGGTCAAACTCGAACTCAAACTGGATAACCTGCAAGTTATCCACAGTCGGGTCGAAGCCTTCCAACCCGCGCAGCCGTTCAACGGGATCATCTCCCGGGCCTTCAGCAGCATGGAGAACTTCACCGGCTGGACTCGCCACCTCGGCGACGCCGACACACGCTGGCTGGCAATGAAGGGCGTCCATCCCGCCGATGAGCTGGTAGCATTGCCGGCAGACTTCCACCTCGATAGCGAACACGCCTTGGCCGTACCCGGTTGCCAAGGCCAACGCCATCTGCTGATACTGCGCCGCACGGCATGATTGGGAACACAAGCAAGAATGGCTAAGGTATTCGCGATAGCGAACCAGAAAGGTGGCGTGGGCAAAACCACCACCTGCATCAACCTCGCAGCATCCCTGGTCGCGACCAAGCGCCGGGTGCTGCTGATCGACCTCGATCCACAGGGCAACGCCACCATGGGTAGCGGTGTGGATAAACACGGCCTGGAAAACTCCATCTACGATGTGCTGATCGGCGAATGCGACCTGGCCCAGGCCATGCACTTCTCCGAGCACGGCGGTTATCAACTGCTGCCGGCCAACCGTGACCTGACGGCGGCCGAGGTGGTGCTGCTGGAAATGCAGATGAAGGAAAGCCGTCTGCGCAGCGCCCTGGCGCCGATTCGCGAGAATTACGACTACATCCTCATCGACTGCCCGCCGTCGCTGTCGATGCTGACCCTCAATGCGCTGGTGGCTGCCGATGGGGTAATTATCCCCATGCAGTGCGAGTACTTTGCCCTGGAAGGACTCAGCGACCTTGTGGATAACATCAAGCGCATCGCCGAACTGCTCAACCCGGAGCTGAAAGTCGAAGGCCTGTTGCGGACCATGTACGACCCGCGTCTGAGTTTGATGAACGACGTTTCCGCACAGCTCAAGGAACATTTCGGTGAGCAGCTGTACGACACCGTGATCCCTCGCAACATTCGTCTGGCCGAAGCCCCAAGCTACGGCATGCCCGCGCTGGCTTACGACAAACAATCCCGTGGTGCCGTGGCCTACCTGGCCCTGGCGGGCGAGATGGTTCGCCGTCAACGCCGCACTTCACGCACCGCAGCCCCGGCAACTTAAGGAATCCCCATGGCCGTCAAGAAACGAGGTCTCGGACGTGGACTGGATGCACTGCTGAGTGGTCCGACTGTCAGCGCGTTGGAAGAGCAGGCCATCCAGGCCGATCAACGGGAATTGCAACACCTGCCGCTGGACCTGATCCAGCGCGGCAAGTACCAGCCGCGCCGGGACATGGACCCGCAGGCGCTGGAAGAACTGGCGCAATCGATCAAGGCCCAGGGCGTGATGCAGCCGATCGTGGTGCGTCCCATCGGCAGCGGCCGCTTTGAAATCATTGCCGGCGAACGCCGCTGGCGCGCCAGCCAGCAGGCCGGGCAGGACAGCATTCCGGCCATGGTGCGCGATGTGCCGGACGAAACCGCCATTGCCATGGCGTTGATCGAGAACATCCAGCGCGAAGACCTCAATCCGATCGAGGAGGCCGTGGCCCTGCAGCGCCTGCAGCAGGAGTTCCAGCTGACCCAGCAACAGGTCGCCGAAGCCGTGGGCAAGTCCCGCGTGACCGTGGCCAACCTGCTGCGCCTGATCGCATTGCCGGAAGTCATCAAGACCATGTTGTCCCATGGCGACCTGGAAATGGGTCATGCCCGTGCCTTGCTCGGTTTGCCGGATGATCGGCAGGTCGAAGGGGCGCGACACGTTGTCGCACGTGGCCTCACCGTACGCCAGACCGAGGCCCTGGTCCGCCAGTGGCTGAGCGGCAAAAAGGAGCCTGCCGAGCCTGCCAAGGTCGACCCGGACATCAGTCGCCTCGAGCAGCGCCTGGCAGAGCGGCTGGGCTCTGCGGTGCAGATCCGCCACGGCCAGAAGGGAAAAGGTCAGTTGGTGATTCGCTATAACTCCTTGGATGAACTACAAGGGGTACTCGCCCATATTCGCTGAAACATTTCCTCATGTAGCGAACAGTCGGAAATCACTACCCGACAGTTGAATAGGGGCTGAACCGCCCCTATACTCTGCGCGCATTTTGTCGGCACAATTTATGCCAAGTTATTGATTCATGGCGGCCGACCCTTGAGGAGCGTTAGTGATGGAAACCCGCACGCCAAACAGGTTGCCGTTCCATCGCTTGGCGGTATTTCCGATTTTATTGGCCCAGTTTGTCGTTTTGTTGGTGGCGGCTTTGGCGCTTTGGCGATGGCATGGGGTCGTTGCCGGATACTCAGGACTCTGCGGAGGCCTGATAGCCTTGCTGCCCAATGTGTATTTTGCTCACAGGGCCTTTCGGTTTTCCGGCGCCCGGGCAGCCCAATCCATCGTCCGGTCTTTTTATGCCGGCGAGGCGGGGAAATTGATTTTGACGGCAGTGCTGTTTGCACTGACGTTCGCAGGTGTGAAGCCATTGGCGCCGCTAGCAGTCTTCGGCGTCTTCGTGCTGACCCAGTTGGTCAGCTGGTTCGCACCCGTGCTAATGAGAACAAGACTTTCGAGACCTTAGGGCGTTTGAGGCAACCATGTCAGCAGAAACAACCGCTTCGGGCTATATCCAGCACCACCTGCAGAACCTGACCTTCGGTCAGCTACCTACTGGCGGCTGGGGCTTTGCCCATTCCGCAGCAGAAGCCAAGGCCATGGGCTTCTGGGCATTCCACCTGGATACTCTGGGTTGGTCTGTCGCACTGGGCCTGATCTTCGTCTTTCTTTTCCGCATGGCGGCGAAGAAAGCGACCTCCGGCCAACCCGGTGCCCTGCAGAACTTCGTTGAAGTCCTGGTCGAGTTCGTCGACGGCAGCGTGAAGGACAGCTTCCACGGTCGTAGCCCGGTGATTGCACCGTTGGCGCTGACCATCTTCGTCTGGGTGTTCCTGATGAACGCCATCGACCTGATCCCGGTCGACTGGATTCCTCACCTGGCCATCCTGCTCACCGGTGATGAGCACATCCCGTTCCGTGCCGTGTCGACCACCGACCCGAACGCGACCCTGGGCATGTCCTTCTCGGTCTTCGCACTGATCATTTTCTACAGCATCAAGATCAAGGGCCTCGGCGGTTTCGTCGGCGAGCTGACCCTGCACCCGTTCAGCAGCAAGAACATCGTCGTTCAGGCCCTGCTGATCCCGGTGAACTTCCTGCTGGAATTCGTCACCCTGATCGCCAAGCCGATCTCGCTGGCTCTTCGACTGTTCGGCAACATGTATGCCGGCGAGCTGGTGTTCATCCTCATCGCCGTGATGTTCGGCAGCGGCCTGCTCTGGCTCAGCGGCCTGGGCGTGGTGCTGCAATGGGCGTGGGCTGTGTTCCACATCCTGATCATCACCCTGCAGGCGTTCATCTTCATGATGCTGACCATCGTCTACCTGTCGATGGCACACGAAGAAAACCATTAAGAGCCGCCTTGGCGGTTCTGATGTCCCTCGCGCCTCGGTGCGGGGTGGCCCCGCAAGGGGCCGCGAAACGATTTGTTTTACCGCTTTAAATTAAAAAAACCTAAACCATACGACGTAAAAGTCGGGAGGAAAGATGGAAACTGTAGTTGGTCTAACCGCTATCGCTGTTGCACTGTTGATCGGCCTGGGCGCACTGGGTACCGCAATTGGTTTCGGCCTGCTGGGCGGCAAGTTCCTGGAAGGCGCCGCGCGTCAGCCAGAAATGGTTCCAATGCTGCAAGTCAAAATGTTCATCGTTGCCGGTCTGCTCGACGCCGTAACCATGATCGGTGTTGGTATCGCTCTGTTCTTCACCTTCGCGAACCCCTTCGTCGGTCAACTCGCACACTAATCACTCGGATATTTCGAGTAGATGGGTGTGATGGACAACGAACGAGCGAGGTGTTGGCGTGAACATTAATGCGACCCTGATTGGCCAGTCCGTTGCGTTCCTCATTTTTGTACTGTTTTGCATGAAGTTCGTGTGGCCTCCGGTCATCGCGGCACTGCACGAACGTCAGAAGAAGATCGCGGATGGACTGGACGCTGCCAGCCGAGCAGCTCGCGACCTGGAGTTGGCCCAAGAGAAAGCGGGTCATCAACTGCGCGATGCTAAAGCTCAGGCAGCCGAAATCATCGAGCAAGCCAAGAAACGCGGTAACCAGATCGTCGACGAAGCCCGTGAACAGGCTCGCGTCGAAGCTGACCGTGTGAAGGCTCAGGCTCAGGCCGAGATCGAACAGGAACTCAACAGTGTCAAAGACGCGCTGCGCGCCCAATTGGGTAGCCTGGTGGTCGACGGCGCCGGGAAGATCCTGGGCAAATCAATCGATCAAAACGCGCACGCAGAGCTGGTTAACAAACTGGCTACTGAAATCTAAGCGAGGGCGATCATGGCAGAACTGACCACGTTGGCCCGACCTTACGCTAAGGCGGCCTTCGAGCACGCTCAGGCCCACCAGCAACTGGCCAATTGGTCAGCCATGCTCGGCCTGGCAGCAGCGGTGTCGGAAGACGACACCATGCAGCGCGTGCTCAAGGCCCCGCGACTGACGAGCGCAGAAAAGGCCACCACGTTCATTGACGTGTGTGGCGACAAGTTTGATGCCAAGGCACAGAATTTCATCCACGTCGTTGCTGAAAACGACCGTCTCCTGCTGTTGCCGGAGATCGCCGCTCTGTTCGACCTGTACAAGGCCGAGCGGGAGAAGTCGGTAGACGTGGAAGTGACCAGTGCTTTTGCATTGAACCAAGAACAGCAAGACAAACTCGCCAAGGTTCTCAGTGCACGACTCAATCGGGAAGTGCGCCTGCAAGTTGCGGAGGACGCCGCGCTGATTGGTGGCGTCGTGATCCGCGCCGGCGACCTGGTTATCGATGGCTCGGTTCGCGGCAAACTCGCGAACCTGGCCGAAGCATTGAAATCTTGAGTTTGAAGGGGCAGCAGAGCAATGCAGCAACTCAATCCTTCCGAAATAAGTGAAATTATCAAGGGCCGCATCGAAAAGCTCGATGTGACCTCCCAAGCCCGTAACGAAGGCACTGTCGTCAGCGTGTCTGACGGTATCGTGCGGATTCACGGTCTGGCCGACGTCATGTACGGCGAGATGATCGAGTTTCCGGGCGGCGTCTACGGTATGGCCCTCAACCTCGAGCAAGACTCCGTAGGTGCCGTGGTACTGGGCGCCTACACGACTCTGGCTGAAGGCATGAGCGCCAAGTGCACCGGCCGCATCCTCGAAGTTCCGGTCGGTAAGGAACTGCTGGGTCGCGTTGTCGACGCACTGGGTAACCCTGTTGACGGCAAAGGTCCGCTGAACAACACCTTGACCGACGCGGTCGAGAAAGTGGCTCCAGGCGTGATCTGGCGTAAGTCGGTAGACCAGCCTGTACAGACTGGCTACAAGGCTGTCGATGCCATGATCCCGGTCGGCCGTGGCCAGCGTGAGCTGATCATCGGTGACCGTCAGATCGGTAAGACCGCTCTGGCGATCGACGCGATCATCAACCAGAAAGACAGCGGCATCTTCTGCGTCTACGTGGCTATCGGTCAGAAGCAATCGACCATCGCCAACGTGGTTCGCAAGCTGGAAGAAAACGGCGCCCTGGCCAACACCATCATCGTGGCTGCCAGTGCTTCCGAATCTCCTGCGCTGCAGTTCCTGGCACCGTACTCCGGTTGCACCATGGGCGAGTTCTTCCGCGACCGCGGCGAAGACGCGCTGATCGTTTATGACGATCTGTCCAAGCAAGCAGTGGCTTACCGCCAGATCTCCCTGCTGCTGCGCCGTCCGCCAGGCCGTGAAGCCTACCCAGGTGACGTGTTCTATCTCCACTCCCGTCTGCTGGAGCGCGCATCCCGCGTTTCGGAAGAGTACGTCGAGAAGTTCACCAACGGCGCAGTGACTGGCAAGACCGGTTCCCTGACCGCGCTGCCGATCATCGAAACCCAGGCTGGCGACGTTTCCGCGTTCGTTCCGACCAACGTGATTTCCATCACCGACGGTCAGATCTTCCTGGAATCGGCCATGTTCAACTCCGGGATCCGTCCTGCTGTGAACGCCGGTGTTTCGGTATCCCGCGTAGGTGGTGCCGCTCAGACCAAGATCATCAAGAAGCTGTCCGGTGGTATCCGTACCGCCCTGGCCCAGTACCGTGAGCTGGCGGCATTCGCCCAGTTCGCTTCTGACCTGGACGAAGCGACCCGTAAGCAACTTGAGCACGGTCAGCGCGTTACCGAGCTGATGAAGCAGAAGCAATACGCACCGATGTCGATCGCCGACATGGCGCTGTCGCTGTATGCCGCTGAACGTGGGTTCCTGACTGACGTCGAAATCGCCAAGATCGGCAGCTTCGAACAAGCGCTGATTGCTTACTTCAACCGCGATCATGCCGACTTGTTGGCCAAGATCAACGTGAAGGGTGACTTCAATGACGAAATCGACGCTGGCATGAAAGCCGGTATCGAGAAGTTCAAGGCCACCCAAACCTGGTAAGCCGCAGCGGGAGCCGCAAGGCTCCCGCTTGCTAACCTGATAGGTGTTACATGGCAGGCGCAAAAGAGATTCGCAGTAAGATTGCGAGCATCAAAAGCACGCAAAAAATTACCAGCGCCATGGAAAAAGTGGCGGTCAGCAAAATGCGCAAGGCACAAATGCGCATGGCTGCTAGCCGTCCTTATGCGGAGCGTATCCGCCAGGTAATTGGGCATCTGGCCAACGCCAACCCGGAATACCGCCACCCGTTCATGATCGACCGCGCCGTCAAGCGCGTCGGCTATGTCGTGGTGAGCAGTGACCGTGGTCTGTGCGGTGGCTTGAACACCAACCTGTTCAAGGCCCTGGTCAAGGACATGGCGGTAAACCGCGAAAACGGCGTCGAGATTGATCTGTGCGTGGTCGGTAGCAAGGGTGCGGCATTCTTCCGCAACTTCGGCGGTAACGTCGTAGCCGCTATCAGCCACCTGGGTGAAGAGCCGTCGATCAACGATCTGATCGGCAGCGTCAAGGTGATGCTGGATGCCTACTTGGACGGCCGTATTGACCGCCTGTCCGTGGTGTCCAACAAGTTCATCAACACCATGACCCAGCAGCCGACAGTGGAGCAGTTGATTCCTCTGGTGGCGACCCCGGATCAAGAACTCAAGCACCACTGGGACTATCTCTACGAACCGGACGCCAAAGAGCTGCTTGACGGCCTGATGGTGCGTTACGTGGAGTCGCAGGTGTACCAGGCGGTGGTCGAGAACAACGCGGCTGAACAAGCTGCGCGGATGATCGCGATGAAGAACGCTACCGACAACGCCGGTGATTTGATCAGCGATTTGCAGCTGATCTACAACAAGGCGCGTCAGGCTGCGATCACCCAAGAGATCTCGGAAATCGTCGGCGGCGCTGCCGCGGTTTAACGGTTCAAATATTCAGAGGATCCAGCTATGAGTAGCGGACGTATCGTTCAAATCATCGGCGCCGTTATCGACGTGGAATTTCCACGCGACAGCGTACCGAGCATCTACAACGCGCTGAAAGTACAAGGCGCGGAAACCACCCTGGAAGTTCAGCAGCAGCTGGGCGACGGCGTGGTTCGTACCATTGCGATGGGTTCCACCGAAGGCCTGAAGCGCGGTCTGGACGTCGTCGACACCAACGCCGCGATCTCCGTACCGGTCGGTAAAGCGACCCTGGGCCGGATCATGGACGTCCTCGGCAACCCGATCGACGAAGCAGGTCCGATCGACACCGACGAGCGTTGGGGTATCCACCGCCCGGCGCCGTCGTTCGCCGAGCAAGCAGGCGGCAACGACCTGCTGGAAACCGGTATCAAGGTTATCGACCTGGTTTGCCCGTTCGCCAAGGGCGGTAAAGTCGGTCTGTTCGGTGGTGCCGGTGTCGGCAAGACCGTAAACATGATGGAACTGATCCGTAACATCGCCATCGAGCACAGCGGTTATTCCGTGTTCGCCGGTGTGGGTGAGCGTACTCGTGAGGGTAACGACTTCTACCACGAGATGAAGGACTCCAACGTTCTGGACAAAGTGGCACTGGTTTACGGTCAGATGAACGAGCCGCCGGGAAACCGTCTGCGCGTAGCCCTGACCGGCCTGACCATGGCCGAGAAGTTCCGTGACGAAGGTAACGACGTTCTGCTGTTCGTCGACAACATCTACCGTTACACCCTGGCCGGTACCGAAGTATCCGCACTGCTGGGCCGTATGCCTTCGGCAGTAGGTTACCAGCCGACCCTGGCTGAAGAGATGGGCGTGCTGCAAGAGCGCATCACTTCGACCAAGCAAGGTTCGATTACTTCGATCCAGGCCGTTTACGTACCTGCGGACGACTTGACCGACCCGTCGCCGGCGACCACCTTCGCCCACTTGGACGCCACCGTCGTACTGTCCCGTGACATCGCCTCCCTGGGTATCTACCCAGCGGTCGATCCACTGGACTCGACTTCGCGCCAGCTGGACCCGAACGTGATCGGCAACGAGCACTACGAAACCGCTCGCGGCGTTCAGTACGTGCTGCAGCGCTACAAAGAGCTGAAGGACATCATCGCGATCCTGGGTATGGACGAGCTGTCGGAAGCCGACAAGCAGTTGGTATCCCGTGCTCGTAAGATCCAGCGCTTCCTGTCGCAGCCGTTCTTCGTGGCTGAAGTCTTCACCGGTGCCTCGGGTAAATACGTTTCCCTGAAAGACACCATTGCTGGCTTCAAAGGCATCCTCAACGGTGACTACGACCACCTGCCAGAACAAGCGTTCTACATGGTTGGCGGCATCGAAGAAGCGATCGAGAAAGCCAAGAAACTGTAATCCCGGCGCCCGGCAACGGGCGCTCATTTAGGTTGAGGCAATCAGATGGCTATGACAGTCCATTGCGACATCGTCAGTGCGGAAGGGGAAATCTTCTCCGGCCTGGTCGAGATGGTGATTGCGCACGGTGCACTGGGTGATCTTGGTATCGCCCTGGGTCACGCGCCGCTGATCACTAATCTGAAACCGGGTCCGATCCGCCTGATCAAGCAGGGCGGGGAAGCCGAGGTGTTCTACATCTCCGGTGGTTTCCTCGAGGTTCAGCCGAACATGGTCAAGGTTCTTGCCGACACCGTGCAACGTGCTGCCGACCTGGATGAAGCCTCCGCTCAGGAAGCCGTCAAGGCTGCCGAGAAGGCCCTGCATGAACGTGGCGCGGAGTTCGATTACGGTTCCGCTGCCGCACGTCTGGCCGAGGCGTCAGCTCAGCTGCGCACCGTCCAGCAGATCCGCAAGAAGTTTGGCGGCTAAGCCGGCACTTGTTGTGTGATTGATTAAAAAGGGTAGCCTCGGCTACCCTTTTTTCTTTTTCGCGTTTATCACGTGGTCACAGCCACCGACCACCCAGGATTGGTAACCAGTCATGTCTCTCGAAATCGTTATCCTCGCGGCGGGTCAGGGCACCCGTATGCGCTCTTCGCTGCCTAAAGTGTTGCACCCGGTCGCGGGCAATTCGATGTTGGGACATGTTATCCACAGCGCCCGACAACTTGATCCACAGCGTATCCATGTGGTGATCGGCCATGGCGCCGACCAGGTGCGTGAGCGCCTGGCCGCCGATGACCTGAACTTTGTCCTGCAGGACCAGCAGCTGGGCACCGGCCATGCCGTGGCCCAGGCGGTGCCTTTCATTACCGCCGACACCGTGCTGATCCTCTACGGCGACGTGCCCTTGATCGAAGTCGAGACCTTGCAGCGTCTGCTGGAGCAGGCCGGCCCGGAGCAGCTGGGGCTGTTGACGGTCGAGCTGGATGACCCCACCGGTTATGGCCGGATCGTGCGCGATGCCGCAGGCAAGGTAACCGCGATCGTCGAGCAGAAGGACGCCAACGCCGCCGAACGTGCGATCACCGAAGGCAACACCGGGATTCTCGCACTGCCGGCCAAGCGCCTGGGTGAGTGGATGAGTCGCCTGTCGAACAACAATGCCCAGGGCGAGTACTACCTGACCGACGTCATTGCCATGGCGGTGGCTGACGGCCTGGTGGTCGCCACCGAGCAACCTCAAGACGCCATGGAAGTGCAGGGGGCCAACGACCGCCGGCAGTTGGCCGAGCTGGAGCGTCATTACCAGTTGCGCGCGGCCCGTCGGCTGATGGCACAGGGCGTGACCCTGCGCGACCCAGCCCGTTTCGATGTACGCGGTGAGGTGAGCGTCGGTCGTGATGTGCTGATCGACATCAACGTGATTCTCGAAGGCCAGGTGGTGATCGAGGACGAGGTGGTGATCGGTCCGAACTGTGTGATTCGCAACAGCACCCTGCGCAAGGGCGTGACCATCAAGGCCAACAGCCATATCGACGGTGCGGTCATGGGCGAGGGCAGCGATGCCGGTCCGTTCGCTCGCCTGCGCCCGGGGAGCGTGCTCGACGCCCGTGCCCATGTGGGTAACTTTGTCGAACTGAAGAATGCGCACCTGGGCGAAGACGCCAAGTGTGGGCACCTGACTTACCTCGGCGATGCCGAAATCGGCGCGCGGACCAATATCGGTGCCGGTACCATCACCTGTAACTACGACGGGGCGAACAAGCACAGGACGGTGCTGGGTGAAGACGTCTTCATCGGTTCCAACAACTCGCTGGTGGCGCCTGTGGATATCGCGTCCGGAGCCAGCACGGCGGCGGGCTCGACCATCCACCAGAATGTCGGCGCAGCGCAGTTGGCGGTGGCCCGCGCCCGCCAGCGTAATATCGAGGGTTGGAAACGCCCGGTGAAGATCAGCAAACCCTGAGTTATCCACAGCGGCGCTGCGGAGGATATTTATCCACAGTCCGCTCATTTCACTTGACTAAGTTTCGATTCGAAGGTTTCATTGCCGCAATTATCTTTCGAATCGAAACTTAAGTGACTATATCGAAACGCAATACCCCTCAACGTCGGCACAACATCCTGGCCATGCTCAATGACCAGGGCGAAGTCAGTGTGGATGAACTGGCCAGGCGCTTCGAAACCTCCGAGGTGACGATTCGCAAGGACCTCGCGGCCCTGGAAAGCCACGGTCTGCTGATGCGGCGCTACGGCGGCGCGATCACCATTCCCCACGAGATGTTCGGCGACCCGGCCCAGACGGTTTCCCGCTACAAGCAGGCAATTGCCCGAACTGCTGTAGGACGTATCCGTGAGCATGCGCGTATCATTATCGACAGTGGCAGTACCACCGCCGCGATGATCCCGCAGCTGGGTCAGCAACCCGGCCTGGTGGTGATGACCAATTCCCTGCATGTCGCCCGAGCCCTGAGCGAGCTGGAACACGAGCCGGTGCTGCTGATGACCGGCGGAACCTGGGACCCGCATTCCGAGTCTTTCCAGGGGCAGGTCGCCGAGCGTGTCCTGCGTTCCTACGACTTCGACCAGTTGTTCATCGGCGCCGACGGCATCGATCTGGAGCGTGGCACCACCACCTTCCACGAATTGCTGGGACTGAGCCGCGTGATGGCGGAGGTCGCCCGCGAAGTGGTGGTCATGGTCGAGTCCGACAAGATCGGCCGCAAGATTCCCAACCTGGAGCTGCCCTGGAGCAGTATCCATACCCTTATTACCGATGATCGTTTACCCAAAGAGGTACGCGAACAGATTCAGGCCCGCGGCATCACTGTCGTTTGCGCGGTTGCCAGCCAGGAGAAATAGAGCATGTGTGGAATTGTCGGTGCAGTTGCTGAACGTAATATCACGGCCATTCTGGTCGAGGGCCTGAAGCGTCTGGAATACCGCGGCTACGACAGCGCCGGTGTCGCCGTTTTCAGCCATAACGGCACGCTGGAGCGCACCCGTCGCACGGGCAAGGTCAGCGAGCTGGAGCAGGCGCTGGCGGGTGAGCCGATGCCGGGTCGACTGGGTATCGCCCACACCCGTTGGGCAACCCATGGTGCCCCGTGCGAACGCAATGCCCACCCGCATTTCTCCGGCTCCGATATTGCCGTGGTGCACAACGGCATCATCGAGAACCACGAAGTGTTGCGCGAACAGCTCAAGGGAATGGGCTACGTCTTTACTTCGGACACCGACACCGAAGTCATCGCCCACTTGCTGCACCACAAGTTCAAGGACCTGGGCGACCTGACCAAGGCCTTGAAGGCCACCGTCAAGGAGCTGCATGGTGCCTACGGCCTGGCGGTGATCAACGCGCAGCAACCGGATCGCCTGCTGGCCGCCCGCAGCGGCAGCCCGCTGGTGATCGGCCTGGGCCTGGGGGAGAACTTCCTCGCCTCCGACCAGTTGGCGCTGCGTCAGGTCACTGACCGCTTCATGTACCTGGAAGAGGGCGATATCGCCGAGATCCACCGCGACAGCGTGCAGATCTGGGATATCGAGGGTCGTCAGGTCGAGCGTGAAGCCGTGCAGTATCGCGACGGCGCGGAGGCGGCCGAGAAGGGCGCGTTCCGCCACTTCATGCTCAAGGAAATCCACGAACAACCGACCGTGGTCCAGCGCACCCTGGAAAACCGCCTCGGCCCGAACCAGGTCCTGGTGCAGGCGTTCGGCCCCCAGGCGGCCGAGTTGTTCGCCAAGGTGCGCAACGTGCAGATCGTCGCCTGCGGCACCAGCTATCACGCCGGCATGGTTGCGCGGTACTGGCTCGAAGGCCTGGCGGGTATTCCGTGCCAGGTCGAGGTCGCCAGTGAATTCCGCTACCGCAAGGTGGTGGTGCAACCGGACACCCTGTTCGTCTCCATCTCCCAGTCCGGTGAAACCGCCGACACCCTGGCGGCCCTGCGCAATGCCAAGGAATTGGGCTTCCTCGGCAGCCTGGCGATCTGCAACGTCAGCATCAGTTCGCTGGTGCGTGAGTCGGACCTGACCCTGTTGACCCAGGCCGGCCGCGAAATCGGCGTGGCTTCGACCAAGGCCTTCACCACCCAACTGGTGAGCCTGTTGCTGCTGACCCTGGCCCTGGGCCAGGTCCGTGGCACCCTGGCACCGAGTGTCGAAGCGGAGCTGGTGGAAGAGTTGCGTCGCCTGCCGACCCGTCTGGGCGAGACCCTGGCCATGGACGCCAAGGTCGAGAAAATCGCCGAGCTGTTCGCTGACAAGCATCACACCCTGTTCCTCGGCCGTGGCGCGCAGTACCCGGTGGCGATGGAGGGCTCGCTCAAGCTCAAGGAAATCTCCTACATTCACGCCGAAGCCTATCCGGCGGGTGAGCTCAAGCATGGTCCGTTGGCCCTGGTGGACAACGACATGCCGATCGTCACCGTTGCGCCGAACAACGAATTGCTGGAGAAGCTCAAATCCAACCTGCAGGAAGTGCGGGCTCGCGGCGGTGAGCTGATCGTCTTCGCCGACGAAAACGCCGGGATGGCCAACGCCGAAGGGACGCACGTCATCACCATGCCGCATATCCACGACACCCTGGCGCCGATCCTCTATACGATCCCGCTGCAACTGCTGTCGTACTATGTGGCGGTGCTCAAGGGCACCGACGTCGACCAGCCGCGTAACCTGGCGAAGTCGGTGACGGTGGAGTAAGGCTGCGGATTCAGCTGCTCTCCTGGCTTTTGTGAATTTAAACGGTCGCTTGTGAATTAAAACTGTCGCAAGCGGCCGCTTGGCATCCTATGCGTCCCCCCGGATCCACAAGCCCTTCGGTCCAGTCAGCCAGAGAATGGCGTTACGAAACGTTCAGCGTTTGCAGTAAGCCTTCGGAAGCTACCGGCCACTATCACCTGGAGGGTGTCGAATCTCCCGAACCTGTATCTGATATGCGAGTGGTGGTCTTTACCGCAACGATTACACGCTGGCGGTATTGGCTGCTGAGCTCAGGCCTACAAAGTCGTTGGCTTCACTAAATGAAGAAATTTCTGTTGCCAAGCCGAACCCATCCAAAAGCACCTTCGTCACTGCCTACGATAAGGAAGGTGATTTTTTTGAGAATAAGGCTAATGTGAAAGGCAGACATGAGTCCACTATCGGGGTCATTCAGCTCGCCGTTTTGCACGTATCTTAACCGCAATGCCAAGGACTGGGTGCAGTGATGGCCACTAAATCGTCAGGAAGTAGAAGCCACGGTCGACAAAAAACCGCTGGAGATGCAGCTAAAGTAGAGACGACATCCTCGCTGACTCCCAAAAAAGACCCGGAGCTGGTCTTCGGGCTGGTTGGTCCAGTCGGCGTAAATCTTGACCCTGTTATCGCGGTGCTTAAAAGCCAGTTGACTGGGCTTGAATATACTCCTCACGTGGTGAGGCTCAGTGAGCAGATTGAAGCTTTTTTTGACATCTCCCATAGCGCTAAATCTGAAGCCGATCGTATTAGTGCTCTTATGGAAGCTGGGACTAAGCTGCGGGTTGAGAGCAATGAAGGTGCAGCAGTGGCTATGCTTGGTCTAGCGGCAATCCGGCAGCTTAGAGATGATCATAGCGGAGGAATACCATCTCGACAGGCTTTTATTTTGAGGTCGTTAAAGCATCCCGATGAGGTGGAAATGCTCCGTGCGGTTTACGGAAAAGGATTTTTCCTCATCTCAGTGTATTCCCCTCGTGATGTGCGCGTGACTGCTCTTGCTGAGAAAATCAGTCGTTCTCAATTTGGAGGGGGTACTAATCCACGCGCGATCGCCGAGGAGCTTGTCCAGAAAGATGAGCAAGAGGAGAGCATACCTCTGGGCCAAGATGTGAAAGATGCCTTTCCCTTAGCTGACCTGTTTGTAGACGGCAGAAGCAAGTCGACAATCGATATGCAGATAGGGCGGTTTCTTCAACTGCTTTTTGGAAACTCCTTCCTTACTCCAACACGAGACGAACATGGAATCTACCACGCGAGGTCCGCAGCACTGCGTTCTGCGGATCTGAATCGACAGGTGGGTGCTGCGATACTGAAGCCAGAGGGGGATATTATTGCAGTAGGCTGCAATGACGTTCCAAAGTCCGGAGGTGATTTGTATTGGCCTGGAGACAAAGACGACGCTCGCGACTTTCAAAAGGGCATCGACTCTATGGCAGACGAACGGGTTCAAGTGCTCGGCGAAATGCTCGAACGTTTAAATATTAATGGTCTGCTCTCAGCGAAAGCAACTGAAAGAGATATTACGTCGTTAGTGCAAAACCTGATCTCCGGCGCAGACAAAAAAATACTCAAAAATAGTCGAATAATGAACATCCTTGAGTTTGGTAGGAGTGTTCATGCGGAAATGGCAGCACTAATGTCCGCCGCACGCTTAGGTGTGTCTGTCGTGGGAGCGACACTCTACTGTACAACTTTTCCCTGCCACATGTGTGCTCGACATATTGTCGCTAGCGGAATAAAACGTGTGGTTTATATCGAGCCATACCCAAAAAGCAAGGCAAAACAGTTGCATCAAGATTCCATTAGCATCGATGCCCCGGCAGCATCCAGAACCCAAGTAAATTTTGAGCCTTTTCAAGGCATCGCACCACGGCAGTACCAAGAGATTTTTGAGCCAATCCGACCTCGAAAGGATGAAAACGGCAGAGCCGTAGACTGGCGGGAGCTGGGCCATCAGCCCCGTATCGTCAGGTACATAGACACTTACCTTCAGCTTGAGCAACTGATAATCGGTCGTGAAATTCCAAACCTTCTTGCAAAACTAGGTGTTAAACTCTCATCAGACTGAGTACGGAGCGAGGTAGCATGAAAAAGTCAAGCGCTTTGGCGCAGCAAGTCATGAAAGCTCAGCAGGCGATGAGAGAATGGCCTGATTCTATTCGGTCTGGACTGAAGCTTGAAAATTCGATCGGTTTTATTAGTCCCGACTCGGTAGATAAGCAAGAGCCGAACATGAATGCAAAACGTCGGACGTCTAAGTAGTCCGCGAAGGTTGTTGGGGTTTATAAAAAATCGTCATGTAATCTACTGGCGATTTTTTATCTTTGTTGAGTTGGCTTTTTTGGGCTAAATTGGCGGAGTGCTTTACCAAGCGTCGATCTGCTCCCTAGCTACTGTCCACCTCCCAGAGGCCGCCTGTCAGGGGGCAGCATATTTGGACTGTATTAACTCTCCGTCGGTGCTCTTGAATGTACGTCAAAGCCACGTCGTTTCTGGCTACGACAGTTTTAATTCACTAGAGCATGTGTCCAGACCAGCCTTTTGGGCGATTGCGACAGTTTTTCGTTCCCTCTACAAGAGGCTGCAGGCCGCGAAACACAGGGCCCTTCCTCGACAGTTTTAATTTTCAAAGTTCATTAAAAACTGTCGCAGGGGAATGAAGCCTGTCGCCAGCCTCCTCTAAATCGGACCTCTCAGGCGAAGGATCTGCACTACCGGCGACAGGCGGGCACCAAACCCCAGACTTGCGACAGTTTTTATTCCCTGAGATCAGTTTGAGATGGAGGAGAGACTGAGCGACCGATTAGAGTCGATAGCTGGCATTCGCGAACGACCGCTCAATCGGCACGGTGTCGAGGCCTATTGAAGCAATAGGCAGTCGATTTGCGGAATGAGGTTGAGATGGCCACAGCATTTGGAATATATTCGAGTTGCTGTATGCCCAACCTAATCAAGAGGTTGCTTGACCCATGAACCACCCACGGTCTGAATTGACGAGTAACGGAGGAGTCATCACGTATGACCCCGCTGAGTCGTCGTGGGGGGAGAAGGAAACAGCTCGCGAAATTGCGCTTCTTGAAGCATTGGTACTGGAAGACGACATCTGTCGTGCGATCGAGACGGCGTTCCATGCCGTCGAAAATGGCCATTCTGCAAGCGAGCATGATCCCGGCTACAGAGGAACCGGGTCGCTAGCCAGAGAGATCATTCCAGTTGATGTCGATGGAGAAGTGAAACAGTCCTACCTTGATTACGCGATGTACGTGATCATGGACGGCCATGTCTCATTAAGCAAAGCTGTCACAGTTCTCCGAACACTTTCCCGACGGGCGTTGAGAGCATGCCCATATTTGTCCCACCGGTTAGCTGCTGCTCTGGCTATCCGCCAAATCACCTCCGCACAGAAAAACCTATCTTCGCTTCTGTCCAGACTCAGCCAATTGGCTGATGCAGCCTTCTATCGCGTACCGCTTTTCGCCGACGGTCCAGAGCTCAGCGAGTTTCGTCACCGGCACCGGTAACTCCTCCTCTTTACCAAAAAGACCAGGAATTAACCTTTCTTTTGATAGAGGACGGGTCAGATATGACTTTCCGTACTATTTCCGCTGGCCTTCTGCACGGCGGAACGATTCGTTGTGAACATTGCTTAGACCTAGAAGCGTCTGTCGTTGAGCTGTCGTATGTCCATGAGCACGACTCCGGGGAGCATCTGGTACTGTGCCGCGAGTGCAGTAGGCTTGCAGGATTGCTGTGTTGCGAGGGGTGTCACCAGGAAGCATCAATCCAAGTCATGGCTGGGGAAATCATTAGAAGGCTCACTCCCATGTACGCCCCCACTGATCTGCAGGCCGGGCGGTGCAGCCGGCATCTTGCGATTGACTAACGCGGTTACGCTCCAGAGGTGATTCCTTAGCACCATCCCCTGTGAAGGAAAGCGAAGAGCCGACCTTCAACAGGGGCTATGGGGGCGTTAGGAATGTCTGAGGACCAGGAGATTCGACGGACTGGGAGCGCAGAGACTCAGCCGATGCGATTTTTTCGTCTGAATTCGTCAACTCGATGATCAACACCACTAAATACGAAGTCAGGACAGTCACAAGCCAAACCCGGCTTTGACCTTCTCCCCTGGCCGGAGAATCGGCCCATGTACTCCATGTTCCTATTCCCAGGCGACATTCCGGTCGACAGTTCAACCCACGTCTGGTTGATGACCATCGGTCTCGTTGCCTACTTCATCCCTCGTCGATGATTCATGGCCCGGCGGCTGACCAGCTGCCGGTGCTGTTAAACGTACACCAAAGCCGTGTCGTCCCTGGCTGCGACAGTTTTAATTCTCTAGCGCATCAGTCCGAACCGGCGTTTTGGTAGATTGCGACAGTTTTGCGCTTTCTCCGAAGCTGGCTCGGGGCCACGTAAATCCGTGCATGCCTGCGACAGCTTTAATTGTCTAAATCCACTCCGGTGGTTTCAGGGAATAAAAATTGTTGCAGGTCGGAGGCCCCTTTGGGGCCTCAACATCCTTCACCTTGGATTAGATCCTTCCGCTAGCGTCGCCAGGCTCGGGTGACCCCTACCTTTTCGTCATATACGCCATTTCCCAACTAAGCGTGATGAGCTACAGCGTTGAGGCGTGCCTCTAGCTCAGTGCAGGCTGTCATCAGGTCATCGAATGGAGGGGGTGGGGTATCAAACATGCCGCCTTCGAGCATCTTGGCGTAGTCCTCTGCCAGGCTGCTGTGAGCTTCTCCTATCGGGACTAACTGAAGGCCTCCGTTAACTGCGTTCCGGTAATCAATCACGGTCCCATCAGCAGCTTTCTCTGCGAAGAACCAAGTCTTGTGCTCCGCCACAAGTGCAGCTACGTCCCTACGCTCGATCACTCCGGCGAACTCTTGGCTTTGCACAATTGCAGTAAGGTCGTGCCAGTGTCTGGCGAAGCGCTCGCTCCTCAAACGCCCTTGAACGCAGTACACATGAGCTGCGGTGGCCTTTTCCCAGAAGGTTCTGGCGACATCCATCACAATTGGATTGGCCTCCGGGAAGGTGACCCCCTCCAACTGAGCCTTGGTCATGTCACAAACAACACGTTTCCGAGCGTGTGGCTCCCCGGTTGAGCGAGCACCAAACTCCAGCATCACTCGTGGCATAACGTAATCATGAGCTGGGGTTTGAGGGCGGTAGTGAAGGTAAAGCTTGTCACCTTCCTGAGTGAGGGTTGCCGCCAGTCCTTCAGCTTCGAGGGCGTCTCTCAGCAGCGGTGATATATTTTGTTCGATCCAGACTGGGAGCAGTTCGCGTACGCTCTTCCCCCACTTTCTAGCCTGGCTAGCACTTGGTGGGATCTCGGTTTTCGCTTCGGTACAAATCTGGCGTATATCGTAGGTTAGGTCGATATCTTCGGAGAACCGATCGATGAGTTGGTATACCTTGGAGAGTGAAGTTCCGCCTTTAAAGGTAAGGTGATCGCCTATCTTGTTGGAGAAGATTTTACCCAAGGTCCACACAACCCATAGGTCTTTCTCTAACAAGAAGGCGGGGCGAGCCAAATCTGACGACGCCTGCAGAAGAGCGTTTTTCTGGTCGTCCGGCGAAAGCGAAAAAAACTGATCAGCCATGGATCGCCTCTGCACCAATCATACCTGCCATCCAGGATGGTAAAACCGCTCGGAAGCTCAGAAGTCGGTCCCACTCGCGTTTGGAAAGCAAACGATGCAACTGGTGGATTGTGCTGGAGGCGTGCTTTTCGCCTAGCCAGGCAAGCGCCCGCACCGCTTCGCCTGCGGCGGTGGGAGCAAGCATCCACTTAGGCGCGTGTTTAATTTGAACCTCGGACTTTCCAATTCTCAAGGTGCGGGCGCGGCCACTGGTGAGAAAGACCTGGCGAACGGGTACTTGCTGCGTCAAACCCAGGCTATTAGCCGCTCGGGCCCCGCTGGATGTCACTTCTACGCAAGTTTTCTCGGCAAGCGCTTGAACAACCTTCTCTGGCTCTGGGGCACGAGTACCAAAACGGCTTTTCACCGGTGCTACGTACATTCCGCGGCAGATACGCATCAGTTTCCCAGTTCTGGCCAAGCGAGAAAACGCTTGATCAACCGCTGCACGACTACCGATGCTCAAGAACTCTTTAGGGGACAGCACTTCGCCTTCGGGCAGAGACTGGCTGCGCTGAATGATCATTTCAGGAAGTTTCTTCATGAGGGCGCTTTCCAAGAGGTTTGATGCAATGTCAGAACTCTAGCATGGTTTCTGACAAGCGATCAAATATTAACCAGTTTGCCAACTCCACGTATCGCACGCGGGCCCACCTCAATCTGGTCAATTTCGAGTTTGATGGACCGTTCGCCAGCGAATCGGGCCTGCGCTTCGAACTGTCATCTCTGGAGAGAAGCACCGGGGGACCCTGCTCCCTTCACACTAAGCCCGGCGCCGTACTACTCCATGCGGCGCTACCTCTCACTGATCACACCGCGTAGATACTCCCACCTCGGGAAGCCCGGATTGACACTGACATCAACCGGAATGCCACACTGCGCCCGGGCAGGGAAGAGCTGTCGTAGGTCCACCGAAACATCATCATGGCGACAAATACTCCCCGTGGGATATCGAGAGGTTGTCCCCACCACTGGCACGTTGGGGCATGTGCAGGGCTGGCCTTTGCGAAAGCCATTGAGCACACAGGTCACGGTTGGTGTCGTTGGTACGGTACATACGTTGGAGGGAGTGGTGCGCCATATTTCACTCGAGACCTTTTTATAAGTCTCCGCCGGCATCCGTATATCCGCGTCGAAACGAGTCCGACTGAGCAGTTGCTGAACGACGTAGCCATAGTCTTCAGATCGCAGTCTTGCGCGAGCGACGAGGGCATCTTGCATTTTGTTCAGTTCGGGTAATGCCGCAACACCGCGAGCTATCTCTTCTGGAGGAAGCTTGGGTTCCAGGTAACGCATGTTCTCTTCATAGAGCTTCGCGTTTTGCTCTCGATCGCGGCGAAGCTGACGTTCCTCAGCCTCGATCTCGGTTCTCAGCCTCTTCATTTCCTCTTTGTCTTTGGCCTTGTCGAACTCCGATACGCCCCCTACTGTTGGTTCGAGCGAATCCAGCACCGTCCCCCAGGGACCGGTGGGCAACAGCTTGTCTTTGAGCTTGTCCTCGAGCCACTTTACAACCATTGACTCATTTTCAAGCGGCTCTTCGTCCTGGCGAATCTTGCGCACATAGAGCACGGCGGCATCGTCGAACGCCTGCTTGGCCTCAATCTCGATTTGCTGCTGTGATTTGGTTGGCGCAGCTGACGGGTTCGGCAGGGAGGGTTTGGTCTGCTTTGGGTTATAGACGCCATCCCTGCAGTCCCCACACAGGTTCTTACGCGGACCGGTGAATGTGCCTTCGATTTGAATTTCATCCAGAGTGATCTGCTCAGTCCCGTCACTGCCTCTTGTGACTGTGTAAGGGGCAGCGGATGCGGTTGAGCATGCAAATCCTACGATCAGCGGAACTGAGATACCGCACCACCACCTCCTGATTCCATTTGCCATCAACCTTTTCATCTTCACTCCCTTGATTCCATGGATGCTGACAACGCATGCCGTCACGGGCCCAGTCAGGAACATTGACGTGCACTCAATGCTTCAATCATATGCAGGAAATTACAAACTCACACGGCAAAGCGCTTTTACTTACGTAGAGCTGATTCGGCTGCGGCTAGATAAGTATGGTGAGGTTTCGCCGCACTGGAATAACTATGATTCCGGCGTGAGGGGAGGGCGTGGATCTATTTTTCGCTGTGTGGGACCAATCTTGCTCGCGCCGAGTATGAAGACGCTGCAGTGCGCAGGTTACCTGCGTCATCGTTGGCGTCCATCGCGAGCAAGCTTGCTCCTACAACTGCAGTTTTGTTTGAGTCGACAATTGCGACCTGTCAGTGGCTCCCCCAGCCTAGGCCTTTTGGCTAGACAACATTCTCTGGTTCAGGTCATCGACCACTGCTTTGCCCATCTCGCAGAGGTAGTGGGAGGCCCAGGCATAACGCTTTCCATCTGTCTCCATGGCGGCGTCCAGGGCCAGGTGCTTGGCGCAGTAAAACAGGTTGGAGGCGTGCTCCATGGCGTCCTTGATTGGGACATCGGGGTTGACTCGGAACAACTGCTGATCACCCGCGCCGCAGGAGGCAAAGGTAATGACACCGAGGGTCTTGATCGGGGGATGGTCGTTCATTGGACACCTCCAGAAGTTGCGGAGGCGGAACCGGCATCAGTGTGAAGCAACGAGAAGATACAAACATCCATGGCATAACTCCTGATTTTGAGGAGCCGCGACCATTCGTTTCCAGGCGAAGGGTGGCAGCTGTACGCAGGCTGGAAACCGGGAAATCAGGACCCCGGCAGACCCGAAGGTCTCCCGCGCACAGCCGCCATGACACAGATATGCGGGCACAAAAAAACGCCTGCAATCGTAATTCATGGAGGCGTCGAGCGCCTGATTTCTTACCGGGTTTCCAGGCCCGATCGCTGAATGAGCAGCGACATTCGAAGGGTAGTATTCAGGCTGGTATGGCGACAAGGTAAGGATTATTACCGATTGTGGCTGCCCCACGAGCGTACCCGAAGCATCTTCTATAGCGGTCAACTAATCCCGAACACGACGCAGGGGACATCGATCAAAGCGGCGAGAAACAGTGCTTTGAGCATGAGGAAGAAGGGGCGGCTGTAGAAAAAGCAAACCCCCAATGAAGGGGGTTTCGCGGAAGCCCTTAGGGATTAACCCATCAACCGGCACGGCCGAGAACCAATGGCGGCATCTGAACACTTCAGACCTGAAAGGTAGAAGCTCCGTATATATCCAGACCACTTCAGGCTAATGAAAAATGCCTGACCCGTCAACGTCGCATACCGCTGGACATTTGAACGCGTGCAGGCAACGCTGTCCGATCTCTTGATTCCGGGTGCAAGGGGCAAGGCACTCGCGGTTTCATCCATTTGCGAAGGGGGAATTCAATGCCGTTTGTGACGATCGATGGGCAACCGCTTCATTTCCTCGACCAGGGTGTGGGCGAGGTGGTGGTGCTGGGTTCCAGCTACCTGTGGGACAGCGGTATGTGGGCGCCGCAGATCGCGGCGCTTTCGCAGCACTATCGGGTGATCGTGCCGGAGCTCTGGGGCCACGGGCAGTCAGGGCCGTTGCCGGACACTACCCATGGCCTCGACGATCTGGCGAACCAGGTGCTGGCCTTGCTGGATCACCTGGAGATTCAGCGTTTCAGCCTGGTCGGCCTGTCGGTTGGCGGCATGTGGGGCGCCCGTCTGGCCCTGGCGGCACCCGAGCGCGTTCGTGGTCTGGTGTTGATGGACACCTACGCAGGTGAAGAGCCAGCGCCGACCCGACAGTATTATTTCTCGATGCTGAAAATGATCGAGGACGCCGGCAGCGTTCCGCCGCCGCTGCTCGACGCGATCGTGCCGATTTTCTTCAAACCGGGTATCGATCCGCAGCTGCCGTTCTACCAGGCGTTTCGCGCATCCCTGGCGACCTGGTCGAGCGAGCGCCTGCGTGACAGCGTCGTACCGCTGGGACGACTGATCTTCGGGCGTGACGATCGTCTGGCCGCGCTGTCGGCATTGGATGCCGGGAGCACCCTGGTGATGGGCGGTGAGCAGGACAAGCCCCGGCCGCCGAGCGAAGCCTGGGAAATGGCCGAGTTGATCGGCTGCGATTACATCGGGATACCGGATGCTGGGCATATTTCCAGTATCGAAAACCCGACGTTCGTGAACGATGCGCTGCTGACCTTCCTGTCAGAGCTGCCTGTCTAATCACCGCAATCCTCGGTAGGAGCGAGTCGGTCAATCCATGGACAGATTCCAGGAAATGCAGGTGTTCGTCGCCGTGGCCCAGGAGCAGGGCTTTGCGGCGGCGGCACGGCGTCTCGCCCTCTCGGCACCGAGCGTGACCCGGGCGGTGGCGGCGCTGGAACAACGTATCGGCGCCCAGTTGCTGGTTCGTACCACGCGCAATGTGAACCTGACCGAATCCGGGCAACGTTACCTGGACGACTGCCGGCGTATCCTCGCCGCGATGGAGGAAGCCGAGGCCTCGGCCGCCGACAGTCACGCCCGCCCCAGTGGCCAACTGACCATGACTGCGCCGGTGCTGTTCGGAGAGCTGTACGTCACCCCCGTGATGGTGCAGTACCTGGCGCAGTATCCGGCGGTGGATATCAACGCATTGCTGGTGGATCGCGTGGTGCCCATGGCCGAGGACGGGATCGACGTCGCGGTGCGGATCGGCGAGTTGCCCGACAGCGGTTATCACGCCGTCAGGGTAGGGCAGGTACGCCGGGTGGTCTGCGCTTCGCCGACTTATCTCGACAAGCAGGGCCGACCGAAGCATCCGGACGAATTGCGCCAGGCGCAGATCGTCATGGCCGCGTCGGCTTCACAGGTCAGGAACTGGCAGTTTCTCGACGGCGACAAACCCTTGAGCATCCGTCTGGAACCGCGATTGGCGCTGACTGCGAATCGGGCTGCCATCCGCGCCGCCTGCATGGGCTTTGGTCTGACTCGGCTGCTGTCCTATCAAGTGGCAGACAAGTTGGCGAGCGGCGAGCTGGAGATCGTGCTGGAGGATTTCGAGTTGCCGCCGCTGCCGATCCATGTGGTGTATCAAGGTGGTCGCACGACGTCCGTGCGGGTGCGCAGCTTTGTCGACTTCGTGGTCGCGGCCCTGCGCGAGGATCCGAATCTGAGAGGCTGATCACCCTTTCAGTTTCTGAAAGAATGGATTGCCGTTTCTGGTGATTCTGTTGTTTTCGCTGAAGGGGGAAGATTACTCCATCAGCGCGAACCATCCCGGGTCGCGCTTCTGCCCTGGAGTCGGTCATGCCTCAGAACGCCATCAAGCTCTACAATTTTCCTCGTTCCGGCCACGCTCACCGTGTCGAACTGATGTTGTCCCTGCTCGGTCTGCCGGTGGAACTGATTCATGTGGATCTGCCCAGCGGTGCCCATAAAAAGCCGGAATACCTGGCCCTGAATGCCTTTGGCCAGGTGCCGGTCATCGATGATCAAGGCGTTATCCTCGCCGACTCCACGGCCATTCTGGTGTACCTGGCGCTCAAGTATGGGCAAGGCCGTTGGCTGCCCACCGATCCGGTTGGCGCCGCCCATGTGCAACGCTGGTTGTCGGTGGCGTCGGGGCCGATTGCCTTCGGTCCGGCCCGGGCCCGCCTGATCACGGCCTTCGGTGCACCCTATGACGCGGAAGAAGCGATCAGCCGTTCCCATGCCTTGCTCAAGGTCGTCGAGCAGGAACTGAGCCACTCGTCCTATCTGGTGGGGGATACGCCGACCATCGCCGACGTCGCCGGTTACAGCTATATCGCCCATGCGCCGGAAGGCAATGTCTCGCTGGCCGACTACCCTAATGTCCGGGCCTGGCTGGCTCGCATCGAAGCGCTGCCAGGCTTTGTACCGATGCCGCGCACCGTGGTCGGTTTGCAGACAGCCTGAAGTCAATGAAGCCTCCCGGTCTCGGGCCGGGAAGGTTTTCCGTGGAGACGTCGCGATGAACCCACACAGCCCCTCCAGAACCTCACCCTGGCATGCCGGCGAACTGCGGATGCAGGCCCACGTCGGGGTCGCCGAACGGATGGCGGAGTTCGGCCCCAAGGTGATTCGCGACTATATGCCGGACCAGCACCGTGATTTTTATCGGCAGTTGCCGTTCCTGCTGTTTGGCAGCGTGGACGACGAAGGCAACCCATGGGCGAGCCTGTTTGAAGGTGAGCCCGGCTTTGCCTTTTCTCCCGAGCCGAGGCTTCTGCAAGTGGAGAGTTTTCCACAGCTGGGCGATCCCACGTATTCAGCCCTGCAAACCGGCGCGGCCATCGGCCTGTTGGGGATCGAACTGCACACCCGGCGGCGCAATCGCATCAATGGGCGTGTCACGGCGCGCTCTGGGCAAGGTTTGAGCGTTGCCGTGGAACATGCATTCGGCAACTGTCCGCAGTACATCCAGTTGCGCCAGTTCGAACGGGTGCCCGCGCCGGACCCGACGACACAAGTGGTTCATCGCTCGCACGGCCTGGACGCCGTGGCGACGGCAATGGTCCGCGCCGCCGATACCTTCTTCGTCGCCAGTTATGTGGATATCGACGGTGCCCGTTCCGTGGATGTCTCCCATCGTGGCGGGCAAAGCGGCTTTGTCCGGGTGGAAGGTGACCGCCTGACTATCCCGGATTTCGCCGGCAACCTGCATTTCAATACCCTGGGCAATCTGCTGGTCAATCCCCGTGCCGGCCTGTTGTTTATCGATTTCAATAGCGGTGACCTGCTGCAGCTCAGCGGGCGGACCGAGGTCATCCTGGAAGGGCCGCTGGTGAAGGCCTTTCAGGGCGCCGAACGTTTGTGGACGTTCCACGTGGAACATTGTGTGCGGCGCCCGGCGGCTTCGACCTTGCGCTGGAAGTTCGAGGGTTTTTCACCGAACAGCCTGATGACCGGCAGCTGGGAGAAGGCCGCCGCGCGTCTGCAGGCCGAGGCTTTGGGCAACGCTTGGCGGCCTTTGCGGATCAGTCGGATTATTGAGGAAAGTCGCAGCATTCGCTCGCTGTACCTGGAGCCGACAGACGGGGCGGGATTGCCCGTGTTTCAGGCCGGGCAGCATTTGCCGCTGCGTTTCAATCTGGACGGGCAGACGCAGATTCGCACCTACAGCCTGTCGGGGGCGCCGTCGGATGAGTTCTGCCGGATCAGCGTCAAGCGCGACGGCCGAGTGTCGTCCCATATACATGAGCAACTCAAGGTCGGTGATGTGCTGGAGGTGCGTGCGCCGCAGGGGCATTTCACGCTGGGGACCCATGAGCAGCGCCCGCTGGTATTGCTGGCGGCGGGCGTGGGGATTACGCCCTTGCTGTCGATGTTGCGGGAGGTGGTGTACCAGGGCAAACGCACCCGGCGGATGCGACCCACGGTATTGTTCCAGAGTGCCCGGTCGTTGGCGGAGTTGCCGTTCAGGACCGAGCTGGATGAATTGTTGGCCCGTGCCGGCGACACGGTCCAGGTGGTCCGACTGCTGAGCCAACCGGAGCCTGATGCGGTTCCGGGCGAGGATTATCACCTGCAAGGTCGACTCGATGTCGAAGTACTGAGGGCCGTGCTGACGGTCGATGACTATGATTCGGTGGATTTTGTCCTGTGCGGCCCGGGTGGTTTTACCCAGGGGCTGTACGATCAGTTGCGCGATATGGATATCCGCGACGAGCGTATTCATGCGGAGACTTTCGGGCCCTCGACGTTGCGCCGCCGCCAGGATCCGGGTGTCCCTCGGATCGAGCAGCCGCCGGCGGCTACACAGTCGGTGCCGGTGGTGTTCCATCGTTCGGGCAAGGAGGCGCGGTGGCAGCCGGAGGGTGAAAGCCTGCTGGCGTTGGCTGAGAGCCGGGGTTTGCAGCCTGAGTTCAGTTGCCGGGGCGGCTCTTGTGGAACCTGCAGCACCCGCCTGATCAGTGGGCAGGTGCATTATCCACTGCCGCCCGCGGAGTTGCCGGGCGAGGGGCAGGTGTTAATCTGTTGTGCGATTCCGGCCAAAAGCACGGAACCGCTGGTGCTGGATCTGTAACGGCCGATAGCGTGGAGTGTCAGCGGTGGAGATGCAAGATGTACTACCGCTATCGCCAGCAAGCCGGCTCCCACACAGATCTGCGTTCCACCGCCGGATATCGTCGAACCGTGAACCCTGTGGGAGCTGGCTTGTCGGGACGCCGCACCGCAGCGATGGCGATGTCGCATTCATCGCAGGACGTTGGCCTTACGGAAGGACTGTTCAGCGCCGCAGGCTGGTATCGATCTGGCTCATCCGGCTGCGCAGGGTGAATACCCCATCTCCGGCCAGGATCGCGCCACGGGCAAACAACCGCCCGTTCTCCCAGTTCGACAGCCCCAGCTCCGGCTTGTTCAGCGCGTACTGTCCATCGACCCAGCGGGTGAAACCATCGCCGACAAAGGGCGCGTTGATACTGTTGTAGAAATAGTCATGGGCGCCACGGTCGGCGCTGATCAGCGATACTGTGAATTGCGGGCTGTAACGATTGAACAGGGTTATTGCCTGATCCAGGTCATCGACGATTTTCAGGCTGACTTCCGGTGTCTCTTCCCACTCCCACTCACAGCCAAGCTGATCCTCGGGCAACGACTCGGTTTGCGCTTCTTCCTGATAGCCTTCGGCACGCTGGACCTGCACCCGCGCCTGCAACCACTCGGCGGGCAGCACGCTTTCATCGCCACTGACGATATGCAGCTTGCAGTTCTGGCCGCGTGCTTCGCCGGCGGCCTTCAGGGCCTCGAGGAACAGCGGCACCAGTTCGGCCGCCCGTTGGCGATGAATCACGCAGACATTGAGGGTGTTGCAGACCTTGCGATCCAGGGAGTTGCGCACCACTTCGGCAAACCGTCCGGCATCGGCGTCCTGATGGGCCACCAGCCAGGCGCCGCCGGTGCCGTGCAGACTGACCACGGTGCCGGCCTGCTGGGCGATCCCGCCGAGCTGCTGCACCGCATGGCCCGAGCCACGGGCCACTGCCAGGGACAGGCGCCGATCGGCGAACATGGCCCAGCCCGCCGCCCGATCGCTGCTTTCCACCAGCGACACCGCGCCCGCCGGCAAGCCCGCTTCGCGCAGCGCCGGATCGAGGGCGTGGCGAACAATCGCCTGGGCGGTGCCGAGGGCATCGCTGCCGATCCGCAGCACCGCGGTGTTGCCGGTGCGCAGGACGCCGGCGGCATCGGCAAACACATTCGGCCGACCTTCAAAGACGAACGCCACCACGCCCAAGGGCGCAACGACCTGCTCGACTTTCCAGCCCTGATGTTCCACCGACTCGCGGACCCGACCGCGGATCAGCGGCGCGTCGCGCCAGGCCCGCAGCCCGGCGATCATGTCGCGGCGCATGGCCTCGCTCGCCAGCAGGCGGGTGGTGGAGCGACCACGGGCCTTGGCCTGTGCGATATCGGCCTGGTTCGCGGCCTCGATCAGGGCCCAGGAAGCCGGCGCTTCCAGGTGCTGGGCGAACAGGTCGAAGAACTGGCTGATGGCTTCGTCCGAGACCAGGGCCAGGGCGGTGAACGCGTCCTGTGCGGTGTCGATGGCCTGGGTCGCGATCTGTTGCTCGGCGCGGGGGATCAGCAACAGTTCGCCGCTGGCCTGGTCCACCAGCAGATGATCGCCCGGCTGGAAACGCTCGGCCAACTCCGGCGGTACCGGGGAAACCCGGTTACCTGCGTAGAGAATCGGAGTGCCGGCGATAAGACGATCAAGCGTGCTGGTCATGATGGGAAAACTTGTCTGTGGAGTAGAAGGCAAAATGTATAAGAAAAACGCCGTCGGCTCACCTGCTAACGGCGTTTCTTTTGCACGACGCTGTATCCCCGATGCAGGAACCGGCTTGCCGGCGATGGCGTCCGCAAGATCGATGCAAGGCTTGCCGGCCTCATCGCTGGCAAGCCAGCTCTTACAGGGGCGTGGCAACACGATATTTTGCGGTGATACGCAGATTTACTGTGGGAGCCGGCTTGCTGGCGATGGCGTCCGCACGGGCACAGCAAGACTCAAAGGCCTCATCGCCGGCAAGCCGGCTCCTACAAAGGGAAGCCTTCAGGCTTGCTGGATAAACGCCAATCTGACGGCAAAGCCGATCAACAGGCTGCCGAACAGCCATTGTTGCAGGCGTTGTGCCCGCGGGCTCTTGTCCAGCCACTGGCCGATCCACGCACCGGCCAGGGCGTAGCCACTGTCGAACAGCAGCCCGACCCCCACCAGGGTCGCACCGAGGCCAAGGAACTGCGCGGCCACGGGGCCCGCGTGGGCATCGATGAATTGCGGTAGCAGTACGGAGCAGAACAGCAGCGCCTTGGGGTTCAGCAGATTGGTGAGCAAGCCTTGTTGCAGGGCGGCGCGCCAGTTCAAGGCGCGTTCGCTTCCCTCGCCACCGGCGCTCAACGACGCCAACGACCCGGGCCGCAGCATGCGCACGCCGATCCACAGCAGATAGGCGGCGCCTGCCAGGCGCACCACATCGAAGGTCCACGGCGCGGCCTTGAACAGCGCCGCCAGGCCCAGGGCCGCGAGCCCCACGTGGCAGGCGCGGGCGATACCCAGGCCCAGGGCGGTGGTCAGGGCCTGGCTGCGGCCATGGCGGGCGCCGGTTTGCAGCAGCAGGATCATGTCGGGGCCGGGAAGCAGATAAACCATCGCCAGTGCGAACAGGTAGAGGAGCATCGTGCTGTTTCTCCAAGGGGGATAACCGGAGAAAATTCTATGTCGGAAGGCCAGGGCAGGTGCTTGCGTATTCAACTCGTGAAAAGCTTAGACTTGGCACTTCCTGCCAATATCGTCGAAGTGAATAGTCGGATATGCCAAAAATAAAACTCGATGCCTACGACCGTAAAATTCTCGCGGCCCTGCAACAGGATGGACGCCTGAGCAACGTCGAACTGGCCGCGCAGATCGGCCTCTCGGCGTCGCCGTGCCTGCGTCGGGTGCGCATGCTCGAGGAGGCGGGGGTGATTCGAGGCTATCAGGTGAACCTGGATCGCGATGAGGTCGGACTGGGACTGACGGTGTTCGTCGGGGTCAAGGTCGAGCGGCACCATGAGGCCGAGGCCGAAGCGTTTCGCCTGGCGGTCCTGGCCTTGCCGCAGGTGATCTCGGCATTCCTGGTCTCCGGCGAGTCGGACTTTCTGCTACAAGTGGTGGTGCCCGACCTGCGGGCTTATGAGCGTTTCCTCAATGGCGAACTGCTGCGCCTGCCCGGTGTGCGTGACATCCGCAGCAACTTCGCGATCCAGGCGGTGAAGGCGCCCGGACCGCTGCCGTTGAATCACCTGCCCGACTGACTCAGATCTGCGTGGCCAGGCCTTCGACGTTCATCGCCGCCTGACGCAACGCTTCGGAGCGGGTCGGGTGTGGGTGGCAGGTGAGGGCGATGTCTTCGGCCGAGGCGGAAAACTCCATGGCCACGCAGTACTCGCCGATCATCTCGCTGACACTCGGCCCCACCAGGTGGACGCCGAGGACTTCGTCGGTCTGCGCGTCGGCCAGGATCTTGGCGAAACCCTCGGTCTCGTGATTGATCTTGGCCCGGCTGTTGGCGCTGAAAGGGAATTTTCCGACCTTGTAGGCGCGGCCTTCGGCCTTGAGCTGTTCTTCGCTCTTGCCGACACTGGCCAGTTCCGGCCGGGTGTAGATCACGCTGGGGATCAGCGCGTAGTTGACTTCACCGGCCTTGCCGACGATCTGCTCGATGCAGGCCATGGCTTCGTCTTCGGCCTTGTGGGCGAGCATCGGGCCACTGGTGACATCGCCGATTACCCAGATCCCCGCCGCTTCGGTGCGGTGGCCCTGGTTCGCCAGCAGGCCGCGCCGGTCGGTTGAAAGTCCCACGGTTTCCAGTCCAAGCCCCTGGGTGAAGGGGCGACGACCGATGGCCACCAGCACGTAGTCGGCGTCGATCAACTGCGCTTCACCACCGGCTGCCGGTTCCACACGCAATTGGACACCGGTCGCGGAGCTGCTGGCGCGGGTGACCTTGGACCCCAACAGGAAGCCGATGCCTTGTTTGCTCAAGGAACGTTGCAAAGTCTTGCCGGCTTCCACGTCCACGCCAGGGCAGATACGGTCCAGGTATTCCACCACGGTGACCTGGCTCCCCAGCCGGCGCCATACCGAACCCAATTCCAGGCCGATGACCCCGGCCCCGATCACCACCAGATGCCTGGGCACCTCGGGCAGCGACAGCGCGCCGGTGGAGTCGAGGATGCGCCGGTTGTCGATGTCGACGCCCGGTAGTGGTGTCGGCTCGGAGCCGGTGGCGATCACGATGTCCTTGGCCTGCAAGGCGGTCTCGCTGCCGTCGGCGGCGCGTACCAGCACCTTGCCAGGGCCGGCGATCCGCCCCCAGCCCTTGATCCACTCGACCTTGTTCTTGCGAAACAGGTATTCGATGCCCTTGGTCAGCCCGGCCACGCTCTCGTCTTTCTGTTTCATCATTTGCGTGAGGTTGAGAGCGGGCTTGACCTCGATCCCGAGATTGGCGAATTCATGGCCCATGGCCGCCTCATAGAGCTCGGAAGCGTGGAGCAGGGCCTTGGACGGCATGCAGCCGACGTTCAGGCAGGTCCCGCCGAGGGTGGCGCGGCCCTCCACGCAGGCGACCTTCAAGCCCAACTGGCCGGCGCGAATGGCGGCGTTGTAGCCCCCGGGCCCGCCCCCGATGATGACGACGTCGTAGCTGCTCATGACTGTTCTCCTGCGAGACACCTGGTTGAGGAAGAGGGACAAAGGTCGGTGTCATAAAATATTATGATCATAATATTGTCCCTGTGCACAACCTTGGTCAAGGCGTCAGGCGTTAATGGCGTCCTGAAAGCACCGCGTCACCTGGAGGGCTTTTTGCTGCTGCCTGCTCGAGCCGGATCTTCCAGAAAGGTCGTGTAGGGATACGTCGAGTCGGCGTGGAAATTGATCCGCCGCCCTCGGACGGTGACCCATTGCGGGTCGGCCTTTATGCAAAGTGTCTGGCCACTTTTGAAGGTGAGTCGGTGAATCTGTTGATTGTTTTCCCGGCTGATTTCATGACTGATCAAGTCCAGCAGATTGCTCAGGCCCAAGGGAGAACCCGGTTGATTGATGGTCAGGCAACTGGAAGTATCTGCGGCAGTGGCAGTCCCCAGTGGCGGCTGAAAATAATGGTACTCACTCAAGGTATGGCTCATGGCGGCTCCGTCGCTCAAGTGTGCGCGCTGAGTGTCGGGTATGTTATTAGTCGGCAGCGAGCACAGGGGTCAAGTGTGTTAAGGGTGAGGCATATAGTTATAAGTTATCTGGCCTCGTGATGTTTGAAGGCGCACGAGGATAAATAAGATTTCAGGGTTTTGAGCCGTCTATTCAACGGGTTGGGCGCGCTGCGGAACCGTTGTCAGACGCTTTTCAATACTGGGAGTTACGAAGGTTTTTAATGAATGGGCACGGACTATTCAAAGTCAGTGGGATGTTAGTCATTGCCAGGACACCAATCAAGTCACGCAGATGTTGAATTTTGTTACATGAGTACCAGGTGAGTGAGTGATAACTTTTCGGGTTGTTTCGAGTAGTGGGACGACAGATAAAGCAGTGTCAGTGTTTTCCGTGTTGTCAGATTAATTTATAGACGGAATTAAACCGTTCAGGCAGCGCTTTCATTATCCGCTGTTTGGATATTTTTGTTATGTAGTAACGTAATGCTTCAATAGGCCACTTCCCTTGCCGGGCCGCCGGGTGACGTTCCAGCAGATGAGGGGGAGAGGCGCCGACGAGGGCTTATTTTCGAAAAAATTTGCAAGGACCTGTAACGGCCGGCATCGACCGCTCTCTAGTGGCATGTCGAGACTGAACATTCCGTTCGGACCGATACCCCTAACGCATTTTCGAGGATAAGAACCATGTCGATCAAAACCGCCGCTGCCGGTGCCGCACTCGCTCTCGCCGCCGCCACCCTGTTTGCCGGTGTCGTGACCCAGGCATCGGCTGCCGACGCCCAGGTTCACTGCTATGGCGTCAACGCCTGCAAAGGCCAGAACGACTGCAAGACCAAGGATCACGCCTGTAAAGGCATGGGCTCCTGCAAAGGCCAGGGCTTCAAGGTCATGACCAAGTCGGCTTGCGACAAAGCCGGCGGCAAGGTTGGCGAATAAGCGACGACCGAGTGCTCCCGCAGCGGTCGGCCCCCATGCCGCTGCGGACACTTTCGCAAGGAGTCCAGCATGTCCGTTTCCCGTCCCTGCCTGGGTTATGGCCTGGGTTTGCGCAGTCACTATCACCAGGAAATCCTCGAGCAGTCGCCCGCGGTGGACTGGTTCGAGATCGTTTCCGAGAATTACCTGGTCCAGGGCGGCAAGGCGCTGTATTACCTGGATGCCATCGCCGAGCGTTATCCGCTGGTGATGCATGGCGTGTCGCTATCCATCGGCGGGCCCCATGCACTCGACGGGGAGTACCTCAAACAACTTAAGCAGTTGGCCGGGCGGGTCAATCCCGCGTGGATTTCCGACCACCTGTGCTGGAGTCGCGGCAATGCTCATCAGTTGCATGACCTGCTGCCGCTGCCTTACACCGAAGAAAGCCTGTACTACGTCGCGGCCCGCGTCCGCCAGGTGCAGGACGTGCTGCAACAGCCGCTGGTGCTGGAGAATGTCTCCAGTTACGTGCGTGCCGCGGCCGATGAGTTTTCCGAGTGGGAGTTTCTCGAAGCCCTGAGTCGCCTGAGCGGCTGCGAGCTGCTGCTGGACGTGAACAATGTCTATGTCAGCGCACGCAACCACGGTTTCGATCCCTGGACTTTCATCCACAGCCTGCCGGCGCACAAGATCCGTCAATTGCACCTGGCCGGGCATGCCGACTATGGCGACTACGTGATCGACACCCATGATCACCCGGTCTGTGATCCGGTCTGGGCGCTCTATCAGCGGACCCTCGAACACCTGGGGCCGGTGGCGACCTTGCTGGAGCGTGACGATCACTTCCCGCCGTTGGCCGAGCTGGTGGACGAACTGGACAAGGCCCGTGAGTTGGGCGGTATTGCCCTGGCGCGGAGGTCGTTATGCGCCTGAATGACTGGCAACTGGCATTCGAAGACTACCTGCTGGGAGAAGACGCCACGGCCGACGCAGCATTGGGCGCCAGCCTGATCGGCGGGCCGAGCCTGGATGTCGAGACTGGTCTTGCCATCTACCACAACGCTTACCGCGCCCGTTTGCAGGAAACCCTGCGTAGCGACTTTCCCACGGTCCGGCACTGGCTGGGTGACGATGAGTTCGATGCACTGACCGCGGCCTACCTGCGCGAATGTCCATCGTCCCATTACAGCCTGCGCTGGCTGGGGGCGGGGTTCGAAGCGTTCGTCCTGCGCCACCTGGTGCCGGAGCAGGGCGCGCCCCTGGCGGAACTGATTCGCCTGGAATGGGCCTTTACCCTGGCCTTCGATGCCTTGCCGGGCGCGGCCTTGACCCTGGAGGCCATGGCCAGCCTGCCGGCCGAGGCCTGGCCGGCGCTGCGGCTCGAGCGGGTGCCCAGCGTCCAGTGGCTCGATGGTCGCTTCAACAGCCTGGCGATGTGGCGGGCGGTGAAGGCCGAAACGGCGTTTCCCGACAGTCTCGAACTGGATGAGCCGCAGGTTTGCCTGGTCTGGCGTGCCGGCCTGGTTTGCCAGTATCGCAGCCTTGAATCGGCCGAAGCCCACGCCTTGAACGGCATGCTGCATGACGGTTGGAGTTTCGCCGAACTGTGTGCCGAGCTGGCGGGCAGTCTGGGGGAGGGTGCACCCTTGCAAGCGGTCAGCTGGCTCAAGCAATGGGTGAATGACGGCCTGGTTTGCCAATGCCACGCGCTTTGACGCGATCATTTCCCCGCCGGGCGGTGGCGGGCAAACCCATAGTTCGAGTCTATTCTCTCCATAGGCTGACAGTTCCCGCGAATGCGCTACCCTTAATTCAGACGTCTGAAACAAGGGGGATTACTGATGCTCGCGCAACTTCCACCGGCCTTACAGAATCTGCAGCTACCGCTTCGCCTGAGACTCTGGAACGGTCACGAATTCAATCTCGGGCCGACGCCCAGTGTCACGATCGTTGTGAAGGACCCGCAACTGGTCGCGCAATTCACCCACCCCACGCTGGACCTGCTGGGCAGTGCCTTCGTCGAGGGGAAGCTGGAACTCGAAGGCTCGATCAGCGAAGTCGTGCGGGTCTGCGATGAGTTGAGCCAGGCTCTGCTGGAGGATGAAGGGGACAATCTTCCGGTGCGCCAGGCCCACGACAAGGAAACCGACGCCGCCTCCATTTCCTACCATTACGACCTCTCCAACGCCTTCTACCAGCTCTGGCTGGACCGCGAGATGGTCTATTCCTGCGCCTACTTCGAACGCGATGACGCCACCCTCGAGGAAGCCCAGCAAGCCAAGTTTCGCCACCTGTGCCGCAAGCTGCGCCTGCAGCCGGGCGAGTACCTGCTGGATGTCGGCTGCGGTTGGGGCGGGCTGGCCCGCTATGCGGCGCGGGAGTTCGGGGTCAAGGTGTTCGGTATCACCCTGAGCAAGGAACAGCTGGCGCTGGCGAAGGAGCGGGTCGCCGCCGAGGGCCTGCAGGACAAGGTCGACCTGCAACTGCTGGATTATCGCGACCTGCCCCAGGACGGTCGCTTCGACAAGGTGGTCAGCGTCGGCATGTTCGAACATGTCGGCCATGCCAACCTCAAGCAGTACTGCAAGATCCTGTTCGGCGCCGTGCGCGAAGGCGGCCTGGTGATGAACCATGGCATTACCGCCAAGCATACCGACGGACGTCCGGTGGGACGCGGTGCCGGCGACTTCATCGATCGTTATGTGTTCCCCAATGGCGAGTTGCCGCATGTGTCGATGATTACCGCGCACATCAGCGAGGCCGATCTGGAAGTGGTCGACGTGGAGAGCCTGCGCCTGCACTACGCGCGTACCCTGGGGCAGTGGAGTCAGCGCCTGGAAAACAACCTCGAGGCGGCGAGCCACGAGGTGCCGGAACGGGCCCTGCGGATCTGGCGGCTGTACCTGGCCGGTTGCGCCTACGCCTTCGAAAAAGGCTGGATCAACCTGCACCAGATCCTGGCGGTGAAACCCTTCGCCGACGGCAGTCACAACCTGCCCTGGACCCGCGCCGATATTTATCGCTGAGGCGTCTGCCAGCGGATGGGCAACGGGTCGGCCAGTTCATTGCGCTCCAGGCGGAAGCTGCCGTGCTGGGGCGCAATGTTCTGGTCCGAAGGCAGGTGCGCCTGTTGCTGGAACACACCGGTATTCTTGTCGAAGGCCAGATCATGAAGGGCGACATTGCCATACCAGTCGCTGGATGGCAGCGAGATGTAGCTGATGGCGTACCGGGTGTCGCTGAACTGGCCTTTGACGACGTAGACGCCGTAGTGTTCTTCCCCCGGCGAGACGATCTTGTAGAGGCCGTTGTCGTAGTAATACAGCGTCGCCTCCTTGAAGGGCTTGTCCTTGTACAGCACCTCGTAGGTCAGGTGGTGAATGTAGCTGGGCTTGCCGAACTCGACGTTGAGCGACGGTGCCGCGCTCGCTTGGGCAACGCCGAGGCTCAAGAGCAGCCCCATTAAGGTGGATTTCATCGTTATACCTTCCGTTGGTCTGAGAACCGTCCAGCTTAGAAGAACTTCCCGCCCTTCGTAGCGCATTACGATGATTTCAGACCATTCCTGCCAGCCTCGAGAATCTATCCTTCATGCCGGTTACAAAATCGGCGAGATCAACCGCGCGACCCGCATGCCGAGCTGTTGCAGGCGGTGGGTCTGCCGGCTTTCCTCCTTGGCCACCTCATGGGCCAGGGCAAAGTCCTGCTCCAGCATGCGTTCCACTTCCCGGGCGAAGGCTTCGTCCACGGTCAGCAACATCAGCTCGAAATTCAGCCGGAACGAGCGGTTGTCCAGGTTCGCACTGCCGATGGCGCTGATTTCGTTGTCCACCAATACCACTTTCTGATGCAGGAAACCGGGGCCGTAGCGGAACACCCGTACACCGGCGCGTACTGCTTCGAAGGCATACAGGCTGGACGCGGCGTAGACGATGCGGTGGTCGGGGCGTGACGGCAGGAGCAGGCGCACATCCACGCCGCGCAGCACCGCCAGGCGCAAGGCGGCGAACACCGCTTCATCGGGGATGAAGTAGGGGCTGGTGATCCAGATCCGCTCCCGGGCCGAGTGAATGGCTTCGACGAAGAACAGCGAACAGGTTTCCACCGGGTCGGCGGGGCCGCTGGCGAGCAACTGGCAGAGCACACCGTCGTCCGGGTAGGACTCCGGCAGGATCAGCGGCGGCAATTTGCGCGAGGCCCAGAACCAGTCTTCGGCGAACGACTCCTGCAGGCAGGCGACCACCGGGCCGCTCACCTGCACATGGGTGTCGCGCCAGGGTGACAGCGGCGGCATGGCCCCGAGGTACTCGTCGCCGACGTTATGCCCGCCGACGAATCCCACCAGACCGTCGACCACCACCACCTTGCGATGGTTGCGGAAATTCACCTGGAACCGGTTCAGCCAGCCGCTGCGGGTGGCGAACGCGCGAATCTGCACGCCACCCTCGCGCAAGGTCTCGACGTATTCGTGGGGCAGGGCATGGCTGCCGATCCGGTCGTACAACACGTAGACCGCCACGCCTTCGGCGGCCTTTTCCAGCAGCCGTTTCTGCAGCAGTCGCCCGAGCTGGTCGTCATGGATAATGAAAAACTGCACGAGCACCGCTTCCCTGGCCTGCTCGATGGCCTGGAAAATCGCGTCGAAGGTCGTGTCGCCATTGACCAGCAACTGCACCTGGTTATTGGCCAGGCAGGGCATGCGCCCCAGTTTCGGCATCGCCCGCAGCGAGGCATAGGCCTGGGAACTGCGCGCGGCCAGGGCCTCCTCGACCCAGGGGCGCCAGTTCAGGTCGGCGATGGCCTTGCGCATTTCCACGTTGGCCTGGCGCCGGGCCTTGATATAGGCGTCGAAGGTGCTGCGGCCGAAGACCAGGTAGGGAATCATTGTCAGGTAGGGGATGAACATCAGCGACAGGGCCCAGGCGATGGCGCCTTGGGCGGTGCGCACGGTCAACACGGCATGGAGGGCGGCGATAAGGCCAAGGGAATGAATCAGGGCAATCAGGTAGCCGAAAATATGTGGGCCAAAATAATCCATGGGCGATCCTGCTCAAGTGTTTCTCAATGTCTAACAGACCATGTTCCGCCGTTATTGTCGCTATTTAATTATTGACGCAACCTCAGCATGATTCTGACGTCTAAGGCGAACCATTCTCTAGGAGCTATTCGATGAACCTTCGTCTGCCGAGCCTGGCCCTTGTCCTTGGCTCAATGATTTCCGTTGCCCAGGCGCAGGTGCTGCAACCGGGTTTGTGGGAGCTGACCTCCAGCAATGTGCAGGTCGAGAACCAGCAACTGGATGTGGGCATGCTCATGGGCGTGCTGAAACAGAACACCACCCCGGAGCAGCGCGCGGCGCTGGAGAAGCAGGGAATCAACCTCGGGGGTGAGGGCGTACGGGTGTGCCTGACGCCGCAGCAGGTGGCATCCGAGTCGATTCCCCTGACCGATCCGCAATCGGGTTGCAACCAGCAGATCACCGAGCGCAACGGGCCGGATTGGAAATTCCGTTTCAGTTGTCCGAAGGCCCAGGGTGCCGGTGTGGCGCACTTCGTCAATGACCGTGAGTTCACCACCAAGGTCAGCGGGACCTTCAATGCTACCGGCATTCAGCAGAACGGCAGCATGGAAACCCGAGCGGTGTGGATGGGGCAGGATTGCGGGGCGGTGAAGCCCCGGACCTGATCAAGGGGAGGGTGGCCGCAGGGTTATTTGCTCAGCGCCGCATGCAGGGTGTTCATGTTGTATTCGAACAGGCCGGTAAAGGTGCTGGCCGGGCCTTCGGCGGCCAGGGCGTCGGAATACAGGGTGCCGCCGATCTGCGCGCCGCTTTCGTCGGCGATCTGCTTGAGCAGGCGGGCGTCCTTGATGTTTTCCATGAACACGGCCTTGACCTTGTCCTTGCGGATCTGGGTGATCAGCGTGGCGACTTCGGCGGCGGACGGCTCACGTTCGGTGGACAGGCCCTGTGGCGCCATGAACTGGATGCCGTAGGCCTGGCCCAGGTAGCCGAAGGCGTCATGGGAGGTGACGATGCGACGATTGCCGGCCGGTAGGTTGCCGAGCTTGACCTTGGCTTCGGCCAGCAGGCGGTAGATCTCTTTCAGGTAGGTCTGGCTGTTACGGGTGTAGTCGTCCTTGTTCGCCGGGTCGACCTTGATCAGCGCCTTGGTGATGTTGTTCACATACAGCTCGGCGTTGGCCAGGTTGTGCCAGGCGTGGGGGTCGGGAATGGTTTCGCCGTCTTCTTCCATGGTGTGGGAGATCACGCCCTTGCTGGCGGTGACCACCGGCGCCTTGGTCTCGGTGCTGGTCACCAGGCGGTCGAGCCAGGGCTCGAAGCCCAGGCCGTTCTTGACGATCAGCTTGGCGTTGAGCAGGGCCTTGGCGTCATCCGGCGTCGGCTCGTAGGTGTGGGCGTCGGCGTCCGGGCCGACCATGCCGATGACCTCGATATGATCGCCGCCGATCTGTTGGGTGATGTCTCGCAGAATGCTGAAGCTGGCGACCACCGGGAGCTTGTCCGCTGCCTGGGCGGTGGACAGGTTCAGGGACAAGGCCAGCACGGAGCTGAATAGCACGAGTAGAGCGCGCATCGGATGACACCTCATTGGGACGTTAGCGAAGGCGGGCGGCGCAGCAGGCCGTGTACCGGGCCGAAGATCACGGACAGCAGGTAAAAACCACCCGCGACCAGCACGATGGAGGGCCCGCTGGGCAGCGAGTAGTAGAACGACAGCAATAATCCGAGGGTGACCGAGACGCAGCCGATCAGCGCGGCAATTGCCATCAGCACCGGCAGGTTGCGGCTCCAGAAGCGCGAGGCGATCGCCGGCAGCATCATCAGGCCGACCACCATCAGGGCGCCGATGGCCTGGAAGCCGATCACCAGGTTCAACACCACCAGGGTCAGGAACACACCGTGGGCCAGGGGGCCGAGACGACTGACGGTTTGCAGGAACAGCGGGTCGAGGGTGTCCAGCAGCAGCGGGCGATAGATGATCGCCATCAGCACCAGGCTGATGCCGCAGACCCAGAGCATGCCGGTCAGGGTCGGGCCGTCAACCGCCAGGGCCGAGCCGAACAGCAGGTGCAGCAGGTCCAGGCGTTTGCCGGCGATGCCGAGGAGCAGCACGCCGCTGGCCAGGGAAATCGGGTAGATCGCCGCGAGGCTGGCGTCTTCGCGAAGGCCGGTGCGGCGGGTGATCCAGGCCGAGAGCCCGGCCATGCCCATGCCCGCGCCGAGACCACCGATGGTCAGGGCCGGCAGGCTCAGGCCGGCGATCCAGAAGCCCACCGCGGCGCCCGGCAGAATGCCGTGGGCCACCGCATCGCCGATCAGGCTCATGCGCCGCAGGATCAGGAACACCCCCAGCGGCGCGGTGCTGCAGGCCAGCACCAGCCCGCCGAGCAAGGCCCGGCGCATGAAGACGAAATCCTGGAACGGTTGCCACAGGTGGCTGGCGAACATCAGCATCAGGCTACCTGCGTATGGGGTTGTTGCTGGATCAGCTGGGTGCTGGGTGCCAGGGTGCAGCCGCTGTTTTTGATCAACAGGGCGTTGGGGATGTGCTGGCGCACGGCGGCGAGGTCGTGGCAGACCACCACCAGGGTGCGACCTTCGGCGTGCCAGGCATGGATGTGTTTCCACAGCAGGGCCTGACCCTCCTCATCGAGGGCGGCGTGGGGTTCGTCGAGCAACAGGATCGGTGCCGAGGCCAGGCTCAGTCGTGCGAGCACGGCACGTTGCAACTCACCGCCGGACAAGGCCATCAGCGGACGCTGTTCCAGTCCGCCGAGGTGCCAGTCTTCGAGCACGGCTCGCAGGCGTTCGCTACGCTGCTGCGGGGTTTGCTTGATGCCCCAGAACCCGGCGGCCACCAGTTCTTGCAGGCTGATGGGAAACTGGCGGTCGAGGTGCTGTTGTTGTGGCAGGAACGACAGGTTGCCGCGGAGTGGAACATCCAGTTTCACTTTACCGGCCAGGGGTTTTTGCAGCCCTGCGATGACTTTCAACAGGCTGCTTTTGCCAGTGCCGTTGGCGCCGATCACGGCGGTCAGGCTGCCGGCGGCCAGTTCGAAATCCACGGCGGGAGTCAGGGGCTGGCCCGGGGCGCCCCAGCGCAGGCCTTGGCAGCGGATCATGCCTGCCTCCAGTTCCAGCGGCTTTCGGCCACGGCGTCATGGGCATGCAGGCTTTCGGCGTGGACCACCCGCAGGTGGAAAGCGCTGACCGCGTCCGAACGCTTGAGCGCCAGGTTGAGGCGGCGTGCCGCGTCTTCGCAGAACATCAGGTTCTGGCCGTTGGCGAGGGCGAAGGCTTGTTCGTCGGCGCGTTTCACGGCGGTCTGCACGGCGGTACCGAGGGCGGCCTCGGCTTCGTTGATCAGAGGCTCGAGAGGAAACCGACCGATTTTTTCATCTAAACGAATATGCAATTGTGCAATGCTGCGCTGGCTGTGAGGTGTGGCGACGACGCCCTGACCGCCAAGCCAGCCCAGGATGTCACTGTGCTCCAGGGGCTTGTCGGCGAAGTCATCGATGAATTGCTGTTGGATCAATTGCCGGGCGAGGGCTGCCGAGCACGGGCAGGTGGAGGAGTAGGCCACGTCAATTTTTAGTTCCACGTGGAACACTCCGTTTTTCAGTTCGACTAACACACTGACTGGATAGGTTTTCCAGCCGGCCAGCGGACTGACCAATGCCGGGCGTTTGAGCAGCAGGTCGGTATGGATGCGTAGGTAAGCGTTGCTGGAGAGTCCGTCGTGGCTGCCGAGAAACTGTTGTAGCGTTTCTCGGATCAGCTCGGGCGTCAGGTCTTCCTGCTCCAGTCGTTCCAGGGCCAGGTACAGACGTGACATATGAATGCCTCGCGCTTCGCCATCGTCGAGGCTCACGCCTGCATCGGCCTTGGCGCTGAGACGCTGGCCGTCAATCGAGATCGGGAGAGCAATGCCGCACATGCCCACCCACTCGAGGGGCAAGGCTTGCCGGGATGACTGCGCGGCGATATCCGGCAGCGTCAACGCATTCATGAGCAGGTCCATCGTCGGAAATAGAATGACATGTTATATTATAACTTTTAGATCGACGATGCTTTTTTTGCTGGGCTTACACAGCGACAACGCGTACGAACACTCCCTTATTTGCGGTACCTGTCATGCATAGACGTCAGTTGCTCAACTTTTTATTAGCCAGTGCGGCGGTTCTGCCGTTCGGCTTGTCGGCGGCGCAGATCCAGAATGCGCGGCTGTGGCGCGATGGCAACAAGCTGCGGCTGGTGCTGGATCTCAGCGGTCCGATTCAATACAAGACCTTTTCCCTGACCGCGCCCGAGCGGCTGATCATCGACCTGAGCGGCGCCAAGCTCACGGGCGATTTCCGACAGTTGGCGCTGGGCAACACGGTGATCCGCTCGATCCGTTCCGGGCATTTCGGCCAGGGCGATACGCGGATCGTCCTCGACCTGGCCAGTCCGGTTCAGCTCAACAGCTTCCTGTTGCCGCCCGAGGGCGCGCAGGGCCATCGCCTGGTACTCGACTTGACCAGCAATGGCAGCGCCGCCGTGCCCCCGGCCACCCTGGCGGCGGCCCCGGCGGTTGCAGCGCCGCCGCCCGTGCGGCATGAAGCGGCCAGCGGCAAGGCCCACCCCAAGCGCGACATCATGGTGGTGGTCGATCCCGGCCATGGCGGCAAGGACCCGGGGGCGGTGGGTTCGAAGGGCGAGCGTGAGAAAGACGTGGTGTTGTCGATTGGCCGACTGTTGGCCAAGCGCCTCAAGCGCGAGAAAGGCTTCGATGTGCGCCTGGTGCGCAACGACGACTTCTTCGTACCCTTGCGCAAACGGGTGGAGTTCTCCCGCAAGAACAAGGCCGACATGTTTATCTCGGTGCACGCCGACGCCGCACCGCGTATCACCGCCTCGGGAGCTTCGGTGTTCGCCCTGTCCGAAGGTGGCGCGACGTCCACCACGGCGCGGTTCATGGCCCAGCGCGAAAACGGTGCCGACCTGTTGGGCGCGCAGAGCCTGCTCAATCTCAAGGACAAGGACCCGATGCTGGCCGGGGTGATTCTCGACATGTCGATGAACGCCACCATCGCCTCCAGCCTGCAACTGGGACACAGTGTGCTGGGCAGCCTGGAAGGCATCACCACCTTGCATCAGAAGCGCGTGGAACAGGCCGGTTTCGCGGTGTTGAAGTCGCCGGACGTGCCGTCGATCCTGGTCGAGACCGGTTTCATCTCCAATGCCCGCGACAGCCAGCGGCTGGTGACGGCGCGGCATCAGCAGGCGATTGCCGATGGTTTGTTCGAGGGCTTGAAGCGCTACTTCGAGAAGAACCCGCCAGCGGACAGTTATATCGCCTGGCAGCAGCAGATGCAGGAAGGGTTGGTGTAGGACTGGCTGCGCCACCCTTGTGGGAGCCGGCTTTCTGGCGATGAGGCCGGCAAGTCTTGCATCGACTATTCGGCCGCCATCGCCAGCAAGCCGGCTCCTACAAGAGGCGTGCGCGTCACTCCGAGGGGCCTAGCAGCCCACCATCCGGTCGCAGACGAACTTCTTGCTCAACCCGCCTGAACTGGAAAAACGGTTCTGGGTGGTCCAGCCCACCCGCCGGCTGTAACCGACCCAGGCTTCACCGTCCGAGGCAATCCCGGTGAAGAACGTCAACTGCCCATAGCGGCTGCTGGTCTGCGCCCAGTAGCGCTTGCCGATCACTTCAAAACCTTGCAGGTAAATCGTATTGCCCTGGGTGGCGACGCCATAGGCGTTGCCCAGCCCATCCTTGCACGACAGCAGGTTGGCGCTGCGGGTGCAGTTGGTCTGGGGGGCGGCAGGCACCTGGGCCTGGGCGTTCGCCGCCAGCAGCAACAGGGCCGGCAGCAGATGGTTCAGGACAGGACGCATCGGCATTCTCGTCAACGGGATCGCCGCCAGCATTGCGCCCTTCGTCGTGGCGAGCAAGCGGAGGATTGGATTATTTGCATTGTTATAATATAACATTCAATAAATTCCAGGCCCCGACCCCTGCCATGAACGGGCGCTTTGACCCGGCCGACCTGATGAGGAAAACCCCCATGACCCAACGTCTACCCGTGACCGTGCTGTCCGGCTTTCTCGGCGCCGGTAAAAGCACTCTGCTCAATTACGTGCTGCGCAATCGCGAAAACCTGCGGGTGGCGGTGATCGTCAATGACATGAGCGAGATCAATATCGACGGCAGTGAGGTCCAGCGCGACGTCAGCCTCAACCGCGCCGAGGAAAAGCTCGTCGAGATGAGCAACGGCTGCATCTGCTGCACCTTGCGCGAAGACTTGCTGGAGGAGGTCGGCAAGCTGGCCCGCGACGGTCGTTTCGATTACCTGCTGATCGAATCCACCGGCATTTCCGAGCCGCTGCCGGTGGCCGAGACCTTTACCTTCCGTGATGAAAACGGCCAGAGCCTGGCGGATATCGCCCGGCTCGACACCATGGTCACGGTGGTCGACGGCATGAACTTCCTGCTCGACTACCAGGCGGCCGAAAGCCTCGCCTCCCGTGGCGAAACCCTGGGTGAAGAGGATGAGCGCTCGATCACCGACCTGCTGATCGAGCAGGTCGAGTTTGCCGATGTGATCCTGATCAGCAAGATCGACCTGATCAGCCGTCACGAACGCGAGGAGTTGATGGCGATTCTGCGGCGTCTGAACGCACAGGCGGAAATCCTTCCCATGGTGATGGGCGAGATCCCGCTGGCGAAGATCCTCGACACCGGCCGTTTCGACTTCGATCGCGCGGCCCAGGCGCCGGGCTGGTTGCAGGAGCTGCGCGGCGAGCATGTGCCGGAAACCGAGGAGTATGGCATCGCCTCCACGGCGTACCGGGCACGGCGGCCGTTTCATCCCGAGCGCTTTTTCGACTTTATCAACCAGCCCTGGGTGAACGGCAAGCTGCTGCGCTCCAAGGGCTTCTTCTGGCTGGCCAGCAAGTATCAGGAGGCCGGCAGCTGGTCCCAGGCCGGCGGCTTGATGCGCCATGGCTTTGCCGGGCGCTGGTGGCGTTTCGTGCCGAAACAGCATTGGCCGCAGGATCAGGAGAGCAGCGCGGCGATCATGCAGCACTGGACTCCCGAGACCGGTGATTGCCGGCAGGAACTGGTGTTTATCGGACAGAACATCGACTTCGCGCAGCTTACCGAGCGGTTGGACAGCTGCTTGTTGAGTGATGAAGAAATGGCCCTGGGGGTCGAGGGTTGGAGCGCAATGCCTGATCCGTTCGGTGCCTGGCATGACGAGGAGGCGGCCTGATGCTGGCGCCACACTGGAAGGCCTTGCCGACGATTCGGCAGGTGCAGGGCGAAGCCCCGACGGTGCTGGGCGAGATTCTCGACGAGGGGGTCAACCTGGCGGTCTGGCAGCGTCGGTTACCGGGGCATATTGCCGATTTCGCGGCTTTGCTGTTGTCGTTGGGCGAGCCGCTGGCCGAATCCCTGAGCCTGGAGATGCCGGACGACGAGGCACAGCCGCACCTGTACGGCCTGGCCTCGGGGTTTCGTGACCTGGAGGGGTACGAGGGGTTCTTGAGTGACGTGTCCTGGCTGGTCAGTGCCTACGCCTGTCTGCTTGGTGCGCGGCGGATCGGCCTGCGCCTGCGGGTGCTGGACAAGGCGATGTGCCCGCGCTTTCACGTCGACCATGTGCCGGTGCGGTTGATCACCACCTATGCGGGGGTGGGGAGCCAGTGGCTGGCGGAAGGGGCGATCGACCGCCGACAACTGGGCAATCCGGCGGCGGAGCCTGGCGATTCCGCGTTGATCCGCCAGGTGGGCAGTGGTGCGGTGGCGCTGCTCAAGGGCGAGCGCTGGCGCGGGAATGAAGGCTTTGGCCTGGTGCATCGTTCGCCGCCGGTGCCGGAGGGTGAGCGGCGGTTGATCCTGACGCTGGACTGGTTGAGCTGATCGCGCGGGTTCACGCCGTCCTTTTCTTCTGTGGGAGCCGGCTTGCCGGCGATGAGGCCCGTGAGTCAAGTGTTGAATTCAAGGACGCCATCGCCGCGGTGCGGCGTCCCGACAAGCCGGCTCCCACAGGGGATTTGTGGTCATTGGAAGGTCGCTGGCGGTCTTGATTACGGTGTTTGCCACTGGCCGCCGCTCTGGCCTTCACAGAATGGCTTGAGGTAGGCCGCATCGCCCGCCACGCCGTAATAGTGGATATTCTGCCGATAAGGCATATTGGCCACCTGCGCGTGGCTGCACACGCCGAACGAACCGCCCGGGCACTGCTCGAGGTACTCGACCTCGACCTTCTGTCCCGGCAGGTTCGGTTGGCAGAAGCCGTCGCTGAACAGCTTGGCCGGGATATTGATGTTTTCCTGGCAGACTTTGACGTCCAGCCGCTGCGCATGGCTATGCACCACACAGGCCTGCGCCAGCACCTGGCTCGAACCGAACAGCAACGCCAGGCAGATCAGGCGCATCATGCTTTCATCTCTTTCAGACCCACGGCCCTCTATGTTGCAGAACATTCCCACCCATGTCATCGCCGGCCCCCTGGGCGCGGGCAAGACCAGCCTGATTCGGCACTTGCTGGCGCAAAAGCCGCAAGGCGAGCGCTGGGCGGTGCTGATCAACGAATTCGGCCAGATCGGCCTGGATGCCGCGCTGCTGACCCGGGACGACCAGGGTATCGCACTGGGCGAAGTGGCAGGCGGTTGTGTCTGCTGCGTCAACGGTGCGCCGTTCCAGGTGGGACTGACGCGGCTGTTGCGCAAGGCGCGGCCGGACCGGCTGTTTATCGAGCCCTCCGGGTTGGGGCATCCGGCGCAGATTCTCAAGCAACTGGCCGAGGCGCCCTGGTCGGGCGTGCTGGCCTTGCAGCCGTGTGTGCTGGTGCTGGACGCGCGGGCGCTGGCGGCGGGTAAGCCGCTGCCGGACTCGCAACAGGAGGCGCTGGGGTTGGCGGGGCTACGGGTGTTGAACAAGTCTGAAGGGCTGGACCCGGTTGAACGGCAGCGGGTGCTGGCGCGGCTACCTGCAGGGCCGGTGCACTGGACGGAGCAGGGGGTGTTGGGGTTGGCCGAGCTACTCGTCCTGGATAGCGGCCATCCCGAGCAGGCTCACACCTACGCTGATATCACGCCGCCTGTCGGCGCGCCGGTCAACGCACCCTTGCCAGCCATCTGGACCGACCCGACTCAACCGATCTGCCTGGATCAGACACAAGACGGCAACTGGAGCATCGGCTGGCGCTGGCACCCGAGCCAGCGCTTCGATGTGGAAAAGCTCCAGCACTGGCTGTCCGACCTGGACTGGCTACGCGCCAAACTGGTTATCCACAGCCCGGACGGCTGGGTTTCCGCCAACGCTGTGGATAACTCCACGGTGCAGTGGCAGCCCAGTGAATGGCGGCGGGATTCCCGTGTTGAGCTGATCTTCGCTGAAAAGCAGGCTATCGAGCGATTAAAGTTGGGGATGGCCCATTGTCGTTTGCCGGGATAGCAGCGGTGAATGTGACATTGCCATCGCCAGCAAGCCGGCTCCTACAAGGTCCTGGGCTTGACGATAGGTCACGGTGAAACACCGTACTGTGGGAGCCGGCTTGCTGGCGATGGCGGCAATGCATCTTGCATCGCGATCACTGGTAAACCCTCGTCAACAGGTTCGCCGGAGGCTGTTCAGCGCCGCGAATTATTGTGGTCCTTGCCATGATCCTGGCGCCATTGGCTCAATTCGATCACTTCGGCGCTACGCAGTTCCGGCTTGACCTCGAACGGGTAGGGTGCCAGCTCGATATGGGCACTGTGGGCGCCGAACTGGGTGATGGTCCCGGCGTGACGCTGCTCACCGGTGACGGTGAACTCGAAATTGTAGATCCGCGCCAGGCGCCGCCGGCCATGGGCGTCACGGACAAAGCCGATGCGCTTGAGGGCGACGTTGCCATCGAGCAGCTCGATGTCGAGCTTGGCGCAATGCTGCTTGACCCGCTCCAGCGCCCGCTCGCGCAGGCCATGGTTGTGCCAGAGCCAGGCAGCACCGGTCGCCAGCAACATCAGCACGAACATATTTCCCAGGGTCAGCATGAACGCCACTCCAACAAAGTCAGCTCAGCTTAACTGGCTCCCCGGTCTGTCGTACAGGCTCCGTTTAGTCGCATACTGAGTGGCTTGAATCCACTGGCCCTTCTGGAATACGGAATGAAACGCACTCCCCATCTGCTCGCCATTCAATCCCACGTGGTTTTCGGTCATGCCGGCAACAGTGCCGCGGTGTTTCCCATGCAGCGGCTCGGGGTCAATGTCTGGCCGCTGAACACCGTGCAGTTCTCCAACCATACCCAATACGGGCAGTGGGCGGGCGAGGTGCTGGTGCCGCAGCGGATTCCCGAACTGGTCGAGGGGATCGCCGCCATCGGTGAGTTGGGCCACTGCGATGCGGTGCTGTCCGGCTACCTCGGCAGCGCGTCCCAGGGGCGGGCGATACTCGGTGTGGTGGCGCGGATCAAGGCGGTCAATCCGAATGTCCTGTACTTGTGCGACCCGGTGATGGGCCATCCGGAGAAAGGTTGCAGCGTGCCGGCCGAGGTCAGTGATTTCCTGCTGGAAGAAGCGGCGACCATGGCCGATTTTCTCTGCCCCAACCAGCTCGAGCTCGACAGCTTTTGCGGTCGCACGCCGCATTCCCTGTTCGATTGCCTGGCGATGGCCCGCAGCCTGCTGGCACGGGGGCCGAAGGCGGTGCTGGTCAAGCACCTGGCCTATCCGGGCAAGCCTGACGAGAGCTTCGAGATGTTGTTGGTCACCGCCGAGGGCAGTTGGCACCTGCGCCGACCCTTGCTGGCGTTCCCGAAGCAGCCGGTGGGCGTGGGCGACCTGACCTCGGGGTTGTTCCTGGCGCGGGTGCTGCTGGGCGACAGCCTGGTGGCGGCATTCGAGTTCACCGCCTCGGCGGTGCATGAGGTGCTGCTGGAAACCCAGGCCTGTGGCAGCTACGAACTGGAGCTGGTGCGGGCCCAGGATCGCATCGCGCATCCGCGGGTGCGTTTCGAGGCGGAGTCGATCAGTCTCTGATCGGGATCTTGAAGGCGCAACATACCCTGTAGGAGCCAGCTTGCTGCGGGCGGCGTTCCGACGATGAGGTCCTTGAGCCTTGCATCGCCCTTACGGCCGCTATCGCCGGCAAGCCGGCTCCTACAGTGATCGCGTTCACCCTGGCTCTACACGGCGTCAATAGCCTGCAATCAAGGCGCGTCGGCCTTGATTTCCTGGTAGCGCTTCTCCAGCTCCTGGCGAATCTGCCGACGCTGTTGCGCCTGCGCGTAGCGACGCTTGTCTTCGCTGTTCTGCGGCTGCAACGGCGGTACCGAGGCCGGCTTGCGCTGGTCGTCGACCGCGACCATGGTGAAGAAACAGCTATTGGTGTGGCGCACCGAACGCTCGCGAATATTCTCCGTCACTACCTTGATGCCCACCTCCATGGAGGTGTTGCCGGTGTAGTTGACCGAGGCCAGGAAGGTCACCAGTTCGCCGACATGGATCGGCTCGCGGAAAATCACCTGGTCCACCGACAGGGTCACCACATAACGACCGGCATAACGGGCCGCACAGGCGTAGGCCACTTCGTCCAGGTACTTGAGCAGGGTGCCGCCGTGGACATTGCCAGAAAAGTTGGCCATGTCCGGGGTCATCAAAACAGTCATCGACAGCTGGGCGTTTCCGGGTTCCATAGCACGCTCACGGTAGGGTAGGCAGGGATTGGCTCAAGCACCTCTACGGGCGCTTCCTTCATTTTCACAGACACTCGATAACGGGACGCCGGCGATCGGGCCATCGTCACGCTTCAAGGGATCTGTTTCTACATATTGCACCGGCTTTTTGTCGGAAGTCGCGGTGTTAACCTTCAGAAAGCCATGCCATAGAAGACTCTCACACCAGGAACGGTGATTACCGACAGCTCAAAAAGCTGTTGCAGGGCCGCTTTCCGAACAGCAAGGAGCGCCACGTCATGCATGCCATCAGTTTTATCCAGGACCTGGCCGTGATCATGCTGGTGGCCTGCGTGGTGACCATTCTCTTCCATCGTTTCAAGCAACCGGTGGTGCTCGGCTACATCGTCGCCGGGTTCATCATTGGGCCCCACACGCCGCCGTTCGGCCTGATCCACGACGAAGACACCATCAAGACCCTGGCCGAGCTGGGGGTGATTTTCCTGATGTTCTGCCTGGGGTTGGAGTTCAGCCTGGGCAAGCTGTTCAAGGTCGGTGCCACGGCGTTTATCGCGGCGTTCCTGGAAATCGTGCTGATGATCTGGATCGGCTACGAAATCGGCCGCTGGTTTGACTGGAACACCATGGACTCGCTGTTCCTCGGCGCGATCCTGGCCATTTCCTCGACCACCATCATCGTCAAGGCGCTCAACGACTTGAAGATGAAGAACCAGCGCTTCGCCCAGCTGATTTTCGGGGTGCTGATCGTCGAGGACATCCTCGGCATCGGCATCATCGCCTTGCTATCGAGCATCGCGCTCAGCGGTAGCGTGAGCTCGGGCGAGGTGTTCTCCACCGTGGGCAAGCTGTCGCTGTTCATGATCGTCGCCCTGGTGGTCGGCATCCTGCTGGTGCCGCGGCTGTTGGCCTACGTCGCCCGCTTCGAGAGCAACGAAATGCTGCTGATCACCGTGCTGGGTCTGTGCTTCGGCTTCTGCCTGCTGGTGGTCAAGCTGGAGTACAGCACGGTGCTGGGCGCTTTCCTGATTGGCGCGATCATGGCCGAGTCCCGGCAACTACTGAAAATTGAACGCTTGATCGAGCCTGTTCGCGACCTGTTCAGCGCGATTTTCTTCGTCGCCATTGGCTTGATGATCGACCCGGCGATCCTGCTGGATTATGCCTGGCCGATTGCCATGATCACCGTGGCGGTGGTGCTGGGCAAGATGCTGTCCTGCGGGTTGGGGGCGTTCATTGCCGGCAACGACGGGCGTACTTCGTTGCGGGTCGGGATGGGGCTGTCGCAGATCGGCGAGTTCTCTTTCATTATCGCGGCGCTGGGGATGACCTTGCAGGTCACCAGTGACTTCCTGTATCCGGTCGCGGTGGCGGTCTCGGTGATGACCACGCTGCTCACACCCTATCTGATCCGCGCGGCGGATCCGCTGTCGCTCAAGCTGGCGGCGGTTATGCCCGGGCGCCTGGCGCGGGTGTTCGGTCTCTACGGCGAGTGGCTGCGCAGTATCCAGCCCCGGGGCGAGGGTGCGCTGCTGGCGTCGATGATTCGGCGGATTCTGTTGCAGGTGGGGGTCAACCTGGCGCTGGTGGTGGCGATCTTCCTGGCCGGTGCTTTCTTCGCGGTGCCGATTGCCGACTATCTGGGCAGTTGGGTCAATGAGCCGGGCTGGCATAAGGCCCTGATCTGGGGCGGGGCGCTGCTGGTGTCGTTGCCGTTCCTGATCGCGGCGTACCGCAAGCTCAAGGCCTTGTCGATGCTGTTGGCGGAGATGGGGGTCAAGGCCGAGGTGGCGGGGCGGCACACCCAGCGGGTCAGAAGGGTGATCGCCGAGGTCATTCCAATCGTGTCGCTGCTGGTGCTTTTCCTGCTGCTGTCGGCGCTGTCGGCGAGCATCCTGCCGACCAGCGAGCTGCTGGTGTTGATCGCGGTGGTCGCGGCGGCGGTGGCGGCCGTGCTGTGGCGCTGGTTTGTGCGCGTGCATACGCGGATGCAGGTCGCCTTGCTGGAGACGCTGGAGCACAAGAGCGATTCGGCGGGGCACTGAGGCCCAGGCGCCGATGCTCCTACAGGGGGGCGATGGCGGTCGTGAGCGGATCAGCTTTCCAGCCAGACATCCCGCGCCCAGTGCCACACCGATTCCCAGGACTCTTCGGTGATCAGCTCTTCCTCGCCGGACCACAGCACCACGGTGCCGTCTTCCTCGACGCAGTAGTAGTCGTTACCGTCCTGGCAGATCGGGATCAGGTCCCGCGGCACCCCGGAGTCCCAGGCGTTGGCCGCTACCTCGGGCAGGTAGGTGTGCGACTGCGGATCGGTGACGGTCACCGGTTCCAGGCTGCCATAGACCACGTCACTGACGGTCAGCAGGAATTCCTTGAAAACGAAAGGGATGTTGATGAACAGCTCCTCTTCGATTTCTACCAACTGATCCTCGTCGGGCAACTCCAGGGGCACCGGTACGGGTTCGTTGGCTTCACGCAATTGTTCAATGACTTCTTCCACGGCCTCAATCCTCTTGCTTCATGGCGCGGTTCGTATCCCGGGTCTTATACAGTAGCTTGCAAAAAGTACAATTGTGAAATGCAAAACCCCGGACAGGTCCGGGGTTTTTGTAGCTTTTTTCAGCGGGCGCCGTGGATCAGCCGTTCTGGCGAATACCGGCCACCAGCCAAGGCTGGTTCTCGCCTTGTGGACGCTCCATGTTCCAGCTTTCGCTGAAGGCTTCGCCCTGGTCGAAACGCGAGTTCTTCGCCACGCCGCTGAAGGTCAGGGTGGCGATGGTCTTGTCGGCGCGATCGTCCAGGCCGTCCAGTTGCACGTGCAGGTTGTCGATGTAGGTGGACTGGAAGCCGTCGCCCTCGCTCGCGCGTTCCTGTCTCAGGAATTGCAGCATCTGCGGGGTCACGAACTCGGCGATCTTGTCCATCTCGTTGGCGTCCCAGTGCTGTTGCAGGGCCATGAAGTGGCTGCGGGCCGCCTCCAGGAAGCGCTCCTCGTTGAACCAGGCCGGTGCGTTGATCTCGCGGCGCGGGGCGACGGGGGCGGAACCACCGAAGATCGCGTTCTGCGGCTGCGCCGGTTGCTCGAACGCTTCACGCTGGTACGGCGCGCCGGCCGGAGCCATGTGCTCCTGCTGCTTGCGTCGACGGGAGGCAATGAAACGGAAGATCACGAAGGCGATGATCGCCATGATCAGGATGTCGAAGAACTGCATGCCGTGGAAGCCGCCACCCATGAACAGGGAAGCGAGCAGGCCACCGGCGGCGATGCCGGCCAGCGGGCCCAACCAGCGCGAAGCCCCGCCGGCCTTGGCCGCAGCGCCCGCGGCACCGGCGGTCGCGGCTGCACCGCCGACACCGGCCGCACCGGCGGAAGGCGCCATCTGGCTGGTTTGATGGCTGGGTGCCGAACCCATGCTCTTGCCGCCGCCGAAGCGTTTGGCGTTCGCGTCGAGGCTCATCGTCAGACCGATGACGAGTGCCAAGGCGATACTGAGAAAACGTTGCATAAGGGTATTCCCGTTTGTGGAGTGCACGCGCGCCATACTGCACAGGTGAAATGTTACTGGCTAGCGCGAGAGTGTTTCCGGCTTTTGCCTGATCCTCCCATGCCCCACCTGAAGGTTTCATGAAAGGCCAATGCGCCGATGCCGTTTGTTTCGTCAGTCGAGTCGATAAACCCTGTGTGAAATGTCCCCGATTAACGTCGGAGGGCCAACATGACCACGCCGGCGGTAATCAGGCCGATACCGCCCCATTGGCGCAGGTCGAGCTTCTCGCCCAGCAACAGCACGCCGATGATGGCGACGAACACCACGCTGAGCTTGTCCACCGGGGCCACCAGCGAGGCGGGGCCGACCTTAAGTGCGCGGAAGTAGCACAACCACGACGCACCGGTGGCCAGGCCCGACAACAGCAGGAACAGATAGCTCTTGGCGGAAATCGAACTCAATGACTGATATTGGCCCGTTGCGTACAAAATCAAGGCCAGGCTGACCAATACCACGATGGTGCGCAGCAGGGTGGCGAAGTCCGAGTTGACGTTGTCGATGCCGATCTTGGCGAAGATCGCCGTCAGGGCGGCGAACGTCGCCGAGAGCAGGGCCCAGAATGTCCACGTGGAAAAGAAGCTTGAGCCCATGGTGTGTCGCGACCTCGATTGAATGATGGGGAACCGGCGTGACGCCGGGCAGCGCCGGCGACGTTGCCCCGCCAGGCGCGGCAACGCCTGGCGGGGTGACTCAGACCGCTTCCAGCTTGGCGTAGCCGAGCATCAGCCACTTGCTGCCTTCGCTGAAATTCACCTGGACCCGCGCCTGGGCACCGGCGCCTTCGAAGTTGAGGATCACGCCGTCGCCAAAGATGCTGTGGCGCACGGTCTGGCCGAGGCTGAAGCCGGTGTCCGGGATGTCGCTGCCGCCGAACAGGCTGCTGCTCACCTGGGCCTGGGCGCCGCCGAACGGTCGGCTGACGCTGTTGGACAGGCGCACCTCCTGGATCAGCCCTTTCGGCACTTCGCGGACGAAGCGCGACACCTTGTTGTAGGTCTCGCTGCCGTACAGGCGTCGGGTTTCGGCGTAGGTCAGCACCAGGTTCTGCATCGCCCGGGTGATGCCCACGTAGGCCAACCGGCGTTCTTCCTCGAGGCGGCCGGGTTCTTCCAGGCTCATCTTGTGGGGGAACAGGCCTTCTTCCATGCCCACCAGGAACACGTAGGGGAATTCCAGGCCCTTGGCGCTGTGCAGGGTCATCAGTTGAATGCTGTCTTCGTGCTCGTCGGCCTGGGTGTCGCCGGCCTCCAGCGAGGCGTGGCCGAGGAAAGCGGCCAGCGGCGAGAGCTCGGCGTCCTCTTCGGCCGCCTCGAAGTTGCGGGCGGCGCTGACCAGTTCCTCGAGGTTTTCCACCCGGGCCTGGCCTTTCTCGCCTTTTTCCGCTTCGTGGTAGGCGATCAGCCCGGACTGCTCGATCACCACCTGGGTCATCAGGTGCAGTGGCATTTCCCGGGTTTTTGCCGCCAGGTCCTCGATCAGCTCGATAAACACCCCCAGCGCCCCGGCGGCACGACCCGCCAGGCCCTTGTTGGCGACCAGCTGGCGCATGGCCTCCCACATCGACAGCTCGCTGTGGCGGGCGTGCTCGCGAATGGCCTCGACGGTTTTCTCGCCGATCCCACGGGCCGGGACGTTGATCACCCGCTCCAGCGCCGCGTCGTTGCCTCGGCCTTCCAGCAGGCGCAGGTAGGCCATGGCGTTCTTGATTTCAGCCCGTTCGAAGAAGCGCTGGCCGCCGTAGATGCGGTACGGGATACGTTCGCGCAGCAAGGCCTCTTCGAGCACCCGGGACTGGGCGTTGGAGCGGTACAGGATGGCGATATCGCTGCGGGCCAGGCCGGTTTTCAGGGCGCTTTCGATGGTTTCCACCACGTAGCGCGCTTCATCGTGTTCGTTGAAGGCAGCGTAGAGGTTGATCGCCTCGCCGTCGCCGCCGTCGGTCCACAATTCCTTGCCCAGGCGCCCGGTGTTGTGGGCGATCAGGGCGTTGGCGGCCTTGAGGATGCCGGCCGTGGAGCGGTAGTTCTGCTCCAGGCGGATGGTCTCGGCGTCCGGGAAGTCGGCGGAATACTGGTGGATGTTCTCGATTTTCGCGCCGCGCCAGCCGTAGATCGACTGGTCGTCGTCGCCCACCACCATCAGGCTGTCGCCGCCCTTGGCCAGCAGGCGCAGCCAGGCGTACTGCACGGCGTTGGTATCCTGGAACTCGTCCACCAGGATGTGCCGGAAGCGCTTCTGGTAGTGCGCCAGCAGGCCCGGATGGTCGCGCCACAGGTCCAGGGCGCGCAGCAGCAGTTCGGAGAAGTCGATGACCCCGGCGCGGGCGCAGGCGGCCTCGTAGGCTTCATAGATACCGCGCATGGTCGCCAGGAACAGGTCGCCGCTGGCCTGGATATGCTGCGGGCGCAGGCCCTCGTCCTTCTGGCCGTTGATGAACCACTGGGCCTGGCGGGCGGGCCAGCGCTGTTCGTCCAGGCCAAGGTCGCGGATCACCCGCTTGACCAGTCGTTGCTGGTCGTCGCTGTCGAGGATCTGGAAGGTCTGGCTCAGGCCGGCTTCCTGCCAGTGCGCCCGCAACAGGCGGTGCGCCAGGCCGTGGAAGGTGCCGACCCACATGCCGGCCGGGCTGATGCCCAGCAACTGCTCGATGCGATGGCGCATCTCGGCAGCGGCCTTGTTGGTGAAGGTCACCGACAGGATCGAATGGGGCGAGGCGTTTTCGACCTGGATCAGCCAGGCGATACGGTGCACCAGCACCCGGGTCTTACCCGAGCCGGCACCGGCCAGGACCAACTGACGGCCAACGGGAGCGGCCACGGCCTGGCGTTGGGCATCGTTGAGGGAATTCAGCAAAAGGGAGAGATCATCGCGCATCGACGCATTCTAGGGTGCGGGGCGTGGCCGGGCAAACCCTAATGCTGCCCAAGGCGACGCGTGCCCTTGTAGGAGCGAGCTTGCTCGCGATGGACGTCAACGATAACGCGACAAGCCTGATACCCCGCGGTGCACCAGCCACCATCGCGAGCAATCGAGCGTCGACCGGCTGCTCCTACACAGGGACGCGTATCGTCCGATAAAAAGATGAGCTGTGATGACCGGTCAGTCATCGGCTGCAGGCGGCGTCGTGTCTCGCTCCGGCTCTATACAAGGGTTCCAGGTACAAACCAATTCATTACATTTTATGACCCAGGGCAGTTTGGTCCTGCCGGATGCTTGTGTATGCTCCAGCCACGTTTATGGCTCAACCATTATAAGAATACTGCCCATGACCCAGAGCTTTGACGCGCTGAGCCCCTCGATGGAGGCTGGGCGGGTTATCCGCAAGCAATTCGCCACTGAGCTGATGGTCGAGCGCACGCGCCTGCTGTACCAGGGCTCGTTGCTGCCGACTTTATTCATGCTGTTGAACGGTCTGGTCTGCGCCTGGTTGCTCTGGAGCCCGCAGCGCTACCTGCTGGTCAGTATCTGGCTGGTGTGGTTGATGGCGCTGGTGGCCTTGCGCGTCATCCAGGTGGCGGCGTTCGACTCGGCGATGCCCAGCCGGCAGGCCCAGCCGATCTGGCGTCGGATGTTCCTGCTGGGCTCGGCGGTCAGTGGCCTGACCCTGGCCTGCGCCGGCATCGCCCTGGTGCCCACCGACAGTTTCCTCGAACAGGCCTGGGTGTTTGGCCTGATCGGCGCCGCGACCCTCTCCGCCAGCGTGGCCTATGCCGTGAGCATCCCGGCGTTCCTGACCTTTACCTTGCCCTGCCTGCTGCCGGCCATCGGCTACCTGTTCTGGGGCGGTGGCGAGCAACAGCAAGGCTGGGGCTGGCTCGGGCTGATCCTGCTGGTGTCGCTGAGCGTGGTGGCCTTGCAGGTCAATCGCCTGATCCAGCGCGGCCTGTTGCGGCGCTTCCAGAACCAGGCGCTGATCGAGAGCCTGCAACAGGCGCACACCCGCAGCGAACAGCTCAACCACGAGCTGGCACGGGAGATCGAGCAGCGTCGCCGGGCCGAACAGGAACTGCGCGAGGCCCAGGTCGGCCTGGAAAGCCGGGTCGCCCAGCGCAGCCTGGAACTGGACGCGGCGAACCAGGCCCTGAGCAAAAGCGAAACGCGCCTGGCCCTGGCATTGCAAGCCAGTGAGCTGGGGCTGTGGGACTGGAACCTGCAGACTGACGAAGTGCATCACACCCAGCTCAAGGAGCTGTTCGGCCTGGACCCGGAATACGTGACCGCCGTGCTCGGCCACCTCAAGCCGCGCCTGCATCCCGAAGATGTGCCGGCGCTCAAGCGTGCGCTGGTGGAGCATCTGAAGGGGCGCACCGAGGACTACGTGATCGAGTACCGGGTGCGGCATGGCGATGGCCACTGGGTCTGGATCGAGGACCGGGGCAGGGCGGTCGAACGCACCGCCAGCGGTCGTGTGTCGCGCATGGTCGGCACCCGTCGCGATATCAGCGCGCACAAGGAGCAGGAGGCCCAGCGCCAACTGGCCGCCACGGTGTTCGAGGCGGCCAGCGAAGGCATCGTGATTTTCGACCCGCATTACGTCCTGCTGGCGATCAACCAGGCCTTCAGCCGGGTGACCGGTTACCTGCCCGAGGACATGCTCGGGCGCAATGTGGTCGACCTGCCGTGCAGTCGCGATGCCCGGCGCCACTATTCGATCATCCACCAGGCCCTGGAGCAGCACGGCAGTTGGCAGGGTGAACTGGTCGAGGCGCGCAAGAACGGCGAACTGTACCCGCAATGGCTGCAACTGAATGTGGTGCGCGATACGCGGGGAAATGTCAGTCATATCGTGGGCTTCTTCGCCGATCTGTCGGCCCGGCGCGAATCCGAAGAGCGCATGCGCTACCTGACCCACTACGACGAACTGACCGGGTTGGCGAACCGTTCGTTGTTCCGCGAGCGCCTGTACGAGGTCCATCAGCGAGTTCGCCAGGGGGGCCGCAGCCTGGCGTTGCTGCACATCAACCTGGACCGTTTCAAACTGCTCAACGACAGCCTCGGCCATGAAGTGGCCGACCAGTTGTTGCAGCAAATGGCCCGGCGCCTGGTCAACGCCCTGCCGGAAGCCAACACCATCGCCCGTCTATCCGGGGACGAGTTCGCCGTATTGTTCGATGCCTACGGCAATCTCTCGAGCCTGGCCCGGGTAGCGACCCGCCTGCTCGGCAAGCTGCGGGTGCCGGTGACCATCGAGGAGCACGAACTGGTGGTCAGCGCGTCCATGGGCATCAGCCTGTTACCGGACAATGCGCGGGAAATACCGCTGCTGCTCAGCCAGTCGAACATCGCCATGCAGCATGCCAAGCACCTGGGCGGGAACAACTTCCAGTTTTACACCGAAAGCCTGCAGGCCAGCACCCTGGAGCGCTTGCAGCTTGAGAACCAGCTGCGCAAGGCCATCGAAGAGCAGCAACTGAGTGTCTTCTACCAGCCCAAGCTGTGCCTGGCCAGCGGGCGGGTGAACGCCGCCGAGGCGCTGGTGCGTTGGGAGCATCCGGTCCTGGGCCAGGTGCCGCCGGGCGACTTCATCGGCCTGGCCGAGGAAACCGGGTTGATCGGACCGATCGGTGAGTTTGTTCTGCGCCAGGCCTGCTGGCAGGCGTGTGAGTGGCAACGCGAGGGGCTGGCGGCGATCCGGGTGTCGGTGAACCTGTCGGTGCATCAGTTGCGCCAGGGCAAGCTGGTCAGCCTGGTGCGCCAGGTGCTGGAGGAAACCGGCCTGGCTCCGGAGCTGCTGGAGCTCGAGCTGACGGAAAGCCAGTTGCTCGACAGCGTCGAGCACATCATCGCCACCTTCCAGCAACTGCGCGACCTGGGGGTGAAGCTGGCCATCGATGACTTCGGTACCGGCTATTCGTCCCTGAGTTACCTCAAGCGCTTCCCGGTGGACTACGTGAAGATCGACCAGAGCTTTATTCGCGGCCTGGGCGAGGGCAGCGAAGACGCGGCGATCACCCGGGCGATCATCGCCATGGCCCACAGCCTGGAACTGAAGGTGGTGGCCGAGGGCGTGGAAAACCAGGAACAACTGGATTTCCTCAAGGCGCAGGGCTGCGATGAGGTGCAGGGCTACCTGATCAGCCGGCCGGTGGCGGCGCAGGAATTGATGCGGCGTCTGCGCGAAGGCTTTCCATAAGCACCGGCCGCCACGGCGGCTACATGCCCCCACGACAGGATCGTGGGGCGGTTGGTTACGTAATGGAGCGGGCAATCCGCGAATTCTTGTAGTATAACTACAAGACTGCTACATCCCAGGCGTTCGCCCATAACAATGAGTCCAGCCCTTTGAATCTGTTGCAACACATCGCCCAGTCTCGCAACCTGCTGCGCAAGTCGGAGCTCAAGGTCGCCGATCACGTCCTGCTCGATCCAGCGGCGGTGATGCACAGTTCCATGGCCGACCTGGCCCACAGCGTGGGCATCAGCGAGCCGACCATCGTGCGTTTCTGCCGAGCCATCGGCTGTTCGGGCTTCCAGGATCTCAAGCTGAAGCTGGCCCAGAGCCTGGCGGCCGGCGCCAGCTTCGGGCAGTTCGCGATTCACGAAGACGATTCGGTGGCGGACTACAGCCTGAAGATCTTCGACACCACCCTGCACACCCTGATGGACGTGCGCGAGAAGCTCGATCCGGCCGCGCTGCAACGCGCCGTGACCGCCATGTCGGCGGCGCAGCGGGTGGAGTTCTATGGCTTCGGTGCTTCCGGTGCGGTGGCGGCGGACGCCCAGCACAAGTTCTTCCGGCTGTTGCTGACGGCGGCGGCGTATTCCGACCCGCACATGCAGGCGATGTCGGCGGTGACACTCAAGCCCACCGACGTGGCGATCTGCATTTCCCAGTCGGGCCGCTCCAAGGACCTGCTGATCACCGCCAACCTGGTGCGTGAAAGCGGCGCGACCCTGATCACCCTGTGCCCGAGCCAGACGCCGCTGGCCGAGCTGTCGACGGTGAACCTGGCCATCGACGTGCATGAAGACACCGAGATCTATACGCCGCTGACCTCGCGTATCGCCCACCTGGTGGTGATCGATGTGCTGGCCATGGGCGTGGCCATGGCCCGTGGGCCGAGCCTGGTCAACCACCTCAAGAGCGTCAAGCGCAGCTTGCGCAGCCTGCGGCTGTCGCCCAAGTCGGTAAAAGCCCTGGACGACTGATAGGCAATTTCATCTGCCTGTCACCCACCTGCCGCCAAATCGTAACGCCAGGCGTCCATCTTGAAACTCCCGTATCCACCCTGGGAGACTCGAAATGGCCCGGCACCACGAAGAGCAAAGCAGCGTCAAAACCCGTCGGCAGCAGGAAGACCAGCGCCGCATGGAGTTCCGTCGTGCAATCGAAGACCGCAACGAACTGCGCCAGCTGCAACAGGAAATCGCCGCCCTCAATTACTGGCAGGCTGATTTGGTAACCGACCGTCGAAGCGCTCAGCCAGCCCGCTGATTTGTAACCGTTCACTGCGAATAAACCCCAGGAACGCATGGGCGACCGGCGACAGGCGTTTGTCCTTGGCCTGAACCACGCACCAACTGCGATAGAGCGGCAGTTCTTCCACCGGCAGTTCCCGGAGCACGCCGGTCGCCAGTTCCAGGCTCAGGGCATGGCGCGTCAACAGGGCCAGGCCCAGCCCCGCCACCACACTTTCGCGCTGGGCTTCGCCCGAAGTCACTTCCAGTGTCTGCGAGAAGTGCACTCGCTTCTCCTTGAAATACTCCTCGCAGGCCATCCGCGTCCCCGACCCCGCTTCACGGATCAATAGCGTGTATGGCTCCAGGTCCTGCAGGCGCAGCGGGCCGCCATGGCACAGCGGATGATCGGGGCGTGCCACCGCGACAATCGGGTTGTTCAGGAACGGCAGGAATTCGAGCCCCATGTCCTGGGGCACCATGGACATGATCAGCAGGTCGTCACGGTTGTCCGACAGGCGCCGGATCGCCTGCGCGCGGTTGACCACCGTCAGGTGCAGGTTGACCTCGGGATGCTGGCGCTTGAACGCGGCAAACAGGTGCGGCACGAAATACTTGGCGCTGGATTCCACCGCCAGTTTCAGTTGCCCTTGCAGCGAACCTTGCATGTCCGAGAGCTGCATATCGAGGTTTTCCAGCCGACCGAAAATGTCCCGACTGGCCCGCTGTAACGCTTCAGCCGCTTCGGTCATGTAGAGCTTTTTGCCGACGTAATCGAACAAAGGCTGCCCGATCAGCTCTTCCAGCTGACGAATTTGTAGGCTGACGGCCGGTTGTGTGAGAGACATTTCGTCAGCCGCGCGACTGTAGGAACGCAGATCGCAGACTTCGTTGAAGATCTTGAGCTGGCGTAATGTCATACGCATCAAGGACTTACGCATTTTCTGAATACTCGTGGGGGCGGCGAACCCTCAAACTATAAGCCTTTGCTTATGAGTGACCCAATAATTATTGATTTTGGTTTATCACTGGGTAGAGCTAGTGTGGACTGCGCGACTGGCTTGAAACATTTAGTCACGCGCCGACCCGTTTTTCCGGTTGCACCCCAAGGGTTGTTTGTTCCAGCGGCTTAGGAATTTCCAAGTGATAAAAAAGATCCTGATCGCCAACCGTGGTGAAATTGCCGTACGAATCGTGCGTGCCTGCGCCGAGATGGGCATTCGCTCGGTCGCGATCTTTTCCGACGCTGACCGCCATGCCCTGCATGTGAAGCGCGCGGATGAGGCCTACAGTATTGGCGCCGAGCCGCTGGCCGGCTACCTGAACCCGCGCAAGCTGGTGAACCTGGCGGTGGAAACCGGTTGCGACGCACTGCACCCCGGTTACGGCTTTCTTTCGGAAAACGCCGAGCTGGCGGACATTTGCGCCGAGCGCGGAGTCAAGTTCATTGGCCCGTCGGCGGAAGTGATTCGGCGCATGGGCGACAAGACCGAAGCCCGGCGCAGCATGATCAAGGCCGGCGTGCCGGTCACGCCGGGTACCGAGGGCAACGTCTCGGGTATCGAAGAGGCCCTCACCGAAGGCGACCGCATCGGTTACCCGGTGATGCTCAAGGCCACCTCCGGCGGTGGCGGTCGCGGTATCCGTCGCTGCAACAGCCGCGAAGAACTGGAACAGGCCTTCCCACGGGTGATTTCCGAAGCGACCAAGGCCTTCGGTTCGGCGGAAGTCTTCCTGGAAAAATGCATCGTCAATCCCAAGCACATCGAAGCACAGATCCTCGGCGACAGCTTCGGCAACGTGGTGCATCTGTTCGAGCGTGACTGCTCGATCCAGCGCCGCAACCAGAAGCTGATCGAAATCGCCCCCAGCCCCCAGCTGACCCCGGAACAGCGCGCCTATATCGGCGACCTGTCGGTGCGCGCGGCCAAGGCGGTGGGCTATGAGAACGCCGGCACCGTGGAGTTCCTGCTCGCCGAGGGCGAGGTGTACTTCATGGAGATGAACACCCGGGTGCAGGTGGAACACACCATCACCGAAGAAATCACCGGCATCGACATTGTCCGTGAGCAGATCCGCATCGCCTCCGGCCTGCCGCTGTCGGTCAAGCAGGAGGACATCATCCATCGCGGTTTTGCCCTGCAGTTCCGGATCAACGCCGAGGACCCGAAGAACAACTTCCTGCCCAGCTTCGGCAAGATCACTCGCTACTACGCCCCCGGCGGTCCTGGCGTGCGCACCGACACGGCGATCTACACCGGCTACACCATTCCACCGTTCTACGACTCCATGTGCCTGAAGCTGGTGGTCTGGGCGTTGACCTGGGAAGAAGCGATGGACCGTGGCCTGCGCGCCCTGGACGACATGCGCCTGCAAGGCGTGAAGACCACTGCCGCCTATTACCAGGAAATCCTGCGCAATCCGGAATTCCGCAGCGGCCAGTTCAATACCAGCTTCGTGGAAAGCCACCCTGAACTGACCAACTACTCGATCAAGCGCAAACCCGAAGAGCTGGCCCTGGCCATCGCCGCCGCCATCGCCGCCCACGCAGGCCTGTGAGGATTATTACAATGAGCAAGACCGCTTCTGCCAAAAAAATCCACGTTACCGACACGATCCTGCGCGACGCCCATCAATCGCTGCTCGCCACCCGCATGCGCACCGAAGACATGCTGCCGATCTGCGACAAGCTCGACAAGGTCGGCTACTGGTCCCTGGAAGTCTGGGGCGGCGCGACCTTCGACGCCTGCGTGCGCTTCCTCAAGGAAGATCCGTGGGAGCGCCTGCGCCAACTGCGCGCGGCCTTGCCCAACACCCGCCTGCAGATGCTCCTGCGCGGCCAGAACCTGCTGGGCTACCGCCATTACAGCGACGACGTGGTCAAGGCCTTCGTCGCCAAGGCGGCGGTCAACGGTATCGACGTATTCCGCATCTTCGACGCCATGAACGACGTGCGTAACCTGCGGGTCGCCATCGAAGCGGTGAAGGCGGCGGGCAAGCACGCCCAGGGCACCATCGCCTACACCACCAGCCCGGTGCATACCATCGAGGCGTTCGTGGCCCAGGCCAAGCAGATGGAAGCCATGGGTTGCGACTCGGTGGCGATCAAGGACATGGCCGGCCTGCTGACCCCTTACGCCACCGGCGAACTGGTCAAGGCGCTGAAGGCCGAGCAGTCGCTGCCGGTGTTCATCCACTCCCACGACACCGCCGGCCTGGCCGCGATGTGCCAGCTCAAGGCGGTGGAAAACGGCGCCGACCATATCGACACCGCGATCTCCAGCTTCGCCTGGGGCACCAGCCATCCGGGCACCGAGTCGATGGTCGCGGCCCTTAAGGGCAGCGAATTCGACACCGGTCTGGATCTGGAACTGTTGCAGGAAATCGGCCTGTACTTCTACGCCGTGCGCAAGAAGTACCACCAGTTCGAAAGCGAGTTCACCGCGGTCGACACCCGCGTGCAGGTCAACCAGGTACCGGGCGGGATGATCTCCAACCTCGCCAACCAGTTGAAAGAGCAGGGCGCCCTGAGCCGTATGGGCGAAGTGCTGGCGGAAATTCCACGGGTGCGTGAAGACCTCGGCTTCCCGCCGCTGGTGACCCCGACCTCGCAGATCGTCGGCACCCAGGCGTTCTTCAACGTTCTAGCCGGCGAGCGCTACAAGACCATCACCAACGAGGTGAAGCTGTACCTGCAGGGCGGCTATGGCAAGGCGCCGGGTACGGTCAACGAGAAGCTTCGGCGCCAGGCCATCGGCAGCGAGGAAGTGATCGACGTGCGTCCGGCCGATCTGATCAAGCCGGAAATGGTCAAGCTGCGTGGCGAGATCGGTGCCCTGGCCAAGTCGGAAGAAGACGTACTGACCTACGCCATGTTCCCGGATATCGGGCGCAAATTCCTCGAAGAGCGTGAGGCCGGCACCCTGGTCCCTGAAGTGCTGTTGCCGATCCCTGAGGCCGGTGGCGTGCGTTCGGCGGGCGGTGAAGGTGTGCCGACCGAGTTCGTTATCGACGTACACGGTGAAACCTACCGCGTCGACATAACCGGTGTCGGCGTGAAAGCCGAAGGCAAGCGGCACTTCTACCTGTCCATCGACGGCATGCCGGAAGAAGTGGTGTTCGAACCGCTCAACGAATTCGTCAGCGGTGGCAGCAGCAAGCGCAAGCAGGCCAGCGCGCCGGGCCATGTCAGCACCACCATGCCGGGCAATATCGTCGATGTGCTGGTCAAGGAAGGCGACACCGTGAAAGCCGGCCAGGCCGTACTGATCACCGAGGCCATGAAGATGGAGACCGAAGTGCAGGCCGCGGTGTCGGGCAAGGTCACGGCCATCCATGTGGCCAAGGGCGACCGGGTCAATCCGGGCGAAATCCTGATCGAGATCGAAGGCTGATCGATAGCCTTCGACTACAAGCGTTTTTCCTCGGGGGAGCATGTGCTCCCCTTTTTTTTGATCGGGTTTTGCCCTGAGCAAACTTCGCTTCCCACGAAGCAACCTGCATTTTATTGCGTGTACTTCCCATTTAGCGGGTTTTAAGTGCATTTTATTGCATTTTTGAGACGGCGAAGGTGAACTGATATGTACTATATTGCAGTTCTGTCGACGATCTTTGCTTATCGGGCGCATTAAATTGCAGGTTGACCCATGTACACGCTGACACTCCAAATCTATGCGAACAGGACTTGGCAGGACGCCATGACCCTGGCTTTCGAGGATCCGCAAACTCGGGCGAACGTGGTAAATCGTGATAGTCGATTTCTTGAATACGCCTATGAAAAAGCTTGATCAGCGCTTGCAGGATTGGGGGCTGAAATGACCCTCAGCCTTGAAGTCCGTGCGTTGCTGATTCAGGCCATTCAGGACGACCTTGCCCAAGGCGTGATTGGTATTGGCGTTGCGGTCAGGCGCTTGCGTGTCGAGGTCACTGGCTTGCACCAGACTCAATTTGCACGGATGTGCAGGATTTCGGTACGGACCCTTGTTTATATCGAGCACGAGGAGGGTAATCCGACGCTCAATTCGTTGAACTCGGTGTTCAAACCCTTCGGGCTGCAGATGGGCGTGGTGCGACTTCGCAAGACTGTAGGCTGATGGGCTCGCGTCGCCTCTTGTGGCAAGGCCCGTTCCTGTAAGACGGACGGGCCGGACAGCCGAAGTCTGGTTAAAAGGTCAGCCTCCAGTGACCCATGACCCCATGATTGCGCTGGTTGCTGCTGACTTCCCCGGTGTAGCCGACGCCGAGGTGCTGGCCGGGCGACAGCTTCAGGTCAAGGCCGGCTTCCAGCAGCAGGCTGTCGCGGTCCAGGGCGGCGCCCTGGACCTTGAAGGGGCGATCGCTCACCGCGAATTTTTGCTGGGTCGTACTGCCAACGTCGCCATACAGGTGTTTCCAGCCGGCACTCAGGTGTGGGGTCAGGCTCATTTTATTGTCGAAGCTGGTGACGCTGCTCGCGCGCAAGCCGAAGGTGCTGTTGAGGTTGCCGTGGGTCTGGCTGCCGACGGCCAGGGCCGCTTCGCCGTCGCGCTCGGTGAAGGCGTCGCGGTGATACCGTTCGTAGCCGAGGCCGGCGAAAGGTTCGACACGCAGGTCGGCACCCCCGAAGCTGTAGCCGACTTCGGCGAACGCTTGTTGGCTGTTGGCGTCGTAATCGCCTTTGAGACGATCACGGTAGCCGTTGAACTCCAGGTTGCGCCCGGTCTTGCCTGAATGGCTGCTGTACACCGCCCCGAGCCGCAGGGCCAGCGGGCCGCTTTGGCGCAAGGCGTAGACACCGGCGTGCCAGCTGTCGAGGTCGCCGGTGAAACGTTGGCCTTTGAAGTCCGATTGCGATTGGCCGCCGAGAACGCCGAGGCGCCATTCGCTGTCGAGCGCCCAGTCGGCACCCAGCATCAGGCCCCGGGTGCTTTGTCGCAACCCATGGTTGCCATGAGTGCTGTCGAATCTGGCGGAGTTGCCCAGGCCTTGAACCCAGAGCCGGTTGTGGCCGCCGTTCATGACCTGAACCTTGCCGCCTTGGTCGGGCTGGCCCTCTGTTTGTCGCATGACCGTGAGCAGGCTGCTGCCGACCTGTCGGGAACCGCTGAGCGTCGCGTTGCGCAACTGGGCGGTGCTGCCGCCGGAAAGCTGGTCGAGCGCCTGTCCCGCCTCGACGGCGCTGATGTAGAGCGCGGCATGGCGCAGTGGTGAGTTCGGGGACGGTTGCTGCATGGGTTCGTCCGACAGCTCGGTATCCTGGCCTTCCTCGGCTATCAGCTCTGGGGTAATGACCGGCGCGGAAACGACCGGTTCTGGCGGCGTAACGGCTGGCACGGAGGCGATTGGCTCGGGCGATGTGGTGGTCGGTACGGAAACGACCGGCTCTGGCAGTGTAATGACCGGCACGGAGACGACTGGCTCTGGCAATGTAATGGTCGGCACGGCAGCGATCGGCTCAGGCGCTCTAACCGGTGTGGGTGCCGGGGCAGGCGAACTCGGACTTATCCAGGGATCCAAGGCTTCCCCCGCGTTGTGACCGTTGCTGGTATTCCCCAGATCCCCCAGATTGACGTCATTGCGTGTGTAGGTGAGGCCCACCTGCGTCGGGCTGTAGTGGGCGGTGGCGGTCAGTAGCGCCAGGTTGGTGCGGATGCTGGCGAACCGGCCTTCCAGCTTGCCGGCTTTAATGACCGTGTGCTCGCGGTTCGATGGGGCGTCGGTCTGTACCTTCAGCAGCAGGGCGCCATCGAGATGGGCGGTGTCACCGACCTCGACAGTGGCGCTGTTGCCGTCGGCGTCGATGCCATAGGCAAGGGTCGCGCCGGGATCCAGGGTCAGATGCTCCTTGATCTTGGCGGCGCCCTGCAGAGGATCGACCTCGAGGGTTCCCGCCACCCGCAGATGTCCGACGCTTCCGCCGCCGCCATAGGTCGCCCCGTCGTTGACCCGTACCGTCCCGAGAATGCTGCCCTGGTTGATCAGATGGGCCTGGGCCAGCACTTCGGCACCCGTGCTGAAGTCGTCCTGGCTGGTGAGTGTCCAGGTGCCCTGTTTGACCAGCAGCCGTTCGAAGTGCCGGCTGTTACCGAAGCTACCGCCCAGGGTGTCATCGAAGATCACCTGATCGTCGTTGGACTTGAGCGGTGTGTCGGGGTCGAAGCCCAGTTGAAATTGTTCCTGGTAATCGTCAGTGGTCCCGCCATCTACCCGACCGATAAAGCGGCTGCCGTTTTTCACGATCAGGGTATCGCTTCCGCCGCCCAGGTTCAGGGCCAGGCCATTGCCGCCGCCGATCAAGCCGTTGTTGCTCAGCGTATCGTCGAACTGGCCGAACAGACTGACGCCAAAACCTTCGACGCCACGGATGGAACCGCGATTTTCCAACTGTAGCGGGTCTGTCCGCTGGTCGGCGAAAAGGCCATTGTGCTGCCCCTCGATAACCCCGCCCTCATGGTTGGTGAGGCGCCCGCCGTTCAGACGCACACCTTCACTGCTATGACGCGGATTGGCGCTGTCACCGCCGGGTGCATGGCCTTGTTCGAAACCATTGGCCCCGCTGCCGGTGATGCGGCCGTAGTTGTCGATCTGGACGCTGCCCCGGACCTGCAGCCCGTCGGCATCGCTGTTCGCGGAGGTCGTGGTGCCCGTCACGGTGCCACGGTTGATCAGAAGCGGAGTGCCTTCGATGCGCAGGCCCGTGCCGTCCTGTGCGAGCACCTGCGCATGGGGGAAAACTTCGAGTCCCGCACTGAAAGCGTCTTGTCCGGTCAGGGACCAGGTCCCTTTCCGCACCTCAAGTCGTTCGAAGTTGCGGCTCTGGCCAACGTCAAAGTGGCCGCCTTCGGGGCTGTCGAGGCGAATCACGTCATCACCTGTGTTGCCGTCGACGATACCCTCGAAGCGGCTGTTCCTCTGCACGATCAGGATGTCGTTACCGCCGCCGAGGTCGAGGGCATGACCGTTGCCGCCATGGATCAGCCCGTTGTTGGTCACCCGGTCGGCCTGCTCGCCGATAAAGCGCACGCCAAAGCCCTTTTGGCCGCGAATGGTGCCGTGGTTTTCCAGGAAGGTGGGGCGTTGCGACGGATCATTGTTGCCGTCACTCGCCTGGATACCATGATCCGCGCCGCTGATGGTGCCTTTGGCGCCTTGGAAGATCGTGCCGCCGCCTAGGGCGATACCTTCGCTGGTATAGGCGCCGCCGTATTGATCAACCCCCCGGCTGCCTTTGCCGACAATCTCGCCGACGTTGTAAATCTCCGCATCTGCGCTGATCCGTATGCCATCGCCGTCGGCATCCAGGGTGCTTGCATCACCCGTGAGTCTGGCTGAGTTGGTGACCTTGCCGTTGCCCTCGGAATGGAATCCCGCACCGTTGAGCCCGTTCACCTGGCCGCGGTTCGTCAGCTCTCCCTCGTGTCGGGTGCTGACGCCGTGACGTCCGCCCGAGAGGGTGCCAACATTGAGCAGGGGGATATCGGAGCGCCCCAGGTCTATGCCGTCATGACGTTCGCTGCTGATTTTCCCGTCGTTGGTGATGTGTCCCGTGACGTGCCCTCTGACCTTGATGCCACTTCCAGTAGTCGCATGAATTTCGCCGTCACGTTGATTGGTGTAGTCGATTGACGGATCGTTCAGCAAGACCGTATGGCCTTTCTCGGCGTGCAGGCTGCTAACGTTCCCCTGTTGTTGAGGGGCTGGGGGAGTGTCGCTGGCTTGTGTGTCGCGCAGGACGACAGTTGTGAGTGCCAGCGTGACCGCGAGTGCTAGGCGATGAGGTGTAGGGGGCATGGTTTTCCGGCCTCGGATTGATTCGAGACCGGAAATGTATCTATGTATTTAATCGATAAATGTCGGCCTTTTTACCTCCAACAGGCGGGATAAGTCCTTAGGTTCAAGGGATTAAAAACTCATCTTCCACTGCCCCATGACGCCATGGGTCCGGCTGCTATTGCCCACTTCACCGTTGTAGGCCACGCCGATGGAATGCCTGGCCGACAGGTTCAGATCCAGCCCGGCTTCGACCACCAGGCTGTCGCGGTCCTGGGTGATCCCCTTGGTGTTGAAGATGTCGCCGGTGACCTGATTGGACTGGGTGCTGGTGCTCTCGACCGAACCGTACAGGTGTTTCCAGCCCGCGCTCAGGCGCGGGGCCAGGCTCATCTTGTTGTCCATGTACTTGATGCTGGCGGTGCGTAGGCCCAGGGTGGTGCTGAAGTTGCTCTGGGTCTGGGCGTCGGCCTTCAGGGCGGCCTCACCGCCTTTTTCCGTATAACCCTGGCGCGAGTAGCGCTGGTAGCCGAGGCTGGCAAAAGGCTCGGCGCTCAGGCTGCCGCTGCCCAGGTTGTAGCCGAGCTCGGCGAAGGCCTGCTGGCTGTTGGCGCTGTGGTTGCCGGTGAGACGGTCCTTGTAACCGCTGAACTCCACGTTGCGTTCGGTCTTGCCATAATGCTGGCTGTGGATCGCGCCAAGGCGCAGGGCCACCGGCCCGCTCTGGTGCAGGGCGTAGGTGCCGACATGCCAGCTGTCCAGGCCGGCTTCGAAGCGGTTTCCCTTATGCTTCGATTGCGATTTACCGCCCAGCAAGCCCATGCGCCATTCATTATCCAGGGCCCAGTCGACGCCCATCACCAGGCCTCGGGTGTTCTGTTCGAAGGCCTTCTGTCCCGCCGGTTGATCGAAGGCGCTGGCGTTGTTCAGGGCCTGTACCCACAGGCGACTTTCATTGGGCTTGATCTCCGAGCGTCCCGACAGCGACACCTGGCCGGGCGCGCCGTTCTGCCCGGCGAGCAGGCGCTGCGTGGGGTCGTTGCCGAGCTGGCGCATGGCCGCGAGGGCGCTGTTGCCCACTTGGCTGGCACCACTGAGGGTGGCGGCACCCAGGCTGGCGTTGCCCGCGCCGGAAAGCTGCGCTCGGGCGTCTCTTTTTGCACTTGGGCCCAGGTTTTTCAAGGCCGTGAGCAGCGGGGAGGGTTTTGGGATTGGCTGGCCGACATTACCGCCCTGGCCGCCCTTTGGGTCATCTGCCTGAATCTGTTTTGGGTCTTTATTTTGAAACGATGCGATCTTGTCGTCCTGTTTCTTGTCGTTTTCCTCAAGTTTGGCGATTCTCTCCAGCGTCTCGGGGTCTAGTTCGCCTTTGGGACCGGTAGCCCCTGTGGCGCCAGTATCGCCCTTGTCTCCCTTGTCCCCTTTTTTACCCGTTGCGCCGGTGTCACCTTTGTCACCCTTTTGGCCGGTAGCCCCGGTCGCGCCAGTGTCCCCCTTGTCGCCTTTGTCGCCTTTTTGACCCGGAGCGCCAGTTGCGCCTGTTTCGCCGGTATCGCCTTTGTCGCCCTTTTGGCCGGTGTTGCCGGTAGCCCCAGTCGCGCCGGTATCCCCCTTATCGCCCTTGTCGCCTTTTTGACCCGTGTTGCCAGTCGCGCCCGTCGCACCTGTGGCACCGGCGTCGCCCTTATCACCTTTATCGCCCTTGTCGCCTTTTTGGCCTGTGGCGCCGGTCTTGCCGGTCGCACCTGTGGCTCCCGTGGCACCGGTGTCCCCCTTGTCGCCTTTGTCGCCTTTTTGACCCGGAGCGCCGGTCGCGCCTGTTTCGCCGGTATCGCCTTTGTCGCCCTTTTGGCCTGTGTTGCCGGTCGCCCCGGTCGCGCCGGTGTCCCCCTTATCGCCCTTGTCGCCTTTTTGACCCGTGTTGCCAGTCGCGCCCGTCGCACCTGTGGCACCGGCGTCGCCCTTATCACCTTTATCACCTTTATCACCCTTGTCGCCTTTTTGGCCGCCCCCACTGTTCGTTCCAATAGGTCGACTGGGTCCTGGCATCCATTGATAAGCCGGTGCCTGTTGATCGGCAATAACGTTGGGCTCCAGAGGTGGTTGGGGGGACTCGTATACCCAAATAGCAGAACCATCGGGCTGGATGTATGCCTGGTAGACGCCCATTTGATCATCGTTACGTTTGACCCAAACAAGGCCGTCAACGGCGGGCCATGTGTCGACTACCGTAAAGGTACCTGGCTTTAGAATTTGTGGCTGTTGTGAGTCCTGAGCCAGCACTTGTTGAGCGATCAGGCTGTTCATCGCCAATGTCAGTGCGACAGCAAGGTGGGTCTTCTTGGGGGACATTCCATTTCATCCTCAGAATAAATCGAGGCGGAAATGTATCTATCCATGTAATCGATAAATGTCGGGCTTTTCACCCATCTTTTGCGAGATATGTCGCCGGTTTGGCGACGATTAGAGGCGTCTTTGTGACTGTGTGGTCTTACGGTGGCCGAGGCGTCAGCCACCGTATTTCAGGTCGAGGGGTGCTGTGCTTTCAGGCTGTCCGGGTTAACCCCGGCATTCGACCAGGGATTTGATTTGCCCTGCCGCACTCAGGTTCTCTTCCGACAACCAGCGCTCGAACCCGGCATTCACCGCCGGCCATTCCGAGTCGAGGATGCTGTACCACGCCGTGTCGCGGTTCCTGCCCTTGACCACCATGTGCTGGCGGAACACCCCCTCGAAACTGAAGCCCAAACGTTCAGCCGCCGTACGCGAGCGGGCGTTGTCGTTGTTGCACTTCCATTCCAGGCGCCGGTAACCCATGGCGAAGGCTTCCTTGGCCAGCAGGTAGACCGCCTCGGTGCTCTTGGGTGAGCGCTGCATCGGCGCGCCGAAGGTGACGTGGCCGATCTCGATACGGCCCTGGGCCGGGACGATCGACATCAGGCTGAGGATGCCCTGGACTTCACCGCTGGCCTTGTCGACCACGCTGAAGAAATACGGATCGCTATTGGCCGCGTGGTTGCTCAGCCAGTCGTTGAAGGCACTGCGCTCCAGGAACGGACCGTAAGGCAGGTAGTCCCAGAGCTTGGGATCGGCGCCGGGGCCCGTCAGGGCCCGCCAGAGGTCGTCGCCATGACGGGCCGGATCGAGCTTTTCCAGGACGATGAAACGCCCCTCAAGGCGTTGAGCCGAAGGCGCCGGCGCGCCTTTCCAGTTTGCTAGGGATGTCGACATGACGCTTTCCTCAACGCTTACAACGCTTGGCGAAATTGAATGAAACCCGGGCGCTCGGCAATCCGTTCGTATAGCTGGATGGCCGTGGCGTTGGTCTCGTGGGTCAGCCAGTGGACTCTATTGCAACCGGCCTGGGCCGCCGTGGCATAGACGTGCTCGATCAGCAGCCGTCCGACACCTGTCCCGCGCAGGCCGGGCGTCACGAACAGGTCCTGCAGGTAGCAGCTGTTCTGAATGCTCCAGTTCGACCGATGGTAGATGAAATGCACCACGCCCACCGCCTTGCCGTCCTGCCAGGCGAGGGCGGCGTTGGTGGGTTCGGCCGGGTCGAGAAAGCGCTGCCAGGTCGACTGGTAGATGCTGTCAGGCAGCTCGGTGTCGTAGAACTTCAGGTAGGCCTGCCACAGCGGGCGCCAAACGGCCTGGTCGGCAGCGGTAACCGGGCGGATTTCGATGGAACTCATAGGTAACTCCTTAGCGCATCAGTTGGGCGAGGGCTTGATCCTGGCTGTCGGCGCTGGCCGCCAGCCCTTGTTGCACGCCGGCGATGTCGGCGGCGCTGCGGTTCTGGCTGAGCTTGCGCTTGCCTTCCAGGCGCTGGATCGGCAGGGCAAAGCCGACGATGGCCTTGAGCATGCTGTCGATGTAGGGCGCGGGGGCGTCGTCGACCCTCCAGGGCTTGGCCCGGCCCGCCTCGTGCCGGTCGGTCAGGGCGCTGACCAGGTGGCGCAGGCGATGGGCATCGTCGAACACCTCGGCCTGGCCGTAGGCATGCACGGCCACGTAGTTCCAGGTCGGCACGACCTTGCCGTGCTCGGCCTTGCTGGCATAGAAGGATGGGCTGACATAGGCATCGGCTCCCGGGAAGATCACCAGGACTTCGCCGCCCTCGGCCAGTTCCTGCCACTGCGGATTGGCCCGGGCCAGATGGCCGTAGAGCGTACCGTTGGGACCTTGCTCGGGGCTGAACAACAGAGGTACGTGGATGGCTTGCAGGCCGAGCTTGCCATGGGTGACCAGCGTCGCCAGGCGGGTGTCCTGGATATGTTGCTGCAGGGTGGGCAGGTCTTGTTCGGAAAAGGCACTGGGTGTGTACATGGAAATTTTCCTTGGCGAATGGCTGCATCCTAGGCAGGCTATTGGTTGGTTGTAAGAGCCATTGCCAGCGATTTTCATAGGTCCAATGCCATGCCCCATCCATCGTTGCCCCTGCCGTTCGATCCTGCCGGGATCCATCTGGATCCGGCCAAGGGACTCAGTCGCCAGCTTTACCAGGCCCTGCGTCTGCGGGTGCTGGACGGACGCCTGGCCAGTGGCAGCCGTCTGCCGGCCAGTCGCGACCTGGCCAGCGCCCTGGCGATTTCCCGCAATAGCGTGGTGCGGGCCTATGACCAGCTTTACGCCGAGGGCTTTATCGAGGGCCGGATCGGTGACGGCACCTATGTTGCGCAACTGCCGGAAAAAGCCCTGCCGATCAAAAAGTTGTCCACAAAAGTATCCACAGGGTTTTCAACAAGCTTACCCACAGGGTTATCCACAAAATCGAGCGAAACCGCTGGGGTTACATCCAGTGAAGTTATCCACAATCTGGCCTTGGGGCGGATCGAGAACAACCCGCTGCACAAGCCGCCGAGCGGTCCGCCACGGGCTTTTCGGGTGGGGGTGCCGGCGTTCGATCTGTTCCCCTTTGACGTTTGGGCCAAGCTGCAGGCGGCTTTCTGGCGCAAACCGGACTTGCAGCAACTGTGTTACGGCGATTCGGCGGGGGACGAGCGCTTGCGCGGCCTGATCGCGGCTTACTTGCGCAGCTCCCGGGGGCTGTCCTGCACGGCTGAACAAATTGTGATCACCAGTGGCGCACAGCAGGGCATCAGCCTTTGTGCACAGTTGCTGGTGGACCCGGGCGATGGCGTGGCGGTGGAGAACCCCGGGTACCGGGCGGCCCGCCTGGCGTTCGCGGTGGCGGGGGCCAGGCTGCATGGCGTGGCGGTGGACAATGAGGGGCTGGACTGCACCGCACTGGCGCAATTGCCGGACTGTCGGTTGGCCTATGTGACCCCGTCCCATCAATACCCCAGCGGCGTGATCATGAGCCTGGCGCGGCGCCTGGAACTGCTGGCCTGGGCCGAGCGCACCGGCGGCTGGATCGTCGAGGACGACTACGACGGCGAGTACCGTTACAGCGGCGCGCCGCTGGCCCCCTTGGCAGCGCTGGATCGGCAGGGCCGGGTGCTGTATGTCGGCACCTTCGGCAAGATCGCCTTTCCGGCGTTGCGCCTGGGTTATCTGGTGCTGCCGCCGACCTTGGTCGAGGCCTTTTCCCAGCGCCGTGCCCTGGATATGCGCCACTCGGAAGTCAGTACCCAGGCGGTGATGGCCGAGTTCATGGCCGCCGGGCATTTCCAGCGGCATATCCGGCGTATGCGCCGGGCCGCGCTGAGTCGGCGCAATGCCTTGTTGGCCCATTGGCCGGCGGATATCCCGGGCTGTGGCAGTCTGCCGGTGGTTGCCGCGGGCCTGCACCTGACGGTGCCCGTGGCGAACCTGGCGCGGGAGCGGGAGTTGATCGCCCTGGCAGAGCGCGTCGGGGTCGAAATCAGTCCCTTGAGTAGCTACTGGATCACCCAACCCGAGCCCCCGGAAGACCAGCGCGCCGGCTTGGTCCTGGGGTTTGCCGCGGTGCCGGAGGCGGATATCGAGTCGGCGCTGACGCGCCTGCGTACGGTCTGGAAGCGGTAGTCGCGGAGGGTATTAGCCGGTTACCGCAGGCCATCGTGCGGTCGATGTTTATTTATTCCCGGAACCCGAAACCAGGATGAATAGACATGACGTCCCCCCTTGCTGGCGCGACCTTGAGCGAAAGCGAACAGGCTGAGAGGGTCTACACCCTCAGTGATTATTTCGCCTCACGACCGACCCTGGAAAGCGTGGCCCCCAGCCTTGTTCGCGACATGCTGGAAGAGCAATACCCATCGCTGGGCGAGCAGCTTACCCATGCCGCGCTCATCGAGCCGGAACCGCGCAAGGATGAGGTGGAGTACCGGGTCCTGACCCTGGCGCACCTGTTGATCGAGCGCTTCCTGGGCGAAGAAAAACTGACTCATCCGGCCGGCAGCTACCTGACGCTCTACCCGGGCGCGGAGCATCCGCAGAAGCTGTCCTTGAGTGTTGCGGCGGTCGATGCGCTGCTGAGCGAGTGGGCTCCGTTGTTGCTGGAGGCGTACAAACAGGGCCTGGTCGACTTCTGGAGCTTGCCGTTGGCGCAGGATGTCGTGCCCTGGCAGCGACTTTCCGAGTTTTTCGCGGCGCAATTGCGCCTGGCGTGTGCGGCGTTGTCGGGCGATGAATTGGCCACCGTGGAGGCGGTGCTCGACTATCCCGACCTGCGGGCGCGCCGGGCCAGGTTCGGCAGTGATTGCGCGCAGGCCTATATCCCCATCATCGATACCCGCGTCAAGGATCCCGAGCCCTTGCATGTGCAGGCACTGGTCATGAGCCGCTGGGTCGGCGCGCGCCAGATCGTCTTGCTTTACACACTGTTCGGAGGGATCGAGGCGTTCGATTCCACGCGAGCGCTTGAAGATTCCCTGGGGGTGACATTGAGCGGCCAGGACTCGGAGTTCAGGTGCTATTCGCCGGATCATCACATCTTCGACGCCCTGACCGTGACCCTGCTGGAACGACAGTTGGAGGCCATTGACGCGATCAGGCCGAGTGACTATCGCACCCCGGCGGCCCTCGAGCAGCACCTGCATGAGCTGACCGGTCTGCAGGTCTTGTTCGGTGCCTTTCGTTCCGGCCACGAGGCGAAACTGGGTCGCCTGCGTGACTTGCTTCCCGAGCGGTTGTGCACTGCGTCGCCGTCAGATCGCACGCGCTATGGTCGTTACGTGGCGGCGCTCGCGGCGGTGCATCGGCAGCACACCGGCAAGGCGTTTCTCGATGGCATTCCGGATATCCGTACCTTTGCCGGCCAGTCGTTGCAGGCAAGTTTGCAGGCGAAATATCCACAGGCAGAGAGCGTGTCGGTCAGCGACATCAGCGTGACCTTGGCGCGTATCGCGAACAGTCCAGCGGAAATGGTCGACAGCGCTTTTGACGCTCGCTATGAGTCACAGACCCAGGATTATGTCGCCATGGCGCTGAAGAACCTTGAGGCCTTTCCTCTTGGTGCATCGGCGCAGGTTCGTTACAAAGGCCGGACGCCGCCGTCCTGGATGACCTATGACGCGCTGCGCACGGCGGTGAGCGACACGGATATCGGCAGGACCTACCCTGAGTTGCTCGGGCAGAAGTTGCAGCAGGACCTGGTCGAGCGGGCCCGGCAAGAGGGGCTGTTTACCGACTACCTGCGTGTCCTGCTGCCGATGCGGGCGCTGGAGCAGCGGCTCGACCGGCAACTGACAGAGCTCGCCCGGCGTTATGTCGAGGCGGCGGTGACGCAGGATGGCGGTGTTCAAACGGTCCCGGGACAGCCTATCGTGGTCAGGCCGCTGGCCTTCCTGGCGCACCCGAATGCCACGGCGGACCGGGTGCGCAACATGTTTGTGATCGGCCCGCAGGCGACGGACCAGGGCCCGCAGGTGTTGTGCCGCCCCGGCGCCAGGGAGCTCCTGCTTGAGTTTCCATCATGGGCCGGCTTGTTGACGGCCATCCAGCAGGAGGGGCCCTTGCAGCAATCGGTCCTCGATGGCCTGGAAAGCGCAAGGCGTTCCACCTATGACCAGGGCGGATTCAAGGAGCCGCACCTGATCAGGGTGACCGACTCCGCTTGGAACATCCCGGACACCCCTGAGCCGGCTGCGCTGGATAGCACGCTGCTGTCCGGGTCGTTTTGCGCGGCGCTGTTCGCCGCCGGCGTCGAGGCGCTGATCGCGCAGGCCGAGGCGGACTCCGTGTCCAATGCCGAAGATCGCTGGAACCGCTTCGTCGATCTGGGCTGGGCGTTGTTCGGCCTGTTGCAGCCCCTGTTGCCCGGCCCTCTGGCGAATTTCGGCTGGCTCGTGCAATTGCTCTCCAGCCTCAAGACCTTTGCCGATCCGCAGGCGTCCCACCCCTGGGCGGCGTTCGCCGACGTCTTGCTGAACCTGGCGGTCGTGCTGGTGTATCACCGCCAGTCGCTGATTGGCAACGCCGGGGCTGTACGCTCCAGGCCGATCATCAGCAACGCCGTGATCCAGGAGCCTGTCGCCAGTGCGGCGAGCCAGTTGGTCTTTGCCTGGACCCGTCCGGGACGTCACTTCACCGCCTCGGAACTGGTCCGACTCGAGAGGTTCAAGCTGTCGCTGTCCGAGGCGCCCGGCACCTTGCTGGCATCGGGGGAGTGGCAAGGCCTGTATCAGCGTGGCGACCTGCTCTATGCCCAGGTCGACGACGCCTGGTTTCGGGTGGCGCGCAAGCTCGATGGGGTGGTGATCATCGACAACAGCCACCCGGCGCTGCAGGGCCCCTGGTTGAAAAACGACGGCGCGGGGCGCTGGCAGTTGGATCGTGGCCTGCGCCTGCTGGGTGGTGCGGGGGAGTTGAGTGTGCGCGCCGCGAAGAAGCTGAAGTCGCTGGAGAAGAAGGCCCGTGATCTGTTGGCCAGCTTGCCTGGGCTGCTGGCGGACGCCGAACGAAGTGCGAACAGCGTACAGGCCCCGCGTGACATCGAGGACATACTGGTGATGAAGGCGCAGCCTTTTGAAGAGGCCATGAGGGAGTTGCGGGACTTGACCCGAGGGCTCGCACAGCAACCCCGGTATCTGATTTCCGAGCTGGAGCGGGCAGCAAACACCTTGGCCGACAAGGGCCTGAGTCTGCGGATCGGCTTGACCAAGAAAGGCTTGCCGAGCGTTGCCGCGGTTGAGTTCCTGAAGGAGCAAGAGCAGATCACGATCCGCAAGCTGGGTGAGCGTCGGGATATTTCCCATGGCAAGGGCACCGACTTTCTTGAGGAGTACGGCATTCGCGACAGGCAGGGCGAGCTGTTGTGGTTCGCGCACTTCCATTACCCGACGGCGACCACGTCAGCAACCAACTTTTCCAAAGCTCACCTCAAGACCCGCGCGCAACGTTATCTGGGGCTCAGCTTTCAGATCGCCCAGGCGACTGCGGGCGGGAAAGTCGCGCCCATCTGGCGCGGGCCGATCAATGCCAGGGCGGCGCAGGCGTTGTTCCTGTCGTCGAGTGGCTGAAGGCTGTTCCTGTCCCCTGTAGGAGCGAGCTTGCTCGCGATGGTAGCCGGGACACCGCGGGGTATCAGGCTTCCCGCGTTATCGTTGACGTCCATCGCGAGCAAGCTCGCTCCTACAGGGAGGCGGTGGCAACACTCAGGTCCCGGACTTGATCTTGGTCCAGGCCCGCGTGCGTGCCCGTTCGGCTTTCTGGTCCAGCGGCTGCAAGGTGTAGAGCGTCTTCATCGCCGCTTCGGTCGGGTACAGGTTAGGGTTGTTGCGGATCGCCGGATCGACCTTTTCGGTGGCGTCCTTGTTCGGGTTCGGATAGCCGACGAAGTCGCTGATCGGCGCGATCACCTGGGGTTGCAGCAGGTAGTTGATAAAGGTGTAGGCGTCCTGGGTGTCCTTCGCCCCCTTGGGGATCGCCAGCATGTCGAACCAGATCGGCGCGCCTTCCTTGGGCAGGCGCATGTCCACCACCACGCCGTTCTTGGCTTCCTTGGCGCGGTTGGCGGCCTGGGAGAAGCTGCCGGAATAACCGACGGCCACGCAGATGTCACCGTTGGCGATGTCTGCCATGTACTTGGACGAGTGGAAATAGGTGATGTACGGACGAACCTTCAGCAGCAACGCCTCGGCTTTTTCATAATCCTTCGGGTTGTTGCTGTTGGGGTTCAGGCCCAGGTGCTGCAAGGCCAGCGGCAGGATCTCCGACGGCGAATCGAGCAGGGCGACGCCGCACTGCTTGAGCTTGCTGATGTTCTCTTCCTTGAAGATCAGGTCCCAGCTGTCCACCGGTGCCTGGTCACCCAGCACCGCCTTGACCTTGTCCGGGTTGAAACCGATCAGGATGGTGCCGTACATGTAGGGCACGGCGAACTGGTTGCCCGGGTCGTTGGCCTCGAGCAGCTTCATCAGCTTGGGATCGAGGTGGTTCCAGTTCGGCAGCTTGCTGCGGTCCAGCGGCTGGAACACGCCGGCTTCGATCTGCTTGGCGAGGAACACGTTGGACGGCACCACCGTGTCATAGCCGGAGTTGCCGGTGAGCAGCTTGGCTTCCAGGGCCTCGTTGGTGTCGAAGATGTCGTAGACCAGCTTGACCTGGGTGTTCTGGGCCTTGAAGTCGTCGAGGGCCTTGGGGGTGATGTAGTCGAACCAGTTGTAGACCCGCAGGGTGCGTTCCTCGGCGTGGGCGCCGCCGCTGAGCACGGCGGCGCACAGGGCCGGGGCAATCAGACGCTTGAGCTTGTTCATTCTTCTAGTTCCTCATTGAGCGTATTGGAAACCTTCGAGTACGTTCACGGCATTGATGCCGATTTCTTCCACCGCGTAGCCGCCTTCCATCACGAACAGCGTCGGCTTGCCCAGGCGGGCGATACGTTCGCCCATGCGCAGGTAGTCCGGGCTGTCGAGCTTGAACCGGGAAATCGGATCGTCCTTGAAGGTGTCCACGCCCAGGGAGATCACCAGCACGTCGGGCGCGTAGCGTTCGATCTCGCCGCAGGCCTGTTCCAGCGCCGCGCTCCATTGCTCCCAGGCACTGCCGGCGGCCAGCGGATAGTTGAAGTTGAAGCCTTCGCCGGCGCCTTCGCCGAGCTCGTCGGCATAGCCGAGGAAGAACGGGAACTCGGCTTCCGGGTGGCCGTGGATCGAGGTGAACAGCACATCGCTGCGCCCGTAGAAAATCGATTGGGTACCGTTGCCGTGGTGGTAGTCGACGTCGAGGATCGCGACCTTTTCATGGCCCTGGTCGAGGAACGCCTGGGCGGCGATGGCAGCGTTGTTCAGGTAGCAGTAACCGCCCATCAGGTCGCTGGCGGCGTGGTGTCCCGGCGGTCGGCAGAGGGCGAAGGCGCCGCGCGCGCCGCGCTGGATCTCGGCCTGGGCGGTGAGGGCGACCTGGGCCGCGCTGTAGGCCGCCTGCCAGGTGCCGGCGGTGATCGGCGCGCCGCCGTCGAAGCTGTAGTAGCCGAGTTCACCGTGCAGGCTCTTCGGGATCACTTGGCGCAGGGTGCGGGCCGGCCAGGTGAAGGGCAGCAGGTCGCCGTCACGGCCTTGTTCGGCCCAGCGGTCCCAGGCGCCCTTGAAGAAGTCCAGGTAGGCCTCGTCGTGAACGCGGCGGATCGGCTCCAGGCCGAAGTCCTCGGGCTTGCGCACCGGGCCCAGGCTCTGCTGTTGCACGCGGGCCAGCACGTGGTCGGCGCGCGAAGGCATTTCGAAGCAGGGCATCAACTGCCCGTCGATCAGCTCGCAGCGGCCGTGGTGCAGGTGGTGATCGTCTGAGTAGACCGTCAGCATTTATTGTTCTCCGATAGCGTGGACGTGGCTTCATTCTTGATGCCTGGCGTCTTTGGGAGAATGACGGGAGCGGCCAAAAGGGGATCGATATGGCCAAAAGATGTGTCCTGATTTCGCCCCTGGGCAGCACATGACGGCGTTCTTTGGGGGCGCAACAGGGGGGCGGGGGCTGTGTTGGCGTGGGTTTTTCGATTCAGGGACGGAACTGGCTCGGGCTGACCCCGCTCCAGCGCACGAAGGCATGACGGAAGCTGGCGGTTTCGCTGAAGCCCAGCTCATCGGCGATGCGGTGAATCGGTAGCTGGGCTTCCCCGAGCAGTTGTTTGGCGCGCTCGAAGCGCAACTCGTCGAGGAGTTCCTGATAGCTGCAGCCCAGGTCGTTGAGGTGTCGGCGCAAGGTGCGGGCTGAACATTTCATCTGTTCGGCCAGGCCCTCCAGGCCCGGCGCGGTGTGCAGTTGCGCGGCGAGCAAGTGGCGGATACGCCCGAGCCAGGCCTGGCGGCCGGTGAACTCCAGGTTGTGCTTGCGACAACGCTCGGCCATGGCCTGGTGGGTAATGGCGTCGGCCAGGGGCAAGGGTTGCTCCAGCCAGCGTGGGTCGAAGGCGAACGCGTTGCTGCTGGCCGAGAATTGCAGCGGGCAGTCGAAGCTGTCGCTGTAGTTGGCCTGATAGTCCGGCGCTTCGTGCTCGAAACGAGCCGCCAGCAGGGGCAGCGGGTGTCCCAGCAGGTCGTCGCAGATGACTTTCAGCGAGACCAGGCACAGCTCGGTGTTGAACACCGCCAACTGCGGGTTTTCCCGATAATCCGCGGCGGTGAACCAGATACGTTCGCCATCGGTTTCCAGGCTCAGTTCGAAGAGTGTTCCCAATAGCGCCGGATAGCGCAGGGCCAGGCGCAAGGCGTCACCGAAGGTGGCACTGGTGAGCAGGGCGTAGCCGAGTATGCCGTAGGCTGAGACATGCATGCGTCGGCCCAACTCCAGGCCGATTTCCCGGCGCAGGGCCACGGCATTGGCGCACACCTGCATCTCCTGGTTGGTGGTGATGCGGGTGTCGGCGCGGCTCAGGTCGGCGGCGCTGATGCCGCTGCCGGCCAGCAGTGCATCGCTGGCAACGCCCTTGTCGCGGAAGGTGTTGAGCACCAGGGAGACGGCGTTGAGGGTGGTGAGGTGGGAGTGGAGCATGCTCGGTTCCGGCTTTTGGCGTGGCAGGAATCGAGCAAGTTGTGTGCCGCTCACCCGATCGGCTGCTCCGCATAACCCTGTGGGAGCCGGCTTGCCGGCGATGAGGCCCGTAAGCCTTGCATCGATCTTGCGGACGCGATCGCCAGCAAGCCGGCTCCTACAGGGACTGCGTTCGGCGCAGTCTTTATGTGGCTCTTGCCGTCAGGATATTCAGCTCAACTCGCCACACAGATCCAGCTCGACCAGCCGCCGCACCTCAGCCAGCTCCAGACCGGCGCCCAGCAACGCATGCAGCTTGCCGAACACCGCCTCACGGGTCATGCCGCCGCCGGACAGCACGCCGACACCGCGCAAACGGCTACCGGCTTCGTACACATCCAGCTCGACACCGCCTTCATGGCACTGGGTGACCGCGACCACCACGATCCCCAGCTTCTCTGCCCGCTGGAGGCTGGCGAGGAACGCCGGGTTATCGCTTGGCCCGGTGCCGCTGCCGAAGCACTCCAGCACCAGCGCCTGGATACCGCTGTCGATCATGCCATCCAGCTGCGCGGCGGCGATGCCCGGGACCAGCGGCAATACGCCGACCGTCGTCAGTTGCCGGGCCTGGCAGTAGTTCAGCTGCGCCGGCAAGGCTTGCGCCTTTGCCACGCCGCCCGTGCGATTGAGGGCAGCAAACGGATGCCGCCCAAAGCTGCGAATCTTCGCGCAACGGGTGGGCGAAAGCATCTCGCCGTGGAAGTGCAGATGCACCCCTGGCGCCAGGCCCTGGCCCAACGCGACCAGCGCGCCACAGACATTCTCCCAGGCATCGCTGTCCGGCACGCCCGCCGGCAGCATCGAACCGGTAAACACCACCGGAGCCGGCAGCCCGAGCAACTGGAAGCTCATCGCCGCCGCGCTGTAGGCCAGGGTATCGGTGCCATGCAAAACCAGCACGCTGTCGCACTGTTGCACGTCCACCGCCTCGACCACCGCATCGCGCAGGCGCAGCCAGTACTCGGGGGTCATGTTGGCGCTGTCGATCAGCGGTGCCATTTCACGAAAACACCAGTCCGGCACACTCAGGCCGGGCTGCCCGGTGAGCTGTTCGCGCATCCGCGCTTCGAAACCGGAAGCCGGGGCCAGGCCGCTGGCACTGGCCTGCATGCCGATGGTGCCGCCGGTGTAGAGCACCATGACGCGCTGTGCGGCAGGATAAGAGACGGAAGTCATTGAGGGTTCTCCTGGACGAATGCACCTTGCGCCGCAGCATGCCTGCATGCGCAAGGTGTGTCACGTCGGGTGGCAGGACGCCACCCGGTAAGGTCTGTCGCGTCGGGCGGCAGGGCGCCGCCCGCGGGAGCGATCAGCGTTGCGTGGCAGGCGCGCCTTGGGCTGCGCCTTGCTCGCGTGGAGCAGGCTGGCTCGAGGTGGTCGGCCAGGCTTGCAGGTCCAGGTCCAGGTCGGCGAACTTGCTGGAGTCGAACACGGGCTGGCCGACGCCGGCTTTGCGTTGTGCGTCGTAGTCGCGCATCACGCGCAGGCCGACCTTGAACAGCAGGGCCAGGGCGAGCAGGTTGACGAAGGCCAGGCAGGTCATGGTGATGTCGGCGAAGGCGAACACGGTCGACAGGTTCTGCGTCGAACCCCATACGATCAGTGCCAGTACCAGGCCGCGGTACACCATCAGCACGACGCGGTTACGGCTCAGGAACTGCAGGCTGTTCTCGCCCAGGTAGTAGTTGTAGAGGATGCAGGTGAAGACGAACAGCGACAGGGCGACGCTGACGAACAGACGCCCCCAGTCACCGACCACCGCGGCCAGGGAGTTCTGGGTCAGGACGATGCCATCACCTTCGAAGCCCGGGGTGTAGAAGCCCGACAGCAGGATCAGCAGCGCGGTGCAGGTACAGATGACGAAGGTGTCGAGGAACACGCTGAACGCCTGGACCACGCCCTGGGCGCCCGGGTGCTTCACGGCGGCCACGGCGGCGACGTTCGGTGCGCTGCCCAGACCGGCTTCGTTGGCGAACACGCCACGCTTCACGCCCATGATGATGGCGCTGCCGAGCAGGCCGCCGAACGCAGGGTCAAGGCCGAAGGCGCTCTTGAAGATGGTTTCCAGCATGGCCGGAACGTGCTCGATCTGGCTGCCGATCACGTACAGGGTGACGCCGATGTAGGCCAGGGTCTTGACCGGGACCAGCAGGTCGGAGACCGAGGCGATGCGCTTGATGCCGCCGAGGAAGACGATCGCCAGCAGTACGGCCAGGGCGATGCCGGTGTGTTCCGGGGCGAAGCCGAAGGCATTCTGCAGGGAGTGGGTGACGGTGTACGACTGCAGGCCGTTGAAGGCGAAGCCGTAGGTGACCAGCAGCAGGATCGAGAACACCACCGCCATGCCTTTGAGCTTCAGGCCGTGCTGGATGTAGTAGGCCGGGCCGCCGCGGTACAGGCCGTCGCCATCGGCGCGCTTGTAGACCTGGGCCAGGGTGCATTCGAAGAAGCTGCTGGACATGCCCACCAGTGCGGTGACCCACATCCAGAACACGGCGCCTGGGCCGCCGAGGGTCACGGCGATGCCGACACCGGCGATGTTACCGGCGCCGACGCGGCCGGCGAGGCTCAGCATCAGGGCCTGGAACGAGCTCAGTTGGCCGGCCTGGCCGCGCAGGGATTCTTTGAAGACCGTGAACATGTGGCTGAAATGGCGGAACTGGACGAACCGCGAGCGGATCGTGAAGTAGCTACCGAGCCCGACAATGAGCGCAATCAGTACTTTCCCTGAGAGGAAGTCGTTGATGACTTCGAGCATGGAGTGGTTCCTCGCTGTTTTGATGCAAAGGCGGCTCGTTTGAGATATCGCGTTACACCCGGTCTTGCAGGGCAGTGTGGGCTGGCGATACGTCGTCCCGAGCTTTCGCGGGTTGTTTTTAGTGTTGTTTCGCGTGTTTCAGTGCCGCTGTACCGCGGATCGCTTACGCGAAGAGGGGCGGCACTATACCGATGAGCACGACAGTCGTCTGTACTGGTTTGTAGGACGGACGACAAAGCGCTGGTATTTCTTGTGAATGCAGGGGCGAGGTTGGGCCTTTTTCCCACTTTCCAGTTGTAAAAAAAGGGCCTGAAGAGTGACCTTCAAGCCCTCAAAAGGTGAGAGGTGTCTAGTCCCTCGACCTGGTGAGCGTGTTGCAGTCCGGCATTGAAGGTCAGGCCTTCAGTGGAACCAGACGCGGAGCAATCATGTTTTCCGGGCGCAGGATGTCGGCGAGCATGGCGTCGTCGAGCAAGCCTTCTTCGCGCACCAGTTCCAGTACGCCACGGCCACTTTCCAGGGCGATGCGGGCGATACGGGTGGCGTTTTCATAGCCGATGTAGGGGTTCAGGGCGGTGACCAGGCCGATGGAGTGCTCCACCAGCTCGCGGCAGCGCGCTTCGTTGGCGGTGATGCCGACGATGCAGTGTTCGCGCAGCATGTCCATGGCGCGTTGCAGCAGGCGGATCGAGTCGAAGATCTTGAAGGCGATCAGCGGCTCCATCACGTTCAATTGCAGTTGGCCGCCTTCGGCCGCGATGGTCAGGGCCAGGTCGTTGCCGATGATCTGGAATGCCACCTGGTTGACCGCTTCCGGGATTACCGGGTTGACCTTGCCGGGCATGATCGAGCTGCCGGGCTGACGAGCCGGCAGGTTGATTTCGTTGATGCCGGTACGCGGGCCGCTGGACAGCAGGCGCAGGTCGTTGCAGATCTTCGACAGCTTGACCGCGGTGCGCTTGAGCATGCCGGAGAACAGGACGAAGGCGCCCATGTCGGAGGTGGCTTCGATCAGGTCGGCGGCGGGTACCAGCGGCTGGCCGCTGATGGTTGCCAGGCGGTCGACCGCCAGGTGCTGGTAGCGCGGGTCGGCGTTGATACCGGTGCCGATGGCGGTACCGCCCAGGTTGACTTCGGTCAGGACTTCCGGAGCCAGGGTCTTCAGGCGGGCCAGGTCTTCGCTCAGGGTGGTGGCGAAGGCGTGGAATTCCTGGCCGAGGGTCATCGGCACGGCGTCTTGCAGCTGGGTACGGCCCATTTTCAGGACGTGGCTGAACTCTTGGCCCTTGGCGGCGAAGGCCTGGATCAGGCTGTCGAGGCTGGCGAGCAGGGCGTCGTGGCCCAGCAGCAGACCCAGGCGGATGGCCGTCGGGTACGCGTCGTTGGTCGACTGCGCCATGTTCACGTCGTTGTTGGGGTGCAGGTACTGGTATTCGCCCTTGCTGTGGCCCATGGCCTCCAGCGCGATGTTGGCGATGACTTCGTTGGCATTCATGTTGGTCGAAGTGCCAGCGCCGCCTTGAATCATGTCCACCACGAACTGTTCGTGGAAGTCGCCACGGATCAGTCGGGCACAGGCTTCGCTGATGGCCGCGTGCTTGGCTTCGGTCAGGTGACCCAGCTCGCGGTTGGCGTCAGCGGCGGCCTGTTTGACCATGGCCAGGGCCACGACCAGTTTCGGGTAGTGCGAGATCGGGACGCCGGAGAGACGGAAGTTGTTCACCGCTCGCAGGGTCTGGATGCCGTAATACGCGTCGCCGGGTACGTCGAGTACGCCAAGCAGGTCTTTTTCTGTGCGGAAAGATGCAGCGGAGGACATGATAGAAATCATCTCGATAGGAACCCGGTCGGTGCCGGAACGTTGGCAATGCTAGGCTTGGGCGAATTGTTGGGCCAATGCTGTTCAGCACTGCCCTATGCACAAACGGCATAATACGGATGTGACGCGTTGTGTATGGCAGACGTGTGAACCAAAATGGTGCGCTTGGCGGGAGGAGCCGATGAATCTCGAAAGCAAATGGTTGGAAGATTTCAGTGCCCTGGCGGCGACCCGCAGCTTTTCCCAGGCGGCCGAGCGCCGCTTCGTCACGCAGCCGGCCTTCAGTCGGCGGATTCGCAGCCTGGAGTCGGCGCTGGGGCTGACCCTGGTCAACCGCTCGCGCACACCGATCGAGCTGACGGCGGCGGGGCAGTTGTTTCTGGTGACGGCGCGTACGGTGGTCGAGCAGTTGGGTGAGGTGGTGCGTCACCTCCATCACCTGGAAGGCGGGCAGGGCGAAGTCATGCAGGTGGCGGCGGCGCACTCCCTGGCGCTGGGCTTCTTTCCGCGCTGGATCGCGCAGTTGCGCAATGAAGGGTTGAACATCGCCACGCGGCTGGTGGCGACCAACGTCGGTGACGCCGTGCATGCGTTGCGCGAGGGCGGTTGCGACTTGATGCTGGCGTTCTATGACCCGGATGCGGCGTTGCAGATGGACGCGGAGATCTTTCCGTCCCTGCACCTGGGGCAGACCGAGATGTTGCCGGTGTGTGCTACGGGGCTGGACGGCCAGCCGTTGTTCGACCTGGAGGGTGAGGCGAGCGTACCGCTGCTGGCCTACAGTGCCGGGGCGTTTCTCGGGCGCTCGGTGAACCTGTTGCTGCGCCAGCGCAATCTGCGCTTTACCACGATCTACGAAACGGCGATGGCCGACAGTTTGAAGAGTATGGCGCTCGAAGGGCTGGGCATTGCCTGGGTGCCGCATCTCAGTGTCCGGGCGGAGCTGGCGCGGGGCGAACTGGTGGTGTGCGGCGGGCCGCAATGGCACGTGCCGCTGGAAATTCGCCTGTATCGCTGCGCGCTGGTGCGCAAGGCCAACGTGCGCTTGTTGTGGCGCAAGCTCGAAGGTGCGGCGGCGCAGGCGCCAGGTTCTACCTGAGCGCCGCGAAACCTGTAGGAGCCGGCTTGCCGGCGATGAGGCCCTTGAGCCTTGCATTGCCCTTGCGGCCATCATCGTCGGAACGCCGCCCGCAGCAAGCCGGCTCCTACAGGTGGTGCGTGGTGTTTCTGGATTGACCTGAAAGTCAGGTAAACCGGCCTTTAGCGGCTGGAATCCGCTAAACGACAGATAGTCGGTAAAGGTGCGTTCAATGCACTTTTTTCGGTATACTGCGCGGCCTTCGGCCGGTTCGCCCGGCCCCGATTCGCATGACAAGCCACGCCGGTCTCCCGCGTGGCTTGTTGTTTTTTGACGCGCCCGCGGGCGCCCAAGAGAAGAGGCACGACGATGAGTGCACTGGTTGGCGTGATCATGGGCTCCAAGTCCGATTGGTCCACCCTTAGCCACACCGCCGATATGCTGGAAAAGCTCGGCATCCCCTACGAGGTGAAGGTGGTCTCGGCCCACCGCACCCCGGACCTGCTCTTCCAGTACGCCGAAGAGGCCGAATCGCGCGGGATCGAGGTGATCATCGCCGGTGCCGGCGGTGCGGCCCACCTGCCGGGCATGTGCGCGGCCAAGACCCACCTGCCGGTGCTGGGCGTGCCGGTGCAGTCGGCGATGCTCTCGGGCGTCGACTCGCTGCTGTCGATCGTGCAGATGCCGGCCGGTATTCCGGTCGCGACCCTGGCCATCGGCAAGGCCGGCGCGATCAATGCCGCGCTGCTCTCGGCGAGCATCCTGGGCGCCAAGCACCCGCATTTCCATACCGTGCTGAAGAAATTCCGGGCTGAACAGACAGACAGCGTGCTGGACAATCCAGACCCGCGCGTCGCCTGAGGTTGATGACGATGAAGATCGGTGTAATCGGTGGCGGCCAGCTGGGCCGCATGTTGGCGCTGGCGGGTACGCCGCTGGGGATGAACTTCGCTTTCCTGGACCCGGCGCCGGATGCCTGTGCAGCCGCCCTGGGCGAGCACCTGCGCGCCGATTACGGCGATCAGGATCACCTGCGTCAGTTGGCCGACGAAGTCGACCTGGTGACGTTCGAGTTCGAAAGTGTCCCGGCGGAAACCGTGGCGTTCCTGTCGCAGTTCGTGCCGGTCTATCCGAGCGCCGAAGCCCTGCGCATCGCCCGTGATCGCTGGTTCGAAAAGAGCATGTTCAAGGACCTGGGGATTCCCACCCCGGCCTTCGCCGATATCCAGTCCCAGGCGGACCTGGACGCGGCTGTCGCCAGCATCGGCCTGCCGGCCGTGCTGAAAACCCGCACCCTGGGTTATGACGGCAAGGGCCAGAAAGTCCTGCGCACCCCGGCCGATGTGGTCGGCACCTTCGCCGAGCTGGGCAGCGTCGCCTGCCTGCTGGAAGGCTTCGTGCCGTTCACCGGGGAAGTCTCGCTGATCGCCGTGCGCGGCCGTGACGGCGAAACCTGCTTCTACCCGCTGGTGCACAACACCCACGACAACGGCATCCTGCGCCTGTCCGTGGCCAGCACCGACCATCCGCTGCAAGCCCTGGCCGAAGACTATGCCGCCCGGGTGCTCAAGCAGCTGAATTATGTCGGCGTGCTGGCGTTCGAGTTCTTCGAAGTCGATGGTGGCCTCAAGGCCAACGAAATCGCGCCACGGGTCCACAACTCCGGGCACTGGACCACCGAAGGCGCCGAGTGCAGCCAGTTCGAAAACCACCTGCGGGCTATTGCCGGACTGCCGCTGGGTTCGACCGCCAAGGTCGGTGAAAGCGCGATGCTCAACTTCATCGGTTCAGTTCCGCCGGTGGAACAGGTGATCGCTATCGCCGATTGCCATCTGCATCATTATGGCAAGGCGTTCAAGGTCGGGCGCAAGGTCGGTCACGCCACCCTGCGCTGCGCGGACAAGGCCACCCTGCAAGAGCAGATCCTGCGGGTCGAGGCGTTGATCGCCGAGTAAAGATAGTCAGTGCCGGCGGGAACCTACGGTTGTCGCCAGCCTCTGATGGCAGGATGTCAAAGGGCTGACTAGGCTTTGACTGTGCAAACTCACCGAGAGGAAACGCCATGCACATTATCTGGACAATTTTTATCGGCCTCATCGTCGGCCTGGTGGCACGTTTTCTCAAGCCGGGCGACGACAGCATGGGTTGGATCATGACCATCCTGCTGGGTATCGGCGGTTCGTTGGCGGCGACCTACGGCGGTCAGGCGCTGGGGATCTATCACGCGGGCCAGAGTGCCGGTTTTATCGGTGCGGTTGTTGGCGCAATTGTTTTGCTGGTGATCTACGGCCTGATCAAGAAGAGCTGATCAGGTGACCAAACCCTCTCCGCCGCAAGGGTGGAGAGGGCTAGAATGCGTAACATTCCTTTGTGTTTTCGAGTTTCCTCCATGCGCCGCCTTCTTTTGACACTTCTTCTTTTGGGCAGTGGCCTGGTTCATGCCGGTGAACTGCCGGAAACCGACTGGCTGGAACTCATGCCCAAGTCGGACCAGAAAGCCCTCGAGCAAATGCCGGAAATCACCCACAACTCGCCCGAGGCCAACGGTACGTTTACCGCCAAGGGTGGCATGAAGCAGAGCAAGGGCCTGCCGGCGGTGATGTATTCCACCAAGACCGTGCCGGCGATGGACGGCAAGGAGATCCGCATCGGCGGTTATCCGGTGCCGCTGGAGACCGATGCCAAGGGGCGCAGCACGCTGTTTTTCCTGGTGCCGTACCCGGGCGCCTGCATCCACGTGCCGCCACCGCCGCCCAATCAACTGGTGCTGGTGCGCTATCCCAAGGGCCTGAAGCTGGATGATATCTATACGCCGCTGTGGGTTACCGGCACGTTGAAGATCGAAAAGGTCAGCAATGACCTGGCCGACGCAGCGTATGCGCTGGATGCGGGCAAGGTCAGGGTGGTGAAGGAGTCGGACCTGTAAGGCGCCAGGCCTTACGCCAGGCGCTGGCTGCCGATGGTCACACCCAGTGTATGACTTGCCCCCGGCGCTAGCGTCACCACGTCATCCAGCACGTTCGCGGTCTCGATGCAGAGCATCCGCTGCCAGCCATCATCCGCCATATCGGCGAACTGGCTGGCCCGCTCTATCCACGGATTCCAGATCACCGCCGTGCGTGAGCCGCTGCTGGTCAGCTGGATACGTCGCTGCCAGTCCGGATCGACAATGCTCAACTGCGCCGGCGCATTCTGGTAGATGCGATCGGTTTCGCCAGCAAACCCCAGGCTGCCGACTTGCGTCAGCGGTTTCCAGTCATCCAGCGTTTCGATATAGGTCAGGCCTTCCACGCCTTCCACCCGCACATTGCGCACATCGCTGACAGCGAAGTAGGTGTGCAGTGCCTGGCTGAGGCTGACCGGATGATCGTCCAGGTTTTCGCTGCTGAGCTCGATCTGCAAGGTCTCGCCGAGGCGGATGCGCAACGTCAGGCCGACCTTGTGCGGCCAGCCCGGCAGGCCGCCTTCGGGCAGTGGCAGGGTGAACGCCACGTTCACCGAGTCGCCTTCGGCCTCGATGCCCTGCAACGACCAGTCCATCGTCCGCACCAGGCCGTGGGCCGTGGGGGCATCGCTGCCCTGGCGCATGGCCTGCACGTTATCCGGGTTGCGCGAGAAGTTGCCGAACCACGGCCAGCACACCGGCACGCCGGCGCGAATGCCCTTGCCCTGCTTGAACACGGCCTCGTTGTTGAGCCAGATCAGCGGCGGTTGCCCGGCCAACTGGTAACTGAGGATCTGCGCGCCTTGTTGCGCCACCAGCAACTCGGCCTGGCCGTGGCGGATGCGCCAACCGTTCAGTTCGTCCAGTTTTACCGTTTCAACATAGGGCGTGGTCATGGTGTTCTCGCAAGACAGGGAGTTGCAACGAGCCGCGGAGTGGTGGCCGGATCAGCGCCGTGGCACGGAGCGGGTGCGTCCGCTGCCGTCGATGGCCACGAACACGAACGCCGCTTCGGTGACCTTGCGCCATTCGCTGGTCAGCGGGTCGTCGCTCCACACCTCGACCATCATCCGCATCGAGCTGCGGCCGATTTCCTCGGTATGGGTATAGAAGGACAATTGCGCGCCCACGGCGACCGGGACCAGGAACGCCATGCGGTCGATGGACACCGTGGCCACCCGGCCGCCGGCGACCTTGCTGGCCATGGCCGTGCCGGCCAGGTCCATCTGGCTGACCAGCCAGCCGCCATAGATATCGCCGAAGCCGTTGGCTTCGCGCGGGAGCGCGGTAATTTGCAGGGCGAGATCGCCTTGCGGGATAGGATCTTCTTGTTCGAGTTCGATCATGCCGGGGTGCCTCTGACCCGTAACGCTACGTTGGTATTGCAGGTGAATAGCCGTCTTCAAGAAAAACGATTCAACCCGAACATACTACGTTCGTTACGTTTCTCGTAAGCCGCACTAAGGGAAACTCTGCGAAAGCGGCTGGTTCGGCCCCAACGGCGTTTTCGCACAATACCCCTCTAGCCTGCAGGTTTTACCCGGCGCAGAGCACGAGTATATCGGTCGATAGACCGCGAGACGACCACCCGGTTCGCATTTTTGCCGACGAATGCGTCGATCCATGTGCTTTTATGAACAATTTGCTATGGTGCCAGACCTGCCCCCAGCCTGAGCCGAGCCTTGCGTGGCTCATAGACGTGCCCAATAAGAGAAGCCCATGACCATCGCGACCACCCATATCGCGCAACCTTCGCGCCCGCTGACCCGCAACGACTACAAGACTTTATCGCTGTCTGCCCTGGGCGGTGCGCTGGAGTTCTACGACTTTATCATTTTCGTGTTTTTTGCCGCTGTGGTCGGCAAGCTGTTCTTTCCGGCGGACATGCCCGAGTGGCTGCGCCTGATGCAGACCTTCGGGATTTTCGCCGCCGGCTACCTGGCCCGGCCACTGGGCGGTATCGTGATGGCGCACTTCGGTGACCTGCTGGGTCGCAAGAAGATGTTCACCCTGAGTATTTTCCTGATGGCGGTACCGACCCTGATCATGGGCCTGTTGCCGACCTATGCGCAGATCGGCATCTGGGCGCCGATCCTGCTGCTGTTGATGCGGGTGATCCAGGGCGCGGCCATCGGCGGTGAGGTGCCGGGCGCCTGGGTGTTCGTCGCCGAACACGTACCGGAGCGCCGGATCGGCTTTGCCTGCGGCACCCTGACCTCGGGCCTGACCGCCGGCATCCTGCTGGGTTCGCTGGTGGCCACCCTGATCAACAGCCTTTATAGCCCGCTGGAAGTGGCCGATTACGCCTGGCGGATTCCGTTCCTGCTGGGCGGCGTGTTCGGCCTGTTTTCGGTGTACCTGCGCCGCTGGTTGCACGAAACCCCGGTGTTTGCCGAGTTGCAGCTGCGCAAGGCGCTGTCCGATGGCATGCCCCTGGGGGCGGTGTTGCGTGATCACCGGGGGGCGGTCCTGGTCTCGATGCTGCTGACCTGGCTGCTCTCCGCCGGTGTGGTGGTGGTGATCCTGATGACCCCGACCGTGCTGCAGACGGCCTATCACTTCGCCCCGACCGTGTCGCTGGAAGCCAACAGCCTGGCGACCATCTGCCTGACCTTGGGCTGCATCCTGTCCGGGGCGCTGGCCGATCGCTTCGGCGCCGGGCGGGTGTTCGTGCTCGGCAGCCTGGCGTTGATGGTGACCTTCTGGGTGTTCTACAGCAGTCTGCCGACTCACCCCGAGTGGCTGTTCCCGCTGTACGCACTGAGTGGCCTGTTCGTCGGCACCATCGGCGCGGTGCCGTACGTGATGGTCAAGGCGTTCCCGGCGGTGGTGCGTTTCAGTGGCCTGTCGTTCTCCTACAACCTGGCCTATGCGATCTTCGGTGGCCTGACCCCGATGGTCGTTACCCTGCTGCTCAAGGAAAGCCCGATGGGCCCGGCCTATTATGTGGCGATCATTTGCAGCATGGGCGTGCTGGTGGGCGGTTATCTGTGGTCGAAGGGGCGTTGAGCTTCGCCAGTAGAAGCAGGGTCTATCGGCAGGAAGAAGGTTTCTAATTATTTCAAAGTCGACATGTGCGGCGCCCCTGTGAGGGCGCCGCCGTCCAGTAGAGACGGGCTTTCGCCCGTTTTTTCGTTCAAGGCCGACCTTTTTCCGGGTGATGGCCATTCATCTAACTGTCATATACCAGTCATAGAGTGTTCATCCGGCCTGCTGATACTTGGCCCCGATCTGATAAACCCTCTCTGCTAGGAGCAAGGCATGAAACTGAAGCGTTTGATGGCGGCAATGACTTTTGTCGCTGCTGGCGTTGCAACTGCCCACGCGGTCGCCGCTGGTGTGGACCCGGCCATTCCGTCTTATTCAAAAGTCACGGGTGTATCGGGCAACCTGTCCAGCGTTGGTTCCGACACCCTGGCTAACCTCATGACCCTGTGGGCCGAGGGTTACAAGAAAGAATACCCGAACGTGAACATTCAGATTCAGGCCGCCGGTTCCGCTACCGCGCCGCCCGCCCTGACTGAAGGCACTTCGAACCTGGGCCCGATGAGCCGCAAGATGAAGGACACCGAACTGGCTGCCTTCGAGCAGAAGTACGGCTACAAGCCGACCGCTATCCCGGTCGCCGTGGATGCCTTGGCCGTCTTCGTGCACAAGGACAACCCGATCAAGCACCTGACCATGGAACAAGTCGACGCGATCTTCTCTTCGACTCGTCTGTGCGGCGCCAAGGCCGAAGTCAAGACCTGGGCTGACCTGGGCGTGACCGGCGACCTGGCCAACAAGCCGGTTCAACTGTTCGGCCGCAACTCGGTATCCGGCACCTACGGCTACTTCAAGGAAGAAGCCCTGTGCAAAGGCGACTACAAGCCTAACGTGAACGAACAGCCAGGTTCGGCTTCCGTCGTGCAGTCCATCAGCTCCTCGCTGAACGGTATCGGCTACTCGGGTATCGGCTACAAGACCGCCAGCGTGAAAACCGTTGCCCTGTCGAAGAAAGGCAGCACCGACTTCATCGAAGACAGCGAAGAAAACGCACTGAACGGCAAATACCCGCTGTCGCGTTTCCTCTACGTCTACGTCAACAAGGCACCGGGCAAGCCTCTGGCTCCGCTGGAAGCCGAGTTCGTGAAACTGGTCCTGTCCAAGCAGGGTCAGGAAGTGGTTGTGAAGGACGGCTACATCCCACTGCCAGCCAAGGTTGCCGCCAAGGCACTGGCTGACCTGGGTCTGAACGAAGGTGGCGTCGCCAAGCAGTAAGCCATCAGCCGGGACGCCAGTCCCGCCAGCAACACCAAGGCGCGGTTTGATCCCCATCGACCGCGCCCCTCATTCCGAATCCGCTGCCAGCCTTGCTGGGCGGCGGCTTCAGTGCGTCACTACATTGTCATCTTTCTGTCATACAGGATCGCTAGGGTGTGCGCATGAACGATCTGGCCAATTCCACCATGACTACAACTTCCCCCCCCGAGCGCATTGATTTCAATACGCCGGAGCTGCAACGCAAGCGCCGTATTCGCGCGCTGAAAGATCGCCTGACCCGTTGGTATGTGTTCATTGGCGGCCTGGCCGTTCTGGGTGCGATCACGCTGATCTTCTTCTTTCTCGGTTATGTGGTCCTGCCCCTGTTCCAGGGCGCCTCGCTGACCGCCGAGAAAAGCATTACACCCGCCTGGATCCAGGACGCCGGCAAACCCCTGATGATTTCCCTGGAAGAACAGAACCAGGTGGGCATGCGGGTTTCCGACCAGGGCCAGGTGCTGTTCTTCAATGCCCAGGACGCCACCGAGCTGTCGCGGGTGAGCCTGCCGATTCCGGCCGGTACCACGGTCACTGCCATCAGCAAGGACCAGCCGGGTATCCCGCTGGTGATTGTCGGCCTGTCCAACGGCCAGGCGCTGGTGTTCCGTCACACCTATAAAGTGACGTACCCGGACGGCAAGAAAACCATTTCCCCGGCGCTCGAATATCCCTACGGAGACACGCCGATCAGCCTCGATGACCAGGGTCGTGCGCTTGAGCATGTGAACCTGAACGCCGCCGAGTCGACCCTGGTGGTGGCGGGTTCCACCGGTGCCCAGCTGCACGTGCTGGCGCTGACCAAGGAAGAAAACATGATGACCGGCGAGGTCACCAGCGAGCAGAGAAGCATCGAGCTGCCGCAGATGACCGAACCGGTGAAGGCGATCTATATCGATCCGCGCCAGCAATGGCTGTACGTGATCAACGGGCGGGCCCAGGCCGATGTGTTCAGCCTGCGGGACAAGAGCCTGAACGGTCGCTATAAACTGCTCGACAGCGCCACGACCGAAGTGACCGCCAGTACGCAACTGGTGGGCGGTATCTCGCTGATCATCGGTGACTCCACCGGTGGCCTGGCCCAATGGTTCATGGCCCGCGATCCGGATGGCGAGCTGCGCCTGAAAAATATCCGCGGGTTCCAGATGGGCAGCGCGCCTATCGTGGAAATCACCGCCGAAGAGCGTCGCAAGGGCTTTGTCGCCATGGATGCTTCCGGCAAGCTCGGCGTGTTCCACAGCACCGCGCACCGGACCCTGCTGGTGAACCAGGTGGTCGACGGCCAGGGCCTGTTCGGCCTGTCGCCACGGGCCAACCGGGTGATCGTCGAGCAGGGTGGCAAGATCCAGCCGTTGACCCTCGACAACCCGCACCCGGAAGTGTCCTGGAGCGCGCTGTGGAGCAAGGTCTGGTACGAGAACTACGACGAACCCAAGTACGTCTGGCAATCGACCGCCGCCAACACCGACTTCGAACCCAAGCTGAGCCTCTCGCCGCTGACCTTCGGTACCCTGAAGGCAGCGTTCTACGCCATGCTGCTGGCCGCTCCGCTGGCCGTCGCCGCCGCCATCTACACCGCCTACTTCATGGCTCCGGGCATGCGCCGCAAGGTCAAGCCGGTGATCGAATTGATGGAAGCGATGCCGACGGTGATCCTCGGCTTCTTCGCCGGCCTGTTCCTGGCGCCCTATGTCGAAGGACACCTGCCGGGGATCTTCAGCCTGCTGATGCTCGTGCCGATCGGCATCCTGGTGGCCGGTTTCGCCTGGAGCCGCCTACCCGAGTCGCTGCGCCTGCGGGTGCCGGACGGCTGGGAAAGCGCGATCCTGATCCCGGTGATCCTGTTCGTCGGCTGGTTGTCGCTGTTCATGAGCCCGCACCTGGAATCGTGGTTCTTCGGCGGTGACATGCGCTTGTGGATCTCCCACGACCTGGGCATCACCTACGACCAGCGCAACGCCCTGGTGGTGGGCCTGGCCATGGGCTTCGCGGTGATCCCGAACATCTACTCGATCGCCGAAGACGCCGTGTTCAGCGTGCCACGCGGCCTGACCCTGGGCTCGCTGGCCCTGGGCGCCACGCCATGGCAGACCATGACGCGGGTGGTGATCCTCACCGCCAGCCCGGGCATCTTCTCGGCGCTGATGATCGGCATGGGGCGTGCCGTCGGCGAGACCATGATCGTGCTGATGGCCACCGGTAACACCCCGGTCATGGAGCTGAACCTGTTCGAAGGCCTGCGCACCCTGGCGGCCAACGTGGCGGTGGAGATGCCGGAGTCGGAAGTGGGCGGTAGCCACTACCGCGTGCTGTTCCTCTCGGCGCTGGTGCTGCTGCTGTTCACGTTCATCATGAACACCCTCGCGGAACTGATTCGTCAGCGTCTGCGCAAGAAATACTCGTCGCTTTAAGAAAGGTAGAAGTCTGTGAAACAGAACTCCCTGAATGGCTGGTTCAAGAGCGGCGCCCCCGGCGTCTGGATCAGCGGTGGTGCGGTATCCATCGCGGTCATCATGACTGTCGGCCTGCTGGCCGTGATTGCCGTGCGTGGCCTGGGCCACTTCTGGCCGGCCGACCTGGTGCATGCGCAGTACAACGTGCCGGGCCAGGCCAGCCAGGTCGTGGTCGGCGAGGTGGTGCAGAAGGAGGAGGTGCCGCGCGAGCGCCTGAAGACGGCCGGCTTGCCGGTACCGGAGCCGGGTCCCGAGTTCATGACCCGGGAACTGATCAAGGTCGGTAACCGCGACCTGAACGGCAACGACTTCACCTGGACCGTCGGCGAGTGGCTGCAGGGCCAGACCTATCCGACCGAACTGATGACCATCGAGCGTCGCGAGTGGGGCAACTTCTACGGCACCCTGGTCAACGTCAAGGAAAGCGGCAAGGTGGTCGCCGAAGGCGAAGCCGCCTGGCCCGAGCTGCAGGCCCGTATCCAGCGCGTGAGCGGCCTGGCGGCGCAGATCAAGACGCTTGAGAAGCGCGATATCGGCGCCATCAACGCCGGCCTCGAGCGTATTCGCCTGCACGGCCGCAAGCTGGAGCTGGAAGGTCGCCTCGACGCCACCGCGCAAGCCGACATGGCGGCCGAACGCGCCGAGCTCAATGCCCGCTACCAGGCAGTCGAAGCCAGCCTGGGCGATCTGCACACCCAGTTCAACCGCGACAGCCTGACGGCCCGCGATGCCAACGGCAAGGAAGTGGAAATCGGCATCGGCAAAGTGGTGCACGCCTACCAGCCGAACGCCATGGGCACGCTGACCAAGCTGGGTTTCTATTTCAGCAAGGCCTGGGAATTCCTCAGCGACGATCCGCGTGAAGCCAACACCGAAGGCGGGATCTTCCCGGCGATCTTCGGTACCGTGATGATGACCCTGATCATGGCGATGCTCGTGACCCCGTTCGGCGTGCTGGCGGCGGTCTACCTGCGTGAATACGCCAAGCAGAACGCGCTGACCCGGGTCATCCGCATCGCGGTGAACAACCTGGCCGGTGTCCCGGCGATCGTCTACGGGGTGTTCGGCCTGGGCTTCTTCGTCTATGTCCTGGGCGGCTCCATCGACCGGCTGTTCTTCCCCGAAGCCCTGCCGGCACCGACCTTCGGTACCCCGGGCCTGCTCTGGGCCTCCGTGACCCTGGCGCTACTGGCGGTGCCGGTGGTGATCGTGGCGACCGAGGAAGGCCTGGCGCGGATTCCCCGCACCGTGCGCGAAGGCTCGCTGGCCCTGGGCGCGACCAAGGCCGAGACGCTGTGGAAGATCGTCCTGCCGATGGCCAGCCCGGCCATGATGACCGGCATGATCCTCGCCGTGGCCCGCGCCGCCGGCGAAGTGGCACCGCTGATGCTGGTGGGTGTGGTGAAACTGGCGCCGTCGCTGCCGTTGGACGGCAACTACCCGTACCTGCACCTGGACCAGAAGATCATGCACCTGGGCTTCCACATCTACGACGTCGGCTTCCAGAGCCCGAACGTCGAGGCCGCTCGTCCGCTGGTATACGCCACCGCGTTGCTGCTGGTGCTGGTGATCGCCACGTTGAACCTGTCGGCCGTGTGGATCCGTAACCACCTGCGCGAGAAGTACAAGGCGCTGGATAGCTAATAACATTCACCCCATCCACTGTGGGAGCCGGCTTGCCGGCGATAGCGACCGATCAGGCGCTGCAAGGCTCACTGGCCCTATCGCCAGCAAGCCGGCTCCTACAAACGAATATGTGAGCGCAGGGAGTTACCCCATGCAGCATGAACCCCAATCCCACGGCATCAACCTGTCCGCCCTGGGTCGTAGCAAGCAGAGCCTGGACCTGGCGAGCGAAACCGTTGCCATCGAAGTCCCGAAACTGAGCCTGTACTACGGCGAGAAGCAGGCGCTGTACGACGTCAGCATGAACATCCCCAAGCAGCGCGTGACGGCCTTCATCGGCCCGTCCGGTTGCGGCAAGTCGACGCTGTTGCGCACCTTCAACCGCATGAACGACCTGGTGGACGGTTGCCGTGTGGACGGTGAAATCAACCTCTACGGCAACAACATCTACCGCAAGGGCGAGGATGTGGCCGAGCTGCGCCGCAAGGTCGGCATGGTGTTCCAGAAGCCCAACCCGTTCCCCAAGACCATCTACGAAAACGTGGTCTACGGCCTGCGTATCCAGGGCATCAACAAGAAGCGTATCCTCGACGAAGCCGTGGAGTGGGCCCTCAAGGGCGCCGCGCTGTGGGATGAGGTCAAGGACCGCCTGCACGATTCGGCCCTGGGCCTGTCCGGCGGTCAGCAACAGCGTCTGGTGATCGCCCGGACCATCGCGGTGGAACCGGAAGTGTTGTTGCTCGACGAACCGTGCTCGGCACTCGATCCGATCTCGACCCTCAAGGTCGAAGAGCTGATCTACGAGCTGAAGTCCAAGTTCACCATTGTCATCGTGACCCACAACATGCAACAGGCGGCGCGGGTGTCCGACTACACCGCGTTCATGTACATGGGCAAGCTGGTGGAGTTCGGTGACACCGATACCCTGTTCACCAACCCGGCGAAGAAGCAGACCGAAGACTACATCACCGGTCGTTATGGCTAGGTGAAGCAGTTGCGGGCCGCAATCGGCAAGCACGGGCAGCCAGAGAATATCCCTAATTCGGCTTGAAGCTTAGCGCTTGAAGCCTGCAGCTTTCGCGGAGTGAAACATGATTGATAAAGACGGTCTTACCCACCACATTTCCGCGCAGTTCAACGCGGAACTGGAAGAAGTACGCAGCCACCTCCTGGCCATGGGCGGTCTGGTCGAGAAACAGGTCAACGACGCGGTGACCGCGCTGGTCGAGGCCGACTCGGGCCTGGCCCAGCAAGTGCGCGAAATCGACGACCAGATCAACCAGATGGAGCGCAACATCGACGAGGAGTGCCTGCGCATTCTGGCCCGTCGCCAACCCGCGGCCTCCGACCTGCGCCTGATCATCAGCATCTCCAAGTCGGTGATCGACCTGGAACGCATCGGTGACGAAGCCACCAAGATCGCCCGTCGCGCCATCCAGCTGTGCGAGGAGGGCGAGGCGCCGCGGGGTTATGTCGAGGTGCGTCATATCGGCGACCAGGTGCGCAACATGGTCCGCGACGCGCTGGATGCCTTTGCCCGCTTCGACGCCGAGCTGGCCTTGTCGGTGGCGCAGTACGACAAGACCATCGACCGCGAGTACAAGACCGCCCTGCGCGAGCTGGCGACCTACATGATGGAAGATCCGCGCTCGATCAGCCGGGTGTTGAGCATCATCTGGGTGCTGCGCTCCCTGGAGCGGATCGGCGACCACGCACGGAATATTTCCGAACTGGTGATCTACCTGGTGCGCGGTACCGATGTCCGTCACCTGGGCCTCAAGCGCATGCGCCAGGAAGTTGAGGGTACCTCGTCCGAAACCGCTAATGTTCCCGGCGAAGCTGACGATAAGTAAGATTGCCCGAGAGAAACGCCCGGCCTAAGGTCGGGCGTTTTTGTTTGTGGCGTACAGAATTTACGCGCATCCGCGAACGAAAAGTCCTGGCGTGACCGATCGGTGTTGGCAAATAGCCATTAGTCAGTATGCTAGCCGGGATTTTCAGAGGAATGGTCAATGAGTAAAGTCAGTGTGTTGGTGGTGGATGACGCGTCGTTCATCCGTGATCTGGTGAAGAAATGCCTGCGCAACTACTTCCCGGGCATCCGGATCGAGGACGCCGTCAACGGTCGCAAGGCCCAGGCGGTGCTGGCCCGCGAAGCGTTCGACCTGGTGCTGTGTGACTGGGAAATGCCGGAAATGTCCGGTCTGGAGCTGTTGACCTGGTGCCGCCAGCAGGACAACCTCAAGACGATGCCGTTCGTCATGGTCACCAGCCGTGGCGACAAGGAAAACGTGGTCCAGGCGATCCAGGCCGGTGTTTCCGGCTATGTCAGCAAGCCGTTTACCAACGAACAGTTGCTGACCAAGGTCAAGCAGGCGTTGCACAAGGTCGGCAAGCTCGACGCCGTGATGAACAGCGCACCGACCCGGGCGAACTCGGCCTTTGCCAACGACTCCCTGAGCGCCCTGACCGGCGGCAAGGCTGAAGTGGTCAGCCCGGCAGCCGCACAGGCCCCGGCGGCGGCACCGTCCAAAGGCCTGCTCAACAGCCCGCCTGTACGTCCGGCTGCAGCGCCGGCGGCGGCCTCGGGCGGTCGTGGCCAGGGCCAGTTGCGCCTGTCCAGCGGTATCCAGCAGTGCGTCATCAAGGCGCTGAGCATCAAGGAAGCCCTGCTGGTGGTACGCCGTGCCGAGGCCCTGCCACAGGTACTGGAAAACGCGGTGCTGGACCTGGAGCAGGGCGACAACGCCGAGGTGGCCCGTCTGAACGGTTACCTGCATGCGATCGTTGCCCATGAGCCGAAGCCGGACAGCGAATGGCTGCAACTGACCTTCCGTTTTGTCGACCAGGATGCCCAGAAGCTGGACTACATCTCCCGCCTGATCGCCCGCGGCACTGCCCTGAAGCACTTCGTTCCCGGGGCTTGATGCCCACCTGACGGCGCGGTGGCCTTGCACACCGCGCCGTTTGCCTGCCCTTCCTCCTGTACCGGCGCCTGCCTTCGGGAAACCTTTCGTCCGAATCCTTCCGTTCAGGTTGTTTTATATCTGTTTCGATATAAGCTGTTTTTGAGTGGCTGGGTTGGACGGTCTTTCAGCCAAGCTTTGAAACAACCTCGCACCACAGACATCCCGCCCGTTGTTTACGCTTTTCCTGTCAGCAACAGGAGAGATCGATGCCAAGGCACAAGGATGTGGTGTTTGTAGGGAGCTCGCTCAGGGATCTCAAGGCGTTCCCGCTGGATGCGCGAAGGGCGGTCGGCTTTCAGCTGGACCTTCTGCAACAGGGTGAAGCACCTTGCAACTGGAAGCCCATGAAGACGGTAGGCAAGGGCGTCTACGAGATCAGGGTGAGTGAAGAGAGTGGAGCCTTTCGGGTGTTTTATGTGGTGAACCGGGCCGATGCCCTGTATGTCCTCCACGCTTTCAGGAAGACCGCCCTGAAGACGGAAACCCGGGATATCGAACTGGCGCGGGCCAGACTGCAGGAAATAGGAGCAACGCTATGACAGACCCCATCAAGACCGAACGTTTCGCCTCTGTCTGGGATGCCCTTGAGGACACCCCCCGGGAGGCGGCCAATATGCGCCTGCGCTCCAAGCTGATGATGGAGCTGATCAGCCGGGTCAATGCCTGGGAGCTGTCCCAGAAGGACGCGGCCAAGCGCCTGGGGATCACTCAACCGAGGTTGAATGACCTGCTGAACGGCAAGATCGACAAGTTTTCCCTGGATGCGCTGGTGAACCTGTCGGCGCCGGCTCAGTTGGACGTCGACCTGTGCTTTGGCCCCGGGGCCATTCAGCTGGCCTGATTCACACAAAAGCCCCTGGCCACCTGCTAGTCTGGTCGCCATGTTTTATTCGGCGACTCTCGCTTATGTTCCTGCGCCTGCTGCTTTCCTGTGGTCTGTTGATGGCCGCCACCTCGGCTGCGGCGATGACCATCTACAAGTACACCGATGCCAATGGGGTGGTCTCCTACAGTGACCGACCGGCGCCGGGGGCCCAGGTATTCGTGTTTCGTGATCGGATGGTCGAGCACCTGGAGCGTCAGGTTCGCCTGGATATCCGCAAGCAGAAGGGTGGTGATGAGGTCTACGTGCGCAACGACCTGTATGCCCCGGTGGAGATCGAGCTGGGATTCGGGGCACTGAAGAATGTCAGCGGTGCCCCGCGGTCGATCCGCAAGGTTCTGCCGGCCCGCAGCAACCAGCGCCTGGCGCTGCTCACGCCGATCCAGGCCGGCGAGTCGATGCGCTACACCCCCAAGTTCCAATACTTCCTGGGCGATCCTTCCGGGCAGGCCCAGGGCTATCGCTACCCCTTTCCCTGGCGCGGCGGGCCGTTTCGCCTGACCCAGGGGCCGAACGGGCAGTACAGCCACTTTGGCGCCAAGAGCCGTTACGCGATGGACATCGCCATGCCGGTCGGGACACCGATCGTTGCGGCGCGGGGTGGGGTGGTGATCAAGACCGAGAATGACCAGAGCGGCGGCGGCAAGAATCCTTCGGGCAACTTCGTGCGGGTGTTGCACGACGACGGCACCATGGGCGTGTACCTGCACCTCAAGCAAGGCTCGGTGAGCGTGCGTGAAGGCCAGCGGGTGGAAGTGGGCAGCCCGCTGGCGCTGTCGGGCAACACCGGCAACAGCACCGGGCCGCACCTGCACTTCGTGGTGCAGCGCAATACCGGGATGGGGCTGGTGTCGATTCCCTATCAGTTCAGCCAGCCGCTGGAAGTGTTGCCGAATTTTGCGCTAAGAGGCAAATAGCCTGGAGCGCTACAAACCCTGTAGGAGCCGGCTTGCTGGCGATGAGGCCAGTGAGCCTTGCATCGCCCTGGCAGCCGCTATCGCCAGCAAGCCGGCTCCTACAGAGGGTGTTACGCCTCAGTCGATCTTGAGGACCTTGGCCAGGATGATCTTCGGCCCTTTCATCTTTTTGATGATGATGCGCAGGCCCTCGACTTCCATGACCTCTTCCTCTTCCGGCACCCGTTTCAAGGATTCATAGACCAGGCCGGCGAGGGTTTCAGCCTCGATATGGTCCAGGTCGATCCCCAGCAGGCGCTCGACCTTGAACAACGGCGTATCGCCACGCACCAGCAACTTGCCCGGCTGGTAGGCGAGGATGCCGCGTTCGGTCTTGCGGTGTTCGTCCTGGATATCGCCCACCAGCACTTCCAGCACGTCCTCCATGGTCAGGTAGCCGATCACCTTGCCGTCGGCTTCCTCCACCAGGGCGAAGTGCGAGCCACCCTGGCGGAACTGCTCCAGCAGGCGCGACAGCGGCATGTGCCGGGACACCCGCTCCAGCGGGCGGGTCAGTTCCGCGAGGTTGAACGACTCGGGAATATGGTCCAGTGCCGCCAGTTCCAGCAGCAGGTCCTTGATGTGCAACAGGCCGACGAACACGTTGTTTTCGGCGTCGTACACCGGATAACGACTGAACTTGTGGCGACGGAACAGCGCGAGGATTTCCTTGAGCGGAGCGTTGCAGTCCAGGGTCACCAGGTCTTCGCGGGAATTGGCCCAGTCGACCACTTCCAGTTCGCCCATTTCCACTGCCGAGGCCAATACGCGCATGCCTTGGTCGCTGGGGTCCTGGCCCCGGCTGGAGTGCAGGATCAGCTTGAGTTCTTCACGGCTGTAATGGTGCTCGTGGTGCGGGCCGGGCTCGCCCTGGCCGGCGATCCGCAAAATGGTGTTGGCGCTGGCGTTGAGCAGGTAGATCGCCGGGTACATCAGCCAGTAGAACAGGTACAGCGGCACCGCCGTCCACAACGACAGGAGCTCGGGCTTGCGGATGGCCCAGGACTTGGGCGCTAGCTCGCCGACCACGATGTGCAGATAGGAAATGATGAAGAAGGCGGTAAAGAACGACACGCCCTTGACCACTTCGGCCGAGTCTATCCCGACGGCGTCGAGCAGCGGCTCCATCAGGTGGGCGAAGGCCGGTTCACCGACCCAGCCCAGGCCCAGGGAGGCGAGGGTGATACCCAGTTGGCAGGCGGACAGGTAGGCGTCCAGCTTGCTGTGCACGGTGCGCAGGATCTGTCCGCGCCAGCCGTTCTGGTGGGCGATGGTCTCGACCCGGGTCGAGCGCAGCTTGACCATGGCGAATTCGGCCGCAACGAAGAAGCCGTTGAGCAATACCAGGATCAGAGCGAAAAGAAGCATGCCGAAATTGGCAAAGAGCGAAGCGAGGGTCAAGCTACTAGGGGAAGGGTCCATGATGGGGTTTTACGGGTTCCGTATTTCAATTTGAAGTAGGTGGGCGGGTGCCTGAAAGGCAGGCACAAGTGGTCCAATGTAGCGGCAGATGCGCCCGTTGCCTAGTGGCCTGGCCCGACGGGTGTCCCGGCAAGGCACTAGGCGGTCTGGTTATTGACCTGCGTGCGAGTCACCTGGGCCGGGGCGAAATGGCAGGTAAAGGTGCTGCCGTGGCCCAGGACGCTGCTGATTTCCAGGCGGGCGCGATGGCGCAGCAGCACATGCTTGACGATGGCCAGGCCCAGGCCGGTGCCGCCGGTGTTGGAGTTGCGGCTGGAGTCCACCCGGTAGAAGCGTTCGGTGAGGCGTGGCAGGTGTTTGTTGTCGATGCCGATGCCCGAGTCCTGCACGCTCAGGTGCGCGCCGTGCTCGTCGCCCCACCAGCGAATGCGGATATTGCCTTCGGCCGGGGTGTACTTGACGGCGTTGAACACCAGGTTGGAGAAGGCGCTGCGCAGTTCCGCCTCGCTGCCCTTGAGGCGGATGGCGCCGTCGGCTTCCAGGGTGATGCTCTGGTTGCGCTGGCCGGACAGGGCCTGGGCATCGTTCTTGATCGACTGCAACAGGGTATCGATGCGCACCGGCTGGTTGTCCGAGGGGTAGTCGGTGGCTTCCAGCTTGGCCAGCAGCAGCAGGTCGTTGAGCAGCGTCTGCATGCGGCTGCCTTGCTGCTGCATCTGCTGCAGGGCGCGTACCCAGCGCGGGTTCACCTCTTCGACGTTGTCGAGCAGGGTTTCCAGGTAGCCGGAGATCACCGTCAGGGGCGTGCGCAGTTCATGGGAGACGTTGGCGACGAAGTCCTTGCGCATCTGTTCCAGCTGATGGATGCGGGTCACGTCGCGCACCAGCATCAGGTGCTCGTTGTTGCCGTAGCGGGTGATATAGAGCTGGATGCGCATCCGGTCATTGGTCGGCGAGGGGATTTCCAGTGGCTCGGCGTAGCTTTCCTGCTCGAAGTATTCCTTGAAGCGCGGATGCCGCACCAGATTGGTCACCGGCTGGCCGCTGTCCTGGGGCGTCTTGAGGCCCAGCAGGGTTTCCGCGGCGCGGTTCCACCATTCCAGGTTGCCGTCGCTGTCGAGCATGATCACCGCGTCCTTCAGGGCGGCGGTGGATTCCTGGACCCGGTCGATCACCGCTTGCAGGCGGCCGCGCACACGCTGGTCGCGACGTTGCAGGTGATAGATGCTGTCGAACACATCGCCCCACAGGCCGTAGCCGTCCGGCGGTGCTTCTTCGGGTTTGTGCTGGCGCAGCCACTGGTGCAGGCGCAGCAATTGCTTGAGGGTCCAGCCCAGGTACAGCCCCAGGCCCACGGCCAGGCTCCAGCCGTAATACCCGCTGACCAGGCCGGCCACCAGGCAGCCGGTCACCAGCAACAACAGATGGCGGATCAGGGTGCCATGCCAGTTTTGATTCACTTCAACATGCGTCCTTGGAGGCGAAGCAGTTTCGAGCGACGAGCCTCAAGCCGGCTCGGTTCGCGATGTGTCGGGGGGGCGTTTGCCGCCGTTCTCAACCCTTGGTCGAGAAACGATAGCCGGTGCCGCGCACGGTTTGTACCAGATTCTCGTAGGCATCGCCCAGGGCCTTGCGCAGGCGACGGATATGCACGTCGACAGTGCGCTCCTCGACATAGACATTGCCGCCCCAGACCTGGTCCAGCAACTGGCCGCGGGTGTAGGCGCGTTCCTGGTGGGTCATGAAGAACTGCAACAGGCGGTATTCGGTGGGGCCCATTTCCGCGGGCTTGCCGTCGATGGTCACCCGGTGGCTGATGGGGTCGAGCAGCAGGCCGCCGACTTCGATGGGGGCTTCGCCATCGGTCGGACCGGCACGACGCAGCACCGCCTTGAGGCGTGCCACCAGTTCCCGTGGGGAAAACGGCTTGGTGATGTAGTCGTCGGCGCCGACTTCAAGACCCTGGATCTTGTTGTCCTCTTCGCCCTTGGCGGTGAGCATGATGATCGGGATGTCACCGGTCAGTTCGTCGCGCTTGAGGCGCCGGGCCAGTTCGATGCCCGAGGTGCCGGGCAGCATCCAGTCGAGCAGGATCAGGTCGGGTTTGCGGTCGATGATGACCGCGTGGGCCTGCTGGGAGTTTTCCGCTTCCAGGCAGTCATAGCCGGCCATTTCCAACGCCACGGCGATCATCTCGCGGATGGGCGCTTCGTCGTCGACGATCAGAATGCTCCTGCCAACCATATCCCATCACCCTCTTGTCATTGAACTGTCTTGCGCCGCATTAGATAACGAAATTATTGCAGACATGTGACAGCTTTTTTCGGCAGGCGCAATGGTCATGTTCATGGGCTACGCTGAGGATTCGAATCCTACAACCACAAAAGGAAGGTTCTCATGACTCACTCTTCGTTTTCGCTGAAAGCCTTGATGGTAACGGCGGCATTGACGCTGCCGACCCTGGTTTTCGCGGCCGAGCCGGCCATGATGAAAGACGGCAAGATGGTCGATAGCAAGGGCATGACGCTGTACACCTTTGATAACGACAAGGGTGGTAAATCCATGTGCAACGACAAATGCGCCGAGAACTGGCCACCGATGATGGCCCCTGCGGACGCCAAGCCCGAAGGCAAGTGGACGGTGATCAAACGCGACGACGGCAAGATGCAGTGGGCGCATGATGGCAAGCCGATGTACACCTTCAAGATGGATGCCAAGCCCGGAGACGCCATGGGTGACGGTAAAGGCGGCGGCATGTGGCACATGGCCAAGCACTGATTCAGCGCTGTCCCTAATGTAGGAGCCGGCTTGCCGGCGAGAGCGGCCGATCAGGCGATGCAAGGCCCAAGGCCCTCATCGCCGGCAAGCCGGCTCCCACAGGTTTCGGATGATCAGCGCACCGCGTAATCCAGCACGATCCCCAGGAAAATCGCCAACCCCGCCCAGTGGTTGTGCAGGAACATCTTGAAGCAGAGCTGCGGGTCCTTGCCCCGGGTGACCCAGAACTCCCAGACAAAACAGGCCGCGGCCGCTAATAGGCCGACATGGAACCAGCCCCCCAGCTCGAACCGCGCCCCGGCCAGCAGCAGGCAGCCGAGCATCAGGCCCTGCAAGGTCAGGATAATCACCCGATCCGCCTCGCCGAACAGAATGGCGGTGGATTTCACGCCGATCTTCAGGTCGTCCTCGCGGTCGGTCATGGCGTAATAGGTGTCGAACGCCACCGTCCACATCAGGTTGGCGATATACAGCAACCAGGCCGTGGCGGGCAGGCTGCCGGTCTCGGCGGTGAAGGCCATGAGGATGCCCCAGGAATACGCCGCGCCCAGCACCACCTGCGGGTAATAGGTGTAGCGCTTCATGAATGGGTAGCAGGCTGCCACCGCCAGGGCGCCGAAGGACAGCCACACGGTGGTCGCGTTGGTGCACAGCACCAGCAGGAAGGCGATCCCCATCAGCAGCGCGAACACCACCAGGGCTTCCTTGCCGCTGATCCGCCCGGCCGCCAGGGGCCGTTGCTCGGTTCGTTTGACGTGGCCGTCGACCTTGCGGTCGGCGAAGTCGTTGATCGCGCAGCCGCCGGCGCGGGTCAGGATCACGCCGAGGGTGAAGATCAGCAGGTTGCCCAGCGACGGCACGCCCTTGGCCGCGATCCACAGCGCGCTCAGGGTCGGCCACAACAGCAGGTAGATGCCGATGGGCTTGTCCATGCGGGTCAACTGGAGAAAGTCCCAGGCCCGTGGGTGCAGGCGGTTCATGGATTTGAGCAGGTTCAGGTACATCAAGGGTTCTCCGCGCAGGCATTGACGGCGTGCCACAGGCTCGGCAGGAAAATTTCCGCCACCAGCAGGCTCAGCGGCCCGCGATTGAAGCGTGAACGGCGCCCCCAGAGGTTGTCGGCGCGGTGCTCCGGCGGCAGCCAGGGCGCGGGGTACTGGCAGACCTCGATGGCCTGGCGCTCGAACGCCTGGTCGCAGAACAGCAGTTCACCCAGTGAACGACTGCCCAACTCATCCATATTAAGGCCGCCCTCGCGCAAGGCACTCTGCGCCGCGACGCTGCGGGCGAACACCCAGGGCTGGCCGTGACCGCGCAGATACACCTCGCGCACCCAACCCAGGCTGGCCGCCGGCAGCTCCAGCGCGGCGCACTCGTCGTCGCGCAGCGGTTGCCAGCCTTCGAACAGCGGCGTGACACTGAAAGAGTTATCGGAAAGTGCTGTCAGACGACGGGTGAGAGACCCCTCGTCGAATAACCAGTCTAGGGTTTGCGCGTCTTGCGGGGCGCTCAGCCGGCTCTGCGTGAGCCAGGCGGGAGACGCCGGAACGGGGGCTTTGTGCGGCACGATGGGCAGTTGATTGGCAGCCAGTGAGGCGCCGAGCTTATCACAGGCCGTCCAGCCGTTTAGAGCGCTCGGGTCATCCATGCTGTCGATCGTGCTTGCATCGGCGGGCTTCGATCAGTACAAAACGCCCTGAGCCGGACGGCAACGCCATACCCATCGACTGTCCGTGCCGTCATATGCCTGGGAACCGAGGAAGTAACGAGATGAAGAAGTGGCAATGTGTGGTCTGCGGGCTGATCTATGACGAGAAAGACGGTTGGCCGGATGATGGCATCGCCGCCGGGACCAAGTGGGAAGACGTCCCCGCAGACTGGCTGTGCCCGGACTGTGGCGTCGGCAAAATGGATTTCGAAATGATCGAAATCGGCTGATTGATCAATTTTTAAACAGAATAAATGGATCTGGAGAAAGGAATGAGTGCACCTGTCGTGATCGTCGGTACGGGGCTTGCCGGTTACAACCTGGCCCGGGAGTTTCGCAAGCTTGACAGCGAAACCCCGCTGCTGCTGATTACCGCCGATGACGGGCGTTCCTACTCCAAGCCCATGCTGTCCACCGGCTTTGGCAAGAACAAGGACGCCGACGGCCTGAGCATGGCCGAGCCCGGGGCCATGGCCGAGCAGCTCAAGGCCGAGATCCGCACCCACACCCGCATCAGCGGTATCGACCCGGGCCACAAGCGCCTGTGGATCGGCGAGGAAGCGGTGAACTACCGCGACCTGGTCCTGGCCTGGGGCGCGGAAACCGTGCGGGTGCCGGTGGAAGGCGATGCCCCCGAGGCGATTTTCCCGATCAACGACCTGGAAGACTACGCGCGCTTCCGGGCGGCGGCGGCGGGCAAGCAGCGCGTCCTGCTGCTGGGCGCCGGCTTGATCGGTTGTGAATTCGCCAATGACCTGATCCTCGGCGGCTACCAGGTGGACCTCGTGGCCCCCTGCGAACAAGTCATGCCGACGCTGCTGCACCCGGCGGCAGCGGCTGCGGTGCAGGCGGGCCTGGAAAGCCTCGGTGCGCGTTTCCACCTGGGCCCGGTGCTGACCCGCCTGCAACGCAGCGGCGAGCACCTGGAGGCGCACCTGTCGGACGGCGCCACCCTGGCCTGCGACGTGGTGGTTTCGGCCATCGGCCTGCGCCCGCGCATCGACCTGGCGGCGGCGGCCGGCTTGCAGGTCAATCGGGGGGTGGTGGTCGATCGCCACCTGAAAACCTCCCACGCCAATATCTATGCCCTGGGCGATTGCGCCGAGGTCGATGGCTTGAACCTGCTGTACGTCATGCCGCTGATGAATTGCGCCCGGGCCTTGGCCCAGACCCTGGCCGGCAACGCCACCGCGGTGAGCTATGGCGCCATGCCGATCACGGTGAAGACGCCGGTATGCCCGCTGGTGGTGTCGCCGCCACCCCGTGGCCACGAAGGGGTCTGGACGGTCGAAGGGCAGGGCTCCGACATCAAGGCCCTGTGCCGCGACACCAGCGGTCGGCTGCTGGGCTATGCCCTGACTGGGGCCGCGGTGATGGAAAAACTGGCCCTGAACAAGGAGCTTCCGCCGTTGCTGGCGTAAATAGCGGTCCTTCTGTCGTAAACACCCTGTTCTTGCCCTTACAAAGGTCGTAACGAGACTGGCGCGGGGCCTTGCCTCGTGCCATCCTCACTCCCGTCTGCCGCAGAGTAGAGCCTGCGGCGCTTTGGGCGCTGTTCCGGAAGAACAGCACGGACATAACAACAAAAAACCGTCAAAGAGGCTTCATTATGCGTAAACCAGAACTCGCCGCTGCAATTGCTGAAAAAGCGGACCTCACGAAAGAACAGGCCAGCCGCGTGCTCAACGCCGTCCTCGAAGAAATCACCGGCGCGCTGCACCGCAAAGACAGCGTCACCCTGGTGGGTTTCGGCACCTTCCTGCAGCGTCATCGCGGTGCCCGTACCGGCAAGAACCCGCAAACCGGCGAGCCGGTGAAGATCAAGGCCAGCAATACCGTCGCCTTCAAACCGGGCAAGTCGCTCAAAGACAGCGTCAACCCGTAAGCGTCAGGTACGACTCCCGGAGCAAGGGGAGGGCTGTAGAAAAATGGGCACGCCGATGGGATCGGGTGCCCATTTTTCATTCCAGCGGCGTTCCCATGGGGAGCGCCTGTCTCAAGGGCCTCATCGCCAGCAAGCCGGCTCCCACAGGGTTTTGGCTCGACGACACCTTTGCGGCGAGCACCGATTTGTGGGAGCCGGCTTGCCGGCGATGGCGGCCTCAGGGTTTCGGCAGGGCTGCACTAGGGGACTCCTAAGGCGCGTGCGACGCCATCGTCACGGCCGTTTCTGGCGATTGAGCAGCTTTTCGAAGTGAGTAATGAGATCGGTCCATTGCGGATAGGTCATGCCGTCGATGAAGAAGTCCCCCAGCCATTTGGGGTGGCAGCGCATCGTCAGGTTCTTGATCGCTTCGTTGCGCTGACTGTCGCTGCTACCCGGGTCCAGCACGATGGCTACCAGTGCCTGGATCTCGTCGGCCTCGTCTTCATAACCCGAGCGTTTCAGCAGATCGCAGAGGGTGTCGTTGCATTCTTTGAGGTTCATAGCCGTTCCGTTGCTCCTGAATATCGTCCGCCGGCGGTGACCACTTGCCATCCGCCACCGACCTTGTCATCGCCCCATTGCGGTTGTGGCGCCACTCGGCCTTCGAGCAGGACCTGGTCGCGGGTGAGGGCGACCTGGCCTTCGTGTGTCGCACTGTTGCTGTTGGGCAGTGCCAGGTTCGCGCGTCTGTCCGCGGCCGTCGCGCCCGCTGAACCACGGGTGACATAGATTTGCGAAGCGGTGCCGGGTTTGTGCTCGGTGATGGTGAACACCTCGCCTTTCTTGCCTCGGGTGGCGTAGATCTGTCCCTGGAAGCTGTCGACGGTTTCACGCTGGATTTTTTTGTTCAGTCCCCGGCTTCTCAACAGTTTGCGTGCGGAGTTACGGGTAATCGGCATTTTACCCGAAGGACCGCAGCTTAGCCCCAGGGGGTCGACCCACGTCAGCGGGCTCGGTGCATAGGCATACAGGTTGATGCCACCGGCCAGGCCGATCGGGTCGGGGGTGGTGAAGCGCCCGATATCCGGGTCGTAAAACCGGAAGGTGTTGTAGTGCAGGCCGGTTTCCCGGTCCAGGTACTGCCCCTGGAAGCGCAGGTTCTGTTCTTCCAGGTAATACGGCTCGCGGGTTTCGCTGACGGTATTGCCCCAGATCCGGTAGCGGGCCTGCCAGACCACATGACCGTCGCTTTCCGTCAGTTGTTCGGGCAAGCCGCTCAGGTCGTTGTGGTAATAGCGGACCTTCTGCAACGCGCCGCTGCCGTCGACCCGGGCCAGCGGCTCGTGGCCGTCGTCGGCGTAGAGGTAGAGGCTGCTCAGGCTGTGCCGGTGCTCCTGCAGCAGGCGCAAACCGTCCCAGGTGAAGTGGGTTTCACCCAAGGGGTAACCGTGGCTGTCGTGCTCGGTCTTGGCGATGCGCCGGCCCAGCGGGTCGTAGCGCATGCGCACGACGGTTTCCCGTGCACCGTCCTGGTTGTGCACCTCGATCAGGCGGTGTTCGGCATCGTAGGCGAAGCGCTGGAGCCGATGGCTACCGCTGCGCTTCTCGATCATCCGGCCGAAGGCGTCGTAGCGGTAGCGCTTGTCCTGGTAGGTCAGCAGCTTGTTGTGCAGCACGCGGCCGCCCTGGGGGCCGTCCAGCAGGTTGGCGGCGGCGTCGTAGGCGAAGGTCTCGTTCTGGCCCTGGACGCTGTCCTGGCTGGCGACGATGCGGCCGCTGGCGTCGTGGTGCATCAGTTGCCGATGGGTGCCGCCCGGCTGTTGGTCGAGGCGGCCGAGCAGGTGATCGGCGGGGTCGTAGTCGAAATGCTGTTGCACCGCGGCGGGCAGCGCCGAGGGCTGGTTGAGGGGACGGCGCAGGCGCGAACGCAGGCGTCCGGCGCGGTCGTACTCGCTGCGGGTGCCGACCTGGCCCTGGGTGCGCAGCACCTCGCGGTGCAGGCGGTCGCGCTCGAAGTCGCTGATGACCCGGCCATCGAGATTGATCTGATGCAGATGGCCGCTGCCGTAGTACAGCCGATTGAGCCAACGGTCATCGGGCAACTGTGTCTGGATCAGGTTGCCCAGTTCGTCGTAGTGATGCCGCAGGCTGCCCGCCGCGCTCTGTTCCTCGAGCAACTGGCCAAGGGCGTCGTAGGCGAAGCCCAGGCTCTGTGCATTGCCGTCGTTGTCGGTAAAGGTGACCGCCGTCAGTTGATCCAGCGCGTCGTAGCGGTACTCGGTACGGCCGTCGTCGGTGACTTTCGCTGTCAGGCGCCCGGCGGCATCGCGTTCCAGGTGGTGGACAATCGGTGCGACCGGCGCTGTGGGGACCAGCGCCAGGCCGCTGCCATGGGGTGCGGGCAGGGTGTCGACGCGGGTGACGTCGTTCCGGGCGTTGTAGGTGTAACGGCGGCCGCTGCCGTCCAGGTCCTGTTGCTCGACCAGGCGGTCGCCGGCATCCCAGGCGAAGCGATAGCTTTCGCCGTTTTCATTGGTCAGCGCCTGCAAGCGTCCATAGGCGTCGTAGCTGAACTGCACCTGCCGGCCGCCGGCGTCGATACGCTGGCGCACCTGGCCGCGCCGGTCGTAGCGGTAGGCGACGGTCTGTCCGGCCGGGTCGGTGTAGCCGATCAATTGGCCGTCGGCATTGCGCTGGTACTGGTGCGTGCGACCGTCCGGAAAGTGGCTGCCCAGCAGGCGGCCCTGGGGGTCGTAGTCGTACTGCGTGCGTTCGCCCAGCGCGTCGATGACCGTCCGCAACAGGCCGCGCTCGTCGTAGCTCAGGCGCGTCGGGTAGCCGGAGCAGTCGACATGTTCGAGCAACTGGCCGAGGGGGCTCCAGCGCAGCGTCTTGCTTTTGCCACTGGCATCGATGATCTCGACGGTCTGGCCCTGGGCATCGACGCGATAACGGGTGACGTGCCCCAGCGGGTTGGTTTCCTGGATGCAGTTGCCCCGGCTGTCATAGCGGAACTGCCAGCTGTTGCCCGCTGCGTCGGTTTCCACCAGCGGCAAGGCCCAGTGTTCCAGCCACAGGGTCGATTCGCTGCGGCCCAGCGGGTCCTGGGTGGTGCACAGGTTACCGGCTTCGTCATAGCTGAACTGGTACTGGCCGCGCTGGGGATCGGTGGCGCCGAGCAACTGGCGTTCGTCGTTCCACTGGAACTGCCAGGTCTGGCCGAGGTTGTCGGTGTATTCGGTGATCTGGTGCTGCGGGTTCCAGCGCCGGGTGCTGCTGCGCTTGAGGTTGTCGGTGACGCGGGTGGTCCCGCCGTCCAGGTCATAGTCGAAGGTATATTCATCGCCCTCGTCGGTCCAGTGGCGCACCACCCGCCATTCGCGACCGTCGACCTGTGCCCACTGGTAGAAGCAGCGCAGGCCGACGGACAGCTGGTGCTCCACCAGACGCTGCCCGTCGTCGTAGGCGAAGCGCCGTTGCACATGGCCGGTGGAATCCAGCACTTGCGCCAGGTCGCCGCGCAGGTCGTAGGTGTAGCTGACCAGCAACTCGTTCGGGCGATCCGGGTACAGGCGCTCGATCCGGCTGACCCGGTTCGGCCATGGGTCGCTGTAGATCAGTTGTGCCTGGACAAGATCGAAGGTGTCGCGCAGCCGCGCCAGCCGTCCTGACTCGTCGTAGTCGAGATAGATCCGGTTGTCGTTGCGGTCGCCCAGTTGCGTCAGGCGCAGGTGGTCAGGCTCGCCCGAAAGGGCTTCGAAGAGTCGATAGAGGCCGTCGTCGTTTTCGATCAACAACTGACCATTGCCATGCCGGCGGACACTCAAGCCTTCGCCGGCACTGAACACCGCGCCGCCCAGGGGGATCGAGCCCATGTCGATACGTCGGGCCTGTTCGTCGGTGTAGATCAGCCGTTCGCCGCCCTCGGGGTGGGCTTCGATGCGCACGCTGACTTCATAGGACACGCTCCAACCCGCGCCGAACAGCCCGTTTCGACGCTCGTCGCGGCTGTTGTAGAAGCGTTGCCAATCCAGGCGCAGCAGCCCCGGCAGGGCGAAATCCTGATCGTCCAGGCCTCCGAGCACCTTGGCGCCGGTGGCGGCGTGCACCGGGTTCGGTGAGCCGACGATGGCGTTGGTCAGGGCGCCGATGGCCTGGCTGGTGACGAAGGAATTGACCCCGGCCAGCAGCATGCACGGCAGGTTGCTGAGGAACTTGCCCTTGCTGCCCTTGAGCATCATCAGCGCGGTGACAGCCAGGCCAACGCCGGGCGTCTTGCCGCTGCGGATCTCGCGCACCACCACCGAACCACCGCCGATGGTGACGTTGGGCGAGATCAGTCCCGAGGACACGACGGTGGCATCGCAGGTACTGCGGTCGCCACTGCGCACGGCAGGTTGGCCGTTGATGCTGACCTTTTTCGACCCTTCGGCGAGAAACTGCTGCGGCATCGGCGGGTGCTTGGTGCAGGTCACCAGGTCCAGCGGCTTGGGCACGGCGCCGGGGGCGGGCGTTGCCACCGTGGGTCGCCACATCTGGGCAAAGAAGCCCTTGGCGATATCCAGGTAGCTGGCTTCCTGGGGCGGGTCGCTGTCCGGCGTGCCGGCGGCTTCGACATGGGACGGTACGGCACCGGCGGCGCGGGCGGCGGGAATCGAGTTGATCAGGGTGTTGTTGGAGCCGCTGAGGATATTGGCCTGCACCGTGGGCGGGAAGAGGCTGTTGCCGATGCCCTCGCACATCTTGCTCAGGCCCTTGTCGGCGCCGGTCTTGCTCATGGCGACGCCGACGACCACCCCAATCACTGCGCCCAGTACGCAGGCCCCGAGCCCGCCGGTGGCGACGGTGATGCCGGTGGCGGCGACCACGGCAGCGGTGGCCAGTGCGGTGATTGCCACGTTGGCCGCGACCTCGAGCAC
>NZ_JXDG01000007.1 GCF_000820515.1 Pseudomonas batumici | reverse complement strand
GCCAGCTCCTACAGGGACCGAGTTCACCCCCCGACGGTTTACAGGCTCGGGAAAGCGAACTGCGACGCCTCATGGCTGGCACGTTGCGGCCAGCGCTGGGTGATCGCCTTGCGCCGGGTATAGAAACGCACACCGTCCGGACCGTAGGCATGCAGGTCGCCAAACAGCGAACGTTTCCAACCGCCAAAGCTGTGATACGCCACCGGCACCGGCAACGGTACGTTGACCCCGACCATACCCACTTCGATCTCGTCGCAGAACAAGCGCGCCGCTTCACCGTCACGGGTAAAGATGCAGGTGCCATTACCGTATTCGTGATCGTTGATCAGTTGCATGGCCGCTTCCAGGCTGTTGACCCGGACGATGCACAGCACCGGCCCGAAGATCTCTTCCTTGTAGATGCGCATCTCAGGCGTCACGCGATCAAACAGGCAGCCGCCGAGGAAGAAGCCCTCTTCATGATCCTTGACGCTCAAGCCACGGCCGTCGACCACCAACTGCGCCCCCGACACCACGCCCTCTTCGATATAGCCGCTGACCTTGTCGCGATGCTGACCGGTGACCAACGGCCCCATGTCCAGCCCACACGAAGTACCGGCACCGATCTTCAGCGCCTTGATCTGTGGCACCAGCTTGGCCACCAGCGCGTCCGCCACCTGGTCGCCCACGCAAACGGCCACCGAGATCGCCATGCAACGCTCGCCACAGGAACCATAGGCCGCGCCCATCAAGGCACTGACCGCGTTGTCCAGGTCCGCATCCGGCATCAGCACCGCATGGTTCTTCGCCCCGCCCAAGGCCTGGACGCGCTTGCCGCGCTTGGTGCCTTCGGCGTAGATGTACTCGGCAATCGGGGTCGAACCGACGAAGCTCAGGGCCTTGACTTCCGGCGCCTCGATCAGGGCATCCACCGCGGTCTTGTCACCGTGCACCACGTTCAGCACGCCCTTGGGCAAACCGGCTTCCAGCAGCAGCTGGGCGATCAGCAGGGTCGAGCTCGGGTCGCGCTCGGACGGCTTGAGGATGAAGCAGTTGCCGCAAACGATCGCCAACGGGTACATCCACAGCGGCACCATCGCCGGGAAGTTGAACGGCGTGATGCCAGCCACCACGCCCAGCGGCTGGAAGTCGGACCAGGCGTCGATGTTCGGACCGACGTTACGGCTATATTCACCTTTCAACAACTCCGGCGCGGCGCAGGCGTACTCGACGTTCTCGATACCGCGCTTCAACTCACCAGCGGCGTCTTCCAGGGTCTTGCCGTGTTCTTCGCTGATCAGTTGGGCGATGCGCGCCTCGTTCTGCTCCAGCAGTTGCTTGAAGCGGAACATCACCTGGGCACGCTTGGCCGGTGGCGTATTGCGCCAGGCCGGAAAGGCCGCCTTGGCCGAATCGATGGCCTGCTGGATGGTTTCGCGATCCGCCAGCGGTACCTGATGGATGACCTGACCGGTGGATGGGTTGTACACAGCGGCCGTGCGACCGGAATCGCTGACCAGTTGGCCGTCGATCAAATGTTGAATTGCGCTCATTGCGGGGCTCCAGAACAGGGGCAGACAGGAGCGAGTCACCTCGCTCCTGCACGGAATTAAGGTTGGCCTTCTATATAGGAAGGATCAGTCGAGCTTGTTCAGCACTTCACCGACCGCATCGAACAGGCGATCAAGGTCCTGCGGCTGGCTGTTGAAGGTTGGGCCGAACTGCAGGGTGTCGCCGCCGAAGCGCACGTAGAAACCGGCTTTCCACAAGGCCATGCCGGCTTCGAAGGGACGCACGATGGCGTCGCCGTCACGGGCAGCGATCTGGATCGCGCCGGCCAGGCCGTAGTTGCGAATGTCGATGACGTTCTTGCTGCCCTTCAAACCGTGCAAGGCATTTTCAAAGTGCGGCGCAACTTCGGCCACGCTCTGCACCAGGTTTTCCTTTTGCAGCAGGTCGAGTGCCGCCAGGCCCGCCGCGCACGCCACCGGGTGCGCCGAGTAAGTGTAGCCGTGGGGGAACTCCACGGCGTACTCGGGAGTCGGCTGGTTCATGAAGGTCTGGTAGATCTCGCTGCTGGCAATCACCGCGCCCATCGGGATGGCGCCGTTGGTGACTTGCTTGGCGATGCACATCAGGTCCGGGGTCACGCCAAAGCTGTCGGCACCGAACATCGCGCCGGTCCGACCGAAACCGGTGATCACTTCGTCGAACACCAGCAGGATGTTGTGCTGGTCGCAGATTTCCCGCAGGCGCTTGAGGTAGCCCTGTGGCGGCACCAGCACGCCGGCGGAACCGGCCAGGGGCTCGACGAATACCGCCGCGATGTTGGACGCATCATGCAGTTCGATCAGCTTGAGCAGCTCATCGGCCAAGGCGATCCCACCCTGCTCCGGCATGCCACGGGAGAAGGCATTGCTCGCCAACAGGGTGTGGGGCAGATGATCGACATCCATCATCGCCTGGCCGAACAGCTTGCGGTTGCCGTTGACGCCACCCAGGCTGGTGCCGGCGATATTCACCCCGTGATAACCACGGGCACGACCGATCATCTTGGTCTTGGTGGACTGGCCTTTCAGGCGCCAGTAGGCGCGCACCATCTTCACCGCGGTGTCGGCGCACTCGGAGCCGGAGTCGGTGAAGAACACATGGTTCAGATTGCCCGGCGTCAGCGCGGTGATTTTCTCCGCCAGTTGGAACGACAGCGGGTGACCGTATTGAAAGCCCGGCGAGTAGTCGAGGGTGCCCAGTTGCTTGGCGACCGCTTCCTGGATTTCCTTGCGGGTGTGCCCGGCACCGCAGGTCCACAGACCGGACAGCGAGTCGTACACCTTGCGGCCCTTGTCATCGATCAGCCAACTGCCTTCGGCGCCGACGATCAGCCGCGGGTCACGCTGGAAGTTGCGGTTGGCGGTGTAGGGCATCCAGTGGGCATCCAGCTTGAGCTGGCTGGCCAGGGAAGACGGGGCGTTTTCAGACATGTTCATGGGCGAAACCTCGCAGGGCAATAAGCAGTGCAGGAGTTGAAAGCGTTCTTGCAGCTAAGTTGCCATGGCGATAAAGTCGGTGAAATGCAACTTTTCTAATGTTCAGTCAGCCAATCACTAAACTATATGACCCCGCCATGAGCAGCCGCCGTCCCGATCCCCTGGCCCAAGTCAGCGACTTTGATATCCGCTTGCTGCGTATCTTTCGCAGCGTGGTGGAATGCGGCGGCTTTTCCGCGGCGGAAACCGTGCTCGGTATCGGCCGCTCGGCCATCAGCCAGCAGATGAGCGATCTGGAGCAGCGTCTCGGGCTGCGCCTGTGCCAACGCGGACGAGCCGGGTTCTCGCTGACCGAGGAAGGTCGCGAGGTGTATCACTCGGCGTTGCAACTGCTGGGCGCCCTGGAAAGTTTTCGCACCGAGGTCAACGGCCTGCACCAGCATCTGCGCGGCGAACTGACCATCGGCCTGACCGACAACCTGGTGACCCTGCCCCATATGCGCATCACCCATGCGCTGGCCCAGTTGAAGGAGCGTGGGCCGGATGTGCAGATCCAGATCCGCATGATCGCGCCCAACGAGGTCGAACAGGGCGTGCTCGACGGCCGCCTGCATGTCGGCGTGGTCCCCCAGGCCAGCGCCTTGTCGGGCCTGGAATATCAACCGCTGTACAGCGAGCGTTCGCTGCTCTACTGCGCGGTGGGGCATCCGCTGTTCTATGTGGACGACAAGCAACTGGACGATGACCGTCTCAACGCCCAGGATGCCATCGCCCCGACCTTCCGCCTGCCGGCCGAGATCCAGGCGCATTATCAGGCGCTCAATTGCACCGCCAGCGCCTCGGACCGCGAAGGCATGGCCTTCCTGATCCTGACCGGACGCTATATCGGCTATCTGCCCGACCACTATGCCAGCCTCTGGGTCCAGCAAGGTCGGCTGCGCGCGCTCAAGGCCGGCAGCCGCTTCTATGACCTGAGCCTGGCCTCGGTGACGCGCAAAGGCCGGCGTCCGCACCTGGTACTGGAAAGTTTCCTCGAGAGCCTGGCGGCGACCCGTTGAAGATATCCACCGCTCTGAAAACACAGCGCCCCTTGTAGGAGCCAGCTTGCTGGCGATGAGCTCAAGAGCGCCGCGTGGTTTCAGATACCCCGCGTTATCGTTGACGTCCATCGCCAGCAAGCCGGCTCCCACATATCCGAGCGGCGTAAATAATGGCCCTGAAAGCGACCGAATCGCCCCGTATCAAGGCTTTATATGATGACAGGACTTGTCTGAACCCCGTGGGTACGCTATCTGTGCACGGGTTACACCCACAGACCCGCTCGGAACTGCCTATGACCGTTGAAGCCCTTGCCCTTGCCGGAAAGCCCGCCAGCCGAATTCGCCAGAAAAACCAGGAAGCGATCATCAAGGCCGCCGAAGACGAATTCGCCCGCCATGGTTTCAAAGGCACCAGCATGAACACCATCGCCCTGAACGCCGGGCTGCCCAAGGCCAACCTGCATTATTACTTCACCCACAAGCTGGGCCTGTATATCGCGGTACTGAGCAATATCCTCGAACAGTGGGACAATACCTTCAATCACCTCAGCGCCGATGACGACCCGGCCCAGGCCCTGACCCGCTACATCCGCGCCAAGATGGAGTTCTCCCGTCGCCAGCCACAGGCCTCGCGGATCTTCGCCATGGAAATCATCAGCGGCGGCGAATGCCTGACCGAGCACTTCAACCAGGACTACCGCACCTGGTTCCAGGGCCGGGCGAATGTGTTCCAGGCCTGGATCGATGCGGGCAAGATGGACCCGGTCGATCCGGTGCACCTGATCTTCCTGCTCTGGGGCAGCACCCAGCATTACGCCGACTTCGCTACCCAGATCTGCCGGGTCACCGGTCGCCCGCGGTTGACCAAGCAGGACATGGAAGACGCCAGCGACAACCTGATCCGTATCATCCTCAAGGGTTGCGGCCTGACGCCGCCCCTCTGATCCACGAAGCCGAATCCCCGTATGCCTTTTACCCTTGCCGGCGTTTGCGAATACCGAGAGGAAATTCGCAAAAGCCGCTTTATCACCCTCGCCGCCCCCATCACCAGCGTCGCCGAGGCCCAGGCCTTCATCGAGCAACACAGCGATCTGGATGCCACCCACAACTGCTGGGCCTGGAAGCTGGCCGACCAGTACCGCAGCAGCGACGACGGCGAACCCGGCGGTACCGCGGGCCGGCCGATCCTGGCCGCCATCGAGGCCCAGGACTGCGACCAGGTCGTGGTGCTGGTCATCCGCTGGTACGGCGGCATCCAGTTGGGCACCGGTGGGTTGGCCCGCGCCTATGGCGGCGGCGCCAACAAGTGTCTGCAGAATGCCGAGCGGTTGCCGCTGATCAGTCGGGTTGCCCTGAGCTGTGCCTGCGGCTTCAGCGAACTGGCGCTGGTCAAACTGCGCGTGGCCGAGCTGGGTGGCCTGATCGTGGAAGAACAGTTCACCGCCAATGGCGTGGAACTGGAGCTGGCCGTGGGCGAAGCCCAGATCGATACGCTGCAACGGCAACTGGCCGATCTCAGTCGCGGACGCATTCTCTTGCAGCGCCAGGCGTAAGCGTCCTCGGCCCCTCACCCGGAACACACCAGCCGGTTGCCCACAGTCACTGTGCACCCGGCTGTGGATAACCTGAGCACATCCGGCTGTACCCCTTCTGCAACGTGGCTTTGCGGCCGCTGATCAGTTTTTGTCCAATCACCCTCCAGCCGCGCAAAATCATCCAGTAAACAGCGAGTTACCGGGGTTTATCGCGTTTGGAAAATAGCCGAATGACCTTTATAGCCGAGCCTCGAGCTTGCACACAGATACTGTGGAGCAACCTGTGGATAAGCCGTGCAAGGGTGGCCGGGTAGCCGATCCGGCCAAGCCTGCGGAGATTTGATCGTTTTTTGATCAGGTCATATCAGCCAATATGGCCTGATCGGATGTCCCGCGCACCGGCAATAACTGCGCGATCCCCCAGGCCAGTTCAAAGAACAGGAACACACCAATGATCATGCTCGCCCCCTGGCTCAGGGCGTAAGCCTGCCAGGTTGCGAACAGCATCCGGCCCACCGCGTCATAACGGCCGAATGTCCGTTGCGGGTCGCGGATGCGCAATATGGCCCAGACACAAACGATCGAGCCCAGCAGGTTCGCCATCAACAGGTGCACGGGTGCGAACGGCGGAAAGCTTCCGGGCAGGTTCAGCGCCGTGGCCAGCGCCAGCAGGGCGGCGTGCAGGGCGAAAAAACTCCAGGGCGTGACAAAGCCCGCCGTGACGATCAAGTCATACCAGGCGCTGGCCCGAACCAGTCGACGGTACTGTTCTGTGGTCCACATGCGCTCTCTCCATAAACATTCGAGGAGCACAGAGGCTAAAGCCTGGAGTATGCTCCAAGGTCAAGTCCTTCCGGAGAGCGACGGGCATGCGTATCGGTGAGTTGGCGCGGACCTGTGCCGTCAGTTGCGACACCCTGCGTTTCTACGAACAGCGCGGCTTGATCAAAGCCCGACGTAGCGCCAACGGTTATCGGGACTATCCTCCCGAGATGGTGCAACTGGTGCAGTACATCAAGACCGCCCAGCGCCTGGGCTTCAGCCTGGGTGAAATCGGCAGCAGCGTCGCCGGGCTGTGGAACGCGCCGGATGCCGACAGCGCCGTGACGCAACTGCTGCAAGACAAGCTGGTGCTGATCGAATCGCGCATCGCCGAACTGGGCGAATTGCGTCTGGAATTGCAGCATCGCCTGCAACAAAGTTGTCCATTGAGAACCGGACTTTCATCTGACAAGGAGTTTGCTCATGAACCCTAAAAACGCATTGATCATCGGTGCTTCCCGAGGCCTCGGACTCGGGCTGGCCAAACAACTGCTGGCCGACGGCTGGAACGTGACCGCCACCGTGCGCGACGTGCACAAGGCCGATGCCCTCAAGGCCCTCGGCCCGGTACGGATCGAAGCCCTGGACATGGACGATCAGGCAGCGGTCAGCGCGCTGGCGCAACGCCTGGAAGGCCAGGTCTTCGACTTGCTGTTCGTCAATGCCGGCGTCAAGGGTCCCGAGGACCAGAGACCGGGCAACGCCTCGCTGGCGGAGATCGGACAGCTGTTCATGACCAATGCCATCGCCCCGGTGGCCCTGGCCCAGCGCTTCGTCGGCCAGATTCGCCGGGGCAATGGGGTCATCGCCTTCATGAGTTCGGGCCTGGGCAGCGTGACCACGCCCGATGCGCCGGAGCTGGCCTTCTACAAGGCGAGCAAGGCGGCGATGAACTCCATGGTCAGCACCTTCCTGAGCGAAATCGAGGCGCCGACCTTCACGGTCTTGTCGATGCACCCGGGCTGGGTGAAAACCGACATGGGCGGCGAAGGTGCGGACATCGACGTGGCGACCAGCGTCCGTGGCCTGATCGACCAGGTCAATGCCTATGCCGGCAGGGGCGGACATCACTTCATCAACTACAAGGGCGAGACGATTCCCTGGTAAGTGTTTCAACAGACACCTGTAGAATGTGCACCATCTGCACCTGATGAGAAAAAAACCATGTACGACTGGCTCAATGCCCTGCCCAAGGCAGAACTGCACCTGCACCTGGAAGGCTCGCTGGAGCCGGAGCTGCTGTTCGCCCTGGCCGAACGCAACAAGATCGCCCTGCCGTGGAGCGATGTGGAGACCCTGCGCAAGGCCTATGCCTTCAACAACCTGCAGGAATTCCTCGACCTCTACTACCAGGGCGCCGACGTGCTGCGCACCTCCCAGGACTTCTACGACCTGACCTGGGCCTACCTGCTGCGTTGCAAGGCGCAGAACGTGATCCACACCGAACCCTTCTTCGATCCCCAGACCCACACCGACCGGGGCATCCCCTTCGAAGTGGTGCTCAACGGCATTACCGCGGCCCTCAAGGATGGCGAACAGCAACTGGGAATCAGCAGCGGCCTGATCCTCAGCTTCCTGCGTCACCTCAGTGAAGAGCAGGCGCAAAAGACCCTGGACCAGGCGCTGCCGTTCCGCGACGCCTTTGTCGCGGTCGGGCTCGACAGTTCGGAAATGGGTCACCCGCCGAGCAAGTTCCAGCGGGTCTTCGATCGCGCCCGCGCCGAAGGCTTCCTGACCGTCGCCCACGCCGGCGAGGAAGGTCCGCCGGAGTACATCTGGGAAGCCCTCGACCTGCTGAAGATCCAGCGCATCGACCACGGCGTACGGGCCATCGAGGACGAGCGACTGATGCAGCGGATCATCGACGAACAGATCCCGCTGACCGTCTGCCCGTTGTCGAACACCAAGCTCTGCGTGTTCGACCATATGTCGCAGCACAACATCCTCGACATGCTCGAACGCGGCGTGAAAGTCACGGTGAACTCCGATGACCCGGCCTACTTCGGCGGTTATGTGACCGAGAACTTCCACGCCCTGCACACCCACCTGGGCATGACCAAGGAACAGGCCCAACGCCTGGCGCAGAACAGCCTGGATGCGCGGTTGGTCAAACCCTGATGCTCAGGGTCTGACAAACACCACCGAACTGTAGGAGCCGGCTTGCTGGCGATGGCGTCCAATCAGACGATGCAAGGCTGACTGCCCCCATCGCCAGCAAGCCGGCTCCCACAAATCCGCGTATCCCACAAAGGACCGGGTTCGGCCTTATATCCGCACCACCTCGCTCAACTCCTCCAGCGCCTTGCCCCGGGTCTCCATGCCAAAGCGCCAGACCAGCACCGCCGCCACCGCGAAGCACAGTGCCCCCAGGGCAAACACCCCGCCCTGCCCCGTCACCGGGAACACCAGCCCGGTCACCAGCGGCCCGAGCAACGAACCGATCCGTCCCACCGCCGAGGCAAAACCGGAGCCCGTGGCCCGCGCCGAGGTCGGGTACAACTCCGGCGTGTAGGTGTACAACACCGCCCACATGCCGAACAGGAAGAACTGCATCAACAACCCCGAGCCCACCAGCAAGCCGACATTGCCGCCAAACACCGCGCTCTGCCCGTAGAAAAACGCCATGACCCCACCACCGAGCAAGGTCACCACGCACACCGGCTTGCGCCCCCAACGCTCCACCAGCCAGGCCGCCATCAGGAAGCCCGGAATCCCGCCCAGGGAAATCAGCACCGTGTAATACACCGACTGCGTCACCGCGAAACCCGACTGCTGCAGCAAGGCACTGAGCCAGGAGGTCAGGCCGTAGAAACCGAGCAAGGCAAAGAACCAGACGCTCCAGATCATCATCGTGCGCTGGCGGTACAACGGCGACCACAACTGTCGAAAGGCCGAAAGGAAACTCGGCACACGCTCCACGCCACGGGGCAGGCGCACCGGGACCGGCAGCGTCGCGTGCCGGAGCGACGTGCGCACCCGCTCCTCGATACCACGCAGCACCGTGTCAGCCGCTGCATGTCGCCCGGCCTGTTCCAGCCAGCGCGGCGACTCCGGGATGAAAAAGCGAATCGCCAGGACGAACACCGCCGGTATCGCCAACACCAGGAAGATGTCCCGCCAGCCCACCAGCGGCAGCAGGAAATAGGACAGCACCCCCGCCGCGACAAAGCCGAGGGGCCAGAAGCCGTCCATCAACGCGATATAGCGCCCGCGCCGCTTGGCCGGAATCAACTCCGAGAGCATCGACTGGGCAATGGGAAACTCCATGCCCATGCCGAACCCCAGCAGGATGCGAAACAGCGTCAGCGTCTCGACGGTCTGCGCGGTGGAGCACAGGTAACTGGCCACGCCCCAGAGCACGATGCTCCACTGGAACACCGGCTTGCGCCCGAAACGGTCGGCGAGCAGGCCCGACAGCGAAGCCCCCACCACCATGCCGAAGAAGCTCGAACTGGCCAGCAAGCCGGCCTGGGCGCTGCCGAGGGCGAACTCGGTTTTGATCGAACCGAGCAGGAAGGTCATCATCGCCAGGTCCATGGAGTCGAAGAAAAACGCCAGGGCAATGATGATGAAAATCCATCGGTGATAACCGCTGATGGGCAATCGTTCCAGTCGTTCCGCCGCACTGTAGCCTTGAGCTTCCATGGGATATCCCTCGATTCGAATCTTCGATCGAGTGTGCGGTATCGTCGGGGGGAGCGGTTTCTGGATACGACCTGTTCGCAGTCTTGAGCGACGCCCGCCGCATCCATGCGGCAGGCCACCGGGACTCAGCCGGCCATTTCGAGCTCGATTTCACTGGCCAGTTTGTCGATCTGCCGCTGCCCGAGGGCGGAAACCTGCAAGGCCCGGGAGTCTTCCCGCAAGGCCAGCCAACCCGATTGCAGGAACAGTTGCAGCAACCCGGCGCCCAGCGCGCCACCCAGGTGGGGACGGCGTTGCACATCGTGGCAGACACAGGCGATCTCGCGCTGCCCATGGGCCAGCGCCTGGATGTACAGGCCGCGCTCAGCCAGACGGGCAGCGCCCTTGCTGGTCACCCGCAGCCGCAACTCCTGCTGTTCGATCCAGCCCGCCCCGAGCAGACGCTGGTAGAGCTCGCAGGCCAGTTCGCCTCCCAGGTGGTCGTGGCAAATCCGGGCATGGCGCAGGGCCTCGGCATCCGGTGCCAGGGCCTTGACCGCATGCGCCATGGCCAGCGGCGCACTGGCCAATGAAGCGCTGGCCAGGGCCTGCACCGCCGTGGCGATTTCCGGGGCGGCGAGCCGGAAGAAGCGCTTGCGGCCCCGCTCCTCGGTACGGACCAGGCCGCCTGAACTCAGGCGCGCCAGGTGGGCACTGGCCGAGGACAGCGACAGGCCCGTGCACAGGGCCAACTCATCGGCAGCCCGCGCGCTGCCATCCAACAACGCCCACATCATCGCACTGCGCTTGGGGTCGGCAAGCAACGTGGCAATCTGACTGACGCAAGGTGCATATTCCATGTCTTCACTCCCTGTTGAAACATTGATCTAACGCACACGGGGCATACTGAGGAGTAATCCCGCCCAAGCCAAGGCGCGAAAATGCCAAAAAGCGGGCGATTCTTCGTCGTTTGGCAATCAACGGCGGCGAATGAAACAAAATGCGTGATCCGCCGAAAGGATATTGGATCCAATGCAAGCAGCCTAAACCACAATGTCCCCGGAGCCGACCTTTATTCCTGAACGGGTTGTAACAGAACCTCTTCGAGATCGGCGTGTCTCATGCACGGGAAACCGGCGCCAGGCGCCCCAGCTGCGCGCATCGCCGGCTCAACATCTCGCGCAACAGGTTCACCGGCTTACTCAATTGGGCGCGATGGGCGCACAACAAATTCAGCGGCGCGCGCTCACAGCGCAGTTCCGGCAGCAGCACCCGCAGACGTCCCGCGAGGACATCGGCCGACACATCCAGCCAGGATTTGTAGGCGATCCCGGCACCGGCCACCGCCCAGCGCCGCACCACATCGGCATCGTCGCTGAACCGATCACCGCTGACGGTCAGGCCGACGTCGCGCTTGCCGTCGTGAAAACTCCAGTGGTCATGGACCCGGCTGTTCAGCATATAGAGCAGGCAGTTGTGCTGTGCCAGTTGCGCCAGCGTGTGGGGCTCGCCGTGCCGCGCCAGATAGCTCGGTGCCGCGCACAGCACGCGGCGATTGTCCGGCGCCACGGGCAGCGCCACCAGGCTGGAGTCCTCCGGTTCGCCATAACGCAAGGCAATGTCCACCGGCTGGCGGAACAGGTCGGCAATGCGATCCCCCAGCAGCAGACGCACCGTCAGTTGCGGGTGTTCGCGCTGGAACTCGTCCAGCCAGGGCAGCAGCAGGTTGCGTCCGAAGTCCGAGGGTGCCGACAACTGCAGGACGCCGCTGACCTGGTCCTGACCGCGGGCCAGCAGGCGGCGCCCCTCATCGAGTTGGCTCAACGCCGCCCGGGCATATTCAAGGAAGCCCTCGCCTTCGGCCGTCAGTCTCAGGCTGCGGGTCGAGCGCGCCAGCAGGCGCGCGCCCAGTTGCTGCTCGATGCGCTTCAGCGCGGCGCTGGCCACCGCCGCCGACATGTCCATGACCCGCGCCGCCGCCGACAGGCTGCCGAGGTCGGCGGCACGGACGAACAACTGCAAGTCGTCGAAACGCAGCATGACGGGCTCCGGCATTATCAAAAAAATATTGAAAGAGACTGCTGTTTTAGCCGGTTTTATCTCCAAGGGAAATAGCCAATCATGGCGCCATCGAAATCACTGCCCCCTGGAGTGCCCCCATGAAAGCCATCGCCTTCTACACGTCCCTGCCCGCCCACGACCCGCAGTCCCTGCAGGACATCGAGCTGCCCGCCCCGGTCGCCGGCCCCCGCGACCTGCTGGTGGAGGTCAAGGCCATCTCCGTCAATCCGGTGGACACCAAGGTCCGCCAGTTCATGCCGCCGGAAAACGGCGAGGCCAAGGTGCTGGGCTGGGACGTGGCCGGTGTGGTCAAGGCGGTGGGCAGCGATGTCAGCCTGTTCAAGGTCGGTGACCGGGTCTTCTACGCCGGCTCCCTGACGCGTCCCGGCGCCAACAGCGAACTGCACGTGGTGGATGAGCGCATCGTCGGGCGCATGCCGAACAGCCTGGGTTTCGCCGAGGCCGCCGCCTTGCCCCTGACCGCCATTACCGCCTGGGAGCTGCTGTTCGAGCGCCTGCAGATCGCCGAGGACAAGGCGGATCAGGGCCAGAGCCTGCTGATCGTCGGCGCCGCCGGTGGCGTGGGTTCGATCCTGACCCAGCTCGCCAGCCAGTTGACCGGCCTGAAAGTCATCGGCAGCGCATCGCGCCCCGAAACCCAGGCCTGGGTGAGGGCGCTGGGCGCGGACCTGGTCATCGATCACCGCCGGCCGTTGAGTGAAGAACTCAGGGCCCACGGGCAGGCGCAGGTGACCCATGTCGCCAGCCTGACCCAGACCGACAGCCACCTCGACCAACTGGTCGAAGCCCTCAAGCCCCAGGGCAAGCTGGCCCTGATCGACGACCCGAAGGGCCTCGATATCAGCAAGCTCAAGCGCAAGAGCCTGTCGTTGCACTGGGAGTTCATGTACACCCGCTCGATGTTCGAGACCGACGACATGATCGAACAGCACAACCTGCTCAACCGCGTCGCCGAGCTGATCGATGCCGGGGTGTTGAAAACCACGCTGGGCGAGCATTTCGGCCAGATCAATGCCGCCAACCTGCGCCGCGCCCATGAATTGCTGGAAAGTGGCAAGGCCAAGGGCAAGATCGTGCTGGAGGGGTTCTGAGTCGAATTCCGCACGCCTGTCGACCTGACAACACCCTCCCCCTGTAGGAGCCAGCTTGCTGCGGGCGGCGTTCCGACGATGAGGCCCGCAAGCCTTGCATCGTCTGAGCGGTCGCCATCGCCGGCAAGCCGGCTCCTACAGGAGGTCGCGGCGTGTCCGGAGTCGGGGGTTTATGAGAAAGGTTTGCTCCCGCAAAAAATAGAGCAACCACCAGTCAGATGTTTGAGCCGTGTCATTTTCCGGTAGGAAATCCGCGCTACACTCGAGTCCTCACTGCTGTTTTGGTTTTATGCAGTCATTTTCAAGAAAACGAGAATGAGCCGTTACCAACAGGAGGAAGTACGCAATGAAGATACTGGTTAAAGAACTGACCAGGCCCCACGGCAATCAATGGCAGGTCCGCCTGGACCAGCACGTGGTGACCTTCCGTAGCGAATCCGAGGCCCGCGCCTTTGTCAGCACCCTGCAAGCCAGGCTGCAGGCCCCCCACGTTTTTCCCGACCGCCAGCAACGCGCCACAGGCTGACCCCACGTCGGGGACCTAGCCCTGGATGACTCGCGCGTTCTTTACACGGCGGGTCGACACGGCCAGCGTAACCACCAGCACACCGCACAGGCTGATGACCAGGGCCATCGGTACGGCGCTGCCATCGTGCAGCACGCCGACCAATGACGCTGCGGCCGCTGCCACGCCGAACTGCAGGCAACCCAGCGTCGCCGAGGCACTGCCGGCGCGCGCGCCCTGGCCGTTCATGGCACAGGCCGAGGCGTTGGGCAGGATGCAGCCCAGGCTGGAAATGCAGATGAACAACGGCACCAGCAAGGGCCACAGTTGTTCCGTGTGCAGGCTGCTGATCCCCAGCAGCGTCAGGCCGGCCAGCAGGTAAACCCACACCGCGCGCGCCAGCAAGAAGGCCGGGCCGCGCTTGGCCAGCAAGCGGGCATTGACCTGTGCCGTCAGGATGAAGCCCGCCGCATTGCTGCCGAACAGCCAGCCGTAGTGCTCGGCCGGCACCCCATAGAGCTTGATGAAAACGAACGGTGAACCGGCGATGTAGGCAAACATCCCAGCAATCGCAATGCCGCCGGTCAGGGCATGGCCGAGGAACAGGCGGTCCGATAACAGGCGACCGTACTGGCGCAGCGCGCCCGACAATGGAGGACGCGGCTGATGGGCCGGCAAGCTCTCGGGCAGGCCGAAGGTCACGGCGATGCCCGCCATGGCACTGAACAAGGTCAGGGCGATAAAGATCGAATGCCAGCCATAGAGGTTGACCAGCACACCGCCGAGCATCGGTGCCAGGATCGGTGCCAGCCCCACCACCAGCATCAGTTGCGAGAAGACCTTGGCCGACCCCACTGCATCGCATTTGTCGCTGACCACCGCCCGGGAAATCACCATCCCGGCGCAACCGCCCAGGGCCTGGACGAAACGCGCGGCAATCAGCCACTCCAGGCTAGGTGCGAAGGAGCAGGCCAGGGACGCGACGGTGAACAACCCCACGCCCGCCAGCAACGGCACCCGCCGACCGAAGCGATCGGCTACCGGGCCGTAGGCCAACTGGCCGATGGAAAGGCCGAGGAAATACACGGCCAGGGTCAGCTGGACATGTTTTTCATCGGTCCCGAAGGCCGTGGCCATGGCCGGAAATCCCGGCAGGTAGAAGTCGATGGCCAAAGGCGCGAAGGCGCTCAGGGCTCCGAGAATCAGGATGGTTCGCAGGTTCATCAGGTGTCCAGGGAAGATCGGCGCGGGCGGCTAGTCTAGCGGCGCGAAGCAGCCTTGAACATTCTGATAGGTCGCTAACTATTAAAAAACCTGCATTGTCAGTTGGCCAGCTTCGCCTCATAACCTTCTTCGCTGATCGCGCTGAGCACGTCCTCCGCCGACAGCCGACTGCTGCTGACCCCCACCTCCTTCGCCGCCAGGTCGACCCGCACATCGGCCGCCGGATCCCGGGCCTGAACCGCCTGGGTAATGGCCCGTACACAGTGGCCACACGACATACCCTGGACATTGAAGACTTGCATGACACGGCTCCTTTCATTGGGGAATGCCTGGAGTTTCAAGCTTGCCACTATGGCAAGGTCAAGTTACTGGCGACACTGCCGGGCTGGCATTTAGCGCGGGCCTGCGCCAAGCTTCGGCATCGACGATCAAACCGTAGGAGATTCAGCCATGCGCTGGTCAGTTTTCAGCCTGTTCGGCCTTCTCAGCCTTTTCGGTGCGAGCCCCTTCGCCAGCGCGGCCGGAGAGAACTATGCCGTGCTGATCATTTCTCGCGAGCGCCTGGAAGTGTCCACCTCCTGCGAAATCGGCATCTATCTCCAGGATCAGTTGTCCGGGCGGCTGTTCCAGGAACAGTCCACCTCGTTCAACCTGCCGCCGGGCAATGTCTCCGTCCGCCTGAAATCCTTGCCGGGGCAGGCCCCCGGCTGCAACGCCGGCATGCTGGCCACCCCCGAACAGGTGATCCGGCTCAACGGTGGGGAGGTGCGCAAGTTCGCCATCGTCGGCGGCCCGGAAGGCCTGCGCTTGCGACAAGTGTCGTTGGGTTATCAATAACGGCTTGACCTTGCCAAGGTGGCAAGGTTGATGCTGTGGGCAACTTCTCCAGGAGTATTGCCCATGCTCGAATCCACCCTCTTCGACCTGCCGATCGCCGGCATGACCTGTGCCAGTTGCGCCGGTCGCGTCGAGCGCGCCCTGAGCAAGGTGGCGGGTGCCAGTGCCGTCAGCGTCAACCTCGCCACCGAACAGGCCCGCGTCCAGGCCCCGGCCGATAGCCTGCCGGCGCTGCTCAGTGCCGTCGAGCAGGCCGGCTACCGCGTGCCCACGCAAACCCTGGAACTGGATATCGCCGGCATGACCTGCGCTTCCTGCGCGGGCCGGGTAGAACGTGCCCTGACCAAGGTGCCGGGCGTGCAGCGGGCCAGCGTCAACCTGGCCAGTGAGCGGGCCCATCTGGATCTGCTCGGCCAGGTCGACCCCGGCGTGCTGATCGCCGCGGTCAGCAACGCCGGTTACGGCGCCAGCCTGCGGCAGGGCGAGGTTGCCGTCGCCCGGGACCAGGCGCGGCGCCTGGGCCGTGAGCGCATCGCCCTGCTGCTGGCGATTGCCCTGGCCCTGCCGCTGGTGGTGCCGATGCTGGTCCAGCCGCTGGGCTACCACTGGATGTTGCCGGCCTGGCTGCAATGGGCCCTGGCAACACCGGTGCAGTTCATCTTCGGCGCGCGTTTTTATGTGGCGGCCTGGAAAGCCGTCAAGGCCGGGACGGGCAACATGGACCTGCTGGTTGCCCTCGGCACCAGCGCCGGCTATGGCCTGAGCCTGTATCAATGGGCCAATGCCGGCCCGGACGGCATGCCCCATCTGTACTTCGAAGCCTCGGCGGTGGTGATCGCCCTGGTGCTGTTGGGCAAGTACCTGGAAAGCCGCGCCAAGCGCCAGACCGCCAGTGCCATCCGCGCCCTGGAAGCCCTGCGGCCGGAGCGAGCGATCCAGGTGGTCGACGGCCGCGAGCAGGACGTTGCCATCAGTGCCCTGCACCTCGATGACCTGGTGCGGGTCTTGCCCGGCGAACGCTTCCCGGTGGACGGCGAGGTGGTCGAAGGTCGCAGTCACGCCGATGAAGCGCTGATCAGCGGTGAAAGCCTGCCGGTGCCCAAGCAGCCGGGCGACAAGGTCACCGGCGGCGCCATCAACGGCGAAGGCCGGTTGCTGGTGAGAACCCGGGCGCTGGGCGCCGAAACCGTACTGGCGCGGATCATCCGCCTGGTGGAAGACGCCCAGGCCGGCAAGGCACCGATCCAGAAACTGGTAGACAAGGTCAGCCAGGTGTTCGTCCCCACCGTCCTGCTACTGGCCCTGGCAACGCTGATCGGCTGGTGGCTGCTCGGCGCGCCGCTGGAGACCGCGCTGATCAATGCGGTGGCGGTGCTGGTGATCGCCTGCCCCTGCGCCCTGGGCCTGGCAACGCCGACGGCGATCATGGCCGGCACCGGCGTGGCCGCCCGCCATGGCATCCTGATCAAGGACGCCGAAGCCCTGGAGCGCGCCCATGAAGTCCGCACCGTGGTCTTCGACAAGACCGGTACCCTCACCTCCGGCGCGCCGCGCATCGCTCACCTGGTCAGCGCGGACGCGGATGACGATACGGCGCTGCAACTGGCCGGTGCTCTCCAGCGCGGTAGCGAACACCCCTTGGCCAAGGCGGTGCTGGACGCCTGCGCGGAACGCGGCCTGACGCCGGTGGATGTCAGTGACAGCCGCGCGCTGAGCGGGCGCGGCATCGCCGGTCGTCTCGGCGAGCGCACCCTGGCCCTGGGCAATCAGCGTCTGCTGGAGGAAAGCGGCCTGGATGCCGGCGTCTTGGCGCAGGCGGCGAGCGCCTGGGAAGCCGAGGGCCGGACCTTGTCCTGGCTGATCGAACAAAGCCCGCAACCGCGCGTGCTCGGGCTGTTCGCCTTCGGCGATACCCTCAAGCACGGCGCCCTGCAAGCCATCGCACAGCTCAAGGCGCGGCAGATCGGCAGCCACCTGCTGACCGGTGACAACTGCGGCAGCGCCCGGGTGGTCACCGAAGCCCTGGGCATCGACGATGTTCACGCGCAGGTACTGCCGGCGGACAAGGCCGCCATCGTCGCCGAGCTTAAGCTCAAAGGTGTGGTGGCCATGGTGGGCGACGGCATCAACGACGCCCCGGCGCTGGCCGCCGCCGATATCGGTATTGCCATGGGCGGCGGCACCGATGTCGCCATGCACGCGGCCGGCATCACCCTGATGCGCGGCGATCCGCGACTGGTGCCGGCGGCCCTGGAGATCAGTCGCAAGACCTATGCGAAGATCCGGCAGAATCTGTTCTGGGCGTTCGTCTATAACCTGATCGGCATTCCCCTCGCCGCCTTCGGCCTGCTCAACCCGGTACTGGCCGGAGCGGCCATGGCCTTGTCCAGTGTCAGCGTGGTGAGCAATGCATTGCTGCTCAAGACCTGGAAACCCGAAGACCTCGACTGAAGGAGTTGTCATGAACATCGGCCAAGCAGCCCGCCAGAGTGGCCTGAGCGCGAAGATGATTCGCTACTACGAGTCCATCGGCCTGCTCAAGACCGCCAGCCGTACGGACAGCGGCTACCGTTTGTACAGTGCGCAGGATTTGCACAACCTGGCGTTTATCAAGCGTTCCCGCGACCTGGGCTTCTCCCTGGAGGAGGTCGGCAAGTTGCTGACCCTCTGGCAGGACCGCCAACGCGCCAGCGCCGACGTCAAGGCCCTGGCCCGCCAGCATATCGATGAATTGAGCCGCAAGATCGAGGAGCTGGCCAGCTTGCGCGACACCCTGCAGGATCTGGTGGAACACTGCCAGGGCGACCATCGGCCCGATTGCCCGATCCTCAAGGATCTGGCGTCGGGGGGCTGCTGTCAGTAAAAAATCCGGCCGAAGCCGGATTTCTCCCTTACCCCTTTACTGCTGCATCCACGGCGGAGGCGGCTCCTCGGTCTTGCTCGGCGGCCGGTCATCCGCTGCGCGGATCGCCTGCCGGCGCTCTTCGTCCAAACGCGCGGCTTCGATCTCGCGCATGACACTGCCGACATCCGCCAGCTCTTCCGGATCGTCGAACTCGCCCGTCAGGACGCTGGCCGGATGCAAGGTGCCGGCCTCGTACAATGCCCACATTTCCTTGGCATAGCGCGTACGCTTGAGCTCCGGGGCAAAACGCCCGAAGTAGGACGCCATGTTGCCGACGTCACGCTCCAGCATGCTGAACGCATGGTTGTTGCCCGCCGCATCCACCGCCTGGGGCAGGTCGATGATCACCGGCCCCTGCGGCGTCAACAGCACGTTGAACTCCGAGAGGTCACCGTGCACCAGACCGGTACACAGCATCAGCACGATCTGGGAAATCAGGAACGCGTGATACTCGCGCGCCTGTTCCGGCTCCAGGACCACATCGTTGAGGCGTGGCGCGGCATCGCCGTACTCGTCCGCCACCAACTCCATCAACAGCACGCCTTCCAGGAAGTCGAACGGCTTGGGCACCCGCACACCGGCATTGGCCAGACGGAACAACGCCGCCACTTCCGCGTTCTGCCAGGCGTCCTCGGCTTCCTTGCGCCCAAACTTGGACCCCTTGGCCATCGCGCGTGCCTGCCGGCTGTTGCGCACCTTGCGGCCTTCCTGATACTCGGCCGCCTGACGAAAACTTCGTTTATTCGCCTCCTTGTAGACCTTGGCGCAACGTAGCTGGTTGCCACAGCGCACCACATAAACCGCTGCTTCTTTACCACTCATGAGTGGGCGCAGCACCTCGTCGACCAGACCGTCCTCGATCAGGGGTTCAATGCGTTTTGGAGTCTTCATCAGCTTTTATTGGGGGTCCTTTATTGCCAAACACGCGAATGTCACTCGTTATACGGCAATCCTCTCACAGCGGGGAGAGGATGCCGACCTCGAATACTCTCCAATGCACTCAATGTGCCAGATTATTCCGACGAACAGGCCAGGAAAAAATCAGAATATGCGCCCCGTACCTCAACTTTTTCCCGCACCAGCCGAAGCGCTCTGAGACAGAGGCATTTTTGTCGGACAATCGATCCACCACCAGCGAAACGGATTTTCAGCGCACATCACACTTTCACAGCTGCCCTATTACAGACCGCACGTGCCCGGCACGCCCGGGGTCTACAAGAAAAATCTGGAGCGCGGATGAACATCAAGCAGAAACTGACCTGGGCGTTTGCAATCATCGCCTGTTTGCCGGTGGTACTGGTCGCCACCCTGGTGGTCCTGAACCTGCGTAGCGAAGCGCGCAGCAATTTTGTCGACGGCAGCGGCCGGGAGATCCGCCAGGTCAGCAACGCCATGCAACTGTTCTTCGACGGTGTCAGCCAGAACGTCGAATACCTGACGAACCAGCCGCTGATCAAAAACTCCGATGGTGCGATCAAGAGCTACATGAGCGCCGATGCCGCGCAAATTGCTCTTAACGAACAGGACAAACAGATCTACGACCTGCTCGAGGGCATGAGACAGGCCCATCCGGCTTATTCCTACGTGTCCTACGGCGTTGGCAACGGTGGCTACGCCTCCACGCCGGCCGACCCGAAACTGGCCAGCTACGACCCTCGCGTCCGTCCCTGGTACAAGACCGCGATAGCCAGTCCCGGCAAGACCCTGCGGACCTCCGCCTACTACTGGGCCCCCGACGACGCCGTGATGATCGGTACCGTGCGCACCGTGGACAACAAGCTGGGCCCCCAGGGTGGTGTAATCGGTGTCGACGTGACCCTCAAGCAGCTCACCGAGATCGTCAAACAGATCAAGCTCGGTGACAGCGGCTACCTGATGTTGATGGAGAACAGCGGCAACCTGCTGGTGGACCCCAAGCAGCCCGAGCACAACTTCAAGGCGCTGGGCAGCCTCGGCAGCGGCTATGCCGACCTGGCCAAGGCCGGCAAGGGCCTGGTGGAAGTCGACCTCAACGGCGAGCACTACATGGCCAATGTCTGGCCATCGGAGCAGTTGGGCTGGACCTTCATCGGTCTGATCAAGCAAAGCGAAGTGATGAGCTCCGCCAACCAGTTGACCTGGCTGGTGGCAATCATCGCCGCCGTGCTCGCGGTGATCTTCGCCATCGTCGGCGCTAGCTTCGCCAGCCTCATCGTAAGGCCGATCCGCAGCGTGGCCAGCGGCCTGGAAGGCATCGCCCAGGGCGAAGGCGACCTGACCCAGAACCTGCAGATCCGTGGCAGCGACGAAACCGCGCAGTTGGCGAACTGGTTCAACCAGTTCCTCGGCGCAATCCGCAGCCTGATCCAGCATATCGGCCTGTCGGCGAACAAGATTCTCGATTCGTCACGGAACTCCACCCGGGTTTCCGGGGACATGGCCGACGCCGCCGGGCGCCAGCGCGAGGCGGTGGACATGGTCTCCACGGCCTTCCACGAGATGGTCGCCACCGCCAACGAAGTCGCGCGCTCCTGCAGCCAGGCCGCCGAATCGGCCGACAGCGGCCAGCGCCAGGCCCGTGAAGGCCAGCAACAGATCGATGCGGCGGTCAGCAGCGTCGACCAGTTGAGCCACGAGATCGAACAGTCGGCCCAGTCGATGCAGCAACTGGAGAGCGACAGCAACAATATCCAGTCGATTCTCGGCACCATTCGTTCGATCGCCGAACAGACCAACCTGCTGGCGCTCAACGCCGCCATCGAAGCGGCCCGGGCCGGTGAACAGGGTCGCGGCTTCGCGGTGGTGGCCGACGAGGTGCGGGCCCTGGCCAAGCGCACCGCCGACTCCACGGCGGAGATCGACGGACTGCTGGGCAACCTGGCCAAGCGCACCAGTCAGGTCGCCCAGCAGATGCATGCCAGCCTCGAGGTGTCGCAGGAGTCGGTGAACCGCATCGGCCTGGCGCGCACCAGTTTCGGGCAGATCCGCGAATCGGTGGACGTGATCCGCGACATGAACACCCAGATCGCCACGGCGGCCGAAGAGCAACACCACGTGGCCGAAGACATCAACCGACATATCAGCCAGATCCATGGCGATGCGCAATTGGTGGCGGAACTGGCGAACTCGGCGCGGCTCGATTCCCAGGGCCTTGCGGGGCTGTCCAGCGAGCTGGATGCCTTGGTCAAGCGTTTCCGGACCTGAGGCCCCGCCCCACCTGTAGGAGCCGGGCTTTCGGCGATGAGGCCAGCAAGTCTTGCATCGATCTTGCGGCCGTCATCGCCGGCAAGCCGGCTCCTACAAGTGACCGCGTTGAGCAGGGGACGTATCACGTATCCAAAGTTCCTCCACTCAGTGGCGGAACAGCTCCCCAGGCGTATAGCCGAACAAGCCCTTGAATGCGGCGATAAAGGCCGACGTCGAGTCATAGCCACAGGACAGCGCGGCGCGGGTCACGCTGTCGCCCTCCTCCAGCACACTGAGCGACGACAGCAATCGCGCCCGCTGGCGCCAGCCACGAAAACTCAGGCCCGTCTCACGCTGAAACAGCCGCATCAGGGTTTTTTCCGACATCCCCAGGCGCTCGGCCCACTGCCCCAGGGTCACGCCCAGCTCGGGGTTTTCAATCAATTCGTTGCACAAGCCTAGCAAACGCGAATGACGCGGCAACGGCAACGAGAACCCCACCTCCGGCAGTCCCGCCAACTGATCCAGCAACACCTGCACCAGGCGCCCTTCGCTGCCGCCGTCCTCGGGATACTCGGCCGGCAGCAGGCAGAAACTCTTGATCAGCTCCCGCGCCAGCGGCGTGACTTCCAGCACCCGGCAGCGCGACGGCGCCCACTGGCAATCCTCGCGACGCACATACAGGCTGCGCATTTCCGCGCGCATCGAGGTGACCACCTCATGTTCCAGCCCCGCGGGAATCCACACCCCCCACTGCGGCGGCGCGAAGAAGCTGCCCTCGGCGGTGTGCACGCCCAGCACTCCGCTGATGGCATAGGAAAACTGCACCCAGTCATGACGATGACGGGGCGTCCACGACCCGGCGTTCAGGCTCTCGGCCCGGGCATACAGCGGGCGCGGCAGGGACGACAGCAGCGGAATCTGGCGTTGGGGACCACGTTGTCCGTTAGTCGGCATGAATAGACCTTATGTCGCAGGACGGCTTGCAGCTGCGACCTTAGGCCAAGCCATCCATTCTGACAATGCCGTCGCGGCCAACACGGCAATACGATGCAATGAATACACCCTATTATCTAAAGAACATTTCCCATAAAAATGAAGGATCTTTCCTACAAGAAAAGCGACTACCCACTGGGAGCCCGCGCATGGCCGTGAACTGGCAATACCTGACCGCCGCGCCCAGCCTGCCCGCGCTGTACCTGCGCGCGGCCACGCGGCGCAAAATCACCGGTCGGGACTTGCCTGATCAAGGGCTACGCAGTTGGGTGACCGTCGATGCCCAACGCCTGGCCGCGTATCGCCGGGTCTGCGGTTTTCCCGATAACGGCCCAATGCCGGCCACCTATCCTCATGTGCTGGCCTTGCCCCTGCAATTGCAGTTACTGACGGCCAGGGATTTCCCCTTCCCCCTGGCGGGTCTGCTGCACCTGAACAATCGCATCCGCCTGCTGCGGCCCTTGGGTGGCCCGGGCAATCTGCGGATCGGCGTGCGGGTGCGCAACCTGCAGCCCCATATCCAGGGCGCGACCTTCGATCTGCTCACCCAGGTCGATGATGCCCTCGGACCGCTTTGGGAAGCCGAAAGCCGGCTACTCTGCCGGCGCATCACGCTCGATGCAAAGCCCGCGACGCCCAGCGAGGCAGCGCCCTTGCCCTTGACGGAGCTGTGCCGCTGGCAGGTTCCCGCCGATATCGGTCGACAGTACGCCAGGGTTTCAGGCGACTACAACCCGACCCATCTGACGGCCCTGAGCGCCCGCTGGTTCGGGTTCCCCCGAGCCATCGCCCATGGCCTGTGGAACAAGGCCCGGATCCTGGCCGCCCTGCAAGCACACCTGCCGAGCGCGAATATCGAGATCGAGGTGGCATTCAAGAGACCGGTGCGCCTGCCCGGCGAAGTCGTTCTATGGGCCAGCGCACCAGGGTCGAACGGCGCATTCCGCTTGTCCGGTACCAGGGGGCTGGAGCATCTGATCGGCCTGTGGCGCCCCATCGCCTGACACCGCGCCTACCCGTCCTGACGAATATTTCATCTTCGCCAGGTGTTATCCCTACAGCAAGGCCCTTGCTTCCCGTTCTCATCCACCGGAAGCTAGACGCCTTGAAGGAGAACACCCGCATGAACCTCGATGAACTGACCCAACGCCTGCACGGCATCCGTGACCGCAACGACTGGAAAGCCTTCCACAGCCCGAAGAACCTGGCCATGGCCGCCAGCGTGGAGATGGCCGAACTGGTGGAGATTTTCCAGTGGCTCAGCGAGGATCAGTCCCGCCAGCTGCCGCCGGAAAAGCTGGCCCATGCCGGGCAGGAAGTCGGCGATATCGTCCTGTACCTGCTCCTGCTCTGCAGCGAACTGGGCTTGGACATGAACGAGGTGGTCCGCGCCAAGCTGGCCGACAGCGAACGGCGCTTCGTCCAATGAGCGACCGTCATTTCGATCAGTTGGCGACCCGTTTCGCCGAGAAAATCTACGGCGGGGCCAAGGGCGCGATCCGCCTGGCGGTGCTCCAGGCGGACCTGACCGAGAGCCTGCCGCAGCGCCCGTTGCGGGTGCTGGATATCGGTGCCGGCCTGGGCCATATGTCGTTGTGGCTGGCCGAACGCGGTCACCAGGTGACCCTGGCCGAACCCGCCGAGCCGATGCTCGAGGGCGCGCGCCAGCGCTTTGCCGAGGCCGGACAAAGCGCGACGTTCATCCAGGCACCGTGGCAGGAGCTGCTTGGCCAGCTCACCGAGCCTTATGACCTGGTGCTCTGCCACGCCGTGCTGGAATGGCTGGCCGAACCCCATGCGATCCTGCCGGTGCTGCATCAGCTGTGCAAAGCGGATGGCTGGCTGTCCCTGGCCTTCTACAACCGCGATGCACTGGTCTACCGCAACTTGCTCAAGGGCCATTTCCGCAAGATGCGCAAGAACGACATGGCCGGCGAAAAACAGAGCCTGACCCCGCAACGACCGCTTGATCCGCGTGAGCTGGCGGCGCAACTTGAAGGTCTGTGGCGGGTCGAAATACAGAGCGGGGTGCGGGTTTTTCACGACTACATGCCGGTTGAATTCCAGGCCCGCGCCGCGCTGGCGGACCTGTTGGAAATGGAACTGGCCCACCGTCGCCACCCCGGTTTTGCCGGGCTGGGACGTTACCTGCACTGGATCTGCCGTCCGGTCTGAATGTGGAGGCTGCAATGAGTCGCCGTTTTTGTCTGCTAGCGTTGTGCCTGGGTGTGACGGCCTGCCAGAGCAACAACCCCTACACCGCCAGCTCCCTGCCTCTGCCACCCGCTCCGGCGCAGGTTTCCCGTGCCCCGGACCTGAGCGCCTACCCGGCGGCGCCACGGGACTATGCGCGCTACCGCACCTGGGCCTGGACCAATGACCGGCTGCCCGCCGGCACCACCTGGGCCGACCCGGCGCAGCTGGCCGAAGTGGTGGGCAACGCCCTCGAACAACAGGGCTTGCGCCCACGCCGCGACACCGCACCGCCGGACCTGCGGGTCAGCGCCGACCTGCACGTGGAGAAACGCCTGCGCCAGGTCCAGGAAGATTACGGCTATGCCGGTGGCCCCTACGGCTACCGCTATGGCATGTACCCCAGCGCCCCGATCGTGCGCACCTATGAGGTGCAGGTGCTCGTGGTGCGCATCAGCCTGTTCGACGCCGGCACCGGCCAACCGGTCTGGAGCGCCAGCGCCGAGACCGGTACCCAGGGCAATCAGCTCGAGCGCGCGGATGCCTTGCGCGACGCGGTGGGCAAGGCCCTGGCCAGTTATCCACCCAGCTAGACTACCCCCGGAGAAAAATCATGTTCCGCCGTCTCGCTTTAGTGGCTTTCGCCGTGCTGCTCAGCGCTTGCGAAACCACCCAGGTCAGCCACGACTTCGACGCCAGTCGCGATTTCGCTGGATACCGGAGCTGGGGCTGGAAAGAACCCGCGTTGCAATACCGGCCGGACGATCCACGGATCAAGAGCGACCTGACCGAGCAGCGTATCCGCCAGGCGGTCGGCGAGCAGCTGGACCAGCATGGCCTGCGCCCGGCCGTGGCCGGCGGCAAGGCCGATGTGAAGGTGCAGGCGTACCTGATCGTCGACAACCGCCAGCAACAGGTCAGCACCAATTACGGCGGCGCCTGGGGTGGCCCTTGGCACGGCGGCTTCTGGGGCGGCCCGGGCTACACGGAAATCCGCAGTTACGACTACCAGGTCGCGACGATCCAGGTGGACCTGTTCGATGGCAAGGACGGTAAGCTGGTCTGGCGCGGCAGTGCCGAGAAGACGGTCAAGGACAGGTCGACACCGGCCGAGCGCAGCACGGCGATCAACCAGGCGGTGGCCAAGCTGATGATGGCCTATCCACCGAGCTAGCCGGCGCCCTGGCCGGGTTGTGCCGGGGCTCGGGCATCGACTCGCGCCCGAGCCCCAGTCTTCGCGCGCGGTGCCATTCGCCCATCCCCCGACCTTGCCCAGGCAAAGAGGCGCTACACTCAGAAGCGAACTCAGCAACAGGAATTGCTCATGGACGTCTCTTCCCCCCCACGCCAACAGCTCCTTCTCATGGATGACGAAGAGGACGTGCTGCTGGAACTTGCCGAGCTGCTGGAGAGCGAAGGCTTTTGCTGCTTCACCGCCACCTCCGTCGAGCGGGCCCTTTCGCACCTGACGCATCACCCGGACATCGCCCTGGTGATCACCGACCTGCGCATGCCGGAAGAAAGCGGCATGTCGCTGATCAAGCGTCTGCGTGAACACACCTCGCGCCAACACCTGCCGGTGATCGTGACGTCCGGCCACGCCGACATGGACGATGTCAATGACATGCTGCGGCTCCAGGTCCTGGAGCTGTTCCGTAAACCCATCTACCACGTGCACCTGCTGGAAACCCTCAACAACCTGTTTCCGCAGCCCAGGCTGCATCTGCTCAATCCCTCCTGATGCAGTGTCTGGACAACCCTCGGGCGCGCCTGTAAAACCTGCTCCCTGCCAGTGCGGCGCGTCAGTCGACTTATTCATCAGGGGTAACTATGCAGGTAGAAAGCTTTTTCGAATGGTTGGGCCAGGCACTGGGCTCGGTGATCCGCTTTATCATCGATGGCCTCAACGGCTTCTTCCATATGCTGACCCATGCCGGCGAAAACTTTATCGACGGGTTCGCCCGCGCCCTGGGCATCAGCCCCTCGATCTTCAGCCTGCTGATCCTGGTCTTCGGCCTGATGCTGATCTACTCGGCCATCCGCGCCTTCATGCGGGCTTCCGTCTTCCTCGGCATCCTCTGGCTGTTGCTCGGACTCTGGTTGTTGAGCTGGATCATTCATTGACGAGTCGCCCGCATGCCGTCCTTGATCGCTGACTGGCGAGACCGCCCGACCCACCGCCGTGTCTGGGCGCTTGCCGCGCCCATGATCCTGTCGAATATCTCCGTTCCGCTGGTGGCGCTGGTCGACAGCAGCGTGATCGGCCATCTGCCCCATGCCCATCAGTTGGGCGCCGTGGCGGTGGGGGCCAGCCTGTATATCTTTCTCGCCTGGGCCATGGGTTTCCTGCGCATGGGCTCCACCGGTTTCGCCGCACAGGCTGCCGGACGCGGGGACGGCGCGGCATTGCGCCAGGTGCTGGCCCAAGGGTTGTTGCTGAGTCTGGTGCTGGCGCTGTTCCTGGGGGCGATCGCCATGCCGTTCGGCGAACTGGCGCTGGTGCTCATGCAACCCTCGAGCGAGTTGCACGAACTGACCCTGGCCTTCTTCCACACCCGACTCTTCGGTCTGCCGGCGGCGCTTGCCAGCTATGCCCTGGTCGGCTGGTTCCTCGGGACCCAGAACGCCCGCGCGCCGCTGGCCATCCTGCTAAGCACCAACCTGGTGAATATTGCCCTGAACCTGTGGTTCGTCCTCGGGCTGGACTGGGGCGTGGTCGGTTCGGCCCGGGCCTCGGTGATCGCCGAATGGACCGGCGCGCTGCTCGGCCTGAGCCTGACCGGCAAGGCCCTACGCGCCTACCCCGGGCAGATCGCCTGGGCAGCGCTGCAGCGTTGGCAGAGCTGGCGCCCGCTGCTGACGGTGAACCGCGATATCTTCATTCGCAGCATGGCGCTGCAATCGGTGTTCTTCCTGATCACCGTCCAGGGCGCCCGCCTGGGCGACGCCACTGTCGCGGCCAACGCCCTGCTGCTCAACGGCCTGTTGCTCACCGCCCACGCCCTGGACGGACTGGCCCATGCCGTGGAAGCGCTCTGTGGCCACGCCATCGGTGCCCGCGATCGCGACACCCTGCGCCGTTCCCTGGTGGTCGCGGCAGGTTGGTCGCTGCTGACGAGCCTGGGCTTCGGGCTGGCGTTCCTGTTCGGCGGCCATCTGTTCGTCAGCCTGCAGACCGACATCCCCAGTGTCCGCGACACCGCCTTCGGCTACCTGCCTTACCTGGCCCTGTTGCCGCTGATCGCGGTCTGGAGCTACCTGCTCGATGGCCTGTTCATCGGTGCCACCCGCGCCCGGGAAATGCGCGACAGCATGTTGCTCAGCGTGCTGCTCAGCCTGCCCTGCGCCTGGCTGCTGAGCGCCTTTGGCAACCACGGCCTGTGGATAAGTTTCCTGCTGTTCATGGCGCTGCGCAGCCTGACACTGGGGCTCTGCGCCTTGAAGCTGCAACGCAATGACGGCTGGTTCAGCGGCTTTGAGTCAGCATCGTCGCAGCAAGCACCGCCACGAACGGGCAATGGCAATGTTGTCGATTAAGCTGAACCAATGCTGAACGGGGTTGAAGTTATCAATTCAGCATTGAAGGGAATGGGACTTATTCCTTGTTTAAGAGGCGGCTTTGCGGGTGCGAGAGATAGAAGAGCGTGAGTCAATTGTAAGGTAGACGTTACCTGGCGGTTCAGTTGAGAAAATGGCCGTAGCCATTGAGATTCGTGGCTTGTTGAGTCAACAGAGCCCACTCGAAGTGCAGGTTTGTACTTTAATATTTATTTATTGATACAAACCATCTCGATTGAAAGGGTTGCTCGCGCTTGCCCATCAATGAGCGTTGCTGGGCGAAAACCATGCTTTTTCTGGCGAGTAATAGGTGCTAGCCTTTGATGGCTCTTTGATATCTGCTGTAAGCAGGTACTAAGTTCAAGCTTTGGGTAAATCTAAATTTTAGCTACAACACCTTCTGCATGTATTCGTCTGCTCAAGGTTGGTTCGTCGCGCCTGTCATAGCACGATGTACTTTCATCTTTCGTGAATACTATTGAGTTGACATGCCTGATCGTAACGCAAGGACTCGCGTTTCGCCCGAAACGCTGCAACCCACAGGAAGTGAAGACAGCGGCATTGCCTCACTCGTCGCCATCCTGGCCGAACCTGAACAGCCTGCAATCTGCCAGCATTACAAGCTGGCAACAGAACATATGAAAAATTCTGGCCAGTCGCGGCCTTCATAGCCGTTGCAACCAGTTGACTATTGTAATTTTTAATTCTAGGGGAATAGATTGAAAATCAATGAGATGGCAGTTTTTGTCGCCACTGCAGCTTTGTGCTCGACGGCATTCGCCGGAACAGACGATATAAAAGCATCGAACAATCAATTTGAAATCCAGGCCATCTCCACAAAAGTCGATTATAAGGAAACCAACGACGGGAGAGGAGGCAGTGCTGTCGGAAAGTATTATACAGAAAGCGGTCATATCCCCGGCTTCGCATTATCTTTCTCCATGATGAATGATGTATTGTTTGATAACGACTACCTTCAACTTCAATACAGTAAGAGCGACGGACATGTCGGATATGAGGGCACACTCCGCGGCAGAGGCTTTGGCTCTTCGGCTGGACAGGTGGGGTCAACCATTTCCGACTACAGTCTGCGCTGGGGAAAAGGTTTTGCGCTTGACGGGACGTTCATGATCACCCCTTACGGCGAACTTGGCCGTCATGAGCAGCAGATCAAAGCCAGCTCCGACTCAACCTTTACCCACAACTGGTATGGCGCCGGCACGCTTGTCCAATACTCGCCCTTTTCCCGTTTGGTGTTTACCGCCAATGCCTTGGTTGGGCGCACGTTCGCGGCAGACTTTGATGGGAATGGCCCTTCTGGATTCTCTGGTTCGCTCGGAGATTCCAATCTGTATAAAGCCGGCTTATCTACAGATTATGCATTCACGAAAAACTTTCATGGAAATGTGGGCGTCGATTACACGTCCTTTAAATATGGCAGCAGTGCTACGCACAGAACTTCGAGCGGAAGTCCGGTATGGATGCCAGAAAGTAAGACCTTCGATACAACTTTAAAAATTGGGATTGGCTACGCTTTTTGAGTAAGTAAACCGAAAGGGGCGGATTTATTTCTTGGAAAGATGTGCTTCAAAAATAAATCTGTCTCCTTTTCCCCAAGTCTCCTTTCCCCAAATACAAACCTAAGAAATGACCCAGACACAGAATGTGACCGGCTCATAACTTGTAGTCATATGGCGTTACGCCAATTCCCGCCGCCGAGCAAGCTGGCGATCAACCCTGACCTGCACTCCAGGTACGCCGCAGGTTTTCCAGACGCTCGACAGGAGAGCCCCCCGGCAGACTCGTCGGAATAGGCGCAGCGGGATACTCCGCACGTAAATGCAACCAGCCATCGAGAAGGCCGTACTCCCGAAACCCCTGGGCGATACCCTCCTGCACATGGCACCAGGTCCTGTCGTATTCATGACCGCTGCAGCGGCTCCACTGGTAGGCATGGCGTTCCAGCAGGCAGCTCTGCAACCGACGCTGCTGGCGGCAGCTCAAGGATGGCGGCGCGCCGAGGACTGGAACCTCTAGCCCGGGATTGATCAGTTGCTGCCAACCGACACTGCCAATCGCCTTGTCAGCCCAGGTCCCGCCATGCCAGTACAGACAACTGATGGGGCCGAGCCAGCCGCTCAGTTCGCCAGGATCCGCCGAATCGAAGAAATAGCTGGCGGTCTGCGGGTTGTAATAGCTGAGCAAACCTTGTTCCTGCTCGTCGAAGCGCACCACCAGTATCTGCCGCAGGTGGGCCAGCAACGTCGGCAGCGGGGCTCGGCTGCGCAGGAACAACCCGGGCCAGAGACCTGGGTTGGCCTGGCTGAAACGGCTCAACGGACAATCCTCGGCCAGTTGCAACAACCGCGGAGCGACCTCACCCAGGCCATGAAACGGCGTGCCGTCGAACAGGTTGTAGGCCAGGTAGTGCGCGTAACGCTCCTTCAGCGCCTCGACCACTCCCGGAGCCCCAGGCACATCCAGCAACAGCCACTGGCTGGATTCATCCGCCCGGCTCATGGTGCCCCCCTTCGCGAAGGTGCGCCCCGACAGGCGCAATCCGGCACGACACAGTGATGATCACTGCCCCCCATGGGCCGCCCACACAGCAGCACCAGGGGATAACCGGCGTGCAGTGACTCGAGAATCGGCTCCCGGCGCGGACGCTGCACCGCACCGGGCCGCCGCGTCGGCCACCGCGCATCGCCCCCCATGACAATCCGCGGGGACTGCGGATCGCCGCCCTGGAAGCGCACCCATACCGGCGTACCGACCGCCAGTGCCGAGCCGCTTTCCTCGCACTCACGCTGCAACGACGGGACCATCGGCAGCCAGCACGGCACCTCTGGCGAGCCCATCCCCAGGGAAAAGGCTTCGATCCGCACCGCCACCCGCCCCTGAGCATCGCGACAGGTCCCCTGCTCATCGGTGCCGATCACCTGCGCCCGGAACAGGCCCGACAACAGCGGAGCGGGCCGGCGCCTTCGGCCACGAAACGCCACCTCCCAGGAAGTCGCCGCAAAGGCATTGCTGTAGCGCAGCCGTGGCCCGGGGTCCGCAGGCGCGCCGGGCAGGCTGCCGCCGCGATGCCGAAGCCGGGTGACCAGCCACAGGCGGTTCCATGACGCGCAAGGGTGGCCCGAAACGGGCAGGTACGCCCCGCAGGCCAAGCCGTACAGATCGCTTTCCCCCCGCGCCACCGGGCGCCCGCGACCGGCACGCCGGTGGGCGCTGTCCGCCAGCGTGACGCACAGGTCCAGCACGCCGGGACCGGTCTCGTCAGCGAAGCACGCCCGATGAGTCCGTCGGAACGCCCCCTGATGATCGGCAAAGACCAGCAGGTGGGCCTCCCTGCTGTGCTGGAAATGGAAATGGATGCCCTCTTGCGCACAGAGCCGCTGCACAAACGCCAGGCTCGACTCCTCGTACTGCACGCAATAGGTCCGCCGAGGATAGTGGCCCTTGAGCGAGAAGCACACGGCGGCGTCGCCCAGGCCATGCTCCTCGAGCACCCGGGCAATGATCTCCGGGACCGAGAACTGCTGGAAAAGTCGCCGGCCGAAGCGCTGTGCCAGGCAACCCAGGCGAGGTCCCAGGGACAGCCGGCAATGGCCCCGCGCCAAGCCCCGGAGTGTCAGGTTGACGCCCTGTATCTGGCCGTGAAAACCGGCGTTTTCAGCCCCCAGCGCCAGGTAGCAACTGCGGTACATCAACCCGGCCAGGTCCAGTTCGCCCTCCTCGTCCAGGACATCCAGCTCGAAGGCAAAGAGTTCGTCGATCGCCTCCGTGCCGGTAAAGGCGGTGACAATCAGGGAATGGGACAAGCCCGCGACATCCAGCCGAAAAAACGGCTCGTTGACTGGATCGAACATTGGCTTTCCTCATACGTGGGCCCAACCGGGATTCTCGCCGAGAGACAAGGCCGAGTAGAGGGCCGAAGTAGAGTTAGAGAAAAGACCTACGCAAAACACGGAATACTGGAAGCCACCATCTTGGCTCCAAGGCATAAAAAACCCACCGCGGAGGGTGGGTTTTTGACAAACAGACATTACCTACAGACTCACAGGAAACAACCAAATTCAAACAAGGCCATTTCCTAGGAACTATTGGCGCAGCCTCATGAAGACAGGTACGAAGAGCGGGTCAGCCCCAGGCGCAAGGCGTCCAGGTACTGGGTACGCTCCTTGACACTGATGTTCGCGCTGGCGACTTTGTCGCGGTAGTGCGTCATCAGTTCCTCCGGCGACAGGTGCACATAACGCAGCATGTCTTCGATGGTGTCGTGGGTTTCGATACCGGCGTGGTAAACGCTGCCATCGGCGTTCTGGTAGATGTTCACCGAGTCGGTATCGCCGAACAGGTTGTGCATGTCACCGAGAATTTCCTGGTAGGCGCCCACCAGGAAGATCCCCAGCAGGTAGTCCTCGCCGTCGTTCAGGGCGTGTACCGGCAGGCTGGTCTCGATGCTCTGCTCGTCGACGTATTGCTTGATCTTGCCGTCGGAGTCACAGGTCAGGTCCTGCAGCACCGCGCGGCGCAGCGGCTCTTCGTCGAGACGGTGCAGCGGCAGGATCGGCAGGACCTGGCCGATGGCCCAGGTATCCGGCAGGCTCTGGAACACCGAGAAGTTGCAGATGTACTTGTCGGCCAGCTTGTCGTTGAGCTCGTCGAGCACCTGGCGGTGCGAACGCTGGCGGGCCTTCAACGAGTTGTGCAGGCGCCGGCATACGGCGAAATAGCATTGCTCGGCCAGGGCTTTCTCGGCCAGGGTCAGCTTGCCGTCGGCGTACTGGGTGGCCACGTCGCTCATGTAGTGCGTGGCGCGCCAGTAGGTTTCGGTGACCATCTCGATATCGGTCGGCCCCAGCAGCTCCACCAGCCACTGCACGGTTTCCGGCAGGTTCTCCGGGTTCTCGATGCGTGGCACGTCGTCGTTGTGCTTCTCGACGTCGGTCACCTGCACCACCAGCATGGCGTGGTGGGCGGTCAGCGAACGGCCGCTTTCGGAAAAGATGTTCGGATGCGGCAGGTTCTGTGCATCGCAGAACTCCTTGAGCATGCCGACCACGACACCGGCGTAGTCATCCATGTCGTAGTTGATCGAGCTGGCATTGCGCGAGTGGGTACCGTCGTAGTCCACCCCCAGGCCGCCGCCGACGTCGATGTGGTCCACCGGCAGGCCGAGGTTGCGCAGTTCGCCGTAGTAGCGGATCGCTTCCTTGAAACCGTACTGGTAGTCCGCCAGGTTGGCGATCTGCGAACCCATGTGGAAGTGCAGCAGGCGAATGCCCTGGTCCAGGCCGGCGTCGCGGAAACGCTCGACCACCGACAGCAACTGCGCCGCCGAGAGGCCGAACTTGGACTTTTCGCCACCGGTGTCGGCCCACTTGCTCGAGGCCAGGGACGACAGGCGCACCCGCAGGCCGATCCGTGGCTTGACCTTGAGGCTGGCGGCCTCTTCGATCACCAGTTCGACCTCGGATTCTTTCTCGATCACGATGAACACCGTGTGACCGAGCTTCTGGCCCATCAGCGCCAGGCGAATGAACTCGCGGTCCTTGTAGCCGTTGCAGACAATGGTGCCGCCCTTCGGCGCCAGGGCCAGCACCGCCAGCAGCTCCGGCTTGGAACCGGCTTCCAGGCCGATGGAAACGTTCTGGGTGGCGATGATGTTCTCGATCACCGCTTCCTGCTGGTTGACCTTGATCGGGTACAACGCGGTGTACTTGCTCTGGTACTCCAGACGTTCGATGTTGGCGTCAAACGCCCCGGTCAGTTGGCGGACACGGTCCTGCAGGATATCCGGGAAGCGCACCAGCAACGGCAAGGACAAACCGCTCTTGCGCAGTTCGTCGACCTGCTCGAAGAGGTCGATGGGCGAACTGCTCGGACCGTTCGGACGAACCTCGACGCGACCGGCGTCATTGATCGCGAAATACCCGGCCCCCCAATGGCGGATCCCATAAACACTGCGGCTGTCCGCAACTGTCCATTGGCTGCCATCGTCCTTGCGTGTGCGTCGTACGGACATCGAAGTCCCCTATAAAGAAGTCAAATAGCGCCGCCTGGGTCCAGGCTGCGCGCAGTCTAAAGAATTAAAATGACGATTCGCCTGCATACAAGGGACTAAGACCTTGAATCCAGCACCGAGTTTAGAGGCCGTTCGAAAACAGGCTCTGTGAAAACCCTGGGGACGACAGCCCGGCCTCGTTCAGCCCGGCAGGTCACTGCACAGTGGTTTTCACAGAGGCTGCTAGCCGCCGGACTTCTTCGCCTTGAAACCGTGTTTGACCAGTTCGGCCAGCAGCAACTCGACGTGATCGCCCTGGATCTCGATGACGCCGTCTTTCAAGGCTCCACCGGTCCCACAACGTTTCTTCAACGTCGTCGCCAGCTCCTTGAGGGCCTCTTCGGCCAGTGGCACGCCGGTGATGGTGGTCACCGTCTTGCCGCCACGACCCTTGCTTTCGCGACGCACGCGGGCAATGCCGTCGCCGGCCGGGAGAACGGTTTGTTTGCAGATGCAGGCGGCCACCGGCTGGCTACAGTCCGGGCAATGTCGACCTGCGTCGGTGGAGAACACCAGGCCACCGAGGGCGGCGAAGGATGCGGCTTTTTTGGCCACCGGTAATCCTCTTGGGAGGACTAAAGACTGGTCGCACCCCGGGAGGGGCCTGCGACCGCGAAGCCCCACTCAGGCAGGGGCAGCGCAACTGCGGCGGGCAATGCCGCCGCAGCTTTTGAAAGGCGCGCAGTGTAACGGCAAAAAGCCCTCGGCCCAATAGCCAATCGGCGCCAATTGATGAAGCTTTTGCGACGTCGCTGCCGTGTTATTGCAGATAACGTTTCAACGCCGCCAGGGAGTCCGGACAATAGGGCTTTTCCAGGGTTTCGCGCAGCGCCTGGTCAACCGGGATAAAACGCGCTTCGAGGACCTCTTCCGGCTGCAACCGCAGCGGTCCGTCCCAGACCGCGCTGAACACCGCGCACCAGAGACGGTTGTCCGGCTGGTCGAAGAAAAAGTGCTCGTGCTCGGTCAGCGGCACGCCACTGACGCCCAGCTCCTCTTCCAGCTCACGGGCGGCGGACTCGGCGTAGCTTTCATCCGCCTGGACCATGCCGCCGGCGGCCACGTCCCAGTAACCGGGGTAGATGGCCTTGCTCAAGGTGCGCCGATGCACGCACAGCTCACCGGCGGAGTTGAACAGCAGGATAAAGGTGCCGCGCCCGATCAGGCCGCGCTCGCGCAGCTCGGCCCGGGCCAGGGCGCCGAGCAGATGGTCATCGGCGTCGACCCAGGCGATCTGTTCGGCGTCGGAGGCGGCGCGGTGCCGGGCCTCCTTCGAAGCATTGTCCATGGCTCAGCCCTGGTTCAGCAGTTGACGCAAATCGATCACCGCGGCGTTGGCGCGGGAAATGTAGTTGGCCATCACCAGCGAGTGATTCGCCAGGACGCCGAAGCCACTGCCATTGAGGATCATCGGGCTCCACACCCGCTGCTGCGACGCCTCCAGTTCGCGAATGATCTGCCGCACACTGACCGTGGCGTTCTTCTTCGCCAAGACATCGGCGAAGTCGACTTCGATGGCCCGCAACAGGTGGGACAGCGCCCAGGCCTGGCCGCGCGCCTCATAGAACACGTCGTCGATCTGCAACCACGGGGTTTCGACGATTTCCTCGTCGACCTGCGGCACCTGCCCCGGGATCACGCTTTCGGTTTTCAGCGCGGTGTTGAGCTTGACCCGCCCGACGCTGGCCGACAGGCGCTGGGACAGCGAACCCAGGCGGGTCGCCACATCGCCGAGCCAGTTGTTCAGGTTGTCGGCACGGGCATAGAACTGCGCGGTGCTCTGGTTCGGGTCGGACAAACGGGCCTGGTAGCGGCTCAGGGAGTTGATCCCTTCCTGGTACTCCGACTCGCTGGACGGCAGCATCCAGCTCTTGTTGTCGAAGTTGAAGCGCGGCTCGGCCTTGGCCAGGTCGGCATCTTCAGCCGATTGCGACTGGGAGCGGGCGAAGTCCTTGCGCAGGGCGCGGGTCAGGTCGCGGACCTGAACCAGTACGCCGTATTCCCAGTGGGGAATATCGTCCAGCCAGACGCCCGGCGGAAAGCGGTCGTTGGACAGGTAGCCACCGGGCTTGTTCAGCAAGGTGCCGGCCACGGTCTTGAGGGTTTCGACCGTGGTGTAGCCCACCACCATCTTGCGACCGTCCTTCTCCGCGGCTAGTTGCGCATTCTGCTGCACCGGAAACAACGCCGGCTCCTGGCTCCAGTACCAGCCGATCAGGATCGTGACCAGCAGGTACAGGCCCAGCAGCGTCGCCAGCGCACGACTGAACAGCACCCCGCGAAAGTAACCGTGGGTCGCCGACTTGGGGGCGGCGGCACGCTCCGGCGCGCTGTCTTCGCGTTTTTTCCAGTCCAGCATGGCTCTATCCTTTTCCTGAATTCATCGGTTCGACCACAACCCTGCTCCATCGTGCCTTTCCTGTCTTTGCAGCAGGCCAGGGACACGGCAGCGTTGCCATCCGTGCGAGCACTATAAATCAAGCCCCGACAGGACGCCTCCTCGATACGACCTATCCGCTCTTGTTGTGGGATAACACTCACCCTTTGACCGGCGGGTCACCAAATGAATGAGGTTAATTGACGTACGACACCGCCATTGACCCAAAGAGCTGCTAGCATAGAGCCATCAGTCGACCCCAGCCGTTCCTCCCCTTACTAGTAGTCAGGATATGACCGAGCCAGAAGACCCCAGCCGCGAGCGCCTCAAGCAGCACTTTGCCCAGCGGGTCATTCACCAGGCCCGGCAGATCCTCGAGATCTGGCAACGCCTGCAGCGCAGCGAATGGTCGAGCGCCGACATGTCCGAGCTGAGCGAGGCCAACCTGCGCCTGCTGCGCTTCGCCGAACGCTTCGAACAACCCGAACACACCCAGCTGGCCCGCCACATCGGCCACTCCCTGGAAGCGGTAGGGGCCAACCGCGGGCGCCTGAGCAGCGGCCTGATCACCGAACTCAACCGCCTGATGCAGCGCCTGTCGCGCACCGGCCTGCGCCACGGCGACCAGCTCGAACAGACCTTCCTGCCGCCGCTGCGCAAGCCCGTCTACGTGATGCTGCAAGACCACGACCGCGCCGAGCGCCTGGCCAAGCAACTGGAGTTCTTCGGCCTCAGCGCCCAATCGCTGGACAGTGTCGCGGCGTTCCGTTCGTCAATGGCCGAACGCCTGCCTTCGGCCATTGTCATGGACGTCGACTTCAGCGGCGCCGGCATGGGCCTGCACCTGGCCGCCGAAGCGCAGCTCGGTCTGGAACACAAGCTGCCGCTGCTGTTCTTCAGTCTCCACGAAACCGACACCCCGACCCGCCTGGCCGCCGTGCGCGCCGGCGGCCAGGAGTTCCTCACCGGCGCCCTGGAAGCCTCGAGCCTGCTGGAGAAAATCGAAATCCTCACCTGCGTCGCCCAATACGATCCGTACAAGGTACTGATCATCGACGACTCGCGGGCCCAGGCGCTGCACACCGAACGCCTGCTCAACAGCGCCGGGATCGTCACCCGGACCCTGATCGATCCGATCCAGGCCATGGCCGAGCTGGCGGACTTCCAGCCCGACCTGATCATCCTCGACATGTACATGCCGGCCTGCACCGGCACCGAGCTGGCCAAGGTGATCCGTCACAACGACCGTTATGTCAGCGTGCCGATCATCTACCTGTCGGCCGAGGACGACCTGGACAAGCAGCTCGACGCCATGAGCGAGGGCGGCGACGACTTCCTGACCAAGCCGATCAAGCCACGCCACCTGATCACCACCGTGCGCAACCGGGCCGCCCGGGCGCGCAACCTCAAGGCGCGGATGGTCCGCGACAGCCTCACCGGCCTGTACAACCACACCCATATCCTGCAACTGCTCGAAGATTGCAGCTTCCGCGCCCGCCGCGAATGCAAGCCGCTGAGCTTCGCGATGCTCGACATCGACCACTTCAAGCGGGTCAACGACAGCCACGGTCACCCCATGGGCGACCGGGTGATCAAGAGCCTGGCGCTGTTTCTCAAGCAACGCCTGCGCAAGACCGACTTCATCGGCCGTTATGGCGGCGAAGAGTTCGCCATCGTCATGCCCGACACCGACATCGAGTCGGCCTACAAGGTGCTGGATGAAATTCGCCAGCGCTTCGCGGAAATCCACTACCCGGCACAACCGCAGGACCTGTGGTGCACCTTCAGCGCCGGCGTCGTCGAACTGCAGGCCGATTCCGACAGCCTGATGATGGCCACCCAGGCCGACGAAGCGCTCTACCGCGCCAAACATGCCGGGCGCAACCGGGTGCAAGCAGCAAGGCAAAGTGCCAGCTTTTCATCGGATTCCACCGACTCCGTCATGACCTTGTAACAAAACAGCAATAACTTCAGGCACTTACCACTCTTTGTCGTGGATAGAATCCTGAATGCGCCTGAAGCTGCTGACCAATCTCAACACCCTGCTGCTCGTCGCCGTCTGCCTGGCGCTCGGCGCCACGCTCTGGTGGTCGCAGCAGGCGCTGGAGCGCCCCTACCAGTTGATGGAGCGTTACCTCAGCCTGTCGCAACAGTTCCAGAACCAGGCGGCGCGCAATATCGAAGACTACCTGGGCAGCGGCGACGCCTTGCGCCTGAGCAGTGCGAGCCAGGCCATCGAGCAACTGGAAAAGGAACTCGGGGCCCTGCCGGCGGACATGACCGCCACCCTGCGCCCGAGCCTCGCCGCCCTCAACGACTTCAGCAAGACCGACCTGCTGGCCGCCGGTAAGCTGGCCGGCGATCCCCAGGCCCTGCTGCTCCAGGCCGAACGCGAACTGGGCGGCAACCTCGACCAGCTGAGCCAATACGCCACCGGGGCCAAGACCCCGGAAGCGGCCGCCTACCTGCCGCCCTTGCTGGCGGCCTCGTCGCACCTGGCCAAGCTGAGCCTGGCACGGGACAAACTGGTCAGCAGCGGGCGCAGCGAACTGGCCGCCGACGTCGAGCGCGAGCTGGCGAGCATCCGCGGCCAGGCCGAACAACTCGAAGCCCTGCCCTTGCTCGGCGTGACCGCCAGCAGCGAATCCAATACCGACGATTTCAGCGCCATGATGGGCCTGGGCAATAGCGAAAAGGCCGCAGCCCAGGACACCGGCGTCGACCTCAAGCGCGAACTGCACAGCCTGCTGACCCGCTACCCGGCGGAACTGGCCCGCACCCGCGAGCAGATCCAGAAGCGCGCAGACCTGGCAACCGCGACCCATCTCAAGATCAACGCCGTGCAGCAAGGGATTGCCGCGCTGGAGCCGGTGGTCCGTGCCCAGCATGGCAAGATCCAGGGCGAGGTCAGGCTGATGCAGGGCGTGATGATCGGCCTGATTCTGCTGATCGCCCTGCTGATCGACACCCTGCAGCGCAAGCTGGCCCGCGTCCTGAGCAACCTCGCGCCGGCACTGTCGACCTGGGCCGAAGGCGACTTCGGCCGGGATATCCAGCTGGGCAAGACCAACCGCGAGCTGCATGACATCGAAGCCTCGCTGAACCGCCTGCGGGCTTATCTGGTGGACCTGGTGGGCACCATCCGGCAGAACGCAGAGGAAGTCGCCGGCAGCAGCCGCGCCCTGGCGGACCTGAGCGGCGGCCTGCATACCGGCGCCGAGCGCCAGGCCGGCGACACCGCGCAGATTCGCGACGCCCTCGGCGAACTGGAAGCCACCATCCAGCAGGTGGCCGGCGATGCCAGCCAGGCCGCCGATGCCAGCCGCAGCGCCGGCAGCGCGGTGGAACACGGCCAGAAGGTCATCGGCCTGAGCCTGACCGGCCTGCATGCGCTGGTCGGCGAAGTCCAGGGCAACGCCCAGATGATCGAGCAACTGGCCGAGGAGTCGGCCACCATCGGCGGCGTGCTGACAGTGATTCGCTCGATTGCCGACCAGACCAACCTGCTGGCCCTCAACGCCGCCATCGAAGCCGCCCGCGCCGGGGAAATGGGCCGTGGTTTCGCCGTGGTGGCCGAAGAGGTACGCAGCCTGGCACAACGCACGGCCGGGGCCACAGGCGAGATCCAGACACTGATCGCCGGCCTGCAGAGCGCGGCGCGGCAGTCGGTGGAAGGCATGCGCGCCCAGGTCGAACATGCCGAGGCCACGGCCAGCCAGGCACAGGCCGCGGACGGAGCCCTGGACAAGATTGTCGGGGCGATCCAGACCATTGCCGACACCGCGGTGCGCATCGCCGATGTCACCGCCCAGCAAAGCGGCGCGGTCAGCGAGATTCGCGATCACAGCGAGCGTATTCACCAGTTGGGCGGTGACAACCTGCTGCGCATCGGCGAAGGTCGCAGCCAGGGCGAACACCTGCTGGTGCTGGGCGGACAGTTGCGTACCGCCGTGCAGGCGTTTCGCGTCTGATACGCCGCCACTCGGGAGCGAATGACCGGATCCAACACCGTGGTCACAAATTTCGCGCGAATATCGGTTATCGTGCTGGCTATTGCAGAGAACTGGACAGTCACAAAGTCTTTGGGGCATAGTCGCCGGGTTTTGACGCCTGCCCACAGACAACAAGGAACAGCAGATGGCGACGCTTCTGGTTCTGCACGGCCCCAACCTGAACCTGCTCGGTACCCGCGAGCCGGGGGTCTATGGCGCGGTGACGCTGCCCGAGATCAACCAGGACCTGGAGCGCCGGGCCCGCGAGGCCGGGCACCATCTGCTGTACCTGCAAAGCAACGCCGAGTACGAACTGATCGAGCGGATCCACGCCGCCCGCGGCGAAGGCGTGGACTTCATTCTGATCAATCCGGCGGCTTTTACGCATACAAGTGTCGCATTACGTGACGCGCTGCTGGCGGTGAGCATCCCATTCATCGAAGTGCATTTGTCGAACGTGCACAAACGCGAACCTTTCCGCCATCACTCCTACTTTTCAGATGTCGCTGTGGGAGTGATCTGCGGCCTTGGCGCCAGCGGTTATCGACTGGCCCTGGAGGCCGCCCTGGAACAGCTTGAATCACAGGCTAAACACCCCTGACCGACCCTTGGGAGTTGACGATTAATGGATATCCGTAAAGTTAAGAAACTGATCGAGTTGCTGGAAGAGTCCGGTATCGACGAGCTTGAGATCAAGGAAGGCGAAGAGTCCGTACGCATCAGCCGCCACAGCAAGACCCCGGCGCAGCAGTACTACGCACCGGCACCGATGGCCGCGCCTGTCGCCGCCGCCGCTCCGGTTGCCGCGCCTGCGGCAGTGGCAGCAGCTCCAGCCGCTGCGGCCGCCCCGGCACTGAACGGCGCAGTAGCCCGTTCGCCGATGGTCGGCACCTTCTATCGCAAGGCCTCGCCAACCTCCGCCTCTTTCGTCGAAGTCGGCCAGAGCGTGAAGAAAGGCGACATCCTGTGCATCGTCGAAGCCATGAAGATGATGAACCACATCGAAGCCGAAAACAGCGGTGTGATCGAATCCATCCTCGTCGAAGACGGCCAGCCGGTTGAGTACGACCAACCGCTGTTCACCATCGTTTGAAGCGCGGAGAGCCAACGATGTCGAAACCTGCGAAGTTGGAAAAAGTCCTGATCGCCAACCGCGGTGAGATTGCGCTACGGATCCTGCGCGCGTGCAAGGAACAGGGCATCAAGACCGTCGCCGTCTACTCCAAGGCCGACAAGGAGCTGATGCACCTGGGCCTGGCGGATGAGTCCGTGTGCATCGGCCCGGCGTCTGCCGCCCAGTCCTACCTGCACATCCCGGCCATCATCGCGGCGGCGGAAGTGACCGGCGCCACGGCGATCCACCCGGGCTACGGCTTCCTCGCGGAAAACGCCGACTTCGCCGAACAGGTCGAGAAATCCGGTTTCGCCTTCATCGGCCCGCAAGCCGACACCATTCGCCTGATGGGCGACAAGGTTTCGGCCAAGGACGCCATGATCAAGGCCGGCGTACCGACCGTTCCCGGTTCCGACGGCCCGCTGCCGGAAGACGAGGAAGAAGCCCTGCGCATCGGCCGTGAAGTCGGCTACCCGGTGATCATCAAGGCCGCCGGCGGCGGTGGTGGTCGCGGCATGCGCGTGGTGCACAAGGAAGAAGACCTGATCGCCTCGGCCAAGCTGACCCGCACCGAAGCCGGCGCGGCGTTCGGCAACCCGATGGTGTACCTGGAAAAATTCCTCACCAACCCGCGTCACGTGGAAGTCCAGGTGCTGTCCGACGGCCAGGGCCACGCCATTCACCTGGGTGACCGCGACTGCTCGCTGCAGCGCCGCCACCAGAAGGTCCTGGAAGAAGCACCGGCCCCGGGCATCGACGAAAAGGCCCGCCAGGAAGTCTTCGCCCGCTGCGTCAAGGCGTGCATCGACATCAACTACCGTGGCGCCGGCACCTTCGAGTTTCTCTACGAGGACGGCCGCTTCTACTTCATCGAGATGAACACTCGCGTGCAGGTGGAACACCCGGTATCGGAAATGGTCACCGGCATCGACATCCTCAAGGAGATGCTCAGCATCGCCGCCGGCAACCCGTTGTCGTACACCCAGGACGACGTGGTCATCCGCGGTCATGCCCTGGAGTGCCGGATCAACGCCGAGGACCCGAAGAAGTTCATTCCGAGCCCGGGCACCGTCAAGCATTTCCACGCACCGGGCGGCAACGGCGTTCGCGTCGACTCGCACCTGTACAGTGGTTATGCGGTACCGCCGAACTATGACTCGTTGATCGGCAAGCTGATCACCTACGGCAAGGACCGTGACGAAGCCATGGCGCGCATGCGCAACGCCCTGGACGAAATCGTGGTGGACGGGATCAAGACCAACATCCCGCTGCACCGCGACCTGGTTCGCGACGAAGGCTTCTGCAAGGGTGGCGTGAACATCCACTACCTGGAACACAAGCTCGCCTTGTAGGAGCGAGCTTGCTCGCGAACCGTCGCCTTAGCGGCGGCCATTCAACAGGCGCAGTGATCCAAGCAACAAGGCCGCTTAATTGCGGCCTTGTTGTTTTTGAATACCGCCAGGAGCGCCGCTCGCGTAAACTTGCGCGTTTCTCGCAGCCCCCAGCGGTTGCGCACTCCATTTTTGCAAAGGTGCCCGCCATGCCTTGGCTGCAAGTACGCCTGGCCATCAGCCCGGAACAAGCCGAAACCTACGAAGACGCCTTCCTCGAAGTCGGCGCCGTTTCGGTCACCTTCATGGATGCCGAAGATCAACCGATCTTCGAACCGGAACTCAACACCACCCCGCTGTGGTCCCACACCCACCTGCTGGCCCTGTTCGAAGGCGGCACCGACGCGACCAACGTGCTCGCGCACCTGGAACTGCTGACCGGAGCCCCCCTGCCCGAGCACCACAGCGAAGTGATCGAGGACCAGGACTGGGAACGCAGCTGGATGGACAATTTCGAGCCGATGCGCTTCGGCCGCCGCCTGTGGATCGTCCCGAGCTGGCACGCCGCGCCGGAACCGGACGCGGTCAACCTGCTGCTCGACCCGGGCCTGGCCTTCGGCACCGGCACCCACCCGACCACCGCGCTGTGCCTGGAATGGCTCGACGGCCAGGACCTCAAGGACTGCAGCGTGCTGGACTTCGGCTGCGGCTCGGGGATCCTGGCGATTGCCGCCCTGCTGCTGGGCGCCCGGGAAGCGGTGGGCACCGACATCGACGTCCAGGCCCTGGAAGCCTCCCGCGACAACGCCGGACGCAACCATATCGCCGAAGAACTGTTCCCCCTGTACCTGCCGCAAGACCTGCCCCAGGTCCAGGCCGACGTGCTGGTGGCCAACATCCTCGCCGGCCCCCTGGTGTCCCTGGCCCCGCAGCTGTCCACCCTGGTCAAACCCGGTGGGCGCCTGGCGCTCTCGGGGATTCTCGCCGAACAAGGCGCGGAAGTCGCCGCCGCTTATGCCCGGGATTTCGACCTCGACCCGATTGCCGATCGCGATGGCTGGGTGCGCATCAGTGGCCGTCGGCGCTAGAATGGGCGCCTGCATGAACCGGATCGCCGCATGACCGACAGCTTCGTCACCCAGTGCCCGCATTGCCAGACCAGTTTCCGCGTCAGCCACGCCCAGTTGAGCGTGGCCCGCGGGGTGGTTCGTTGCGGCTCCTGCCTGCAGGTGTTCAACGCTGCGCGACAACTGCTCGAACAACGCGCCGCCAGGGAAGCGGCAAGCGCCGCCGCGGTTGCCGCGCCGACAGTGGCACCCACGCCGAAACCCGCACCACCGCCACCGCCGCCCCCAGAGCCGCCGGAACCGCCACGGGCCATCAGCCAGAAGCAGTGGACGGCCGAGGAACTGGACCTGGACAACCTGGACCTGGACGAAGAGCTGGCGCGCCTGGAACAACGGGAAATCCAGCCGATCAAGGCGTTCGGCCAGGAACCCGCCGGCAAGGGCGAATCACTCAGCGCCCGCCGCGACGACCCGGACACGGAAGAAGAGCAATGGCCCGACAGCCTGTTCAGCGAATCGCCGAGCAGCCACGACGAAGCGCTCCTTGCCGACGATAACCCAGCGGCCCCGAGCAAGACGCCGGAAAGAAAGAGCGAAGTGCCCAGGCCCACACGGACCGAGCCTTCGATGTCCTTCGACCTCGCGGACCTGGACGACGAGCCACCCGCCCCCCGCTTGCAGATCGAACACGACGAGCTGGAAGACGAAGCGTTCCATGCGGCCCCGGCCGCCGAGCACGATGAGGAGGTCGCCCCCGAAGGCGAACGCAAGAAATCCAAGCGCGAGCGCAACGAGCCCGGCCTGCACGACGACGTACTGCTGGACCTGGTCGACGACCCGATCCAGCTCGACTGGCAACGCCGCCGCTCGCCCTGGGGGCGCCGCCTGCTCTGGCTGCTGCTGGTGCTGCTGGCCGCCGTGGCCCTGGCCGGACAATACGTCGCCTATCACTTCGACGAGCTGGCTCGCCAGGACCAGTACCGCCCCTGGTTCCAGCAGCTGTGCCCGGAAATCGGCTGCAAGGTCCCCTCGAAAGTCGATATTGCCCGAATCAAGAGCAGCAACCTGGTGGTCCGCAGTCACCCGGACTTCGCCGGCGCCCTGGTGGTGGATGCGATCATCTACAACCGCGCGTCGTTCTCCCAACCCTTCCCGCTGCTGGAACTGCGCTTCGCCGACCTCAACGGCCATCTGATCGCCAGCCGGCGCTTCAAGCCCGCCGAATACCTGAGCGGCGACCTGGCCGGCCAGGGCGAAATGCCACCCCAGACGCCGATCCATATTGCCCTGGACATCCTCGACCCGGGCTCCAAGGCCGTGAACTACAGTCTCAGCTTCCACTCGCCCGAGTAGCCCGGCCCCCGGCGCCCGGTTGGATGACAGTTTTCCGACAACAACCAAACCGCCGGCGATAACGGAATAACTGTTCAGATTTTATCCAGTTTTGCCTTTATCCAGTCATCGAGAGCGGGTATCATGCCAACCCTTTTTCGAACTCTCATGATCCGGCCCCACAACAGGGAAGTCCTATGTCGGCGGTACGCATCGGTCCATATACATTGCAGAACGGCTTGATCCTCGCCCCGATGGCGGGGGTCACGGACCAACCCTTTCGTCAGTTGTGCCGACGCCTGGGCGCAGGTCTTGTAGTCTCGGAAATGGTCACCAGCGACATGAGTTTGTGGAACAGCCGCAAATCGCGTCTGCGCATGATCCACGAAGGCGATCCCGAGCCCCGCTCGGTGCAGATCGCCGGTGGCGACGCACAGATGCTGGCGGACGCGGCCCGGGCCAATGTCGAGCTGGGTGCACAGATTATCGATATCAACATGGGCTGCCCGGCCAAGAAGGTCTGCAACAAGGCCGCCGGCTCCGCGTTGCTGAAAGACGAAGCACTGGTGAGCGAGATCCTGCACGCCGTCGTGGCGGCGGTGGACGTCCCGGTCACCCTGAAGATCCGTACCGGCTGGGACCGGGCGAACAAGAACGGCCTGACGGTGGCGAAAATCGCCGAACAGGCGGGAATCACGGCGCTGGCGGTTCACGGGCGAACCCGCGCTGACCTGTATACCGGTGAAGCCGAGTACGACACCATTGCCGCGATCAAGCAGGCGGTGTCGATCCCGGTCTTCGCCAACGGCGACATCGATTCGGCCGAGAAAGCCCGGCACGTGCTGCACGCGACCGGTGCCGATGGCCTGTTGATCGGCCGGGCCGCCCAGGGGCGGCCATGGATTTTTCGTGAAATCGAGCATTTTCTGCGGACCGGCGAAACCCTCCCGGCACCGGAACTGTTCGAGGTGGAACGTATTCTGCTAGAGCATCTGGCCGCGTTGCATGCCTTCTATGGGGAAGTGATGGGTGTGCGTATCGCCCGCAAGCATGTCGGCTGGTATCTCGCAACCTTGCCGGGCGCCAAGGAGTTTCGCGCCCACTTCAATCGTGTGGAAGAGACGGAAGCACAGTGCGCCAACGTTCGTGAGTTCTTCGCCGAGCGTTACAAGAGCCTGGTGACAGGGGAAGGAAGAGGGGTGGCCGCATGACGATGATGACCGAGACTTTAGTGAGTGGAACAACGCCCGTGAGCGACAACGTCAATTTGAAACAGCACCTCAACACCCCGAGCGAAGAAGGCCAGACCCTTCGCGGGAGTGTCGAGAAGGCGCTGCACAATTATTTCGCCCACCTTGAGGGCGCGGCCGTCACGGACGTGTACAACCTGGTGCTCTCCGAAGTCGAGGCCCCCTTGCTGGAAAGCGTGATGAACTACGTCAAGGGCAACCAGACCAAGGCCAGCGAGCTGCTCGGGCTGAACCGCGGCACCCTGCGCAAGAAACTCAAGCAGTACGATTTGCTGTAAGCATTCAATCAAACCAGAAAGGCGCCCGCGTAGAACCGGTCGCCTTTTTTGCTGACTCCTTTGCTTTTGATGGAAATTGAGATGACCGACCAGACTACCCGCCTGCCGATCCGCCGCGCCTTGATCAGTGTTTCCGACAAGACCGGGATCCTCGAATTCGCCAAGGAGCTGGAAGCCCTGGGCGTGGAGATCCTCTCCACCGGCGGGACTTTCAAGCTGTTGCGGGACAATGGCGTGGCCGCGGTGGAAGTCGCGGACTACACCGGTTTCGCTGAAATGATGGACGGCCGGGTCAAGACCCTGCACCCGAAAATCCACGGCGGCATCCTCGGTCGTCGCGGCATCGACGACGCCATCATGAACGAGCACGGCATCAAGCCGATCGACCTGGTGGCGGTCAACCTCTACCCGTTCGAGGCCACCATCTCCAAACCGGGCTGCGACCTGCCGACCGCCATCGAGAACATCGACATCGGCGGCCCGACCATGGTCCGCTCGGCGGCCAAGAACCACAAGGACGTGGCCATCGTGGTCAACGCCAGCGACTACGGCCAGGTGCTGGAAAGCCTCAAGGCCGGCGGCCTGACCTACGCCCAGCGCTTCGACCTGATGCTCAAGGCCTTCGAACACACCGCCGCCTATGACGGCATGATCGCCAACTACATGGGCACCGTGAACCAGGCGGCCGAGACCCTGTCGACCGAAGGCCGCAGCGAATTCCCGCGCACCTTCAACAGCCAGTTCATCAAGGCCCAGGAAATGCGCTACGGCGAGAACCCGCACCAGAGCGCGGCGTTCTACGTGGAAGCCAAGCCCGCCGAAGTCGGCATCGCCACCGCCACCCAGCTGCAAGGCAAGGAGCTGTCCTATAACAACGTGGCCGATACCGACGCCGCGCTGGAATGCGTGAAGAGCTTCGTCAAGCCGGCCTGCGTCATCGTCAAGCACGCCAACCCGTGCGGCGTGGCGGTGAGCCCGGACGCCGAAGGCGGCATCCGCCAGGCCTACGAACTGGCCTACGCCACCGACAGCGAGTCGGCCTTCGGCGGTATCATCGCCTTCAACCGCGAGCTGGATGCCGAAACCGCCAAGGCCATCGTCGAGCGTCAGTTCGTCGAAGTGATCATCGCGCCGTCCGTGAGCGAAGAAGCCCGCGCCATCGTCGCCGCCAAGGCCAATGTGCGCCTGCTGGCCTGTGGCCAGTGGGACGCCAACCGCGCTCCGGCCTGGGACTACAAGCGCGTCAACGGCGGCCTGCTGGTACAGAGCCGCGATATCGGCATGATCGGCAGCGACGACCTGAAGGTGGTGACTAAACGCGCGCCGACCGAGCAAGAGATCCACGACCTGATCTTCGCCTGGAAAGTCGCCAAGTACGTCAAGTCCAACGCCATCGTCTACGCCAAGAACCGCCAGACCATCGGTGTCGGCGCTGGGCAGATGAGCCGAGTGAACTCTGCCCGTATTGCTGCAATCAAAGCCGAACATGCTGGCCTGCAAGTGCAGGGCGCGGTCATGGCCTCGGACGCGTTCTTCCCGTTCCGCGACGGTATCGACAATGCGGCCAAGGTCGGCATCACCGCGGTGATCCAGCCGGGCGGCTCGATGCGTGACAATGAAGTGATTGCTGCCGCCGACGAAGCGGGCATCGCCATGGTCTTCACCGGCATGCGTCATTTCCGTCACTAACAGAACCGCTTTCCCCCTGTAGGAGCGAGCTTGCTCGCGATGAACGACAAGACGCCGCTGTGCTTCAGGCACCCCGCGTCATCGTTGACCACCATCGCGAGCAAGCTCGCTCCTACAGAAGCTCAGCGTTTCCCAGATTTGCGTCATCGAGGTTTTTGAAATGAATGTTTTGATCATCGGCAGCGGTGGCCGTGAACACGCCCTGGCCTGGAAAGTGGCGCAGGATCCGCGTGTCGAGAAAGTCTTCGTTGCCCCGGGCAACGCCGGTACCGCCATCGAGGCCAAGTGCGAGAATGTCGCCATCGACGTCCTGGCCCTTGAGCAGCTTGCGGACTTTGCAGAGAAAAACGTTTCCCTGACCATCGTCGGCCCGGAAGTGCCGCTGGTGGCCGGTGTCGTCGACCTGTTCCGCGCCCGTGGCCTGGACTGCTTCGGCCCGACCGCCGGTGCCGCCCAGCTCGAAGGCTCCAAGGCCTTCACCAAGGATTTCCTGGCCCGCCACAAGATCCCCACCGCCGACTACCAGAACTTCACCGAGATCGAGCCGGCCCTGGCTTATCTGCGTGAAAAAGGCGCGCCGATCGTGATCAAGGCCGACGGCCTGGCCGCCGGCAAAGGCGTGATCGTCGCCATGACCCTGGCCGAAGCCGAAGACGCCGTGCGCGACATGCTCGCCGGCAATGCCTTCGGCGACGCCGGCTCGCGCGTGGTCATCGAGGAATTCCTCGACGGCGAAGAAGCCAGCTTCATCGTCATGGTCGACGGCAAGAACGTCCTGCCGATGGCCACCAGCCAGGACCACAAGCGCGTCGGCGACGGCGACAGCGGCCCGAACACCGGCGGCATGGGCGCCTACTCGCCGGCCCCGGTGGTCACCGCCGAGGTGCACCAGCGGGTCATGGACCAGGTGATCTGGCCCACCGTGCGCGGCATGGCCGAGGAAGGCAACGTCTACACCGGTTTCCTCTACGCCGGGCTGATGATCGACAAGGCCGGCAACCCGAAAGTCATCGAGTTCAACTGCCGCTTCGGCGACCCGGAAACCCAACCGGTGATGCTGCGCCTGCAATCGAGCCTGATTCTGCTGATCGAGGCCGCGCTGGCCCAGGCCCTGGACAAGATAGAAGCCCAATGGGACCCGCGTCCGAGCCTGGGCGTGGTCCTGGCCGCCGGCGGTTACCCCGGCGACTACACCAAGGGCGCCGTGATCAACGGCCTGGACGCTGCCGCGGGCCTGGAAGGCAAAGTCTTCCATGCCGGTACCGCACTGAAGGACGGGCAGGTAGTCACCTCCGGCGGCCGCGTACTCTGCGCCACCGCCCTGGGCAACAGCGTCGACGCCGCCCAGCAGCAGGCTTACAAGCTCGCGGCTAAGATTAATTGGGAAGGCTGCTTCTACCGTAGCGACATAGGCTATCGTGCAATTGCACGCGAACGCGCAGACTCGAAGGAATAAACTATCCGAAAGGATAGGCAAGGGCGTTCAGCCCTTGCCGAACTATTCCCGCCCTGCGCATAGTTATCATCAGGCATCAACCTACGAAGGGATTTCGCCGTGCGCTGGCTCAGGATCGCCATAGGTTTCACTGTCAGCTTGCTGACCCTGCTCTGCCTTGCTCCGGCCCAGGCCTCGCAAGGCATTGGCTGGGCGTCCTTGCTCGACGACCAGGCCGATCTGCAACTGAGTGATATCCGTTCTTCGCGCTACACCAACCAATTCAGTCCGGTCGAGCTCGAACGCCTGACCGCCGCCAGGCCCGAAGGCGCCCTGTGGCTACGCTTTCGCCTGCAACCGGGCAGCCACGAACAAGTGCTGCGGGTCTTCGCCCCGGACCTTGCCCGTCTCGACCTCTACACCCTCGACGGCGACAACCTGATCGCCCAGGTGCGCACCGGCAACGACCTGCCCCAGACCGAGCGACCGTTGCCCAGCAGCGACTTCATGCTGCCGCTGGTACAAAGCGGCCACCCACTGGATGTCTACCTGCGGCTGGTGTCCAAGCACGAGCTGCGCCCCCATGTCACCCTCGAACCGGCCATCGAGGTCGCCGCCGACCAGAGCCAGTCGGTGTTGTACGGCCTGCTTTTCGGCAGCCTGATGATGCTGATCCTGCACAACCTGATCCGCTTCGCCTACACCCGCTCGCGCAGCAGCCTGTGGCTGGCCTCCTGCGAGGGTTTGCTGCTGCTCAGCGCGCTGTTCCTGCTGAACCTGATCGGCCCCTGGCTGCCCGACTGGCATGGCGCGCAAACCCCCGCCGCCTATATCGCGCTGTTGCTGACCGCGCCCTGCGGGCTGATGTTCACCTACTCGTTCTTTTCGCAGTTGGGTCCGCATCCGCTGAACAAGCTGTTGCTGGGCGATATCCTGGTGATCAGCCTCGGCGGCCTGCTGCTGTTGTTCGTCGACACCCTGCCGCTGAACGTCATGACCTACGGCCTGGTAGGTCTGGCCAGCCTGAGTATCCTGCTGGTGGCCGCCTATCACTGGCAGAAGGGCTACCGCCCGGCGCGCCTGTTCGTGGTGGCCATGGTGATCTTCAACATCGGTACGCTGGTCATCCTGCCCGCGCTGCTGGGGCTGACCCAGGTGGCACCACAAGGCCTGATCATCGCGCTGCTGGTGTTCATCTGCATCAGCGGCCTGTTGATGAGCGTGGCCCTGGGCGAGCGCCGCCGCAGCATCACCCAGGACCAGTTCAGCCTCAGCCGTGACCTGGCGGCGAGCAATGCCGAAATCGCCGCCAAGGCCGAGTTCCTGGCGAAGATCAGCCACGAGATCCGCACGCCGATGAACGGCGTGCTGGGCATGACCGAACTGCTCCTGGGCACGCCGTTGTCAGTCAAGCAGCGCGACTATGTGCAGACCATCCACAGCGCCGGCAACGAGCTGCTGACCCTGATCAACGAGATCCTCGATATCTCCAAGCTGGAATCCGGGCAGATCGAACTGGATGACGTGCAGTTCGACCTCAATGCCCTGATCGACGACTGCCTGAGTATTTTCCGCGCCAGGGCCGAGCAGCAGAATGTCGAGCTGATCAGTTTCATCCAGCCCCAGGTGCCCCGCGTGATCAGCGGCGACCCGACGCGCTTGCGCCAGACCCTGCTCAGCCTGCTGGAACACGCCCTGAAGAAAACCGACGAGGGCGAGATCCTCATTGTCGTCGCCCTCGACGAGCGCAGCGGCCAACCGCGTCTGCGCATCGCGGTCCAGGACAGCGGCGTGCCGATGGGCGACGAGGAACGCGATGCCCTGCTCCACGCCGAGCTGCAGAGCAAGAACTTCCTGGCGGCAACTCGCCTGGGGGGTAACCTGGGCCTGGTGATCGCCCGCCAGCTGGTGCAGCTGATGCAAGGCGAGTTCGGCATCAAGAGCGGTATCAACCAGGGCAGCACCCTGTGGCTGACCTTGCCGCTGGACCCGCTGCACCTGGAGAACCCGACCTCCGACCTCGACGGTCCGCTCAAGGGCGCGCGGGTCCTGGTGGTCGACGACAACGACACCTGCCGCAAGGTGCTGGTGCAGCAATGCAGCGCCTGGGGCCTGAACGTCAGCGCCGTGCCTTCGGGCAAGGAAGCCCTGGCGTTGCTGCGGACCAAGGCCCACCTGCGCGACTATTTCGACGCGGTGTTGCTGGACCAGAACATGCCCGGCATGACCGGCATGCAACTGGCGGCGAAGATCAAGGAAGACCCGAGCCTGAATCACGATATCCTGCTGATCATGCTCACCGGCATCAGCAACGCGCCGAGCAAGATCATCGCGCGCAATGCCGGGGTCAAGCGCATCCTCGCCAAGCCGGTGGCCGGCTATACCCTCAAGACCACCCTGGCGGACGAACTGGCCCAGCGCGACAAGGGGCCCGTGCCGGTACCGGTGGCGAGTCCCGAGCCGGTGGAGCCGATTTCGGTGCCCAGCGACTTCCGCATCCTGGTGGCCGAAGACAACAGCATCTCCACCAAAGTGATCCGCGGCATGCTCGGCAAGCTCAACCTCAAGCCCGACACCGCCAGCAACGGCGAAGAGGCCCTGCGGGCGATGAAAGCCCAGCGTTACGACCTGGTGTTGATGGACTGCGAGATGCCGATCCTCGACGGCTTTTCCGCGACCCAGCAACTGCGCGCCTGGGAAGTCGGCAACCAGCGCGTGCGCACCCCGGTGGTGGCGCTGACCGCGCACATTCTCACCGAGCACAAGGAACGCGCACGCCAGGCCGGGATGGACGGCCACATGGCCAAGCCGGTGGAACTGTCGCAGTTGCGTGAACTGGTGGAGCACTGGGTGGCCGAGCGCGCGAACCAGCAGGCCCAGGTACCGACCTCCTGACGGTCGGGTAATCGCTCATCCGTGACAATTCGTGCGGCCCTTTCCCGCACACAGCCGACAGCCCGCGCAACGCCTGATAGACTGCCGTCGCCCTCCTCCGTCGCGAGCCCACACCATGCTCCACGTGCTATTCAGCGTTTACCTGAAGATGCTGGTGCTCTACAGCCCGTTCTTCGTCCTGTCCTGCTTCATCGGCCTGACCCGTGGTTATTCCAGCAAGGAACGGCGACGCCTGGCCTGGAAGGTCGCGTTGGCGACGCTGGTTTCCAGCGTGCTGCTGTACCTGTTCGGGCGGGTGATCTTCAGCGTGTTCGGCATCACCGTGGATGCCTTCCGCATCGGCGCCGGCAGCGTGCTGTTCATTTCGGCGCTGGGCATGGCCCAGGGTAAATCGGCGGTGCAGACCGACAACGTGCAGCAGGACGTGACCATCGTGCCGCTGACCATTCCCCTGACCGTCGGCCCCGGCACCATCGGTGCCCTGCTGGTCATGGGGGTCAGCCAGCCGCACTGGGATGACAAGCTCTCGGCCATCGTCAGTATCGCCCTGGCGAGCCTGACCGTGGGCGTGGTGCTGTACCTGTCCAACCGTATCGAACGTATGCTCGGCGACCAGGGCCTGCAGATCGTCAGCCGCCTGATGGGGCTGTTCGTCTGCGCCCTGGCGGCGCAGATCATCTTTACCGGGGTGCGGGGGTACCTGGTAGCGCCTTTATAGCCCATTACGGACGACTATGGACGTCGTCCTTTTGTGAGCTCACATCCCCTCAAGAGCGGGGCTTTTCACCGTACCAGCGCGGTGTGTACACCCACTCGCCACCCTCGGCGCGAGGGAAGACGCAGGTGGTGGATGAACCGATGATGACCATGGTGCGCATGTCCACCTGGTCCGGCGTCAACTCGCCCAGGGTAGTCACCCGCAAGGTCTGTCCCGGCCGACCGATATCCCGTCCCAGGACCACTGGCGTCTGCGCTGTGCGGTGCCCGGCGACGATCTCCAGGGCCCGGCCCAACTGCCAGGGGCGGGAACGGGAGATCGGGTTGTAGAACGCCAGGGCCAGGTCGGCCTGGGCCGCCAGGTCGAGGCGTTTCTCGATGATGCTCCAGGGTTTGAGATTGTCCGAGAGGGACATCACACAGAAGTCATGCCCCAGCGGCGCACCCGCCTGGGCCGCCGTTGCCAGCGAGGCGGACACCCCCGGAAGGATCTCCAGGTCGACGTTGTGCCAGCTCGGGTCACTGGATTCGTGCAGGGCTTCGAGCACCGCCGCCGCCATGGCGAACACACCCGGGTCACCCGATGACACCACCACCACAGAGCGCCCCTGGGCCGCCAGTTCGAAGGCATGCCGGGCACGCTGCATCTCTTCGCGGTTATCGGTGCAATGCAGCACCTGATCGGCGCGGAACGGGCCGGCCATGCGCACGTAGGTTTCATAACCCAGCACGTCGTTGGCCTTCGCCAGCTCGGCCTTCACCGCCGGCACCATCAGCTCGGCGGCACCCGGGCCAAGGCCGATCACCGCCAGGCGCCCCCGTGGACGACCGATGCGCTCCGGTTCCAACGGCTGGCTGGCGACAGCAATCGCCAGACCTTCGCCGACACAGATCGGCGGCAACAACTGCGGTATCGCCTGTTGTGCCATTTCGGCGACAGAGCCGCCCGAGGCGACAAAGCGCAGCGGCACACCCAGCTCGGCAGCCGCTTCGCGCAGCGCAGGACTGGCCATCTCGCTGTCCGCTGCCAACAGGCAGGCCAGCGACTGGCGGGCGATATTCGCCCCGTGCAAGGCTTCACGCACGGCACCGGCCAGCTCCGGCACGCCGGCCGTGACCGCCACCAGCACGCTGCGTGGATAAATCAGCAATTCATTGGCGGCCGGCGCACGCTCGGCACTGCCGACATGAATCGACAGGCGTGCCTGCCGATCCTCCGGCAAGTGCGCCTGCGCCAGCCAAGGTGCCGCCCCTTCGATACGCACGCTTTCGCCAGCCAGCAGGTCCGAGACAAAGCGCTTGCCCAGCTCCAGGTCGCCCAGGGCATAACCGCTCGGCGGATTCAGCAGGCAGGTGCCGAAACGCAGCTCGCCGCTGGTGGTGATGGCGGCCGCCACACCGAGGCCGGCGGCCATTTCCCGCGCCATGACATTCACCCCGCCCAGCCCGCCCAACAGCGGCACCACGGCGCTGCCGTCCTCGGCCACCGCCAGCACCGGCGGCTCGGCGCCCTTCTCCAGCAGCACCGGGGCCAGCGTGCGAATCACGATACCGGCGGCGCACAGGGCAATGATCGGCGTGTCCTGCTGATAGAGCTGGCGCAGGGTCGCGCCAAACTCGTGATAGAGCCGGTCCGCGCCGTCGACCCGCTCCGCCAGTCCATAGACCAGCGCATCCGGGTAAATCCGTTGCAGCTTGCGGGCCGTCGCGAGGCTGCCATTGCCGAGGATGACAATGGCCGGTTGCGCGCGGCTCATCCCTGCCACCGTTCGCCGGGCACGATGATCAGCGAGAAGTACGGCGAGGACATCGGCTCGACCTCATCGAGCGGGACGATCTTCTGGTTGGCCATGGTCGCGCGCTCCACATACAGGGCGCGACCGGCCAGGCCCAGCTCTTCCAGCACCTGGCGAACCTTGTGGAAGTTGCGCCCCAGTTTCATGATCACCGCCGCGTCCGCGTCGGCCAGGCGGCGCTTGAGCTCGTCATGGGGCAGCACGCCGGACAACACCGACAGGCTCTGGTTGCGATATACCAGCGGCGCCCCGAGCACCGAGGCGCCACCAAGCATCGAGCAGACGCCGGGAATCACCTGGGCGTCGTAACGCTCGGCAAGACGGTCGTGCAGGTACATGTAGGAGCCGTAGAAGAACGGATCGCCTTCGCAGATCACCGCCACGTCGCGGCCGGCATCCAGGTGCGCGGCCACGGCCAGGCTGGCCTCGTCGTAGAAGTCGCTGATCACCTGCTCATAGGACAAGGGCGCGGGCAGCGCCTCGGTGGTCACCGGGTAGACCAGCGGCAGCAAGGTCTGGGCCTCCTGCAAGTGGCCCTCGATGATGCCGAACGCGTTGCCTTTCTTGCCCTTGGCGACGAAGTACGCCACCACGGGCGACTCGCGCAGCAGGCGCAAGGCCTTGAGCGTGATCAGTTCCGGGTCACCGGGGCCCACGCCGAGGCCGATCAGACGTCCAGGCTGCTGCATCATTCAATCTCCGTAGCGAGAGCATTCACCGCAGCGGCAGCCATGGCGCTACCGCCCAGCCGGCCCTGCATGATCACGAACGGCACGCCACGGCTGTCGGCCGCGAGCATCGCCTTGGATTCGGCGGCGCCGACGAAGCCCACCGGGAAACCGAGGATCAACGCCGGTTTCGGCGCGCCGGCATCGAGCATTTCCAGCAGGTAGAACAAGGCCGTCGGCGCATTGCCGATCACCACCACGCTGCCTTCCAGATAAGGGCGCCACAGCTCCAGCGCCGCCGCCGAACGGGTATTGCCCAGTTCCTCGGCCAACTCGGGCACGCGCTCGTCGCGCAGGGTGCAGATCACCGGATTGTTGGCGGGCAGGCGCGCACGGGTCACGCCTTCGCTGACCATCCGCGCATCGCAGAGAATCGCCGCACCGGCCGCCAGGGCCTCGCGCCCGGCCTTGCCGGCACCGGGGGAGAATTGCAGGCCGTCGATGGCGTCGACCATGCCGCAGGCGTGGATCACCCGCACGGCGAGCTTTTCCAGGTCCGCGGGAATGCGCGCCAGGTTGGCTTCCGCGCGAATGATCGCGAAGGAGTTGCGATAGATCTCCTGACCGTCGCGGATGTAATCAATCATCGGTGTTGCTCCGTGAGCGGGCTGCCAGCAGGACGCCCGCCGCTTCAATAGTAAGGTTGCGTGCGTGCGGCCGGCCGAAGCCCGGGTGGGTCGCATCGCGAAAATAGAGGTCATAGTGGCCAGGAGAAACCGCCAGCAAGGTAGCCGGCGCCACATGGGCGGCCGCGCAGGAACGCGTGCAGCCGGACAAGTGCACGCCCTGGGGCCGGCCTTGCAGGTGCAGCGCCAGCGTGCGGGCGTCGGCCTTGGTGTCGGCCAGGCCCTTGCCACAGCCGGCCGAGCCGGTACAGGCGATCAGTTGCGCCAGGGCGTCAGCGCTGTCGCATAGCAATCCGAGGTGTTGCAGGTGTGCGGTAACGTTTGCCGCGTCTTCGAGACGAATATTGGGCAGCAACAGGCCCTGCCAGGGCGTCAGGCGCAGGCTGGCATCGCCGAATTCGCTAGCCAGCCGGGCCACGCCGTCGAGCATCGACGCATCGAGCCGTCCGAGAGGCGCCACGGCGCCGATGTACACACGCCCCGGTTGGCGCTGTGGATAAGTGCCGATATGCAACAGACCGGGCGCCGCGGATCGCTGCCAGGACGGGACCGCCGCGGGTTCGAAACCGAGCCGTTGGGCCAATTGCCGGAGGAACTCCGCAGTCGAGACTTCGGCCAGCAAGTGACGCATGCGTGTCTGCTCGGGACGGGCCAGATCAAGGAACAGCTCCAGCACCGCCACCACCAGCGCATGCCCCTTGGCCAGGGGCACGGCGCCCAGCGGCAGGTCGTTGGCCGGACAGCCGGCCAGGCCGAAGGCCAGATACGCCTGGTCGCCCAGCAGCAACGCCGACAACCACAGGTCATGCGGATGCTCCAGCATCGCCAGGGCTTCACCGCCGTCCAGTTGCACCGCGAACTTGGCCGACAGCTCATGAAAGCGTGCGTGAGTCTGCAGGGTCGCCAGGATCTGTTCGGCCAGGGGCCGGGTGTCGATCAACAACTGGCGGTCGATGCCCGCGCTCGGGCTGAGCATCAGGTTGCGCACATCGTCGCCCGCCGCCGTGGTGGGCCCGAGGCCGGCGTCGAGCAACTCGCCGATCAGCACCGCATGCTGCTCGCCGATACCGCGAATCTGCAGGTTGGCCCGGTTGGTCGCCTCGATCACGCCGCCGGCATAACGTGCGGCGGCTCGGGCCACCGCCCGGGCCTGGTCGGCGCTGATCACCCCGCCGGCCAGCTTGATCCGGCAGATACCACCGTCCAGCGCCGGGACGATACGCAGCAACCCCGGACAGGCCGAGGGGCGAATGGCGGTGACAGGCAGGCGTTCGTTCAAGGGGCGACCGGCAGTGAAGGAAAAGTATTGGCTGCTATCGAAGAGCGTTTCGCCGTCGAAGGCGCGGTATTATGCCTGCTTTGTCCGACGGCATGAAAAGCCTGCCCGTCGGAACCGCTGTGTTTTGAGGATTTTAGATGGCGCCTTGGCTGACAATCGTGGGAATCGGTGAAGACGGCTTCAGTGGGCTCGGCCGGCACGCCCGCGAAGCCCTGGCGGCGGCTTCACGGGTATTCGGCGGCCAGCGTCAGCTCGACCTGCTGCCGGCGGACATTCGCGCCGAGCGCCTGGGCTGGCCAAGTCCGTTTTCCCTGGAGCCGCTGTTGGCCCTGCGCGGCGCGCCGACCTGCGTGCTGGCCAGCGGTGATCCGATGCTGTTCGGCGTGGGCGCCAGCCTGTCACGCCGGGTCACCGCCGAGGAGATGCAGGTGTTGCCCGCGCCCTCCTCCTGCTCGCTGGCCGCCGCCCGCCTGGGCTGGGCCTTGCAGGACGTGGAGATACTCTCGGTCGTCGCCCGCCCGCTGGCCGCCCTCGCTGCGCACCTGCACAGCGGTGTGCGCCTGCTGGTGCTGAGCAATGATGGCCTGAGTCCCGCGGCCATTGCCGCGCTGCTGCGCGAACGGGGTTTCGGCCCGAGCCGGATCAGCGTGCTGGAACACCTGGGCGGCCCGGCGGAACGGCGGATCGACGGGCTGGCCGAGGATTGGAGCGACCCGCCGATTGCCGACCTGAACCTGGTCGCCATCGAGTGCCTGGCCGCCCCCGGCACGCCGCGTCTGTCGCGTATTGGCGGGTTGCCGGACAGCGCCTTCGAGCATGACGGGCAACTGACCAAGCGCGATGTCCGCGCCATCACCCTCGCCCGCCTCGCCCCGCTGCCCGGTGAACTGTTGTGGGATGTCGGCGCGGGCAGCGGCTCCATCGGCATCGAATGGATGCGCGCCCACCCCAGTTGCCGGGCCATTGCCATCGAGGCCGACGCCGGTCGCCAACAGTTGATCGAGCGCAATCGTGACGCCCTCGGGGTACCGGGGCTGCAATTGATTCGTGGCCGTGCGCCCGATGCGCTGGAGGGCCTGGAGCCGCCGGATGCGATCTTTATCGGCGGCGGCGTCACCCGCCCCGGGGTGCTGGACCTTTGCTGGGCGCAGCTCAAGCCGGGAGGCCGGCTGGTGGCGAATGCGGTGACCCTGCAAAGCGAACTGTTGTTGATGAACTGGCGCCAGGCCCATGGCGGCGAACTGACCCGCGTTCATATCGCCCAGGCCCAACCGCTGGGGGATTTCGACACCTGGCGCCAAGCCTTGCCGATCACCTTGCTCGATGTGGTCAAACCTTGAACAGCCTGAATGAACACCGATCCCCTGTGGGAGCCGGCTTGCTGGCGATAGCGTCCGCACGGACACCGCAAGGCTCAAGGGCCTCCTCGCTGCGATGCGGCGTCCCGACAAGCCAGCTCCTACAAGGGGTTGGTCATGCGTGAGGAAACCGCCGAACAGCCCGCGCCCCTGCGCAGCGGCCTGACCACCGGCAGCTGCGCCACCGCCACCGCCCTGGCGGCGGCGCGCCTGCTGCTCAGTGGTGTCAGCTGTGACGCGGTGCAGATCACCCTGCCCAAGGGCAAGCGCGTGGACCTGCGCCTGGAGTTCTGTCGCCGCCATGACGACGGCGCCGAGGCCGGCACCCTCAAGGATGCCGGCGACGACCCGGATGTCACCCACGGTGCCCTGCTGTACTCGCAAGTCCGCCTGACCGCCGAACCCGGCGTGCAGTTTCATGCGGGCAAAGGCGTCGGGACCGTCACCCGCCCCGGCCTGGTCCTGGCTGTCGGCGAACCGGCGATCAACCCGGTGCCGCGCCAGATGATCAGCGACCATCTGCGGCAATTGGCAGCCGAGCTGGATTACCCCGGCGGCTTCTCGGTCACCGTCAATGTCCGCGACGGAGAGGCCCTGGCGCTGAAAACCATGAACCCGCGCCTGGGCATTCTCGGCGGGCTGTCGATCCTCGGCACCAGCGGCATCGTCCGACCGTTTTCCTGCGCGGCCTATATCGCCTCGATCCACCAGGGCATCGACGTCGCCAAGACCAACGGCTACCTGCATATCGCCGCCTGCACCGGCAACGCCAGCGAAGACACCATGCGCCGGGTCTACAACCTGCCGGAAATCGCCCTGATCGAAATGGGCGACTTCGTCGGCGCCGTGCTCAAGCACCTGCGCAAGGTTCCGGTGGACAAGCTGAGCCTGTGCGGCGGCTTCGGCAAGATCAGCAAGCTGGCGGCCGGGCACATGGACCTGCACAGCCGGCACTCGAGCATCGACCTGCCGCAACTGGCCGAATGGGCCGGAGAAGTCGGTGCCGATCAGGCCTTGCAGACGGCGATTGTCCAGGCCAACACCAGCCAGCAGGCGCTGGCCATGGCCAGCGCGGCGGGCATCGCCCTCGGCGATGCGGTCTGCCGGCGGGCCCGCGATTTCGCCCGCAGCGTGGTCCCCGCGCAGGTGCAGGTGGAAGTCTTCGCCATCGACCGCCAGGGCGGCATCGTCGGTCACGCGGGAGTACAGCCATGAAACGCCTGTTGCTGCTCGGCGGCGTCACCGAGGCCTTGGCGATTGCCCGGACCTTGGGCCCGGGACATATCTACAGCCTGGCGGGTGTCGGGCGGGTGCCGACAGACTTGAAATGCCAGGTCCGGGTCGGCGGTTATGGCGGGGCCGAAGGCCTGGCGCAATTCATCCGGGATGAAGGCATCGACCTGCTGCTGGACGCCACCCATCCCTACGCCGCGCAAATCAGCCACAACGCCGCCACTGCCGCGCGCTTGAGCGGCATCCCCTGTTGGGCGCTGCGGCGCCCGGCCTGGGTCGCGGAACCCGGCGACGACTGGCGCGAAGTCGCCGACTGGGCCGAACTGGTCGAGGCCCTCAAGCCCTTCCAGCGCCCGCTGTTCACCCTCGGCCGCGAGCCGCTGCAACATCTGGAAGAAATTCCCGCCGGGCAATTCTGGACCTTGCGCGCCCTCGAGACTTATCCCGGCAACGCCCGCTGCGAAGTGATCGGCGCACGCGGGCCCTTCCTGCAGGAAGACGAGCGCGCCTTGTTCCAGCGCCGCGCCATCGACGTGCTGATCAGCAAGAACAGCGGCAGCAGCGCGACCGAACCCAAATTGCAGGTGGCCCGAGAGCTCGGGGTACCGGTGCTGATTCTCCAGCGCCCGGCATTGCCGCCGGTGGACCGGGAGTTCCAGACGCTCACTGAAACACTTGCCGCGTTGGCAAGCATCCACGAATAGATCACGATCATCAGCTTGCAAATATAGTAACCTTTAGGTTACCTTGAGAGCACAATGATCGAGGTTGAAGAATATATTCGGGACAACCAGGCCAACCCATTCGAAAACTGGTTCGCGTCATTGGATGTGCAGGCCGCCACGAAGGTATCCACTGCAATCCTTCGCATGCAGATGGGCAACACCTCCAACATCAAGTGGTTCGACGGTCTGGGTGAATACCGCATAGATTGGGGCCCAGGCTACCGAATCTATCTGATCCAGGAGGGCAAACGGCTGATCATCCTGTTTGGCGGTGGTCACAAATCCAGCCAGAACAACGACATCAAGCAAGCCAAAGCGCTCATTGCCGAATACCAGCGCCGTAAAAAAGCCGCATCGAAAACGAGGTAACACTGAATGGCCCTTACTCGCAGCTTCAAACAGACCATCGCCGAGCGGGCGCAGCGCGACCCGGCGTTCGCCCAGGCACTGCTGGATGAAGCCGCCACCCTGTTTCTCAATGGCGAACCCGAAATTGCACGGGTGATCCTGCGTGACCTGGTCAACGCCACCGTCGGCTTCGAGGGCCTGGCCAAGGAAACCGACAAGCCGAGCAAAAGCCTGCACCGCATGCTCTCGGCCAAGGGCAATCCGAGCATGGACAACTTGGCCGCTATCTTCAGCGTGATTCGCGCCACCCTGGGCGTGAAGATCGAGGTCCATGCTGTTCCGGCCATGTGACGGCATCCTGCTACGCTTGTGCACAAGGATCACCGATAAACCCTACACAAGCTTGCGACCTTTCACCGCAGCCCGCGCTTTTACTTATGAAGGACGTTCAGGCTAAATAACCCATCTGTTTGAAAACACTGACGGAAAGCCTTCCCATGTCCCGACAACGGCTAGCATTTGCCTGGATCGCCTGCTTCGCAGTGCTGTTCAATCTGCTCGCCATGCCGATGTCCGGAGCCATGGCGCAAGCGTCGGAGAGTTCGCTCCCGGAGCAACTGCTATGGGGCAGCTTCTGCTCCGCCAGTGGCACCCGGCTGGTGGCCATCGACCTCGGCAAGCTGGAACAGAAAGCCCCGCAGAACGATGAGCATTCCACCATGCAGCACTGCTGGTGCTGTGCGGCCTTTGCGCCGCTGCTGGCGTTGCCCGGCCACGTGACGCAACTTCCGGTTCTGCAGGTCGCAACCAACCCCACGCGCCCCGCTACCGAAATCGATGCCCCCACCCCTCGCCAGCAATGGCCCTCGCTCAACCCCAGGGCTTCTCCGCTAACCTGATTCACGCTCGCAGTCCTTGTGCGTCATGAATCGTTATGGAGAACCACCATGCTCAAGAATGCCCTGTTGCTGGCCGCCCTGCTGCTGCCCGCCTGCTTTGCCCATGCCCACGAATTCAAGGTCGGTGACTTGCAGATCAGCCACCCCTGGTCCCAGGAACTGCCGCCCAACGCCCCGACGGTGGCGGCCTATTTCGTGATCCACAACCCGGGCACCACGGCCGACCGCCTGACCCGCGTCGACAGTCCCATTGCCGGCAAGGCCGAACTGCATGAACACGTGATGCAGCAGGACCTGATGAAAATGCAGCCCGTCGCCAGCGTCGACATCCCCGCCGGGGGCGAAGTTCGATTCGCGCCCATGGCCTTTCATGTGATGTTGCTGGACCTCAAGGACCGCAGCCAACTGCAGGATGGCAAGCACTTCCCGCTGACCCTGCACTTTGAAAAGGCCGGCGACGTGACGGTCGAGGTGTCGGTGCAGAAACAGGCGCCTGCCGGTACGAATGCCATGGGTCACATGGACCACGCGCAGTAACCGACGACGACTTTGAACGCCATGCGCGCCTCACGCCTCAGGTCGCCCCGCTCCCGTGCACAGGTACACGGCAGTTGGCTGAGCCTGTTCGCCATGTTGATGATCTTTATCGGTCCGCTGATTTCCCAGGCGATGCCGATGGATCACCGCATGCCCATGTCGATGGGCATGGACATGTCGATGGAGATGCCCGGGCAGGCGGGCATGGAGCAGAGCGCCGCCGAGCACCACGCCCCCAGCGCCGAACACCATGCGCTGTGGGAAAAATGCGGCTATTGCACCCTGCTGTTCAGTTGCCCGGCACTGCCGCAGACCCTCAGCTTCGCCGCCCTTGACGGCCCTCGGCCATCCACCGCCGTCGTCACCCTGACCCGCCTGGGCCACGCCCGGCAAACCACCTTCCCGGGTGCCCGCACCCGCGCTCCGCCCGCGTTCCATTAAGCAACGACACAACTTTCTCACCCGGCCCACCTGGACTGTAAATCGCAGTTCCAGGGCGGCAGCCGTGTTGTATTCGCTTGAATGATGGAACGCTTATGTCCACTGCCAACACTCGCCTGCGCGTTGCGCGGGCGTCGTCGCCGTTCGCCCTGAACGAGGCCCGCGCACGCCTGCGCCAGACCACCGCGCTGATGTGCGGCGCCTTGCTCGCGCCCGGCGTCTTCGCCGCCGACTCGCAGGACGATCCCGCCCGGGAAATCGCCCCGACGGTGATTACCGCCCTCGCCCCCAGTTCGCCGCTGACGGTAATCACCGACCCCAAGGATCCGCGCCAGCCGGTGCCCGCCAGTGACGGCGGCGACTACCTCAAGACCATCCCCGGCTTTGCCCTGGTGCGCAACGGCGGTACCAACGGCGACCCGGTACTGCGCGGCATGTTCGGATCGCGGCTGAACATCCTCACCAATGGCGGCCAGATGCTCGGCGCCTGCCCGGGCCGCATGGACGCACCGACCTCCTATATCGCCCCGGAAACCTACGACAAGCTGACGGTGATCAAAGGCCCGCAAACCGTGCTCTGGGGTCCGGGCGCCTCGGCCGGGACCATCCTCTTCGACCGCGAGCCGGAGCACTTCGGCGAACTCGGCACACGGCTCAATGCCAGTGTGCTGGCCGGCTCCAACGGGCGTTTCGACAAGGTGGTCGATGCCGCCGCCGGCGGGCCGTTGGGGTATGTCCGGGCGATCGGTAACCAGGCCCGTGCCGGCGACTACAAGGACGGCAACGGCGACAGCGTGCCCTCGCGCTATGACAAGTGGAACGGCGATGTCGCGCTGGGCTGGACCCCGGACGCCGACACCCTGCTGGAACTGACCGCCGGCAAGGGCGACGGAGAAGCCCGCTACGCCGGACGCAGCATGGATGGCGCACAGTTCAAGCGCGAGAGCCTCGGCCTGCGTTTTGAAAAGTCCAACCTCGGCGAGGTCCTCGACAAACTCGAGGCCCAGGTCTACTACAACTACGCCGACCACGTGATGGACAACTACAGCCTGCGCACGCCCTCGGGCACCGGGATGATGGCCGGGCCCATGGCCTCCAACGTCGACCGCCGCACCCTCGGCGCCCGGCTCAAGGCCACCTGGCGCTGGGCCGACTGGCAACTGATCGGCGGCCTCGACGCCCAGACCGACGAGCACCGCCAGCGTAAAGGCCCGGGCATCGGCACCTACAAGGACCTGCCGCGCAACAGGGACGCCGAGTTCCACAACTATGGCCTCTTCGGCGAACTGACCTGGTACGCCACCGAGCGCGACCGCCTGATCAGCGGCGCCCGGCTGGACCAGGCTTCGGCCAAGGACTTTCGCCAGCGCATCGGCTCCGGGATGAGCGCCCGACCGAATCCGACCGTCAACCAGACCCGCGCAGGCAGCCTGCCCAGCGGCTTCGTCCGCTACGAGCACGACCTGGCCGCCAGCCCGACCACGCTGTACGCCGGCCTGGGTCACGCCGAGCGCTTCCCGGACTACTGGGAACTGTTCTCCCCCAACCAGGGCCCGAGCGGCTCGCTCAACGCCTTCGATGCCATCAAGCCGGAGAAGACCACCCAGCTGGATGTCGGCCTGCAGTACAAGACCGAGGACCTGGAGGCCTGGGCCTCGGGTTATGTCGGCCAGGTGCGCGACTTCATCCTGTTCAACTACCAGCCGGGAATGATGGGCACGACCTCCCAGGCGCGCAATGTCGACGCGCGGATCATGGGCGGCGAACTCGGCGCGGCCTACCGGCTGACCGCCAACTGGAAAGCCGATGCCACCCTGGCCTATGCCTGGGGCAAGAACACCAGCGACGGCAAGGCGCTGCCGCAGATGCCGCCCCTGGAAACCCGCCTGGGCCTGACCTACAGCCGCGACAACTGGAGTGCCGGGGGCCTGTGGCGGGTGGTGGCGCAACAGAACCGCGTCGACCTGAATGAAGGCAACGTGGTCGGCAAGGACTTTTCCAGAAGCGCCGGTTTCGGGGTGTTCTCCCTCAACGGCGCGTACCGGATCAACGCCCACGTGAAAGTCAGCAGCGGTGTCGACAACCTGTTCGACAAGGCCTACGCCGAACACCTGAACCTGGCGGGTAACGCCGGGTTCGGCTACCCGGCCAATGACCCGACAGCCATCAACGAACCGGGGCGCACGTTCTGGACCAAGGTGGACATGAGTTTCTAGACCACATCGTTTTTGAGATCAGCGCAAAACCTGTAGGAACGGCCGGTCGACGCTCGATTGCCGGCGATGGCGGCCGTAAGAGCGACGCAAGACTTGCTGGCCTCATCGCCGGCAAGCCGGCTCCCACAGGGATAGCACGATGACAAAGACATCACGACATCAGACGACCAAAAACAATCGAACCTTGCGGAGCGCTCCTGATGAGCCAACCTAAAATCTCTTTCTACAACCTGGCCTGGCGCTGGCATTTCTATGCCGGGCTGTTCGTCGCCCCGTTCATGGTCCTGCTGGCCCTGACCGGGATCATCTACCTGTTCAAGCCGCAACTCGACCCGCTGCTGTACCGCGACCTGATGACGGTCCAGGCCGGTCATCACAGCCTCAATGCCGACGAGCAAATGCGGCGCATCGAGATGGCTTATCCACAGGCGCGGATCAAACAGTACCTGCCGCCCATCAACGCCGAACACAGCGCGCAGTTCGTGGTTATCCGCGACGGTCGCGAGCTCAACGTGTTCCTCGACCCCTATCGCGGCACTATCCTCGGCGAGCAGGATGCCAAGCTCAACCTGCAAGCCGTCGCCCGCTCCCTGCACGGCAAACTGATGATCGGCACGGTCGGCGACCGCCTGGTGGAACTGGCCGCCGGCTGGGGGGTGATGCTGGTGGTGTCCGGCCTCTACCTCTGGTGGCCACGGGGCCGCTCCGGCGCCGGCGTGCTCTGGCCGCGCCTGGGCAAGCGCGGACGGATCGTCTGGCGCGACCTGCATGCCGTCACCGGCTTCTGGGGTGCGGGACTGCTGTTGTTCATGCTGCTCAGCGGCATGACCTGGACCGGTGTCTGGGGCAAGCAATACGCCGAGGTCTGGAACAGGTTTCCCGACGCCATGTGGAACAACATGCCCAAGTCCGACATCGAGGCCCGCAGCCTCAACGACTCGGCCCGCCAGACCGTGCCCTGGGCCCTGGAAAACACGCCGATGCCGGTGTCCGGCGAGCATGCCGAACACATGAACCACGGCGGCGCCGCGACCGGCCCGGCAGCACCAGGCATCCCCCTGCAACAGATGGTGGACATCGCCACCGCGCGGCAGGTCGAACCCGGCTACAGCATCACCCTGCCAAGCACCGCCGAAGGTGTGTTCACCATCGCCGTGTTCGCCGACGACCCGCGCAACGACGCCACACTGCACGTAGACCAGTACACCGGCACGGTCCTGGCCGATGTGCGCTGGCAACACTACGGCAATGTCGCCCGGGCCACGGAGATGGGCGTGATGCTGCATGAAGGCAAGCTGTTCGGGACGATCAACCAGTTGGTCATGCTGCTGGTGTGCCTGATGATCCTGCTCAGCGCGGTCAGCGGTGTGGTGATGTGGTGGAAGCGCCGCCCGCAAGGTGGCCTCGGAGTGCCGCCGCTGCGCCATGATCTGCCGCGTTGGAAAACCGCCCTGGTGATCATGTTCGCCCTGGCGATCCTGTTCCCGCTGGTCGGGGTCTCGCTGATTGTCGTCTGGTTGCTGGACTGGGCGCTGCTGTCGCGCCTCAAGGGTGAACCTGAATCCGCCTCATCTTCAAGCTGAAGCCGTTGAGAGGCATGCCACCGAAAAATCGGTAGACTTTTAATGCAAATCTGTTGCAATTGCGCATAGTTATAATATAACAACACCCCTCCCTGTAGGAGCCAGCTTGCTGGCGATGAGCTCAAGAGCGCCGCGTGGTTTCAGGTATCCCGCGTTATCGTTGACGACCATCGCCGGCAAGCCGGCTCCTACAAAGGGGGTTGCGTATATTTCCCGAACAATGAGTAACGAATGACCTCGCTGACCCTCACCCATCTCGCCTGGACACCCCTGGGCCGTGGCCACTGCCATCACCAGTTCCAGCTGCGTGACGCCAACCTACGGGTGGCCGCCGGTGAGTTCGTCGGCCTGATCGGCCCCAATGGCAGCGGCAAGACCAGCCTGTTGCGCTGCGCCTACCGCTTCAGCCAACCGGAACACGGCGAGGTCCTGCTCGACCACCAGAACGTCTGGAAACAATCGCCACGCTGGTGCGCCCAGCGCATCGCCGTGGTGCTCCAGGAATTCCCCGATGCCTTTGGCCTGACCGTCGAGGAAGTGGTCGCCATGGGCCGTACCCCGCACAAGAAACTCTTCGACGGCGACACCGAGGCCGACCGCCGACTGATCCACCAGTCCCTCGAGTCGGTGGGCATGCTGGGCTTCGAAGACCACGCCTTCGCCACCCTCTCCGGCGGTGAAAAACAACGGGTGATCCTCGCCCGCGCGCTGGCCCAGCAACCGCAACTGCTGATCCTCGACGAACCGACCAACCACCTCGACCCACGCTTCCAGCTGGAGCTGTTGCGCCTGGTCAGGCAACTGAAGATCGGCACCCTGGCCAGCATCCATGACCTCAACCTGGCCGCGGCGTTCTGCGACCGCTTGTACGTGCTCCACCACGGTCGCATCGTCGCCAGCGGCACACCCGCCGAAGTCCTGACCGCCGAGCTGCTGCGCGAGGTTTTCGGCGTCGAAGCATTGATCGATACCCACCCACTTTCCGGCTACCCGCGAATCACCTGGATAACCCAACCATGAAGCTACGGCACCTGGCGCTTTGCCTCGGTTTACTGTTCACGTCCATGTCCGCCCTGGCCGAGTCGACGCACTACCCACTGACGATCCAGAGCTGCAACCGCGAGGTGACCTTCAAGGAGGCGCCCAGGCACGCGGTCAGTCATGACATCAACATGACCCAGATGATGCTCGCCCTCGGCCTCAAGCCGCGCATGGTCGGCTACAGCGGGATCAGTGGCTGGAAAGCGGTCACCCCGCAGATGGCGAAGATCCTCGACGGCCTGCCGGAACTGGCGGCCAAGTACCCGTCGGTGGAAACCCTGCTCAATGCCAATGTCGACTTCTTCTTCGCCGGCTGGGACTACGGCATGAGCGTCGGCGGTGCCGTCACCCCGGCGACGCTGACGCCCCTGGGCATCAACGTCTACGAGTTGACCGAGTCCTGCGCCTTCGTGATGAAACGCCCGGGTGCCAGCCTCGACGACACCTACAACGACCTGCGCAACCTGGGCCGGATCTTCGACGTGCAGGCGCGTGCCGATGCCCTGGTCGGCGCGATGCAGGCGCGGGTGAGCGCCGTGCAGAAAAGCCTGCCGGCCGAGCGCCCACGGGTGTTTCTCTACGACAGCGGCGAAGACCGCGCCATGACCGCTGGCCGCCTGGCCATGCCCCAGGCGCTGATCGAAGCCGCGGGCGGTCGCAACGTACTGGATGATGTCGACGCCAGCTGGACCCGGGTGAACTGGGAAAGCGTGGTGGAGAAGAATCCCCAGGTGATCGTCATCGTCGACTACAGCGAAATCACCGCCGAACAGAAGCAGCACTTCCTCGAAAGCAACCCGGCGCTGCAGTCGGTGGACGCCATCCGCAACAAGCGTTTCGTGGTCATTCCCTATGTCGAGGCGACACCGGGCATCGATAACGTCCAGGCCATCGAAACCCTCGCCAAGGCGTTCCACCCGCAATGATGAACCGCCGCTACGCCTTGTTGCTGGTCGCCCTCGGCGCCTTGTTGCTGCTCTCCTGCGTGCTGTCCCTGGGCTTCGGTCCGGCACGGGTGCCGGTGGACGTGGTGTGGCGGATTCTCTCGTACAAGGTGCTGGGCCTGGGCGAGGTGAACTGGAGCGCCGGCCAGGAGCCCATCGTCTGGCTGATCCGGGTGCCGCGCATGCTCCTCGGGGCGCTGGTGGGGGCCGGGCTGGCCCTGATCGGCGCGGTGCTGCAGGCGGTCACCCGCAATCCCCTGGCCGACCCGCACCTGCTCGGCGTCACCTCCGGGGCAACCCTCGGCGCGGTGATCGTGGTCCTGCATGTGGGCGAAATCGTCGGCCTGCTGACCTTGCCCATCGCCGCTTTTCTCGGTGCCCTGGGCAGCATGCTGGTGGTGCTGGCCATCGCCAGCCGCAAGGGGCGGCTGGACAGTGACCGGCTGCTGCTGTGCGGGGTCGCGGTGTCCTTCGTGATGATGGCGCTGGCCAACCTGCTGCTGTTTCTCGGCGACCACCGGGCCAGTTCCGCGGTGTTGTTCTGGATGCTCGGCGGCCTCGGCCTGGCCCGTTGGGAACTGCTGCCGATCCCGGCGGCGAGCGTGCTGCTGGGGCTGATACTGCTGGTGAGCATGGCGCGGCCGTTGAACGCCCTGATGGCGGGCGAGCAGACCGCCGTGACCCTCGGCCTGAGTGCGCGCAATGTGCGTCTGAAGGTGTTCCTGATCGCTTCGCTGCTGACTGGCGTACTGGTGTCCATCAGCGGCTCCATCGGTTTCGTCGGCTTGATGGTGCCGCATATCGCCCGCTACCTCGTGGGCGCGGAGCACCGTCGCCTGCTGCCGGTGTCGGCACTGCTGGGCAGCCTGTTCCTGGTCTGGGTAGATGTCGCGGCGCGAACCCTGATCGCCCCGGAAGACCTGCCCATCGGCGTAGCCACGGCGGCGATCGGTGGGTTGTTTTTCATCGGCCTGATGCGCAAGCGCGGTTGACGCCGGCACCTGCAATCGCAGCGGACGACCTGTATGATGGCGCGTTGTCCAACACTCTCAGGATGAGTCCCATGTTGAAAACCGCCGCCCTGGCACTGCTGCTCTGCTGCTCCTTCAACGCCTCGGCCGATACCAGCGTCGATGTCTCGAAGATCTACGGCAATATCAAGTTCGTCGACAGTTTCCCCGACTACAAGGTCAAGGTCGTGAACTCCTTTGAAGACCTCAACGTGAAGAAAGTCGATTCCTTCGCCGACGCCCCTGGCAAGTGGAAAATCGTCGACAGTTTCCCTGATTACAAAATCCAGATCGTCGACTCCTTTCCCGACTTCACCATCAAGTATGTGGACTCTTTCCCGGGCGTGAACTAACCCAAACCCGGCCAGAGACACGGGGGGAGCGAGCCAGCCCTCCCTGCAGCACCAGAATGACGCATAGCCATGCCCACCGGCGCGGCAAAGCCTCCTCTTGGGGCGCCTGCCTCCCCGCCCTCCGCTAAAAAGCGACGTTTTGCTGCCTTCAGCCGACTAGGCACACCGCTTGCAATCACCCTCTCGACCTGCCCCATAACAACGTTGAGTTCATGGAGATTGCACAATGAAGCGTCGCAGCTTGCTCAAGGCTTTCACACTCTCGGCATCGATCGCCGCCATGGGCATGACCTGGACTGTCCAGGCGGCCGAGACCATCAAGGTCGGCATCCTGCACTCGCTGTCCGGCACCATGGCAATCTCCGAGACCTCGCTCAAGGACATGGCGCTGATGACCATCGACGAGATCAACGCCAAGGGCGGGGTCAACGGCAAGATGCTCGAACCGGTGGTGGTCGACCCGGCGTCCAACTGGCCGCTGTTCGCCGAAAAGAGCCGGCAGTTGCTGACCCAGGACAAGGTCGCGGTGGTGTTCGGTTGCTGGACCTCGGTGTCGCGCAAGTCGGTGCTGCCGGTGTTCGAGGAACTCAACGGCCTGCTGTTCTACCCGGTGCAGTATGAAGGCGAAGAGATGTCGCCGAACGTGTTCTACACCGGCGCCGCGCCGAACCAGCAGGCAATCCCGGCGGTGGAATACCTGATGAGCGAAGACGGCGGCGGCGCCAAGCGTTTCTTCCTGCTGGGCACCGACTACGTCTACCCGCGCACCACCAACAAGATCCTGCGCTCGTTCCTGCACTCCAAGGGTGTGGCGGACAAGGATATCGAAGAGGTCTACACCCCGTTCGGCCACGCCGATTACCAGACCATCGTCGCCAACATCAAGAAATTCTCCGCTGGTGGCAAGACCGCGGTCATTTCCACCGTCAACGGCGACTCCAACGTGCCCTTCTACAAGGAACTGGCGAACCAGGGCCTGAAAGCCACCGACGTACCGGTGGTGGCCTTCTCGGTGGGCGAGGAGGAGCTGCGCGGCATCGACACCAAGCCGCTGGTGGGCAACCTGGCGGCGTGGAACTACTTCGAGTCGGTGAGCAACCCGGTGAACCAGAAATTCGTCGCCGACTGGAAGGCCTACGCCAAGAAGAAAAACCTGCCGGGTGCCGACAAGGCGGTGACCAACGACCCGATGGAGGCCACCTACGTCGGCATCCACATGTGGGCCCAGGCGGCGGAGAAGGCCAAGTCCACCGAGGTCGACAAGGTCCGTGAGGCCCTGGCCGGCCAGACCTTCGCCGCGCCGTCGGGCTACACCCTGACCATGGACAAGACCAACCACCACCTGCACAAGCCGGTGATGATCGGCGAGATCCAGCCGGACGGTCAGTTCAACGTGGTCTGGCAGACCGAGGGACCGATCCGGGCCCAGCCGTGGAGCCCGTTCATCCCGGGTAACGACAAGAAGCCGGATTATGCGGTGAAGGGCAACTGAACAGCCGCTGAAGGTCGAGCCCGGCAGGTAGTTGCGGGCTGACCCAATCCCCCTGTAGGAGCCGGCTTGCTGGCGATTGAGGCCAGTGAGTCTTGCATTGCCTGATCGGCCGCTATCGCCAGCAATCCGGCTCCCACAGTGTCTTATGCAAGGCCAATGATATGCCCACTGCCCTCTACCGTCTTTTCTTCACCTTCGCCCTCACGCTGCTGTGGCCGATGGCCGCCCAGGCCGGCGAGGCCGAAGACTTCGTCGCCGCCAACCCCAACCAGCAGGCCGCCCTGCTGGAAGCCTGGGCCGCGCACCCGGAGCCGGCGCGCATCGAGCTGATCGATGCCCTGCACAGCGGCCAACTGACGCTCAACGGCGAAACCAGGACCCTGCGCCTGAACAACCGCCTGCGCGGCCTGATCGACACCGCCGTCGCCGCCCAGCAACTGCTCGCCGCCGACGCCAAGGTGCGCCTGGCCGCCGCCCAGCAACTGCAAAAAAGCGCCAAGCCGGCGCAACTGAAATTCCTCGACCAGCAACTGGCCGGCGAAACCAACGCCGATGTCCACGCCGCGCTCAGCCTGGCCCTGGCCAATCTGCAATTGGTCGACAGCGACCCGGCCGTGCGCCTGGCCGCCGTACGCCTGCTCGGTGATAGCGGCGACCCGCTGGCCCGGACCCGCCTCGAAGGCCTGCTGCAACCCGGTGTCGAAACCGATGCCGGCGTGCATACCGCCGCCGAAACCAGCCTGGCGCAAGTCAAACGCAGGCTGATGCTCGGTGAATGGCTCGGCCAGGCCTTCAGCGGCCTGTCCCTGGGTTCGATCCTGCTGCTTGCCGCCCTCGGCCTGGCGATCACCTTCGGCCTGCTCGGGGTGATCAACATGGCCCACGGCGAAATGCTCATGCTCGGCGCCTACGCCACCTACGTCGTGCAGCTGCTGTTCCAGCGTTTCCTGCCGCAGGCCATCGAGTTCTACCCGCTGGTGGCCCTGCCGGTGGCGTTCTTCGTCACCGCCGGGATCGGCATGGCCCTGGAGCGCACGATCATCCGCCATCTCTACGGCCGCCCGCTGGAAACCCTGCTCGCCACCTGGGGCATCAGCCTGATGTTGATCCAGCTGGTGCGCCTGCTGTTCGGCGCGCAGAACGTCGAGGTGGCCAATCCGGCCTGGCTCTCCGGCGGTATCCAGGTGCTGCCCAACCTGGTCCTGCCCTACAACCGCCTGGTGATCATCGCCTTCGCCCTGTTCGTGGTGATCCTGACCTGGCTGCTGCTGAACAAGACCCGCCTGGGCCTGAACGTGCGCGCCGTCACCCAGAACCGCAACATGGCCGCCTGCTGCGGCGTGCCCACCGGGCGCGTGGACATGCTCGCCTTCGGCCTCGGCTCCGGCATCGCCGGCCTTGGCGGCGTCGCCCTGAGCCAGATCGGCAACGTCGGCCCGGACCTGGGCCAGAGCTACATCATCGACTCCTTCCTGGTGGTGGTGCTCGGCGGTGTTGGCCAGTTGGCCGGCAGCGTCATGGCGGCCTCCGGCCTGGGCATCGCCAACAAGCTCCTCGAACCGCAGATCGGCGCGGTCCTGGGCAAGATCCTGATCCTCGCGCTGATCATTCTGTTTATCCAGAAACGCCCGCAAGGACTCTTCGCACTGAAAGGACGGGTGATCGACTGATGAACCAGCCCCTGATGCTCACCGCGACCCAAAAAGCCGGGCCCAGGCTGACGCTTGCCATCGGCGCAACCGTCCTGGCGCTGCTGCTGGCCTTGCCGCTGCTGTCGCTGCTGCCGCCCGGGAACCTGCTCCACGTCTCGGCCTATACCCTGACGCTGGTGGGCAAGATCCTCTGCTACGCCATCGTCGCCCTGGCACTGGACCTGGTGTGGGGCTACGCCGGCCTGCTGTCCCTGGGCCACGGCCTGTTCTTCGCCCTCGGCGGCTATGCCATGGGCATGTACCTGATGCGCGAGGCGTCCGGCGACCAACTGCCGGCGTTCATGACCTTCCTGTCCTGGACCGAACTGCCCTGGTACTGGACCGGCACCAGCCACTTCCTCTGGGCCCTGTGCCTGGTGGTGCTGGCGCCGGGGCTGCTGGCGCTGGTGTTCGGTTTCTTCGCCTTCCGTTCGCGAATCAAGGGCGTGTACTTCTCGATCATGACCCAGGCCCTGACCTTCGCCGGGATGCTGCTGTTCTTCCGTAACGAGACCGGCTTCGGCGGCAACAACGGCTTCACCAACTTCCGCAGCATCCTGGGGTTCGGCATCACCGAGCCGGGCACCCGCGCGGTGCTGTTCTTCGCCACCGTGGTGTTGCTGGTCGCCAGCCTCTACAGCGGCTGGCGCCTGGCCCGGAGCAAGTTCGGCCGGGTGCTGACGGCGCTGCGCGATGCGGAAAACCGCCTGATGTTCTGCGGCTACGATCCCCGTGGTTTCAAACTGTTCGTCTGGGTCTTGAGCGCCGTGTTGTGCGGCCTGGCCGGGGCGCTGTATGTGCCGCAGGTGGGCATCATCAACCCCAGCGAAATGTCGCCGACCAACTCCATCGAGGCCGCCGTGTGGGTGGCCCTGGGCGGACGCGGCAGCCTGATCGGCCCGTTGCTGGGCGCGGGCATGGTCAACGGCATGAAGAGCTGGTTCACCGTGGCCTTCCCCGAATACTGGCTGTTCTTCCTCGGCGCACTGTTTATCGTCGTGACCCTGTACCTGCCCAAGGGCGTGATCGGGTTGCTGAAGAAAAGGGGCGAACAATGAGAGTCACAGCGACTGCCGAATTCATGCTCGAACCGATCCTCGAGCCCAACAGGGACGCCGGCAGCAGCCGCGACGCCATCGGCCTCGGCCAGGCCAAGGGCGACGGCCTGGACACCCGCCACGGCACCATCCTGACCCTGGAAGACATCAGCGTCAGCTTCGACGGCTTCAAGGCCCTGAACAACCTGAACCTGTACATCGGCGTCGGCGAACTGCGCTGCATCATCGGCCCCAACGGCGCGGGCAAGACCACCCTGATGGACGTGATCACCGGCAAGACCCGGCCCAGCCACGGCAAGGCCTGGTTCGGCGAAACCCTGGACCTGTCGTCGATGAGCGAAGTGCAGATCGCCCAGGCCGGGATCGGCCGCAAGTTCCAGAAGCCGACGGTGTTCGAGGCACTGACGGTGTTCGAGAACCTGGAACTGGCGCAGAAGACCGACAAGTCGGTATGGGCCAGCCTGCGGGCACGTTTGAGCGGCGAGCAGAAAGACGGGATTGCCCAGGTCCTGGAAACCATTCGCCTGACCGGCTCGGTCAATCGCCCGGCCGGCTTGCTGTCCCACGGCCAGAAGCAGTTCCTGGAGATCGGCATGCTGCTGGTGCAGGACCCGCAACTGTTGCTGCTCGACGAACCGGTGGCGGGCATGACCGATGCCGAGACCGAGTTCACCGCCGAGCTGTTCAAGAGCCTGGCCGGCAAGCATTCGCTGATGGTGGTGGAGCACGACATGGGCTTTGTCGGCGCGATTGCCGACCATGTCACCGTGCTGCACCAGGGCAGCGTGCTAGCCGAAGGGTCGCTTGAGCAGGTGCAGGAAAACGAGCGGGTGATCGAGGTCTACCTCGGCCGCTGAAGGCACCCCATATTCAGGAACACAACCATGCTGCAAGTCGAAAAACTGCACCAATACTACGGCGGCAGCCACATCCTGCGGGGGCTGTCCTTTGACGTGAAAGTCGGCGAAGTCACCTGCCTGCTGGGGCGCAACGGCGTGGGCAAGACCACCCTGCTCAAGTGCCTGATGGGCCTGCTGCCCGCCAAGGAAGGGGCGGTGCAATGGGAAGGCAAGGCCATCACCCATTTCAAGCCGCACCAACGGGTCCACGCCGGCATTGCCTACGTCCCCCAGGGTCGGGAAATCTTCGGCCGCCTCAGCGTGGAGGAAAACCTGCTGATGGGCCTGTCGCGCTTCCCCGCCGCCGAAGCCCGGGAAGTCCCGGCCTTCATCTACGAACTGTTCCCGGTCCTGCTGCAGATGAAACAACGCCGCGGCGGCGACCTCTCCGGCGGCCAGCAGCAACAGCTCGCCATCGGCCGGGCCCTGGCCAGTCGCCCACGCCTGCTGATCCTCGATGAACCCACCGAAGGCATCCAGCCGTCGGTGATCAAGGAGATCGGCGCGGTGATCAAGAAACTCGCCGCCCGGGGCGACATGGCGATCCTGCTGGTGGAGCAGTTCTACGATTTCGCCGCCGAGCTGGCCGATCAGTACCTGGTGATGTCCCGGGGCGAGATCGTCCAGCAAGGCCGTGGAGAAAATATGGAAGCCGAAGGTGTGCGCGGACTGGTTACGATCTAACCTGTAACGTCCGGACGATAATTAGAAACCATGAATTTACCTGCCACCAACGCCCTGTTCACCCCCAGTTGGCATGCCGAGCTGGAACTCGGCTACGCCCGCTTCGGCGATTGCACGCGCCCGGTCACGCGGCGACACCTGGGGCCGTTGCGGGTGCAGAAACACCTGTACGCCGAAGGCCCCGAAGTCTGCCAGCACATCATCGTCCACCCACCGGGCGGCATTGCCGGGGGTGACCGGCTGGCCATCAGCGCCCGGGTCGAACCCGCTGCCTGGGCGCAACTGACCAGCCCCGGGGCCGCCAAGTGGTATCGCGCCACCGGACCGGCCTACCAGACCCTGGACCTGAAGGTCGCCGCCGGAGCGACCCTGGAATGGCTGCCCCAGGAAACCATCGTGTTCAGCGCGGCCCAGGCCGAACTCCGTACTACCATCGATCTGGAGGGCGACGCCCGGCTGTTCTACTGGGACATGGTCGCCCTCGGGCGCCCCGCCAGTGGCGAGCGTTTCGATCGCGGGCATTTCCACTCGCAGCTGGACATCCGCCGCGACGGTCAGCTGTTCTGGCACGAACGCCAACGCATCCGGGGCGGCGACGGCCTGCTGGATTCGCCCATCGGCCTCGACGGCCAACCGGTCTTCGCCACCCTGCTGGTCACCGGCGAGATCGACAGCGAACTGCTGGAACGCTGCCGCTCAGTGCCGGCGCGGGTGCGCGGCGACCTGACACAACTGCCCAACCTGCTGGTGGCGCGCTGCCTGGCCGGAGAGGCCTTGCACGCCCGCGCCTGGCTGATCGAGCTGTGGCGGCTGTTGCGCCCGGCCCTGCTGGGGCGCGACGCGGTGCCACCGAGGATCTGGAACACATGAATATGCCGCACCTCTTTGACTGCCTGCCAACGGACTCCGAACCATGGACCTGACACCCCGCGAAAAAGACAAACTGCTGATTTTCACCGCTGGTCTGGTGGCCGAACGGCGCCTGGCCCGCGGGGTGAAACTCAACTATCCGGAAGCCATGGCCTACATCTCGGCGGCCCTGCTGGAAGGTGCCCGCGACGGCCAGAGCGTGGCCGAGCTGATGCACTACGGCACCACGCTGCTCAGCCGCGAACAAGTGATGGAAGGCATCCCGGAAATGATCCCGGAGATCCAGGTTGAAGCCACCTTCCCCGATGGCACCAAGCTGGTCACCGTCCACCAACCCATCGCCTGAGGCCGAGCATGTCCTACGTTATCCGTGATGCCGCCCACGCCGACCTGCCGGCGATCCGTGACATCTACAACGACGCGGTACTCAACACCACCGCCATCTGGAACGAACAACCGGTGGACCTGGGCAACCGCCAGGCCTGGTTCAGCGCCCGGCAAGGCCAGGGCTACCCGATCCTGGTGATCGTCGACAGCAGCGACAGCGTGCTCGGTTATGCCTCCTTCGGCGACTGGCGCCCCTTCGAGGGCTTCCGCCACACCGTCGAACACTCGGTGTACGTACGCAGCGACCAGCGCGGCAACGGCCTGGGCCCGCGCCTGATGGCGGCCCTGATCGAGCGCGCCCGGGGCTGTGACAAACATGTAATGGTCGCCGCCATCGAAAGTGGCAACAGCGCGTCCATTCGCCTGCATGAACGCCAGGGCTTTGTCATCACCGGACAGATGCCCCAGGTGGGCGTGAAGTTCGGCCGCTGGCTGGACCTGACCTTCATGCAACTGACCTTGAATCCAGGCGCCCTGCCGCCCGCCGTCAACCAGGAGTAAGCCACCATGAACGCCGCCCAATTGCGTCGTGTGAATACCGAAAGCTTTGCGCACTACCGCCAGGGTTTGATCGATTTGCTGCTTGACGCCGTTCGGCACGGCGCCAGCGTGGGTTTCCTGGCCGACCTCGATGCCGCCCAGGCCCGGGACTACTTCGACACGGTGCAAGCGGCGCTGCAGGACGGCAGCCTGCTGCTGTGGGTGGTGGTCCGCGACGAACAGGTACTGGCCAGCGTGCAACTGAGCCTGTGCCAGAAGCCCAACGGCCTGAACCGCGCCGAAGTGCAAAAGCTGCTGGTGTACAGCGAGGCCCGGCATCGCGGTCTCGGCCAGCAACTGATCGAGGCCCTGGAACAGACGGCGCGCCAGCACAAGCGCGGCCTGTTGCACCTCGACACCGAGGTCGGTTCCGAAGCCGAAGCCTTCTACAGCGCCCTGGGCTACACCCGGGTCGGCGAACTGCCGAACTACTGCGCCACACCGGACGGTCGCTACAAGGCCACCGCCATTTACTACAAGACCCTGGGACAACCCGAATGATTCCTGGCGAATATCAGATCCAGCCCGGCGACATCGAGCTCAATGCCGGTCGCCGCACCCTCAGCCTGAATGTGGCGAACAGCGGCGACCGACCGATCCAGGTCGGCTCGCACTATCACTTTTTCGAGACCAACGACGCGCTCACCTTCGATCGCGCCGCCAGCCGCGGCATGCGCCTGAATATCCCCGCCGGTACCGCCGTGCGCTTCGAGCCGGGGCAGAGCCGGGACGTCGAGCTGGTGGAACTGGCGGGATTGCGCCGGGTGTTCGGGTTTGCCGGGCGGGTCATGGGCGACCTTGATTGAGCGGTTGCCTGCACCGACGCCATCGCCAGCAAGCCGGCTCCTACAGTTCAGCGTCGAACACAGATTCTGTGTACCGCCACAGACCTGTAGGAGCCTGGCTTGCCAGCGAAGACGGACTCAAATTCGCCATCGCCGGTACGCCTGACGCCCGGATGAAGGCTCACCCTTCCAAGGATCCACGATGAAGATTTCCAGACAAGCCTACGCCGACATGTTCGGCCCCACCGTCGGCGACAAGGTGCGCCTGGCCGATACCGAACTGTGGATCGAAGTGGAAAAGGACTTCACCACCTACGGCGAAGAAGTGAAATTCGGCGGCGGCAAGGTGATCCGTGATGGCATGGGCCAGGGCCAACTGCTGGCCGCCGAAGTCGTCGACACCCTGATCACCAACGCCCTGATCATCGACCACTGGGGTATCGTCAAGGCCGACGTCGGCCTCAAGGACGGTCGCATCGCCGCCATCGGCAAGGCCGGCAACCCGGACATCCAGCCCGACGTGAGCATCGCCATCGGCGCCAGCACCGAAGTCATCGCCGGCGAGGGCATGATCCTCACCGCCGGCGGCATCGACACCCATATCCACTTCATCTGCCCGCAGCAGATCGAAGAAGCGCTGATGAGCGGCGTCACCACCATGATCGGTGGCGGCACGGGCCCGGCCACCGGCACCAACGCCACCACCTGCACCTCCGGGCCCTGGCACCTGGCGCGCATGCTCCAGGCCGCCGACGCCTTCCCGATGAACATCGGCTTCACCGGCAAGGGCAACGCCAGCCTGCCGCAGCCGCTGATCGAGCAGGTCGAGGCCGGTGCCATTGGCCTCAAGCTGCATGAAGACTGGGGCACCACCCCCGCCGCAATCGACAACTGCCTGAGCGTGGCCGACCAGTACGACGTGCAGGTGGCGATCCACACCGACACCCTCAACGAATCCGGCTTCGTCGAGACCACCCTCGGCGCGTTCAAGGGCCGCACCATCCACACCTATCACACCGAAGGCGCGGGTGGCGGCCATGCGCCGGACATCATCAAGGCCTGCGGCTTCGCCAACGTGCTGCCCAGTTCCACCAACCCGACCCGGCCGTTCACCCGCAACACCATCGACGAGCACCTGGACATGCTGATGGTCTGCCATCACCTCGATCCAAGCATCGCCGAGGACGTGGCCTTTGCCGAAAGCCGCATCCGCCGGGAAACCATCGCCGCCGAGGACATCCTCCACGACCTCGGTGCGTTCTCGATGATCAGTTCCGACAGCCAGGCCATGGGCCGGGTCGGTGAAGTCATCACGCGCACCTGGCAGACCGCCGACAAGATGAAGCGACAACGCGGCCCGCTGCCGGGCGACGGTGACGGCAACAGCAACTTCCGGGTCAAGCGCTACATCGCCAAATACACCATCAACCCGGCGATCACCCACGGCATCAGCCATGAAGTGGGCTCGATCGAAGTGGGCAAATGGGCCGACCTGGTGCTCTGGCGCCCGGCGTTCTTCGGCGTGAAACCGACGCTGATCCTCAAGGGCGGGGCAATTGCCGCGAGCCTGATGGGCGATGCCAACGCCTCGATCCCGACCCCGCAGCCGGTGCATTACCGGCCGATGTTCGCCAGCTACGGCGGCTCATTGCACGCCACCAGCCTGACCTTTATCAGCCAGGCCGCGCAGGACGCGGGGGTCCCCCAGAGCCTGGGCCTGAAGAAAAGGATCGCCGTGGTGAAGGGCTGCCGCGACGTGCAGAAAACCGACCTGATCCACAACGACTACCTGCCGCACATCGACGTCGATCCGCAGACCTACCAGGTCAAGGCCGATGGCGTGCTGCTGTGGTGCGAGCCGGCGGACGTGTTGCCGATGGCGCAACGCTACTTTCTGTTCTGAACCCGGGCGCCCCTTGTAGGAGCCAGCTTGCTGGCGATCCGCCGCAGGCGGCCATTCAATCGAGGACAAAGCACCCCAGGCACTGGCGCAGCATCTGGCTCTCCGCCCGCAGATGCTGCACCTCCTCCAACAGGTATCAGCTACCCCAGTGCTCTCTCGGGTCGAAGGCGGCCTTTTTCGCCAGTTCCTGCCACAACGCCTTGACGGCATCGTCGTTCTGCCGCGGCATCACCGCCTTGAGTTGCACGAACAGATAACCGCGCTGCCCGGCCTTGTTCAACAGGCCGTGGCCCTTGGCCCGCATGCGCTGGCCGTTCTGGCTGCCCGCCGGGACCTTGAGGTTGATCTTGCCCGTCAGGGTCGGCACCGCGACCTCGGCCCCCAACGCCAGCTCCCAGGGGGCCAGCGGCAGGGTGATGATCAGGTTCTCGCCTTCGACCTCGAACCTGGGGTGAGGCGCGAAGCGAATCGTCAGGTACAGGTCGCCATTGGCCCCGCCGCCGATACCCGGCGCGCCCTGGCCCTTGAGACGGATACGCTCGCCGTCGGTGACACCGGCCGGAATCTTCACGTTCAGGCTCTTGCTGGTGTTGCTGACATGCTTGCCGGCCGCATTGTGCTGCGGGATGTGGAAGCTGACCTTCTTCGACTCGTTCGAGAGGCTTTCTTCCAGGAAGATCGGCAGTTCCAGTTCCACGTCCTGCCCTCGCCGACCGGCGCTGCGACCCGCTTGGCCACCCCCGAAACCGGCACCGCGCGAGCCGAAGATCGAACTGAAGAAGTCCGAGAAGTCGCCCGTGTCCGCGCCACCGCCAAAACCGCCGCGCCCCTGCCAACCCGGCGGGCCCTGGAACGGCTGGCCGTGCTGGCCGTATCGGCGCAGGTCGTCGTATTCGGCGCGCTTGTCGGCGCTTCTCAGCGCCTCATAGGCTTCGGAGGCATCCTTGAATTTCGCCTCGGCGTCCTTTTCCTTGCTGACATCCGGGTGGTACTTGCGCGCCAGCTTGCGGTACGCGGCCTTGATGGCCTTGTCGTCCGCCGTCGGCTCCACGCCCAGGATCTTGTAATAATCTTTGAAGTCCATCTAAGGATCACCATCCGTTATCGATATCGCGCCGCTCGGCAAGACACAGCCTGCGCGCATCGGCGCGACAAGGATTGACCGAGCTCAAGGCTGTGACTCAGGGGCGTAGCGGAATATATCGGCCGTCGCGGCGATTTCTTGTCATCGACAGGCGCGGGCCGAACCATTAACTGCAAGGTTGGGGGCGAATGCTGGCCTTTCAAGGGCAAGACCGCGCAAGAACCGCCATTTAACGGATCACCGGCCTTCGAATCCGGGCGCGACTGGCATACACTGCGCGGCCGTTTTTTCAACCGGAACCCGAACACCATGAACAACGCCTCTCCGGCCCGTGCCTGCGGTATCGACTTCGGCACGTCCAACTCCACCGTCGGCTGGCTGCGCCCCGGCATGGAAACGCTGATCGCGCTGGAAGACGACAAGATCACCCTGCCCTCGGTGGTCTTCTTCAATATCGAGGAACGCCGCCCGGTCTACGGCCGACTGGCCCTGCACGAGTACCTGGAAGGCTACGAAGGCCGGTTGATGCGCTCGCTCAAGAGCCTGCTGGGCTCCAAGCTGATCAAGCACGACACCAGCGTGCTGGGCACGGCCATGCCGTTCAAGGACCTGCTGGGGCTGTTTATCGGCCAGTTGAAGCAGCGCGCCGAAGCTACTGCCGGCCGCGAGTTCGAGCAGGTGGTGCTGGGCCGTCCGGTGTTCTTCGTCGACGAAGACCCGGCCGCCGACCAGGAAGCCGAAGACACCCTGGCGGAAGTCGCGAAGAAGCTCGGTTTCAAGGACGTGTCCTTCCAGTACGAACCCATCGCGGCGGCCTTCGACTACGAGTCGACCCTGGACCGTGAAGAGCTGGTGCTGATCGTCGACATCGGCGGCGGCACCTCGGACTTCTCCCTGGTGCGCCTGTCGCCCGAGCGCCGGGGCCTGGACAACCGCCATGAGGATATCCTCGCCACCGGCGGTGTCCACATCGGCGGAACCGACTTCGACAAGCAACTGAGCCTGCAAGGCGTGATGCCACTGTTCGGCTACGGCAGCCGGATGAAGAGCGGTGCCTATATGCCCACCAGCCATCACATGAACCTGGCGACCTGGCACACCATCAACTCGGTGTACTCGCAGAAATCCCAGCTGGCCCTGGGCAGCATGCGCTACGACATCGAGGACACAGGGGGCATCGATCGCCTGTTCAAGCTGATCGAACAGCGCGCCGGGCACTGGCTGGCGATGGAAGTCGAGGAAACCAAGATCCAGCTGACCCATGCCGAACAGCGCCACGTGCCGATGGACCGCATCGAACAGGGCTTGAGCGTGGCGTTGAGCCGGGGATTGTTCGAGTCGGCCATCGACAACCTGCTGGAGCGTATCCGCAACAGCGTCACCCAGTTGCTCGGCGATGCCGGCGTGGGTGTCGGGCAGGTCGACACGGTGTTCTTCACCGGCGGTTCCAGCGCCATTCCGGCACTGCGCCAGAGCGTGGCGGCGATGTTGCCCAACGCCCGGCATGTGGAAGGCAACATCTTCGGCAGCATCGGCAGCGGCCTGGCGATCGAGGCGAAGAAGCGCTACGGCTGAAACTCGATTGAACACGCGGTTATTGTAGGAGCTGTCGAGCCTTGGCGAGGCGGCGATCGCGGTCGGTCAGGCAACATCAATATTGACTGGACTACCGTCATCGCAGCCTCGCCAAGGCTCGACAGCTCCTACAAGGTTTGGCGGCGTTTTTAATGCTGGGGTCAGACCAGCTGCGCCAGCTTCAACTCGCTCTTGATGTACGCATAGTAGATCGGCCCCGCCACCACCCCCGGCAGGCCGAACGCAGCCTCGCACACCAGCATGGCCATGAGCAGCTCCCAGGACTTGGCACTGATCTGACCGCCGACGATCCGCGCGTTGAGAAAGTATTCCAGCTTGTGGATAAACATCAGGTAGCCCAACGCCGCCGCCGCGACCCAGACCGACAGCGACAGGCCGACGATGGTGATCAGGGTGTTGGACATCAGGTTGCCGATCACCGGCAACAGCCCGAGCAGGAAGGTCAGCACGATCAGGGTCTTGGTCAGCGGCAGCTTGATCCCGCACAGTGGCAGGACCACCGCCAGGAAAACCGCGGTGAACGCGGTGTTGAGCGCCGAGATCTTGATCTGCGCGAAGACGATATTGCGAAACGCCTGCACCAGCAGCCGCAAACGCTCGAACAGCGCCGCCGCCAGGGGTTTGCGCTGGCTGATGTCCGACACATGCTGCAAGGCCACGATCGCCCCCAGCACCATGCCGATCAGCAGGGTCACGAACATATGCGCCGCGTCCTTGCCCACCAGTTGCAGTTCACTCAGGTGCTTGCTCAGCCACTCGCCGATAGCGACCTGGAACTCGGCCGCACTGGCCGGCAGATAAGCGTCGATGAACGGCGGCAACTGGCCACGCGCCTTGTCCACCACCACCATGAACTTGTCGAGGGACGCGCCGGGGTTTTCCGCTTCGTGCAGCAGAAAGCTGATGGCCCCGGCAAAGATCAGGCTCAGCACGCTGACGATCAAGGTGCCCAGCAACGCCACCGCCAACCAGCGCGCACGCCGCCCGGAAATCAGGTGCTCGAGCTTGGGCGTGAGCATGTTGACCAGCTCGAACACCAGTAAGCCGGCCAACAGGCTGGGGAGCAGGCGCAACGGCAATGCCAGCAGCAACCCACCGAAAACAAGGATCAAACTGGCCAGGACGACATAACGCTGGGGAAACGCTGACATACAGCCTCAAAAAGAACGGCATTAAAAGACAGGCAGTCTGCCAGCCTTCTCCAGGGAGGACCAGCGGCAAGCGTCAGAAGGACAGCGGTTCGACGCTACTTCTTCTTCAGGCAATTGCTCATGAAGGCTTTGTGCGCATCGCCCTTGGGCGCCTGGATCTTGGCGGCGGCATTGCAGTCCTTCATCTTCTGCTGCTGCGGCGTCAGCACCTTGGCCGGCACGGCCGCGGTCGCCGGCTTGGTCGCCGGTGTGGCCGGCATGGCGGCTGGCGTGGTGGCCGGTGTAGCCGCAGGCGTGGCGGCGGGCATGGCCGATGTGGCCGCAGGCGCGGCTTTCAGGCAATTGCTCATAAAGGCCTGGCGCTTGTCGCCAGTGAGGTTCTGGGTCTTGGCATCCGCGTTACAGGTGGCCATCTTGTTTTGCTGAGCCGTCGCGGCAAAACCCTGTGAGCAAAGTAACAAGCCGATCAACAACAATGGGATACGGAGCATCTTCATGGAGTTTTCTCCTTGTTACCGCACCGAAGGGCACGGCATGCCTTCAGTGTAGACAAACGCAGTTACACATCCAGCAGCGCCCAGCCAGGCCCTACGCGCCGGCCACCGGTACTGCTCCTGCACGATTGACAGGATCGAGGTAGAGGTTTCATCCCGGCACAAGGATAATCCCCGCTCATTGACGATTCGGGCTACACCCCCCATGCAATACGCTTTCCCCCTGCTGGCGATCTTTATCTGGGCCGGCAATACCGTGATCAACAAGATGGCGGTCGGCGCGATCTTCCCGGCGGAAATCGGCTTCTACCGCTGGTTGCTGGCCGGCCTGCTGTTCACCCCGTTCATGCTCAAGCCGGTAATTGCCCATTGGAGCCAGATCCGCCCGAACCTGGGCCGGATCTTCGTGCTCGGGGTGCTCGGCATGGCGGTCTACCAGAGCCTGGCGTACTTCGCCGCGACCCTGACCTCGGCCACCAACATGGGCATCATCCTGTCGTTGATGCCATTGATGTCGTTGGCCCTGGCCATCCTCAGCCTCGGCCAACGCCTGACGGCCGGCGCGCTGGTCGGGGCGCTGCTGTCGTTTGCCGGGGTGCTGGTGGTGGTGTCGTCCGGCAGCCTCGCGACGCTACTGACCCATGGCGTGAACCTGGGCGACGCGATGATGCTGATCGCCACCCTGGCCTATGCGATCTACAGTACCTTGCTGAAGAAATGGCAACTGCGCCTGCCACCGCTGGTCTTGCTGTACCTGCAGGTGCTGGTGGCGGTGGTGGTGCTGTTCCCGCTGTTCTGGCTGTCGCCGAAGGTCGGGCCGAACCTGCACAACGTCGGGCTGGTGCTGTATGCCTGCCTGCTGGCCTCGATGCTGGCCCCGCTGGCGTGGATGCGATCGGTGGCGACACTCGGACCGAGCCGTACCACCCTGTTTTTCAACCTGTTGCCACTGATCACCGCGTTGATCGCCGCCGTGGTCCTGCATGAAGAGTTGGCGCTGTATCACCTGCTGGGCGGGACGCTGACCCTCGGCGGGGTGATTCTGTCGGAGCGCTGGACCACGCCGTTGCGCCGCACAGGGTCTTGATAAAGAGCTCTAGTACTCCTCGGCCATCGTCTGCAGGTCCGGGTCCAGGCTCTGCCAGGTAATGCCCTTGGCCACCGCGCCGAAGATGCGATGCAGCAACGGGTTGCGATGACGGCAATAGCAGTCCAGCGAAACCAGCTGATGACCGAGTTCACGCTTGACCCGATAGCCTGTCTGGCCACTGTCCAGGCGTGTGGCCCCGACACTGTAGGACCACTTCACCGCCTGCTCCCATAGCTGGAAATACAGGTGCGACTGCTTGCCCACGTGGTAATCGATGCCGATGAACTTGTTGATGGCCTTGTCACCGAGCAGAAAGCACAGCATGAACGCCGCCATCTTGCCAGTCTGTCCATCGCTCAGCAGGATGAAATGCGATTCGGGCTTGAGGGCAATCTGTCGAAAGAACTCGAACGTGAGCTTTTCGAATTTGGTCTTGCCCTTCTCGTAGGTTTGCAGAAAAAGGCTGTACAACTCCTGCAGCGTTTCTTCATCCGGCTGCTGCACGACCGTTACCGCCAAGGCCCCCGGCACGAGGCCGTGCTTGAGCTTCTTTTTCAGCAGATAACGATGGCGGCTCTTGAGCGTCTTGAGATAGCCCTCGAAACCACCCGAGGCCAGCTCGACCGCCGTGCCTGGAAAGCTCACCATGGGAAACAGCCCACGCGCCTCGCACAGCCCTTCAAGCGCCGGCTTCTGCAATTCGCCAAAGTCCTTCCAGACGGTCATCGCGACGTTCTTGGCTTTCGCCCTTCGGGTCAGCGCGTCTTGCAGCGGCACAACGATATCCGCCAGCGAATGACCGGGCAGCAAGCCGATGGAGCCCTCGTCGGAGCAGGGTGAGCCGACGAACAGGGTGCGCTGGTAACGGAGCGCCGGGATCACTCTCAGCACCTTGGCAATCATGGGCGGGACGACCAATTCCATGGGAACGTTCATGACAAACGTGGGAGCCAGCCCGATCGGCTGCCCCTCTTTCTCCAGAATGGCGTAGGCAAATTCGAACTGGTCCTCAAGCCCACCGTCTTCCAGGGCTTCATACCACCAGCGGCCTTCGACACCGGTAAAACAGCTTTCCCACAGCGTTGCGGGGATAGACGCAGCGCGGCTGACCCATCGAACGTTAAACATTCAAACTTCCTCTCAGGCGGCGCCCTCCTGAGAGGGTCCATACTTATACCCGCATGCAGGGGAATCGAGAAAGAGAATCGGCATTTATTTCGACAGGTATCACGTTGCTAGCAACATCGATACAAATAGCGTCCGCGCAGCCCTGCAAAAGGCTCAGTCCGCAATCACCACAATCGACACCCGGCGGTTCTCGGTGCGCCCCTCTACCGTGTCGTTGCTGGCCACCGGCACGCGGCTGCCGAGGCCTCGCAACTGGATATTCTGGCGCTTCATGCCGGCCTGCTCCAGCACCGTCGCCACACTGTTGGCCCGACGCACGGAGAGCTGCTCGTTGTAGGCGTCCTTGCCCGAGGCGTCGGTATGCCCGTCCACCCGCACTCGCTCGATACCCACGCCCAACAGGGCCTTGGCAATGCGATCGACGATGTCATGGCTCTCTTTGTTCAACACTTCCAGGTCGCTGCCGAACAGCACCTTGCCCGACAGACCGAAAGCCCAGCCATCGTCCGTCAGCCGGAAGCCCTCTTGCTTGAGCACGGCGATCTGCGCCGCGCTCAGGCCCTTGGGCGGTGCGGTCTGGCAGCCGGCCAATGCCAGCAGCACCGTGAACAGGGCCAAGGTGAAAAAACGCAAGGTCTGTCGGGTCAGTGTGTACAAGGGTTCAACTCCTGGTTTGAACAATGGCGGCGGAGTGCTCCGACCCCGCCGTGTGTTGCCCGCCTCGGGCGAGGCGCTTGGCTTGGTACATCGCCGCATCGGCGGCGTTGAGCAGGGCGTTCGGGGTAATGCCATGCTCGGGGTAAACCGCGATACCGATGCTCAACGAGGTGAGCACCTGGGCCTGCCCGGGCACCGCAATGGGGGCGTCCATGCTGGCGATGATCTTGTCGGCGATGCGCTGGGCGTCTTCGATCTTGTGCAGCGGCGTCAGCAGGACGGCGAACTCGTCGCCGCCCAGGCGCGCCACCAGGTCCTCTTCACGCAGTTGCGCACGCACTCGCGTCGCCACCGCGACCAGCACCGCATCACCCGCCGCATGACCGAAGTTGTCGTTGATCTGCTTGAAGCGATCGCTGTCGAGAAACAGCACGCCGACTCGCTCGCCCTGCTTGGCGGCGTTACGCAGGGAGCGTATCAGGCGACCTTCGAAGAAGGCACGGTTCGGCAGGCCGGTCAGGCTATCGTGATTGGCCTGGTGGGCCAGGGATTCGTTTTCGCTGCGCAGATGGCTCTGCCAGGCCTCCAACTCGTCGAGCAAGGCGTTGAAGTCGCTGCCCAGGTTGTCCAGCTCGGCAATTGACGCGGGCGGCACGCGCCGGTCAAACGCCCGATCGATGCGAGCGGCATGGGCCACCTCGGCCAGGCTGCGCAACGGGCCGATAATGCCCCGCAGCAGGCGCCGCGCCAGATACAGCCCGAGCCACGCCGCCAGGGCGCTGCACACCAGGATCCCGAGCAGACCGCTGAGCAGGAAACGCAGCAGGCTGCCGCCATGTCCGGTCAGGCGGATACTGCCGACCTCGCGATCCTGATGGACGATCGGCAGATCGATAGGTTGTTCGAGCAGGGTACGCGCCAGTTGCATCTCCACCTTGGACAGCAAGCCGGTTTCCGGCCGCTGCCAGCGCGCCAACCGTTGACCGTGAGCGTCGAAGACCTCGGCATCGGCCACTTCCTCGGTCTCGGCGATCAGGGCCAGGGCCTCGGTGGCCGCACTGCTGTCGTTGAACACCACCGCCGCTTCCACGGTGTAGCTGATGGAGCGGGCGATCAGGTGCAGGTTGTGGTCGGCGTAGACCCGCAGGGCCAGCACGCCGAGAAAGGTCAGCGAGACACTCACCAGGCCCACCGCGGCCATGGCCGCCAGCAGATGCCCACGCCCCAGCACCGAGCGCAGGCTGGGGGGCGCGTCGGACTTGAACCTACCGATCATGGCTGGGCGCTCCGGCGGCGCGAGAGTTGCAATACGCTGGGGTGAATGCGCACACCACTGCGGGCGACCGAGTCGAGGTTGACCTCGAACGACACCTGGTTATCCGCCACCCGCAGACAGAAGAGGCTGCCGACCGTGCACTGATCGCCGCCTTCGCTGATGCTCAGCACCGCGTGGCCGCTCAGGGCGGTAAAGAGACGGCTGCGTTCGTCGCTGCTCAGCTTGCCGATATAGACGGCGTCACAGGCGCTGCCGAGGGCCGGACTGCTCGCCAGCAGGCGCTGGACCAGCACCGGTCGCCCGGTGGCCTGGGTGGTGCCCTTGACCAGGTCGTCGGTGTACTCGGTGGGACCAACGATGCACAAGCGCAGTTGTTCCGGCTCCACCGGCCAGCGAGCATAACTGAGAATCCCCAGCACCACCTGGGTCACCGCCTGGGCACGTTGATCGGCCGCGCCGGTGGGCGCGGCGTCCTGGGCAATGCTTATGTGCGTCGACAAACAGAACAGGGCAGACAGGCAGAACTGTCTCCAACCCCAAAATCGCCCTGTCGTCGAGACAGCCACGCTCATGAAGGAATTCTCTTAGATTTATGTACGAATAGAGCCGCAACGATAGCACACCCCTTGGCTCGCAAGGACGGATGCCCAGCAGTAGATAGCCCACTATTGGTTTATGAATCTCTGAAGTATGGATTTGAGCTTTCCTATTCTTCCGCGTGCCATGGGCTGTCTAAGATCGACGCCATGCTCCAGCAGGGGGGAATACTCTCCCCTGATCTGATGTCAGACCGGCTCCGCAGAGAACTGGCTAGACGGACGCCCTCTGTTACTGCCGTAACCGCTCGTCCCGGCCCAACACCGTGACGTGCATCGAACCGTTCAAGGCTTCGTTGAGGCGCACCGATGAAACTGGAGATTTTCCGTACCCTTTGGGGCTACACCGCGAGCAAGGCCCAGGCACTCGACGAGCTGCTGGCCGAAGGCTTCGACGGCATGGAGGCGCGCCTGCCCCTGCAAGCCGCCGAACGCGCCGAGTTCGCCGCCTTTCTGCGCGCCAACCGCCTGGGCTATATCAGCACGCTCTTCACCGCCTATGATGTACTCCCCGAACAGGCCGCCGCGCCCGCCGAACACCTGCGGGACCTGGACTGCAAGCTGGCCTGGGCCGCCGAACTGGAGCCGCGCTTCGTCAATGTGCTGGCCGGCAACGACCGCTGGCCCCTGGCGCAACAGGTGGAGTTCTTCGGCCAGGCCATGGCCCTGGCGAAACGCCACGGCCAGTTCTGCACGTTCGAAACCCATCGCTCGCGCTCGCTGTTCAATCCCTGGCTGACCCTGGAACTGATCCGGCAACTGCCCGACCTGCGTTTCACCAGCGACATCAGCCACTGGATCGTCACCTGCGAACGCCTGCTGGACGATCCCGCCGACGACCTCGGCGCCTTCGTCGAGCGCGTTCACCATATCCAGGCGCGGGTCGGCTATGACCAGGGGCCGCAGGTACCGCACCCCGGCGCCCCGGAATACGCCCGGGAACTGGCCTTCCACCAGGCCCACTGGGAAAGCATCTGGCGGGCCCAGCAGGCGCGGGGCTACACCGTCACCACGCTGACCCCGGAGTTCGGTGCCGACGGCTACCTGCATCACCTGCCCTTCACCAACGTGCCGGTCGCCGACCTGTGGTCGCTGAACGTCTGGATGGCCCGGACCGAGCGCGAACATTTCCAGCGTTTCAGCCAATCAACCCATCCGTGAGGTGTTTGCGTCATGCCTGAGAACAATCACAAAAGCCCGGCCGAGGCCAACTTCAAGAGCATTCCGGTGGTGAACATCGCCGGGCTGTTCAGCGTCGAGCTCGAACACCGCCTGGCGGTGGCCGAACAACTGGGGAACGCCGCCAGCGAAGTGGGCTTCCTGTACATCACCGGGCACGGCATCGACCCGCAGTTGATCGACAACCTGCGCCAAGCGGCCAAGGACTATTTCGCCCAGCCGTTCGAAACCAAGATGCAGCACTACATCGGCACCTCGAAATCCCACAAGGGCTTCGTCCCGGAAGGCGAAGAGGTGTACGCCAAGGGTAAACCGGATCACAAGGAAGCCTTCGATATCGGCTTCGAAGTGCCGGAGGACGATCCGCTGGTGCTGGCCGGCACGCCATTGCTGGGACCGAACGACTGGCCGACGCTGCCGGGGTTCAAGGAGGCGGTGCAGGCCTATTACGCCGCGGTGTTCGCCCTGGGTCGCAAGCTGTTCGGTGGTTTCGCCCTGGCCTTGGGGCTGGAAGAGAACACCTTCGATGCCCTGGTCACCCGGCCGCCGTCGAAGCTGCGGCTGATCCACTACCCCTTCGACGATGCCGCCCAGGACGCCCCCGGCATCGGCGCCCACACCGACTACGAGTGCTTCACCATCCTGCTGGCGGACAAGCCGGGCCTGGAAGTGATGAACGACCTGGGCCAGTGGATCGACACGCCGCCCCTGCCCGGCGCCTTCGTGGTGAACATCGGCGACATGCTCGAAGTGATGACCGCCGGGGCCTTCGTGGCCACGGCCCACCGGGTGCGCACGGTGAGCGAGGAGCGTTATTCCTTCCCGCTGTTCTATGCCTGCGACTTCCACACCTTGATCCAGCCGCTGCCGGGTTTCGTCCAGGCCGACCAGGACTATGAACAGATCGCCATTGGCGAGCACATGTACGGCCAAGCCCTGCAAACCTACCAGTACCTGCGCAAGCGCGTGGAGAACGGCGAGATCGCCTTGCCCGAGAAAGCCCGCAAGCCGTCGAGTTTCGGCCATTTGAAAAACCAGTCGCAGCCGTCCTGAACCCAGCCCTCACACCCCAGCCTTCACATCGGAGCCACCGAACATGCACAAGAACAATTCGCGCCTGACCCTGATCGCCGCCGCCCTGCTGTGCAGCAGCGCCGCCCTCGCCTCCACGGCCACTCCCGGCCAATTGAAAGTCGGGATGGAAATCACCTATCCGCCGTTCGAGTCCTACGACACCGACAAGAACGTGGTCGGCTCCGACCCGGAGTTGTCGCAGGCCCTGGCCAAGCATCTGGAGGCCAAGGCGCAGTTCGTCGACACCAAGTTCCCGAGCCTGATCCTCGGCCTCAATGCCGGTCACTATGACGCGATCATTTCCGGCATGTACATCACCCCCGAGCGCCAGACCCAGGCCATGACCATTCCCTACGCCATGACCGGCGCGGCGATCCTGGTGCCCGGCACCAGCACACTGAAACCGGGCACGCCGGAAGACCTCTGCGGGCTGAAGGTCGGCCTTGAGCAGGGCACCACCTGGGTGGCGCAGCTGCAGAAGCTGTCGACCGACTACTGCGTGCCGAAGGGCAAGGGCGCGATCACAGTGAATGAGTATCCGTCGGCCCCGGAAGTCACCCAGGCGCTGCTGTCGAACAACGTCCAGGCCCAGGTGGAAATTGCCGGCGCGGCGAAGCTGATCGCCGAGAAGACCAAGGGCCGGGTGGTGGTGAGCAGCGAACACCTGGTCTATCCGCAGACCCTCGGGATCTTTGTGAAGAAGGGCAATGAGGCGCTGTACCAGGCGTTGCTCAAGGCGTTCGAGGAAACCAAGAAGAGCGGCGAGTACGCGGCGATCCTGAGCAAGTACAGCCTGGAAGCGGCGCAGTAGAACCGATTGGATTCAGGGGTAGGCCCTTTCTGTCGGGACGCCCATGGACTGCCGGCGCAGACTCCTGCGGGGGCCGGGCTAGACAGCACTTTTCGGTGAATCACCGGACTGTGGGAGCCGGCTTGCCGGCGATGAGGACCTTAAGGTTTGCGCTGTACTTGAGGGCGCCATCGCTGGCAAGCCAGCTCCTACAGGGACCGGATTGAACCCGAACCCTGCGAGCGATCGCACCAGCTCCATTGCAACACCGAGGTCTCTATGCAATTCGATTGGCCCTATTTCTTTTCACTGTTCTCGGCGCCGGACTTCTGGAAAGCCTGTGTCACGGTGGTCGAGCTCAGCGCCCTGGCCTGGTTCATCGGCATGTTGCTGGGCTTCTTCCTGGCCTCGGCCAAGCTGTCCGCCTCGGCCTGGCTGCGCCTGCCGGCCGCCGCCTACATCTGGTTCTTTCGCAGCATCCCGCTGCTGGTGCTGGTGGTGTTCGTCTACAACCTGCCGCAGCTGCTCCCGCTGACCGGCAGCGTGCTGTCCAATCCGTTCTATTCCGGATTGTTCGCGCTGGTGGTCACCGAAGCCGCCTACATGGCCGAGATCCATCGCGGCGGACTGATCTCGGTCGCCAGGGGCCAGAAGGAAGCCGGCCGCGCCCTGGGCATCGGCGTGCTGGGGCTGCAACGACTGATCGTGATTCCCCAGGCCTTTCGTATCTCGCTGCCAACCCTGATCAACGAATACATCACGGTGGTGAAACTGACCTCGCTGGTCTCGGTGATTTCCCTCACCGAGCTGCTCACCGTCGGCCAGCGCCTCTACGCGCAGAACTTCCTGGTGATGGAAACCCTCGGCGCGGTGGCGGTGTACTACGTGCTGATCGTCAGCCTGTTCGGCTGGCTCCTGCAGCGCCTGGAGCGCTACCTGGACCTGGGCCAGCGCACGCCGCAAACCCTCGACGAGAACGCCATCGCCGGACTCAGGGCCGCGCAACCAACGCTGCCCCAGTCGCCCCGCGCGCAGTCGGTCAGCGGGGCCCCGCTGGCGCTGGATCTGCAGAATATCCACAAGTGCTATGGCAGCCACGCCGTGCTCAAGGGCATTGACCTGGCGGTCGGCAGTGGCCAGGTGATTTCCATCATCGGCCCGTCCGGCTCGGGCAAGACGTCGCTGATCCGCACCATCAACGGCCTGGAAAGCATCGACCAGGGCAAGATCGTGCTATTCGGCGAGGGCTTTATCAGCGCCGCCAATCACCCCAACAGCCCGCAGATTCGCCGAGGTGTGCGGCGCATCGGCATGGTGTTCCAGAACTTCAACCTGTTCCCCCATCGCTGCATCCTCGACAACATCACCCTGGCGTCGCTCTACCACGGTGCGAGCCGGGAAGTGAGCGAACAGCGTGCACTGGCCCTGCTGGACAAGGTCGGGTTGCTGGCCCATGCCCGCAAGTACCCGCATCAGCTCTCGGGCGGCCAGCAGCAGCGGGTGGCGATTGCCCGGGCGCTGGCGATGGAACCGCAGATCATGCTGTTCGACGAGCCGACGTCGGCGCTGGACCCGGAGCTGGTAGGGGAAGTACTGAAGGTGATTCGCGAGTTGGCGGATGAGGGGATGACGATGCTGATCGTCACCCATGAGATGGATTTCGCCATGTCGATTTCCGATCGGGTGGTGTTCATGGAGAACGGCGTGGTGCAGCTGGATGCCAGCCCGCAAGCGATTCGCGAGGAGGCGAAGGGCGAGCGGGTGCGCCGGTTCATGGGGATTGAAGTCGGCGCGGTCAGTGCTCCGCGCCCAGCTCAAGCATCAGTCCGCTGAGCCGCTTGACCTTACGCCCCACCGCCTCCTCGAATACCCCGGCGCGCGGTTCGATCAGGCTGAACCAGTCCTTGGCCCGGGTGATCCCGGTGTAGATCAACTCCTTGGTCAGCACCGGGTTCAACACCTGCGGCAGGATCAGCGCGGTGTGGGCGAACTCCGAGCCCTGGGACTTGTGCACCGTCATGGCGTACACCGTCTCCACATCGTTCAAGCGACTGGGCAGGACAAAGCGCACCCCGCCCTGCCCGTCATTACGCGGGAAGGCCACCCGCAGCACCGGCTGGCCAGCCTGCGGGCCGTCGCGCTCCGGCAGTTTCAAGGCAATGCCGATATCGCCGTTCATCAGGCCCAGGCCGTAGTCGTTGCGGGTCATCAGCACCGGACGCCCCTCGTACCAATGCTGGTCGCTGTCGATCAGGCGCTGGGCGAACAACGCCGTGGTAATCCGCTGGTTCAAACCCTCGACACCCCAGGGGCCCTTGCGCACGGCACAGAGCAACTGGAACTCGTCGAAAGCCTGGAGCACCGTGCGCGCCCAGTCGGTCCAGCGTGCATCCGCCAGGTCGGTAGCCGCATCCGGACGCCGGCTGTGCAGCACTCCCAGGTAGTGCCGGTAGCCTTTCGGGCCGGAGCCCTGGCCGTCCAATACCAGGCGTTCGAACTTCTTGTCCTGCTCGCCCTTGAGCGACAGCGCGAACAGATCCGCGTGGCTGCCGGCCGCCAACAGCGCTCGCGCCTCGTCCGCCGACTGGCGATTGACCAGGCGGGCCAACTGACCGATACCGCTGCCTTCGCCAAAGCGCCGGGAATGACGCAACATCACCACTTGCTGGGCCAGCGGATGGCTGTCGTCCAGGTCCTCGCGTAAACCGCTGGCGTCCATCGCCTCGCCACTGACCGCCTGCAACCAGTCACGGGTCGACGCGCTGTACCAGCCCTCCTCGGCATCACGGCACAGGTCGCCCAAGACCGCGCCGGCCTCCACCGACGCCAGCTGGTCCTTGTCGCCCAACAGCACCAGCCGGGCGTGGTCAGGCAAGGCATCGAGCAGGTTGGCCATCATTTCCAGGTCGATCATCGACGCTTCGTCCACCACCAGCACGTCCAGTGGCAGGCGATTGCCCGCGTGATGCCGGAAGTGCCGCGTGCCCGGCCGGCTGCCCAACAGGCGGTGCACGGTGGTGACCTCGCTGGGGATCTTGCCGCGCACGCCGTCGTCGATCTCCAGCGAGCGCACCTGCGCGCTGATGGACTCGGTCAGCCGCGCGGCGGCCTTGCCGGTGGGCGCCGCCAGGCGAATGCGCAAGGGTTTTCCCGCCGCCACCGCCGGGGCCTGGAGCAACGCCAGCAGGCGCACCACGGTGGTGGTCTTGCCCGTGCCAGGACCACCGGTGACGATGCTGAATGCCCCTCGCGTGGCCAGGGCACAGGCGAGTTTCTGCCAGTCGATGCGGGCGCCGGGAGCTGCTGCGCCAAACAGCGCGGTCAGGCGTTGCGCCAAGTCGTCCGGGGTCTCTTCCTGTTCCGCCAGGCGTCGGCGCAAGGCCTCGTCGATACGCCGCTCGTAAGCCCAGTAGCGCCGCAGGTACAGGCGTCGCCCGCTGAGCACCAACGGGCGCTGTGCCGCCTCGATACCCCCATCGTCCGCCAGCGCCACCAGCGAACTGGCCTGCAGCGACCGGCACCAGTGCTCGCCGTCCAGGGCCACCAGCAACTGCGACGGCAGCAGCAACGCACCGCCCTGCACATCACCCTCCGGCGGCAGCGACAAGGCGAAGTCCGGTTCCTGCAAGGTGGCGAACAGATCGAGACAGACATGCCCGTGTCCCAACTGGTGGCTGGTCAGCGCCGCCGCCAGCAGCACCAGCGGATCGGCCTCGGCATCGAGCTCGTGGAGAAAGGCCACGAAGGCCTTGTCCAGCGCCCGCAGCCAACCCCGTTCAACCCAGCGCTCCAACAGCAACAACAAGTCCGCCGCGCGGCTCAGGGGCGTCAGTTCGGCCAGGCTGTCGTCGCTCAGCGCCGTCGGCAGGATTTCGGAAAAAGAGCGTTTCATAACAGACTCCCCTGCTCCCAGGCGGGCTCGCCACGGGGCACCGGTTTGCCCTGGAACAGCAGGTCCAGGTGCTCGATCAGTTCGCGCGGCGGCCGGGTGAAAAACACCCCCTGGCTCGGCGCACGGGTGCCCCGCAGGAACAGGTACAAGGCCCCGCCCATATGCCGGTCGTAGTCATAATCCGGCAGCCGCGCCTTGAGCTGGCGATGCAGGGCCAGCAGGTAGAGCACGTATTGCAGGTCGTAACGGTTGTCGAGGATCGACAGGTTCATCGCCTGCTCGGTGTAGGCCGCGTCATCGACGCCCAGCCAGTTGGACTTGTAATCCGCCACGTAATAGCGCCCCTGGTGTTCGAAGGTCAGGTCGATAAAGCCCTTGAACATGCCATTGAGCGATACCGGCTCGGCCTTGGCCCGGGCGACACCAGCGTGGGTATGGCGACGCACCAGTTCGTCGACCTTGAGCACATCGACGCTGTGGCTGGCGAACCAGAACTCCATTTCCACCCGGTAGGCCTTCAGGTCCTTGAGCACCACCGGCGGCTGATCGTTGCCCAGCCGCAAAGGCGTTTGCAGCAGATCGGCGAGCCAGTCGCTCAGGGCCGCGATCCAGCCTTTCCAACCGCGCAGGTTGCAGCGGGGGGCGACGGCTTTTTCGATGAGCGCGCGGTCGGCATCGAAGCCCTCGTCACCGGCCCATTCGAGCAGCCCGTGAAGGAAGGTGCCGGGGTTAGGGCCACGGGGGAAACGGTGAATGTCGCTACCGCTCTGTGCCAGGTCGCGAGGCGCGGCCGGATCGAGGCGCTCGTCGTCGAAGAGCTTCTGCGCCTGGGGGCTTTCCGGCGCTTCGTCACTGTCGGGACTCTGCACCTCGCCGATGCGCAAGGCGCTGTAGGAAGCGATCCACCAGTATTCGCTGGCACTGCGCTTGGGCAAGCGCGGAGCGAGCAAGCTGGCGTCGTTGCGCGGCGCCTGGAAGGCTTCGGCGGTGGCCGCCGGCAGAGGTTCGCAGGCCAGCGCCGGGCAATCCTGCTGCAGGTCCAGCAGCCAGCGTTCAAGGCCGGTGGACTCGCCCAGCACAGCACCGCCACCGAGCAGATAACCGAGGGCGGACAGGTGCAGCACCGAGCTGCTGTGATTGCCGCGCTTGAGGTCGGCCACTCCCAGCCAGCAGGCATGCCGGGCCCGGGTCAGGGCCACGTAGAGCAGGCGCAGGTCTTCGGCCAGGCGCTCGTTGTCGGCCTGGACAATCAGTTCGGTGGTGGGTTTCAGGCTGACCTGGACCTTGCCGTCGGCATCGTGGTAATGCAGCGGCAGGCGACTGCCATCCACCGGTTTGACCGAGCAGATGAACGGCAGGAACACCAGGGGGTATTCCAGGCCCTTGGACTTGTGGATGGTCACCACCTTGACCAGTTGCTCGTCGCTTTCCAGACGCAGGATCTGTTCTTCGCCCGCCTGGCCGGAGGATGCCAGGTGCTCGCCGAGATGACGGATCAGTGCCTGTTCGCCGTCCAGCTCGGAGGCCGCCTGTTGCAGCAGCTCGGACAGGTGCAGCAAGTTGGTCAGCACCCGCTCGCCATCGCTGCGGACCATCAGCGCCCGGGGCAAGTGGAAGTCGTGGATCAGCCGACGCAGCATCGGCAGTACGCCCTGCTTGCGCCAGATCTCGCGATAGCGGCGGAACTGCATGACCCGTTCTTCCCAGGCCAGCTCGTCCTGGTTCAGCCGCTCCAGTTCGGCCAGCGGCAGGTTCAGGGTGATGCAGGCCAGGGCCGCCCGCAGCGGGCGTTCGACATCCGGCTCGGCACAGGCCTTGAGCCAGGCCAGCAGGTCATGGGCCTCCTGGGCGGCGAACACCGAATCCTTGTCCGAGAGGTAGACGCTGCGCACGCCGCGACTCGCCAGCTCGCCACGCACCGCCTGGGCCTCCTTGCCGTCACGCACCAGGATCGCGATATCGGAGGGCAGCACGCCCTTGAGCACGCCGTCGCGGACAAAACCACTGAGCTGCCGTTGCCCACCGTTGAGCAGTTCGACGATGCGACTGGCGCAGGCCGCCGCCAACTGTTGGCGATATACCGCGCCGGACACCGGTTGCTCCGATGGCAGTTGCCAGAGGTTGAGCGCCGCCACGGGCTGGCCGTCGATCTGCAACACCTCCTTGCGCCCCTGGGCGGCCACCGGCAGAAATGGCACCGGGTTGTCGTCGCCCTCGCGAAACAGGAACGCACCGCGCCCCTGCTCGCGCTGCTCGGCCCATTCGAAGACGTGGTTGACCGCCGTGACCATCGCCTGGCTGGAACGGAAGTTGGTGCCCAGGGTATGCAGCCGACCGTGAGTGGCCTGGCGCGCCCGCAGGTAGGTGTAGATGTCGGCGCCACGGAAGGCGTAGATCGCCTGCTTCGGGTCGCCGATCAGGAACAGGCCACACTCGGGGCTGTTGTCCTCGATGCGGTAGATACTTTCGAAGATCCGGTACTGCACCGGGTCGGTGTCCTGGAATTCGTCGATCAGGGCCACCGGGAACTGCTCGCGGATCAGGCTCGCCAGACGCTCGCCGGCGTCGGCCTGGAGCGCCGCGTCGAGGCGCAGCAGCATGTCGTCGAAACCCATCTCGGCACGCCGGCGTTTCTCTTCCTCGAAGCGCATGCCGACCCAGCGGGCGGCGTGTTCGAGCACGGCGGCGTCCGGGGTGGGCAAGCCGTCGAGGCTGACCTTCAAGCCGGCCATGGCGTCGAGGGCCGGGTGGCTCGGCGGCTCGCCCTTCCAGGCTTCGGCCAGGCCCGTGGTGGTCAGGCGGCTGAAGCCGGTGCCGATATCCAGTTGCTCCTGGCTCTCGTCCTCGGCCCAGGCCGTCAGTTTTTCGAACCAGGGTTCGAAGTAGCGCGCCTGCATCTTGCGACCGTCGACGGTCTTGTTCGCCACGCCTTGCAGGCAGATATCCCGCAGTTCGACGGCCCATTGCCGCCAGGGCGCCTTGAGCTGCACCAGGGCCTGGCGACGCTCCTGCAGGCAGGCCTCGATCAGTTCGGCCGGCTCCTGTGGATTGTCGTTGCGCCGTTCGCTGCCGAACAAGGCTCGCACCCGGGGCAACAGCGCCGCCGGGCCGCCCCAGTTCGCCCGGACCCAGTTCAGCGCATCGCCGTGCATCTTGTAGCAGAACAGCCGCCAGTAATCGCGCAACACTTCGCCGAGCAGTTCGCTGTGGTCGGTCTCCAGGGTCTGGGTAAACAGGCTGCCGCTGTCGAAGGCATGCTCACGCAGCATGCGCTGGCACCAGCCGTGGATCGTCGACACCGCCGCTTCGTCCATCCACTGGGCGGCGATATCCAGGCGGTTGGCGCACGCCGGCCAGTGTTCGGGCAGGTATTCGTCACGCAGTTGGGCGATCAGCGCATCGGGGGCTTCCATCTCGTCGCGAAAGAACCGCGCGGCTTCCGCCAGGCGGGTGCGGATACGGTCACGCAATTCCTGGGTGGCGGCGTCGGTGAAGGTCACCACGAGGATCTGCGGCGGCAGCAACTCGCGGCCGAAACCCGAGGCCTCTCCGCCATGGCCGAGAACCAGGCGCAGGTAGAGCGCGGAGATGGTGAAGGTCTTGCCGGTGCCGGCACTGGCTTCGATCAGTTGGCTGCCGCGCAGCGGGAAGGCCAGGGCCAGGGGAGTCTTGCTGTCGGTCATGAGCGCGCCTCCTCGGCGGCGAGTGAACGCCAGGGCGCTTCGAGCAACGGACGATAGAGCGCATCGCACCAGCCTTCGAATTCCTCGCTGGCGATCAGCGCGTTGTAGTCGGCGAACTGTCGGGCCAGGGCCGCGTTTTCCCGACGTTCGCCCTCGCTGTTCACACCGTCGCCATCGTAGGCCTTGCGGGCCGCGTCCTGCGCCTTGAGCGGGTCGGATTGGGCGAGCCAGGCAAAGGCGGTCTTGACCGCGACCGGCAGCGGACGCCGCATGCCGGACTGCCAGGCCAGCAGCAGGTTGCCGAGGATCTCGGCGGCACGCGGCGCTTCGAAAGGCGGCAACAGCAGGGTGTCGTCGCTGGCCACCAACGCAGTGGTCATCGACAGTTCGCAGGCACAGGCCACCAGGTGCTCGACCCACGGCCGGGTGAGGCGATGCCATTTACGGGTCTTGAGCGAGCCGATGCTGTTGGGAATGGTCGTCACCGCGAGCAGGCCGCCGTCACTGCGTTGGTGCAGGCCGCTCAGCCAGCCTTCCACCCGGGTGCCGCCGGTGTCGAAGGCCACGGGCACGGCGCTGGTCAGCGGGGTCGGCCAGAGGCTGAGCAGTTGCCGGTAACGTTGCAGCAGATCCGGCAACGGTTCGATCAGTTCGTGCTGCAGCAATTCGCCGAATCCGGCCATGGGCAGCAGGCCGCTCGCTTGCAATCGCCGGGCCTGGTGGCGCAGCGCATCGTCCGGGTTATCGGCCTGGAGCAACGCCGCTTGCAACAGGCTGTCGCTAAGGCTGTAGCGTTGCAGGGCGTCGAGCACGAACGGCTCCTCGTCGGCCAGCGGTGCCTGGGCCGCTTCGAAGAAGACCTTCAGGCGCTGGCTGAAAAAGTGCCGCACGGGGTTACGCAGGAAGTCCTGGAGCTGGGCCAGCGTCAGTGGCTCTTCCTGCCGATAGGCGTCGAGTTCGGCGCTCGTCGCGGTCGGGTCCTGGGGCTCGTGCAGTTGTTGCCATTCGCGGGCATAGCTGAACAGATCGGCATGGCTGTCATGGAAATAGCGGGCGCTGAAGGGCTGCAGCGGATGCGCCTGGGTCAGGCCTTTCAGCAGCTGTTCACCGTCGGCGTCCGGCAGTCGCCAGCCGGCAGCGAGATGGTCGCGCAACTGGCCGATCAGGACCGAGGCCGGACGCTCGCTGTTGTCACGGATGCTATGACCGACCCAGCTGATGTAGAGCTGATGCCTGGCCGACAGCAAGGCTTCGAGCAACAGGTAACGGTCATCTTCGCGCCGTGAGCGATCGCCGGGACGGTAGTCGCTGCCCATCAGGTCGAAATCCAGCGGCGGCTGAGCACGGGGATAGTCGCCGTCGTTCATGCCCAGCAGGCAGACCAGCTTGAACGGGATGGCCCGCATCGGCATCAGGGTGCAGAAGTTCACCGCACCGGCCAGGAAGCGCTGGGACAGGCGGCCCTGGTCGAGGCCGGCCAACCAGGCTTCGCGTACCACGGTCAGCGGCAGGGTTTCTTGCAGGTTCACCGCCTGGCAGGTTTCCAGCCAGTCGGCGCGCAGTTGCTCAAGCTGCATCAGCAGGTAGTCGTCGTGTTCGGTGTCGGCGAGGAAAAACAACTGGATCAGTGCGTGCAGGCGCTCGCCCCATTGCTCGGGAAGTGCCGGCTCGGAAAGTTCCTGGTGGGCGATTTCCAGTGCGTCGAGCAGGGCCACCAGCGGGCCGATCAAGGCGGCGTCGAGGCCGCCGATCTCGTCGTAGGGTTCAATGCCTTCACAGGCGTCGCCGCTGCCGACCGCGTAGCCCAGCAGCATGCGCCGCAGGCCGAACTGCCAGCTGTTCTGCTCCAGGGTGTCGGGCAGGCCAAGGCCGGCGCGCTGTTCCGCGTTCATGCCCCAGCGCACGCCGGCGCCTTCGATCCAGCGATGCAAGGTCGGCAGGTCACGCTCTTGCACATTGAAGCGGGCGCGCAAGGCGGGGACATCGAGCAGGTCGAGGATCTCGCTGACCGGGAAGCGGCTGTCGGGCAGCTTGAGCAGGTGTTCGACGGCAATCAGCAACGGGTCGCGACCACGCTGGCCCTGGTCGGCCAGGGTGAAGGGGATGAAGCGCGGATCGCCGCGCTCGAGCTGGCCGAAGACGGCGCGGATATGCGGCGCGTAGCTGTCGATATCCGGGACCATGACGATGATGTCGCGCGGCCGCAGCTGCGGCTCGGCACTGAAGCGCTCGAGCAGTTGGTCGTGGAGGATTTCCACTTCCCGCTGGGCGCTGTGGGCGACGTGAAAGCGGATCGATTGGTCCCGCGCCAGGTCGATGGCCGGCCAGTGTTCGCGGGTTTCATTGAGCGGGCGCAGTTCGAGGATATCGTCCTGCAGTTGATTGAGCAGGGTCAGCGGCGTGCTGTCGCTGAACAGGTCGATACGGCCGTCGCGGAAAGCCGCGCGATAACTGGCGGGATCGTCGTAGCTGTCCAGCAGGTTGATGTAGTCACGACCCTGCTTGCCCCACGCGGCCAACAGCGGGTGCGCGTGCTGGTGCAGGGTTTGCGGATCGAGGGCCAGCGGCATTCCGGCTTTGCGGACCTGGCGTTTGTACTGGTTACGCAGCAGGTCCTTGTCGGCGACGATATCGGACCAGTGATGCCGGCAGGGGTTGTGCACGCAGAGCAACACCTGGCTGAAACGGGCCAGTCCGGCGAGGGCTTCGAGGGCCTGGGCGGGCAGCGAGGAGATGCCGAACACCATCACCCGCGGCGGCAGACCTGGCGGTGGGTTTTCCAGCTGGTTGATCCGTTCGATAAAGCGCTGGTGAACGCCGGCCCGGCTCTGGGCCATGCCCGACTCGCCGACATCCAGCAGCAGTGCGCGCCATAGCTCGGCCTGCCAGCAATTGGCCGGGGGCAGCGGCTTGATCTCGCCACGGCCGCCGCGCAGTTGATGGCGCCCGGCAGCCCAGTCTTCCAGCCAGTCGGCGCGATAGACCTGGTATTGGTCGAACAGGTCGGCGAGGCGTTCGGCCAGTTGGTAGCGCTTGCGCAGGTCGCTGTCGTGGGTGAGAAAGCGTTGCAGGGGTTCGAAGTGGGGCTGATCGATGAGCTCCGGCAGCAGGCGCATCAGGCGCCAGGTTAGCGGCCCCTTGTCGAGCAGGGACCTGGCCGGGATCTCGTCGCGGCCCAAGACCATCCGATAGAGCTGCCACATGAAGCTGCCGGGCAGTTGCACATCGATGGCGGCGGCGATGCCGCAGCCGCCCTGGTCATCGTCTGCGGGGTCTTCGGCCAGGGCGAGTTTCAACCACTGGGCGATGCCGTTGCTCTGCACCAGGGCGATTTCATTCTCCAGGGGGGCCAGGGGATAACGTCGCATCACGTTGATCACCAGGCTGCGAAGCTCTTCAGGGCTGTTGCTCTGAACCACCATGAAGGCTGGGTTGAGTGACGTCGCATCCGACATGCCGACTTCCTTGGAGAATTCAAAACGAAGGCAGGACTTTACCACCTCCGGCGCGCCCAATCGCCCCTGCCGGAACACCGATCCCTGTGGGAGCCGGCTTGCTGGCGATGGCGGCCGGGTAGGCGCTGCAAGACTCGAGGGCCTCATCGCCAGCAAGCTGGCTCCTACAGGGGCCGGGCCAGCCTTTCGACCAGGTGTCCCGAGTATTTCGGCGGCGCAAAAACAAAACCCCTACCTGCATGCGCAGATAGGGGTTTTG
>NZ_JXDG01000069.1 GCF_000820515.1 Pseudomonas batumici | reverse complement strand
GTGCTCGAGGTCGCGGCCAACGTGGCAATCACCGCACTGGCCACCGCTGCCGTGGTCGCCGCCACCGGGATCACGGTCGCCACCGGTGGGCTCGGTGCCTGTGTGCTGGGCGCGGTGATCGGGGTCGTCGTCGGCGTGGCCATGAGCAAGACCGGCGCCGACAAGGGCCTGAGCAAGATGTGCGAGGGCATCGGCAACGCCCTCTTTCCGCCTACGGTGCAGGCCAATATCCTCAGCGGCTCCACCAACACCCTGATCAACTCGATTCCCGCCGCCCGCGCCGCCGGTGCGGTGCCGTCCCACGTCGCCCCGGCGGGGACGCCTGAGAGCGAAGGCGAAAAAGCTGCGGAGCCGGGCTTCCTGGATATGGCCAAGGGCTTTTTCTCGCAGATGTGGCGGCCCACGGTGGCGACCCCGGCCCCCGGCGCCGTGCCCAAGCCGCTGGACCTGGTGACCTGCACCAAGCACCCGCCGATGCCGCCGCAGTTTCTCGCTGAAGGTTCGAAAAAGGTCAGCATCAACGGCCAGCCCGCCGTGCGTAGCGGGGACCGCAGTACCTGTGACGCCAGCGTGGTTTCAGCGGGACTGATCTCGCCAAACGTGACCATTGGCGGCGGTTCGGTGGTGGTGCGCGAGATTCGTAGCGGCAAGACACCCGGCGTCGGCCTGGCGATTACCGCGCTGCTGATGCTCAAGGGCAGCAAGGGCAAGTTCCTCAGCAACCTGCCGTGCATGCTGTTGGCCGGGGTCAACTCCTTCGTCACCAGCCAGGCCATCGGTGCGCTGACCAACGCCATCGCCGGTTCGCCGAACCCGGTGCATGCCGCCACCGGCGCCAAGGTGCTGGGCGGCGAGGACGAGTTGGACTTTGTCCTGCCCGGCCTCCTGCCCATCGATTGGCAACGTTTCTACAACAGTCGCGATGAGCGTCGCGACAGTCTGCTCGGCAGCGGCTGGAGCCTGCCCTATGAAATCGGTGTGCGTATCGAAGTCCATCCCGAAGGCGGCGAACGGCTGATCTATACCGACGAACAGGCGCGGCGTATCGACATGGGTTCGATCCCGTTGGGCGGCGCGGTGTTCAGTCCGGGAGAAGGTCTGGCGGTGCGGCGTAACGGCAACGGGCAACTGTTGATCGAGAGCGATGACGGCTTGTATCGCCTGTTCGAACCGACCCTGGCCGATCCTTCGACCCTGCGCCTGAGCCAGTTGGGCGACCGTAACGACAACCGGATCTATCTCGACTACGACGAGTCGGGGCGACTGATCCGGCTGCGCGACACCTTCGATCGGGTTCAGGTGGCGCTGATCTACAGCACCCAATGGCCCCGGCGGGTCAGCCAGATCGAACGCCTGTACCCCGATCAACAGCGTGAGGTGCTGGTCAGCTACGACTACGACAGCAGCGGCGATCTGTCCGAAGTGCGCGACATTCTGGGCCAGGTACAACGGCGCTTCGCCTACGATAACGGGCGGCGGATGGTCGAGCACCAGCGGCCCACGGGACTGCGCTGTTTCTATCAGTGGGCGCTGGTCGAGAACCTTGAATGGCGGGTGGTTCGGCACTGGACCGATGACGGCGACGAATACGCCTTCGACTATGACCTGAAGGCCGGCATCACCCGTATCACCGACGGATTGAAGCGGGCAAGTAGCCGTCGTTGGAACCCGCAGCAGCAGATCACCGAATACACCGACAACCTCGGCCACACCTGGCAATTCGAGTGGAACGACGAGCGCCAGTTGCTCGGCGCCACCGATCCCCAGGGTGGGCAGCACCAATTCAGCTACGACGAAGCGGGCAACCTCAATGCCAGCGTCGATCCACTGGGGCGCAGCGAGTCGACCCTCTGGCTGGAGCACTGGGCGTTGCCGCTGGTGGAGACCGACACGGCGGGCAACAGCTGGCAATACCGCTACGACCCACGCGGCAACTGCACCCACGAGACCGATCCGCTGGGGCAGGTCACCCAATACCGCTTCGATGCCCAGGGCCAGGTGGTGGCGATCATCGATGCCACGGGTAAAAGCAAAACCTTGCAGTGGAACGACCTCGGGCAGTTGATTCGCCATGTGGACTGCTCCGGGCAACCGACCACTTTCAGCTACGACCGGCGCGGCCACCTGCAGACTGTCACCGATGCCCTCGGCGAGCGCGTGACCTACCAGCACGATGCCCAGGGTCGCCTGTTGCAGAGCCAATTGCCGGACGGTCGCGTCGAGCAGTACTTGCGCGACAGCAGCGGCCAGCTCACGGGTTATGTCGATCCGGCCGGGCACAGCACCGGCTATCAGTACGACCGTCGCGGCCAGGTGCGCCAACGCATCGACGCCCATGGGCGGCAGGTGCAGTTCGGCTATGACGCCTACGGGCGTTTGCAGGCGCTGACCAATGAAAACGGCGAGAGCTATCGCTTTGCCTGGGATGCCGGCGACCGCCTTACCGAACAACGCGATCTCGACGGTAGTGCGCGGTGTTATGCCTATGACGTGCTGGATAACGCGACCCGCGTGGAATACGTTCCGGCGCCGTTTGGCAGTGGCCTGGCGCTGGTTCCATCAGCACCGGTGGCGCCCATCGTTCATCAGTTGGAACGCGATGCGGTGGGACGCCTGATCGCCAAAGTCACCGACGATGGCCGCACCGAGTACGCCTACAATCCGCTGGACCAACTCACCGCCGTCACCTTTACCGACCACGACGGCCAGGAACAGAAGCTCGGCTTCGCTTATGACGCGCTTGGCCAGTTGCTGGAAGAACAGAGCGCGGCGGGCAGCCTGCAGCATCACTACGATGAACTGGGCAATCTGCTCCAGACGCAGTTGCCGGATGGGCGTTGGCTCAATCGGCTGTACTACGGCAGCGGCCATCTGCACCAGATCAATCTGGACGGCCGGGTCATCAGCGACTTCGAACGCGACCGCCTGCACCGCGAGGTGTTGCGCACCCAGGGTCAGCTCAGCACTCGCAGTGAGTACGACCGGGTTGGACGCCTGCGCTCACGCTTGCGCCGCCCCTCCAACCAGCCGTCAGCATTGCCGGCACCGGCACAGAAGCATTTCGACTACGACCCCAGCGACAACCTGATCGGCCGCCTCGACCGCCAGCCACGCGGCGACCAGCGCCAATTGCTGCACTACGACGCCACGGGGAGAATCATCGCCAGCCAGGACAGCGTGCAGGGCCAAAGCGAAACCTTCGCCTACGACGCCGCCGCCAACCTGCTGGACGGCCCACAAGCCGGTGCAGGGTTGGTGGTGCATAACAAGCTGCTGACCTATCAGGACAAGCGTTATCGCTACGATGGGTTTGGGCGGATGATCGAGAAACGTAGCGGCAGTCATCGGGTGCAACGCTTTGCCTATGACGCCGAGCACCGGTTGATCGAAGTGCGCAACCAGGACGGTGTGCGGGAAACGGTTGTGCGCATGACCTACGATCCGTTGGGGCGGCGTATTGGCAAGAGCGAACACGACAACCACGGCTATCCGTTGGGCGAAACGCGTTTCACCTGGGACGGCTTGCGCTTGTTGCAGGAACACCGCAATAGCCAGACCAGCCTGTATCTGTATGCCGATAACGGTTATGAACCGCTGGCTCGGGTCGATGGTAGCGGCGCCTTGCAGAAGGTCCGTTACTACCACAACGACCTCAATGGCCTACCCGAGCAACTGACCGAAGCCGATGGCGCCACGGTGTGGCAGGCCCGGTATCGAGTCTGGGGCAACACCCTTGAAGAGATACGCGAACCGTATTACATCGAGGAACAGAACCTGCGCTTCCAGGGCCAATACCTGGACCGGGAGATCGGGCTGCACTACAACACGTTCAGGTTTTACGACCCGGATGTGGGTCGGTTTACGACGCCGGATCCGATTGGGTTGGCGGGCGGTCTGAATTTTTATCAATATGCACCGAACCCGTTGACTTGGCTCGACCCGTGGGGATGGGCGTGCAAAAGTGCCATTAGCGGAAATAAAGGCCGGAACAAGGCCCTTCACGACTTGAAGCGAAACGGCTTCAAGGTCGTAGCAGAGGAGGTCACCATGAAAGTGAATGGTAAACGCATTCGTGCTGACTTCGTTGCCAAGGATCGATTCGGGAAAGTACACGTTTTTGAAGTGAAACATGGAACCGGAAAGCTGACGCCTAACCAAACAGGCTCGAAAGTTTTCGACATGAACAAACCCGCGAACACGACTCAACATTTGGGAGGCGGCACAATAAAGACTTCGGCCGGAACCAATGGAACATTCAAGGTCGACACCAACGGCAACCCTGGCGTTCCCCTGGGTGGGAAAGGGGCTCAACACAATGCTGTTTTCAATCTATTAATTTACAAGTGAATACTATGAGTACAGAAACGCGGAAAGAACTAGAAAAAGAGCTATCAATAGAGCTGAAAAACATTACATCTTCATGCTTTGACCTGAAAGCTAGCAAAAACAAGCTAAGCCTACTTATCGCCAAAGAAAAGCATGGTGAAATTTATATCCAGCACTTGTCGAAAGCCGACGGTTATTATGCCGGCGTCGAGCTTTTCAAGTGTGAAGCCATGGACTTTTGCATCAGCCAATCACCTCCCTACCCAAGCCGACTAATGAACTCATCATTTCTTTCCAAAAGTTCACTATCAGAACCTGATAAGAAATTCGGGGACGAGATCGGCGGAATTATCAGAACACCCGCACCGCAAGATGTAAAATCAACAGCAAAAAAAATACAACAACGCCTAGTTAAGTTTTATCTTTCAGATGTGGAAAACTGCATTTCCGGCTCCCTCTCTTTGATTGATGACATACTCGCGTCGCCAGACAATTATGCATTCCCCTTTCTAGCCACTATTTTCTGTGCGCAAAAAAACGGACTTAACTCAGATTCTGATCTTTTCCAAAAAGTACTCAGCAGCAAAAAAATATTTGGCAACAAGCAATTCGACCTTGCTTTAGCTCTCAAAATACTAGGTTAATCTAAAAAACACAGATCTATTTGAAAGAAAATAGATCCACCCCGTTACCATTTTTCGAACATACAAGCAGACGTCACGACATGGATTTATCAACCCGACACTCAACTTGTCTCCCCGGCCATCAACCGGCGAAATATCCCGCTAAAAAATCTCGCATTTCCTACGCACTTCAGACGTGGGAGAATATTGTGTGCACCAGCAGCGAAGGCTACAGTTTTAATGTCGCTGCAAATTCAGCGACACGGGTTTGAACGCCCGGAAATGAATAGGCGCACAGCGCCGCGAAAGCGGTATTTTTGTGCTCGCGTTATGGCGGGCTGTGCGCAGGAGGCTTCGGCCTGCCGGTTCCTATTCCCGGTCGTTCAACCTGCGTACGGTCCGCCACCTTTTGTTTGAACGCGGAAAGTGGCGAACTCCTGACCTCGAATAGGAATGCCACCATGACCAAGAAGATCACCCCCGATCCGCCTGTCGTTCGCAAAGCCCTCAGCACTGCCGATAGAGAGACTTACCTGCGGAAGGTCCCGAATAGTCCTTTAGGCAAGGCTGAATCAAACCCTCCCGGCACACCTCAACTGCTCGACACCCTCGCCTTCACTTCCCCCAAAGCCGTCATCCCCGAAGATCCCTGCAAACCCACGCTGTTTGCCATCCAACCGGGCATCAATGCCCAGGATGCGCTGACCTACGTGTCGCGACTGCTCGAAACAGCGGAACTCAATGGCGACGAAATCAGCCTGCACACCAACCCGGTCGAGCGGGCGCTGTTCTGGGGCATGCTGCATTCGGTGGAAGTGGCTCGGGCGGTGGTGGATGCGTTGCTGGAGGGGTCGTCTTCGTCTAATCCCGCGTCGCCTTCATAGGTCTCCCAAGCGGTAAGAAAAGCCCTATCCGTGGCCTATGAAAATCCCGGTAACGATCAGCCTGTTTTTTTCAGCGCGTTATCGGGATAACGCTTCGCTCAACCTAAACAACACCCTGCATAAAAAACTCAGCGGGAACCTTGAAAAACTCGGAAAACTTTTTTACCTGCGCAACGGTCATTTTTCTTTTGTCGTTCAATATTTCAGACACCGCACTTTGAGTCGCAATAGCAGAAAGATCCTTTTGCTTCACCCCTCTTTCATCCATCAGGAATGCCAACGCTTGCGACTGGGAAGCGTAAGGAATCAAAACCGTTTCAGTCTCATAGTCATACACACGATCAGCCACTAATTCGGCAAAACGTGCAGCGGCGTGATCTTCGCTGTCTGCATGAGAGTAAAGCTCATCAATCAACGCCATTCGATCTTTAAGATCGCTTTCATCCTTGATTTTCTCACGGCATGCGGACAACAACCGAGCCAAGGTCGCTACCTGGTCATTCAGGCTTTCAAGCATTGGGGAAATATTGGCTATGAAAATATCAAAGTCTGTAGGGCTGACCTTATTACGTTTCATTTCATCACCTGCTATCGCACTCTGCAAGACTGTAGAAGCCCGTCTCGAATCTCGTTTACTTGACTTCACTCTGCCACCACTTGTCATAGCTGGCATGTGGCAAAATATCCTTTATGAAAATGCTGCCATTTTTCGTATTGATCCAAGAAATAATTCGACACTCATTTTTCTTGATGTCAAAGATATAGATATCCAATGGACCCTTTTTACTGCTGACCTTGAGCTTCGAGTGAGGAATTCGATCGACATTCCACCCTGATGCGCTTGCCCAGACCTCTCGAAATTGCTCAAAGGACTCGTAGCGCAGGCCTGGCCGATCAAACGTCGTGAGCCACAGACTCAAAGGGGCTCGCCACTGGCTGTGTGTGTTCATCGCTTGTGTCACCGCTGCTTTTGCTATCACTCGCATGGTTGTTGACCTTCAGCATAGGCGAAAAATATCTCAAATCCAGATATTTGTCAAAATCCAAGCTGTCATCCTAAGTGATCGACGCCGCATGCGGACTCGTTGGAAAAACAATGAAACGCTCTGGTCCAGAGTGCTACCACCAAGCCAGTCGTCGCTCACCCACCCCCATCAAAAGCACCATCCCCGCCGTGGTCTATCCTTCAGGCGTCACTAGAGCCGGACCTCGACACAGGAGACAGCGAATGGATGCACGAGAAAGAGCGTTGATGCGGGCCAGCGTGGCCTTGGGGCTGCTGATCAGCACCCTGAAGAAGCACGATCTGGAAGCCCCCCTTTCCCTGGACGATCCACATTTCAAGGAGCTGATCACCCACCTGCGGGACAATTTGCTGGAGGCCCAGGCCGACGAGAGCGTGTCCACTGTCATGGTATCGATCAACAAGGCTTTCACCGATGGTGTGCGGCTCAATGCCCGCAGCGTGGGTAGCTTGCTGACGGCACTGAAGAAGGTCGATGGACTGCTCAAGGAGGCCGGCGAGCGACACGAACCGTTGCAGCTGGCGCAGGTGAGCGTGGGCTGAAATACAGCCCCTGTAGGAGCCGGCTTGCTGGCGATGGTCGTCAACGATAACGCGGGGCATCAGACTGATCGCGGTGTGTCGGCGTTCATCGCCAGCAAGCTGGCTCCTACAAGGGGAGCGGTGTGTTTGAAGACGTGCACCCGCTATTTGCTCGACAACTGTGATCCACCCCCACAATCACAGTAGGAATAATTTCCTGCCAACATCAGATCATTCATACTCTGCCCCGCTCTTGACCTGATGATGGACCACCTGTCTTGAAGACCTCCCATGTCTGACCCGCTCTGGGCTGCCCGCCTGGGCGATGCGTTGTCCCATACCTCGATGATGGCCGATATTCTCGGCGGTGTGCTCGAGGTCGCGGCCAACGTGGCAATC
>NZ_JXDG01000068.1 GCF_000820515.1 Pseudomonas batumici | reverse complement strand
GATTGCCACGTTGGCCGCGACCTCGAGCACACCGCCGAGAATATCGGCCATCATCGAGGTATGGGACAGTCCATCGCCCAGCCGGGCGGCCCAAAGTGCGTCAGACATGCACGGCTTCCGTCAGGTCACCCGGTCGAATTGCAGGGACTGCTTGATCGTCGCCCAATGCGCGGCCTCGGCATCCCCCAGTTTGTCGGCCTTGACGTAGCTCAGGGCGAGCATCTTGCGGGTGCCCGGCAACACCAGGGCGAGCTGGTACTGGAAGACCTTCTCCGCACCCTTGCTGAACTGGCTGCGTAACTCGATGCCATCCACTGACTGATCGGCCCCCAGGCGCACGGCCTGGCCCGGCTGGTAGCGCAGTTCCTGAACCTGCTGTTCCAGGCGCTTGAGCTGGGCGTCGAAGTTGCTTTGCAGGGTTTCGCCGTCGGCCAACTGGCTGCGGCTGACGATCAGGGACGTCCCCAGCTCCGGGAACTTGAGGATATTGATCGAGGCATCCAGCAGCTCGCTCTCGGGCAGGGCGAACTGGAATTCATTGAGGCGGTAAGTCATGGCTCGCGGGTCTCGTTATTTGGGCTTGGGGAACATCGCCTCGACGCTGGCGTCGATGCTGCCTTTGACGCCTTGGCCTTCAGGCGATGCACCGGGGCCGCCGCCGTTGTTCAGGTGCAGGGTGCCGCCGGTGTTGAACTCGGCATCGCCCGAGGCGTGGAAGCTGATCTGCACGCCGCTCAGGTTGATCTGCCCGCTGGCATTCAACTCCAGCACGCTTTCGCCGCAGACCAGGCGCAGGTTCTCGCCGACCTCGATGACGTAGCTCTGGCTGATGCTGTCGGTCTTCTTGCGGCCCACCACCAGGATGTCGTCGTCCTTGACCGCGCGCAGGCGCACCGAGCCGATGGTCACCGTCTCGTCGTGCCCGATGCTCTTGTTGCGGTCGTGGCCCACCGAATGGCTTTCGTCGACCTCGACCACGATGTCCTGGTTGCGCTCGGCATGGATGTACAGCTGCTCGGCGCCTTTCTTGTCTTCCATGCGGATTTCGTTGAAGTTCGCCGGCGTGCCGCCCTTGCTCGAACGGCTTTTCATGCCGCTCTGGGTCGCATTGGCGGGCAGGTCGTAGGGCACCGTCTGTTCGGCGTTGTAGACCCGACCGGTGATGATCGGCCGGTCGGGGTCGCCTTCGAGGAAGCTGACGATGACTTCCTGGCCGATCCGCGGGATCTGCATCGAACCCCAGTTCTTGCCGGCCCAGGCTTGCGACACGCGAATCCAGCAGGAGCTGTTTTCGTTGGACTGGTCGTGGCGGTCCCAGTGGAAGTGCACCTTGACCCGGCCGAACTGGTCGGTCCAGATTTCCTCGCCGGTCGGGCCCACCACCACGGCGGTCTGCGGGCCCTTGACGGTAGGGCGCGAGGTATTCGCCAGCGGGCGGAAGCTCTGTTGCGCGTCGATGCAGCTCAGGCTGCTTTCGAACTGCGTACCGGGCGAGGCGCCGCCGGTTTCCAGGCTTTCCTGGGCGATGTAGTAACGCGCGCCGACGATCAGGTATTCGCGGTTCTGGTCCAGGCGGCTGAAGCCGGTGAGGCTGAACAGATGCCCGGAGCCCAGGCCGCGGGCGTTGCCGTTGAGCTCGACCCGTTCATGCAGGCTCTGGATGGCTTCGATGCGGGTGCGCGCATAGTGCTCGCCGTCCTGGCTCTGCACGTAGGTGCCGGGGTAGTCGTACAGCGGGTAGTCGCCGGCAGTGTGCGGGCGCGGCATGGCCGAGCGCACGTCGATCCGCGCGCTGGGGCGCTGGAAGTCGTAGTCGTTGAGTTCCAGGGAGCCGGGCTGGACTTCCTGGGCCAGGTGCCAGCCGTTGAGGTGATCGCGCTCGCGATGCTGGCCGTCCGGCGGGTAATACGGCAGCGACTCATAGCCCGGGGCGCTTTGGTGGGCGCCGTAGGCGTCGGCCAGGACCAGCACGTGGCGGTCCTTTTCGTGGCGGAAGTAGTAGTAGATGCCTTCCTGCTCCATCAGCCGGCTGACGAAGTCGAAGCTGCTTTCACGGTATTGAACGCAGTATTCCCACTCGCGGTAGGGCTGGCTGAGGGCGTCTTCGAAGTCGGAGAAACCCAGGTCGCGGAACACCTGCTTGATGATCTGCGGGATGCTCTGGTGCTGGAAGATCCGGCAGTCGGAGGTGCGGGTCAGCAGCCACAGCCAGGGCCGCAGGGTCACCGAATAGCTGGCGAACTGGCCCTGGCTGACGTTCTGGCTGCAGCGCGCGACGATGCCGTGGAAGTAACGCAGACCGCCCTGGACCTGCAGCGACAGGCTCATGGGTTTGCCCAGCAACTGGTTGAGGTCCAGGGCGCCGTCGTTGGAGGTCAGGTGCAATTCGTAGTCGAACAGCCGCCCCAGCTCCTCGCCGCCACCGAAGTCCTTGAGCAACAGGACATCCGGCCCGAGGGGGCTGTTGATCTGGGCCAGGCGGGTGGCTTGGGTGAATAGCATCGGCTCAGGCGCTCGCGTCGCTGAACTGGTAGTGCAATTCGTTATCCCGCTCGCTGATCCGCACCCCCGCCAGCGCCTTGCCTTCGAGCATGCGGGTGAGGAATTCGCGGCTCATGTCCGGCAGCAGGCTGTTGGTCAGGATGGTGTCGATCATCCGCCCGCCGCTTTCGGTCTCGGTGCAGCGCGAAACGATCAGGTCGACGACCTCGTCGTCGAAATCGAAGGCCACCTTGTGGGTGCTTTCCACGCGCTTCTTGATCCGGCCCAGCTGCAAGCGGGTGATCGCCTTGAGCATGGTGTCGCTCAGCGGGTAATACGGAATGGTCACCAGGCGCCCCAGCAGCGCCGGCGGGAAAATCTCCAGCAGCGGCTGGCGCAGGGCCTTGGCGATCTCTTCCGGGTCCGGCACGTTGCCGGCGTCCTTGCACAGGTGCGAGATCAGCTCGGTGCCGGCGTTGGTGGTGAGCAGGATCAGGGTGTTCTTGAAGTCGATCACCCGGCCTTCGCCGTCCTCCATCACGCCCTTGTCGAACACCTGGAAGAAGATCTCGTGCACGTCCGGGTGGGCCTTTTCCACCTCGTCCAGCAACACCACGCTGTAGGGCTTGCGCCGTACCGCTTCGGTCAGCACGCCACCTTCGCCGTAGCCGATATAGCCGGGCGGGGCACCCTTGAGGGTGGAGACGGTGTGGGCTTCCTGGAACTCGCTCATGTTGATGGTGATGACGTTCTGTTCGCCGCCGTACATGGCTTCGGCCAGGGCCAGGGCGGTTTCGGTCTTGCCCACGCCCGAGGTGCCGGCGAGCATGAACACACCGATCGGCTTGCTCGGGTTGTCGAGGCCGGCGCGGGAGGTCTGGATGCGCTTGGCGATCATCCGCAGCGCATGGTCCTGGCCGATGATGCGTTTTTGCAGGTGCTGGTCGAGGTTGAGCACGGTTTCCAGTTCGTTGCGGGCCATGCGGCCCACCGGAATACCGGTCCAGTCGGCCACCACCGAGGCCACCGCCTGGTAGTCCACGGTCGGCAGGATCAATGGGTTTTCGCCTTGCAGGGCGCTGAGGCGCTGTTGCAGGTCCACCAGTTTTTCCCGCAGCGCGTGACCCTGTTCCGTGCCGACCTCGCTGTCCACCACACCGGCGCTTTCACGCAGCTCGGCGCGGGTGGCGAGCAGTTCGTCCACCAGGGCTTTCTCCTCGGCCCAGCGCGTTTCCAGCTCGGCCAGGCGCTCGCGCTCGGCGCTCAGCAGGCTCTCGCTGTGGCTGCGGCGCGCGGCGGTATCGACGCCGATGGCATGCTCGCGGGCAATGATCTGCAACTCGATTTCCAGCGCTTCGATACGCCGGCGGCTGTCGTCCACTTCGGCGGGCACCGCGTGCAGACTGATAGCGACCCGGGCGCAGGCGGTGTCCAGCAGGCTGACGGATTTGTCCGGCAACTGGCGCGCCGGAATGTAGCGGTGCGACAGCTTGACCGAGGCCTCCAGCGCTTCGTCGAGGATCTGCACCTGGTGGTGTTTTTCCATGGTCGAGGCGACGCCGCGCATCATCAGCAGGGCCTTGTCTTCCGACGGTTCGGCGACCTGCACCACCTGGAAGCGGCGGGTCAGGGCCGGGTCTTTCTCGATGTGCTTCTTGTACTCGGCCCAGGTGGTGGCGGCCACGGTGCGCAGGGTGCCGCGGGCCAGGGCCGGCTTCAGCAGGTTGGCCGCGTCACCGGTGCCGGCGGCGCCACCGGCACCGACCAGGGTGTGGGCTTCGTCGATGAACAGGATGATCGGCTTGGGCGAGGCCTGGACGTCTTCGATGACCTGGCGCAGGCGCTGTTCGAACTCGCCCTTCATGCTCGCGCCGGCCTGCAACAGGCCGACGTCGAGGCTGCGCAGTTCGACGTCCTTCAAGGCCGGCGGCACGTCGCCGGCGACGATGCGCAGGGCGAAGCCTTCGACCACGGCGGTCTTGCCGACGCCGGCCTCGCCGGTGAGGATCGGGTTGTTCTGACGGCGGCGCATGAGGATATCCACCAACTGACGGATCTCTTCATCGCGGCCGACGATGGGATCGAGCTTGCCGCTGCGGGCCTGCTCGGTCAGGTCCACGGTGAAACGCTTGAGCGCTTCCTGCTTGCCCATGGCGCTGGGGGCTATGGCGCCGCTGGCTTCGCCCGGCACCGCACCGGCGTTGAAACCGTCACTGGCGCCGAGGTGGTTTTCCGGCGAGTCGCCGACGTACTCGGCGAAGCGCTCGCTCAGGGCTTCGACCTTGATCTTGTCGAACGTAGGCGACAGCGCCAGCAGGGCATGGCGCAGGCTCGGGGTCTTGAGGATGCCGAGCACCAGGTAGCCGGTGCGCACCTGGCTTTCGCCGAACATCAGGCTGCCGTAGACCCAGCCACGTTCCACGGCTTCTTCGACGTGGGACGAGAGGTCGGTGATCGAGGTCGAGCCGCGCGGCAGGCGGTCCAGGGCCTCGGTCAGGTCGCGGGCCAGGCGGGCCGGTTCGATATCGAACTGACGGATCAGCCGGTGCAGGTCCGAGTCCTGCAATTGCAGCAACTGGTGCAGCCAGTGGCTCAGTTCCACATAGGGGTTGCCCCGCAGTTTGCAGAACACCGTGGCGGCTTCGATGGCCTTGTAGGCGAGGCTGTTGAGTTTGCCGAATAACGCGGCGCGGCTGATTTCACCCATGGTCCGGGCTCCTTGAATGGTGGGCCGAGGTGGCCTGGTCGGCGTAGTGCCGGGCCAGGATCAGGTCCTCGGCATCTTCTTGGGGTTGGCCGAGCCAGGTGTTGAAACCCAGGCGGAATTGGCCGTTGAGTTGCAGCTTGGGCACTTGCGGTTGTTCCAGGACCAGGTTCAGGTCCCAGTCCAGTTCGTGCCCCAGGTATTCGGCGACCCAGGCCACCAGGTGGCGGAAGGGTTCGCCGTCGGGCAACAGGCCCATGTAGTCGGCCAGCTTGAGCGGACCGACGCGGATGCGGAATTTGTGCTGGCGGTCCCAGACGTGGCGGCCCAGGCAGAAGTCGACGCCCAACTGGTGCGCGCTGACGCCGAGGCGGCTGCGTTCCGGCAGGTGCAGCCATTGGCCGACGTATTCCTCGATCTGCACCGGCAGCCCGAAATACTCTTCCAGGATGGCGCGCAGGCCGTCCGGGTAGCGGGTCTGGGCGGCGAGGTGGCCGCTGAAGTGCAACTTGGCGGTGTCTGGAATCAGCCCCTGGTTCAGCAGGCTGGGCATGCCTCGGCCACTGAGGGCAGCCAGGCGCGCAGACCAGTAGTCGTCGTCCGGGCGGTCGTGGCTGACGGTCGGCCGTGCTTCGGCCCAGGCCCGGTAGAACAGGCTCAGCAGGCGGTGGTGGAAGATATCGAGGAAGCGCTTGCTGGTGCTGTCGGTGTTATTGCGCTGGCGTTCGCGCATGTATTCGGTCAGGTGCAGCGGCAACGGGCCGTTGGGGCCGCCGAGACCGAAGAAGAACTGCTCCAGGCGCGCCGGCGTGGTTTCGCTGGCCGGTGTCATGGAGGCCAGGGTGGCCGGGGCGAAGGCGCAGTCGAGCTGTTGACCGAGGCGCAACGGGTCGTCGGCCAGGCGCTGGGAATGGCCGAAGCGCGGCAGGTGCGGCGATTCGCACTCGATACGCCGCAAGGCCTGGAAGAAATCGTATTCCCAGGGTTCGGCCTGCATCGCCGTGAGCGTGCTCACAGGGTCGGACGGCGTCCGGGCTTGGCTTTCCATCGCATGATCTCGCCGCGTTCGGTGGTACGGATCACCGTCTCGGTAAAACTGTTGATCGACACGTAGCGTGCCAGGAAGCGTTCGAACACGGCGCCGAGGAGGAACACCCCGGTGCCGCGAAACGCGTTTTCGTCGAATTCCAGAGTGATCTCCAGGCCACGTCCGAAGACGATCGGCCCGGGCATCGGCAGGCGCCGGGTGCAGGGTTTGCTGCTGACCTCGCGCAGGCCCTCGATCTGCAATTGCAGGGCGGCGTCGTTGCTCTCGCCGTACAGGCGCAGCAGTTCGCGCAGGGCGGCGGCGCCCTGGCCGGCTTCGCTCAGCGACAGGTAGTTCAGCGACAACTGGCTGATCAGGCGCCAAGCCTGGTTGTCGTGGGCATGGCTGGCCCGCGGTCGGCTGGGTCCGGCCAGGCAACGGATCGCCGAGACCGGGGCGCTGTCGGCCAGGGTGAAGTCGCTCTTGCCGGTGCCGACGTTCATGAACAGCGGCAGGTCGCGGTTGGTGCACAGGGCGCTGACGCCCAGTTGGCGCAGGTCGTGGCGGTAGGGCGCCTGCCGGCTGTCCACCAGGCTGATGAAGGTTTCACTGCCGACATAGGTCGAGCGGGTGCCTTTGCGCCGTTGTTCGCTGGACAGCACCCGGGGTTCGCGGCGCAGGGTGTAGTAGGCCTGGTCACGGCCGTAGCGCGACGGATCGCGCACGGCATAGAACGGCAGGAACGGCTGGTCGGGCCCGGTGCCGTGGCCGGTGACGCCGGTCAGCGAGTGGATCTCGAAGTCCATGGGCCGGGTACGGTCGGCGATCACGTGGTGTTCGTTGACCCGCTCGGACAGGTGGATACGGTCCACGCGGCGCGGGAACAGGTTGATCGCCGGGGTGCAGAAGGGCACGAACTGCGCGGCGCCGACGCTGTTTTCCAGGCTCGGGTCGAAGCGCTCGAAAAGCACGATCAGTTCCAGCTCCTGGCCGGCGCAGCGCTTGACCGCGCGGCCCAGTTCGGCGAATTCGACGAACAGGTAGCGCTGGGGCAGGGCGAAGTATTCCTGCAACAGCCGATAGCCCTGGAACGCCTGGGCCACCACCGGCATCGCCGCTTCGCGGTCGTCGAAACCGCAGGCGCGCAGGGCGTCGCCGGGCAGGCGTTCGACCCAGTCGCCGCCCGGGGCGCGGGCGAACACCGCGCAGGCATTGCCCAGCAGTTGCTCGTACAGGCGAAACGGCTGCTCGTCGGCACCGTTGAGGTAGAGCGGCAGGCTGTCCAGGTCGAGCTGGTTGAACGGCAACTCGGCGCCGGTACGCAGGGTCAGGCGCAGGCCGGCCTTGGCTTTCGGTTCGCTGGCGGCCAGGCGGCCGAGCACGGCCGACGGGTTGCCGAAGTATTCCGCCTGGCTGACCTGCAACGGCCACAGCGTCACGGCATGGGCGCTGCGGTATTCGCAGGACGTCTGGGTGTCCTTGCCCAGGGTGGCGCGCAATACGCTGTCGCGGGGCAGGGTGAAACCGCCGGCCAGGGAGCCTTCGTCCGGGTCGGTTTGCAGCTGCACCACGGTCATCGAAGGCGTTGGCGCCAGGTAATGCGGGTAGGCGATTTCCAGCAGGTTGTGGGTGAAGGTCGGGTACTCGGCATTGAGCTTGAGCTGCACCCGGGCGGTGAGGTAGGCGAAACCTTCCAGCAGGCGCTCGACGTAGGGGTCGGCGCAGTCGAGTCCGGACAGCGTCAGCCGGCCGGCGATCTTCGGGTATTCCTTGGCGAACTCGGCGGCGCTTTCGCGCACGTGTTGCAGTTCCTGGTTGTACAGGTCGAGCAGGCGCGGGTTCATGAACGTCTCCGTTGCTCGGCGGGCACCACGCGCACATGGCCGGATTCCAGGTCGAGGTCGGTGCGCAACAGCAGCGGCAACGACACCGGCAGGGCCCAGAGATCGCCTTCGATCTCGAAGCTCAGGGCGTTGTGGTTCATCTCGCCGTGGGCGACCTGGGCGCGGACCCGCAGGGTGTGGCTGAGGATGCGCGGCTCGAAGGTGGTGATGGCGGTGTGGATCAGGCCTTCGAGGGCGGCGACATCGATGCTCGAGGCACTGTTGCCCGCCAGCGCCGGCAGGCCGTAGTTGACCACCGAGGTCCCGGCCGGGGTGTGCAGCGTGGCGTCGGCGTCGAGCAGGCTGGTGCTGTTGAGCAGCCAGGTCAGGTCACGCAGCACCGAGGCCTTGAGCTGGCTCAGGGACAGTACGCGTTTGTCGCCGCCTTCCTGGAGGTTGCCGGGCTCGTCGTCGGTCAGCCGGTCGAGCAGCGACGGTTGCAGGCGCTCGCGCAGGGTGAGGTCGCTCAGCACGTTGCTCATCGCGCAACGTCACAGGGGCTGGGCGCTGCGGGGTGGCAGCTCCGCTGGGCGGGAAACGCAGGCTTGGCCATGCTCGGGCACCGGGATTGAATCGAATTCGGGGTAACACCAGACGCCCCCGACGCCGAGCGGCGGGGGCGTGGGGATCAACGCTTGGTGTTCGAACGGATGTTCCAGCCGAACTTGACCGGGCCGCCTTGCTTGGAGCCGTCGGCTTTCTGCTCCTGATACTCGACCGAGACCTGGGCGAAGTTCAGGGTGACGTTTTCGGTCAGGCGATCATCGCTGCCCGAACCACCGGTGCTCAGGGAGGTGATCAGCACTTCTTCCAGGTCGATCTTCATGTACTCGACCTGGCTTTCGCCGCCGGCCTTGCGCACCACCAGGGTGACCTTGTCGATGTGCTTGCCGCTGGCGCAGTGCATCATCAGGTTCGGCGACGCCTTGTCGACGTACTTGGTCAGCGACAGGTCCTGGATATTGACCTTGCCGGCGCCACCGCCACCGCCCATGTGCATGTTGCCGGATTGGGACATGCCCCAGCTCCAGTTGAGGACATCGATTTCCTCTTTGTGAGCCTTGTCCTGGGACTCGCCCTTGATGTCGCCGATCTTGATGAAGATATCAACAGCCATGTTTTCTCCAGTGTGGTCTTCACCACGATGTTGTTAGCCAGGACCCACCATGGTTGGCAGTGGGTTCGCTTTTGTTGCGGATGACGCGGTCCTTGTGGGAGCCGGCTTGCTGGCGATCGGCCGCGAAGCGGTCGTAACTCCTGAGTGCCCGGTCTTTCAGGAAGACCGCGTCCACCGGTTTTGCGAGTGCTGCGCACTCGATCGCCAGCAAGCCGGCTCCCACAGGAGGCGGCGTGTCGCTCCAGTAATCAGGCGCCCTTCGCCGACGGCAGCTTCGAGACCAGGCGCAACGAAACCGTCAGGCCTTCGAGCTGGTAGTGCGGACGCAGGAAGAACTTGGAGGTGTAGTACCCCGGGTTGCCCTCGACGTCCTCGACCACCACTTCCGCCGCGGCCAGCGGGTGCTGGGCCTTGGTGGTTTCGGTGGAGTGGGCCGGGTCGCCGTCCACGTAGTTGAGGATCCAGTCCTGCAGCCAGCGCTGCATCTCGTCCTTCTCCTTGAACGAGCCGATCTTGTCGCGCACGATGCACTTGAGGTAATGGGCAAAGCGGCAGGTGGCGAACAGGTACGGCAGGCGCGCGGCCAGGTTGGCGTTGGCGGTGGCGTCCGGGTCGTCGTACTCGGCCGGCTTTTGCAGCGACTGGGCGCCGATGAACGCGGCGAAGTCGGTGTTCTTCTTGTGCAGCAGCGGCATGAAACCGTTTTTCGCCAGCTCGGCTTCGCGCCGGTCGGAAATCGCGATTTCGGTCGGGCACTTCATGTCCACGCCGCCGTCGTCGGTCGGGAAGGTGTGGGCCGGCAGGTTCTGTACTTCACCGCCGGATTCGACGCCGCGAATCCGCGAGCACCAGCCGTAGTACTTGAACGAACGGTTGATGTTCACCGCCATGGCGTAGGCCGCGTTGGCCCAGGTGTACTTGTCGCTGTCGGCGCCGTCGGTGTCTTCTTCGAAGGCGAAGGCTTCTACCGGGTCGGTCTTGGCGCCATAGGGCAGGCGCGCCAGGAAGCGCGGCATGGTCAGGCCGATGTAGCGCGAGTCTTCCGATTCACGCAGCGAACGCCAGCCGGCGTATTCCGGGGTGGTGAAGATCTTGGTCAGGTCGCGCGGGTTCGACAGTTCCTGCCACGAGCCCATGCCCATCACGGTCGGCGAGGCGGCGGCAATGAACGGCGCATGCATCGCCGCGCAGACCTTGGACAGCTCGCCCAGCAGCTCGACATCCATCGGCGACTGGTCGAAGTAGTAGTCGCCCACCAGGCAGCCGTAGGGCTCGCCGCCGAACTGGCCGTATTCCTCTTCGTACATCTTCTTGAAGATCGGGCTCTGGTCCCAGGCCGTGCCCTTGAACTTCTTCAGGGTCTTGTGCAGTTCCGGCTTGGCGATGTTCAGCACGCGGATCTTCAGCTGCTCATCGCTCTCGGTGTTGTTGACCAGGTAGTGCAGGCCACGCCAGGCGCTTTCCAGCTGCTGGAACTCAGGGTGATGGATCACCTGGTTGACCTGCGCGGTGAGCTTGGCGTCGATGGCGGCGATGATCGACTCGATGGACTTGATGGCGTCGTTGGACACCAGGTCGGTCTGCGCCAGGGCCTGTTCGGCCAGGGTGCGCACGGCACCTTCGACGGCTTCGCGGGCACGTTCGGTCTTGGGCTTGAACTCCTGCATCAGCAGGTTGGCGAACTCGCTGGGCTCGGTGGTGGTGCCTGGCAACGCCTGATTGTCTTGCTGCAACTGGGTCATGATCGTTCGTCCTGATTAAGCGCTGGGCTCGGAGTCCTGGGGCTTTGGCGCACTCGCCAGGGCCTGGAGCAACGCCGGATCCTTGATGGCCTTCATGATGATTTCTTCGGCACCGGTCTTGCCGTCCATGTAGGTCAGCAGGTTGGCCAGTTGGGTACGGGCTTCGAGCAGCTTGTTCAGGGCATCGACCTTGCGCGCGACGTTGGCCGGGCTGAAGTCGTCCAGGCTCTCGAAGGTGATGTCCAGGCTCAGGTTGCCTTCGCCGGTCAGTTCGTTCGGCACGTGGAACGCCACGCGCGGCTGCATGGCCTTGAGGCGCGAGTCGAAGTTGTCGACGTCGATCTCCAGGAATTTGCGGTCCGCGACCGGCGGCAGCGGCTCGGCGGGCTTGCCGGCGAGGTCGGCCATCACGCCCATGACGAAGGGCAACTGGACCTTTTTCTCGGCGCCGTAGAGTTCTACGTCGTACTCGATCTGGACCCGTGGCGCGCGGTTGCGCGCAATGAATTTCTGAGAGCTGGTGTTCGCCACGTTGTTGCTCCTGGTCGCTCAAGCGACGGTGTTGGCGTTATCGGTGGTTGCCGTTAACTAAGCGGCGCGGTCCCGGTGGGCTTATTCGCCCTCGGGGCCCCGCAGGTTTTCAAATTGGGACAGGCCGTCGGGAATCAGGTTGCGGACGATGGTCGCGAAGTCGGCGTGCACCAGGTTCTTGGCCCGGGTCAACAGCACCGGCAGCGGGCTCGAAGGCTCGTGGCGGGCGTAGTAGTTCAGCAGCCGGTCGAGGCTGCGCAGGACGTCGTCGCGGTTGCCGATCTCCCCCGGCGCTGCGGTGCGCGTGGCTGCCGGGGCCGCAGCGGCGCTGTCGTGCCCGCTGGGGGCCGGCTCGGACTCGTTCACGGTCGATTCGCCGGCGTCGCTGCCGGGGGCGTATTCGGCGAGTATCTGCACGGCCAGTTTGAGCGGCTGGCGCAGGGCGCCGAGGTCGACACCCTGGGCCGAGCCGACCTGGTCGCTGACGAAGCGCTCGATGCTGTCGATGGCACCGCGGGCTTCGTTGAGCGCGGCGCGCACCGCCTCCAGCTGCTCGGGGTCGCTGTCGCGCAGAGCGCCGGCCAGTTCGTCGGCGTTCAGGTTTTCGTCGGAGAAACCCTGCAGGCCGCTGGCATTCAGCGCGGCGCGCAAGGTCACGGTGCCGAAGGCCCGGGAGCGGGTCAGCACGCTTTCGCGCAACAGGCGGATATTGGTGTCGCAGGCCAGGCCCGAGAGCGCGTTGATCCGCACCGTGGGGTCGTTGTCGTCATCGGCGTCGAGCAGCGGATAGAGTTCGCCCCAGTACTGCTGGAGCAGCTGGCTGACCAGGGTCAGGGCGTTGGCGAGGCCCGGCAGGCCATCGAGGGCCAGGGCGCTTTGCACGAGAAAATGGCTGATGCGCAGGTCTTTGCTGCGTTGCAGGAGCGCCGTGCTCGACTGCTCGATGGCGCGCCATGCCGGCGGCTCGGCCGCTTGCACCGAGTCGCCCATGATGCGCTCGGGTTTGCCTTGGGCGTCACGCTCCAATTGCAAGAATTGCGCGTCATATTCCAGGTCCTCGCCACAGGGCGAGTTTGCTGAAACAGCGGCGAGCAACAACGGCACATCCACCAAATCGATCTCCTTATCCGCCCGCTGAATAGTCGGGCAATTCCTGCGAAAGTTCTCTCAGAAAACTCTCATATTTCTTGGTGGTATATACGAAGTGACATCATAGTGACATCATCCGTAAACAAGAAGTTGTGCATTTTTGGTGTAGTAGTTATAGCTTGTCAAGGTAAGCTAGCGGCCCTTTGTTACCGTTGTGACACACTCGTCAAGGCTGTCGACCATTGGGTCAGGCCGTGTGCGTTTTTAGGGATTTTGTAGGTAGAATTCACCAGGTTCGGCGAACTGGCTGAAATAGATAGGTTTTTTCCAGGATTTTCATAGCCCTGGCGAGACCCGGCGCAAGGTGTTTGCGCCGGGTGGCTTGTGCGTGGATGTACAGCAAGGAGGCGCAATGTCGCTGTGTTTGACTATCACTAGTTATCACAAGATCACCCCTGGCCAATGTCCGGAGAAATCCATGGACAAGGGAGTGATGGCAATTGGCCGTAGTTCCGAGAATGACTGGGTTCTTCCCGATCCGGAGCGGCTGGTTTCCTCGAAACATTGCGTTATTCAATACAAAGACGGTCGTTACTATCTGACAGATACCAGTACCAATGGCGTGGAGTTAGTTCAGGCCGGTATTCGTTTGCGCAGAGGCAACAGCGAGCCGTTGCAGGACGGCGAAATCATCCGCATCGGTGAGTACGAGATCCGTGCGCGTATCGATTTCAACCTGCAACTGGCGCCCGAGAGTCTGTCGGGGGGCGATTCATCCAACAGTTTCGAAGCGCTGATGGGGCGGGCGGCAGCCGCGCCCGCCATCTCGCCGCCAAGCACCCCGGCCGCGCATTTCCAGGGCGGTTCGGCGATGGATACGTTGCCGGACCTGTTCGATTTCCTGGCGCCGTCGAGCATTCCTCCGGCAACCCAGCCGGATCATGTGCCAGCGCAACAGCATGATTTTCGTCCGCCGACGCCGGTGATCAGCTCGGCGCCCGCGGTGGTGCCGCCAGCGCCGGGCGCGGCGGTGATTCCCGAGGACTGGGATCTGTTTGGCGACACGCCCAAGGCACCAGCCAGTACGCCGGTGACTGTTCCTGTTTCCGTACCTGTGGCGATTGTCGAGGCTATCGTCGAGCCGACTCCGACTCCGACTCCGACTCCGACTCCGACTCCGATCCCGGCTCCGATCCCCACGCCGACGGTGGCCCCGGTTACCCAGCCAGCCCCCGTGGCAATGTCGAGCGGTGCGGCGCGAGCCGATTTGCTGCAAGCCTTCCTGCGCGGTGCCGGTCTCGACCAACTGCGTATCGATACCGCCCAGGCGGAGGCGCAGATGGAGGCCATCGGCCGCAGCTACCGGCTGATGGTCGAGGGGCTGATCGATGTGCTGCGGGCCCGCAGCAGCCTCAAGGGCGAGTTCCGCATGCAGCAGACGCTGATTCGCCCGGTGGAAAACAACCCGTTGAAATTCGCCCCGAATGCCGATGAAGCGCTGCTCTTGCTGCTGCGTCACGGCAACCAGGCCTTCATGGCACCGGACCAGGCGGTCAGCGACAGTTTCGACGACCTGCGGGCGCACCAGATGGCGGTGATGGCCGGCGTGGAAGCAGCGATCAAACACCTGCTCAAGCGTTTCGAACCTTCGGCGCTGGAGACCCGCCTGAGCAAGCCCGGCGGTTTGTCGAACCTGTTCAGCGGTTCGCGCCAGGCCCAGTACTGGCAGCAGTTCACCGAGCTGTACACGAATATTTCCCGTGAGGCCGAGGAGGATTTCCAGGACCTGTTCGGTCGGGAGTTCAGTCGCGCGTACGAGGAACACAGCGCGCGGTTGCGCAAGGGATAAGCCCACCACGGACTTTGTAGGCGCTGGTTTGCCAGCGATGAGGCCCTTGAGTCTTGTGCCGCCTGGCCGGACGCCATCGCCGGCAAGCCGGCTCCCACAGGGTTTCGGGCAAGGCGCTGGTTTGCAGTTGTTATATGGATAAACGGACAGTCAGCAGGTCATTGAGGACGCAGGATGATTCACCGAGTTTTACTGGCCGCAGCCCTCACGCTGCTGCTCGGCGCATGTGCCAAGGACGCGGCCGCTCCAGCGCCCGTCGACGCCCCTGTTGCTGCCGATAGCGCCACGGCTTCCCTGCATTTCCACGCCATTGCCGGCCTCAACCCCGGCGCCGACGGCGTACCCGCGCCCGTGCGCGTACGGATTTTCGAGCTGAAGAACAGCGCCAACTTCAACCGCGCCGACTATTTCGCCCTGGCCGATCGCGCCCAGGCCACCCTCGGCGTCGACCTCATCGACCAGGACGAAGTACTGGTACAGCCCGGCGAGCAACTGGACATCGAGCGGGCGCTCAACCCGGCGACCCGCCAGGTCGGCCTGGTGGTGGGCTACCGCGAAGTCGACCAGGCGCTCTGGCGCACGCTGCTGACCATCGCGCCCAAGCAGCTCAACGACTATCAGATCAGCCTCGATGTGCGCGCCGTGCGCAGCGCCGTCGTCGTGACCCCAACCCGCACCGCCCCCTAGGCAAACGGAGAAGCCATGTCCTGGAACAATCGAGTGGTCTGGTCGGAAGGCATGTTCATCGGAACGCAGCACTTCCAGCAGCATGACCGTTATCTGGAAAACCTGATCGATGCCCGCAGCCGGCCATTGGCCGTCGGCGCCTGGGGTTTTTCCGAGCTGCTGATTGACCAGGGCCTGCTGGCCCAGGGCAAGCTGGCCATCGTCTCGGCCCGGGGCCTGCTGCCGGACGGCACACCCTTCAACATCCCCCACGATGACCTCGCGCCGAGCCCGCTGACCATCGACGAGCACCTGCGCGACGGCCTGGTCTACCTGGCCTTGCCGCTCAAGCGCGCCGGCTCGCGGGACACCGTCGACGAAGGCGAGGAACTGGGCGGGGCGCGCTACCTGAGCCAGGTCCGCGAAGTGCGTGACGACAACGCGCCGTTCGAGAACCGCGCGCCGGTGGCCTTGGGTTCGCGGGCCCTGCGTCTGTTGACCGCCGCGGATGGCCTGGGCGATTACGCCGCCATCGGGCTGGTGCGGGTCAAGGAAAAGCGCGCCGATCGGGCCCTGGTCCTTGATGACAGCTATGTGCCGCCGGTGCTCGATGTGGCGGCGAGCAAGCCGCTGACGGCATTTCGCAGCGAGCTGCTGGGCCTGCTGCACCAGCGTGGCGAAGCCCTGGCCGGGCGCGTGGTGGCCTCGGGGGCCGGCGGCGCCTCGGAAATCGCCGATTTCATGCTGCTGCAACTGGTCAACCGCGCCCAGCCGCTGATCGGCCACCTGAACCAGATCAGCCCCTTGCACCCGGAACGTCTGTACAGCGAGCTGGTGAGCCTGGCCGGCGAGTTTTCCACCTTTTCCAGCAGCGGTCGGCGCCCGGCCGCGTTCCCTGCGTATCAACACGATGACCTGGCGTTGAGCTTCGCCCCGGTCATGCAGGCCCTGCGCGAAGCCCTGTCGATGCTGATCGACAGCAAGGCGACGCCGATTCCGATTGTCGAGAAAGCCTATGGCATCCACGTGGCGATGCTCGCGGACCGCAGCCTGATCGACAGCGCCAGCTTCATCCTGGTGGTGCGCGCCGATATCCCCAGCGAAACCCTGCGCGGTCGCTTCGCCCAGCAGAGCAAGATCGGTTCGGTGGAGCACATCCGCGACCTGGTCAACCTGCAATTGCCGGGTATCGGCCTGTTACCGCTGCCGGTGGCGCCGCGGCAGATTCCGTTCCATGCCGGGTCCACCTACTACGAACTCGACCGGGGCAGTGAGCACTGGAAGCAACTGGTGAACTCCGGCGGTTTCGCCTTCCATGTCGCTGGCGAGTTTCCCGGCTTGAACCTGGCCTTCTGGGCCATCCGAGGATAAGCCGCGATGAATGCCAACGATGATGCATCGGGCCAGTCGCTGCCCGCCAATGACCGTACCCAGTTCATGCCGCGCCCCGGTGGCCGCGCGCCGGAGGCTGCCCGGGCCGAACCGGTGGCGCCGCTGTCGATGCCGGCCGCGCCGCTGCCGGTCGGCCAGTCACAGGGCCTGAACCCGCTGGAGAGTGCCGCCGGGCCCTTGCTGGCGCTGCTCACGCGCCTGCGCAACACCATTGCCCATCCGGCACCGGCCAGCCTGCGGGCGCAGTTGCTGGCCTACCTGCGGCAGTTCGAGGAGCGCGCCGAAAGCGCCGGTATGGTCCGCAACGATGTGTTGCTGGCGCGCTATGCGCTCTGTACCGCCCTCGACGAGGCGGTATTGAGCACGCCTTGGGGCAGTGCCGGCGACTGGGGCAAGCAGAGCCTGCTGATCACCGTGCACAACGAGGCCTGGGGCGGCGAGAAGGTCTTCCAGTTGCTCGATCATTGCCTGCAAAGTCCGCGCGAGCGCCTGTACCTGCTGGAGCTGTTGTACCTGTGCATCTGCCTGGGCTTCGAAGGCCGCTATCGGGTGATGATCGACGGGCGCAGCCAGCTCGATGCCCTGCGCGAGCGCACCAGCGCGGCGATCCGCAGTGCCCGCGGCGAGTATGAGCGCGAGCTGTCGCCGCACTGGCGCGGGCTGGCGGTGGTGCGTGATCGCCTGAGCCAGTTCATGCCGCCCTGGGTCGGCATCGCCATCGGCCTGGCGCTGTTGCTGGTCCTGCTGTTCGGCCTGCGCCTGAAGCTGGCCGCCGACGCCGAACCGGTGTTTCGCAATATCCATGCCCTGGGCGAGATCCCGGTGCAGACCATCGACCGTCCGGTGGTCCAGCCCAAGGTGGTGGAGCGGCCGCGCCTGGCCGGTTTCCTCGCCGATGACATCAAGGCCGGCAAGGTCGCGGTGGAAGACAAGGTCGACCGCTCGGTGGTGACCATTCGCGGCGACGAACTCTTCGCTTCGGCCAGCTCCAGCATCGTCGACGACTACCAGCCGCTGATGCTGCGCATCGCCGACGCCATTCGCAAAGTGAAGGGCCAGGTGCGGATCACCGGCCACAGCGACAACCGACCTATCGCGACCCTGCGCTTCCCGTCCAACTGGGCGCTGTCCCAGGCCCGGGCCGAGCAGGTGTTGCAGATCCTGGCGGCGAAGACCGGCCAGCCGGAACGCTTCAGCGCCGAGGGGCGCAGCGACACCGAGCCGCTGGCCTCGAACGCCACGGCCGAGGGCCGGGCGAAGAATCGTCGGGTGGAAATCACAGTCTTGGCGGAGGGAGTCGAGTGAAGGCGTTTTTCGGTTTTGTCATTCGCTGGGTCATCCCGCTGTTGGGGTTGATCGCCCTCAGCCTGATTATCTGGTTTGTCGGCCCGTTGCTGGAAATGCTGGTGCCGGAAGGTCGGCGCTGGGCGCTGATCGTGTTGATTTTCGCGGTGTGGATCGCCTACCGCGTGTTCCGCCTGATCCAGGCCCGGCGCCAGGCGGCCAGGGTCCTGCAGAGCCTGGCCGCGGAAACGCCGCCGGACCCCGCCAGTGTCGCCACCGCCGAAGAACTGGCGACCCTGCGCCAGCGCATGGCCGAGGCCCTGGCGTTGCTCAAGAAAGCCAAGCTCGGCGGTGACGAGCGCCGCAACCTGTACGAGCTGCCGTGGTACGTGATCATCGGTCCGCCAGGTTCGGGCAAGACCACCGCGCTGGTGAACTCCGGGCTGCATTTCCCCTTGGCTGCGCAGTTCGGCGCCGGGGCGATTCGCGGTGTCGGCGGTACGCGCAACTGCGACTGGTGGTTCACCGACCAAGCCGTGCTGCTGGACACCGCCGGCCGCTACACCACCCAGGACAGCCATGCCCAGGTGGACAAGGCGGCCTGGCTGGGTTTCCTCGACCTGCTGAAAACCCAGCGCTCGCGGCGGCCCATCGACGGCGCCTTCATCGCCATCAGCCTGTCGGACCTGCTGCTCAGCACCGACGCCGAGCGCGCGGCCCATGCTACGGCGATCCGCGCTCGTATCCAGGAGCTGTATACCCAACTGGGCGTGCGCTTCCCGATCTACCTGATGCTGACCAAGCTCGACCTGGTGCCGGGGTTCATGGAGTTCTTCGACGCCTTGAGCAAGGAAGAGCGGGCCCAGGTCTGGGGCATGACCTTCGACCTGGACGACGGCAAGAACGCCGAAGGTCCGCTGGTGCGGTTCCGCGACGAGTTCGCCGGGCTCGAGCAGCGCCTCAATGCGCGGCTGGTGGAACGTCTGCAACAGGAACGCGATCCGGCGCGGCGCGACCTGATCTACGGTTTCCCGCAGCAGTTCGGGGCGTTGAAGGCGTGCTTGCAGGATTTCCTCGACGGCGTGTTCAAACCCAATGCCTATGAAGATCGTGCCTTGCTGCGCGGCGTGTACTTCACCAGCGGCACCCAGGAAGGCAGTCCCATCGACCGCCTGATCGGCGCCATGGCCCAGAGCATGAACCTGGACCGCCAGCAGCTGGCACGGCAGAGCGGCACCGGGCGCAGCTACTTCATCGAGAAGTTGTTCACCGCCGTGGCCTTCGCCGAGCGCGGGCTGGTGGGGGTCAACCCCAAGGTTGAACAGCGGCGCAAATGGCTGGCGCGCGGGGTGCTGGCGGCCACGATGGCGGTGGTGCTGGTGGTCGGTACGCTCTGGTGGGTGAGCTTCCGCGCCAACGAGGCCTATATCGCCCAGGTCGACCAGAAGGTCGCGCCCCTGGGCCAGAGCGTGCAGAACCTCAGCCCGGCGCAACGCGATGTGCTGGCGGTGCTGCCGTTGCTCAATGCGGTCAAGCACCTGGCCGGCGATGCGCCGGGCTGGGCCGAAGGCCTGGGCCTGTACCAGGGCGACATGCTCGAAGCCGAGTCCGCCAGCGTCTATCGCAAGTTGCTGATCGCGGTGTTCGCGCCGCGTCTGCTGACACGGGTCGAGGAGCAACTGCACAGCGGCGGCAATTCGGACTTCCTCTACGAAGGCTTGAAAGCCTACCTGATGCTGGCCGACAACGAGCATTACGACCCGCAGTTCATCAAGGCCTGGATTGCCCTCGACTGGGACCGCAGCCTGCCACGGGATTTGCCGCCGGAGCAGCGCGTGGCCCTCGGTGAACATCTGCAAGCCCTGTTCGAGCGCCGTCCGCCGAATGCCCGGCTGGACGAACGACTGATCGACGACCTGCGTCGCCAACTGCAACAACTGCCGGTGGCGCAGCGGGTCTATGACCGGGTCAAGCGCCAGAAGCTGCCGGAAGGCGTGCCGGACTTCCGCCTGAACGAGGCCGCCGGGCGTGATGCGGCGCTGGTGTTCAGCCGCAAGAGCGGCAAGCCCCTGGGCGATCCCCTGAGCGGTTTCTTCACCGCCAAGGGTTATCGCCAGGCCTTCCTGCTGGCCAGCCTGAACCAGGCCAATACCGTGGCCGAGGAACAGTGGGTGCTGGGCCGCGACGCGGCCGAACAGCAGAATGTCGCCAGCCTGGCGGCGGATGTGCGGCGCCTGTATTTCCAGGACTACCTGCGCCAGTGGGATGCCTTGCTCGCCGATATCGACTTCGTGCCCATCACCAGCGTGGCCCAGGCTTCCGACGTGCTGCGGGTGCTTTCCGGTCCGACCTCGCCGCTGAAGAAGCTGCTGGTGGCGGTGTCCAAGGAGACCGATCTGCAACAGGAAGAACGCCTGCTGGCGGCCCAGGGCAAGCCGGTCGCGGGTAATGTCGACCAGCTCAAGCAACGCCTGGGTTCCCTGCTCGGCCAGGAACAGGCAGCGGGCAACAGCGCCGCGCCGGTGGAGACCCAGGACCCGGTGAGCGCGCACTTCGCCGAGCTCAACGCCCTGGTCAACAAGGGCGAAGGCGAGCCGGCGGCCATCGACGCCTTGCTGGCGGACCTCAATGCGCTCTATGTGCAGGTCAGCGCCATGTCCGGCGCCAGTGGCGATGCGCTGCTCGGCGAGGCGAAGAACCAGGCCTCGGCCGCCGCCACGCGGGTCAGCCTGAACGCCGAACGCCAGCCACCGCTGGTACAGGGGTTGGTCAAGTCGGTGGTCAGCTCCACCACCAACAGCATGATGGGCGGGGTGCGTAACCAACTGAACGCGGCCTGGACCAGCGAAGTGGTCAACGTCTATCGGCAATCCCTCAGCGGCCGTTATCCGCTGGCGCCCGGCAGTGCCCGGGATGCGACGCTGGAGGACTTCGGCCTGTTCTTCGGGGTCGGCGGGGTGATGGACAACTATTTCCGCAAGTACCTGCAGCCCTATGTCGACACCTCGGCGACCCCCTGGCGCTGGCAGCCGGGGGCGGCACAGAAACTCGGCATTGCGCCGGGTGTGTTGCAGACCTTCCAGCGTGCCGCGGCGATTCGCGATGCGTTCTTCCGCTCCGGTGGCACCCAGCCGACCGTGCGTTTCGAACTCAAGCCGGTGGCGATGGACGCGTCCATCACCCAGTTCCAGCTTGAACTCGACGGTCAGCAGGTCGGCTATGACCATGGCCCGAGCCGGCCGGTGGCGATGCAATGGCCGAACCCCGGCAGCGTCGGTGTGGTGCGTTTGTCGATCACGCCGCCGTCGAGCAGCGGGCGCTCCGGGATCACCCTGGACGGACCCTGGGCCTGGTTCCGCCTGCTGGAGCAATCGGACCTGGTGGCCGGCAACTCGCCGGATCGTTTCAACCTGCGGCTGCGGGTGGACGGCGCGAGCATCTCCTACGAACTGCGCGCCAGCAGTGCCTTCAACCCCTTCAAGAGCCGCGTGCTCAGCGGCTTCAGCCTACCGGAGCGGTTATGACGACGGTGGGTTTCTACGGCAAGCTGGCCAGTCGCGGCGACTTTGTCAGCCGCGGCCTGCCGCAGAGTTTCATCCAGCCCTGGGATGCCTGGCTGGCCTCGGGGTTGCTCGCCAGCCAGCAGCAACTGGGGGCTGATTGGTTGAACGTGTACCTGGTCAGCCCGCTCTGGCGCTTCGTGCTGGCGCCGGGCGTCTGCGGACCGGACGCGGTGGCCGGGGTGTTGATGCCGAGCATCGACCGGGTCGGCCGCTACTTTCCGCTGACCGTGGCCCAGCCCCTCGATCCCGGGCATGCCCTGGCGGCGGTGGTCGGCGGTGCGGATGCCTGGTTCGAGCAAGCGGAGGCCCTGTTGCTGGCGACGCTGGAAGAGGGCGCCGGTTTCGAGGCGTTCGACCAGGCCATCCAGGACCTGGGTGGCCTGCCGTTCGCCAACAAGGCGCCCTGCAGCGAGTTCGCCGGGTTGCAGCGCCTGGCTGCGCTCGACGCGTCGAGCCGCGCCGGCGCCCTGGCCGAGCAGGCCTGTGTCGGCAGCAGCCTCTGGTGGGGGCGTGGCTCGCAACGGATCGAGGCGGGCCTGATGCGCTGCGCGGGTCTGCCGGCGACCGCCGATTTCGGCAGTTTCCTCTTGGGCAAGGGGGTATCGATCTAGATGGCTCACGCACCTGCAATCACTTACCAGTCGGCCAGCTACAGCCATGTCGGCATGGTCCGCCAGATCAACGAGGACGCCTTCCTGGAGCTGCCCGGCGCCGGGCTCTGGGTGGTGGCCGACGGCATGGGCGGGCATGCGGCGGGAGACTACGTCAGCAGCCTGATTGTCGACAGCCTGCGGGTCATTCCGCCCTCGGACTCCCTGGCGATCTACACCACGGCCCTGCGCATGCGCCTGGCCGAGGTCAATGCCGCCGTGCGCGAGGAAACCGCCAACCGCGGCGTGGCGATGATGGGCAGCACCGTGGTGCTGATGGCCGTGCGCGGGGCCGAGGGCGTCTGCCTGTGGGCCGGCGACAGCCGCCTCTACCGCCTGCGCGACGGTCAGTTGGAGGGCATCTCGCGCGATCACAGCTACGTCCAGGACCTGCAGGACAGCGGCCTGCTCAGCGAGGCCGAGGCGCGGGTGCATCCACGGGCGAACATCGTCACCCGGGCCATCGGCGTGGAGGCGCACCTGGAGTTGTCGATGGTCCCGTTCCAGGTGCTGCCCGGCGACACCTACCTGTTGTGCAGCGACGGCCTGAACAAGACCGCCGAAGACGCCGAGATCCGCGACGTGCTCGTCCATGCCGACCCCTACGACGTGGTTCGCAGCCTGGTGCACCTGGGGCTGACCCGGGGCGCTCCGGACAACATCACGGCCATCGTCGTCAAAGCCACCTGAAGACCCCGCACACATGGACATTCTGATTCCCGGATTCGATATAGGCGCAGTCATTGGCGAAGGCGCCATGGCTACCGTCTATCTGGCGACCCAACGGTCGCTGGAGCGCAAGGTGGCGCTGAAAGTGATGGCGGCCGCGCTGGCCGCCGACCCGACCTTCTGCGAGCGCTTCCTGCGCGAAGGCCGGACCCTGGCGCGGCTGTCGCATCCGAACACCGTGACCATCCACGACATCGGCAATGTCGGCGAGCTGTACTACATGGCCATGGAATACCTGCCCAACGGCACGCTCAAGGAGCGGATCGCGGCGGGACTGAGCCCGGAGCAGGGCTTGGTGTATGTCCGCCAGATCGCCTCGGCCCTGGGCTATGCCCATGCCCAGGGGCTGGTGCACCGTGACGTCAAGCCGGCCAACATCCTGTTCCGCGCCGACGGCACGGCAGTGCTCTCGGACTTCGGCATCGCCAAGTCGCTGGACGACCGGACCCAGTTCACCCAGGCCGGGTTTGCCGTGGGCACGCCGAGCTACATGAGCCCGGAGCAGGCCCGCGGCCAGGAGCTCGACGGACGTGCCGACCTGTATGCGCTGGGGGTGGTGCTCTATGAAATCCTCGTCGGCAAGTTGCCCTACAGCGGCACCGATGCGCTGTCCACGGCCCTGGCGCACCTGACCGAGCCGCTGCCGGAGTTGCCGATCCAGCATGGGCGCTACCAGGAAATCCTGCGCCGGCTGCTGGCCAAGGACCCGGCGGAGCGTTTCCCGGATGCGGCGGCCTTGCTGCGGGCGCTGGACAACCTGCCGGCGGAAAACCTCGACGCGACCTTGCTCCAGCCTTTGGCGATAGCCGCGGTGACGCCGCCGGCCAGCGACCTGGGCGGACTGACGCCGGTGTCGATCGAGATTCCCACGGCTGTGCCGGCACCTTCGCCAACCCCGCCACCCGTGCCGCCATCGCGACCCGCTCCGACGCCGGTTCTCGACCGCTCTGCCGAATCCGCACAACGGCGCGGTCCGGTGCTGACGCTGGTCGCCGTGGCGGTGGCCGCCGCCCTCGGCTTGGCGGGCGCCGGTTACTGGTGGCTGGGTGGTGCGAAGCATCCCGCCGCGCCCAGCACGGTCGCGCAGTTGCCGGCGAAAAAGACGCCGCCGTCGAATCCACCTCCGACCTCGAACCCGCTGCCGGTGCAGTCGCCCGCTGTCGCCCAGCCCGTGGCGGTGGACAGCGACGGTGGCCAGCGCCCCTTGTTGATGGTTGGCAAGAAGACCCTGTTCCAGCGGGTCCTGAGCAAACCCGGCGCGAGCTTTTCCAGCGAGCCGGGAGCCAAGCCGGACAAGCCGCTGCCGGCGTTCTCGGTGCTGTACGTCTACCAGCGCAAGACCGTCGACGGCAGCGTCTGGCTGCGGGTCGGCGCGGCCAGCGATGGTCGCAGCGAAGGCTGGCTGCCACAGGATGCGGTCAGCGACTGGAAGCAGAGCCTGGTGCTGAAATTCACCGAGCGCTCCGGGCGGGCGCCGGTGATGTTCCTGCGTGACGCCACCGATATCGACAAGCTGCTGGCCAACCCGTCGGCGGCGAAGAACCTGCTGCTCAATGCGCAGAAAAACCCGCAGGACGATCAGCGCGTGCTGGCCCTGGAGCCGGCCGCCAGCGCTGTGCCGCAGAACCAGTTCTACCTGCTGCCGATCTTCGATTCGCGCGAAAGCCTGGATGAGAACGGCCAGCCGGTGCAGTTGCTGAATGTCGCCTCCATCGACCCCGGCAGCACGCCGAAAGCCCTCGGCAATGGCGCCGCACCGGCGCCCGCCGCCGATAGTTTCCGCACGGCCATCGTGCTGGTGGTGGACACCACGGAATCGATGCAGCCGTACATCGATCAGGTCCGCGACGTGGTCCACGAGCTGCAAAGCCAGATTGCCCAGCGTGGCGAGCTGGACAGCGTGAGCTTCGGCCTGGTGGGTTTCCGCAACAATGTCCAGAAAACCCCGGGCCTGGAGTACCTGACCAAGACCATGGTGACCCTCGACCAGGGTCGCGACCCCGAGCGCTTCCTGGAGCTGGCACGGCAAGTGGAGGCGTCGACGATCTCGAGTCATTCGTTCAACGAGGACTCCTTCGCCGGGGTCATGCAGGCGGTCGACGGCATGGACTGGTCGGGCTACGGCGGCCGGCTGATCCTGCTGGTCACCGATGCCGGTTCATTGCGCAAGAACGACCCCTACAGCAGCACCCGGATGAACGAAGCGGAGATCCGCCAGGCCGCGCTGGGCAAGCAGATCAAGATCTACGCGTTGCACCTGCGCACCGATGCCGGGAAGAAGAACCATGCCTTCGCCGAGCAGCAGTACCGGACCCTGACTGCCGACGCCAACCCGCAGATCGGCGATTTGTATATCCCGGTCCAGGGCGGCGACGTGCACAAGCTCGGTGAACGGGTCGGCGAGATCGGTTCGGTGTTCGCCAACCTGGTGCACCAGGTGCGCAGCAACCAGACCCAGGCCGTGCCGCTGCTGGCCGCCTCGCCGAGCCTGGCGGACAAGTCGGCGGCCATCGGTTATGCCATGCAGATGGATTTCCTCGGCCACAAGGCGGCCAGCCAGGCGCCGCAGCTGGTCAGCGCCTGGACCGCCGACCGCGACCTGACCAACCCGGCGCTGCCGGCGTTCCAGGTCTGCGTGATGCTGACCAAGCTGCAACTCAACGAACTGCAACAGTCGTTGAAACTGATCGTCGACGCGGCGCGCAAGACCCAGACCTCGCCTAAGGACTTCTTCCAGGAAATCGCCAGCGCCAGTGCCTACATGAGCCGCGATCCGCAGGCCCTGCGCAAGGGCGGCAACCTGGCCGACGGCGGCATCCTCGGCGAGTACCTGGAAGGCCTGCCGTACCGCAGCAAGTCGTTGAACATGACCCAGGACCTCTGGCTGTCGCTGAGTGTGGCCGAACAGGAAGACTTCATCGACGAACTGGACTCGAAGATCCACCTCTACGAAACCTTCCACAACGATGTGGCCAACTGGGTCCGGTTCGGCGATGCCGAGCCGGGCGATGCGCTGTACCGCGTGCCTTTGTCGACGCTGCCGTGATGATCAGTCTGCGAGAAGTGCGCAAGACGCGGGGCGAGGGGGCCCAGCGCTACAGCCTGGAGGTGCCGCGCCTGAGCTTGGCGCCCGGCGAGCAATGGGCGGTGGTGGGGCCCAGCGGTTGCGGCAAGAGCACCTTGCTCGATCTGCTGGCGCTGGTCCTGGCGCCCGACCGGGCGGGCCTGTTTGTCTACGACGATCCGGCCGGCGCGCTGGATATCGCCGCGCTCTGGCGCCAGGGCCGGCACGATCGCCTGGCGGCCCTGCGCAGCCGGCAGCTCGGCTATGTGCTGCAGACCGGCGGCCTGCTGGGCTTTCTCGATGTGCGCGGGAATATCGCCTTGTCGCGCCAACTGCTGGGCCTGAAGGACGACGGCAGCGTCCGGCGGCTCGCCGAGCAACTGGAAATCGCCGATCAACTGGAGAAGAAGCCCCAGGCCCTGTCGGTGGGCCAGCGCCAGCGGGTCAGTTGCGCCCGGGCCCTGGCCCATGGGCCACGGCTGCTGCTGGCCGACGAACCCACTGCAGCCCTCGATCCGCTGAATGCCGGACGGGTCATGCAGTTGCTGCTGAGCCAGGCCCGGGAGCAGGGCGCCTGTTGCGTCATCGCGACCCATGACGAAGCCCTGGTGCGCGAGTTGGGTGTGCCGGTGCTGCGGATTGCCTGCCAGCGCGATGGCGACGGCGGTGTCACCGCGACCCTGGCGGTGACGCCATGACCCGCACGGCCCTGGTTGCCGGCCTGGCCTGGCAGGATTATCGCGCCGACTGGCGGCTGTCGGCCTGTGCGGTGCTGGCGCTGGTGGCGGTGATCGCGCCGTTGCTGGTGCTGTTCGGCCTCAAGTTCGGCCTGGTCAGCAGCCTCACCGAACGCCTGGAGCGCGACCCGACGGTGCGCGAGATCATTCCCCTGGGCGGCGGGCGTTTCAGTGCGGCGTTTATCGCCGGGCTGGGGCAGCGTGAGGACGTCGCCTTTGCCCTGCCGCGTACCCGGCAGATCGCGGCGACCGCCGACCTGTCGGCCAGCGCCCAGGGGCCGGTGGTCAATGTGGAGATGCTGCCCACCGCCGACGGTGACCCCCTGCTCGGGAACTTGCCCGCACCGGCGGGCCTGGCGGCGATGCTGCTCAGCCAGACGGCGGCGGAGAAACTCGGGGTGAGGGCTGGCGACTGGTTGCAGGTGTCTTTCGGTCGGCAGGTGGCCGGTCGCCTGGAAAGTCGTCAGACGCAGATCCAGGTGCAGGCGGTGTTGCCGCTGGAAGCCTTCGAGCGCGACGCGCTGTTCGCCCCGCTGGGCCTGTTGGAAGCCGCCGAGGACTATCGCGACGGTCGTGGCGTGCCGGTGCTCGGCTGGGTCGGTGAGCCGGCGGGCACCGCCGCGCAGCGGGTCTATCCGGGGTTTCGTCTGTATGCCCGGGGGCTGACCGATGTCGAACCGCTGCGGCGTTATTTCGTCGAGCGCAACCTGCTGGTCGCGACCCAGGCCCAGGCCATCGCCCAGGTGCAGTCCTTGAGCCGCAACCTGGCCATCGTGTTCTGGGTCATCGCCACCCTGGCGCTGGGCGGTGCCTTCGCGGCGATCTTCGCCGGCGCCCTGGCGGCGGTGGAGCGCAAGCGCCGCGAGTTGTCGGTGCTGCGCCTGCTGGGTCTCGGCACCGCCGCGCTGCTGCTGTTCGTGGTGCTGCAAGCGCTCTACAGCGGCCTGTTGGCGGCGCTGTTGAGCGGCGTGCTCTACAGCTTGGCGGAGTGGGGCCTGAACCGTTTGTTCGTGCAGGCGGCCGGCGAGTACGCCAGTCACCTGCTGTTGCCGCATTACCTGCTGGCACTTTTTACCGTGTTGGTGGTCTGTGCCCTGGCTGCTGCCCTGGGGGGCTGGCGCGTGGCGCGGATAGAAGCTTCGGAAGGAATCAGAGATGTATAAGTTGCGCAGCGCGGCCCTGGCGGTTCTCGTCGTTTCCCTGTGCCTGGGCGCCTGGGCGCGGGCCGATGAGGACAGTGAAAAGCTGGACAACCCCAAGCCCTTGGCCGATGACATCAGCCTGCCGCTGCCCTGCGAGGGCGAGATGGTCTTTCGCGCGGTCTATGTGCTGGCGCGCGGCACCCTCGACGACCGTGAGATCAGCCTGGGCTACCCCTTCAGCGAGGACGAGCCGGGGTACAAGCAGTCGTTCATTTCCGGTTATCGCCGGGACTTCATCAACGGTCAGTTCACCCTCAAGGACCTGCCCGACCCCTGGCAGAAATCCATTGCCCCGACCTTGCCGAAGACCGACGCCGACTCGCCGCTCAAGCCGATGTTCTATTTCATCGGCAAGTACCCGGTGACGGCCCGCCAGTACGCCCTGGTGATGGCCCAGGCCCAAGCCCTGGCCAGCGGCGAGCCGGCGCCGGCCTGCGAGGCGCCGAGTGGTGTCGCCGGGCGTCTGCCCAAGGTCAAGGTGTCGCGGTTCGACGCCGAGCGTTTCTCGGCGGTCTACAGCGCCTGGCTGATGAAATATCACCGCGACCTGCTGCCGGTCAGCGGCCGTGGCTCGGCGGCCGAGGACGGCGGCCTGGGCTTTGTCCGCCTGCCCACCGAAGTCGAGTGGGAGTTCGCCGCCCGGGGTGCCCAGGCGGTCAGTCGCCAGGACCTGGAAGGGCGCCTGTTTCCGCGGCGGGCACCGGGCAGCGACAGCGATGGACCGCTGTCCGACTACGCGGTGTTCAACCAGGTGGCCGGCGGTACCGGCCAGGCGGCGCGGCTGATGCCGATCGGCACCAAGCTGCCCAACCCCATCGGTATGTTCGACGTGATAGGCAACGCCGCGCAGATGGTCCAGGAGTCGTTCCAGCTGGTGCATGCCGGGCGGCGCCAGGGCACCTACGGCGGTTTCGTGGTCAAGGGCGGCAACTACCTGGAGGGCGAAGGCACGCTGTTTACCGGCATGCGCCGCGAGTACCCGCTGTTCGCCGCCGATGGCACCGAGCAGAGCAACGAGACCACCGGTTTTCGGGTGGCCGTGGGGGCGCTCTCGGCGCCGCGCTCGCGCTACAAGGAGCTGTTCAGCCAGTGGCAGCAGGAGGGCCGGCTGGCTTCCCTGACCGACGCCATCGACGACGCCCAGGACCCGACCAAGCGCCTGGACGGGATCATTTCCGCCAGCACCGACCCGAAGCTGCAGGCCGAGCTGGGGCTGGTCAACGAGGAGCTCAAGCGCAACGTCTCGCTGATCGCCCGCCAGCGTGAAGAGGCCGCCGGCAACCTGATCCAGTCGGCGGCCCTGGTGGCCGAGACCGTCAACAACTACAACATTCGCCTGACCAACCTGAAGAAGAGTCGCCAGCAGGCCCTGGATGCCAAGGATGAGGCTGGCGCCAAGCTGTTCGCCGTCGCCATCGAGAATGGTACCAGCGCGCTGGACGGCGCGGTGGCGATCTATATCGACAACCTGGCAACGGCCACGCGCTACACCGATGCGGTGATCCAGGCGCAGTTCCAGCGGGTCAAGGAAGAACTCAATCGCAAACCCGTGCTCGGCCATAGCCTGGTGGCACGGGCGACCTTGTTCGTTCGTCATGTCGGAGATTACCGCAAGCAACAGCGGGCCGACCCGGCGGCGATCTTGAAAGCGTTGCTCGCATCGACCGCCCAGCAGTCATGAGCGGTCGGTATCCGGCGAGCGTAGAGGGGACTCGGACGGCAGGGTGCCGTACCGGGCAAGTCAAACCAAAAAAGGGAATACGAACATGATCTTCACCAGCAAACCCCTTGTATCGACCTCCAAGTGCCGTGCCGCGCTGTGGGTAGCCGCCGGATTCAGCACCGTGCTGATGGGCGGTTGCGCCACTTCGCCGACCTCGAAAGTCGGTGCGACCACCAAGGTCGAGTACTACCCGACCTGCTACGAGCCGGTGCAGCACCTGCGTGCCACTGATTCGGACATGACCAAGTCGATCGCCACCGGCGCGGTGATTGGTGCCCTGGGCGGTGCCGCCCTTGGCGCGCTGACCGGCGATGACCCTGCCAAGCGCGGACGTAATGCCGCCATCGGCGCCGCCGGCGGTGCCCTGGCGGGTGGCGCGGCGGGTTACTACACCGAGAAGCAGAAGCAGATCGCCGACGATAACCAGCGTATCGGCTCCTATGCCCAGGACATCAACAAAAGCGCCGCCGACATGGATCGCAACACGGCTTATGCCAAGGCGTCGCAGAGCTGCTACCAGCGTGAGTTCGCCAGCCTGGTCTCGGCGCGCAAGGCCAAGACCATCGGTGATGCCGAAGGCCGCAAGCGCCTGGCGGAAATCGTCTCTGGCCTGAAAGAGTCCAACGACCTGATCGTCGCGGTGAACGGGCGTGCCGCCGAAGACCTGAACAACTATACCCAGGCCTATGAGAAGGACCTGCAGCAGGTCGGCGTGCAGCGTACCGACGTGGTCACCGTGGCGACCGCCGACACCACCCCGGTTGTCGCGCCGACCACCACCAAGGGCAAGAAGGCGAAAGTGGCGAAGAAGCCGGTGCTGCCGACCGTGCCTAAGGAAGCGGTAGCCACCGAGAAGACGCTGCAGGACGCCAACGCCAAGAAAGCTGCGAGCCAGGATGTGGCCAGCAGTGGCCAGTCGCAGGTCAACAGCATGTGCAAGAACCCGGACCTGGGCGACTGGGCACCGGTTCCTTGCCCGAACGCGTGAGTGGCGGATCGTCTGACAATTTGTTGGTATAAGCGTTAAACGCCAGCCGATCTCCCGGGTAAAGTGGGAGATCGGTGGCGTTCTTCAGGTAAAGCGCTACACTGCGCCGGCTGTTTATCTTTTCTGCCGAGGCTGTGTGCATGAAATTTCGCTTTCTTCTCTGGGCAATGGGCCTGTTGATGGCCCGGGCCAGCCGCAATAACCCCGCCTTCCAGCAGCAACTGGCCGACAAGGCCCTGGTGTTCCAGCTGCAGACCCTGGACGGCAAGGTCGCCCGTCACTTCATCGTCAAGGATCAGCGCATCAACAGCCAGTCCGGGACTTATCCGGAGCCTGCGTTTGCCATTGCCTTCAAGGATGCCGCCTATGGCTTCGCCACGTTGCAGGCGAAGAACAAGCAACTGGCATTCATGACGGGGATTCAGGACAAGTCGGTCCAGATCAAGGGCAATCCGGCGCTGGTGATGTGGTTCCAGGGGTTGATGAAGTACCTCAAGCCGAAGAAAAAGAAGGCCTGAAGCCCAGGTTTGCTGGGCGAACGGGTAAACCTGTAGGAGCGAGCTTGCTCGCGATGGTAGTCCAGGCACCGTGGGGTATCAGATGCCCCGCGTTATCGTTGACGTCCATCGCGAGCAAGCTCGCTCCTACAATGAAGCCCCTTAGGCGTCTCAGCCCTGGCTGAACTGCGAAGCCAGTTCGCGCAGCAGTACTTCGGCTTCCAGCACCTTGTTGACCACATCATCGGCCTTGTCGCGGGTCAGCCCCAGGCGTTCCAGCAAGGCATCCGGAATCTCTTCGTCCGGGCCCGAGCCGATATTGCGACTGCGCAGCAGACGCACCGCCAGGCACACCAGGTTCGGATAGGCGGCATAGTCGCCGTCGTAGCCCGGGTCATGCTGGAAGCGCAGCGCGGTGGAGAGTTCCTCCGGCATGTCCCAGTAACGCATCAGCCAGCCGCCGATCTGCTCGCGGCTGATGCCCAGCAGGTGCTGCTCGATGTAGCTGTGGCACAGGTGCGGGTTGACCTCCAGGTGCCGGCAGATCAGCGAGAAATGCGGCGGGAAGACGTGGGCCAGCAGCAGGTAGCCGAAGTTGTGCAGCAACCCGGCGAGGTAGGTCAGGCCGCCTTCCGGGCGCTGGGCGCGCGGCATGGCGCGGGTCAGGCCTTCGATCACCGCGGCGGTGTAGATCGATTGCTGCCAGTAGGGCGTGCTGTGTTGCGGGTGGTCCTTGGGCAGGCTCAAGGTCTTGCCCAGGGCCAGGCCCAGCGCCAGGTTGATCACCAGGTCGAAACCCAGCACGCGGACAATGGCGTCCTCCACCGAGCGAATCTTGCCCGGCGAGGCGTAGTAGGGCGAGGCCGCCCAACTCACCACCTGGGCCGCCAGCGCCGGATCGGTTTCGACCACGCCGGTGATGTCGTCGATGGTCGCGTTGGGATCGACCCGCAACTTGATGATCTTTTGCGCGGTTTCCGCCAACGGCGGAATCTCGATGGTCTCTTCCAGGCGCTGCTGGATACGCCGCGCGGTGAAGGCTTGTACCGCCTGGGTGATTTCCTCGCGGTCATCATGCGGGCGGTCGAGGTTGGGGCGGATGCCGGCCACAGGCTCGCCGAAACTCGCGGCGCTGGCCTTGCTCAGCATGCTCTTGAAGTCGTCGCTGGCAATTTCCAGCAGCAGGCCGGCTTCGCCGGAGTTGATCAGCAGGCTCGGTTCACGCAGTAGTTGCTCTTCGTACAGGCACGGCGAACTGGTCAGCCCGGGCAGGCCCGGCAGCAGGTGCAGGCTGTGTTTGCCGAGCATGCGTTCCATGCGTTCGGTGGGCACGGCCGTCAGCCGCCGACCGGTCAGTTCGGTCAGGCGATTGAGATCCAGCAGTTGGTCCTGGGGAAACAGGACCATGAGTGCGCCGACCGCATCGTCGAGCAGCACGGCCTGGACCTTGCGCGCGGCCGGTAGACCAGGATGGTCCAGCACCTCGCTATAGCGGATGGCGAGCTTGTCGAGCAGCAGCCGGACCACAGACGGGGTGTGCGGGGTTGCATCGATGAGGGCAACTTCTGTCATGGTCTGTATCCGGGTTCCTACAATCTCCCCAGTATAACCAGCTTGACCGCCCTAATGGTCTATAAACTGTGAGGTCTATCACACTTGGCCGTATTGTTGGCCGTGGCGCAGCCAGCGCTCCAGCAGCGGGCTGACATGCTGCGGCCAGCGTGCCAGCAGGGCTTGCGCGGCATCGCGCACGGCCGGCAGCAGGTCGGCGTCGCGCATCAGGTCGGCGACTTTGAATTGCAGGAGCCCGGTCTGGCGGGTGCCGAGCATTTCCCCGGGGCCGCGCAGCTCCAGGTCTTTCTCGGCAATGATGAAGCCGTCGTTGGTCTCGCGCATGATCCCCAGGCGTTGGCGGCCGATCTGTGACAACGGCGGATGGTAGAGCAGCACGCAGTGACTGACGGCGCTGCCTCGGCCGACCCGGCCACGCAACTGGTGCAGTTGCGCGAGCCCCAGGCGTTCGGGGTTTTCGATGATCATCAGGCTGGCATTGGGCACGTCGACGCCGACTTCGATCACCGTGGTCGCCACCAGCAGTTGCAGGGCGCCGGCCTTGAATTCGGCCATGACGGCGGCCTTTTCCGCCGGTTTCATGCGACCGTGGATCAGTCCGACGCGCAATTCGCCGAGGGCGGCGCCGAGTTCTTCGAAGGTGGTTTCGGCGGCCTGGCAGGTGAGTTCTTCGGATTCTTCGATCAGCGTGCAGACCCAATAGGCCTGACGGCCTTCGGCGCAGGCGGCGCGCACCCGCTCCACCACTTCGAAGCGCCGGCTGTCGGCCACCAGCACGGTATTTACCGGCGTGCGGCCCGGCGGCAGCTCGTCGAGGATCGAGGTGTCGAGATCGGCATAGGCGCTCATGGCCAGGGTGCGCGGGATCGGCGTGGCGGTCATGATCAACTGGTGCGGGCACATCCGCCCGCCGACGCCTTTCTGGCGCAGCGCCAGGCGCTGCTGGACGCCGAAGCGGTGCTGCTCGTCGATGATCACCAGCGCCAAGTTGCGGAACTGCACTTCGTCCTGGAACAGCGCGTGGGTGCCGACCACCATCGGGGTGCCACCGGCGATCTGCTCCAGGGCGGCGACGCGGGCCTTGCCCTTGAGCTTGCCGGCCAGCCAGGCGGTTTCGATGCCCAGCGGTTCCAGCCAGCGGCGGAAATTGAGGAAGTGCTGTTCGGCGAGGATCTCGGTCGGCGCCATCAGGGCCACCTGGTGACCGGCTTCCAGGGCCTGCAAGGCGGCCAGGGCGGCGACCACGGTCTTGCCCGCGCCGACGTCACCCTGGATCAGCCGCAGCATCGGTTCCGGTTGGCTGAGGTCGTAGGCCACCTCGTTGCCGACCCGCTGCTGGGCACCGGTCGGCGGGAAGCCCAGGTTGGCGAGAAACTGCCCGGGCAGCCTTTGCGCTTTCGGTAGGGTTGGCGCGCGCAGGGCCCGCAGGCTTTCGCGCAGGCGTTGCTGGGACAGCTGGTGGGTGAGCAGTTCCTCGAAGGCGAGGCGGTGCTGGGCCCAGTGATGACCCAGGGCGAGCTCGTCGACATCGGCATCGGCGGGCGGCTGGTGCAGGTAGCGGATGGCTTCGTCCAGCGGCGCCAGCTGGTAGTCGCGGGCCAGTTCCTGGGGCAGCCAATCCGGCAGGCTGCGCGGGCCGAGCATCGCCAGGCTTTGCTGGCAGAGCAGGCGCAGGCGTTGTTGGGTCAGGCCTTCGGTCAGGGGGTAGATCGGGGTCAGGGTGGTGTCTATCGGCGGCGGTTCGTTGCCACTGATGGCGCGGTATTCCGGGTGGTAGATTTCCAGGCCAGAGGCCCCGGGCCGGGCTTCGCCATAGCAGCGCACATGGGTGCCGCGCTTGAGTCCGTCCTTTTGCGCGGTGCTGAAATGGTAGAAGCGCAGGCTCAGGCTGCCGGTGCCGTCGTTGAGGCGCACCAACAGGCTGCGGCGCTTGCCCATGACCACGTCGGCGCCGCTGACCACGCCTTCGACCACCGCGTCCTGACCTGGGCGCAAGGCACCGATGGGCACCACGCGAGTGCGGTCCTGGTAGCGCAAGGGCAGGTGGAACAGCACGTCCTGGATCGTCTCCAGGCCAACCTTGGCCAGCTTCTCGGCCATGGCCGCGCCGACGCCCTTGAGCGCCGTGACCGAGACTTGCGACAGTTCAGTCACGTCGATCAGCTCGCTACGGGAGGCTTGGCCACCGAGCACAGGCGGATCGAGTCGGCGAGGATTTCAATCGCCTTGGGCCGCGGGAAGCTGGCGCGCCAGGCGATGGCCACGGTGCGAAACGGCACGGGCGGCGCCAGCGGGCGCACTTCGATCACGCCGGGGGCGTAGTGATGGCTGTCCACGGCCGACAGCGGCAGCACCGAAATGCCCAGGCCGGAGGCGACCATATGGCGGATGGTTTCCAGCGAGCTGGACTCGACCGTGGTGTGCTTGGCCGTGTCGCCGCCCTTGGCCAGGGTCGGGCAGGCTTCGAGGACCTGGTCGCGGAAGCAGTGGCCCTCGCCCAGCAGCAGCAGGCTCTTGTCGTTGAGCAGGGCGCTGTCGATGCTTTCCTTTTGGGTCCAGGCGTGCGAGGCCGGCATCAGCACGTAGAACGGTTCGTCGTAGAGCGGCAGGGTCAGCACGTCGGCTTCGTTGAACGGCAGGGCGATGATCACCGCGTCCAGCTCACCGTTGCGCAGCTTGTCGCGCAGCACGTGGGTGAAGTTTTCCTCGATGTACAACGGCATCTGCGGCGCGACCCGGTGCAGTTGCGGGATCAGGTGCGGGAACAGGTAGGGGCCGACGGTGTAGATCGCGCCGACTTTCAGCGGGGCGGTCAGCTGGTTTTTCCCGGCCTGGGCCAGTTCGCGGATGCCCTGGGCCTGTTCGAGGACCTTCTGCGCCTGGGCGACGATGCTTTCGCCGACGGGGGTCAGGCGCACGGCGCTCTTGCTGCGCTCGAAAATCAGCACACCGAGTTCGTCCTCCAGCTTTTTCACGCCTACCGACAGGGTCGGCTGGCTGACATGACAACGCTCGGCCGCGTGACCGAAGTGTTGTTCCTGGGCGAGGGTGACGATATAGCGTAGTTCTGTGAGAGTCATAGCGAGCGTCCATAAGGTTGCCGGGCAAGCATAACGGCTACCATCGATAGACGCACGTTATCAGACGCAGTCTGAACACAGACCGTCGTTATCTCTCTGCATCAGCGATTGCGCCTGTCGATGGAGTACACGAACGGCGCGACGATTTCGATGCTGCCGTTGGTCAGCATCTCGGCCGGCGGCTTGGGCAGTGGCTCGGCACGACGGATCATTTCCAGGGTGGCCCGGTCCAGATCGGCGTTGCCCGAGCGGCCCACCAGTTCATACGAGAGCACCTTGCCTTCGCCATCCACCACGAAACGCAGGCGGTTCAGGCCTTCCTTGCCACGGGATTGCGCGGCCGGCGGGTACTTCTTGTACTTGCCCAGGTGCGCCAGCAAGGTGCCTTGCCAGTTGGCTTTCGCCGCGAGCTGCTGGGGCGAAGGCCCTGGCGCCGGTGCCGTGGGTTTTTCCGTTGGCGTGTGGGTTGGCGGCGTGTCGGCAGGTTTCTCCTCCGCGGGCTTCTCCTTCACCGGTTCCGGCTTCACCTGTGGCTTGGGCGGTTGCGGCTTGGGTTTCGGCTTGACCGGCTTGGGCACCGAGATCGTCGGCTGCGGCGCTTCGGCCAGCTTGGGCAACGGCAATTCTTCCACGGGCGCGGGTGGCTGTGGCGGGGTGATCACCTTGGGCGGTGCCGGGGGCGGTGGGGCCGGGGGCAATGGCGCCAGTTCGACCATCATGGCCTGTGGCGGCAGCTCGATGGGCTTGGACACCGACCCGTTCAGCACGGCGAGGATCGCTACCGCGTGAATACCCAGCACCAGGCCCAGGCTGGCGCCGTAACGCGTCAGCTTTTGGCGCGTATTGATCATTTCTTGGCTGCCGTCTCGAGTCCCACCAGGCCGACCTTCAGATAGCCGGCGGCGCGCAAGGCGTCCATCACGCGCATCAGGTCGCCATAATCCACGCCTTTATCGGCCTGGAAGAAAATGGTCGTGTCCTTTTTGCCGTGGGTCCGGGCGTCGAGGGTGGCGCCCAGGGCATCGGCCTTGACTTCGTCTTCACCGAGGAACAGCCGCTGGTCCGACTTGACGCTGAGGAACACCGGTTTTTCCGGCCGTGGTGCCGGCTTCGCGGTGGACGCGGGCAGGTCGACCTTGATGTCCACGGTGGCCAGGGGCGCGGCCACCATGAAGATGATCAGCAGGACCAGCATCACGTCGATAAACGGCGTGACGTTGATTTCGTGGTTTTCGGCGAGGTCGTCGCCACCTTCGTTCAAATGCAGGCCCATGGCTGATTACCCCACTTTCACCATGTGCGGCGTTTGCGTGGAGCGCTCGGGCGGCAGGTGGTCGAGGTCACGGCTGACCAGCAGCAACACCTGGGCCGAAGCGTCGGCTACCTGGGCCTTGTAGCCGGCGATGGAGCGGGCGAAGACGTTGTAGATCACCACGGCCGGAATGGCCGCGACCAGGCCCAGGGCGGTGGCCAGCAGGGCTTCGGCGATACCCGGTGCGACCACGGCGAGGTTGGTGGTCTGGGTCTTGGCGATGCCGATGAAGCTGTTCATGATGCCCCACACGGTACCGAACAGGCCGACGAAGGGCGCGGTGGAACCGATGGTGGCGAGCACGCCGGTGCCGTGGCTCATGTTGCGCCCGCAGGCGGCGACCAGGCGCTCGAGACGGAAGCTCACGCGTTCCTTGATGCCTTCTTTCTCACGGCTGTTGGTCGACAGGTGCATTTCTTCCAGGGCGTCATGCACCAGCAGGTGGGCGAGGGTGCCTTCCTGGCGGGCGGTTTCGCTGGCTTCCCTGAGGGTGCGGGCCTTTTTCAGGGCGAGCATCTCACGGCGCAGGCGACGCTTGGCGCCCAGCAGTTCGAAGCCCTTGGCGATCCAGATAGTCCAGGTGATGATCGAGGCGATGGCCAGGCCGATCATCACGATCTTGACGACGATGTCGGCGTTCTTGTACATGCCCCACGGGGACAGGTCGTGGGCCATGCCCAGGCTGTTATCCTCGGCGGGCAGCGCGTCGGCATCCGTGGTGTCGCCCGATGTGGCATGCTCGGCCTGGACTGGAGCGCCGGCGGTCGGTGCCGCGACAGGCGCGGCATGCTCGGTCGGGGTTGCTGCGACAGTGGCGGGTGCACTGTGCGGTGCGGCTTCGTCGGCGAACGTCAGTGTCGGTGCCAGCAACAGGCTGAGCAGCAACGCCGCTGCCGAGCGCCAGGCGCGCGATGGGCTATGGGGCAGGGGTGATGAAGCGGGGCGTTTAGTGCGTGTCATGCTGGCCGGACCTGAGAGAAGATAGAAGAGGGTCTTGTCCTTCCAGGCCTCGTGGGGCCGAGAACATTTGGTCGTGCATTATTGCAAGTAATTCTTGTTAGCAACAGTAATAGCGTCTCTTTTTTTCTTCCATTGCTAACTGCTGGTCAATTTTCAGCGCCAGCCTGTGGTTTTTTTCGTGGAGATCCGTGATGTCTGCTCCTTCTGTTCTGATTGCCGGTTGCGGCGATGTCGGTAGTCGCCTGGCAACGCAGTTGCTCGGTCAAGGTTGGCGAGTCCATGGTCTGCGCCGCTCGATCGCGCGTTTGCCGGAGGGTGTCGTGGGGGTGGCGGGCGACCTGTTCGCCGAGCAACGGCCCGACACCTGGCCGAGCGGCCCGCTGGATTACCTGGTGTATTGCGCCGCCGCGACCGATCACGACGAGGCGGGTTATCGCGCAGCCTACGTCGAAGGGTTGCGGCATGTGTTGAGCTGGCTCAGGCAATCGGGCCAGCGGCCGCGGCGCCTGCTGTTTGTGTCCAGCAGCAGTGTGTATGTCCAGCAGGCGGGGGAGTGGGTCGACGAGACTTCGCCGGCCGAAGCCGAAGGTTATTCCGGACGGTTGATGCTGGAGGCCGAGCAGATGGCGCTGGACAGTGGTATTCCGGCGACCCGGGTGCGTCTGACCGGGATCTACGGTCCGGGTCGCGAGTGGTTGTTGACCCAGGTTCGGCGCGGCTATCGGGTGGTGGTGGAGCCGCCTTTATATGCCAACCGGATTCATGTCGACGACGCGGCCGGGCTGCTGGCGTTCCTGCTGCAGGCCGATCGTGCCGGGCAGGCGCTGGAGGATTGCTATATCGGTGTCGATGATGCGCCGGCGCCGTTGGCCGAGGTGGTGGGCTGGTTGCGCGAGTACCTGGGGGTGACCGAGTGGGCGGAGGACGCCAGTGTCCGCCGCACCGGCAGCAAGCGCTGTAGCAATGCCCGGGCGCGGGCCCTGGGCTGGGCTCCACGCTATCCGAGTTTTCGCGAGGGTTATGCGGCGATTCTCGAGGGTCGTTGCTGAGGTTATTTCTCCAGCAACCACTGACGGGCGCCGGGGTTGAGCTGCGGCTGTTCGTCGGCCTGGGCCGAGTTCAGCGCCTGGAAGATTTCCAGCTGCTTGCCCTTGCGCACGAAGATCCAGGCGCTGCCCTTGCCGCCTTGCTGCAGCCAGATGCTGTCGTTCTGGCCGCTCATGGAGGCGCAGTCGCCGGCCAGGCACAGCGCGTAGCGGTCGCTGCCGGGCAAGCCTTGCAGGCGTCCGTCCGGCAGGAATTTCACCTGGCCACCTTCGCCCGGGCCGCTGGTAATCTTCCAGTCGCCCCCCATGTAGGCCGAGTACAGGGCCTGCTCGAAGCTGGCGCCCACCGGCGCATTGGCCGGCAGTTCGGTCTCGGCCCGCACGAACGGCTGTTCCGGTTCCGAATCGCTGGCACCCTGGATCAGCTCCTTGCCGTCGCGCGCCAGCGACGTCCCGGCGCTGCCATAGAAGTCGACATGCCACTGCTTGCCGTCCGCGCGCACATGACCCTCGGGGCGCTCGAAGCCGTTGCTGTACTTGGCCTGACCGTTACGGGTGTCGATGTTCCATTCCAGGTTCGGCCCGTAGGTCTCCAGGGCGTTACGCAGGCTGCCCTTCTTGACGGCGGCATCGATGGCGGCCTGGTTGATCCAGGTGCCGCTGATATCGTACTTGGCAGGGTCGCTGGCGCAGCCGCCGAGCAGGAGGGCAAACACCGAGAGGGCAAGCGCTTTGCGCATGGTGGAATCCTTTGCAGACGAAGCTGGCGCAGCGTGAGGGCTGCGCCAGGCAGTGCGGGGTTGTTCGTGAACGGCGTGGCGGGCGCTTATTCGAGGACCAGGATCGCGTCCATCTCGACCTGCGAGCCGCGTGGCAGGGCGGCAACGCCGATGGCGGCGCGGGCCGGGTAAGGCTGCTGGAAGTACTTGCCCATGATCTCGTTGACCTTGGCGAAGTGGCTCAGGTCGGTGAGGAAGATGTTCAGCTTGACGATGTCCTTGAACGAACCGCCGGCCGCTTCGGCCACGGCCTTCAGGTTTTCGAAGACCTGCACGGTCTGGGCTTCGAAGCCTTCCACCAGCTCCATGGTTTTCGGGTCCAGGGGGATCTGGCCGGACATGTAGACGGTGTTGCCGGCCTTGATCGCCTGGGAGTAGGTGCCGATGGCGGCCGGGGCCTTGTCGCTGCTGATAACGGTCTTGCTCATGAACGGGTTCCTTGTAATGGGCGGCTACGTTGGGGAGCTATGCGCGCATGCGGGTGATGCGGATCACGCCGGTCAGGGCGCGCAGTTTCTTGATCACGCGGGCCAGGTGCACGCGGTCGTGCACGCTGACCACCAGTTGGACCACGCTGATGCGACCATCGCGTTCGTCCATGCTGATTTTCTCGATGTTGCCGTCGGCGGCATTGACGCTGCTGGCCAGCAGGGCGATCAGGCCGCGCTGGTGTTCCAGTTCGACACGCAGCTCGACGTTGAATTCGCCGGTGACATCCTTGGCCCAGGAGAGCTGGATGCATTTTTCCGGATTGTGGCGGATCTCGCTGATGTTGCGGCAGTTGTCCAGGTGCACCACCATACCTTTGCCGGCGGACAGGTGACCGACAATCGGGTCGCCCGGGATCGGCGTGCAGCACTTGGCGTAGCTGAGCACCAGGCCTTCGGTACCGCGGATCGCCAGCGGGCCTTCAGGGCTGGGCAGTTGTTCGCCTTCGCCCAGCAGGCGGCGGGCGACCACATAGGCCATGCGGTTGCCCAGGCCGATGTCTTCCAGCAGGTCTTCGATCAGTTCCAGGCGGTATTCGTGGAGCATGGCCTGCACGCGTTCGCCCGGAATCTTGTCCAGGGCACTGTCGAAACCGTTGAGCACCTTGTTCAGCAGGCGTTCGCCCAGGCTGATGGATTCGGAGCGGCGTTGCAGTTTCAGGGCGTGGCGGATATGGGTGCGCGCCTTGCCGGTGACCACGAAGTTGAGCCAGGCCGGGTTCGGGCGCGCGCCGGGGGCGCTGACGATCTCGACCGTGGAGCCGCTTTGCAGCGGTTCGGACAGCGGCGCGAGACGGCGATTGATCCGGCAGGCAATGCAGCTGTTGCCGACATCGGTGTGCACCGCGTAGGCAAAGTCCACCGCCGTGGAGCCTTTCGGCAGCTCCATGATCCGGCCCTTGGGCGTGAACACGTAGACCTCGTCTGGGAACAGGTCGATCTTCACGCTTTCGATGAATTCCAGGGAGTTGCCGGCCCGTTGCTGCATTTCCAGCACGCCTTTGACCCACTGGCGGGCCCGGGCATGGGTGCCCTTGGGCTGCTCGTCGCCGCTGGACTTGTACAGCCAGTGGGCGGCGATGCCGTTGTTGGCCATCTCTTCCATTTCGCGGGTACGGATCTGGATCTCGATCGGTACGCCGTGCATGCCGAACAGCGTGGTGTGCAGCGACTGGTAGCCGTTGGCCTTGGGAATCGCGATGTAGTCCTTGAAGCGTCCGGGCAAGGGTTTGTACAAATTATGCACAGCGCCGAGGACCCGATAGCAGGTGTCGACCTTGTCGACGATGATCCGGAACGCGTAGACGTCCATGATCTCGTTGAAGGCCCGGCGCTTGCCGCGCATCTTGGTGTAGATGCCGTACAGGTGTTTCTGGCGTCCGCTGACCTCGCCCTGGATGCCGTCGACAGCCAGGCAGTGGCTCAGGGATTCTTCGATCTTGTTGACGATTTCCTTGCGGTTGCCCCGGGCGCGCTTGACCGCCTGGTAGATCCGCGCGGAACGCATCGGGTGCATGGCCTTGAAGCCGAGGTCTTCGAATTCGACGCGGATCGCATGCATGCCCAGCCGGTTGGCGATGGGCGCATAGATCTCGAGGGTTTCCTTGGCGATGCGCCGGCGCTTTTCGCCGGAGAGCACTTCCAGGGTGCGCATGTTGTGCAGGCGGTCGGCCAGCTTGACCAGGATCACGCGAATGTCGCGGGCCATGGCCATGGCCATTTTCTGGAAGTTTTCCGCCTGGGCTTCGGCCTTGGTCTCGAAGTTCATCTGGGTCAGCTTGCTGACCCCGTCGACCAGTTCGGCCACGGTTTCGCCGAACTGCGCCTGCAGCGCTTCCTTGGCGATTCCGGTGTCTTCGATCACGTCATGGAGCATGGCGGCCATCAGGCTTTGATGGTCCATGTGCATGTCGGCAAGGATATTGGCCACCGCCAGCGGATGCGTGACGTAGGCTTCGCCGCTACGACGGCGTTGACCGTCATGGGCTTGTTCGGCGTAGAAGTACGCCCGGCGGACCAGATTGACCTGGTCGGCGCCGAGGTAGGTCGATAAGCGATCGGCGAGGGCGTCTATGCTCGGCATGAGGTTTCCCCCGGCCGAAGCCTTGTACCCTGCGCCGTGCTACGTCGACCAGGCATAGGCTTAGACGGCCTCGTTGGACTCGTCCTCGAAGGCGGCGAAGACTGGGTCTTCATGGACGATATCCTGTTCGGCGATGAACTCGTTCGTCACATAACCTTCGGCGATTTCCCGCAGGGCCATTACGGTCGGCTTGTCATTTTCCCACGCCAGCTTCGGCTCTTTGCCGCCGGTCGCCAGTTGACGAGCACGCTTGGTGGAGAGCATGACCAGCTCAAAACGGTTAGCCACATGTTCTAGGCAGTCTTCAACGGTTACGCGGGCCATGGTGTTCCTCGTAGCAAATACGGTAGTCGCGGTGCCCGGATGGGCGGGCGGACTAAACAGTTTAAAAAATCACCAGCGATTAGGGAAGCGCTGATTTCTCCACCAGGTTCGCCAACGCGCCACGAGTACCAATGTAAAGCCCTCGCGACGCTTTTGGGAAGTGTTGCTTATGCCAACAATTCACTCAACAGTTGAGTGAATTGTTGCTGCTGGGGCAGTTGTTGCAGGCGATTGGCGCGGAAAATCGCCTTCAGGTCGTCCAGTGCGTGGGCAAAATCGTCGTTGATGATCAGGAAATCGTATTCGACGTAGTGGCTCATTTCGCTGACCGCTTCGCGCATCCGCCCTTCGATGATCGCGTCGCTGTCCTGGCCACGGTTGGTCAGGCGCTGGCGCAGGGCCTGCTGGCTGGGCGGCAGGATGAAGATGGAACGGGCCTCGGGCATTTGCCGGCGCACTTGTTCGGCGCCCTGCCAGTCGATTTCCAGGATCAGGTCGTGGCCTTCGTCCAGGGTCTGCTGCAGGTGGCTCTGGGAGGTGCCGTAGAGGTTGCCGAAAACTTCGGCCTGTTCGAGGAAATCACCGTGCTCGACCATGCGCACGAACTCGGCGCGGTCGACGAAGTGGTAGTTCACGCCGTTTTCTTCGCCCGGACGCATGGCGCGGGTGGTGTGCGAGACCGAGACGCGGATCTGCGGCTCGGCATCGATCAGGGCCTTGACCAGGCTGGTCTTGCCTGCGCCCGACGGTGCGGAAATGATGTAGAGGGTGCCAGTGCTGTGGGTCATGTCGGGTTAGCCTTACTCGATGTTCTGTACTTGTTCGCGCATTTGCTCGATCAACACCTTGAGGTTGACCGCCGCCTGGGTGCTGCGCGGGTCGAAGGCCTTGGAGCCGAGGGTATTGGCTTCGCGGTTGAGTTCCTGCATCAGGAAGTCCAGGCGTCGGCCGGCCGCGCCGCCGGACTTGAGGACCCGGCGGACTTCGATGATATGGGTGGCGAGGCGGTCGAGCTCTTCGGCCACGTCGCTTTTCTGCGCCAGCAGGACCATTTCCTGTTCCAGGCGGGCTGGGTCCAGCTCGGCCTGCATGTCGGCGAAGCGGTCGAGGACTTTCTGGCGCTGGCTGGCGAGCATCTGCGGGACCTGTTCGCGCAGGGTCGCGACATCGCCCTCGATGGCGTCCAGGCGCTCCACGATCAGGCGGGCCAACTCCGCGCCTTCGCGCTGGCGGCCGTTCTTGAGTTCCTTGAGCCCTTGGTTGAACAGGGCCAGGGCCTCGTTGTTCAGGGCCTGCGGGTCGCTGGCGTCGGCCACCAGCACGCCGGGCCAGGCGAGGACTTCCAGCGGATTCAGCGCGGCGGGCTGCTTGATCAGGCCGGCGACGGTTTCGGCGGCGGCGATCAGCTGGGTGGCGCGCTCGCGGTCGATCTGCAGGGCCTTGCCGGTGGTTTCCTCGGTGAAGCGCAGGGTGCATTCCAGCTTGCCCCGCGACAGGCCCTGGCGCAGGGCTTCGCGAACCGCGCCCTCGAGGTCGCGGAACGACTCCGGCAGGCGCAGGTGGGGTTCCAGGTAGCGGCTGTTGACCGAGCGCAGTTCCCAGCTCAGGGTGCCCTGGCTGACGGCGCTTTCGACGCGGGCGAAGGCGGTCATGCTGTGGACCATGGAAGTACCTCGCGATTCAGGTTCGCCGCCGCTTGGGCGGGCAGGACCGGTGAATGAATTAAAGCCGACGGGCAGCAAAGGCGCAGGATTGTAGCGCAGTGCGGCCGTTGCCCCCAAACCGCCGCGATGTCGCGGAGCGGGCCCTGAGGTATTTAGAGGTGCCCAGCGCAGTCCCTGGCCTCTATAATGCCCAGTAGATTTCCGTCCCCGTACAGGTATTCCCAGATGAAACGTCCAAGTGGTCGCGCCGCCGATCAGCTCCGCTCGATCCGCATCACCCGCAACTACACCAAACACGCCGAGGGATCTGTACTGGTCGAGTTCGGTGATACCAAAGTGATCTGCACGGTCAGCGTCGAGAACGGCGTGCCGCGTTTCCTCAAGGGCCAAGGCCAGGGTTGGCTGACCGCCGAATACGGCATGCTGCCGCGCGCCACCGGCGAGCGTAACCAGCGTGAGGCGAGTCGCGGCAAGCAAGGCGGTCGCACCCTGGAGATCCAGCGCCTGATCGGTCGTTCGCTGCGGGCCGCGCTGGACATGTCCAAGTTGGGCGACGTGACGCTGTATGTCGACTGCGATGTGATCCAGGCCGACGGCGGCACCCGCACCGCCTCCATCACCGGTGCCATGGTCGCGCTGGTCGATGCCCTGGGCGTGATCAAGAAGCGCGGCGGCCTGAAGGGCGGCAGCCCGCTCAAGCAGATGATCGCCGCGGTATCGGTGGGCATGTACCAGGGCGAGCCGGTGCTCGACCTGGACTACCTGGAGGACTCGGCGGCCGAGACCGACCTGAACGTGGTCATGACCAGCACCGGTGGTTTCATCGAGGTGCAGGGCACTGCCGAAGGCGCGCCGTTCCAGCCCGAGGAGTTGAACGCGATGCTGGCGTTGGCGCAAAAAGGCATGAGCGAAATCTTCGAATTGCAGAAGGCCGTTCTGGCCGACTGAGTGTTCGGACTGTTTCCAGGATAAGGAGAGCGCCATGAGTGACGAGCAACTACCCGTACCCGCCCCGAGCCAGGAAGTCAGGCAATGGGCGATGTTCTGTCATTTGTCGGCGTTTCTCGGCTACTGGTTTCCGTTCGGCAGCCTGATCGGACCGCTGATCCTGTGGCAGATGAAGCGCGAGCAGGACCCGTTCATCGACGCCCAGGGCAAGGAAGCGCTGAACTTCCAGATCACCGTGGCGGTGGCTGCGATGATCTGTATCCCGCTGATGTTCGTCCTGATCGGCATTCCGCTGTTTGGCCTGCTGGTGATCGCGGCGGTGGTGCTGACCATCATTGCCGGCATCAAGGCCAACGAGGGCGTGGCTTACCGCTACCCCTTCACCTGGCGACCGCTCAAGTAGCCTCGGCTGCCGTTATATCAGGCAATGACGCGCAAAAAAGCCGACGTGATGTCGGCTTTTTTGTCGCTGCGAAAAGACGCTTAGATGGTCAGCGTCCAGTCGTAGTCGACGATCAGCGGTGCGTGCTGCGAGAAGCGCGGCTGGCGCGGCAGGCGTGCGCTGCGCACGAAGCGCCGCAGGCCCGGGGTCAGCAGCTGATAGTCGAAACGCCAGCCGAGGTTGAGCATCTCGGCCTGTTCGTTATCCGGCCACCAGCTGTACTGGTCGCCTTCGCGGCTGACTTCGCGCAGGGCGTCGACATAGCCCATGTTGCCGACAATCTCGTCCATCCAGGCCCGTTCCGGCGCCAGGAACCCCGGGGATTGCTGGCTGTCGCGCCAGTTCTTGATATCCAGCTTCTGCTGCGCCACGTACAGCGAGCCACAATAAATGTACTCGCGACGTTTGCGCCGCTGTTTGTCCAGATAGCGGGCGAAGTCATCCATAAGCTTGAACTTCTGGTTCAAGTCTTCATCGCCGTTCTGCCCCGAGGGAAGCAGCAAGGTCGCGATGCTGACCTTGTCGAAATCGGCTTGCAGGTAGCGCCCGTAGCGGTCTGCCGTCTCGAAACCGAGACCGCTGATGACAGCCTTCGGTTGCAACCGCGAGTACAGAGCCACGCCACCTTGGGCGGGGACTTCGGCATCGCAGGCATAAAGGAAGTAGCCATCCAGTTGGAAGGCTGGGTCGTCCAGTTCAAAGGCGGAGGCGCGGGTGTCCTGCAGGCAGATGACGTCGGCATTCTGTGCTTGCAGCCAACTGAGCAAACCACGCTCGACTGCGGCCTGAATACCATTGACGTTCACACTGATGATCCGCATAAATGGCCCCAAAAATCACGTGCGTGTATGATACCCCAAGGTCTACCTAATTAGCTAAATCCGTGGTATTTGGGGCTTTTTTCATGCAGGCGTATCAACGCGATTTCATTCGTTTCGCCATCGATCGCGGGGTTTTGCGCTTCGGTGAGTTCACCCTGAAGTCCGGGCGTACCAGCCCTTACTTCTTCAATGCCGGCCTGTTCAACAGCGGTTCGGCTCTGGCTCAACTGGGTCGTTTCTATGCGGCGGCGATCGTCGAGAGCGGCATTGCGTTCGACGTGCTGTTCGGCCCGGCCTACAAGGGCATCCCCCTGGCGGCGGCCACCGCCGTGGCCCTGGCCGAACATCACGGGCGCGATCTGCCCTGGTGCTTCAACCGCAAGGAAGCCAAGGCCCACGGCGAAGGCGGCAGCCTGGTCGGCGCGCCGTTGGCCGGTGATGTGCTGATCATCGACGACGTGATCACCGCCGGGACCGCGATCCGCGAGGTGATGCAGATCATCCAGGCCCAGGGCGCCAAGCCCGCCGGCGTGCTGATCGCGCTCAACCGCCAGGAGCGCGGCAATGGCGAGCTGTCGGCGATCCAGGAAGTCGAGCGTGACTTCGCGATTCCGGTGGTCAGCATCGTGTCCCTGACCCAGGTCCTGCAGTTCCTGGCCGATGATGAGCAGCTCAAGCAGCATCTGCCTGCGGTCGAGGCTTATCGCGCGCAATACGGGATCTGATTCCCCTTGCGCCGCGGGTATCGGTGGTTGCCCCTGATGTTCTGCGCGTCCTTTGCCGCGCAGGCCGAGGACACGTCCGGCGCGCTGCTGTATCGCTATGTCGACAGCAAGGGCGTCACGGTGCTCGACCGCCAGGTGCCCCCGGAGTACGCGGGCAAGGGCTATCAGGTCCTGAACGCGCGGGGGCGGGTGCTGCAGACGGTCGCCCCGGCCCCGACGGCCGAGGAGCTTGCCCGTCTGCAGGCGCAGAAAGTCCAGGATGATGCCAATGCGCAGCTGTTGCAGCGCTATTCCAGCGTCCATGAGGTCGACAAGGCCCAGGCGCGCAAGCTCGCCGAGCTGGATGCGATGATCGCGAGCATCCAGACCAATCTTCAAGCCTTGCTGGCGCAGCAGGTCAGCCTGCAAGGCCAGGCGGCGGAGCAGGAGCGGGCGGGGCACGAGGTGTCGCCGCAACTGTTGGGGCAGCTCGCGGGGCTGCGTGACGAACAGGCGCGGATGAGGGCGGATATTGCCAAGTACCAGGCGGCACGGGTCCAGGCGCAGCAGGATTTCGCGGCGGATCGGGCGCGGGTGGAGCAGTTGACGCGCTGATCCCGATCCAGGGTCGGCGCAGTCTCTGTAGGAGCCGGCTTGCTGGCGATTCAGGCGACGCGGTGTATCAAGCCACCGCGTTATCGTTCATCGTCGGAACGCCGCCCGCAGCAAGCCGGCTCCCACAGGCTTCTACTTGATCAGTGACGCTTGCGGTTGCTGATCAGGGTGCCCATGCCGGTATCGGTGAAGATCTCCAGCAGCACCGCGTTCGGCACGCGACCGTCGATGATCAACGAGCTGCCGACGCCACCCTGTACCGCTTCCAGTGCGCAGCGAATCTTCGGCAGCATGCCACCGTAGATGGTGCCGTCGGCGATCAGGTCGTCCACCTGGGCCGTGCTCAGGCCGGTCAGGACCTTGCCTTCCTTGTCCATCAGGCCGGCAATGTTGGTCAGCAGCATCAGCTTCTCGGCCTTCAGGGCCTCGGCGATCTTGCCCGCCACCAGGTCGGCGTTGATGTTGTAGGACTCGCCATTGGCACCGACGCCAATCGGCGCGATCACCGGGATGAAATCACCCTTGACCAGCAGGTTCAGCAGGTCGGTGTTGATGCCGACCACTTCGCCCACCTGGCCGATGTCGATGATTTCCGGCTGGGTCATTTCCGGGGTCTGGCGGGTCACGGTGAGCTTTTTCGCCCGGATCAGCTCGGCATCCTTGCCGGTCAGGCCGATGGCGCTGCCGCCGTGACGGTTGATCAGGTTGACGATGCTCTTGTTCACCTGCCCGCCGAGGACCATTTCCACCACGTCCATGGTCTGGGCGTCGGTCACGCGCATGCCGTCGATGAAGTGGCTCTCGATGGAAAGACGCTTGAGCAGGTCACCGATCTGCGGACCACCGCCGTGGACCACCACCGGGTTGATCCCCACCGCTTTCATCAACACGATGTCGCGGGCAAAACCGGTTTTCAGCTCTTCGCTTTCCATGGCGTTGCCGCCGTACTTGATTACCAGCGTCTTGCCGACGTATCGGCGGATGTAAGGCAACGCTTCGGAAAGAACCTTGGCGGTATTGGCAGCGGCATCGCGTTCGAGGGTCATTCAGGGCTCCGGTGGAACAAGTGGTCGGATGGTGCAAAGACTACGCTTTTACACCGTCCAAAGGTCAGAACGGTAGTGGGAGATCAGGGGCAACACGTTTCAATTGGCTGTGGAACACGTCCTTGATGCGCTGCAATTCGGCGTCTGTGTCGGCTTCGAAGCGCAGGACCAGCACCGGCGTGGTGTTGGAGGCGCGTACCAGGCCCCAGCCGTGGGGGTAGTCGACCCGCACACCGTCGATGGTGGTCAGGTTGGCGTCGCCCCAGTCGGCATCGCTTTGCAGTGCATCAATGATGCTGAATTTGCCCTCATCGGTCACATTGATATTGATTTCCGGCGTGGAAATATCGTTCGGGAAGGTCGCGAACAGCTCCTCGGCGCTGGATTTCTCCTGGCTGAGGATCTCCAGCAGGCGCGCGGCGCTGTAGAGGCCGTCGTCGAAACCGAACCAGCGTTCCTTGAAGAAGATGTGACCGCTCATTTCGCCGGCGAGCAGGGCACCGCTTTCCTTCATCTTTTTCTTGATCAGCGAGTGGCCGGTTTTCCACATCACCGGACGACCGCCGTATTCGCGGATCAAGGGCGTCAGGCGACGGGTGCACTTGACGTCGAAAATGATATCCGCGCCCGGGTTGCGTGCCACTACATCCTTGGTGAACAGCATCAGCAGGCGGTCGGGGTAGACGATGCTGCCGGTGTTGGTCACCACGCCCACGCGGTCGCCGTCGCCATCGAAAGCCAGGCCCAGGTCGGCATGGCTTTCCTTGACCTTGGCAATCAGGTCCGCCAGGTTCTCGGGCTTGCCCGGGTCCGGGTGGTGGTTGGGGAAGTGGCCGTCGACCTCTTCGAACAGCGAGATGACTTCGCAGCCCAGGGCTTCGATCAGCTTGGGTGCGATGACCCCGGCGGCGCCGTTGCCGCAGTCGACCACGACCTTGAGTTTCCTCGCCAGCACGATGTCGTCGCGGATCTGCTCGAAGTAGCGGCCGAGGATGTCGACCTTCTCGATGCTGCCCTTGCCGCTGCTCAGGTCGTGGGTCTTGAGGCGGGTGTGCAGGGCCTGGATCTGCTCGTTGGCCAGGGTGTCGCCGGCGATGACGATCTTGAAGCCGTTGTAGTTCGGCGGGTTGTGACTGCCGGTGAGCATGACCCCGGACTTGCCGGCCAGCACGTGGGTGGCGTAGTACAGCGCCGGGGTCGGCACCAGGCCGACATCGCTGACATGGCAGCCGCTGTCGTGCAGGCCCTGGATCAACCGCTGGACCAGCTCCGGTCCGGACAGGCGACCGTCACGGCCGACCGAAACATTCGGTTCGCCCTGGGCCAGGCTCTGCGCGCCGACGGCGCGACCGACCCAGTAGGCGGTTTCGCCATTCAGGGTCTCCGGGACCGTGCCACGGATATCGTAGGCGCGGAAGATGCTGTCAGGGAATGTCGGGATGACCGGGGCACTGCTGTTCATGGCGTGGTGAGGCTCCGTTCCCAGGAAATCCTGGTGTTCGTCGAGAATGTCGATATCGAGAATATCGGTGTCCTGGAACAGCGGATCGGTCCAGACGGCACTTGGGGTGACGGGCTGGATCGGCGCTGGGGCGTTGCGGGTGGCAAGGCCCGGATCAATGCCGTCCGGGGCAGGAGAGGGCTCGGGGTGACCGTTGCGCAGGGAAAAGCGCGCCAGTTCCTGAGCCAGTCCATTGAGCGCCGGCAGGCTCAAGCTGAAGGCTTTGACGGCTTTCCCGCCGGAGAGTTCGTGAAACAGTTGCTCCAGTTGTCGGGCATCGCTGTCGAGACGGTTTTGCAGGCGTTTGTGGGTCAGGCAGATGCCCAGCAGGACGCTGCCCAGGGCGAGCAAGGCGGCGAGGGCCGTCAAGACGTAGGCGCTCAGGGGGTAGGACAGCTTGAGCGAGGGGCCGGGGCTGAATTTCAGTGCCCAGTTGGTGTAGCCGACGCTAAAGGAAACACTTTCGTCCGTTGTGGCGGTTCCGCGCTGGTCCAGCACCTGTTCCGGGCTGCCGAGGACACTTTGCGTCAGGCGCAGCTCGCCGGTCTCCGGGTGCCATTGGCTCAAGGGCTGGAGCAGTCGTTGCAGATCGAAGACCAGCAGCAATGTGCCGCCGCTTTGTGTGCCCGAGGGGGGCTTGAGCGAGGCCACGCTATAGACCAGCCAGCGTTGACCGACCTTGTAGGCTTCAGGGGGCGGCTTGGTGCCTCTTTCGGCCCGGGTGATCAGGTCCAGCGCCGAGAAGTTCAGCGGAGCCGCACGGTCGCTGGTCGGCTGGGCCCGGCCAGGCAGGTACAGTTGGGCGTCCACCAGGCCGTTGACGAAGCGCAGGCCGGCTTCCGTGGCCTTTACCTGTTCGGCGTTCTGGCTTTGCAGGGCCTTGAGCAACGAAGGGTCCAGGGCCGCCGCCTCGGTCTGTGCGATAAGGTCGCTGCTTGCCTGACTCAGGCCCGCGGCGGCCACGGCGCCGGGCATTTGCTTCAGGGTGGTGCGCAGTGTCTGGTTCCAGGGCCCGACCACGCCAAACCACAGGAGCGCGGCGGCCAGGGCCAGCCCACCCAAGGCAATCCGCAATCCCGGTAACAAGGGTTTGGCGGCGTTGCCTGGAGGCGTGTGACCGTTACCTTCATGAGCGTCGACGGGTGTTGCATTGCGCTTGAAGCCTTTCAAATATTGCCTCCGCGAGATTCATCCTGAAATTCAACGCGCCCCGTCTCAGGCCGGGCCTGGACCAGCTTAGGTCAATGGCTGCCCGAGTGCCCGAAACCGCCGGCACCGCGCTGGCTTTCGTCGAAGGCCTCGACCACCTCGAAGTGCGCCTGGACCACCGGCACCAGCACCAGTTGGGCGATGCGCTCGCCGACGGCGATGTTGAAGGCAGTCTGGCCACGGTTCCAGCAGGAAACCATCAGTTCGCCCTGGTAGTCGGAGTCGATCAGGCCCACCAGGTTGCCCAGCACGATGCCGTGTTTGTGGCCCAGGCCGGAGCGCGGCAGGATCAGGGCGGCGAGGCCCGGATCGCCGATGTACACCGACAGGCCGGTGGGGATCAGCAAGGTCTGGCCCGGCTCCAGTACGGTGTCCTGCTTGAGCATGGCGCGCAGGTCGAGGCCGGCGGAGCCGGGCGTGGCGTACTGGGGCAGCGGGAATTCGCCGCCGATGCGTGGGTCGAGGATCTTGGCTTGCAAAGCGTGCATGAAAATTAAACCTGGTTCAGTCGTTCGGCGATAAAGGAAACCAGCTGGCGGGCAATCTTGCCCTTGCTGGTCTGGGCGAAGAGTGTCGCGTGGAGCTCGCGGTCGATCACGCTGCAGGCGTTTTCCTCGCTGTTGAAGCCAATGCTGGGGTTGGCCACGTCATTGGCGACGATCAGGTCGAGGTTCTTGTCCTTGAGCTTGCGTGCGGCGTAGTCGAGCAGATGTTCGGTTTCGGCGGCGAAGCCGACACTGAACGGACGGTCGGGGCGGCCGGCAAGGGTGGCCAGGATGTCCGGGTTGCGCACCATCTGTAGCAGCAGGCCGTCGCCGTTCGTAGGGTCTTTCTTGAGTTTTTGCGGGGCAACGACTTCCGGGCGGTAGTCCGCGACTGCGGCCGAGGCGATAAACAGGTCGCAGGGCATGGCGGCTTCGCAGGCGGCGAGCATGTCGCGGGCGCTGACCACGTCGATGCGGGTCACCCGGTCCGGGGTCGGCAGGTGCACGGGGCCGGTGATCAGGGTGACGCGGGCGCCGGCTTCGACGGCGGCTTCGGCCAGGGCGAAGCCCATTTTCCCGGAGCTGTGGTTGGTGATGTAGCGCACCGGGTCGATGTTTTCCTGGGTCGGGCCGGCGGTGATCAGCACGTGCTTGCCGGTCAGGGCCAGGTGCTGGAAGCAATCGGCGGCGCAGTGCGCCAGGTCCGTGGCTTCGAGCATGCGGCCCAGGCCGACGTCACCGCAGGCCTGGCTGCCGGAGGCCGGGCCGAAGACTTTCAGGCCGCGGCTTTGCAGCAATTGGGTGTTGGCCTGGGTGGCCGGGTCGCGCCACATGGCCTGGTTCATGGCCGGGGCGATGGCCACGGTGGCGTCGGTGGCGAGCACCAGGGTGGTCAGCAGGTCGTCGGCGATACCCTGGGCCAGGCGGGCGATGAGGTCGGCGGTGGCCGGTGCGATCAGCACCAGGTCGGCCCATTTCGCCAGCTCGATATGGCCCATGGCGGCTTCGGCGGCCGGGTCGAGCAGGTCCAGGTGCACCGGGTGCCCGGACAGCGCCTGCATGGTCAGCGGGGTGATGAACTCGCTGCCGCCACGGGTCATGACCACGCGCACTTCGGCGCCCTGGTCGAGGAGTCGGCGAACCAGCTCGGCGCTCTTGTAGGCGGCAATGCCGCCGCCGACGCCGAGAACGATGCGTTTCCGATACAGCCGCTGCATAGACCTGCCTTTTAGTCCGGTGATGGCTACCCCCGACGACGCCTCCCCAGGCCGGATCAGGGGTGAAAATGATGGGCTAAGATAACACAGCGACCGCCAGGGAACAGCGGCGCCAAAGGGACAGGGAGGTGCAATGAGTATTCGTGACTGGCCGGCGGCGGAACGGCCGCGGGAGAAGCTGCTGGAACAGGGGGCGGCGAGTCTTTCCGACGCCGAGTTGCTGGCGATCTTTCTGCGCACCGGCGTCTGCGGCAAGAGCGCGGTGGACCTGGCCCGGCACTTGTTGAGCCGGTTTGGCAGCCTGCGCAAGCTGTTGGAGTCCGACCAGCAGACGTTCGGTCGCCAGTTGGGCCTGGGGCCGGCCAAGTTCGCGCAATTGCAGGCGGTGCTGGAGATGGCCCGCCGTCATCTGGCCGAGCGTCTGCGGCGCGACTCGGTGCTGGAAAGCCCGCGGGCCGTGCGCGATTACCTCAAGGCGATGCTACGGCACGAGCCCCATGAGGTGTTCGCCTGCCTGTTTCTCGACAGCAAGCACCGGGTGTTGGCGTTCGAGCCGCTGTTTCACGGCAGCATCGACAACACCAGCGTCTATCCGCGGCAGGTGGTCAAGCGGGCGCTGGCGCACAACGCGGCGGCGTTGATCCTCTGCCACAACCACCCTTCGGGGGTCGCCGAGCCCAGCCAGGCGGATCATGTGCTGACCAAGCGCCTCAAGGCGGCGCTGGAGTTCGTCGATGTGCGGGTGCTCGATCACTTTATCGTCGGCGAGGGGGAGCCGTTGTCGATGATGGAGCGTGGCTGGTTGTAACGAGATCGGGCAAACACCGCGATCCCTTGTAGGAGCCGGCTTGCCGGCGATGAGGCCCTCAAGACTTGCGTCGACATTGAGGACGCCATCGCCGGCAAGCCGGCTCCTACAGAAGCGGTGTCGATCAATGCCTCATCAAGGCTTGATGCTGACCCTGGAGAAATCCTGCCGCCCGAACGGACTCACCTCATAGCCCTGGACGTTCTTGCGCAGCAAGGCGAAGGCGGTCGGATGAGCCAGCGGCACCCACAACGCCTGCTGCTGGATCTGCGCCTGGGCCTGTTCGTAGAGCTTGCTGCGTACCCCTTGCTCGCTGGTGGTCTTGCCGGCGCTGATCAGTTTGTCCAGGCCCGCATCGCAGTAACGGGCGAAGTTGGTGCCCGATTTCAGCGCCGCGCAGGAGAATTGCGGGGTCAGGAAGTTGTCCGGGTCGCCGTTGTCACCGGCCCAGCCCATGAACAGCAGGTCATGTTCGCCGGCCTTGGCCCGCCGAATCAGCTCGCCCCATTCGATCACGCGGATCTGTGCCTGGATGCCGACTTCGGCGAGATCGGCTTGCAGCAATTGGGCGCCGAGACTGGGGTTGGGGTTGAGCAGGCTGCCCGACGGGCGCGTCCAGATCGTGGTCTGGAAGCCGTCCTTGAGCCCGGCCTTGGCCAGCAGGGCCCTGGCCTTTTCCGGGTCGTGGGCGTAGCCGGGCAGGTCCTTGGCATAACTCCAGGTGTTGGGCGGGTACGGGCCGTTGGCGGCCTCGGCGGTCTCTTCGAACACCGCCTTGAGGTAGCTGGTCTTGTCGACGGCCAGGTTGATCGCCTGGCGCACTTCCGGCTTGTCCAGCGGTGGATGCTGGCTGTTGATGGCAACGAACGCGGTCATGAAGGCGTCGGTCCTTTCCACCTTGAGTGTCGTCTCCTTACTAGCGGCAACGACATCCAGGGGTTTGGGCGAGAGGGCGATCTGGCACTCGTTACGTCGCAACTTTTGCAGGCGGACGTTGGCATCCGGGGTGATGGAGAAGACCAGGCTGTCGACCGCCGGTTTGCCGGCGAAGTAGTCCGGGTTGGCACTGTAGCGGATCGAGGCGTCTTTCTGGAAACGACCGAACACGAACGGGCCGGTGCCGATGGGCTGGCTGTTGAGTTTTTCCGGCGTGCCCGCGGCCATCAGCTTGTCGGCGTATTCCGCCGAATAGATCGAGGCGAAACCCATGCTCAGGGCGGCGAGGAAGGTCGAGTCGGGGTGATCGAGGGTAAAGCGCACGGTCAGCGGATCGGTGGCCTCGATCCGCTTGATCAGGCTCGGCAGTTGCAGCGACTGGGCGTGGGGAAAGCCGCTCTGGGCGATCTGGTGCCACGGGTTGGCCGGGTCTAGCATGCGTTCGAAGCTGAACCGCACGTCGGCGGCGGTCAGGTCGCGGGTTGGCTTGAAGTAGTCGGTGTGATGGAATTTCACCCCCGGATGCAGCTTGAAGTCGTAGACCAGTCCGTCGTCGGACACCGTCCAGCTGTCGGCGAGGCTGGGGACCAGTTTGCCGCTGGCGGCGTCGAAGTCCACCAGGCGGTTCATCAGCACGTCGGCCGAGGCGTTGGTCGTCGTCAGCGAGTTGTACTGCACCACGTCGAACCCATCGGGGCTGGCTTCGGTGCAAACGTTCAAGGAATCGGCGGCCTGGGCCGGCAGCCCCAGGAAAGGGACGAGCAATAGCGGTAGGGCAGCGAGACGCATATTCAGTATCCTTTGCAGGTCGTTGTCCCATCTGCGAGTGCAGTCTGGAAAAGTCCTACCCTAGAGGTATGGACGGTAATTGACTATCCCGTTTTTACCGGGTTGCTCAGTTTGCCTGCTTCCCCCGATGTTTTCACCGCACGGTTTGGCGGGCCTTTTGGGCCGGCGACAGGCATTTGTGCGACGAGCGGCCTTTTATGGCGCAAGCCCGCGTTGCTGGCGTCCTGCACGGTCATTCCCGGTGCGGCGTTGCGGTTTTAATTGCACGGGATGTTGTTGCACCTGAGTCTTTCTGGTATAAAGCAGCGCTCTTTTCTAGGGGCCCGGTTCCTTCGCTTGTAGGTGTAGCCGGTAAGACCCTTAAAGAAACGCGGCGCCTGGCGCCAAATGACTGAGAGATTAAGCGGCCAACCCATGCCGGGTTGGGCATGTGGTTTTAGAGGGCTGAGGCATGTCTAGAGTCTGTCAAGTTACCGGTAAGGGTCCGGTGACTGGGAATAACATTTCCCACGCAAACAACAAAACCCGTCGTCGTTTCCTGCCGAACCTGCAGCATCACCGCTTCTGGGTCGAGTCCGAGAAGCGTTTCGTGCGTCTGCGCGTATCCGCCAAGGGCATGCGTATCATCGACAAGCGCGGCATTGATGTCGTGCTGGCCGAACTCCGTCGCGATGGCAAGGTATAAGGGAGCTAAATCATGCGTGAATTGATTCGTTTGATCTCGAGCGCCGGTACTGGTCATTTCTACACGACTGACAAGAACAAGCGCACTACTCCGGACAAAATCGAGATCAAGAAATATGATCCGGTTGTTCGTAAGCACGTGATCTACAAGGAAGGCAAAATCAAGTAATTGATTTTTTCTTTCGAAAAAAACCCCGACTGGTTCGGGGTTTTTTTTCGCCTTTTTTCGGCCGGATCCTGCCTGTTGCGTGCCTGATTCCTACATTTTTCCCGTTGCGCCTTTCCTAGACTGGGGTGAACACCGAACGGATGCGGATGTGGAGAGCGCTCATGATGATTGCGAAAATGTGTGGAGTCCTGTTGTTGGTGGTCCTGGCGGCGGGCAGTATTGCGGTTCAGGCCGTGGACCGGGGCAGCACAGAAAGCACCGAAAGTATCGAGAGCATTGAGAGTACCGACGCCTATGTGCGGCGCATGGCCGAGGCGACCGTGATGGCCTGGCCGACGCTGGCGAACCTGTTCGACACGACCCGGGTGTTTGCCGATGTCCAGTTGCTGGTCAGCGACGGACAGCGGGCGTGGCTGATGAATGCCCGGGGTGGGCATGAGGTCGACATGCGGGCGGTCGGCGCCCTGGGGCTGCCCTTCGAATACCGACGCTTCGAAAAGATCGAGTGGCAGGGGCGTCCGGCGCTCTTCGTGGGCCTGGGACAGCATTTGCCTGTTGGCGAGGTCCAGCGGCTCAAGCATCCGCAAGCGGTCCCCGAGCTGTTCGACCTGGCAACCCACGAAGCCTTCCATTTCTACGCTGAAGACGACTGGGCCCGCGGTTCGCTGTCGGAGCGCAGCAGCCTTTACCCGGCGCTCGTCGAACCGCGTCTGTACCGCAACCGGATCATTCGCCATTTGCTCGCCGCTATCCGGGGTGAGGCCGATGCGTTGGGGCGCGCCAGTTACTGGTACCGGCGTTGGTCGAGCGAGTTTGCCGACGAGGCCGAGCGCATCCGCGATACCGACCGCTCCGAGGGGAGTGCGCGCTATGTGGAGTCGGTCGCGCAGTTGTTGGCGATGGGGCTGGAGCCCCGGAGTCCCGAGTGGGAGGCGCGGCTGTTGAGGCAACTGATCCCGCTGGGGCGTGCCGACTACCTGGCGGTTGATCATGAGAGCTATGCGTTGGGCCTTCTGGCCGGGTACTTGCTCGATCGTCGACGGTTGGACTGGTTGCCCCGTGTTGCACAAGGGGAAACCCCAGTGGGCCTGCTATTGGGGCCGATCGCGCCGATCAGTGACACGCCCGATGAGGTGCTGGGCCAGCGGCTTCGCGAGTCCCTGGCGGGGACCAACCGTCGGGCGGCAGAGGCGGTCGAGCCATTCCTGCAGCGCTTCAAGGATCCGGCAAGCCGACATCTGCTGGTGCCGGGCACGGCGATGAAAGGCAGTTTCGGCAGCGAGCATTCCTTCCGTCTTGCCGGAATACCGGAGATCATCGAAACCGGGGTTGATGCGCTGTTTGCGCTCAAGGATGGGCGAATCGACCTCCGGGAGGCGACGGTGGCGACACAGCTCAAGGATGCCTGCGGCCGGGAAGAGCTGTATTGGGTGCTGGCCCTGAGCGAAGCTGATTTCCGGGGGCATGACCAAGGCCGTCTTCGGGTCAGGCGTGACGGCCTCGATGTGGATATTCCTTATCCGACAAGGGCCGTCGATGGCGAACGGTCCTGGTGCGCCCGGACCTGATCAGGCCTTCTGTTCGAATACCACGTAGATCTTGCGGCAGTGTTCCAGCACTTCCCAGGTGCCCTTGAAGCCCGCCGGAATCACGAAACGATCGCCGGCGCGCAAGGTCTTGGCATTGCCCTCGCCGTCGCGCAGCACCGAGACGCCCTGGACGATTTCGCAGTATTCATGTTCGGTGTAGTTCACCGTCCACTGGCCTGGCGCGCCTTCCCAGACGCCGGCATTCATCTGCCCGCAGGGGCTGGCGTAGTGGTTGTGGATCGTCTGCTCGGGGTCGCCCTTGAGCACTTTCTCCGATGCCGGACGAAAGCGTTCCGGCGCGGTGCCGGCGTCGCTGAAATCGACGATGTCCTGGATGTTCATGCTGCTCTTCCTCTGCGGTGACGGACCAGTGATCGGGAGCATCGAGTCTATGTTTATTAAAATGAACATGGCAACGGCGTTTCACCCCCTTATTGTCAAATATATTGAAACTTCAGGTGCCGCTGGTTTAGGGTGGTGGGTGCCGTGGGTCCACATCAGGGCCTGTCGGGCAGAATTTCGGAGGGTGCTGGCGCAAGCGCGCGCGGCTCTCGTATTTCATAAGAGGAGGACACTCGAATGACCACCCTGACTCGTGCTGACTGGGAACAACGCGCCCGTGAGCTGAAGATTGAAGGCCGTGCCTACATCAATGGTGAATACACCGCCGCGGTGTCGAGCGAGACGTTCGAGTGCATCAGCCCGGTCGATGGCCGCCTGCTGACCCGCGTGGCCAGCTGTGATGTGGCTGATGCCCAGCGTGCCGTGGAAAGTGCTCGCGCGACGTTCAATTCCGGTGTCTGGTCGCGCCTGGCCCCGGCCAAGCGCAAGGCCGCGATGATTCGTTTCGCCGCGTTGCTGAAGGTCAATGCCGAGGAGCTGGCCCTGCTGGAAACCCTCGACATGGGCAAGCCGATCAGCGACTCCCTGCACATCGACGTTCCCGGCGCGGCCCAGGCCCTGAGCTGGAGCGGCGAGGCCATCGACAAGATCTATGACGAAGTGGCCGCCACCCCGCACGATCAGTTGGGCCTGGTGACCCGTGAGCCGGTGGGCGTGGTGGCGGCCATCGTGCCGTGGAACTTCCCTTTGTTGATGGCCTGCTGGAAGCTGGGTCCGGCGCTGTCCACGGGTAACTCGGTGATTCTCAAACCCTCGGAGAAATCCCCGCTGACCGCTATCCGCATCGCCGCCCTGGCCGTTGAAGCCGGCATTCCGGCCGGTGTGCTGAACGTGCTGCCTGGTTACGGTCATACCGTTGGCAAGGCCCTGGCCCTGCACATGGATGTCGACACCCTGGTGTTCACCGGATCGACCCGGATCGCCAAGCAGCTGATGGTCTATTCCGGCGAGTCCAACATGAAGCGTGTCTGGCTCGAAGCCGGCGGCAAGAGCCCGAACATCGTCTTTGCCGACGCTCCGGACCTGCAGGCCGCCGCCGAATCCGCGGCCAGCGCCATTGCCTTCAACCAGGGCGAAGTCTGCACCGCCGGTTCGCGCCTGCTGGTGGAGCGTTCGATCAAGGACCGTTTCCTGCCGTTGGTGATCGAAGCGCTGAAAGCCTGGAAGCCGGGCAACCCACTGGACCCGGACACCAATGTCGGTGCCCTGGTGGATACCCAGCAGATGAACACCGTGCTGTCGTACATCGAGTCGGGTCATGCCGATGGCGCCAAGCTGGTGGTCGGTGGCAAGCGTACCCTTGAGGAAACCGGCGGGACCTACGTCGAGCCGACCATTTTCGACGGGGTGAGCAATGCGATGAAGATCGCCCGGGAAGAAATCTTCGGGCCGGTGTTGTCGGTGATTGCCTTCGACAGCGTGGAAGAGGCGATCAACATTGCCAACGACACGCCGTACGGCCTGGCGGCGGCGGTCTGGACCGCGAACATCTCCAAGGCGCACCTGACCGCCAAGGCCCTGCGCGCCGGCAGCGTGTGGGTTAACCAGTACGATGGCGGCGACATGACCGCGCCGTTCGGTGGCTTCAAGCAGTCGGGCAACGGCCGTGACAAGTCGCTGCATGCGTTCGACAAGTACACCGAGCTGAAGGCGACCTGGATCAAGCTGTAATCATCAGGGCGCAACAAAACCTGTAGGGGCGGCCGGTCGACGCTCGATTGCCGGCGATGACGTCCGCAAGATCGATGCAAGACTTGCCGGCCTCATCGCCAGCAAGCCGGCTCCTACACCGGATGTTGCGTACATGATCGGGCGATGCCAATAACACAGCCGGACTCTCCGCCAGGAAGTCCGGCTGTGTTGTCTTGAACTGAAATTATCCACAGGAGCGTGGAACATGCGTTGGGCGACTTATTTCGCCGTGCTGGCTTCGGTACTCAGTGTCGGGCTGGCACTGGGCGTGAGCATGCCGTTGGTCTCCCTGCGGTTGGAAAGCTGGGGCTATGGCGCCTTCGCCATTGGCGTGATGGCGGCGATGCCGGCCATCGGTGTCTTGCTGGGAGCCAGTATCTCCAGTCACCTGGCGGCGCGTTTCGGCACCGCCAGGCTCATGGCTCTCTGCTTGTGGGCCGGAGCCTTGTCCATCGGCTTGCTGGCGCTGCTGCCCAGCTATCCGGTGTGGCTGGTGCTGCGCCTGATGATTGGCGTGAGCCTGACGATTGTCTTCATTCTCGGCGAAAGCTGGATCAACCAACTGGTGGTCGAGCAGTGGCGCGGACGCCTGGTGGCTCTGTATGGCAGTACTTATGCGTTGAGCCAACTGTCCGGTCCGTTGCTGCTGGCCGCCATGGGTACCGAGGGCGATTACGGTTTCTGGGTCGGCGTGGGGTTGTTGGTGGCCGCGCCATTCCTGTTGCTGGGGCGTAGTGGTGCGCCCACCTCGGAGTCCAGTCGTGTCACCTTGATGGACTTGCTGGGTTTCTGTCGGAGTTTGCCGGCTATTGCCTGGGCCATTTCGCTGTTTGCCGCCTTCGAGGCGATGATTCTGACGTTGTTGCCGGTTTACTGCCTGCGCCAGGGCTTTACGGCGGATATTGCCTTGGCGATGGTCAGCACCGTGGTGGTGGGTGATGCCTTGTTGCAGTTGCCGATTGGTGCCCTGGCCGACCGCGTTTCCCGGCGCGCGCTGTTCATCGGCTGTGCCCTGGCCCTGATGCTGTCGAGTCTGGCGGTGCCCCTGTTGATCGATACCTTGCTGATCTGGCCGTTGTGGGTGCTGTTCGGCGCCAGCGCGGGTGGGTTGTTCACCTTGTCGTTGATCCTGATCGGCGAGCGTTATCGCGACGATGCGCTGGTGCGGGCCAATGCCCATGTGGCGCAGTTGTGGGGCATCGGCTGCCTGATCGGGCCGTTGGTGGCGGGAGCGGGCAGCCAGTGGATCAGCGGGCAGGCCTTGCCGTTGTTCATGGCGGCTGGAGCATTGGGCCTGCTGGTGTTGCTGTTACGCCAGGGTGCCTTCAGCGCGGCACAGCCGACCGGCTGATCGCGAACCTTCAGAGCATGCGCTCCAGCCCGATGTGGTTGGCGAACCAGGCGTTGAACCGGCGCCACCAGTTGCCCGGCTCCTGGTTCAGTTCGTGGAGCTGCCCGTGGTCCTCGGTGACCCAGGCAATCTCTCCCTGCTCCAGGCGCGGTTGGTAGCTCAAGGCCGGGGCCATGCCGCGCAAGGCCAGGGCCCGAACGTGCTCCGTCAGCTCCGGGCTGTCCACCAGGACACCGACTTCGGTGTTCCACAAGACCGAGCGTGGGTCAAAGTTGAACGAGCCGATAAAGGATTTCTGCCGGTCGAAAATCATCGCCTTGCTGTGCAGGCTGGAGTCCGAACCCTTGTAGGTCGCGCTGTGAAACAGGTGCGGCCCGCTGCCGCCACGGTCCCCGGGCTGGCGCCGCAGTTCGAAGAGTTTCACGCCGTGCTCCAGCAGGGCCTTGCGGTAGGGCGCATAACCGCCGTGCACGGCCGGTACGTCGGTGGCTTCCAGCGAGTTGGTCAACAGGCTGATGGAGACCCCCGCGTCGGCGCGCCCGGTCAGGTAGACCAGCCCCGGCTGACCAGGCACGAAGTAGGCGGAAATCATCATCAGTTCGGTATGAACGTTGGTCAGTTCCGGCGCCAGTTGAGTGGTCAGCAGCAGGCGTGGATCCGGCTCTTCCCTGGCCAGGACCTTGCTCGGCGCATCCCACAGCGCCTGGTTCCAGGCCCAGATCAGCTCGCGGCGCCAGGTGTCCATGTGTGGCTCGCTCTTGTAGGCCCGCAGTTTCAGGTACAGGGCGGTATTGTGCTGGCGATAGCTGCCCAGCGAGTCCTTGAGCCGCTGCCGGGCATCGGCCAGTTCCGCCGCTGAAGGCGTGTCGGTGAGGAAATCACCGATGGGCACGCTCAGGGCACTGTTCCAGTACTGGTCGAAGCTGTGCCCGAGCTGTTCGGCCACGGGGCCGAAGCCGAGCAGGTCGATGTCGGTGAAGTTCAGGTCCGGCTGGGCGCCGAAATATTCGTCCCCCAGGTTGCGGCCACCGACGATGGCCGCGCTGTTGTCGGCCAGCCACAATTTGTTGTGCATCCGTCGATGTTGCTGCGACAGGTTGAACAGGCGCCCCAGGGCGCGGGTGGCGCCGGTGCTGCGGCCCAGGTTCAGCGGGTTGAACAGGCGGATCTGGATATTCGGATGCGCGGCCAGCGTGGCGATGACCGAGTCGAGCCCGTCGCTGGCGGTATCGTCCAACAGGATGCGCACGCGCACGCCGCGATCGGCGGCCTGGAGCAGTTCATCCACCAGCATGCGGGTGCTCAGGCCGTCATGGACGATGTAGTACTGCAGGTCCAGGCTGACCTGGGCATTGCGGATCAGCTCGGCCCGGGCCCTGAACGCCTCGCTGCCGTTGGGCAGCAGGCGAAAGCCCGAGCGTCCCTGCCAGGGCGCGGCCTGGGCCTGGATCGAACGGCCGAAGGTCGACTCGCCCGCCGCCATGGCCTGGCTGGGAAACCGTGGAACATCCAGGGATGCGCATCCGCTCAACAGCAGGGCAATCAGCAGCAAGCAGGCTTTCAACGGTCAGCGTCCCGGGTCATGGCAGGTGTCGGCATCCGGACGCTGTCCGGCGGGTAAAGGTCAATCGATACTGCTCTCGTTTTGTGCCAGTAATGTGATTGCGGCCGCGCCGACTTTGCGTACGGCCTCTTCGATCAACGGCGTTGGCTTGGCAGCGTAGTTCATCCGCAGGCAATTACGGTATTTGCCCGAGGCCGAAAAGATACTGCCCACCGCTATCTGTACGCCCTGGTCCTGCAGCGCCCGGTTCAGGCGCAGGGCATCGAAGCCCTCGGGCAGTTCGACCCAGAGCATGAAGCTGCCCTGGGGGCGACTGGCCCGGGTGCCGGCGGGAAAATAACGGCTGATCCAGTCGATCATCAAGTCGCGATTGCGCTGGTACTGGCTGCGCATGCGCCGCAGATGCGGCTCGAAGTGGCCGTTTTTCAGGAAGTCGGCGATGGCCAGTTGCGGCTGCGGCGCGGTGGAGCCGGTGCTGATGTACTTCATGTGCAGCACCCGCTCGAGGTAGCGCCCGGGGGCGACCCAGCCGATGCGCAGGCCGGGGGCGAGGGTCTTGGAGAAGGAACTGCAGAGCAGGACCCGGCCATCTTCATCGAAGGACTTGATGGTGCGCGGACGAGGGTAGGTGTAGGCCAGTTCGCCATACACATCGTCCTCGATAATGGCCACGTCGAAGCGCTGTGCCAGGGTCAGCAGGGCACGCTTGCGCGACTCCGGCATGATATAGCCCAGCGGGTTGTTGCAATTGGGCGTCAACTGTATGGCCTTGATCGGCCACTGTTCCAGGGCCAGTTCCAGGGCGTCGAGGCTGATGCCGGTGATCGGGTCGGTGGGGATTTCCAGGGCCTTCATGCCCAGTCCCTTGAGGGTCTGCATGGCGCCGTGGAAGCTGGGGGAGTCCACCGCGACGATGTCCCCCGGCTCGCAGATGGAGCGGATGCTGGTGGACAGGGCCTCGTGGCAGCCGGTGGTGATGACCAGGTCGTTGGGGCCGAGTTGGCAGCCGGAGTCGAGCAGCAGTCGCGCCACTTGCTCGCGCAGCCCGAAGTTGCCGTGGATATTGTCGTAGGACAGGCCGCGCATGTCCTGGCGGCGGCTGATCTGCGCCAGGCTGCGCAGCAGCGGTTTCAGGGTCGGGCTGTCGAGGTCCGGCATGCCGCGGCCCAACTGTACGGTGTCTTCGCGGGGAACGGACCGGATCAGCTCCAGTACCTGCTCCCACTGCGAGATGTCCACGGGGCGTTGCGCGGGACGCCCGACCACCGGCAACGCCGGCAGTTCGCGGCCGACAGGCACGAAATAGCCGGATTTGGGTTTCGGTTGGGCCAGCCCACTGTCCTCCAGGACCCGGTAGGCCTGCTGCACCGTGCTCAGGCTGACACCATGTTCCACACTCAATGCCCGTACAGAAGGCAGGCGATCGCCAGGGCGATAGAAGCCTTGTTCTATACGGGTTCCAAGCAGTTCGGCGAGGTTGACGTAGAGGGTCATGGCGCAGTTCTCGGGCAGGGTGGAAAGCATTGGCCGGTACAGATAGGGTGAAAATACAGGATTCAGTCGTGCTTTGGCGAGTTCTGTATGGAATTAATAAAAATTGATTGAATCTGTAATGGTTTTGGCCGTTCGCCCATCCTGTGTACCTATGGCAATCGAGTAACAAAGGAGCACAGGTAATGAACGGTTTAAGCGATGTGCGTCTGGTTTTGCGCAGTCAGGAACTGGTGATCGAACAGGAACGGGCAATCACGGCGTTTTCCGCCCGTCGTTGCACGCCGGCCTTCGGTCTCATGGGTCTGTTCTGGCACCGCCTGCGCACCCGCAAGGCCTTGCTTGAACTCACGTCCGAGGAGCTGCGAGATATCGGCTTGAGCCAGGAGCAGGCCTGGGAAGAAGGCTTGAAGCCGTTCTGGCGGCCGTAGCCCGAAAGGGGCCCCTGAGGGCGCTGCGAAACCTGTGGGAGCTGGCTTGCCAGCGATGGCGTCCGGACGGGCGCCGCAAGGCTCAAGGGCCTCATCGCTGCGATGCGGCGTCCCGACAAGCCAGCTCCTACAGGATTGGGGACCTACTCAAGATCTTTGTTAGACGCCGTACTGTGGACAGCGGTGTGTTCAAGGTTCGGTCTTTTCAGGCAGAATCCGTGCTCATTCTTCTTTCCGGTCGTCGTTCGATGAGTTGCAACAGTCAGAAAATCCGCTTTCTGCGTCAGCAAATTCCGTCTTTCGAATGCGTGCCGGGCTGTCACGACTGCTGTGGGCCGGTGACCACCTCCTCCGAGGAGATGGCCCGCTTGCCGCGCAAGACCGCCGCCGAGCAGGAAGCGGCGCTGAACGAGCTCAATTGCGTACACCTGGGGCCGAACGGTTGCACGGTGTACGACGAGCGTCCGCTGATCTGTCGCTTGTTCGGCACGACGCCGACGCTGCCCTGTCCCAATGGCCGACGCCCGGTGGAGCTGATTCATCCACGGATCGAACGGCAGGTGCACGAATATATCGCCAGCACCCGGCAAGTGCTGGTCTAGGCTCTGCACGAAAACTGCCTGCGCGACGATCATGCTGCGTTAAAAACAGGCTCGGAATGCTCATTTAGTGGACTAAACTCCGCTTCCTCGCCTGTTTTTGCCTTGCCTGATCGCCGCTCGGCGAGTTTTCGTACAGACCCTAGATTCAATCCGGAATCGGCAGGTTCAGGCTCTCTTTCACTTCCTCCATCACGATGTAGCTCTTGGACTCCCGCACATGGGGCAGCTTGAGCAGGATGTCGCCGAGCAATTTGCGGTAGGAGGCCATCTCGGAAATCCGCGCTTTGACCAGGTAGTCGAAATCCCCCGACACCAGGTGGCACTCCAGCACATGAGGCAGCTTCAGCACGGCGCGGCGGAACTCTTCGAAGGTATCGCCCGACTTGTAGTCGAGGCTGATCTCGACGAACACCAGCAGGCTGCCCTTGAGGTGTTGCGGGTTCAACCGGGCGTTGTAGCCCATGATGATGCCTTCGCGCTCCAGCCGACGGACCCGTTCGGTGCAGGGCGTGGTGGACAGGCCGACCTTTTCCCCCAGCTCGGTGAACGAGATGCGCCCGTCGGCCTGCAGGATGCGCAGGATGTTGCGGTCGATCTTGTCCAGCTCGCGCTTGGTCTGATGGTTGGTTCTCATTAGGGAATGCCCCTCCGTCAAAAGCGATAGTGCCGAGAATTCTCGCCAAATATAGGCACTTATATAGTGAAAAGCACTGGCTATTGTTTTTTAAACTGCGCGCATCCTGGTTTCGAACATTAAACACCGGCGTCTGGCGCGGATCGAGAGGTAGACACATGCGAGTTCTGGTATTGGGTAGCGGCGTCATTGGTACCACCAGTGCTTATTATCTGGCCCGGGCCGGTTTCGAAGTGGTGGTGGTCGACCGTCAGCCGGCCGCCGCCATGGAAACCAGCTTTGCCAACGCCGGCCAGGTCTCGCCCGGCTATGCCTCGCCCTGGGCCGCGCCAGGTGTGCCGCTCAAGGCGATCAAGTGGTTGCTGCAGCGTCACGCACCGCTGGCGATCAAGGCCACCGCCGATGTCGACCAGTACCTGTGGATGGCGCAGATGCTGCGCAACTGCACCGCCAGCCGCTATGCGGTGAACAAGGAGCGCATGGTCCGCCTGTCCGAGTACAGCCGTGACTGCCTCGACGAGCTGCGCGCCGAAACCGGGATTGCCTACGAAGGCCGCAGCCTGGGCACCACCCAACTGTTCCGCACCCAGGCGCAACTCGATGGCGCCGCGAAGGACATCGCCGTGCTCGAGGAGTCCGGCGTGCCTTACGAACTGCTCGACCGCGCCGGCATCGCCCGGGTCGAGCCGGCCCTGGCCAGCGTCACCGATATCCTCGCCGGTGCCCTGCGCCTGCCGAACGACCAGACCGGCGACTGCCAGATATTCACCACCCGCCTGGCCGAAATGGCCGTCAAGCTGGGTGTGGAGTTCCGCTTCGGTCAGGACATTCAACGGATCGACCATGCGGGCGACCGCATCAACGGCGTGTGGATCGACGGCAAGCTAGAAACCGCCGACCGCTACGTGCTGGCGCTGGGCAGCTATTCGCCGCAGTTGCTCAAGCCGCTGGGGATCAAGGCACCGGTCTACCCGCTCAAGGGCTACTCGCTGACCGTGCCGATCACCAACCCGGCCATGGCCCCGACTTCGACGATTCTCGATGAAACCTTCAAGGTCGCGATCACCCGTTTCGACAACCGTATCCGCGTCGGCGGCATGGCGGAAATCGCCGGTTTTGACCTGTCGCTGAATCCGAAAAGACGCGAAACGCTGGAGATGATCGTCGGCGATCTTTATCCTCAGGGCGGAGACCTCGAACAAGCCAGCTTCTGGACCGGTTTGCGTCCGACCACACCTGATGGCACGCCGATCGTGGGGGCGACCTCTTTCCGCAATCTGTTCCTGAATACCGGCCACGGTACGCTCGGTTGGACCATGGCATGTGGTTCAGGTCGCCTGCTGGCTGACCTGATGGCGAAGAAAAAGCCGCAGATCAGTGCCGAAGGCCTCGATATTTCCCGCTACGGCAAAACGCCCCAGGAGACTGCAAAACATGTCAATCCAGCGCCAGCTCACCAATGAGCGCATGAGCCAGATCGTCGTGCATAACGGCACCGTGTATCTGGCAGGGCAGGTCGGCGACGACCTGAGCGCCGGGATTGAAACCCAGACCCGGGAAACCCTCGCCAATATCGAGCGTTTGTTGGACCTGGCGGGTACCGACAAGAGCCGGCTGCTGTCGGTGACGATTTACCTGAAAGACATCGATGCCGACTTCGCCGGCATGAATGCGGTATGGGACAAGTGGCTGCCCAAAGGCGTCGCACCGGCCCGTGCCACAGTCGAAGCCAAGCTGTGCGAGCCGGAAATCCTGGTCGAGCTGTCGGTCGTGGCCGCTCTGCCTTAAGTACGATCCCTCTCCCGGTGCGATGGCGGATGCATTGTCTTTCGCACCGGTTTTTTATTCCCCGTTGACCGTCCAGAAGTTTGCCGCCATGCGTCCTGCCCGTGCCCTGATCGACCTCCAAGCCCTGCGTCACAACTACCAATTGGCCCGTGAAGTGTCGGGTGCCCGAGCCCTCGCGGTGATCAAGGCCGACGCCTACGGCCATGGCGCGGTGCGCTGTGCCCAGGCCCTGGAGGCCGACGCCGACGGTTTTGCCGTGGCCTGCATCGAGGAGGCCCTGGAGCTGCGGGCCGCCGGTATCCGTGCACCGATCCTGTTGCTGGAAGGTTTTTTCGAGGCCGACGAGTTGGCCTTGATCGTCGAGCACGATTTCTGGTGCGTCGTGCATGCGCTCTGGCAGTTGGAAGCCATCGAGCGGGCGGTGCTGGCCAAGCCGATCAACGTCTGGCTCAAGCTGGACTCGGGCATGCACCGGGTGGGGCTGGAGCCGGCGCAGTACCAGGCGGCTTACCAGCGTCTGCAGGCCAGCGGCAAGGTGGCGAAGATTGTGCTGATGAGCCACTTCGCCCGTGCCGACGAATTGGGCTGCCAGCGCAGCGCCGAACAGGTGGCGGTCTTCGAAGCGGCGCGCCAGGGCTTGTCGGCCGAGGTCAGCCTGTGCAATTCCCCGGCGGTGCTCGGCTGGCCGCAGATTCCCAGCGATTGGGTACGTCCCGGCATCCTGCTGTTCGGTGCCACCCCCTTCGAGGAAGAAAACCCCGTGGCCGCGCGCTTGCAGCCGGTCATGACCCTGGAGTCGAAAGTCATCAGCGTGCGCGAGCTGCCGGCGGGTGAGCCGGTGGGCTATGGTGGCCAGTTCGTGACGCCCCAGCCGATGCGGATCGGCGTGGTTGCCATGGGGTATGCCGACGGCTATCCGCGTCATGCGCCGACCGGCACGCCGGTGCTGGTGGCCGGTCAACGCAGCCGGTTGCTGGGCCGGGTGTCCATGGACATGCTCTGTGTTGACCTGACCGATGTGCCCCAGGCCGGACTGGGTTCTACGGTGGAGTTGTGGGGCAAGAACGTGCTGGCCAGCGAGGTGGCGGCCGAGGCCGGGACCATTCCGTATCAGATTTTCTGCAACCTGCGTCGGGTACCACTGCTCTACACCGGGAGCTAGCGGCAAAGCACGCCGCGCCACAGGTCGTCTCCCCGAACGGGATTGGGCCCTGAGTGTTGTAAATACTGAACGCTATGCCATGATATCGCTCAATTACAACATCGCCTGAATCCCTGGGAGACTGCCGTATTGGACGTCGGTGAACGACTGCAATCCATCCGTAAACTGAAAGGTCTGTCTCAGCGTGAACTCGCCAAACGCGCGGGCGTCACCAATAGCACCATTTCAATGATCGAGAAAAACAGTGTCAGCCCCTCGATCAGTTCGCTGAGAAAGGTTCTTGGCGGCATTCCCATGTCCATGGTCGAGTTCTTTTCCGAGGAAATCCTCCAGGAAAAACCGACCCAGATCGTCTACAAAGCCAATGAGCTGATCGATATTTCCGATGGTGCCGTGACCATGAAGCTGGTCGGTCGTGCCCATCCCAGCCGCGCCATCGCCTTCCTCAACGAGATCTATCCTCCAGGTGCCGACACCGGCGAGGAAATGCTCACCCACGAAGGTGAGGAGACGGGCATTTTGCTGGAGGGTCGACTGGAGTTGGTGGTTGGCGTAGAAACTTTCGTCCTCGAAGCGGGCGACAGCTACTATTTTGAAAGCACCAAGCCGCACCGTTTCCGCAACCCGTTCGATACGCCAGCGCGACTAATCAGCGCAGCGACACCGGCGAATTTTTAAACGCGAGAGGCGCCAGATCAGGGATTTCAAGGCGCCCGGCAGTGCCGATTCACCGCTCGGCTAATACCCTTGTGAGTCTTGGGGTTGTTTCAGAGTGGCAATCGAACCGCTATACTCACGCCCGCCTGCGAAACCGTGGTTCGGGGCGTGATTAGCCACCATTGAGGGTGTACGCGTGAATCCAATTATGAAAATGCTGGCCGTACCAGCAACCGTAGTCGCCCTGTGGGCAGTCAGCGCTCAGGCTTCGACAATCAATGAAGACATCGCCAAGCGCCTCGAGCCGGTGGGCCAGGTGTGTGTGCAGGGCCAAGAGTGCAAGGGGATGGCAGTGGCGGCTACCGCGGGTGGCGGTGGCGGGGCCAAGACGCCGGATGAAGTGATTGCCAAGCATTGCAACGCTTGCCATGGCACCGGCCTTTTGAATTCGCCGAAAATCGGTGATACCGCGGCCTGGAAAGAGCGGGCCGATCATGTAAGCACCGTGATTGCGAGTATTGCCGGAGCCTCGGCCGAGGAGAAAGCCAAGAAAGGCGTTGCGGGCCTGGCGGCAGTGGCGACTCATGGCTTCAACGCCATGCCACCGAAGGGGACTTGCGCCGACTGTACGCCTGAAGAGCTTCAGGGTGCCATCGAGAAGATGTCCGGCTTGAAATAACACCGATATTCACGAAAAAGCCGCTGATGAGCGGCTTTTTTGCATCTGTCGAAAAGCAGACTTGTAGGAGCCGGCTTGCCGGCGATGAGGCCCTTGAGTCTGGAGTTGCATTCACGGACGCCATCGCCGGCAAGCCAGCTCCCACAGGGCGGTGTTTCCCGGCAGGCACCGGGCTGTCATTTTCAGCCAATTCCCGGCAAGCTCGGTCCAACCTCAATTCAGGGAAAGGCGAGGAGGGTCGGATGGTGCAGTCCTGTTCTATCGAACGTGCAGTCGACGAGGTGCTGGCGCGGCTGCCGGCGCATATTCACATGGCCAGCCCCTTGGGCCTGGGCAAACCCAATCGTTTTATCAATGCGCTCTACCAGCGCATCAGGCAGTTACCGGAACGCCGGCTGACCATCTACACGGCCTTGACCCTCGGCCGCCCGTCCCTGGGCGACGGCTTGCAGCGGCGTTTCCTCGAACCCTTTGTCGAACGGGTGTTCGGTGATTACCCCGAACTGGACTTCCTCGCCGCCCTGCGTCGGGACAGTTTGCCGCCGAATATCCAGGTCCAGCAGTTCTTCATGCAGCCCGGCAGCCTGTTGCACAGCACGCAGGCCCAGCAGGAATACGTCAGCAGCAACTACAGCCATGCCGCCCGCGACATCAACGCCGCCGGCCTGAACCTGGTCGCGCAACTGGTGGCCGAGGACCCGGAGCACCCCGAGCGCCTGAGCCTGAGCTGCAACCCGGACATCACCCTTGACCTGCTGCCGATGATCGCCCGGCGCCGGGCCGCCGGCGAAACCATCCTGATGCTGGCGCAGGTCCACAGCGACCTGCCCTACATGCCAGGGGATTCGGAACTCGGCCGTGATGCCTTCGACCTGCTGATCGACGACGTGGAGCGCAGTACCCTGTTCTCCACCCCGAACATGCCGGTGGATACCCAAGATCACTTCATCGGCCTGCACGCCAGCACCCTGGTGCGCGATGGCGGCACCCTGCAGATCGGCATAGGCTCGATGGGCGACGCGCTGACCGGCGCCTTGCTGGCCCGCCAGTCGAACAACCAGGGCTACCAGGCCTTGTTGGCGGATATCGACCTGTCGCCCTGGAAAGCGCTGCTCGACAAGGAGGGCGGCATTGAGGTGTTTTCCGAGGGGCTTTACGGCTGCAGCGAGATGTTCGTCAACGGCCTGCTGGTGCTGGTGGACGCGGGCATCGTGCGGCGCAAGGTTTATGCCGACCTTGAGCAGCAACGCCAGGCCAATGCCGGAACCCTGGGCAGTGCCGGGCAAGCCGGTGGCGTGATGGTGCATGGCGGCTTCTTTCTCGGCCCGCGCAGTTTTTATCAGCGTCTGCACGAGCTGTCCCGGGACAAGCTGGGCGAGTTCAACATGACCGCCATCAGCTACATCAACGAGCTGTTTGGCCAGGAAGAACTCAAGCGCCTGCAGCGCCGCGCCGCGAGGTTTATCAACAGCGCCTTCACCATGACCTTGCTCGGCGCGGGCGTGGCGGACCAACTCGAAGACGGACGGGTGCTCAGTGGTGTCGGCGGGCAGTACAACTTCGTAGCCCAGGGACATGCGCTGGAAGGCGCGCGGTCGATCCTGATCCTGCGCAGTTGGCGCGAGTCGGGCGGCGAGGTCAGTTCGAACATCGTCTGGGAGTATGGTCATTGCACCATCCCCCGGCATCTGCGCGATATCGTGGTGACCGAGTACGGCATTGCCGACCTGCGCGGCAAGACCGACGTCCAGGTGATCGAGGCGTTGTTGAATATCGCCGATTCGCGCTTTCAGGCGGAGCTGATCGAGCAAGCGCAAAAAGTCGGCAAGCTACCGGGCAGTTTCCGGCTCGATCCACGTTTTGCCGATAACAGCCCGCAACGTTTGCAGGCGATTCGGACACGGCACCCGCATTTGTTCCCGGAGTATCCGCTGGGTTGTGATTTCACGGCGCAGGAGCGGGATCTGCTGCGGGCGCTGAATTGGCTCAAGAGCAAATTCAAGCTCACGGAGATGCTCGACCTGGGCAAGGCAGCACTGGACGCCCCCGAACCGGCGGCCTTTGCGGCGCACCTGGAGCGCATGGGGTTGAGCCACCCGGAGGACCTGAAGGAGGAACTGCTCCAGCGGTTGCTGCTGGCGGGGCTGCAGGCCACTGCGGGCTAGCGGACAGGGTCTTAGTTGTAGGTGATGTTGACGGTGACGGCACTGGCCAGCTTGCCCTGGGTCAGGGGGCCGGTGGTCTTGTGATACTCCGCCCCCAATCGCAGCACGGCCCGGTTGGCTGACACCGCCACGGTGCGGGTGCTGTTGTGGCTGACCGTCTGGCCCGGTGTATGCAGCCATAGCGCAACGCCGCGAGCCGTGTCGGTGTTGGCAAAGAGCGCGGCGTTCCCGGGGGCCGGCGTGCCGGTGAACCTGAAGGTGACACTCGAGGCATTGCTGCAGTTGGCGGTCAGGTCGAAGTATTTGAGGCCGGTCGAGATGCCGGTGAAGTTCGAGATCCGCACGGGGTCCAGTCTGATGGTGCGGTCGAGGTCGCTCGTAGCCAGATTGCAGGTAGGCACCGGAGCAATGATAGTTCCTCTGCCCAACAGGATATTGTATTCACGCGGGTTGAAATGCGAGGGCGTTGGTTCCCACCATGTCCTGGCAATAACGCGAGGAACAATGCCGCCAGAAGAGATTGCACCGGTTTTTATCAGCCTGTAGTTGATTTCATAGGCGTAGGTCCTGTTGCTCGCCGCAGGGTTGGTCTGGCTGTAGGTTCGCTGTGTGGTGTTACTCAGGATCCCGGTGACGATATTGTGCGAACCGACCCCAGTGTCGCCGTGGGTCCTGAATACAATCCCGATGCCGGGCATGCCTGTCGGATAGACGCTATAGGATCGGGAACCATCGTTATAGGTCGATACCGCACCGGCAGTCCCCTGTGCGCTGAATTTCACGTTGGTGCCGCTATCGCAGTACCAGCTGACCCGCTTGGTGCCCTGGCTGACACTCGGAAAATCTCTCCATCCGGTGAGCGGGCTACCGACGGCAGCATTGATATCCGTCACCGTGACCGTGCCAATATCGCCGGAATACCCACCTGGATGGTAGACGGAAGACGTGCACGCGGCGAACGCCTGCCCGGACATGGACAAGAGCAGTGCCGCCGCGGATATTGCCTTGTAAGGTCTGTTCATTTGCCGCCCTTGTTTTTTCAAATACTTATTGTTTTTGAGGTTTCTGGAGTAGGCACACGCTGTCTACCTGAACCGGTTGCCTGCTCACTCATGTCTCAGTTGTAAGTGACGTCCACGGTCGCCAGGCTTTCCAGCTTGCCTTCGCTGACCGCACCGGACTTCCAGTAGGCCGCCCCCAGTGGCAGCACGGCCAGGCCGCCGCTTGGCGTCAGGGTGCGGGCGTTGTCATTGCCGTCTGCGCGGATGGTCTGTTGCACGCCCCCCAGGCGCGAGTACAGCCACAGCGCCAGGCCGTGGGCGTCGCCGGTGTTGGCGAACCGCGCGCCATCCGAGGGGGCCGGCGTGCCTTGGAACGTGAAGGTCACGCTCTTGATGTCCGAGTCGCAGCGGGCGCTCAGCTCGAAGGGCTTGTGACCCGCCGAGTCGGCGCCCGCGAAGTCACCGACCTTGACCGGTGGCAGGGCTATGGGGCGCTCGATGTCATCGGTAATCAGGTTGCAGGTGCCGCCCTCGATAGTACCTTCGATCTGCAGATTGCTCGGGTTCAGGGTCTCCGTGGCTGAAGCTTGGGCGATGGCCGCGAGCGCCAGCCCCAGGGGTATCAGGTAGGTTTTCATCGGGTGTTGTCCGTTCTGGCGGGCCGGCGGAAGGTGGCGGCCTATTAGGGCTCGGGGCGTCAGTTGTAGGTAATGGTCACGCGCGCGGGGGTGATCAGGTTGCCTTTGGTGACGGTGCCGACTTTTATGTAGTGCGCGGCCATGGGGATTACCGCACGGCCGGCGGTTGTTGGAATGGTTCGCGAGCGAGCGGTAGGGTTGCCGTTGGCTGGGATGTTGGAGCCAGTTCCCCCGATGCGCGATTGAATCACGGTAGCGATGCCGCGGACGGTGCCGCCGACATTGGCGAAGCGCTCCGGTGCGACGGAGTCCGGTGTGCCGTCAAAGGTGAAGGTGACATTCCTGATATCCGAGTCGCAGTTGGCGGTCAGGTTGAATGTCTTGAGCCCGGTCCAAGTGGTGGAATCGAAGTCGCTGACCTTGACTGGGGGCAATTCGATCGTGCGGCCGAGATCGCTTGCGTCCAGGTGGCAGGTGCCACCCTGGATATCCCCTGTGAACCGCAGGGTGGTGGTCTGGACAGCTTGAGCCGTGCCGGTGATCGTGGCAGCGGCAACCAGTAGGGACAATACGAAAAGAGGTGTTTTCATTGCAGGTATCCTTGTCAGTTAAAGCGTTGATTGACGCATTGCATTCGACGAGCGATGCCACGAGCGGTCTGTTGGCTCAGTTGTAGGTGATGTTGACGGTGACGGTACTGACCAGTGAGCCTTTGGTCAGGGCACCGGTGGTCTTGTGATACTCCGTCCCCATTCGCAACACGGCTCGGTTACCTGACACCGCCACGGTGCGGGTGCTGTTGTGGCTGACGGTCTGGCCCGGTGTATGCAGCCATAGAGCAACGCCGCGAGCCGTGCCGGAGGTGTTGGCAAAGAGCGCGGAGTTCGTGGGCTCCGGAGTGCCGGTGAACCTGAAGGTGACGTTCGAGGCGTTGCTGCAGTTGGCGGTCAGGTCGAAGTATTTAAGTCCGGTCGAGATGCCGGTGAAGTTCGAGATCCGCACGGGGTCCAGCGGGATCGTGCGGTTGACGTCGCCAGGGGCGAGGTTGCAGGTGGCGGTGGGGGAGACGAAGCTGACTGCGTTGTTCAGTACAACCGTGTGGATAGTGCGCCCATCCCAGTTGTTCACCATGAGGTTTCCGCTGGGGACTGTACCGCTTGATACGTTGCCTATTTTGTAGAACTGAGCCTCCATCGTAACGATAGTGTGTTCATAGCTTGTGTAGGTCAGTGCAGCCGAGCTGCTGTGGAGGGGCATTAAGTATGGGGTCCCCCACTTGAGAGTCGCGTAGACCCGTATGCCAATCCCTGGAACATTGGTTCGATAGACACCCCCCACACCAGGAAGCGCCACCGAATCAGCGGTTGTATATCGTCCGGTGGTTTGCTGCATGATCGGCGGGGTGCAGGTGCTGATGCCGCTGGGGTATGCGCCACTGAAGGCCGTTTTTGCGATCAGGGCTCCCACTGCCAGACTTGACGGCACGCTGATCGTGGCTGGAAACGTCGCGCCGCTACGGGGGTTGTTCGGGTAATAGTTGCAAGCGGCTTGAGCCGCCACGGGCAGTAACAGTGTCAGCAATGCGAAAACTGATTGGATGGAGCATTTCATTTTCTGTCTAGCGTGAAATAAGCTCTGGAGTCTGTCGACAGGGGCGTTTGCGGAGCAGTTATACGTGACCATGATCAAGCCTCATCCGCAGCTGTATCAGACGGGGCCGACCGAGGCGCATCGGTAATCTCGGCCCGACATTTCCCATCCATCTGCCGCAAGCCTTCGGACTCGGCCAGCGTGCCCAGGTCATAGGCGATCCGGCAGATGTCCGTGCTGGCAGGGCCCCACTTGACCGCCAGTTGGCCGCGATCCTGCGGTACCCGGACAAACGCCTTGCTGCTTTGTCCGACCGTGCCCACGCTGGCACCGCTTTCATCGAACACATCGGCACCGAAGGGCAACGGGCTGCCATCCTCGCGCAGGGCATTGATGATCAAGGCCCGCCCGCTGCTGGTCTCGTACTTCATCACCACCACGGCGCCGGCCCGGGGCGCGACGTTGTGCGAGGCGGACTTGAGCTCCACGTCATGGGACATGTCCTTGGGGTCCAGTTCGACCACGTTCTGGCGGTACGGTGTGAGGTGCGGCACCACGGCGTAACCGTTGTCGTCCACCTGCGAGTTATTGCTGCCGACCCAGGCGCCCTTGGCGCCGGGCGCGTTGACCAGGCCGATGGTGTCGCCCAGTTCCGGGGTCAGGGTCACGCCGTCGGCATGGGCCACCAGGCCGCCGGACAGGCCCAGGGATTGCGAGTGGTAACCGTTGCCCTGGCTGTAGCTGGTGGAGGCCAGGGCGTAGCGGCTGCGGTATTGCAGGTCGGCGTTGAAACTGTTACCGCCGCCATTGTCGGCGTGGCTGGCCGAGGCCCCGTAGCTGATCTCGTTGCGTTCACCCCAGGTGCCGCTGAGGCCGGTCCGGACGCTGTTTTGGTTGTCGCCGTGGATCAGTGTGCTCGACAGGTTGGGCGCACGGTTTGAGTAACCCAGCGGCAGGCTGATGGTGAGGTCGATCTGGTTGCTGCTGCGCTCGGTCAGCAGGTCGCGGGTACGTTGGGCACTGACGGTGTAGTTCATGCGTTGCCAGTTGCTGCTGTAGCCGGCGCTGAAGCTCAGGCTGCCGCCCTTGCGGTTCCAGTAGTTCTGCGACGAGCCGCTGAGGAACAGCGAACCCCGCTCCAGGCTCTGGTTGATGCTGAGATCCAGGCGATCGCGTACCCGGCTGATATTGTCCAGGTTGCCTCCGCCCTGGGCCAGTTCACGCAGTTGCGCGGTATCCCGCGCGGTGAGGAAGCCGTCGGTGGAGTAACGGAAGGCGCCGAGGGCGAAGTTGGTCCCGGTGTCGGCGAAGTTCTTGTTGTAGCGTGCCTGCAGGCTCTGGCCCCGGCGATTTCCGTTCCCCGGCAGCTCGGCATGGGAGGTGGTCACATCCAGCGAAATCGCTCCCAGCGGGGTATTGAGGGCCGCGCCGAGGATTTGCGAGTGATAGCCTGACGAGGCCAATGCACCGGTATAGCCGGTGAGCAGGTTGTTGAGGCCGTACTGGAAAGTGCCCTGGCTCAGCCAGGGGGTGCTGTTGACGCCGAGCTCGGCCATCTCGCCCAGGCTCAGCGAATAGCGGCTATAGCCCGGTCGGAGCAGCTTCACATCGGAAGCGAAAGGTACGATGAATTGCCGCTGCCGCCCGTCGGCCTCGGTGACGGTGACCTCCAGGTCGCCGCCGTAGCCGGTGGGGAACAGGTCGTCGAGCGCGAATGGCCCCGGGGCCACGCTGACTTCGTCGAGCAATATGCCGCGCTGGCGTATGCTGACCCGGGCGTTGCTCTCGGCCACGCCACGGACGATGGGCGCATAGCCGGTCTGCGAGTCGGGCAGCATGCGATCGTCGGTGGAGAGGGTCGCGCCGCGCAGGCGAAGGCTGTCGAACAACTCGCCGGTGGTGTAGATCTCGCCGGTCATGAGTTGCGATTGCAGGCCGGGCAGTTCCCGTTGCACGTAGGTGGCGCTGCTCTGGTAGCTGCTGCCGGCATTGCTGCTGCTGTAGGCGCCGTTGTGCCGCAGGTGCCAGCCGTCCAGGTTGAGACCGGTGTTCAGTCTCAGGGAGTTGGAGAACGATGAATGGCCCTGGTTGTTGTTCCTGAAGCCATTGGCGTCGTAGCGGACGAACGCCGCGTTCACGCCCGTGTCCCAGTGCTCCGGGCTGACATAACCGCGGGCCTTGCGTGCCAGGTAGATCTGCGGGACTTGCAGGTCCAGCCGGCTCTCACCGGTATCGAAGCGGGCGCTGGCACCGGGTAGATAGGTACTGATATCGCCGCAGGTTGGCGTGCTCGGCAACGGCGGCGGAACGGTTTCGCCGGCCTCGGCGGCCTTTTGTGCCACCCCGTCGAGGTCGACCCCGAGCCTGATCAGCAGGGCGCGGTCCAGGCAAAGCTGCGCGTTTTTCTGGCCCTCGACCCCGGCGAAGGTCAGTTCGTCGCGGCCGATCCAGTTGCCGTTGACGGTGATATCGGCACGATAATGTCCCGGCAGGACCACATTGCCTTCGTTGAAGCGCGAGATGTCGATCTGCCCGCCACCTCCCGGAAAGAAGGCCGGGTTGAACTCCACCCGCTCGACCTCGTCGGCGGCCAGGGCGCTACCGGCGCCCAGCAGCAGGAGGCTGTGAATGACGTGGGCCAGGCGGCTGCGCACAGGGCGCGATCCGCCGGCTACAGGTTGTGTCTTCGATCTCATCGCTAACGTTCCAATCCTTGTGTATTGCCGGATTCGGGCAAGCCGTTCCCTGCCGTCGCGTGTTCAGGATCGCGACGGGGTCGGAGTTGTCGTCATGGGTGGGCGTTCGAGTGACGCCGGGTCTTCGTTCAGCCCGTCATGGCGTGACCTGGGCCTTGTGCGTGTGCCGGGCGCCGTAGTCGTCGATGAGCTGGAATTCGACCTGGGCGCCGGCACTCGGCGCCGACTTCAGGCTGGGCAGGGGGAAACGGTTGCTGGCATGGGGATTGACCATGTTCTCGGCGGCCGTCTCGCCGACCGGCTTGGCATGGCGTTGGCCGGCCGCCAGCAGATCCACCGAATCGAAGTTCAGGTGGTAGGGCGTGGGGTTATGCACTTCCAGGGCTGGCCCCTGTTCGGTTTTCACCAGCTTCCAGAGCAGTTTTTCGGTGGCCTGTACCGCCTCGTACGGCAGGCCCTGTGGTCGGAAGAACACCTTGATGCGAGTCTTGAACGCCAGTTGCAACTGGTTGCTCTGCTCCGAATCCCGGGCCTTGGGTGGGACTTCCAGCATGTTCAGCCAGAACAGGCTCTCGCGATCCGTGGGCAGCGCTTCACCGGTGTAGGTCAGGCGCACGACCTGCTGCTTGTCCGGCTCCATCCGAAAGATCGGTGGCGAGGCGACAAACGGCACCTTGGCCTGTTCCGGTGTCACTTCCTCGTCGCCACTGTCCAGCCAGACCTGCACCAGTGCCGGTTTCTGGTTCTTGCTCTCGAACCGAATGCTTACTTCCTTCTGGTTCGCCGGATACACCACGCGGGTGCCGGTGATGATGACGCTGGCCTGCACCGTGAAGCCGGCTATCAGCGTCAGGGTCGCCAGGACGAGCCGGGCGACGAGGCGAGTGAAGCGGGTGGTGTGCTGGGATCTGAGGATGTTCATGGGCAATCGTCGGTCCGGTTCAAGAGGGTATGTCGGCGCTGTGGCTGACGCGTGCGCCAAGGTCGCTGATCGCGCTGAACTCGACCTTCAGGGCGCCGCTGGGCAGGGTTCGCAGGGCCGGCAGCGGGAAGCGCTTGATATCGCCGGACGGCAGCAACAGGCTGTCGTTGACCTCCTTGTTCGGGGCCTTTGGATAACGTTCACCGCGGCCTTTGCCTACCAGTTCGACCGAGCCCAGCGAGATGTGATACGGCGTGGGGTTGACGACTTCCAGTGCGTGGCCACCCTCGTGGGGCACCAGCTTCCAGCTCAGCCTGGGGGCCGCGGCGCCCTTCGGATAGGGCAACCCCTGCGGTCGGAAGAACACGCGCAGGCGGGAGCGAAACGACAGTTCCAGCAGGTTTCTGTCCTTGGCATCGGCGGCGCTCGGTTGGACTTCCAGCACATTCAGCCAGAACAGGCTTTCGCGGTCCGTGGGCAACGGCTCGCCGGTATAACGCAGGCGCGGGGCCTGCTGCTTTTTCGGTTCGATGCGCAGGATCGGCGGCATCGCGGTGAAGGGCGCCTGCGCGGTCGCGGGCGTCGCGCGTTTGTCGCCGTCGTCGAGCCAGAGCTGAACCAGGGCAGGGCGTTCGCCCTTGTTCTCCAGCCGGACCACGACTTCCTGTTGTTCGGCGGGATAGATCACGCGCGCGCCATGGATGACCACGGCGGCAAATGAGGAGGTAGCGTGCAGCGATGCCGTCAGAAGGGCACAGATGACCATGCCCGAACGAGCCAGGTTGTTCATTGGCGAAGCTCTCGTGTTGAAGGCTGGACCCGCGACAGGGCGCAGGTCCATTGGAGGACGCTTAGTCGGCGTACTCGACCATGAAGCCAACCCGGGTGTTGACCTCGCCTTCGCCCGCGGCAGCGGTGGCGTAGTACTGGGCGCCCAGGGGGATGAGCGCCTGGTTGTCGGAGATGACCACGCCTTCGGATTTTTCGGTGTAGAGGTGGATCGGCGTGCCGTCGCGCTTGGTCACCTCGACCTGGACGTTGCTGGCGGCGTCCGAGGTGACGTCAATGTTCAGGCGGCCGGTGGTGACGTCGATCGCCGGGCTGCTCGGGTCGAACGCGACCATGGCAGTGCGGCCGTTGGTGCAGGCCGTTTCGCCCGGTGCGCCGACGCGAATCGTGAAGCCTGTGTGGTTGCGGCGATCGCCGGCGTTCGTCAGGAGGGAGGCGGGCACGCCGCCCAGGTCGACGTCCTTGACCACGGTGCCACCGCCCGGCGCTTCGCCTTCGATGGTGCAGGTCACGTCGGTCACCAGGCCGCTGAAGTTGATGATGCCGTCGTTGGCTGCGGAAGCCGGCAGGGCGATGAGGGCGGCCAGGGCGAGAGACACGGCGGCAGAGACTTGAGAGATTTTCATCGGATTACCTTGAATGGTTTCAGTTGATGTCCCATCCGACAGGCTTGTAGGGAAGGCACTAGCCTGTTGGATGAGGGTTACCACTCTCGTGCAAGCCGGCCCTCTGGCCTATCGAGATACCTCGAAGCGTGACACTTTCGTGATTTCTCGAGCGGTTTGTCGTTTGTGCTCTGGGTGTCGGCTGCTATAAGTCTGAAAGTTCTGTAGGTCTTAGCCGGGCCCCTCCCGTTGCCGGCCTGGCTTTATCGTTCAGGAGGTCTGATCCAATGAGTTACGTATTTCCTGGTCCCCGCACCGTCATGCTGCTGGACGACCATGAGGTGATAAGGGTCGGCACGGCCTTGTGGTTATCCAAGGAGTCCGATCTCGAAGTCGTCGGTTCCTTTTCCACGAGTGGGGAGTTGTTCGCCGCGCTGGCCAAGCAGCGGCCCGATATCGTCGTCGTCGATTTCATGCTCGGTCCGATGGAGATCGACGGCATCAACCTGATCCGGGCGCTCAGGGTGCGTTATCCCGAATGCAGGACCCTGGTGCTGTCGGCGCATTACACACCCGCGACCGTGTCGCTGGCCCTGCAGGCGGGAAGCTGGGGGTTCTTCGGCAAGTCCCAGCGGTTGGACGAACTGGCGGCCGCCATCCGTACCGTGGCCTGCGGCAAGATCTACCTGCACCCGGCCATGGCCCGGGAGGTGGGGGTGTCGGAGGCGGCGCTGTGCAAGGCGTCGGTCGCCGCCGAGCAGACGTGCGCCTTTGCCCACGAGGAGATTCTTTCGCCGCGGGAGCGGGAAGTGTTGCGCTGCTTCCTGGATGGCATGTCGGTGAACGGGATTGCCGCCAAGTTCTCGCGCAGCGCCAATACCATCAGCACGCAGAAACAGTCGGCCTACCGCAAGCTGGGGATCAAGACCGACAGCGAGCTGTTCAAGTTATCCGGTTCGCTGCGGGACTCGAACACGATAGGCCTCTGATTTCCAGGCGCTGCTCAGAGAAAGCTGACGACCCCTCCGGCCAGGGATTTGACCCGGGCCAGCGATTCCACGCGATACCCCTGGGCATCCAGCTCCGCACGGCCGCCCTGGAACGACTTCTCGATCACGATGCCCAGGCCCGCCACGGTGGCGCCGGCTTGCTTGATGATCGAGATCAGCGCCTGGGACGCTTTACCATTGGCCAGGAAGTCATCGATGATCAGCACGCGATCGCTGCTGGTCAGGTGGCGCGGGGAAATCGCCACGGTGTTTTCCACCTGCTTGGTGAAGGAATATACCGTCGCCGACAGCAGGTTCTCAGTCAGGGTCAACGACTGGTGCTTGCGGGCGAAAATCACCGGCACGCCAAGGTTCAACCCGGTCATGATCGCCGGGGCAATCCCCGAGGCCTCGATGGTGACGATCTTGGTGATGCCCGAGTCGGCGAACAGTGTGGCGAATTCGTCACCGATCAGTTTCATCAACTGCGGGTCGATCTGGTGATTCAGGAAGGCGTCGACCTTCAGGACCTGATCGGAAAGCACGATGCCTTCTTCGCGAATTTTCTTGTGCAGTGCTTCCACGGAACGTCCTCGAATAGCGCCTTGTGCGCTGAAGATAGATTAAAAAGTGCTCAATTCTAGCGCTTTAACATCGCGCGTATATCCGCCAGCGCCGAATTGCCGCGTACGGCCTTCACTTCGGTCGGCGTGTCGTCGTTGCCTTCCCAGGCCAGGTCGTCCGGTGGCAGCTCATCGAGGAAACGGCTCGGCGCGCAGTCGATGACCTCGCCGTATTGCTTGCGCTTGGCAGCGAAGGTGAAGGCCAGGGTCTGGCGGGCACGGGTAATGCCGACGTAGGCCAGGCGCCGTTCCTCCTCGATGGTATCGGCCTCGATGCTGGAACGGTGCGGAAGGATTTCTTCCTCCATGCCCATGATGAACACGTAGGGGAACTCCAGCCCCTTGGACGCGTGCAGGGTCATCATCTGCACGCCTTCGGCGCCGTCCTCTTCTTCCTGCTGGCGTTCGAGCATGTCGCGCAGCACCAGCTTGCCGATGGCATCCTCGACGGTCATGTCGCCGTCTTCGTCCTTTTCCAGGGTGTTCTTCAGCGCTTCGATGAGGAACCAGACGTTGCTCATCCGGTAGTCCGCGGCCTTGTCGCTGGAGCTGTTGGTGCGCAGCCAGTTCTCGTAGTCGATGTCCATGATCATGCTGCGCAGGGCCGAGATCGGGTCTTCGCCGGCGCACTGTTCACGCACCCGGTCCATGAAGCGCTTGAAGCGCGACAGGCGATCGGTGAAACGGCTGTCCAGGTGTTCGCCCAGGCCGAGTTCGTCGGTGGCGGCGTACATCGAGATCTTGCGCTCGGTGGCGTAGTTGCCGAGCTTTTCCAGGGTGGTCGAGCCGATCTCCCGGCGCGGGACGTTGATCACCCGCAGGAAGGCGTTGTCGTCGTCCGGGTTCACGATCAGGCGGAAGTAGGCCATCAGATCCTTGACTTCCTGACGTCCGAAAAAGCTGTTGCCGCCCGACAGACGATAGGGGATCTGGTGGTGCTGCAGCTTCAGTTCGATCAGCTTGGCCTGGTAGTTGCCCCGGTACAGGATGGCGAAATCACTGTAGGGCCGGTCGGTGCGCAAGTGCAGGCTGAGGATCTCCATGGCCACGCGCTCGGCCTCGGCGTCCTCGTTGCGGCAACGGATCACGCGGATTTCGTCGCCGTGGCCCATTTCGCTCCACAGCTGTTTTTCGAATTCGTGCGGGTTGTTGGAGATCAGCACGTTGGCGCAGCGCAGGATACGGCTGGTGGAGCGGTAGTTCTGCTCCAGCATCACCACTTTCAAGGACGGATAGTCGTCCTTGAGCAGCATCAGGTTTTCCGGCCGCGCACCTCGCCAGGCGTAGATCGACTGGTCGTCGTCACCCACCACGGTGAACTGGTGGCGCTTGCCGATCAGCAGTTTCACCAGCAGGTACTGGCTGGCGTTGGTGTCCTGGTATTCGTCCACCAGCAGGTAGCGGACCTTGTTCTGCCACTTTTCCAGGATGTCGTCATGTTCCTGGAACAGCTTCACCGGCAGCAGGATCAGGTCGTCGAAGTCCACCGCGTTGAACGCCTTGAGCGTGCGCTGGTAGTGGGTGTAGACGATGGCCGCGGTCTGTTCCTTGGGATTGCGCGCGTTCTCCAGGGCTTCGGGCGGCAGGATCAGGTCGTTTTTCCACGAGCCGATCATGTTCTTGATCTCGTCGACGCCGTCGTCGCCCGCGTACTCCTTCTGCATGATGTCGGTCATCAGGGCCTTGACGTCGGTCTCGTCGAAGATCGAGAAGCCCGGCTTGTAGCCCAGCCGCACATGCTCCTTGCGGATGATGTTCAACCCCAGGTTGTGGAAGGTGGACACCGTCAGGCCGCGGCCTTCGCCGCCCCTGAGCAGGGTGCCGACCCGTTCCTTCATTTCCCGCGCGGCCTTGTTGGTGAAGGTCATGGCGACGATGTACTGGGCACGGATGCCGCAGTTCTGGATCAGATGGGCGATCTTGCGGGTGATCACGCTGGTCTTGCCGGAGCCGGCACCGGCGAGCACCAAAAGAGGGCCGCCGACGTAGTTCACGGCTTCTTGCTGCCGGGGGTTGAGTCGGGACATGAGGGCGTCAGACGTCTGCTGCGAAAAAAGGGCGGGCATTTTAACAGGCTGGACGGATTCTGCCGCGACTCTCCGACACTGTGACGCGCCCCGCTATCTAAATTTGCCGGTTTTGTTACTTTCCCGCAGGATGCGCGACAAATTTCGAGCTATTGTTCACATTTGTGCTACAGCGCAAAGCACTTGATAATCAATCGTATTTAAGATTGCCTCCAGAGCGTGTCGCAATGTTGATCGCCAACGTTTTTTGCAGAGTCTAGGGAGTCAGCTTGACTACGCCTGTTGAACCCTTGCGTTTGCTGCTACTGGCCGATGAGTCGGAGTGGGCGGCCTTGTTGCGCGAGTGTCTGGCTCCGATGGGAGACTCGACCGTGCTGATCCATGCGCCGTCCTGGGAGGCGGTCAGCCGGTTGTTCGACGCCGACCGCACGGCGCTGTTATTGACGGTGCCGGGCTTGCAGCCGGCGCCGGGGCGCTGCCGCCTGCCCACCGTGCTGCTGCTGGAAGAAGAGCCCTTGATCGCGCCCTTGGGGGCCAGCGACTGGCTGGTTCGCCAGGGGCTCGATGCGCCGACCTTGCGCCGTTGCCTGCGTCATGTGCGTGAACGCGGCGTGCTGGAAAACACCTTGCAGCGCCTGGCCGAGCAGGACCCGCTGACCGGCATCGCCAATCGCCAGGGTTTCCAGACCCTGCTGGCGGCGCGGCTGGCCGAGAACGCTGGGCGCGGCCTGGCTCTCGGGCACCTGGACCTGGACAATTTCCGGCATGCCAACGACGCCCTGGGTCATCAGGCCGGCGACCGGCTGATCCTGCAGGTGGTCGCGCGGCTCAAGGGCCAGCTCGAGGCCGGTGATCAACTGGCGCGCCTGGGCAGCGACGAATTCGCCCTGCTGATCGACACCCGCCGCGCCCCCCAGCGGGCCGAGCGCGTGGCCGAACGGATTGTCGAGGCCATGGCCGAACCCTACTGGGTCGACGGCGAGAGCCTGCTGATCGGTTGCAGCCTGGGCATCGCCCATAGCCGTGCCAACGCCGGTGCCGACCCGCTGATGTGGCACGCCCATATCGCCATGCAGCAGGCCAAGAGCACCCAGGGCTGCACCTTTCACACCTTCAATGAGCGCATCAATCGCAACGCCCGCAGCCTCGCCGATCTGGAAAGCGAGTTGCGCCGGGCCCTGCGCCGCGATGAGCTGGAATTGCATTACCAGCCGCGCCTGGACCTGGGCAGCGGCCAGATCGTCGGCCTCGAAGCCCTGGTGCGCTGGCGCCATGGCGAGCGCGGGTTGTTGCCACCCAGCGAGTTCGTGCCCCTGGCCGAGCAGAGCGGGCTGATCGTGCCATTGGGCTACTGGGTGATCTCCCGGGCGTTGCGGGATATGCAGACCCTGCGCGAGCGCGGGCTGGCGCCGTTGCACATGGCGGTCAACCTGTCGTTCCGGCAGTTCCAGGACAGCCAGTTGCTCCCGACCTTGAGTCGGCTGATTGCCGAGCGCGGCGTCGAGGCGCAGTGGCTGGAGTTCGAGCTGACCGAAACCGCGGTGATGCGCCGCAGCGACCTGGTCAAGCAGACCATGGATGCCCTGGGGCGGCTGGGGGTGCGCTTTTCCCTGGACGATTTCGGCACCGGGTTTTCCTCCTTCGTGCACCTCAACAGCCTGCCGATCGCCTTGCTCAAGGTGGACAAGAGTTTTGTCGGCGGCATGGAGCTGCGTGAGGAAAACCGCAAGCTGGTGCATGCCATGATCAACCTGGCCCACAACCTTCATCTGGACGTGGTCGCCGAAGGGGTGGAAACGCCGGAGCAACTGGCGCTGCTGCGTGACTTCGGCTGCGACCAGGTCCAGGGTTACCTGATCAGCAAGCCGTTGCCGCTGGCGGATCTGCTGGAGTACCTGACCTTTGGCGCCAGCCTGCCGGCGGTGCAGGAAGGGGGCTGACGCCGCCCGATGCAGCCCGTTGGCTCAGGCTGCATCCATGACGCTGGGTTGTGGGCTTTGCGCCGGATCGCGTCCCAGCATCCGCTTCATCCGCCATTCGAACGCCAGCGTCAGGCTCACGGCCGCGCAGGCCAGGCCCAGTGCCAGGCCCCACCAGACACCGGTCGGCCCGCCGTTGAAGTCGAACGCCAGCAGCCACGCCGCCGGGGCTCCGATCAGCCAGTAGCAGCCAAGACCGACGAGGAAGGTGGTCTTGGCGTCTTTCAGGCCGCGAATCGCGCCCATGGCGATGGTCTGGGTGCCATCGAACAACTCGAACCAGGCGGCCACCGCCAACAGGCTGACGGCCAGTTCGATGACCGGCTGGAACGCCGGGTCGTTGCGGTCCAGGAACAGCCCCACCAACTGATTCGGCGCCAGCCAGAACAGGGCGGCAAAGGCCAGCATGGTGGCCGCGCCGAAGGCGATGCCGACCCGACCGGCCAGGCGTGCGTCCAGCAGTTGCCCGGCGCCATAGTGCTGGCCGATGCGCAGGGTGATGGCGTAGGAGATCCCCGCCGGTACCATGAAGGCCGCCGAGACGATCTGCAGGGCGATCTGGTGGGCCGCCAGTTGCGTACTGCCCATGGTGCCCATGCACAGCGCGGCAAAGGCGAACAGCCCGACTTCCACTGCATAGGTGCCGCCAATCGGCAGGCCCAGGCGCCAGAGCTCGCGCAGATACTGCCCGTTCGGCCGCGACAGGCCCCGCAGCAAGGGGTAGTGGCGGTACGCCGGATGCCGCCTGATATGCCAGGCCAACGCCAGGGCCATGCAGCTGGCGACAAGGGCGGTGACCAGGCCGATGCCCACCAGGCCCAGCTTGGGCAAGCCGAACATCCCGGTGATCAGGGCATAGTTGAGGACAAAGTTGGCCACGGTCCCGCACAGGCTGATCACCATCACCGGCGTGGCGCGGCCCAGGGCGCTGGTGAAGCCGCGCAGGGCCATGAAGCTCAGATAGCCGGGCAGGGCGAACGGCAGCACCGTGAGGAACTGTCCGGCGGCATGCACGTTGCTGGGCGTCTGGCCGAACATCAGCAGCACCGGCTTGAGGTTCCACAGCAGCAGGCCGGCCGCCAGGGCCATCGCCCAGGCCAGCCACAGTCCGGCCTGGGTCAGGCGGGTGGCGCCTTCGACATCGCCGGCGCCCTGGCGAATGGAGACCAAGGTGCCCACTGCCGCGATCACGCCAATGCAGAAAATCGACACGAACGAATAGCTCGCCGCGCCCAGGCCACCGCCTGCCAAGGCCTCGGGGCTGAGCCGGGCCATCATCAGCGTGTCGGTCAGCACCATCAGCATATGCGCCAACTGCGAGGCAATCAGCGGCCCGGACAGCCGCAGGATGGCCCAGAGTTCGGTGCGTGCTGAATGCTTCATGATCATCAGGCTCGACAGGTGGAAGGCAGTGAGAACCGTTGATTTTCAGCGTTCGGGGAGATTTGCACAAAGGGATAAAACCGATTGCTCGCATGATAAAAACTCATGCAGGGCGGTTTCTGCTAGGGTTGGCCCATTGCGTTATCGGAGCGCTCCCCATGTCCCGTCGTCTACCTCCTCTCTATGCCTTGCGCGCCTTTGAAGCGGCGGCGCGCTACAGTTCGTTCACCCGGGCGGCGGAAGAGCTGTCCATTACCCAGAGTGCGGTCAGTCGACACATTCGTACGCTGGAAGAGCACTTTGCCTGTCGGCTGTTCCAGCGCAACGGGCGCAACCTGCAACTGACCGAATCGGCGCGTTTGCTGCTGCCGGGTATCCGCGAGGGTTTCGGTGCCCTGGAGCGGGCCTGCAATACCTTGCGCGCCGAAGACGATGTCCTGCGTATGAAGGCACCCTCGACCCTGACCATGCGTTGGCTGCTGGCCCGGCTCAGCCGCTTCCGGCATTTGCAGAAGGGCAATGAGGTCCAGCTCACCAGTGCCTGGATGGATGTCGACAGCGTGGACTTCAACCAGGAGCCGTTTGATTGCGCGGTGTTGCTCAGCAACGGTCATTTCCCGCCCGATTGGGAGGCCAGCTACCTGTTTTCCGAGTGGTTGATTCCGGTGGGAGCACCCACGTTGCTCAACGAGCAGCCTTGGGATGCCGAGCGCCTGGCCGGCGTCGAGTTGCTGCACCCGACCCCCGATCGTCGAGACTGGCGCAGTTGGCTGGAGCGCATGGGCCTGTCCGAACGGATCTCCCTCAAGGGCGGCCAGGTGTTCGATACCCTGGAACTGGGCATGATTGCCGCCGCTCGGGGGTACGGGGTGTCCATGGGCGACCTGCTGATGGTGGCCGAGGACGTGGCGCAAGGGCGTCTGAGCCTGCCATGGCCGACCGCCGTCGACAGCGGTGAGAAATATTACCTGGTCTGGCCGAAGACCCGTCCGGGCGGGGAGCGTCTGCGGCGTCTCAGCGATTTCCTCCAGGGCGAGGTCGCCGCCATGGTCCTGCCTGAAGTCCAGCGGTTGGGCTGATACGGTTTTCTCGGCGGTATTTGTTCGGCCAGCTTGCTGAAACGTTTCATCAGCGCTATAAAAGTCGAACAACTCCAATAAGGACCGCCCATGACCTCCCTCCGATTGCTCTTCGGCGTCACCGCCTTGACCGCCGCTTCCCACGCCATGGCCTGGGATTACGTGTTGCTCGACAGCGACACTCCCGCGCAGAACCGCCAGATCACCAGCCAGCAACTGGGGATCAAGACCGCCAAACCCTTCTCCGTAACGATGCGCACCTTGCACGGCGGTCGCCAGGAAGGGGTCAGCATCGTCGATATCGACAATGGCACGATGAAACTGTCGGTAGTGCCGACGCGGGGCATGAACGTCCTGCAGGCCTCCGTGGGCAATGTACGCATGGGCTGGGATTCGCCGGTCAAGGAAGTGGTCAATCCGTCCTTTATCGAGCTCAACGGTCGCGGCGGCCTGGGTTGGCTGGAGGGCTTCAACGAGTTGGTGGTGCGTTGCGGCTATGAGTGGGTCGGGCACCCGGGGCTCGATAACGGCGAATTGCTCACCTTGCATGGGCGGGCGGCGAATATTCCGGCCAGCAAGGTCACCCTGCATATCGATGAACAACCGCCCTATGCCATTCGGCTGCAAGGCGAGCTGAAGGAGCAGGCGTTCAAGAAGGTCGACTTCTCCGTGGTTACCGAACTGTCGACGCTGCCCGGCAGCGTGAGCTTTGCGCTCAACGACACCTTGACCAACAACGGCGACTACCCGAAGGAATACCAGGCGCTGTATCACAGCAACTTCAGCACCCCGTTCCTGGAGCAGGGCGCGCGTTTCGTGGCGCCGGTGAAGCAGGTATCGCCATTCAACGACAAGGCCAAGGGCGACCTGCCGGATTGGCAGACCTATCGCGCGCCGACCAAGGACTATGACGAGACCGTCTACAACGTCGTGCCGTATGCCGACGCCAAGGGCGATACCCTGGCGGTGTTGCATAACAAGGCCGGTAGTCTCGGGGTTTCGCTCGGCTTCAATACCCAGCAGTTGCCGGTGTTCTCCCTGTGGAAAAACACCGATACCCAGGGCCAGGGTTATGTCACCGGGCTGGAGCCGGGCACCAGTTTCTCCTATAACCGCCATTATCAGCGTCCCTTGGGGCTGGTGCCGACTATCGAGGCCGGGCAGAAACGCCAGTTCCAGATCAGTTACAGCCTGCTGGCGGACAAGGCGGCTGTGGATAAGGCGGTGCAGCGGGTGACGCAGATTCAGGACGGGCGCAAGACGGAGGTGCGGGGCACGCCGTTGGTGGATTTGAGCAAGGAATAACCCTCTGGGGATGGGCGGGCCGATGACGTGATGTTTCGGCCTGGCCTTGTTCACGCGATGTCATGTCTATTGGGACACTGGCCGATATTGCAACGCTTCGGCCAGATGATCCCGGCCTATGTTGTCCACCTGTTCCAGGTCCGCCAACGTACGTGCCACCTTGAGAAGCCGATGGGCTGCCCGTAGCGAAAGCGTCAGTCGTTCACATGCCGTTTCCAGCCACTTTTCATCGCCTGTGGATAACTTGCAGTGCGCACGTAACCCCGGTAAATCCAAAAATGCATTGGCGCAGCCTTGGCGTTGTTGCTGGCGTTGTCGGGCTTCGGCGACGTGGGCGGCGGCCTGGGCGGTGCTGTCGCCGTCCTGGCGGATGGGGCTGAGCGCCGTGGCTTCGCGGGCCACAGTCAGGTGCAGGTCGATGCGGTCCAGCAGCGGGCCGGAGAGCTTGTTGCTGTAGCGCTGGATCTGTTCCGGGGTGCAGCGGCAGCGTCCGCTGGGGTCGCCAAGATATCCACAGGGACAGGGATTCATTGCCGCCACCAGTTGGAAGCGCGCCGGGAAGCGCACGCGGTCGCGGGCGCGGGAAATCACGATATGGCCGGATTCCAGCGGCTCGCGCAAAACCTCCAGTACCTTGCGGTCGAATTCCGGCAATTCATCCAGGAAGAGCACGCCGTGATGGGCCAGGGTGATTTCACCGGGGCGCGGTCGAGGGCCGCCACCTACCAGTGCCGGGCCCGAGGCTGAGTGGTGGGGTTGGCGAAACGGCCGCTGCGGCCAACTGCTCAACGGCACATGACTGGCGACCGACTGGATGGCTGCAACTTCCAGCGCTTCCTGTTCGTCCAGCGGCGGCAGTAAACCGGGCAGGCGGCTGGCGAGCAGGGTTTTCCCGGTGCCGGGTGGGCCGCTGAACAACAGGTTGTGCGCCCCGGCGGCGGCGATCAGCAGGGCGCGTTTGGCGGCGAGTTGGCCTTGCACTTCGCTCAGGTCCGGGTAGGGCTTGCTCAGGTGCAACAGGCCGCTGGATTCGAAGGGTTTGATCGGCGCATGCCCGTTGAGATGGGCCACCAGTTGCAGCAGATGGTCGACGGCAATCACGGTCAGCCCGGAGGCCAGCGAGGCCTCTTCGGCATTGGCCTGCGGCACCACCAGCGTGCGCCCGGCGGCGCGGGCGGCCAGTGCCGCCGGCAGCACGCCTTGCACCGGACGGATGGCACCGGACAAGGCCAGTTCGCCGAGGCACTCCATGTTGTCCAGGGTCAGAGCGGGCACCTGCACGCTGGCGGCCAGGATGCCGAGGGCAATCGCCAGGTCGAAGCGTCCGCCGTCCTTGGGCAGGTCGGCCGGGGCGAGGTTGAGGGTGATGCGCCGGGCGGGAAAATCGAGGGCCGAGTTGAGGATCGCGCTGCGGACCCGGTCCTTGCTTTCCTTCACGGCGGTTTCGGGCAGCCCGACCAGCGTCAGGGTAGGCAAGCCGTTGGCCAGATGAGTTTCGACGGTGACGGCGGGGGCTTCCACGCCCACCTGGGCGCGACTGTGGACGATGGCCAGGGACATGCTCTTTCCTTGAACGCGAAGGGGCCGCTTCCTGCGGTTCTGGAAGACTAGTTGAGCGGAGGATGGGCTTGGGGGCTTTTGTGTGTCCAGACGATTCGTTGTCTGTTCGTGGGGGAGTGACGCACCGTTAACGCTGGGCAGTGAGGTCGCCAGAAACAAGTAGGCCCCGCATAACGGGGCCACATATACCTAGGTTCTTCACCGTTTCAGTAACCCGGGAGTGGAACGGCTAGGGCTGCGAAGAGATTGTATTGAAATCCTTTTTCTCTTGGTAGTGATGGCTACAGTGGATCGCGCGCCTGAACACGCCTTGGGCTGGCACCAGAAGTAGCGCTGGAGAAACTTATTATTTTTCGTGACAAGCAACTTCTGTACTCGGGGCTGCGCCCTTGTCTGACGACAACTCACATTGCAGTTCCAGGACTTCTTGGGGCAAGGCCCGGCTTCCGCGTTCGAAGCCCCATCCCCGCATCCATTGATTATTGTGTTCGAACTGGATTTGTAGCCGGCTCGCAGGTGTATCACCACGTAGCGGATTTTCAGCGGCTTGATCACGGCTTCGTGGCGTAGGTGTGTCATCGGTTTCTGCTGCGGGTAGATCAACCTCGAAGGGGTAAAAATAAAACTCCCCTTTCGCATTGGTGTAGGTCAACTCGGAGACGGTTACCACGAATTTGAATTCTCTACGGGTTTGCAGTGTTGTGGTCTGGGCAAGCGCCTGGGCCATCACGTGTTGCAGAGGGGTGGTGGTTTCTCGCGGGACTTCGGTAATGATTCTGATCCTCATATTCTCCACAGGTCGGCCATCCTTAAGGACAGTTCCCGAGACTTCGGGGACCTTGATCTTGCTCGCGCAACCGACGATCAAAAGTAGCGAAGTGAAGATGAGAAACCTTGCTGTTCTTTTCATGAGTATTCAAACTGTATTTCAATAGACAGATTGCAGCGACAAGATAATGAGTGGGTAGCGTGTGGTTTGATCAATGATGTTCCCGCAGCAGATCATGATAATTTTAGAGTAATAGATACATATCGTATGTTCTATTAGGCAATAAAAATCGTAAATATGTCGTTGGGGATATTGTAACGACTGGTGTTTTCGATGGGGGGCAGCGCAGGGTATTCAATTGAGTGGGACGTTTTTCGTCCCGCACTCTCTTAGTGAGCTGTAAGTGGCTGAACCGCCAGCCTCAGCCCCATAACGCGCAGGATCGCGGTAAGGCTGCTGACAGCCGGGTTGCCTTCAGCAGACAAGGTTCGATAGAGCTGAGTCGGATTCAGCTCGGCTGCCTTGGCTACGCCACGCACACCGCCAAAAGCTTCGGCCATGATGAACTGTCACTCCACCGGCGGATTCAGCTTCGCCTCCAACTCCGCCACCTTCGCCTCCAGGCTCTCCAGTCGCGCACGGGTTCGGGCCAACACCACCATCTGGCTGTCGAACTCCTCCCGGCTGACCAGGTCCAGCTTGCTGAAGGCGCTCTGCAACAGCACCTTGAACTGGCTTTCGAATTCCTGGCGGGGCAGGGGTGTTTCGCCGCTGAACAGACGGGAGGCGTGGCCGCTCAGGGCATCGAGGAAAGCTTTGGGCGCAAGCATGGCTAAGGTTCCGGAAACAGATTACCGATCAGTGTACCACGCAGTGTCTATAGTGATTTTCATGGGTGTGGGTGCACGCTTTTTGCGCATCGCGCCGGAGCAGTGCGCACCGTTGTTGTGCGTATACCCCGGGCGCAAGGCGGTTTTTCACCCCTCTCGGCGACCAAGGGATTGAAATCATTGGTTTTTACAGAGCTGGCAAGCTTTCTGCTTAGTTGCCGGTGACCCATGCACTGATGCAGTCGCTGTGACGGATGCAGTGCGGCAGACGAAGCTGGGAAGTTTCGCCGGCAGCGGTTAGCTGGCGTCGAGCGGTCGATGAAGGCCGACGATGCGTTACAAAGCCAGGCACTGCGCTTAGACTTGAGTCGGGTTTGTTTTCCTGGGGCAAGTCCACCAATTCGGGAGAGAGTTTCATGAAGCTAGTCACTGCCATCATCAAGCCGTTCAAGTTGGACGACGTGCGCGAGTCGTTGTCCGAGATCGGCGTGCAGGGCATTACCGTTACCGAGGTCAAGGGATTTGGCCGGCAGAAAGGTCACACCGAGCTGTATCGCGGCGCGGAATATGTGGTCGATTTCCTGCCCAAGGTGAAGATCGACGTCGCCATTGACGACAAGGATCTTGACCGGGTTATCGAGGCGATAACCAAGGCTGCCAACACCGGCAAGATCGGTGACGGCAAGATCTTTGTGGTCAATCTGGAACAGGCTATTCGCATCCGTACCGGCGAAACCGATACCGACGCAATCTAAGCCGCCAAACCCAACGCCCCAGGAGAAAACAATATGACTCTGCGTAAATTCGCAGGGCTAGGAGCCCTGTTGTCCCTCGTAATGCCAGCCTTGGCCATGGCAGCGGACCCGGTACCTGCTCCAGTCCTCAATTCCGGCGATACCAGCTGGATGCTGACTTCCACAGCCCTCGTGCTGTTCATGACCATTCCAGGCCTCGCGCTGTTCTACGGCGGCATGGTGCGCTCGAAAAACATTCTTTCCGTGATGATGCAGTGCTTCGCCATTACCGGCCTGATCACCATCCTGTGGTTCATTTACGGCTACAGCATGGCGTTCGATACCACCGGGATGGAAGCCAACGTCGTCAACTACAACTCCTTCGTCGGTAGCCTGGCCAAGGCCTTCCTCGCGGGTATCACGCCAGCCAGCATCACCGGGCCGACGGCGCTGTTCCCCGAAGCGGTGTTCGTCACCTACCAGATGACCTTCGCCATCATCACCCCGGCGCTGGTCGTCGGTGCCTTCGCCGAACGCATGAAGTTCTCCGCGATGCTGGTGTTCATGGGCGTGTGGTTCACCCTGGTCTATGCGCCGATTGCGCATATGGTCTGGAGCGGTCCGGGTTCCCTGCTGGGCGACTGGGGCGTGCTCGACTTCGCTGGTGGCACCGTGGTGCACATCAACGCCGGTGTCGCCGGTTTGGTAGCCTGCCTGGTGCTGGGCAAGCGTAAAGGCTTCCCGACCACCCCGATGGCGCCACACAACCTCGGTTACACCCTGATGGGTGCGGCCATGCTGTGGGTCGGCTGGTTCGGCTTCAACGCCGGTTCCGCATCGGCGGCCAACGGCACCGCCGGTATGGCGATGCTGGTCACCCAGATCGCTACCGCTGCCGCCGCCCTGGGCTGGATGTTCGCCGAGTGGCTGACCCACGGTAAGCCAAGTGCCCTGGGCATCGCTTCGGGCGTGGTCGCCGGCCTGGTTGCCATTACTCCGGCTGCCGGTACCGTTGGCCCGATGGGCTCGCTGATCATCGGCCTGGCGGCCGGTGTGGTGTGCTTCTTCTGCGCCACTACCCTGAAACGCAAACTGGGCTACGACGACTCCCTGGACGCCTTCGGCGTACACGGTATCGGCGGTATCCTCGGCGCGATCCTCACCGGTGTGTTCGCGGCACCGTCCATGGGCGGCTTCAACGCAGCCACCACCGACGTCGCGGCACAAGTCTGGATCCAGTGCAAAGGTGTCGGCTTCACCGTCATCTACACCGCAATCGCGACGCTCATCATCCTCAAGGTGCTGGACGCCGTGATGGGGCTGCGGGTGACCGACGAAGACGAGTCGGTGGGCCTGGACCTGGCGCTTCACAACGAGCGCGGCTACAACGTGTAAATGCAGCAAAAAAAATGCCCGGCTTGCCGGGCTTTTTTTTGTCTGGAATTTGTCCTTGAAAAAAGGACTGAAAGGATTTATCCAAAGGCATTACGGCCAAACCCCCGGAGTGTTTTTGTAAGGGCCGATTGCTTACAGCAAAGCAAGAGTATTAGGCGCTTTGCTTTTTTCCAGAGCGCGCTAGAATGCGCGCCGAAGGGCGGAGAACTGTATGTGGCAACAGACACTGATTACCTTGCGGGCCAGGCCCCGGGGTTTTCATTTGGTGACCCAGGAGTTACTCGACGGCTTGCCTGAACTCAAGGCCTGCCAGGTCGGCCTGTTGCATTTGTGGCTGCAACATACCTCGGCTTCGTTGACCATCAACGAGAACGCCGATCCGGCGGTCCGTCGTGACTTCGAGCGTTTTTTCAACCGGCTGGTACCCCAGGTCGAGGCCGATTATGAACACAACGACGAAGGCGCGGACGATCTGCCGGCGCACTTCAAGGCCAGTTTGCTAGGCTGTCAACTGACGTTGCCGGTGACGGCGGGACGGTTGGCCCTGGGCACCTGGCAAGGTGTCTATCTGGGCGAGCACCGGGATCATGGCGGTGCCCGCAAAGTCCTTGCCACCCTTTACGGTGATGGGGCATAAGCCGCTGTGGTTCAGCGGATGTTGAATTTTTTCTGGCGGCCTTCGACAGTCGGCGCAGCTGGGCTATAACTAATCTGCTTTTCGCAAGTCATGAGGTAGAACATGAGCGACGATGATCTGGAAAACGACGACCTCGAAGTCGGTGAAGACGACGAAACCGAAGAAGGTCTGGAAGCGGCAGCTGAAGACGTAGACGTTGCCGATGACGATGGTGGTGACGCGCCGGTCCCGACCGCCAAGGGCAAGGCCAAGGCTGCGGTGTCGGTTGACGAGCTGCCGAGTGTCGAAGCCAAGAACAAGGAACGCGACGCCCTGGCCAAGGCCATGGAAGAGTTCCTCGCTCGTGGCGGCAAGGTGCAGGAGGTCGAGGCCAATGTGGTCGCCGATCCGCCCAAGAAGCCGGACAACAAGTACGGCAGCCGGCCTATCTGAGCCGCGGCGTCTGCTTTCTGCTTCGTTGAAAAAGCCCGCCGTCGCCGCGGGCTTTTTCATGGCTGCTGATCAGGCGTGGGCGTTCCAGCCGGCCAGCAGTGCCGGCAACTCGGTCAGGCTGCGAACCTGCGCGTCCGGTTGCCGGTCTGCCTCCCAGGCCTTGCCCGTCGGGTTGTACCAGACCGCCCGCAGGCCCGCCTGCTGGGCCCCGGCAATGTCATCCCCGGGGTGGTCGCCGATATGCACCGCGGCGCTGGCCGGGATATTCCCGCCGCGTACCAGGGCCTCATGGAACAGGCGTGAGTCCGGCTTGGCAATGCCAATGTCTTCGGCGCACAGCGCAAAGCGGAAGTAGTCGGCGAGGCCGAGGCGGCGTACGTCGGCGTTGCCATTGGTGATCACCCCCAGGGCAAAGGAGCGGCCCAGGGCCTCCAGGGTCGGCTCGACCTCCGGAAACACCTCGATCTGGTGTCGGGCGTGGATAAACACCTCGAAGCTCTGATCCGCCAGCTCCGAAGCCTGTGCGTGCGGGTAACCGGCCTCTTCCAGGGCATGGAACAGCACCCGGCGGCGCAAGGCGCTGATGCGGTGCTTGAGCGCCGGCTCCTTGAGCAGCACCCGTTCGCGAATCGCCCACAGGTGTTCCACCGGCACGCCACCCAGGTTCGGTGCATGCTCGGCCAGCCATTCGCGCAAGACATTCTCCGCACTGTGGATCACCGGCGCGGTATCCCACAGGGTATCGTCGAGGTCGAAGGTGATCAGCTGAATCGTCATTACTCACTGTCCTTGCTGCGTTTGGCCCGGGGATGGGCGCTGTCATAGACGGTTGCCAGGTGCTGGAAGTCCAGGTGGGTGTAGATCTGCGTGGTCTTGATGTCCGAGTGGCCGAGCAGCTCCTGCACGGCGCGCAGGTCCTGGGACGACTCCAGCAGGTGACTGGCGAAGGAGTGCCGGAGCATGTGCGGATGCAGGTTCTGTCCCAGTTCGCGCTCGCCGGCGGCCTTGACCCGCAGTTGAATGGCCCGGGGGCCGAGGCGGCGGCCTTGCTGGCTGACGAACACGGCATCGTCCACCGGGTTGCTCAGGGCGCGCAGCGGCAGCCAGCTCTGCAAGGCTTCCCGGGCTTTGCGGCCGACCGGCAGGACACGGGTCTTGCTGCCCTTGCCGTGGACCTGCACCAGGCCGTAGGCCAGATCCAACTGTTCCAGATCAAGCCCGGTCAGCTCCGACAGGCGCAGGCCCGAGGAGTAGAACAGCTCGAGAATGGCCTGATCGCGACGGGCGATAAAGTCGTCCTCCATCGCCCCGTCCAGCAGTTGCAGGGCCCGGTCGGTGTCCAGGGTCTTGGGCAGGCGCCGTTCAGCCTTGGGCGGTGCCAGGCCGGTGGCCGGGTCGTGATCGCACAGGCCCTCGCGGTTGAGGTACTGGTACAGCCCGCGCACCGCTGAAAGCAGGCGCGCCAGGCTGCGGGAGGACTGGCCTTGCTGGTGCAGGCGGGCGATCAGGCGGCGCAGGCGCTGGATATCCAGGGCGCTCCAGCTGCTGATACTTTCCTTTGTGCAATAGGCCAGGACCTTGTTCAGGTCGCGGCGATAGGCTTGCAGCGTGTGGGGCGACACCTGGCGCTCACTGCGCAGGTGTTCGCAGTAGGCGTCCAGCTGTCGCTCCATGGCTAGCGCACCGAGCGCAGGGCAGGGGTGAAGCGCGGAATGACGCGGCCCATGACTTCGGCGATGTAGCTGAGGAACAGGGTGCCCACCGAGCTTTTGTAGTGTTGCGGGTCACGGCTGGCCACGGCGAGGACCCCATGTACGCCCTGGTGACTGATGGCGACCACGGCGGTGGAGCCGATCTGCTTGCGTTGTTCTTCGCCGAACAGGAAGTCCAGCTCGTGCTCACGCAGGCTGCCGCTGATGCTCTTGCCTTCCGAGAGCAGGCCGCCGATGGCTTGCTGGGCTTCGGCGTGGCTGACCCAGCGGCCTACCGGCATGGCGTTGTCACCGAACAGGATCAGGCTGACGAAGGGCACCTGGAAATCCTGGCGCAGGCTGTCTTCCACAGCCATGACCAGATCGTCCAGGCTGGCGGCGTCCATCAGGGCGAGGATCAGGCGGCGGGTCTTCTCGAACAGGCGATCGTTGTCGCGGGCGACATCCATCAGTTGCGACAGGCGATGGCGCATTTCGATGTTGCGCTCACGGAGGATCTTCATCTGGCGCTCGACCAGAGACACCGTGTCGCCGCGCCGATGAGGAATGCGCAGCGCCGGCAGCAGTTCCTCGTGCTCGACGAAGAAATCCGCATGCGCCTCCAGGTAGGCGGCGACCTGCGCCGCCTCAAGGCTCTGTGCAGGCGGCTCGTGGGGCTGTTCGGCTGGAACCTGAGGCTGGTCGGTCATGGTATTGGCTCGCTTATAGACGCACTTGTCCTTCATACACCCGAACGGCAGGGCCAGTCATCATCACCGGCTGGCCGATACCTGCCCATTCGATGGACAGGCGTCCGCCGGGCAGATCGACGGTGACCGGCGAATCCATCCAGCCCTGGCTGATGGCGGCTACCGCGGCGGCGCAGGCACCGGTCCCGCAGGCCTGGGTTTCCCCGGCGCCACGCTCCCAGACTCGCAGTTGTGCCCGGTGGCGGTCAATCACCTGCAGGAAGCCGACGTTGACCCGGGCCGGGAAGCGCGGGTGATGTTCGAGCTTCGGCCCCAGTTCATGCACCGGCGCGCTGTTGATGTCGCTGACCCGCAGCACCGCATGGGGATTGCCCATGGACACGGCGGCCAGCTCGACGCTCTGGCCGTCGACGTCCACGGTGTAGCGGGTGGCCTGGCACTCGGCCTGGAACGGGATCTCAGCCGGCACCAGGCGCGGCGGGCCCATGTTCACGCTGATCTGGCCGTCCTGGCGGACATCCAGCTCGATGACCCCGCTCTTGGTTTCGACACGGATCTGGCGCTTGGCGGTCAGGCGCTTGTCGAGCACGAAACGGGCGAAACAGCGGGCACCGTTGCCGCACTGTTCCACTTCCGAACCGTCGGAGTTGAAGATCCGATAGCGGAAATCCACTTCCGGGTTGCTCGGCGCCTCGACGATCAGCAACTGGTCGAAGCCGATACCGGTGTGGCGGTCGCCCCAAAGCTTGGCGTGCTTGGGTTGGATGTGCGCGTGCTGGCTGACCAGGTCGAGGACCATGAAGTCGTTGCCCAGGCCGTGCATCTTGGTAAAACGCAGCAGCATGGTCTTACTCCGGCAGCAGGCTTTCGCCGGCATACAGCTCGGCAACCGTCTCGCGACGACGCACTTCGAACATCTGTTGGCCATCCACCAGCACTTCGGCCACGCGGCCGCGAGTGTTGTAGTTGGAGCTCATGACGAAACCATAGGCGCCGGCCGAGTGCACGGCCAGCAGGTCGCCTTCCTCGAGGGCCAGCTGACGTTCCTTGGCCAGGAAGTCGCCGGTCTCGCAGATCGGCCCGACGATGTCGTAGACACGGCCGGTACCTTCGCGTGGACGCACGGCGCTGACGTCCATCCAGGCCTCGTACAGGGCCGGGCGGATCAGGTCGTTCATCGCCGCGTCGACGATGGCGAAATCCTTGTGTTCGGTGTGCTTGAGGTACTCGACCTGGGTCAGCAGCACGCCGGCATTGGCGACGATGTAGCGGCCCGGCTCGAACATCAGCGCCAGGTCGCGACCGGCGATGCGCTCGCGCACGGCCTTGATGTAGTCGGCCACCAGCGGCGGCTCTTCGTCGCGATAGCGTACGCCCACGCCGCCACCGAGGTCGATGTGCTGCAGGTAGATGCCGCATTCGCCGAGCCGGTCGACCAGCGCCAGCAGGCGGTCGAGGGCATCGAGGAAGGGTTCCAGGCTGGTCAGTTGCGAACCGATATGGCAATCGACGCCCAGCACTTCCAGGTTCGGCAGTTGGGCGGCGCGGATGTAGACATCCTCGGCAGCGGCAATGGCGATGCCGAACTTGTTTTCCTTGAGCCCGGTGGAGATGTACGGATGGGTGCCGGCGTCGACGTCCGGGTTGACCCGCAGCGAGATCGGTGCCCGTACGCCCAGCTCGGCCGCCACCACTTGCAGGCGCTCCAGCTCGTCGGTGGACTCGATGTTGAAGCAGTGCACGCCGACTTCCAGGGCGCGGCGCATGTCGTCGCGGGTCTTGCCGACACCGGAGAAGACGATCTTGTCCGCGCTGCCGCCGGCGGCCAGGACACGCTCCAGTTCGCCACGGGAAACGATGTCGAAACCGGCGCCGAGCCGCGCCAGGACGTTCAGCACGCCCAGGTTGGAGTTGGCCTTCACCGCGAAGCACACCAGGTGTGGCGTGCCTTCGAGGGCATTGGCATAGGCGTTGTACTGCGCCTCGATGTGGGCGCGGGAGTAGACGTAGGTCGGCGTGCCGAAGCGCTCGGCAATGGAGGACAAAGCTACACCTTCCGCGAACAGCTCACCGCCACGGTAGTCAAAAGCTTCCATGGTGATCCCTTAGTAGGAGGTGTCGTGCTGGTGCGCTTTGGTTTGCGAGGACTTGGCCTGGTCGTTCGGATTCTGGTTGTCATCCGGCAGGTACAGCGGACCTTTCTGGCCGCAGGCAGAGACGAGGCAAGCGATCGCAAGGAGCGCAGCAAGGGAAGAGATCAGGCGCTTCATGGCGAAATCCTTTGAAAAAGCATTGATTGCGCCGGAGTATACCGGCCACCCGGCGGCTTGCCTATGCGGGCCGCTGGCCGTCCGGCGGTGTCAGGGCACCGTTGCGCCGATTATTGATGTCACTCTTGGCCCCACGTGGTTATGCTTTGCAATCGTCTGGGAGTGCTCGTATCTTGCGGCGCTTGAAGGGACAGGTATTTTTCGAGGTTCGCGCAATGAGTTTGACTGAAGCCCGTTTTCACGATCTGGTCGATAACACCCTGGAAAACCTGGAAGAGGTGTTCGACGAGAGCGGTCTGGATGTGGACGTGGAAAACTCCGGTGGTGTGCTCACCGTGAAGTTCGAAGGCGGCAGCCAGCTGATCTTCAGCCGCCAGGAGCCACTGCGCCAGCTTTGGCTGGCGACGTCCAAGCCCACCGGCGGCTATCACTTCGAGTACAAGGAAAGCAGCAACGAGGATGAGGACGGCAGCTATTGGTTCTGTGTGAAGAGCGAAGAGAAGCTCAACGAGATCCTGGCGCGCTTTACCCAGCCCTTCGGCGAGGGGCAGGACGACATCAACCTGGATTTCGAAGAGATCTGAGCGTGACGCAGCAAACCGCCCCGGTACGCCCCGCCAAGCCGTTGTACAGCAACGTCAGCCCGGCCGTGCCGTCGCCTTGCGTGAGTCTGTGCCGGCTGGATGAGCAGAAAATTTGTATCGGCTGTTTTCGACACGTCGAGGATATTCGCGAGTGGCGCTCGGCGGACGATGCGCGCCGCCGGGTGATCTGCGAGCAGGCCCGGCAGCGCCAGGCGCAGGCCTGACGGGCTGCGGGGCACTGTAGCCAGGGGCTTGCCACAGGTCATTCCTCTCCCATGCAGGCCCCATCTCTCCACAGGGACCGGGCGCTTTCTCCGGGTTGTGTATTTACGCCGCTGTGGTAGTGTCCGACTACGCCTCATGTTGACGAGGCCTGTGAAAACCCCGCCTTTCGTGGCGGGGTTTTGCTTTTATCGTGCAGAAAAAAGGAGTCTGCCTGGATCATGAGCACCGCACCTTCCATCATCCTCACCCGCCTCGACGTGCAACGTCTGGAACGCCTGATCGACAGCCTGGATGACACGCTGCCCGGCGTCATCGCCTTGCAAGCCGAACTGGACCGCGCCGACAGCGTGGTCGGTCACGAAGAAGTGCCGGCCGGGGTGGTGACCATGAACTCCCGGGTGCATTGCCGGGAAGAAGGCAGCGGCAAGGACTATCACCTGACCCTGGTGTATCCACAGGATGCCAATGCCGATGAAGGGCGGATTTCCATTCTTGCGCCGGTGGGCAGCGCCTTGCTCGGTTTGCAGGTCGGCCAGCACATCGACTGGCCGGCCCCGGGCGGCAAAACCCTGAAGCTGAACCTGCTGGAAGTGGAGTATCAGCCGGAAGCCGCCGGTGATTTCCACCTCTGAGCCCGCTGCGGCGTCCTCGGCCGGGTGCCGCCGCGAGTAGCCCGACCGCGGGCTTTCGTCAGGGATGCCCTCAGATCTGCTCCAGCGCCAGGTTCAGCGCGCTTTCCAGCTCGGCCTTGTAGCGCAGGTAGAGATTGCTCGAACCCTGTCCGTCACCGATCAGCGCGCTCAGGTCCAGGTCGGTGATGTAGCAGCGGTAGCGTTCGACTTCCTGGCGCTGCCCGACGATTTCCTTGGCGACCGTGATAAACAGCTGGTCGCCGTATTCCAGTTCGGAAAACTCCCGCTGATTGCAGTACAGGCTGACCTGGACTTCGTTCGTCCCGGCCTTGCCGACAATCGCCTGGACGTCATAGAACGGCTTGTTGACCGGCGTCTGCGGCGCCGGCCGGGTTTCAATCCGGCGCGCCCGCCCCGGGGCCGAGGGCAGCAACTGGTAGTACAGGGTTTCCAACGCCACCGAAGGCTGCGTGGTGTCCATGGGCATCAGCGCTTCGCGGCGGTAGAGGATCGACTGCAGGAAGCGTTGCAGCGGCACCAGCAGGCTTTGCTCGTCGTGGAAGGGCAGGCGCTGTTGCCACAGGGCGTTGAACTCGTCCAGTACGTACAGCTCGGCGTACGTCTCGTTGATCCGGTAGAACACCTGCACGCAGCCGGGCTGGCCCATGGGCAGCACCAGGGCCAGGTCGTGCTCCTCCAGCGCCCGGATGTCCAGGTACAGCGGGCTGTAGGCGGACAGCTCCTGGCTCAGGTAGTTGAGCAGCGCCGGCAGGCTGTCCAGGGCGATGTGCTTGACATGGCTCTGCAGCAGTTCCAGCACGTGATAGCGCTGCTGGATCTGGACCAGGTAACGATGGTTGAGATGGCCGAGCAGCAGGTCCTGGGCCGTGTCGAGTACTTCTTCCACCCGTTGGGCGATGAACTGCGCGCGGTTGTGGCAGAAGCAGCGCACCCGCAATCGCGGCAGTTCGCGACCGATCGGCAGATGGTTGAGGTAATCGCGCACGCATTCGAGCAGTGCGTGAGGGCCGTGGTAACGCTTGATCAGCACTTCGTTCCAGCTGTTGAGCGTGACCTGGTCGAGAGTCAGCACCAGGTTCTCCCTGACGCCGGCGTAACTCAGGGAGTCGGTGCGCTCGGTGGTCATCAGTATATTCAGGTCGCGGTGATGCTTGAGCGGGTCCACCCCGACGTTCACCAGGATCAGCACGTCGGCCGGGATGCTGGGGCGCAGCAACTGTTCCTCGCCGACGCTGCCCAGCGGCAGGGCGAGTGTCTGTTGCAGGCTGCCCAGCAGGTTGAACAGTTCGAACTCGGTCAGGTCGCTGCTGCCGGGGTGCAGGGACAGGCGCGTGCTGCTGTCGATGACGCCATTGCGGTGGCACCAGGTCAGCAGTTCCAGCAGCTCGCGGCTGCGCTTGATCGGGGCGAAATTTTCCCATTCCAGGGCGTTCAGGCTGCCGTTGTACAGGCTCCAGTAGGTGTGCCCCGGCTCCTTGCGGTTGGGCGACTGGACCAGGGTGAGGGTGTCTTCGGCCAGGTCCGGGGCGATGCCGGGGTTGATGAACTCGATCTTCCCGGCCTTGCGCTCGAACGCGGCGTACAGGCGGCGGCCGAGGACATTGAGGTCGCGCTTGTTGATCAGGCTGACCGCCTGTTCGGTGCGGACGAACTGGGTCAGGAAGCGGTAGCTGTAGTTGAGTTCGTTGACCAGCGCCCGGCGTTCGGCGCTGACCTGGCGGACTTTCCACTGGCTGCGGCTGTCGAGCAGCGCCAGTTGCCGGCGGTCCCAGCCCCATTCGCTGGCCAGCCGCGTCAGCAGCTGACGCTGCCAGCTCTGGTTGCGCGCGCTCTGGCCAGTGAGTTTGCGGTTGACCTTCAGGTACAGGCTGCGCCGCACCAGTTCCAGGCGTTCCGGTTCGTTGCGGGCCTTGAGGTATTCCTCGATACGCCGGTAGACCACGATGTAGGGGTCCAGCTCGTCGAGGTCCAGGTGATTGGCGAACACCGCCTGCTTGAAGCGCAGGCTCAAGCACTCGACTTGCGGATGCTCGCTGGCGTAGACCTCGATCAGCAGCAGCTTGAGTACCGATTTGTAGGGTGACTCGATGCCCTTGAACAGTTGCCAGAGCCCGGCGCCGATGAATTCTCCCGGCGGGATCCGGGCCAGGTGGCCGAGGTCGAGGGTCTCGTTGGCGCCGATGAAGCGCTTGGACAACAAGGTGTGGGTGTACTGGTCGTAGCGCCGCTCCTCGTACACCGGCACCAGCCACCACAGCGGCGTGCGCCCGGCGAGCCAGATCGCGGTGCGGTAGAACTCGTCCAGCAACAGGTAATGCTGGGTGGTGCCGCAGTCTTCCGAACTCAGTTGCGCGTCGCGCTCGCCGCGCACGAAGCGGCTCGGATCGATCAGGAAGAAATGCGCCTCGGCGCCCTGGCTGGCGGCCCAGTCCTCCAGCAACTGGCACTTCTTGCGCAGTTCGGCGAGTTCGCCCGGGCTCAGTTCGCTGGCGTGGCAGACCCACACATCCATGTCGCTCTGCTCGGCCTGGGCCAGGGTGCCGAGGCTGCCCATCAGGAACAGGCCGTGGATCGGTCGCGGTGGATTGCCGTGGCGGGTCTTGTAGGAAAACGAGCGAGTCAGGCGCTGGGCTTCGGCCAGGGCCAGTTCGTCGGGCTCATAGCCCGACAGCCCGGCCGGGGTGCTGCCCGAGACATAGCCGGGCAGCAGGGGGTGATTGACGTGGAAAAACAGCGGCAGCAGGTTCAGCACCACCTGTTGGCGCGGCGACAGGCCTTCGAGGGCACGGTCCAGGCGCCCCTGGTTGAGTTTCAGGAAACGCGCGCGCAGCTGGCTGAGGACTTTGCGATCGATTCCCTCGTCCAGGTTCGGGCGAATTTCGTGGGTACGCGTCATGTCTCACTCAAACCGGCTTGCGGGTCTCGAAAGGAAGGGGGTCGCAAGGGTCGCAGTTTAGCGCCGAAGAGGCAGGACGTTTAAACAGATTTTTCTTGACGCCGGTTTTCCGGCATTTTTCGTCGGCGCCCGCGAGATCCGGCAGGAGGAGATCCCGTGGGCGCGGCGAGGGGTCAGGCGGTTTCTTTGACGGCCAGGATGGTCAGCAGGCCCTGGGCATGCTCGGCTGCGTCACGGCCCAGGCTGGTCAGGTAACCGCCGTCGGGTTGGGTGATGAGTTCTTTCTCGAACAGACGTTGGGCGGCGGCGATGGCTTTTGGCGCGGCAGTCTGATGAATCTTCAGGCCTTCCTGGGAATTGTCCAGATTGAACAGTGCAAGGATTTCCAGTTCGGCAACCAACTCAGGGGTATACGACATAAGGACTCCAGACTTTCTAGGAATTATTGGACGACAGCGCCCCTAAGGTGATCGCAGTTGGGCGCTCTGTCCAGCATTCGATGCGTAGGCGGCCGGACGGTGGGTACAACGCCCCGGGCCCGGGTTGTGGCGGGGCGTTTTCAGTGTAGACAGGGGGCGCTGCAAATCCAGTGGATTCACGAGTTCTCGGGCGGCAGCTCGGGCAAGGCACGCAATGCGCTCTCGTACCATTGGGTATTGAACGGGCGATCCTCATCGAGCATCGCATCGATCTCCACCGCCAGCACATGGGCCATGAGGTTGAGGATCTCTTCGCGCTCGTAGCCCACCAGGGTCAGCTTGTTGAAGGTCGCCTTGGCCGCCGGCGGGTTGTCGGTCTCGATCTGGTTTTCGATGGCCTGGGTCAGGGTGCTCTCGGCGAACGCTTCGTCGTCGTTGTCGATATCGGTTGGCTCGCTCATGGCGGACTCCTCAAGGAAAGGCCGCCAGTTTAACTGCATTCAGGGGGTGATGCCGCTGGCAAGAGAGCGTTCGAGGTTCTATAACTGCTCGGGCCAATCCCCTGCACGGCCTGGAGGCTTTGTGATGCTCAAGCTTTATGGATTTGCGGTCAGCAACTACTACAACATGGTCAAGCTGGCGCTGCTGGAAAAGGACCTGCCCTTCGAGGAAGTGCCGTTCTATGCCGGGCAGAGCCCGGAGGCCCTGGCGATCAGCCCACGGGGGAAGGTCCCGGTGCTGGGCACCCCGCAGGGGTTCGTCAACGAAACCGCAGTGATCCTGCCCTATATCGATGACACCCAGCCGGGGGTGAAACTGTTGCCGGCCGATCCTTTCCAGCGTGCCCGGGTGTTGGCGCTGGCCAAGGAAATCGAGTTGTACATCGAGTTGCCGGCGCGGGCGTCGTTCGGCGAGGCGTTCTTCGGGATGGTGTTGCCGGAGGCGATCAAGGAGAAGACCCGGGCCGAATTGCTCCTGGGCTTCGCCGCGCTCAAGCGCCATGGCGCGTTCGCGCCTTATGTGGCGGGCAGCGAGTTCAGCATGGCGGATATCTACTTTCTCTACAGCGTCGACGTGGCTTGCGAGGTTGGCCAGATACTGTTCGGGATCGATTTGTTGGCGGATATGCCCGAGGCCAAGGCGTTGCTGGAGCGCCTGCATCAGTGGCCGAATGTGCAGCGGATCGCGGCGGACAAGGACGCGGCGATGCCGGCGTTCCTGGCGATGATTGCTGCCAAGCAATAAGAAAAAACACCGTTCTGTAGGAGCCGAGCTGGCTCGCGAAGCTTTTGGCGGCCTTAAGGGCCCCTTCGCGAGCAAGTTCTGCTCCTACAAGTCAGGGTCAGCGGCTGGCGAGCAACGCCTGGCCGCGAACGACCGCTGCCTTCACTTGCGCCGGTGCCGTCCCGCCGATGTGATTACGGGCATTGACCGAGCCTTCCAGGGTCAAGACCGCAAACACGTCCTGGTCGATCTGGTCGCTGAACTGGCGCAGTTCTTCCAGGCTCATTTCCGCCAGGTCCTTGCCGGTGTCCACGCCGTACTTCACTGCATGGCCAACGATTTCGTGGCAGTCACGGAATGGCAGGCCACGCCGCACCAGGTAATCCGCCAGGTCGGTGGCGGTGGAGAAACCGCGCAGGGCCGCCTCGCGCATCATCGCGTGCTTGGGCTTGATCGCCGGAATCATGTCGGCAAACGCCCGCAGCGAATCGCGCAGGGTGTCGGCGGCGTCGAACAGCGGTTCCTTGTCTTCCTGGTTGTCCTTGTTGTAGGCCAGCGGCTGGCCTTTCATCAGGGTCAGCAGGCCCATCAGGGCACCGAACACCCGGCCGGTCTTGCCGCGAACCAGCTCCGGTACGTCGGGGTTCTTCTTCTGGGGCATGATCGAGCTGCCGGTGCAGAAACGGTCCGGCAGGTCGATGAACTGGAACTGCGCGCTGGTCCACAGCACCAGCTCTTCGGAGAAACGCGACAGGTGCATCATCGCGATGCTGGCCGCCGAGCAGAACTCGATGGCGAAGTCTCGATCCGAGACGTTGTCCAGGGAGTTGCCGCCGACCGCGTCGAAACCCAGCAACTGGGCGGTGTATTCACGGTCGATCGGGTAGGTGGTGCCGGCCAGCGCCGCACTGCCCAGTGGCATGCGGTTGGTGCGCTTGCGGCAGTCGACCAGGCGCTCGTAGTCGCGGCTGAGCATTTCGAACCAGGCCAGCATGTGGTGCCCGAAGGTCACCGGCTGGGCGGTCTGCAGGTGAGTGAAGCCCGGCATGATGCTGTCGGCTTCGCGCTCGGCCTGTTCCAGCAGGCCTTTCTGCAGGCGGGTGATTTCAGCCAGGATCAGGTCGATCTCGTCGCGCAGCCACAGGCGGATATCGGTGGCCACCTGGTCGTTACGGCTGCGGCCGGTGTGCAGCTTCTTGCCGGTGATGCCGATACGGTCGGTCAGGCGCGCTTCGATATTCATGTGCACATCTTCCAGGTCCACGCGCCAGTCGAACTGGCCGGCCTCGATTTCGCCCTGGATGGTGGTCAGGCCGTCGACGATGCTGTCGCGCTCGGCGTCGGTCAGCACGCCGACCTTGGCCAGCATCGTGGCGTGGGCGATGGAGCCCATGATGTCGTGACGATAGAGGCGCTGGTCGAACGTGACGGAGGCGGTGAAGCGTGCGACGAAGGCGTCGACGGGTTCACTGAAGCGGCCGCCCCAGGACTGATTGGTCTTGTCGGTGCTCATGGATTCGCTCGTGATCTGCTGAAAGTGGGTTGCCGGAAAAGTTGTCGCCGATCATAGCAGGGTTGCGCCAATGCCCGTCAGCCAGGCCGGCGCGATATCGAAAACACCAGCGCCCCCTTGGACGTCGGCTTGTCCCGGGCGGTGAAGCGCCCCGGCAGCCGTTATTGTCGCCAGCCGGCTTGCACAGGGTAGGTATCCGGCATCGGCGAATTATATTTCGACCGAATCTGTCGGGCGGCTTGTCGCCGCGGGTGCCTGCGCAGAGACTGGGCGCCATGCCTATTTCACGATCGAACGACGGGCGTGAGGCGTCCGCGACCCAGGAATTCTTCCTCCCGGAACTCTGCCTGCCCGAGGCGCTGCTGGTGCTGGTGGTCCTGGCCGAATTGCTGGTGATGGTGCTGGTGCTGGCCGAACCGATGCCCGTCGGCTTCGGCTGGATGCGCCTGGCGCTGACTTCCTTGTATGTGCAATGGATCGTGCTGTTGTCGGCGGCCTTGTTGTGTGGCTCGCGGGCCTGGCTGGCGCGCTTGCGTCCGGGGCTGGCCGGCGGGTTGTGTTGTGCCCTGGTGGTCGGCTTGAGCCTGGCCGGCACCGGCCTGACCGAGTATTTTTCCCTGGCGGGCCCGCCCTCGGGCGAAGGTAGGGCCTGGCGCTATCTGCGCCATGGCTTGATCAGCCTCATCATGTCGGTCCTGATGTTGCGTTACTTTTACTTGCTGAGTCAGTGGCGTCGCCAGCAGCAGGTGGAGTCGCAGGCCCGCATCGAGGCCTTGCAGGCGAGGATCCGTCCGCACTTCCTATTCAACAGCCTGAACAGCATTGCGAGCCTGGTGGCGACCGATCCGCAGCAGGCCGAGCAGGCCGTGCTGGATCTATCCGACCTGTTCCGCGCCAGTCTCGCCAAACCCGGCAACCTGGTGTCCTGGGGGGACGAGCTGGAATTAGCGCAACGATATTTGTCAATTGAGCAATATCGTCTTGGCAACCGTCTACAGTTGGACTGGAGGGTGGGCACAATTCCAGAGGATTTGCCGATCCCGCATTTAACCTTGCAACCACTGTTGGAAAACGCTCTGATCTACGGCATCGCACCGCGCATCGAAGGCGGCGTGGTCAGGGTCGAAGCCGACTATGAAGAGGGAGAGTTCATATTGTGTATCAGCAATCCCTGCGACGATGTCGCACTGCGGCAGGTGTCGAGCGGTACTCAATTGGCGCTGACGAATATCGGTGCCCGACTTACGGCACTTTTCGGACCTCGCGCTAGTCTTAGCGTGGATCGCCGTGACGGTCGTCACTTCACCTGTCTACGCTATCCTTGTGCGAGACTCACGCAGGAATCCAGTGCAATATGAATGTCCTGATCGTTGATGACGAACCCCTGGCCCGCGAGCGCCTGAACCGTTTGGTCGGCGAGCTCGAGGGTTACAGTGTCCTGGAGCCCAGCGCCACTAATGGCGAAGAGGCATTGACCCTGATCGACAGCCTCAGGCCCGATGTCGTCTTGCTCGACATCCGCATGCCCGGCCTCGACGGCCTGCAGGTGGCCGCCCGGTTGTGCGAGCGCGAAGCTCCCCCCGCCGTGGTGTTCTGCACCGCCCATGATGAATTTGCCCTGGAAGCGTTCCAGGTCAGCGCCGTGGGTTACCTGGTCAAGCCCGTGCGTGCCGAGCACCTGCTCGAAGCGCTGAAGAAGGCCGAGCGTCCCAACCGTGTGCAACTGGCGGCCTTGACGCGTCCCGCCGCCGAATCCGGTACCGGCCCGCGTACTCACATCAGCGCCCGCACCCGCAAGGGCATCGAGCTGATTCCGCTGGACCAGGTGATCTACTTCATCGCCGATCACAAGTACGTGACCTTGCGCCACGAAGGCGGCGAGGTGCTGCTGGATGAGCCGTTGAAGGCCCTGGAAGACGAATTCGGCGACCGCTTCGTGCGTATTCACCGCAACGCGCTGGTGGCCCGCGAACGCATCGAGCGGCTGCAACGGACGCCGCTGGGACATTTCCAGCTGTTTCTCAAGGGCCTCAACGGCGATGCGCTGATCGTCAGCCGGCGCCATGTCGCGGGCGTGCGCAAGATGATGCAACAGCTTTAATCCGTGCCTTGCGCAAGGCGCAAGGTACCGTCCACCGGGTATTTCCAGGCCGGGAAGGCCGCGTATTGGCTGATACAAGTCAAAGCGGGGCGGGCCGAGCTGTTATTATCTGCCGTATCTATTCAGTACGGATCGATCCATGTCTTCTCGCGAAATCCGCATCGCTACCCGTAAGAGCGCACTGGCCCTGTGGCAGGCCGAATACGTCAAGGCCCGCCTGGAGCAGGCCCATCCCGGCCTGTCGGTCATCCTGGTGCCCATGGTCAGTCGCGGCGACAAGCTGCTGGACTCGCCGCTGTCGAAAATCGGCGGCAAGGGACTGTTCGTCAAGGAGCTGGAAACCGCGCTGCTCGAGCACGAGGCCGATATCGCCGTGCATTCGATGAAAGACGTGCCGATGGATTTCCCCGAAGGTCTCGGCCTATTCTGCATCTGTGAGCGCGAAGACCCGCGCGATGCCTTCGTTTCCAACACCTTCGCCAGTCTTGACGCGCTGCCCGCCGGCAGCGTGGTCGGCACCTCGAGCCTGCGGCGCCAGGCACAATTGCTGAGCCGTCGGCCCGATCTGCAGATCCGCTTCCTGCGGGGCAACGTCAATACCCGCCTGGCCAAGCTGGACGCCGGCGAATACGACGCCATCATCCTCGCCGCGGCCGGCCTGATCCGGCTCGGCTTCGAAGACCGCATCACCTCGGCCATCAGTGTCGAAGACAGCCTGCCGGCCGGTGGCCAGGGCGCGGTGGGCATCGAGTGCCGCAGCGCCGACACGGAAATTCATGCCCTGCTGGCACCGCTGCACCATCCCGACACCGCCGTGCGGGTCACCGCCGAGCGCGCCTTGAACAAGCATCTGAATGGCGGCTGCCAGGTGCCGATTGCCTGTTACGCCGTGCTCGAAGGCGATCAGGTCTGGCTGCGTGGCCTGGTCGGCGATCCCAATGGCGGCCTGTTGCTCAGCGCCGATGCCCGTGCCCCGCGAGGCGAGGCCGAGGCCCTTGGCGTCCAGGTTGCGCAGGCGCTGCTGGCGCAGGGCGCGGATGCGATTCTCCAGGCGGTCTACGGCGAGGCCGGCGAAGAGTGAGCGGCTGGCGCCTGTTGTTGACCCGGCCGGCGTCAGAGTCAGCGGAGCTGGCGAGCGCCCTGGCCGAAGACGGGGTTTTCAGCAGCAGCCTGCCGTTGCTGGAGATCGAGCCCTTGCCGGTCGACGGGGCTGGGCGGGCGATGATCTACGACCTGGCCCACTACCAGGCGGTGATCGTGGTCAGCAAGCCGGCGGCGCGCCTGGCAGTCGAACTGGTGGACCAGTACTGGCCGCAGCCGCCCTTTCTGAAATGGTTCACGGTCGGCGCCGCGACCGCCGGGATACTCGCCGATTACGGCCTCGAGGTTGCTTATCCGGCCGAGGGCGACGACAGTGAGGCCCTGCTGGCCTTGCCGGCGCTGCAGCAGGCGCTGGCGCACCCCGAACCGCGGGTCTTGATCCTGCGTGGCGAGGGCGGGCGCGAGCTGCTGGCCGAGCGTTTGCGCAGCCAGGGTGTTAGTGTCGACTACCTTGAGTTGTACCGTCGGTGCTTGCCCGACTATGCCGAAGGCGTCCTGGCACAGCGTGTCTCGACGGAACGCCTGAACGCCCTGGTGGTCAGCAGTGGGCAGGGCTTTGAACACCTGCACCAGCTGGCGGCGACGGCCTGGCCGGAACTGGCGCGCCTGCCGTTGTTTGTTCCAAGCCCGCGGGTGGCCGAGATGGCACGCGCCGCGGGGGCTCGATATGTGGTGGATTGCCGTGGTGCCAGTGCCACGGCTTTGCTAGCGGCGTTGCGGGAGCATCCCGTACCCGCTCTCTAGAATGCAAAGGATGGACACGTGAGCGAAACAGCCTTGCCCAAAGAAGAAGCCCAGCCGGTGGTCGATGCCCCGGTTCAACCGCCGGCGGCGCCCGTGGCGCGCCGTGGCAATGGCCTGGCGATCCTCGCCCTGTTGCTCGGCGCTGCCGGCGTGGCGGCGGGTGGCTGGGGCGTCTGGCAGGTGCGCAACCTGCAAGCCAATCACCAGCAGCAGACGGGGCAACTGCAAGACCTGGACAGTCAGGCGCAGTCCCTCAAGCTGAGCGAACAGCGACTGGCCGCGCGCCTGGATCAGTTGCCGGCTGCCGGCGAGCTGGAAGAGCGCCGTCGCCTGGTCACGCAGTTGCAGGGCGATCAACAGCGCCTGAGCCAGCGGCTGGAAAGCGTGCTGGGTGCCAGCCGCAAGGACTGGCGCCTGGCCGAGGCCGAGCACCTGCTGCGCCTGGCCAGCCTGCGCTTGTCGGCCTTGCAGGACATCACCAGTGCCCTGGCCCTGGTGCAGGGTGCCGACGATATCCTGCGTGAACAGAACGATCCGGGTTCCTTTGCCGCCCGCGAGCAGGTGGCCAAGAGCCTCGCCGCGCTGCGCAGCACCGAGCAGCCGGACCGCACCGGCCTGTTCCTGCAACTGGGGGCCTTGCGCAACCAGGTGACCCAGCTCAACGAACTGGCGCCGGAGTACAAGGATCGCGGCGACTCCTTGCTCGGCCTGACCGCCGACGGCGATGGCGCCAGCCGCTGGGCCGTGTGGTGGGACGAGATCTCGCGTTATATCCGCATCGACTTCAATGCCAACAAGAACATCCGGCCGTTGCTCGCCGGGCAGAGCCTGACGCAGGTCCGCCTGGCCCTGAGCCTGGCCCTGGAACAGGCCCAGTGGGCCGCCTTGAACGGCCAGGCCGGGGTCTACACCCAGGCGTTGACCGAAGCCCGGGACGTGTTGGTCGGCAGCTTCAATCCGGACAATCCCCAGAGCAAGATCATGCTCGAGCGCCTGGCCGAGCTGAGCAAGCAGCCGGTGACCGTGGTCACACCGGACCTGGCCGGGACCCTGGCGGCGGTGCAGGCCTATCTCGAGCGGCGGCATGTCGAGATCGAGACCCCGGTCAGCAGCAATGCGACCCCGGCCGAGGAGACCAGCCCATGAAGCGTTTCCTGCTGATCCTGGTGCTGGTCATCGCCATTGCGGCCGGCCTCGGCTATGCGATCTCGCGGCACGCGGGCTACGTCCTGATCGCCTATGACAGCTTCCGTTACGAATCCAGCCTGTGGGCCTTCCTGGCCGTGCTGGTGCTGGCATGGCTGGTGCTGTGGTCGGTGAAGTTCCTGGTGGGATTGGTGACCACCTCGAGTTCCGTGGCCAATCCCTGGTCCCGACGCAATCGCAGTCGCCGTACCCAGCTGGCCATCGAACAGGGCCAGATGGACCTGGCCGAGGGCCGCTGGGCCAGCGCCCAGCGCCATTTGCTGCGTGCCGCCGAGGCCGAGCGCCAGCCGCTGCTGTACTACCTCGGCGCGGCGCGGGCGGCGAACGAACAAGGCAAGCACGAGGAGTGCGACAACCTGCTGGAGCGTGCCCTGGATCGTCAGCCCCAGGCCGAGTTGGCCATTGCCCTCAGTCACGCGCAGTTGCAAGTGGACCGTGGCGACAGCGACGGGGCGTTGAATACCCTGCAAGCCATGCACGATCGTCATCCCCACAGTATTCAGGTCCTGCGCCAGTTGCAGCGCCTGTATCAGCAGCGCGGCGACTGGTCGGCGCTGATCCGCCTGTTGCCGGAGCTGCGCAAGGACAAGGTGCTGGGGAAGGGCGAGTTGGCTGAACTGGAGCGTCGGGCCTGGGGTGAGAACCTGAGCCTGGCGGCCCGGCGCGAGGAGGGCGAAGCGGGCCTGCAAGCGCTGGATCGTGCCTGGCAACAATTGAGCTCGGCCCAGCGCCAGGAGCCGCAATTGGTGTTGGCCTATGCCGAGCAGCTGCGTCAGCTCGGTGCCGATGCCCAGGCCGAAGAAGCGCTGCGCGAGGCCCTCAAGCGCCAGTACGACAGCCACCTGGCGCGGTTGTACGGATTGTTGCGTGGACGTGACCCGGCCCGTCAGTTGCAGACCGCGGAGGGCTGGCTGAAGGAGCATCCGGAGGATGCCGGCCTGCTGCTGACGCTGGGGCGCCTGAGTCTGCAAAACAGTCTGTGGGGCAAGGCCCGCGACTACCTGGAAAGCAGTCTGCGGGTGCAACGCCATCCCGAAGCCTGCGCGGAGCTGGCGCGCCTGCTGGCCCAGCTGGGTGACACCGAGCGCAGTAACCAGTTGTTCCAGGAAGGCCTGGGCCTGCTGGACAAGCGTTTGCTGGCATCGCCGCTGCCGGCGTGAAAGTTCCCGGGAGACGGGGTGCCACTTCCGGCATCCCGTTTTTGTGTGGCGGGATGCTTCCCTTTCCGCAATGAAGTCGGATTCCTACTGTTTACTTAATGGTTTCATAGGATGTCCGTCGGTAATTCCTTACAGGCTTAAGGAATTGTCTGCTCTGACTCGTCTTGAAAGGGTCAAGGGCTTTCCTCTACCGTAACTGCCTGTCTCTCCTGTTACGGATAAGCCATGTTCTTGGCCCGCTCACGTTCTCTGTTCTCCCTGGCCTTGTTGACAGGTGCCCTGGTCATGGGGGCGTCGCTGTACCTGGAGCGGGTGACCGGGCTGGAGCCTTGCTCGCTGTGCATCGCGCAGCGTTTTTTTCTCGCGGGGTTCTGCCTGGTCAGCCTGGTGGCGATGCTGCACGGTCCGGGGCGCATCGGGCGCTGGATCTATGGCGGCCTTGGCCTGCTGCTGGCCCTGGCCGGTGCCGCCACGGCGGCGCGGCAGGTGTTGCTGCAGCGGGTGCCGGCCGAGCAGTTGATGATCTGCCAGCCCGACCTGCAATGCCTGATCCGGCAGGTGCCACCCCTCGAGGCGTTCAAGCTGATGTTTCGGGCCACCGCCGAATGCGCGCAGATCCAGTGGACCCTCTTCGACCTGAGTATTCCCGAGTGGAGCCTGCTGGCGTTTGTCGGCATGAGCCTGCTGATGATCTATCAACTGGTGGGGCCGGATTCGGCGGCGGGCGGGCAGAAGTAACCGGCGGTCGTGCCCTGGATTAAACACTTGTATGAACTTTCTCTCCTGCGTACCTTGAAGCGGCTGTCGAGCGGGCATAATCTGGCCCGCATCGCCTTATCGCAATTAGCGTGTTCTGTTTGGCCAAGTCAGGAGCCCCGAGGTGCTCGGGGTGTCGGTCGGCATGACCCAGAAGGGAAGAGATCACCATGCTCGAAAGTTGTCGAAATGCTCAGGAACGCTGGGGTGGAGTTCATCTGCTGATCGATCGCTGGCTGAAGGAGCGTCACGAGCTCGTGAAGGCCTACGACGGCCTCGGTGCCGAGCCGGGTGCCCTGGCGCAGAATCCCAAGCCCTTGCAGGAATTCTGCGGTCTGCTGGTTGACTATGTGTCGGCCGGCCACTTCGAGATCTACGAACAGTTGACCGGCGAGGCCAAGGCCTTTGGCGACCAGCGCGGGCTGGAACTGGCCGAGACGATCTACCCGCGTATCGATGTCATTACCGAGAAGCTGCTGGCCTTCAACGACCTGTGCGACGAAGGCGAGTGCGTGGCGCATAAATTCCAGGAGCTGGGCGGCCTGCTTCACGAGCGCTTCGAGCTGGAAGACTGCCTGATCGAAGTGCTGCATACGGCCCACAAGGAGAAGGCTGAAGCCCAGGCCTGATGCCGGTTGGTCAGTCATGAAAACGGTGCGCACGGGCGCACCGTTTTTCGTTATGGCGTCGGCGCTCAGCCGGCAACGCCGAGCAGCTCGATCTCGAACACCAGCGGTGTGTAGGGCGCGATCAGGTCGCCGGCACCGTCTGCGCCATAAGCCTGTGCCGAGGGCAGCACCAGGCGCCATTTCGCACCGACGGGCATCTGTGGCAAGGCACTGCGCCAACCATTGATCACACTGTCCAGGCGGAACCACTGCGGCTGTCTGTTCTGGTCGAACACCGTGCCGTTGGGCAGGCGTCCGACGTAACGCACCTGGACCTTGCCGTTGGCCGCGACTTTCTCTCCGCTGCCGGGGGTCAGTTCCGTCATCAGGATGCCGTCGGCCAATTCGTGGACGCCGGGCTTGGCCTTTTCTTCATCGAGGAACTTTCGTTCGGCTTCCAGCGCAATTTCGCTCTGTGGTTTGGAAGCGTCCTGAGCGACCTGGGCATCATGAGCGGCGAGAATCTGCTGAATGCGTTCCTCCTTCAAGGCCAGTGGCTTGCCTTGGTAGGCCTGTTGCAAACCGTCGAGCAAGGCCTTGATCTGCAGGTCCGGAACGTCCTGGCGCAGACGCTCGCCGAGGCTGGCGCCGAGGCTGTAGGCGAGGTCATGAGCGTCGTCGTTCTTGGCCTCTGGCGCGGCCTGCGCAAGCGACCAGAATACACACAGTGACAGCAGAAAATAACGCGGCATAAGTACTCTCCGACCTCAGGTGCAGGGGATTATGCCAGTGCTCCGGGTGGGTTGTTGAAGAAGCATTTTTCAGCGCATGCAACCCGGGCCATTCGATACTGTCAACATGCCCTAGCGGCGGTACTCCCAGAGGGCTAGTATGGCCGCATTCACGTCAGCCAGGAGGTACACCATGTCGGCCACCAAGAAGCCTGTAAATACTCCATTGCACTTGCTCCAACAGTTGTCGGGCAGCCTGCTCGAACATCTGGAAACGGCTTGCACCCAAGCCTTGGCTGATGCTGAAAAACTGCTCGCCAAACTGGAGAAGCAACGCGGTAAAGCCCAGGAGAAACTGCACAAGGCGCGCACCAAATTGCAGGACTCGGCGACTGCCGGAAAAGCCAAGGCACAAGCCAAGGCCAAGAGCGCGGTCGGTGAGCTCGAAGCGTTGCTGGACAAGCTGAAAACCAGCCAGTCCGAAACCCGTGGCTACATCCTGCAACTCAAGCGCGATGCCCAGGAAAGCCTGAAACTGGCCCAGGGTGTGGGGCGTGTGAAAGAGGCGGTCACCAAGGCTCTGTCGACCCGCGCCGCCAAGCCTGTTGTGGCTGTCGCGAAGCCAGCCGCAAAAGCTGCCGCTGCTAAACCGGCTGCCGCCAAGCCAGCTGCAAAAGCCGCTGCTGCGAAACCTGCTGCCGCCAAGCCGGCTGCAAGAGCTGCTGCTGCCAAACCTGCTGCCGCCAAGCCAGCTGCAAGAGCTGCTGCTGCCAAACCGGCTGCCGCCAAGCCAGCTGCAAAAGCTGCCGCTGCCAAACCTGCTGCTGCCAAGCCAGCTGCAAAAGCTGCCGCTGCGAAACCTGCTGCCGCCAAACCAGCTGCAAGAGCGGCGGCTGCGAAACCTGCCGCCACCAAGCCAGCTGCAAAAGCTGTTGCTGCTAAACCGGCTGCGGCCAAGCCAGCTGCAAGAGCGGCGGCTGCCAAACCGGCCGCCGCCAAGCCGGCTGCAAAAGCTGTTGCTGCTAAACCGGCTGCCGCCAAGCCAGCCGCAAGAGCTGCTGCCAAACCGGCCGCTGCCAAGCCAGCTGCGAAAACTGTTGCCGCCAAGCCAGCTGCAAAGCCTGCCGTTGCAAAGCCGGCAGCCACCAAGCCAGCCGCAAAGCCCGCAGTGACCGCAGCCAAACCGGCGGTAGCCGTGAAGCCGGCAGAGCCTGCAGCGGTCGCGCCAGCCAGCGTCGCGCCAACCGCTCCGACTGCTCCAGCTCCAGCGGCGCCTGCCGCGACACCTACCAGCGCTTCCTAAGCCTGGCTCACCGCGACGCGCAGCTGCCGCAGCGCGTCGCGATTCAGGCCCGCGACCTGGGCGGTGACAGCCTCCAGCCACGGGTCCAGATCTTCTGCGCCCACCTCCGGCCAATCCCGCCCCAGCGCTTCCAGTCGCTGCAACAGCTGTTGCTCGGCGGCCAGTTCCAGCGCCTTGACCTGATCCCGCAGAACTTTCAACCCGACGTCCTGTGACGCCGCCGTGCGCCATTGCAGGCGCAACTGCCGTAGTGGCTGCACCACCTGTTCGTGCCAGGGCTCGGCGAGTGCCTGCAACTGTCGTGAGCGTTCGGCCTCGCAGCGCACCCCGCGCCGGCCTAGCCAGGCCGCGCAGAGCAACAGGCAGACATTCGCCCCCTGCGCCTGTAGCGCCAGGCAGGCGTCTTCGACGCCGGGTTTGGCGTAGGTGTTCAGGGAAAACGTCCACAGGTCAGCATGCATGGTGAGATCCGCGCCAGTTGCGAGGGAAGCTGGTAGACTCCGCCGCCATTATGATTCGACTTCAGAACCTGACTTTACAGCGTGGCCCGCAACGTCTGCTAGAAGACGCCGAGCTGACCCTGCACGCCGGCCACAAGGCCGGCCTGATCGGTGCCAACGGCGCCGGCAAATCCAGCCTGTTCGCCCTGCTGCGGGGCGAGCTGCACCCGGACTCGGGTGACTGCTTCCTGCCGGCCGATTGGCGTATCGCCCACATGCGCCAGGAGGTCGATACCCTCGAACGCCTGGCGGTCGACTACGTGCTCGATGGCGACGTGCGCCTGCGCCAGGTGCAACGCGACCTGGCGGCCGCCGAGGCAGCCCACGATGGCGCCGCCCTGGCCCGTCTGCACGCGGAGCTCGACAGCGCCGACGGCTACACCGCCGATGCCCGTGCGCGCAAGCTGCTGGCCGGTCTCGGCTTCACGAACGAACAGATGGATCGTCAGGTCGGGGATTTCTCCGGTGGCTGGCGGATGCGTCTGAACCTGGCGCAGGCGCTGATGTGCCCGTCGGACCTGTTGCTGCTCGACGAACCGACCAACCACTTGGACCTCGACGCGATCATCTGGCTGGAAGACTGGCTCAAGAGCTACCCCGGCACCTTGCTGCTGATCTCCCACGACCGTGACTTCCTCGATGAGGTGGTCGATCACGTGGCCCATGTCGATCAGCGCAAGATCACCCTCTATCGCGGTGGCTACACCGCGTTCGAGCGTGCCCGTGCCGAGCGTCTGGCCCAGCAGCAACAGGCCTACGAGAAGCAGCAGGCGCAGCGTGCGCACATGGAAAGCTACATCGCCCGCTTCAAGGCCCAGGCCACCAAGGCCCGCCAGGCCCAGAGCCGGATCAAGGCCCTGGAGCGGATGGAAGAGCTGTCCGCCGCCCACGTCGATTCGCCGTTCGACTTCACCTTCCGCGAGTCGCAGAAGATTTCCAGCCCCTTGCTCGATCTGTCCGATGCGCGCCTGGGCTATGGTGAAAAGACCATCCTGGAGAAGGTCAAGCTGCAACTGACCCCGGGTGCGCGGATCGGCCTGCTCGGGCCCAACGGCGCGGGCAAGTCGACGTTGATCAAGAACCTCGCGGGCGAGCTGTCGCCGCTGGCGGGACGGATGACCCGCGGGGAAAACACCGTGGTCGGCTACTTTGCCCAGCACCAGCTCGACTCGCTGGACGCCAAGGCCAGCCCGCTGCTGCACCTGCAACGCCTGGCACCGACCGAGCGCGAACAGACCCTGCGCGACTTCCTCGGCGGTTTCGACTTCCGCGGCGCGCGCATCGACGAGCCGGTACTGAACTTCTCCGGCGGCGAAAAAGCCCGCCTGGCGCTGGCCTTGATCGCCTGGGAGCGGCCGAACCTGCTGCTGCTCGACGAACCGACCAACCACCTGGACCTGGAGATGCGCCTGGCGCTGACCATGGCCTTGCAGGAGTTCAGCGGCGCGGTGCTGGTGGTCTCTCACGATCGCCATCTGCTCAAGAGCACCACCGACAATTTCTACCTGGTGGCTGACGGTAAGGTCGAAGAGTTCGACGGTGACCTGGAAGACTATGCCCGCTGGCTGGTCGAGTATCGCCAGCGCAACGCCCCGGTGAGCAACACGCCGGTCAATCCGGACAAGACCGACAAGAAGGCCCAGCGTCAGCAGGCCGCCGCGTTGCGTCAGCAACTGGCTCCGCACAAACGCGAGGCCGACAAGCTCGAAGCCGAGTTGGGCAAGCTGCACGAGCGGCTGGCGAAGATCGAGGCGGGGCTCGGCGACAGCGCGATCTACGAGGCGGCGCGCAAGGACGAGTTGCGCGACCTGCTGGCCGAGCAGGCCAGGTTGAAGGTGCGCGAGTCCGAGCTGGAAGAAGCCTGGATGGAAGCGCTGGAGTTGCTGGAAAGTATGCAGGCGGAACTGGAAGCGCTGTCCTGACCGAGAAAAAACGGTAGTCAATTTCACGCCCACGGATTAGCTTAGAGGTTTGTTACAACTCTTATCCGAGGTGCGTGATGCTGCTTGAGACATGGCTGGCCTTTTTTGCGGCGTGCTGGGTCATCAGCCTGTCTCCGGGCGCCGGTGCCATCGCCTCGATGTCCAGCGGCCTGCAATACGGCTTCCTGCGTGGCTACTGGAACGCCTTGGGCCTGCAACTGGGCCTGGCGGCGCAGATCGCGGTGATTGCCGCGGGTGTCGGCGCGATCCTGGCGGCGTCTTCCTCGGCTTTCTATGCCATCAAGTGGTTCGGTGTGGTCTACCTGGTGTACCTCGCGGTCAAGCAATGGCGCGCCTTGCCCAGCAACATGGCCGATGAGGCGACGATTCGACCGGTCGGCAAGCCTCTGACCCTGATGTTCCGCGGTTTCCTGGTGAACGTCAGCAACCCCAAGGCGCTGGTGTTCATGCTGGCCGTGCTGCCACAGTTCATCGATCCCCACGCACCCCTGGTGCATCAGTACCTGATCCTCGGCGTGACCATGATCGCCGTCGACATGATCGTCATGGCCGGTTACACGGGCCTGGCGGCCAAGGTCCTGCGCCTGTTGCGCACGCCCAAGCAGCAACGTCGGATGAACCGCACCTTTGCCGGCTTGTTCGTCGGCGCGGCGGGGTTCCTGGCGACCTTGCACAAGGCGACCACCTGAAGTTCATCGTTGCCTGAGCGAACGCTATCGCCAGCAAGCCGGCTCCCACAGATGCTGTGTCGTACACAAAAAGGGCGATCGACGCGGACACTTGTGGGAGCCGGCTTGCTGCGGGCGGCGTTCCGACGATGAACGATGACGCGGTCCCGAAGAATCAGTGCAGAACCCGTGGCGCCTCATCCGGCGGCAGGTTGTTGCGTAGCGGTGCCGGTGCGCCCGGCCCCATGTCCGGCCCACCCAACTGCAGGCTCAACTGCCGCGCCACATCCTCGCCCAGCGCCTTGGACACATCGCGCACCACCCGCGGACGGTTCAGCGAGACATGGACATCCCGGCTGTTGACCAGCTTGGTGTCCTGGCCTTCGCCCATGGCGGTGAACGCCGAGGTGATCTCGTAGGTGCGGGTGTTGATCAGGCTGAAATCGCCCACCAGGGTCAGCCCCAGTACCGCCGAGTAGCTGTCGGTGTTGGCCAGCTCGTTGATGTCCTGGGTGAAGTCGATGTCCGACACGGTGCCGAACAGCACGTAGTCGGCGCCCTTGAAGCTGCCACCCTTGATCCGCTTGATGACGTCGTAGACATCACCCTTGGAGCTGGCGGTGTAGGGCGTGCCCTGGACCAGTTGGAACATCCCGGTACGCAGGATCTCACCCTTGATATCGCCGGTGAACTTGCGCAGTTCGCCTTGCTCGATATAGCTGCTGCGGCTTTCGTACTCGTCATAGCTCGACGAGCCGCTGGCGCCGTAGTAACTCTCCTGGTGGTTGTCCCGCGCGGAGATGTTGTGGATGTACTGCTCCACCTTCGCCTGGTACGCCAGGTCCGCCACCGCCACCTTGGGCGCGGCCTGGACGCCGAAGGCGCAGACCAGGCCGATCATGCCAATCCATGCACGCATTGTTCAACGCTCCGTGGTTTTGCGGATCTCTTTTTCGTCCATCCAATCGGCCACGCCGCTTTCGACGTCGATCAGCTGCAGGCTGAACTTGTAGAACACGTCCTTGTAGTCGCTGCTGCGCTTGACGATCGAGCTGATCGAACCTTCCAGGCGGTACTTGGCGGCGATCATGTTGCCGGTCTTGCTGACGGTGCTTTTCTTGTACAGTCCGCTCTGGTTCTGCAGCTTCAACTGATCGACCTGGCTTTGCATGTCGGTGTTGTCGCTGGCGAAACGGGCGGTGCCGCTCTTCATCAGCTGGGTCTTGATCGAGGTGGTGATCTCGCGGGTATCGATGTACTCGCTGGTCTTGTTCTTCACGTCGTAGACCTGCACCACCGGACGGCCTTGCAGGACGCCGGACTGGGCCAGGGAGCGGGTCATGGACTCGGCGATCATCTGCAGGTCGGTGGAACCGAACTCGTTGGTCACCAGTTCCACGGCCTTGGTATCGCCGTAGCTGATGTTCTTCCCGCCCAGCACGGGCGAGGTGTTGTTGGCGCAGCCGCTGGCCAGCAGGGCGACGACGGCAAGGAGGGACAGGCGTGCAAACATGGCTGTGTTCTCTTCAAAAGGACGCGAGAGGGCGGCGTCGACTCAGGGGGTTTTGACTTCTAGACGGAAATCGGTGGCCTTGGGCGTCGGCGCAATGGCCGGCAGGAAGGTGCTCTGGGCGCCATACAGGTTCAGGGTCTTCCAGGTTTCATCGTCGGCCACCGGGAACCCGTCGTTGCCCAGCCAGGCAAAGCGGTAATACATCATCTTGTTCTTGGTGCGGGTGTTGCTCAGCTGCACCTTGACGGTCAGGAAGCCGTTTTCCCGGGCGACACGAATGGCGCCCACTTCGATGTTCTCCATTTCGCCCATGGCGACGATCTTGCTCGCCGCGCTACCGGGGGCCGGTGGTGGCGGCGGGGTGGCACAGCCGGCCAGCAGGGCCAGGGCGACGGCAGCAGTCAGTTTGAAACGCATGCACGAGACTCCGTTCTTCAAGGTTGTTTGAGGCTGGCGACGGTGGTCGGTCCGGCATCCGCCAGCCGGTGAGTGGCCACGCCGCTGGTGAACACCTGGTTGCCGACGGCGCGCAGGCTGATGACCTGGTAGCGCCGGTCGACCGTGAACGCGACGTGCGAACCGCCGAGGGCGTTGGGCAGGGTGACCTGGTGTTCACCCTTTTTCAGCCGCAGCCGCACCACCTGGGTGGTGTCCGGCAGGGTCCGCCAGGTACGGGTGTCGGCGCCTTCGAGGACGGCGGAGGTGATGCCCACGGCCAGTCCGGCCAGGGGATTGGTCTTGTTCAGCTTCGCCTGTGCGGCGCCGCGGCTGATGGCCCGCACGCTGGTGCGCAGGATGATCCCGGGCATGTCGTCGCGCAGGGCGCGGCGGGACATGGCGGTGGTGCTGTTGAGCGCGGTGAGGTTCTGCGGCTGGCCGTCCACGCCGATCTGGGCGAAGGGCGCCGTCGAGGTGTCGGCCTGGATGACCGGGAACGACAGCGGGGTGATGACGAGATTATGGTCGATCGGCAAGGGCAGCGGGATGCTGATGGAGGCCCGGGACGGCGCCAGGCCGCTCTGCACGACGATCAGGATATCGCTGTCGTCATCCTTGCCGGCGGGCTTGTCGAGATTGACCAGCGCCTGCTCCAGCAGCGGGGTGTTCGGGCGCAGTTCGACGGCCTGGCGATAGCCGGGCGCCGCGAGGTCCTTTTCGCCGAGGGCTTCGTAGATGAACCCGGCCAGGTAGTGGCTGAACGCACTCTGGTAGCTGTTCTTCAGGCCGACCACTTCCGGGGCGTCGAGGCTGGCGACCGGATAGCCCTTGAGGTCCTTGTACTGGGTCTTGATGCCCTGCTGGCCGGCCTCGGTTTCACTCTTGAGGTATTGCTTGTCGCGCAGGTCGGCGATCACCGCTTCGCGCTCATGGGTTTTCTTGATGGCGATGCGCGCGCCGTCGAAATCATTCAGGGCCAGCTGGTTCAGCGCCATCTGGGTGGTCAGCATGACCTTTTCGTAGTCATAGCCTTCGTAGCGACGGACCTTGTCGTTGACCAGGAAACTGCCGAACTGGGCGAGGTATTTGGCGCTGTCCAGTTTGACCGCGTCTTCCCACTGGCCAACCATCTGGTCGGCGCTGCCCCAGGCTTTCTGGCTGCCGGCCAGGTCGCCCTTGGCGCGCAGCAATTCGCCTTTTTCGAAGAAATACAGCAGGTCCTTGTCGGGATCGGTGTTGTTCTTTTCCAGCAGGGTCAGCGCCGCATCGACATTGCCCGAGGCCAGTTGCTGGTTGGTTTGCGCCAGTTCGGTGTCGTAGCTGCGCATCATCGAGCAGCCGGACAGCAAGGTCGTGGCGCCAAGGGCGAACGAGAGGAGGGCACGGGATGCCATGGGATCTTCCCTGATGAAAAATCAGCCGGGGATGCGAGTCAGGCTGAGATGGACCCATTGAGAGGGAAAGCGGCTACCCTGCCAATCCCTCATGAAACGAGGAGCTTTAATGCCATATCGCGATAACGAAGGCAGGGCATTATAGCCATGGCCATTGGCTATGTAATGGCTTTTTAGCGTCATCCAGGCAGGAGGAACATCCGGTTGCCGATGACCCGCAGGCTGATCACCTGGAAGGGATGCTCGACGTTGACGCTCACCGGTACCGCGCCTCGCAGATTCGACAGCAATAATTTATGTGCGCCGGGCTTGAGGCGCAGGCGGGCGACCAGGGTGTTGTCCGGCAGGGTGCGCCAGGTGCGGGTGTCGGAGTCGCCGATGAAGCCCTGGTAAACCGACGAAGCCTTGGCCGGCTTGCGTTTGTTCTCCTGGGCCTGCAGTTCGGCATTGAAGCGCACGCTCGAAAGGGCGAAGTTGATGATCGCCGGCATGTCGTCGTGCAGGGTGCGCAATGACATGTCGGTCGTACTGTTGAGCAGGGTCAGCGACTGCTGTTTGCCATCCACGCCGATCTGCTTGAGGGGCGTTGTCGACTTGTCGGCTACCAGCACCGGAAAAGGCTGGTTCACGGTGATCACCTGCCCGTCCTCTGTTTTCACCTGGATGGGCACGCGCAGCGAAATGAGTGCCGGGGCCAGCCCGGTCTGGACGATGATCAGCACATCGCTGTCAGGGGAGGTGTCGGCGGGTTTGCCCAGGTTGGACAGGGCTTTTTCCAGCAGCGGCGTATTGGGCCGCAGCTCGATGGCCTGGCGGTAACCCGGCGCGGCGAGGTCGCGTTCGCCCAGGGCTTCATAAACGAAGCCGGCCAGGTAGTGGCTGAACGCACTCTGGTAGCCGTTTTTCAGGGCAATGACCTGTGGCGAGTCGAGGGTCGTCACCGGGTAACCCTGCAAGTCCTTGTAGTGCAGCTTGATGCCTTTGGCCTTGGCTGCGTCTTCGACCGCGAGGTATTGCTTGTCGCGCCGGGTGGCGATGAGCGCTTCGCGTTCATGGCTTTTCTTGATATCGACGCGGGCGCCATCGAAGTCGTTCCGGGCCAACTGGTTGAGGGCCATTTGCGTGGTCAGCATGACCTTTTCGTAGTCATAGCCCTCGTAGCGATGCAACTTGTCGCCGATAAGTCCGATGCCGAGGATCTGGTCGAGCCCCAGGTCCTTCAGGGTGGCGACGACCTGCGTCCCTTCTTCGTACCGGGACACCTGTTGGTCCGCCGCGCGCCAGGTGTCCTGGCTGCGGGAGAGATCGCCCTTGACCCGCAGCAGCTCACCTTTTTCCAGGTAATAGAGCAGGTCTTTGTCCTCCCAGGGGTTGTGTTGCTCCAGCAACTGCAGCGCGCCATCGACGTTGCCCGAGATCAGCTGCTCGTTGGTGGCCTGGAGTTCCCGGTCGTAGTTGTGAAGCAGCCCGCAAGCGCTCAACAGCAGTGCACAGGAGAGCAGCATGAGTAAGCGGCGGGAGGGCATGGCGTGTCGTTCCTTTCCTTGGCTGACGGCAGTGGGACTCGAGCGCGGGGATTATGCACAAAACCGTGGTCATGGTGGCGTTCTCATGGCCATCACGCGACATGATCCAGAGCAAAACATTGAGGATTCGGGGCGATCAGGGTTGAGTGAAACGCATTGAGAGGGAACAATGTATTACTTCGCATTTACATTCAGGTTTTTTCATGACGGTTCCCTCTCGTTTCCTGGCGTGGCTGATGCTGCCGCTGTTCGCTCTCTGCAGTCTCAACCTGCTGGCCGAAACGGTGGAGGGCGCGCCCAAGGCCCTGCACCTGCTGGACTACATCGGCGCGGATTACCCGCCTACGGTGCAAGCGGGACAGGTGGTCGACGATTCCGAGTACCGCGAGCAACTGGAATTCATCAAGGTCCTGCAAGGGCTGGTTAGCGCATTGCCGGCCAAGCCGGAGCAGGCTGAGCTGGTGCAGGGCATCGAGCGTTTGCAGGCGGCGGTGAGCGCCCGGGAAGAAGGCGAAGAGGTGGCCCGTCAGGCCCGGCAACTGGGGGCGAAGCTGGCGCTGGCCTATGAGGTCAGCCAGGCGCCGATCATTACGCCGGATCCGACACGTGGCGCGCCGCTCTACGCCCAACATTGTTCGGTGTGCCACGGCGCGGCGGGGGCCGGCGACGGTCCGGCCGGTGTCGGCCTGACGCCGCCGCCGGCCAACCTGCGCGATGCCGCGCGGCTGGATCGGCTGAGCCTCTACGCGATCTACACCACCCTCGGCCTGGGGGTCGAAGGCACCGACATGCCGGCCTTTGCCGACCAGTTGGATGAACGTCAACGCTGGGACCTGGCGACCTACATCAGCGGTTTCAGTGCCGCCCCGATCGCGGGTGACGGCGGCAAGACCTACAACCTGGCCGACCTGGCCCGCTCGACGCCGGCTGAAGTACAGGCCGCCGAGGGGCCGGCCGCCGCCGCCACCTTCCGTGCCCAGCGGGCCCAGCCGCCGCAGGTCAAGCGCGGTCCGGGGCAATTGCTCGACTACACCGCGACAACCCTGGACAAGAGCCTGGCGGCCTACCGTGCCGGCGATCGTGAGCAAGCCTACGACCTTTCCGTCGCGGCCTACCTGGAAGGCTTCGAGCTGGTGGAAAGCTCCCTGGACAACGTCAATGCCACGGTGCGCAAGGACACCGAAAAGTCGCTGATGGCCTATCGACAAGCGTTGCAGGACGGCTTGCCGATGGAGCAGGTCGAGCAGCGCCTGGGTGTTGCCAAGGGCAAGCTCAAGGAATCGGCCGATTTGCTCGGCAATGATGGCCTGAGCCAGTCGCTGAGCTTTATCTCCGGCTTGTTGATCCTGCTCCGCGAAGGTCTGGAAGCCATCCTGGTCCTGGCGGCGGTGCTGGCTTTCCTGCGCAATACCGGCCAGCAGTCGGCGGTGCGCAGCGTGCATCTCGGCTGGGGCCTGGCGCTGTTCGCCGGGCTGCTGACCTGGGCGGCCGCGGCTTACCTGATCGACGTCAGCGGTGCCCAGCGCGAATTGCTGGAGGGCTTCACGGCGCTGTTCGCCAGCGTCATGGTGCTCTGGCTCGGGGTCTGGATGCATGACCGGCGGCACGCGGCGGCCTGGCAGGACTACATCAAGAGCAGCCTGGTCAGTGGCGGTGGGCGCTTCGGTTTCGCGGTGCTGGCGTTCTTCTCGGTGTACCGCGAATTGTTCGAAGTGGTCCTGTTCTATGAAACCCTCTGGCTGCAGGCCGGGCCCGCGGGGCACAACGCCGTGCTGGCCGGTGCCGGCACCGCGCTGGTGCTGCTGATCGGGCTGGCCTGGGTGATCCTGCGCGGTTCGGCGAAGCTGCCGCTGGCGCTGTTCTTCGGGATCAATGCCGGGTTGCTGTGCGCATTGTCCGTGGTGTTTGCCGGACACGGGGTCAAGGCGTTGCAGGAAGCCGGGATCTTCGGCACGCGGCCGGTGGCGTTCTTTGAGTTCGACTGGCTGGGGATCCATGCCGACGCCTATTCGCTGGGCGCCCAGGCGCTGGCATTGCTGGCGATCGGGGTGCTGTACGGTCGCAGTCGGTTGGCGGAAAAGCGTCGGGTCCAGGCGGCCTGATATTTTGCAGTGAAGCACCGTACCGTGGGAGCCGGCTTGCTGGCGATGGCGTCCGGATGGGCACCGCAAGGCTCAAGGGTCTCATCGCCGGCAAGCCAGCTCCCACAGGGGATCGCGTTGACCTACTGGAGCCGTGTTCGACGTTCCCTTGTTTCTGGCGTTAAATGTCTACGGGTTTGGCGTTCATTGTCAGCGGATTTTTCCGCGACAGCCCCTAATCTCTGCGGATCGACTCTGAAAGGTTGGCCCCATGGACTTCGTGCCTTACGCGGTACCGTTTTTCTTTGCACTGATCGTCATCGAGCTGCTGGCCGATCGCTGGCGTGGCGTGAGCAACTATCGGGTCGCAGACGCCATCAACAGCTTGAGCACGGGCGTCCTGTCGACCACCACCGGGCTGCTCACCAAGGGTGTCGGGTTGCTCACCTACGCGTTTGCGCTGCAGCACCTGGCGTTGTTCGAGCTGTCCGCGCAAAAGCCCTGGGTCTGGGTGTTCGCCTTTGTCGCCTATGACCTCTGCTACTACTGGCTGCACCGCATGGGGCACGAACGCAACATCCTCTGGGCCGCCCACTCGGTGCATCACCAGAGCGAGGACTACAACCTCAGCACGGCCCTGCGCCAGACCAGCACCGGCTTTCTGTTGAGCTGGATCTTCTATTTGCCGCTGGCCGTACTGGGCGTGCCGCTGGTGGTGTTCATCAGCGTGGCGTCGCTGAACCTGCTGTATCAGTTCTGGGTCCACACCCGGCATGTGCCGAAACTGGGCTGGTACGAGTGGTTCTTCGTCACGCCGTCCAACCATCGGGCTCACCACGCGCAGAACGCGCTCTACATGGATCGCAACTACGGCGGGGTGTTCATCCTCTGGGACCGGCTGTTCGGCACCTTCCAGGAGGAAGACGAGCGCGAGCCGGTGATCTTCGGCGTGACCACGCCGCTGGCCAGCTGGAACCCGCTGTGGGCCAACCTGCAGTTCTATGCGCAGTTATGGGCCGATGCCCGGCGCACTGAAAGCTACTGGGACAAGCTGCGGATCTGGTTCATGCGCACCGGCTGGCGTCCGGCCGATGTGGCGGCCAGATACCCGCTGAACAAGCCGGACCTGGGTCAGTTCCGCAAGTTCGAGGTGCCCCTGGAGGTACGCCAGCAGATCTACGTGGTGCTGCAATTCGCGGTCTATGTCGGCTTGGGCAGTTATCTGATGAACTTCGGCGAGCATTTGCCTTTGGCGGCGCTGCTGCTAGGGGGCGGGACCCTGGTGCTGGGCCTGTTCGTGCTCGGCGCGGCGCTGGAGAATCGCCCTTGGGCGTTGCGCCTGGAGATCGTCCGCCTGGCGTGCAACCTGCCGCTGGTCTGGTGGGCGCCGTGGGTCGGGTTGTGGCCGGCCAGCCCGCTGGGCTGGGTCGGTGTGTTCAGCTACAGCCTGTTGAGCGTGATCGGTCTTTACTACTGCTGCAAGCCGCGGGTCATTCGCCTGGCCGGTTCGTAGGCTCGGCCTGCCGGGCTTCGGCCCGGGCCAGCCGTGCGCTCTTGATGCGGCGCCAGCTCCAGAGCAGCAGGCCGGCCACCAGCAGGCCGCCGAGCACCCACAGCTCGTATTTCTTCACGCTGCCGAGCATGCCTTCGAGGATCGCCCCGAAGTGATAGGCGGCCGCGGCCAGGGCCGCCGCCCAGATCGCCGCGCCGATCCCGTTGAGCAACAGATAGCGTCCCGGCGGATAGCCCGACAGGCCGATCGCCACCGGCATCACCGTGCGCAAGCCGTAGACGAAGCGGAACGACAGCACCCAGATATCCGGATGGCGGCGGATATGCTCCAGTGCCCGGTCACCCATCAATTGCCAGCGCGGCTTGCGGGCCAACAGTTTGCGGCCATGCCTGCGCCCCAGGAAATACCACAGCTGGTCGCCGGCATAGCTGCCGAAGAACGCCACGATAACCACCAGGTTGATGTCCATGTATCCGCGGAACGCGAGGAAGCCGGCCAGGACCAGAATGGTCTCGCCTTCGAAAAACGTGCCGAGAAACAGGGCGAAGTAGCCGAAATCCTGCAGAAATTGTTGGAGCATTGTCTGGATGCTGGCGAAATGAACGCGCAGCCTAACGCTTCGGGGACGGAGAGGAAAGTGTCCAAATGTGTCTTGACGTTAACATTTCCTACAAGAACCACGACTGCGGCGACAGGTCGCAGGAGTAAGCACAACTGTAATTCCTTCGTCATAATGGCCGCCTATAACTGCCATGCTCGCCCGCTTGTGCGGGCTCAGGAGTCTGCCGTGAGCTTTACCCCCGCCAACCGCCTGTTTCCTGCCACCCGCCTGCGTCGCAATCGCCGTGATGATTTCTCTCGCCGCCTGGTGCGTGAGAACGTTCTGACCGTCGATGATCTGATCCTGCCGGTGTTTGTGCTGGATGGGGAAAATCGCCGCGAGGCCGTGGCGTCGATGCCGGGTGTCGAGCGCCTGACCATCGACCTGTTGCTCGAAGAAGCGGCGAAGTGGGTCGAGCTGGGGATTCCGGCGCTGGCGCTGTTTCCGGTGACGCCTGCCGAGCTCAAGTCGCTGGACGCCAGCGAGGCCTGGAACCCGGAAGGTATTGCCCAGCGTGCCACCCGCGCCCTGCGCGCCCGTTTCCCGGAGCTGGGGGTGATTACCGACGTCGCCCTGGACCCGTTCACCACCCATGGGCAGGACGGCATCCTCGACGAGCACGGCTACGTCCAGAACGACATCACCGTCGATGCCCTGGTCAAGCAGGCGCTGTCCCATGCCGAGGCGGGCGCCCAGGTGGTTGCGCCGTCGGATATGATGGACGGACGCATCCAGGCGATCCGCGAAGCCCTGGAGCTGGCCGATCACGTCAATGTGCGGATCATGGCCTATTCGGCCAAGTATGCCAGCGCCTACTATGGGCCTTTCCGCGACGCCGTCGGCTCCGCCCTGAACCTGGGCAAGGCGAACAAGGCGTCCTACCAGATGGACCCGGCCAACGGCGACGAAGCCCTGCATGAAGTGGCCGCCGACCTGGCCGAGGGCGCCGACATGGTCATGGTCAAGCCGGGCATGCCGTATCTGGACATCCTTTATCGGGTCAAGAATGAATTCAAGGTGCCGACTTTTGTCTATCAGGTGAGCGGTGAGTACGCCATGCACATGGCGGCCATCCAGAACGGCTGGTTGGGCGAAGGCGTCATCCTTGAATCCTTGACCGCTTTCAAAAGGGCCGGGGCTGATGGCATCCTGACCTACTTTGCCGCCCGCGCCGCCCAACTGCTACGAGAGCAGAAATAGCCCTCACAGGAACACTCGATGAATACCGAAGGACTCAGCGAAGTTGAAGTAAAAGACGCTCAAGCGGTGATCGAGCAGATCGTCGAAGCCCCGCCGGAGCTGGAATCCGTAGCCGTGGTCGCCGAAGCGCCCCATGTGGCGGTGCCCTCGGCGGTGGTGATTCCCAGCCTGGATGACAGCAGCCTGTATATCCACCGTGAGCTGTCGCAGCTGAAGTTCAACATCCGCGTGCTGGAGCAGGCGCTGGATGAGTCCTATCCGCTGCTGGAGCGACTGAAGTTCCTGCTGATCTTCTCCAGCAACCTGGACGAGTTCTTCGAAATTCGCGTGGCCGGTCTCAAGAAGCAGATCACCTTCGCCCGTGAGCAGGCCGGCGCCGACGGCTTGCAGCCGCACCAGGCGCTGGCGCGCATCAGCGAACTGGTGCACGAGCAGGTCGACCGCCAATACGCGATCCTCAACGACATCCTGTTGCCGGAACTGGAAAAGCACCAGGTGCGCTTTATCCGTCGCCGCTACTGGACCACCAAGCTCAAGACCTGGGTCCGTCGCTATTTCCGCGACGAGATCGCGCCGATCATCACCCCCATCGGCCTCGACCCGACGCACCCGTTCCCGTTGCTGGTGAACAAGAGCCTGAACTTCATCGTCGAGCTCGAGGGCATCGACGCCTTCGGTCGCGACTCGGGCCTGGCGATCATCCCGGCGCCGCGCCTGCTGCCGAGGATCATCAAGGTACCCGAAGACGTGGGTGGGCCTGGCGATAACTATGTATTCCTGTCGTCGATGATCCACGCGCACGCCGACGACCTGTTCCAGGGCATGAAGGTCAAGGGCTGCTACCAGTTCCGCCTGACCCGTAACGCCGACCTGGCGCTGGACTCCGAGGATGTCGAAGACCTGGCCCGCGCCCTGCGCGGCGAGCTGTTCTCCCGGCGCTACGGTGACGCCGTGCGCCTGGAAGTGGCCGACACCTGCCCGAAACACCTGTCGGACTACCTGCTCAAGCAGTTCAACCTGAACGAGACCGAGCTGTACCAGGTCAACGGTCCGGTGAACCTGACGCGGCTGTTCAGCATCACCGGCCTGGACAGCCATCCGGAGCTGCAATACACGCCGTTCACCCCGCAGATCCCGAAACTGCTGCAGAACAGCGAGAACATTTTCAGCGTGATCAGCAAGCAGGACATCCTCTTGCTGCACCCGTTCGAATCCTTCACCCCAGTGGTCGACCTGCTGCGCCAGGCGGCCAAGGACCCGCATGTACTGGCCGTGCGCCAGACCCTGTACCGCAGCGGGGCCAACTCGGAAATCGTCGACGCCCTGGTGGACGCCGCGCGCAACGGCAAGGAAGTCACCGCGGTGATCGAATTGCGTGCGCGCTTCGACGAAGAGTCCAACCTGCAACTGGCCAGCCGCCTGCAAGCGGCCGGTGCGGTGGTGATCTACGGCGTGGTCGGCTTCAAGACCCACGCCAAGATGATGCTGATCCTGCGCCGCGAGGCCGGCGAGATCGTCCGTTACGCGCACCTGGGGACCGGTAACTACCACGCCGGCAACGCCCGCCTGTACACCGACTACAGCCTGCTGACGTCCGACGACGCCCTGTGCGAAGACGTCGGCAAACTGTTCAGCCAGTTGATCGGCATGGGCAAGACGTTGCGCATGAAGAAGTTGCTGCACGCGCCGTTCACCCTGAAGAAGGGCATGCTCGACATGATTGCCCGGGAAACCCAGTTCGCCATCGACGGCAAGCCGGCGCACATCATTGCCAAGTTCAACTCGCTGACCGATCCGAAGATCATCCGCGCCTTGTACAAGGCCAGCCAGTGCGGCGTGCGGATCGACCTGGTGGTGCGCGGCATGTGCTGCCTGCGTCCGGGCATCGCCGGGGTTTCGCACAATATCCAGGTGCGCTCGATCATCGGTCGCTTCCTGGAGCACACCCGGGTGTTCTACTTCCTCAACGGCGGCGAGGAGCAGATGTTCCTCTCCAGTGCCGACTGGATGGAGCGCAACCTCGACAAGCGCGTCGAGACCTGCTTCCCGGTGGAAGGCAAGAAGTTGATCCTGCGGGTCAAGAAAGAGCTGGAAAGTTATCTCACCGATAACACCCACAGCTGGACCCTGCAGTCGGACGGTCGCTATATCCGCAACACCCCGACCGGCAACCAGAACCCGCGCAGTGCCCAGGCGACCTTGCTCGATCGCCTGAGCAACCCGGTCCTCAGCGTACGTTGAGGACGATGCTGACTCGGGTCAGCCACTCCGCCTCCTGGGCGAAGTCGGCCTGAGTCAGCTGGTTCTGCTCCAGCCAGTCCTTGGGAAACACCACATCCAAGCTATCGCCGTCGGCACGCAAGGTGACCTGCGGCATTTCCTGGGTGCCGCGGATGTGATGGAACAGGATTGCGAAGCGCAGCAGTACGCACAGGCGAATCAGCTTGGTGCCTTCATCGTCATCGCCGAACTCGGCGAACCTGTCCTTGGGAATATTGCGCCGGTGCCCGCGGACCAGCAGGGCGAGCATGAGCTGGTCTTCCCGTGAGAAACCGGCCAGGTCCGAGTGCTCGATCAGGTAGGCGCCGTGCTTGTGGTACTGGTAGTGGGCGATGTCCAGGCCCACTTCATGGACCTTGGCGGCCCAGCCCAGCAGCTCGCGCCAGACCCCGTCGTCCAGTTCCCAGGCCTCGGCCACCTGGTCGAAGGCATGCAGTGCCTTGCGCTCGACCCGTGCGGCTTGCTCGAGGTCGACGTGGTAGCGCTCCATCAGCGAGCTGAGGGTGCGTTCGCGCACGTCTTCGTGGTGATGACGGCCCAGCAGGTCGTAGAGCACGCCTTCGCGCAGGGCGCCCTCGCAGTGGTCCATGCGTTGCAGGTCGAGGGCATCGAAGATCGCTTCGAGAATCGCCAGGCCCGCCGGGAAGATGGCGCGGCGGTCGGGCTTGATCCCTTCGAAATCGATTTTCTCGACATCGCCGAGCTTGAACAGTTTGCGCTTGAGCCAGGCCAGCCCCTCGGCATTCACCTCGCCACTGCCCTGGCCGCCCGCCTTGAGGGCCAGGCCGATGGCACGGATGGTGCCGGACGAGCCGATGGCTTCATCCCAGGTCAGGCGGTGCAGCGCGTACTCGATGCTCATGATTTCCAGGCGCGCCGCCGTATAGGCCTGGGCGTAGCGGGCCGGGGTGATCTTGCCGTCGCGGAAATAGCGCTGGGTGTAGCTGACGCAACCCATTTGCAGGCTTTCGCGCAGCAGCGGCTCGAAGCGCTGGCCGATGATGAATTCGGTACTGCCGCCGCCGATGTCGGCCACCAGGCGCTTGCCCGGGGTGTCGGCGAGGGTGTGGGACACGCCGAGGTAGATCAGTCGGGCTTCTTCACGACCGGAGATGACTTCCACCGGATGGCCGAGGATTTCCTCGGCCCGGCGGATGAATTCAGCACGGTTGCGGGCTTCGCGCAGGGCGTTGGTGCCGACGATGCGTACGGCGCCCAGGGGCATGCCGATGATCAGCTGGGCAAAGCGCTTCAGGCAATCGAGCCCGCGCTGGATGGACTCTTCGCTGAGCTGACGCTCCTCGTCGATACCCGCCGCCAGCTGAACCTTCTCGCCGAGGCGCTCCAGAATGCGGATCTCACCGTTCTGGGCCTTGGCCACGACCATGTGGAAGCTGTTGGAGCCCAGATCGATGGCGGCGATCAGGGACAGATTCGTGACTTGGGAATGCGGCATGGTTGAAGGATCTCGGTCGGTAACCTCGCCATCCTGCCACGATCGGGCTCCGACGCCAACGTAGGACGCCGAGGAGCTTCCGGCCGGGAGGGCTTGCTGCGGGGTGGTTGGAAAATTATTACTTCAATTTTCCTACATAAATATTTCACATTGATGACCCAGGTCATGAATTGTGACGACACCGATACTTATTAAAGTTGGCACTGTTTGCCTACCCGTCGCACCCGGCGCGCGGCAACTTCCGGTTTTTTTGTCAGGCGCCAGCGTGGAAACTAACGTCCGGCAATCATGCCTGGGTGTTAATTATTTATCGGACTGCATTCGGGAGGCCTAAGTGCTTGCCCGGTTTCGGGTGTGATCCCGGATTGAATCCCGCAGTCCTGAATAACAGGCATCTGCTAAAACTTGATAATAGGGAGTAGGAAAATGAAGTCGGTATCCGGATGGGCGCTCGGTGCCCTGTTGGTTGCGCTGGGAGGCAATGCCAACGCCGCGGACTTGTTGGTGAAAGGGACGATCGTTCCGGCCAGTTGCACATTGAGCCTGCACAATGGCGGCGTGGTCGATTTTGGGAAAATCCGTGCCGCTGAACTGAGCCCCAATGCCTACACGCGTCTGCAGTCCAGGGGAGTGCCGTTTACGGTCAATTGCGATGGCGGCACCCGGGTGGGGGTGAAGACGCTCGACAACCGCTCCAGCAGCAAGGTACCGGGGATCCTGCAGGCGGCCCTCGGCCCAGGCTATAACGATGCCTACAACTACGGCCTGGGGACCACGGCGGTCGGCCAGCGGATCGGCGGTTACGCCCTGCGCGTGACGGATTCCGTGGCCGATTTCCCGCTGGTCAACACCATCGTCTCGACCAATAACGGTTTGAACTGGAGTCGTGGCAACGGTGCCTTGGGCCAGTATCAGAACGTCATGTCCTGGAGCGGCTTCTTCGCCACTCATCCGGCGTCGGTACAACGGGTCAGCGGTCGGTTGGAAGTCCAGCCGGTTATCAATAAGACCTCCGAGTTGGATATTACCCAGGAACTGTATCTGGATGGCTTGGCAACGCTGGAACTGCGTTATCTCTGAATTGCGCTGATGTAAGTAACAGGGTGGCCGGCACACGCCTATGTGCCGGCACGCTTTTTTATATGTACTGAACAATAAGAACGTATTCGCAAGGAGCGTATCGCTTGAATGTTGTACCCCTTATACCCAGGTCCGGGTCTTTGTTTGCCGGTGTGCTGTTCTTTCTCCTGGGCGTGTTCTGGAGTGTCGCCCGTGCCGATGGCATGCAACCGGAAACCACGGTGGTGATTCTCTATGAGGAGGAAGGGGAAGCGAGTATCCATATCAAGAACACCGACGGCGGTCCGGCCTTGCTGCATTCGGCTATCGAATCCATTCCCGAGGATCCTGAGTCGTTGGTGGTGATCACGCCCCCTGTCACCCGGGTCGATGCCGGTGAGACGCAACTGGTCCGGTTTCTCACCGCCAACGGCCAGCCACTCAAGACCCAGCGTTTGAAGCGCGTCACCTTCGAAGGTATTCCCCAGCGCAAGAGCGGGTCCGGCGCCACCGTCGGCATCAGCCTGCGCCAGAACCTGCCGCTGATCCTGCATCCCAAGGGGCTGGCGCGGCATCCGGCGCCCTGGAAGGAGCTGACCTGGCATTTGGACGGGGCCCGACTGGTGGTGCGCAATGACAGTCCCTATGTGGTGCGCCTGTCGCCGGAACTGGAACTCAATCCGCACAAGGTCAGCGTGATGCTGAGTCGCGGTTATGTCCTGCCAGGGGAGACCCTGGCGGTTGAAACGGACGCGACACAACCCGCGGCCACCTCGGTCACGCTGCAGCCGGCGACGGTCTATGGTTTTGCCGTCGCCCGTCACGAAGCGCCCATTCTGCTCGAGGCGTTGTGACGCCCTCATGAGAAAACCAGGACAGCCAGGTAGGTTCGCCCCTGCATCAGGGGTGGCGAAGGCGCTCGGTGTGGCGGCTCTGCTGGGACTGGGCGAGCCGGTCGCGGCCGAGAAACGGGAGGATGCGGCTGAAGCGGAGTTTGACCTGTCCGTGCTTTCCGAGCGCGGCCTCGATCCGCAGGTGGCCGATTACTTCCGCTCGGCGCCACGCTTTCGCGAGGGAACGCAGCGGGTGGCGCTGGAACTCAACGGCAATCGCCTGGGGCTGGCGGAACTGCGTTTCGACCGGGACGGCCAGTTGTGTTTCACCTCCGGGTTGCTGGACAAGGCCGGCTTGAAGATGCCCGCCGCTGACGCGCAGGCCGCCGAGGAGGTTTGTCACGCCTTTCTGCGCGAGTACCCGCAAACCCAGGTCATCCTGCGCCCCAACCGCGAGGAAGTTGCCCTGCTGGTGCCGACCCGGGCCCTGCGCGGGCCGGCGCTCGACAGTGGTGTCTACGCCCGTGGCGGCACCGCCGGGCTGCTCAACTACGATGTGCTGGGTTTCGATACGCGCTCGCGCCAGGGCGGTGGACGTTTCTTTTCGGCGACTACCGAGGCCGGGTTCAATGCCGGCGACTGGATTGTCCGCAGCCGCCAGTTGCATGTCTCCAATGACGGGCAGGAGCGGACCGAGCATCTGTATGCCTATGCGCAGCGAGACTTCCTGCCGTGGCAGACGACCTTCCAGGCCGGTCAGATCAACAGTGCCGGGCCGGTGTTCGCCGGGGTCCAGCTTTCCGGTGTGCAATTCATGCCCGATGGCGCGCAGCGGGGCCAGGCCGGGCGCGGTGTGTGGGTCGAGGGTATGGCCTTCGATGCATCGCGGGTCGAGGTCCGCCAGTCCGGGGCGCTGATCCATACCAGCCTGGTGCCGCAGGGGCCTTTCAGCCTGGGCGGCTTGCCGCTGCTCAACGGCACCAGCGACCTGGAGGTGAGGGTGATCGGCCAGTCCGGCAGCGAGCGTCGTTTTGTCGTGCCCGCCGCGTCCTTTCCGGGCGCTGCGGCGTTCCAGCCCGGCTACTACCTGGCCCTGGGCAGGCTGCGCAGCAGTCATGGTCGCGGCGAAGAACCGCCGTTGCTCGCCACCGGCAGCGGCACCTGGGGACTGGGCCAGGCCACGTCATTCAGCGCCGGGCTTCTGGGCAGCGATGACTACCGTTCCAGCGGTTGGGCGCTCGACAGCCGCCTTGGGCAGCAGGTCGGTGTCGGCCTGCGCAACAGCTTGTCCCATGACACCCGGAGCTCGCTGGCGGGGAGCCAGAACAGCCTGTCGTTGAACAGCCCGCTGGGGGCGGGTGTCGATCTGGACCTCAGCGCCACGCTGCGCAGTACCGGTTATCGCGATCTGCTGCAGGTCGGCGAAGCAGGCCTGAAGGACGATCCCGGTTCACGCTTCAAGCACCAGTACACGGCCGCGCTTGGCTGGTCGGATAGCCAACTCGGCGGTTTCAGCCTCGGTTACTCGCGCAATCTGATGTTCGACGGGCGCTTGTCCCGGCGTCTGCACGGCTCCTGGAACAAGAGCTACCGCCATGCCAGCCTGAGCCTCAGCGTGGATTCAGACCTCGGTTCGGGCGGCGACCGCCATGCCATCGACTCGGGCCTGGGGGTGCGGCTGGGGGTCAGTGTGCCGCTGGGCGGTGACCGGCGGATCAGCAGCTACCTCAATCGTCGTGGCGAGCGCCTCGATATCGGCGGCGACTACCGCGAGCGGGTCAACGACACGCTCAGCTATGACCTGGGGCTGGAGCAGGACCTCAAGGGCGATCGGCAGATCACCCGTGGCAACCTGAACCTGATGCCGCGTTACACCCAGGTCGGCCTGGGGGTGACCCACAGCCCCGTCAGCACCGGCTACAGCGGGCAGCTCTCTGGCGGCGTTGTGCTGCATGAGGGCGGCCTGACGTTCTCGCCCTACGCGATCCAGGAGACCTTCGGCGTGGTCTCGGTGGGCGATCTGCCCGGGGCGCGGGTCGCCACGCCCCAGGGCCCGGTCTGGACCGACTTCAGCGGCCAGGCGGTGGTTGCCGGCCTGCCGGCCTACCGCAATAGCCAACTGGAGGTCGACACCCGCTCGCTGCCAAGGCGGATCGACCTGCGCAATGGGACGAAAAACCTCGAAGCCGGGCGCGGCTCATTCCACCGGGTGGATTTCACCGTGGTGAAGGTTCGCCGGCTGCTGCTCAAGGTCACCGACGAAAGCGCCGAGCCGTTGCCCCAGGGCGCCTCGGTGTTCAGTGAGGACGGGGCTTTCCTGACCACGGTGGTGGGCGGCGGCATGGTTTTCCTGAACAACGTCGAGGCCGGCCAACGGCTCACGATCAGGCGGGCGGATCACACGGCCTGCACGCTGCCGGTCGAGTTGTCCGAGTCCGCGGACAGTGATCGGCTTTATGAAACGGCCACGGCGGTTTGCCGGGCGAGTCAACCCTATGGAAGACCTCTATGAACGCTCGCGTCCGCGCGGTTTTACGGCGTAGTTGCGTCGTGCTTGTCCTGTTTTCAGCCCCGGCCGGCGCCAATGACTGCACGCTGTCGCTGAGTCAGTCGCAGATCGAGCTCGGTGCGCTGCGCCCGGGCGGCCTGTCGCACGTAGCTGGGCAGCCTGACCTGTTCCTCGGCACCCGCCGGCTGAGCCTGAATATTGCCTGCCCCTGGCCGACCTCGATGGTGCTGCGTTTCGAGGGGCCGGCAGCGGGGCCGCAGGCCTTTCGCTTCGATCGACAGGGACGTTTCACGGTCGGCCTGAGTAACGCCGTGCTCGACGGCCAGGCGGTGACTTTGGCCGCCGCGCAACGCCCGGCCGAGGCGGCGGCCAGTCGCTTGATGGCGCCGGGCCAGAGCCTGGTGGTGCTGGCCCGGGACCTGCCGGCCAAGGGGCGATTTTTCTCGGCGCAGGTCGAGATCGACACTCACCTGCCGGTCAGTGCGACCCAGGTGCGCGACGAGACGCCAGTCGAAGGTCGCGGGCGTTTCGAGTTGCTGTCGGGGGAATAGCGGCTCAGGCCGGCTGTTCCACGCTGCCGATAAAGTTCGCCAGCTCCGCTGTTTGCGGGCGGGCGAACAAGACCTTGGGGTCGCCCGTTTCATGCACCTTGCCCTGGTGCATGAACACTAGCTTGTCGCCGACTTCCCGGGCGAAGCGCATTTCGTGGGTGACCATGATCAGGGTCATGCCTTCCTTCGCCAGCTGGCGGACCACGCTGAGCACTTCATTGACCAGTTCCGGGTCCAGCGCCGAGGTGATCTCGTCGCAGAGCAGCACCTTGGGCGACATTGCCAGGGCCCGGGCGATTGCCACGCGCTGCTGCTGGCCGCCGGAGAGGCGCTCCGGGAACGCGTCGAACTTTTCCCCCAGGCCCACCCGTTCCAGCATCTGCCGCGCCAGTTCGGCGGCCTTGGCCCTGGGCACTTTCTGCACCACCTGGGGCGCGAGCATGACGTTTTCGCCGACACTCAGGTGCGGGAACAGGTTGAACTGCTGGAACACCATGCCGACCTTTTGCCGCAGGTTGCGCAAATCGGCGCGGGCGGCGTCCAGGTAGTGGCCGTCGACCTCGATCACCCCGTCGTTGATCGACTCCAGGCCGTTGAGGGTGCGCAGCAGGGTGCTTTTGCCCGAGCCGCTACGCCCGATGATCGCCACCACCTGGCCTTCCTCGACGCTCAGGTCGATGCCCTTGAGCACGTGGTGATCGCCGTAATACTTATGCAGGGCTGAAACTCTAAGAAGCGGCATGCAGTCTCCTTTCCAGGTAGCGCGCACTGAGGGACAGGGGGTAGCACAGCAGGAAGTAGCCGAGGGCTACCAGGCCGTAGACCATGAAGGGTTCGAAAGTGGCGTTGGCGAGCATGCCGCCGGTCTTGGTCAGCTCGGTGAAGCCGATGATCGAGGTCACGGCGGTGCCCTTGATCACCTGCACCGAGAAACCCACGGTCGGCGCCACGGCAATGCGCAGGGCTTGCGGCAGGATCACATGGCGCAGTTGTTCGTAGGGCGTCAGGGCCAGGCTCGCCGAGGCTTCCCACTGGCCACCCGGAATCGACTCGACGCAACCGCGCCAGATCTCCGCCAGGTAGGCGCTGGTGAACAGCGTCAGGGCGATAGCCGCCGCCAGCCAGGGCGAGATATCCACCCCGAGCAGGGCTACGCCGAAAAACACCATGAACAGTTGCATCAGCAGCGGCGTGCCCTGGAACAACTCGATGTAGGCCCGGGCGCAGCCGCCGGCAAAACGGTTGTCACTGATGCGCAGCACCATCACCAGCAGGCCGATCAGCCCGCCGCCGACAAACGCCGCCAGCGACAGGACGACGGTCCATTGCAGGCCTGCCCACAGATTGCCCAGGATGTCCCACAAGGTGAAATCCATCAGCGGTTCCTCGCGATGTAGCGGCGGCCCAGCCAGTTCAGCAACTGGCGGATCAGCAGCGCCATGACCAGGTAGATCAAGGTGGTCAGGGCGTAGGTTTCGAAGGCGCGGAAGTTGCGCGACTGGATGAAGTTGGCGGCGAAGCTCAGTTCCTCGGTGGCGATCTGCGAACAGACCGCCGAGCCGAGCATGACGATGATGATCTGGCTGCTCAGGGCCGGCCAGACCTTGCCCAGCGCCGGCAGCAGGACCACATGGCGAAAGGCTTCGAAGCGGGTCATGGCCAGCGCCGCCGCGGCTTCCAGTTGCCCGCGCGGGATCGCCTGGATACCGGCGCGGATGATCTCCGTGGAGTAGGCGCCGAGGTTGATCACCATCGCCAGCACGGCCGCCTGCCACTCGGAAATCTGCAGGCCGAGGGACGGCAGGCCGAAGAAAATGAAAAACAGCTGCACCAGGAACGGCGTGTTGCGGATCAACTCGACGTAGACGCCGAAGATCGCCGCGAAGGGCCGGATCTGCCAGGCCCTGACCACGGCCCCGAGAATGCCCAGGCTGACCCCGAGCACGGTGCCGATGGCAGTCAGCTCCAGGGTGAACAGGGCGCCGCGCAGCAGCAGGTCGGCGTTGTGCAGCACCGGCAGGAAGTCGAACTGATAAGCCATGGCGCGGACCTCAGGCGAGCGCGATCAGAGATCGGCCGGAAGCGGTTGCTTGAGCCACAGTTGGGCGTTCTTCTCCAGGCTGCCGTCGGCCTTGGCCGTGGCGAGGATCTGGTTCACCTTTTCCAGCAGGGCCGGTTCGTTCTTGTTCACGCCGACGTAGACCGGCGAGTCCTTGAGCTTGATCTTCAGCGCCGGGATGCGCTTGGGGTTGCGCTCGGCGATGGCCACCATCACCACGTTGCCGCTGGCGATCAGGTCGACCTGCTTGGCCAGATAGGCCGCGATGGTGGTGTTGTTGTCCTCGAAGCGCTTGATGGTCGTGCCCTCGGGCGCCACGGCGGTCAGCTCGATGTCCTCGATGGCACCGCGGGTGACGCTGATGGTCTTGCCCTTGAGGTCGGCCAGGCCGTTGATCGCGGTGTCCGGCGGGCCGAAGACCGCGAGGTAGAAGGGCGCGTAGGCCCGGGAGAAGTCGATGACCTTCTCCCGCTCGGGGTTCTTGCCGAGACTGGAGATCACCAGGTCGACCTTGCCGGTGGTGAGGAACGGGATGCGGTTGGTGCTGTTGACCGGGGTCAGCTGCAGCTTGACCTTGAGTTGGTCGGCCAACAGCTTCGCGGTGTCGATGTCCAAACCGCGGGGTTTCATGTCCGGGCCCACCGAGCCGAACGGCGGGAAGTCCTGGGGCACGGCGACCTTGAGGGTGCCACGGGCGAGGATGTCGTCCAGGCCGTTGGCGTGGGCGGGGGCCTGACTCAGCATCAGGCTGGCCAGCAAGGCGGTGAGCAGGGCGCTGCGGCGTTTGGTCATGGCAACTCTCCGAATCCAGAAGGGCGATCTCTGGCCGGGGCAGTGCACAGCCCATGCCACACTCGCTCGAAGCCTGTTCCCATGGGGATCGCAGGGCTTTTTTGGTCTTACTGGTCTGAACAGTTGCCGGTTTTTCGCACTCTTATCGGGCATCTGCCGGCCGTGCTGAACCAGTGCTGGGCGCGACTTGCCGGATCCGGCCAATAGCTTTACAACTAGCGCTTTCCCGGACCTGACAGTTAGAAAAACGATGAATTCGATCTCCCGCGCCGTCCCGGAAGTGGCGCTGCAAGCCATCCGCAAACTGATCGCCGAAGAAGGTTTCGGCCCGGGTGACGTGCTGCCCTCGCAGCGTGACCTGGCGTTACGCCTGGGGGTGAGCCGGGCGTCGCTGCGCGAGGCCCTGTCGTCCCTGAGTGCCCTGGGGGTGATCAGCGTGCAGCCGGGCAAGGGCGTGTTCGTGCAGGCACCGATGGAGCTGACGCCATCGACCGGCCTGGCGTGGCCGTTCGCGGCCCAGGCTTCGCCCGAGGATATCTTCCAGCTGCGTTATGCCCTGGAGGGTTTTGCCGCGGGCCTGGCGGCGGTGACCTTGACGGCGGATGAGCTGGATGCGTTGCAGGACAACGTCGAGGCCTTGCGGGTGGAGCTCAAGGCCGGGGATTTCGAGGCGGCCGCCCGGCTGGATTTCGACTTTCACCGACGCATCCTGCTGGCCAGCGGCAACCAGGCCATGGTCGCTATCCTCAGTGCCAGTGCCGAGTTGTTCCTGGAAAGCCAGAAGCTGCCGTTCATCCGGGCGGAGCGGGCCATGGAAACCTGGCAGGAACACCGCAAGATCCTCCGCGCCCTGGCGCGTCGCGCCTCGGGCCCCGCGCAGAAAGCGATGCAGGAGCACGTGCGCAATGCGGCCCTGCGCACTGGCATTGCCTTTGTCACGCCCGGCTGACCTCCGCCAAGGCTGAACAAGGACCCTGTAGGAGCGAGCTTGCTCGCGATGGACGTCAACGATTACGCGGAGAGCCTGGAGCTCCGCGGTGTTTGGGCTACCATCGCGAGCAAGCTCGCTCCTACAGAGGGCGCCTTTGTGCAGCGGGCGCGTATTGGGCTATACCCAAATTGATGATTTGTCATAGTTAGACTCAATCAACTGCAGCTTCCTGAACGTAGGAAGGCCAGCTATGATGGACCACGTTTTTTTCTGCTTACAATCACGGAGACTTCCATGAGCGAACACATCAAGCACGTCACCGATGCTTCCTTCGAGGCGGAAGTTCTCAAGGCCCAGCAGCCAGTACTGGTCGATTACTGGGCTGAATGGTGCGGTCCCTGCAAGATGATCGCCCCGGTGCTGGACGAGATCGCCAGCACCTACCACGGCAAGCTGATCGTCGCCAAACTGAACATCGACGAAAACCAGGAAACCCCGGCCAAGCACGGCGTGCGGGGCATCCCGACCCTGATGCTGTTCAAGAACGGCAACGTCGAGGCGACCAAGGTCGGTGCACTGTCCAAGTCCCAATTGACCGCTTTCCTCGACGCCCACCTGTAAGTCGGCGTCGTCAAAAAAGCCCCGCAAATAGCGGGGCTTTTTTCGTTGTCAGGGGCTAGACGCCTAGAAATCCAGGTGTTACATTCGGCCCTGCACTGGTTTCTCCACTGCCCCCTGCAAGCCGTCGCCGACGCACTCCTTTTCGAACAAGTACGCGATCCTGTCGCCTTCTCTGCGGCGCGGCCTCATTAAGCCAAAAGCTTAATTTCTCCCCCCTCCATAAATGATTACGTCATTCCTATATGAATCTGACTGAACTCAAGCAAAAGCCGATTACCGAACTGCTCGAATTGGCCGAACAGATGGGCATAGAAAATATGGCCCGTTCGCGCAAGCAGGATGTGATTTTCTCCCTGCTGAAAAAGCACGCGAAAAGCGGCGAGGAAATCTCCGGTGATGGCGTGCTGGAGATCCTCCAGGACGGCTTCGGCTTCCTTCGCTCTTCGGACGCCTCCTACCTGGCCGGCCCGGACGACATCTACGTCTCGCCAAGCCAGATCCGTCGCTTCAACTTGCGCACCGGTGACACCATCGTTGGCAAGATCCGCCCACCGAAGGAAGGCGAGCGTTATTTCGCCCTGCTCAAGGTCGACACGATCAACTTCGATCGTCCGGAAAACGCCAAGAACAAGATTCTCTTCGAGAACCTGACCCCGCTGTTCCCGACCGTGCGCATGAAGATGGAAGCCGGTAACGGTTCCACCGAAGACTTGACCGGTCGCGTGATCGACCTCTGCGCCCCGATCGGCAAAGGCCAGCGTGGCCTGATCGTGGCGCCGCCGAAAGCCGGCAAGACGATCATGTTGCAGAACATTGCTTCGAACATCACCCGTAACAACCCGGAAGTGCACCTGATCGTCCTGCTGATCGACGAGCGTCCGGAAGAAGTGACCGAAATGCAGCGCACCGTGCGCGGCGAAGTGGTCGCCTCGACGTTCGACGAGCCGCCGACCCGCCACGTGCAAGTGGCCGAGATGGTCATCGAGAAGGCCAAGCGCCTGGTCGAGCACAAGAAGGACGTGGTCATCCTGCTGGACTCCATCACCCGTCTGGCGCGTGCCTACAACACCGTGATCCCGAGCTCTGGCAAGGTCCTGACCGGTGGTGTCGACGCCCATGCCCTGGAGAAGCCGAAGCGTTTCTTCGGTGCCGCGCGTAACATCGAGGAAGGCGGTTCGCTGACCATCATCGCCACCGCGCTGGTTGAAACCGGCTCGAAGATGGACGAAGTGATCTACGAAGAGTTCAAGGGTACCGGCAACATGGAACTGCCCCTGGACCGCAAGATCGCTGAAAAGCGCGTCTTCCCGGCCATCAACATCAACCGTTCCGGCACCCGCCGCGAAGAGTTGCTGACCGCCGACGACGAGCTGCAGCGCATGTGGATCCTGCGCAAGCTGCTGCATCCGATGGATGAAGTCGCCGCCATCGAGTTCCTGGTCGACAAGCTGAAACAGACCAAGACCAACGATGAGTTCTTCCTGTCGATGAAACGCAAGTAAGTCGAGCAGGGCCGCAGAAGCCGGGGAAACCCGGCTTTTTGCTGCCGGGTGTTTGTTCGATTGCACGGTATTGGGGCGAACCGGGTAAACTGCCCACCCCGAACGCCACGGACTCTACGAGGCTCACGCATGCAGTATCGCGACTTGCGCGACTTTATCAGCGGCCTGGAACAGCGCGGCGAACTCAAGCGCATCCAGGTTCCGGTGTCCCCCATCCTGGAAATGACCGAGGTCTGCGACCGCACCCTGCGGGCCAAGGGCCCGGCGCTGCTGTTCGAGAAGCCCACCGGTTTCGATATCCCGGTGCTCGGCAACCTGTTCGGCACGCCCGAGCGCGTGGCCCTGGGGATGGGCGCCGACGCGGTCAGCGAGCTGCGGGAAATCGGCAAGCTGCTGGCCTTCCTCAAGGAGCCGGAGCCGCCCAAGGGGCTCAAGGATGCCTGGTCCAAGCTGCCGATCTTCCGCAAGATCATTGCCATGGCGCCGAAGGTGGTCAAGGACGCGCCCTGCCAGGAGATCGTCATCGAAGGCGATGATGTCGACCTCGGCAAGTTGCCGGTCCAGCATTGCTGGCCGGGCGACGTCGCACCGCTGATCACCTGGGGCCTGACGGTCACCAAGGGGCCGAACAAGGATCGCCAGAACCTTGGCATCTATCGCCAGCAGGTGATCGCCCGCAACAAGGTGATCATGCGTTGGCTCAGCCACCGTGGTGGCGCGCTGGATTACCGCGAGTGGTGCGAAAAGCATCCGGGCCAGCCGTTCCCGGTGTCCGTGGCCCTGGGCGCGGACCCGGCGACCATTCTCGGCGCCGTGACCCCGGTACCGGACAGCCTCTCCGAATACGCCTTTGCCGGCCTGCTGCGGGGTAACCGCACCGAGCTGGTCAAATGCCGTGGCAACGACCTGCAGGTGCCGGCTTCGGCGGAAATCGTCCTGGAGGGTGTGATCCACCCGGGCGAAATGGCCCCGGAAGGCCCCTACGGCGACCACACCGGCTACTACAACGAAGTCGACAGCTTCCCGGTGTTTACCGTGCAGCGCATCACCCACCGGATCAAGCCGATCTACCACAGCACCTACACCGGTCGACCACCGGATGAGCCGGCGATTCTCGGCGTGGCGCTGAACGAGGTGTTCGTGCCGATCCTGCAGAAACAGTTCCCGGAAATCACCGACTTCTACCTGCCGCCGGAAGGCTGCTCGTACCGCATGGCCGTCGTGACCATGAAGAAGTCGTATCCGGGCCACGCCAAGCGCGTGATGTTGGGCGTCTGGTCGTTTTTGCGACAGTTCATGTATACCAAGTTCGTTATCGTCACCGACGACGATATCAACGCCCGTGACTGGAACGACGTGATCTGGGCCATCACCACGCGCATGGACCCCAAGCGCGACACGGTGATGATCGATAACACGCCGATCGACTACCTCGACTTCGCCTCGCCGGTGTCCGGCCTGGGTTCGAAGATGGGGCTGGATGCCACGCACAAATGGCCCGGCGAGACCACGCGTGAGTGGGGCCGGGTGATCGTCAAGGATGAGGCCGTGACCCGACGGGTCGATGCCATTTGGAATCAGTTAGGAATAGATTGATGCGTGTGACCTTGCAGCCGTCCGGTGCCGTGCTTGAGATACGGCCTGGCGAGCGGATTCTCGACGGTGCCCGGCGCCTGGGCTATGACTGCCCGCAAAGCTGTCGCAACGGCAACTGCCATGTGTGCGCCGCGTTGCTGGTGGAAGGGAGGGTCGCGCAGGCCGGCGACGTGCGCGACCATGGCGAGTTCTACACTTGTATCGCAGAACCCCTGGAAGACTGTGTGGTGCTCTGGGATGGCGTGCTCGCGCAAGGAGAACTACCGGTGCGCAAGTTGGCCTGTCAGTTGATCGAATGTGCCGAGATCGGCGGGGATGTCTGGCGGGTGCGCCTGCGTGCGCCGGCGGGCAGGCCGCCGCGTTATCACGCCGGTCAGTACCTGATGCTCGAGCGCGACAATGGCGAGAAATCGGCGTTTTCCCTGGCGTCCGCGCCACATGCCGGCCGCGACCTGGAACTGCATGTGCTGGTGCGCGAAGCCAGCGCCCAGAGTCTGATCGAGCAGTTGCAGCGCAACCGCATGGCGCGGGTCGAGCTGCCGTTTGGCGACACCCACCTGGCGCAACTGCCGGATGGACCGCTGGTGTTGATCGCGGCGGGAACCGGCATGGCGCAGATGCACAGTCTGATCGAACATTGTCGTTCCACGGGTTTCCAGCATCCGGTGCACTTGTATTGGGGCGTGCGCCGGCCCGAGGATTTCTACACGCTGGACCACTGGGACGAGTGGGCGCAGTTGCCGAACCTGTTCCTGCACAAGGTAGTCAGCGACCTGTGTGGCTGGGAAGGGCGTTGCGGCCTGCTGCACGAGGCGGTCTGCGAAGACATTGCCGACCTGTCGACGGTGCACGTCTACGCCAGCGGCTCGCCGGCCATGATCTATGCGACGCTCGACGCCCTGGTGAGCGCCGGAATGGATGCGCATCAGATGCGCGCCGATGTGTTCGCCTACGCGCCGAGGCCTTAGCCGTTAAGAACGCTCGAAGCCGGGCGAGGCCCTGTGGCGAGCGGGCTTGCCCCCTCGCCACAGACAAGCCCCTCACCACAGGGGGGGGCTCAAACCGGCTGACAATCCTTCAGAAGCGCACGCCCGCGGTGAGCATCGCCGCATTGAACCCCAGCAGCACCAGTTCCGTTGCCACCGGCCCGTAATGCGCACCGACGGAAGGAATGATCACCGGCGCAACGCCCAGGTGATTCAACGGAATCTTGTCGCGGTACTGCCCGGTGTACCCTTGCAGCAAGCCGCCGCTGACCTTCAGGTACACCGGATAATTGGCGCTGTCGAAACGCTTGCCGGCATAGGCGTAATACGAGCGCTGGCTGAACGAGTTGCGAAACGTCGCCGCCCCATAGATAAAACCCGAGGCTTCATTACGCTCCAGCCCGATAAGGTCCTGATGGTTGTTGTGGTCAGGGTCCGATGAGAAATGGTGGGTGACGATGCCGGTTTGCAGATACCAGAAGCCCTTGTCACTGGCGTTCGAATCGTCCGGCGATTGGGCCCAGGCGGTGGATACCAGCATGGACAGGCACAGTGCGGGGATAAGAAGTGATTTGCCCATGGTCATTGACCCCTGGTGAATACGTAGCGGTTAAGTAGGCGGCCGTTATACGTACGTCGAGATCGGGTTGTCAGACCGCGGGCTCTGAAATGTATGTAGGAATTATCCTTGGCGCAGTGTTTAGCTTATCGTTATGCGATTTTAATAGTTTATTTATTTATTGCAGAATATTTGGCTATATATCCATCGGACCACCGACGAAGGCAAGCTGGCCTACAGCACTTTTTCGCCACGCGGTTACAGCGGCGCGTTTTATTACGGTAAAGTGACTGACAACTGGTAATGATCAGGAACCCCGCGCAATTCGCCATGACCGCTATCGATCCTGCGTTGCCGAGTTTGGCCTATCCGCCGCGCCTGGAACTGGGGGCGCAACTGACCCACGAGCAACTGCTCTGCTCCATGCAGGCCACCATGGCCCGGCACAAGGGCGGGCCGGTCTGGCTGTTCGCCTACGGCTCGCTGATCTGGCGTCCCGAGTGCTCCACCGTGGAGCGGGTGCGCGGGCGGGTCCACGGTTATCACCGGGGCCTGTACCTGTGGTCTCATGAGCATCGGGGCACGCCGGAGTTTCCGGGGTTGGTGTTCGGCCTGGACCGCGGCGGTTCCTGCAGCGGTTTTGCCTACCGGTTGCCGGACGATCAGTTGGAGGCTTCGCTCTATGCCTTGTGGCAGCGGGAGATGCCGGTGCCGTCCTACCGTCCGCACTGGCTCAGTTGCCGGTTGGAAACGGGGCAGACGGTCCAGGCCCTGGGGTTCGTGCTGGAGCGGCATTTGCCCAGCTATGCCGGCAACCTGCCGGATCATGTGCTGAACCAGGTACTCGAAAGCGCTTGCGGGCGCTATGGCACTACCCGCGACTACGTCGAACAGACGGCCAGCGCCTTGCGCAGCCACGCCATGCCGGATCGCAACCTGGAGGCGCGGCTCAAGCGCTGCCGTTCGGCCTCGCATTAATCCCCCCGAAGACGTTTCAGGCAACACCGTGAAATACAACACTCTATTTTTATAGGCTTCGAAAGCGATATTTGATATCGACTAAATAAGGAGTATGAATGGAAGTGTCGAAAGTTTATTGGGTTGTATTTGTGCTCAAGAATTGTTTCATTATCCGCATTCATGAATGAAGCGGGGCAGTGCTATAACTGATCATCTTTTGACGGTGAGTGGCGTTGCTCTATGAAACTTAATTTGTTGCGTGGTTTATCGGCGATTACCGGTACAGGCATGCCGATAGAGCATGGCAGGGCATTTCAACAGGTGGCCGATGCTCAAAAATGTGTGATCTCCGTACGGGCGGTGGGGCCCCTTGCCACAGGCTTGCTGCTTGAAGGCTATGCAACGAAAGGGTTTCACAATAAGGCTAAAAGTTGTACTTGGGGGCCGATGGCCGGTTTTGTCCTGGCGGACCCCAGGTTCACCAAGAATCCGGACTTTCAAAGTCAGCGTAAAGCATTACAAGAGACCGTGCATTCAGGGGCCGGCCAAACACCGCTTTATATCACCGATAAACGACGTAAAGCGCTGGAGAACCCACTGAAGTGCATGACGTTCGCAGGCGGGAATAATCTTGAAATGCACTATACCGCCGCCGATCCGTCGGGTGCTCCCATCAAGTTTGTATTGAAACAGACAGCGTCCGTTGCGGGCGCCAACGGAGAAGCGCTGTGGGGGGTGTTTTACGGGCCGCAGGAACGCCGCCTGTCCAATGACTTGAAAGAGATGAATCAAGCGCCGGATCGTGCCAGCCTCCTGCCGGTCATGGCCATCGTGGATAGCCACTGCTCGCCGCAAGTACGCGATACTTATCGGGCCGCAACGACCTGTGATTATGACCTGTGGGCGGTATTCCCCCGGCGTCATGCCTATTCCCGTTCAGGCGCAGACCGACGCATGGTGCCTGATACCGATCGCTTTCCCCGGGGTATGGACGTTTATACCCGACATGAACATCCCGACCTGGGCAATATGACCCCGCGCATCAGGGGGATTCGAAACGCCCTGAACACGGCCGTTTGCGCGGCAGGCTATCGTGGGGGAAATGTGGTGCATCACAGCGACGAAGCGGGCCGCCCTCTGGTAACGGACATTGATTTCCCCTCGCTGTTCTTCATTCCGGGGGAAGAGGCTCATTGTGTCGGGAATGTGCATGAGCTGAAGCAGCTGCTCTGCGTGTTGGGGTTTGACTACGTACTCGGATTGAATCCTGGCTGGCATCGTCAGCTAGGCCTCACCATGACTCGGCAAGGCCATTACGAGATATAGCGCAGCTTCAGGAGCGAGCCCCGGTACCGGGAAACGGTGGCTCCTGGACCTTTTCGCTGCGGGACTCGATCAACTGCCCCTGGTGATCGAAGCGCAGCACGATCAGCCAGTCATACACATCTTCCGGCCAGTGCTTGTACCCGGTGAGCTTGGTCGCATCGCCGCCGAAGGCTTCGATCAGGTTGTCGATATGCCCGTGGTGCCAGGCGATCAACACCACCGGTGCGGCGTTGTCCTTGCCCAGGGACTTGACCAGTTTGTCGACCTCGTCGTCGGCGTAGGGTTGTTCGATGGGTAGATTCAGGCGTTGGGACAAGGGCGTGAGGGTCAGGCGTGGTCGTTCGCTTTCCTTGCTGTCGCTGGTGGCGATCAGGCGTCGTGGCGTCAGTTGTCCACCGTCCAGTTGCAAGGGGTCGAAGTAGCTGGCGTAGGCTTCGGCCCGATGTTCACCCTCGGGACTGAGCCCGCGACCCTCGGCGGGTTTCTCCGCATGGCGGACGATCAGCACCGTGACGTCGCGCAGGCCGTCGTCCTTTTGGGCCATGGCCGGCATGGCGAGTGTCAATGCCGAGAAGGCGAGCACGCCGGGGAGCAGTGTCTGTAGCAGCTTGATCATGGATTTGCCTCGATGGGATACAGGGGCGCGCTCCTCATGAGCGCGCCTCGACCATGGGCAAAATATAGCGGTGTTTGGCCGGCTTGCCGGATGAAACCGCGGTCAGCGCCTCAGGTGCTCAACGCACCTGCACCACCACCTTGCCGACCGCCTTGCGCTGGGCGAGGTCATTGATGGCCTGGGCGGTGTTCGCCAGTGGATAGGTCTGCGACACCAGCGGCTTCAATTTGCCCTCGGCGAACCAACTGAACAGTTGCTGGAAGTTGGCGGCGTTGTCCTGGGGCTGGCGTTGGGCGAACGAGCCCCAGAACACCCCGAGCACCGCGGCGCCCTTGAGCAGCGCCAGGTTCACCGGCAGCTCCGGGATGCGCCCGCTGGCAAAACCCACCACCAGTAGGCGGCCGTTCCAGGCGATGGAGCGGATGGCCTGGTCGAACAGGTCGCCGCCCACCGGGTCGTAGATCACGTCGGCACCGTTGCCGTCGGTCAGGCGCTTGATTTCATCCTTGAGGTTGTCCTGGCCATAGTTGATCAGTTCGTCGGCGCCGAGGGCCTTGGCCACCGCGAGTTTCTCGGCGCTGCTGGCGGCGGCGATCACCCGGGCACCCATGGCCTTGCCGATTTCCACGGCGGCCAGGCCCACGCCTCCGGAAGCGCCGAGCACCACCAGGGTTTCCCCCGGCTGCAGCTGCGCGCGCTGCTTGAGCGCGTGCATCGAGGTGCCGTAGGTCATGCTGAAGGCCGCGGCGGTGGTGAAGTCCATGGCGGCGGGGATCGGCATCACGTTATAGCCGGGGACTTTCACCTCTTCGGCAAAACTGCCCCAGCCGGTCAGGGCCATCACCCGGTCGCCGACCTTGAGGTGACTGACCTTCTCGCCCACGGCGGCGACCACGCCGGCGGCCTCGCCACCCGGGGAAAACGGGAAGGGCGGCTTGAACTGGTACTTGCCCTCGATGATCAGCGTGTCCGGGAAGTTCACCCCGGCGGCGTGCACCTGCAGCAGGATCTCGTTCTTGGCCGGTTGGGGACTGGCGACCTCTTCCAGCACCAGCGTTTCGGCGGGGCCGAAGGCTTTGCAGAGCACGGCTTTCATCGGGCTATTCCTTTGGGAGTGATGGCCGATAAGTGTAGGTGTGTGAGTCAGAGGGTCAACGAGCATGCCCCGCCCTGATAGTCCGCCATAAGCTTTTTGCTTGGGCGCTGCGGTGCGGGTCGCTATGCTAGGCCGCAAACCGGATAAGGAGCGAATTGTGAAAGCGTTGATCATGTTGATGTTGGCCTTGTCCCTGCCGATGGCGGCAGTGGCGGCGGAAGAGGCCAAGGAAGGGGAAGGGGCGGGTTCGAAAGTCAGCTATATCAGCTTGACGCCACCGTTTGTCGGTAACTATGGCCTGGATGGCGGCCCGAAACTCAAGGTGTACAAGGCCGATGTGGCCTTGCGGGTGACCGGCGACGAGGCGGCCAAGGCGGTCAAGGCCAATGAGCCGCTGATCCGTAACCAGTTGGTGGCGTTGTTCGCCCAACAGACCGTGGATTCGATGAGCAATGTCGACGCCAAGGAAAAGATGCGTCAGGAAGCGCTGAAGCAGGTTCAGCAGGTGATGAACGACGAAACCGGCAAGCCGGTGGTCGAGGACCTGCTGTTCAATAACCTGATCGTTCAGTAAACCTAAGACGCCAGGCTCTTGCGAAACCGCGCCAGGGCCACGGCGAAGAACACCAGGCCAATGGCCGCCAGCGCCAGCAGGTCGGGCCAGACCACGCTGACCCCGGCATTGCGGAACAGGATCGCCGCGCCCAGGCTGACGAAGTGTGTCGACGGCGAGCCCTGCATCACCCATTGCAGCCACGTCGGCATGCTGTCCAGCGGTGTGCTGCCGCCGGACAGCAGGAGCATCGGGATAATCACCGGGATTGCCAACAGGCCGAACTGTGGGGTCGAGCGCGCCAGGGTCGCGAGGAAGATCCCCAGCGCCGTGCTGGCGAACAGATAGAGCCCGGTCACCCCCAGGAACAACCCCAGCGAGCCGGCCAACGGCACGCCCAGCGCGCCCTTGACGATCACCTCCAGCGACACCCAGGTGCAGATCACCACCACCAGCAGGTTGCTCCAGATTTTCGCCAGCATGATTTCCAGGGCCGTGAGCGGCAGCACCAGCAGGTGATCCAGGGTGCCGTGCTCGCGTTCGCGCAGCAGCGCGGTGCCGGTGAGGATGATCGCCAGGATGGTGATGTTGTTGACGATCTGGATCACCGCCAGGAACCAGCCGCCTTCCAGGTTGGGATTGAACAACGCCCGGCTATTCAGCTTGACCGGTGTCTGGCTCGCCGCCTGGGCCTGGCCGCTGTAGTCGAGGAGCTCGCGCTGGAAAATCCGCCCGATATAACCGGCACCCATGAACGCCTGGCTCATGGCGGTGGCATCGACGTTCACTTGCACGGCGGGTGAGCGCCCGGCCAGCAGGTCGCTCTGGAAGTTGGCCGGCACATTGACCACGAAGGTGTATTGGCCGCTGTCCAGGGCGCTGTCCAGGCGGTCGTAGGCCAACGGCGCCGGGCGCTGGAATTCCGGCGGTTGCAGGGCTTCGCCCAGTTGCCGCGACAGCGCGCTGCGGTCCTCATCCACCAGGGCGACGCTGGCATTGTGCACGCCGATCACCGAGCCGGCCGCCGGCATGTAGATCGCCACGCTGAAGGCATACAGCAGGAACAGCAGCAGGACGCTGTCATGGCGCAGGCTGGTCAGTTCCTTTACGCCGAGGCGCAGGATATGGGTGAGCTTGTGCATCAGGCCTCCTGCTTCTTGAGCATGATCAGGCTCAGGCCGGTAAACGCGACGAAGAATCCGAACAATGCCAGGCACTGCGGCCAGAGCTGGCGCAGATCCAGGGCCTTGGTGAAGGTGCCGACGGCGATGTCGAGAAAGTGCCCGGCGGGGAACAGCATGCCCATCAGCGCGGCGGCACCGTCCAGCGACGAGCGTGGCACGATCAACCCGGAGAACTGGATGGTCGGCAGGCTGGTGATGATCATGGTGCCGAGGATCGCGGCGATCTGGGTGCGGGTGAAGGCCGAGATCAGCAGGCCCATGCCGGTGGTCGCCAGCACATAGAGCATGCCGCCCAGGGCCAGGGTCAGGCCGCTGCCCTTGAAAGGCACGCCGAACAACCAGCGGTTCATCGCCACCAGCAGGCCCAGGTTGACCAGGCTGACCGCCAGGTAAGGCACCTGCTTGCCCAGCAGGAACTCCAGGCGGGTCAGCGGCGTAGCGTAGAAGTTGGTGATCGAGCCCAGCTCCTTCTCGCGGACGATGCCCAAGGCCGTGAGCATCGCCGGGATAAAGGCCAGTATCAGCGCCATCACCCCCGGGCCGATGGCGTTCACGCTGACCACATCCTGGTTGTAGCGAAAGCGGGTTTCCAGTCTGGCCGCGGGTCGGGCGCCGTAGGCCGGGCTGCTTTGCGCCGCCAGTTGTTCGAGGTTGGCCTGGTGCACCGCCTCGACATAATTGCGGCTGGTTTCCGCGCGAAACGGCATGCCGCCGTCCAGCCAGGCCGCGACCGTGGGTTGGCGTCCGGCATACAGGTCGCGACCGAAGCCCGGCGGGATCTCCAGCGCGAGCTTGATCTCCGAGCGTTGCAGGCGCCGGTGCAGTTGCGCGGCGTCGCGGATCGGCGCTTTCTCCTCGAAGTAGCGCGAGCCGCGGAAGGCTTCCAGGTAGGCCCGGCTTTGCGGCGTCTGGTCCTGGTCATGCACGGCAAAGGCGAGGTTCTCCACGTCCAGCGAGATCCCGTAGCCGAAGATCACCATCATGAACAGCGCCCCGAGCAGAGCGAAGGCCAGGCGCACCTTGTCGCGCAGCAGTTCCTTGCTTTCCCGGCTGGCCACCGCCAGCAAGCGCGCCAGGCTGAAGCCGGTCTTGTTCGGTGGCAGGCCGGACGAGGGTGGTGCCGTTTCTGCGACCGCGCCCTGCGGTTCCGCCTGGCTATCCTGGGCCTGTTCCAGGCAGCGAACGAAGGCCGCCTCCAGGGTGTCACCGTGGAACTGCCGTTGCAGGGCGTCCGGGGTGTCGCAGGCGAGCACCTGGCCGGCATGCATCAAGGAAATGCGGTCGCAGCGCTGGGCTTCATTCATGAAGTGGGTGGAGAGAAAGATCGTCACCCCCTGTTCCCGCGACAATTCGATCAGCAGGCGCCAGAAGTCATCCCGCGCGGCCGGATCGACCCCGGAGGTGGGTTCGTCGAGGATCAGCACTTCCGGGCGATGCAGCACCGCCACCGCCAGCGACAGGCGTTGACGCAGCCCCAGGGGCAGGGCAGCGGACGGCTGGTCGGCGATCTCGCCCAGGTCGAAACGCCGGATCAGTTCCTCGATCCGTGCCGCGCTGTCGGCCTTGGGCAGGTCGAACAGGCGTCCATGCAATTCAAGGTTCTGCCGCGTGCTGAGTTCACCATACAGCGAGAAACTCTGGGACATGAAGCCGACGCGCTTGCGGGTCGCCAGGTCTGCGGCGTCCACCGGCCTGCCGAGCAGGCGGGCACTGCCTTCACTGGCCGGCATCAGGCCGGTGAGGACCTTCATCGTGGTGGTCTTGCCGCAGCCGTTGGAACCGAGAAAACCGAAGATCTCGCCCCGACCGATGGCGAAGCTGACCTTGTTCACCGCCGTGAAGTCGCCGAAGCGCAGCGTCAGCTCGTGGGCTTCGATGGCGATATCGGCCTGGCTGTTGTCCCGGGGCGGGATCATCAAGGGCTGGTTGTCGTGGCCGTTGTTGCCCTGGAAATGGGTGAAGGCGTCGTCGAGCTTGCCGCTCACGGTGCTGGCGGCCAGTTCCTGGCTCAGGCCGGCGGCGATCAGGCGGCCGCGGTCGAGCATCAGGCAGTGCTCGAACTGTTCGGCCTCCTCCATATAGGCTGTGGCCACCAGCAGCGTCAGTCGTGGGCGCTGGTGCCGGACGTCGTCCACCAGTTCCCAGAAGCGCCGCCGCGACAGTGGATCGACGCCGGTGGTGGGTTCGTCGAGGATCAGCAGGTCGGGGTCGTGGATCAGTGCACAGCACAGGCCGAGCTTCTGCTTCATGCCGCCGGAGAGCTTGCCGGCCGGGCGCTCGCTGAAGCGCTCAAGGTCGGTGGCGCGCAGCAGGTTGTGCATGCGCAGGTCGCAGTCGGCTTTTGCCAACCCGAACAAGGTGGCGAAGAAGCGGATATTTTCGCGGATCGACAAGTCGGGGTAGAGGTTGCCGCCCAGGCCTTGGGGCATGAAGGCGATACGCGGGTACAGGCTGTTGCGGTGGCGGCGCTCGTCGATGGCGCCGTCGAGCACCTGCAACTGGCCTTGCTGGAGTTGCTTGACCCCGGCAATCAGCCCCAGCAGGCTCGACTTGCCGGCGCCGTCCGGGCCGATCAGGCCGCAGCGGGTGCCGGCGGGCAGGCTGAAAGCGATGTCGACCAGGGCCTGTTGGTCGCCGTAGCGATGATGGATGCCACTGGCTTGCAGCGCCAGCCCGCTCATTTCAGATTGGCCGGCCAGTCCACGGGGGCCGTGCGTACATAACCGGCACCGGGCATGCCGGGCTTGGCCTGGGGCACGGCGGCGGGTTCGGTCAGGCGCAGTTTGACCCGGAACACCAGTTTTTGCCGCTCGTCACGGGTCTCCACTTCCTTGGGCGTGAACTGGGACTTGGCGGCGACGAAAGCGACTTTCGCCGGCAGGGGGTGTTCGGGCAGGGCGTCGAGCACCACCCGCGCTTCGTCGCCCTGGGTCAGGCGACCGACGACGGCGGCGGGCAGGTAGAGGTTCATGTACTGGTCGCCGGGGGCGATCAACAGCAGTACCCGGCCGCCGGCACCCAGGACTTCCCCGGGTTCGGCCAGGCGCAGTTGGATAATGCCGTCGAGGGGTGCGCGCAGGCTGCTGTCGTCGATTTCGCTGGTCAGCTGGGCGACCTGGGCCTGGGCGGCGCCGATGGTGGCGTTGATCGCCGAAACCTGGGCCTTGGCGGCGGCCAGTGCGGCGTTGCCGGTGTCGTAGCGGGCCTGTTGCTGGTCGATCACCTGGCCGCTGGCGAAACCGCGCAGGGACAGTTCGCGAAAGCGCTTGAGTTCCTGGGCGGCCAGCAGCAGTTCGCTCTGGCGCAGTTGCACATTGGCCTGGGCGGCGACGAAGTTCTCGCGGGCGCGCAGCACTTCGGCTTCGGCCTGGTTGAGTTGGGCTTCGAGGGTGCGGGTGTCGAGGCGGGCCAGCAGTTGGCCCTGGGTGACCTTGTCGCCTTCGTGGACCAGCACCTCGGCCAGCCGGCCCGGGGTCTTGCTGGCGATCTGCACTTCGGTGGCTTCGAGGCGACCGTTGCCCATGCCCAGGCCTTGGGGCAGGCGGTCGTGGAGGGATTTCCAGTAGCCGAAGCCGCCGGCGGCGGCCAGCAGCACGAGCAGGGAAGCGGCGAAAAGACGGGAGCGGCGGTGATTCGTCGACATGCTTGCATCCTGCATCAGTAGCGGTCGAGTCTGAGCGAATACGCGGCGAAACGCGTTGATATCGGTCAAATGAACGGCAAGCCTAACCTGAATCGAGCGCGGGATGCATCGCCGGCAGGCTCAGCGCAACGCCAGAACCGTTGCCCACTGCTCGGGCGTGACGGGCATCACCGACAACCGGCTGCCTTTCTGCACCAATGGCATTTGCGCGAGTTCTGCCTGCTGCTTCAGGTAGCCAAGCCCGAGCACTTTGCCGAAGGTCTCGACATGCGCGACCTGCAACGCGCTCCAGGGATTCTTCTCGGCGCTGGCCTTGGGGTCGTGATACGGGCTCTCGGGGTCCAGTGCCGTCGGGTCCGGGTACGCCGCCGCCACGATCCGACCGATCCCGGCAATCCCCGGCTCCGGGCAACTGGAGTGATAGAAGAAAAACTCGTCGCCGACGGCCATTGCCCGCAGGAAATTGCGCGCCTGGTAATTGCGCACGCCATCCCAGCGCGCCTCGCCGAGCTTGGCCAGGTCTGCAATGGACAGCTCGTCGGGCTCGGATTTCATCAGCCAATAGGCCATGGTTTTGCTCCTTGGGCAATTTGTCAGGCAATTTTCCGTACTACCCGACAGTCGGTTGACGTCAATGTTTGCGTAGTGCTTCACGTTATCGCAAAATGCCGGGATTTTAAGCTTGACGCTGCTGCGCGGCCTGATAACGACAACCGCTGCTGTCATCGTGGATCATTTGCCTAGGGGGGCAATCGATGAAACGCAAACCGGATTTACTATGGATTCTGGTGATTTTGTTCGGTTTGGGCGTGGTCACTACAGGCTATGCCCAAGGCCTCTGGTCCGGCAAGAAAGACCTGCCGGTGGAAATCGTCCAGCAGCAACCGCAGCAGTCGACCCTGTTCAAGCGCTGATTCCGGCGGTTCCTGCAGGGGTTGTGATCGACCCGATGTTTTTTTGTCAGGGCGCGAAATACCAGGCACGGTCCGTGACGGTGCCCTGTAGCGGCACATCCCAGCTGGCCTGATTCAACTTTCCAACTTTTTGACACTCATGGGCCAGCCCCAGCAGTGTCGGCTTGCGCCAGCTCTGGCGACGGGCCAGGTAGGCCAGGCTGCGGTCATAGAAGCCGCCGCCCATGCCCAATCGCCCGCCCTCCGTATCGAAACCCACCAGTGGCAGCAGTACCAGGTCCAACGCCCAGACCTTGCGTTGCGCCGCCAGGTTGACCCGTGGCTCAAGGATGCGAAAGCGATTGGGTTGCAGCTTTTCCCCCGGCCGAATGCGCTGGAACACCATCCGGGTGCGGGGCCAGGCGCTCAGCACCGGCAGATAGGTGTGCTTGCCGCGTCGTTGCGCTTCGCGCAGCAGCAGGCGCGGATCGATCTCACCGTCGGTCGGCAAGTACAGGGAAATGTGTCGGGCGCGGCGAAACAGCGGGTGTTGCGCCAGTTGCCGGTACAGGCCGCGCGCGGCCTGGCGTTGTTCGCTGGCGCTGAGCGCCCGGCGGGCCTTGCGCAGCAGTCGTCGAAGTTGCGGGCGGGAAGGCGGCGCAGGTTCGGTCATGGTGTCTGGCTTGGGCAATCGAGCGACCAGGGCGGCCACCCGTTAACGCCAATGCCGGCGGTGATGGCCGGCATTGGGCTGGAATCAGGCTCCCCGACGTACCGCTGTCGGCTTGGCCCTTGAACCCGAGAGTTCAAGGTGGAAGTTGCAGGGGGCGTTAAGGCTTTCCGTCTAGCGGACATGCACACCGGCCCCAACGTGCAACCCCCGTGGTTTTGCGAATCGGCTCAGGGACATCACCAACTGGCAAGCACTCCAGGGAGTGACATCAGTATACCCGAAACTGGCCGTAGGAATCAGCCTTTGCTGTTGTCCGGATCAGAGGACAACGCCAGGTCGACACGATCCAGCAAATCACGCACCTGCTCGCGGGTCGGGCCGCCGGCCTGCACGTCAGGCCGTTCCTGGCGGTGCAGCAGGTCGTGGGTGATGTTCAGGGCGGCCATCACGGCGATGCGGTCGGCGCCGATGACCTTGCCGCTGCTGCGGATCTCGCGCATCTTGCCGTCCAGGTAGCGGGCGGCGCTGACCAGGTTGCTGCGTTCTTCCTGTGGGCAGATGATCGAATATTCTTTATCGAGGATCTGCACGGTCACGCTATTGCTTGAACTCATGAGTCTTGCTCCAGGGCTTTGAGGCGCGAAATCATCGATTCGACCTTACGCCGGGCGATTTCGTTTTTTTCAATGAGGGTTGCGCGCTCCTCGCGCCAGGTCTTTTCCTGAGCTACTAAGAGTCCATTTTGGCTTTTTAGTTGCTCGACCCGGGCAATCAGCAGTTCGAGTCTGGCCATCAGCGCTTGCAGGTCGGTGTCTTCCATCGTGTATCCACTGAATATGACTGATGAGCGGTAGTAAGCGCGGCGCGGAGCAAACGTTTGGACGGCCGATGGTCTGGCTCGTGCGCGAATGCTAGGATACAAGGCCTTCATTCTAGACATTGCGCCGCTTGGCGCCTAGCCGCCCATGCCTATTCAGAATTCCCCGTATAACGCCTTCGCCACCCTGCTGAGCTCCAGCGGTCACCCGGTCTCGCCGGCCGAACTGCACGGCCTGTTGCTCGGGCGCAGTTGCGCCGGTGCCGGCTTCGAACCCGACAGCTGGCTGGTGGATGCCGCCGAACTGCTCGAAGGCGAACCGCAAGACAACGTGCGCAACGCGCTGATCGGTCTGCAGGAGATGGTCAAGGGTGAGCTTACCAGCGATGACATGACCGTTGTCCTGTTGTTGCCCAGCGACGACGCGCCCCTGACCGAGCGTGCCGCCGCACTGGGCCAGTGGTGCCAGGGCTTCCTCGCCGGTTTCGGCCTGACCTACCGCGCCAACGCCCTGAGCGTCGAGGCCACCGAAGTGCTCCAGGACCTGGCGGCCATCGCCCAGGTGCAGGATGCCCTGGAAGAGTCCGACGACGCGGAAAGCGACTATATGGAAGTCATGGAATACCTGCGGGTCGCGCCGCTGCTGTTGTTCACCGAAGTCAACAAACCGGCTGAACCGGCTGCCAAGCCTTCGCTGCATTAAGTCTCTGGACAGGGAGCGCCGTCTGCCCATGATTCATATCCCGAAAGCGGAATACGCCCGGCGCCGCAAGGCCCTGATGGCGCAGATGGAGCCCAACAGCATCGCAATCCTGCCGGCCGCCGCCGTGGCGATCCGCAATCGTGATGTCGAGCATGTCTATCGTCAGGACAGCGATTTCCAGTACCTGAGCGGCTTTCCCGAGCCCCAGGCGGTGATCGTGCTGATACCCGGCCGGGCCCACGGCGAATACCTGCTGTTCTGCCGCGAACGCAACGTCGAGCGCGAACTCTGGGACGGCCTGCGGGCCGGCCAGGAAGGCGCGATGCGTGATTTCGGGGCCGACGACGCTTTCCCCATCAACGATATCGACGACATTCTCCCGGGCCTGATCGAAGGGCGCGACCGGGTCTATTCGGCCATGGGCAGCAACCCGGAGTTCGACCGTCACCTGATGGAATGGATCAACGTGATCCGCTCCAAGGCCCACCTCGGTGCGCAACCGCCGAACGAATTCGTTGCCCTGGATCACCTGCTGCACGACATGCGCCTGTATAAATCGGCGGCGGAAGTGAAGGTGATGCGCGAGGCCGCGGCGATTTCCGCCCGTGCCCATGTGCGGGCGATGCAGGCCTGCCGCGCCGGCCTGCATGAGTTCAGCCTGGAAGCGGAGCTGGACTACGAGTTCCGCAAGGGCGGGGCGAAGATGCCGGCCTACGGTTCCATCGTCGCGACCGGGCGCAACAGCTGCATCCTGCACTACCAGCAGAATGACGCGGTGCTCAGGGAGGGCGACCTGGTGCTGATCGACGCCGGTTGCGAGATCGACTGCTACGCCAGCGATATCACCCGCACCTGGCCGGTCAGTGGACGGTTTTCGCCGGAGCAGAAGGCGATCTACGAACTGGTGCTGGCGGCCCAGGAAGCGGCGTTTGCCGAGATCGCGCCGAACAAGCACTGGAACCAGGCCCATGAGGCCACGGTCCGGGTCATTACCGCAGGGTTGGTGGAGCTGGGACTGTTGCAGGGCAATGTCGACGAACTGATCGCCGACGAAGCCTACAAGGCCTTCTACATGCACCGTGCCGGCCATTGGCTGGGGATGGATGTGCATGATGTCGGCGACTACAAGGTGGGTGATCAATGGCGCGTGCTGGAAATCGGCATGGCGCTGACCGTGGAACCGGGGATCTACATTTCCCCGGACAACCAGAACGTGGCGAAGAAATGGCGGGGCATCGGAGTGCGCATTGAGGACGATGTGGTGGTGACCAGGCAAGGTTGTGAAATCCTGACCGGCGGCGTACCCAGGACCGTGGCCGAGATCGAGGCGCTGATGGCGGCTGCCCGGACCGAAGCGGCATGAGTCGGTTCAACCTGGCGATCATCGGCGGTGGCCTGGTCGGTGCCAGCCTGGCGTTGGCCTTGCAGGCCGGGGCCAAGGCCCGGGGCTGGAAGATCGTCCTGATCGAGCCGTTCGCCCCCGGCGACAGCTACCAGCCCAGCTACGACGCGCGTTCTTCGGCGCTGTCCTTCGGTGCCCGGCAGATCTATCAGCGCCTGGGCCTGTGGCAGGCGATCGGCCAGCGGGCCGAGCCGATCAAGCAGATTCATGTGTCCGACCGCGGGCGTTTCTCCACCGCGCGGCTGTCCGCCATGGAGGAGGGTGTGCCGGCCCTGGGCTACGTGGTGGAGAACGCCTGGCTGGGGCAATGCCTCTGGCGGGCGCTGGACAAGGAGGTGATCAGTTGGCGCTGCCCGGCGGAAGTCACTCGCCTGCAGCCGCTGGAAGACGGCTATCGGCTGACCCTGGGCGATGAAACCCAGCTGGACTGCGACCTGGCGATCCTGGCCGACGGCGGCCGTTCCGGGTTACGCGAGCAGTTGGGCATCGGCGTGCGCAAGCGTCCTTATCACCAGAGTGCGCTGATCGCCAATATCACCACCAGCGAAGCCCACAATGGCATGGCCTTCGAGCGGTTTACCGACGAAGGGCCGATGGCCCTGCTGCCGCTGCCGGATAATCGCTGTGCGCTGGTCTGGACCCGGCTCGGGATGGATGCCCAGCGCCTGGCCGAGCTGGATGAGCGCAGTTTCCTCAGCGAACTGCAGAGCGTGTTCGGTTATCGCCTGGGCACCTTGCGCCAGGTCGGTGTGCGGCACCTGTACCCGTTGAGCCTGGTGGAGGCCGAGGAACAGGTGCGCGGGCATCTGGTGGTGCTGGGCAACGCCGCCCACAGCCTGCATCCGATTGCCGGGCAGGGCTTCAACCTGTCCCTGCGCGATGCCCAGGCCCTGGCCGAGGCCCTGTTGGCGAGCACCGCGCCGCTGGGGGACCTGGCCACCTTACAGGCCTATCAGGCGCGCCAACGCCTGGACCAGCAGCTCACGGTGGGGTTCTCCGACCAGGTCACCCGCTTGTTCGGCAACACCCAGCCGCTGGTAGCCCTGGGGCGCAATATCGGCCTGCTGGGCCTGGACCTGCTGCCGCCGGCCAAACGCTGGTTCGCCCGGCAAGCGATGGGCCTGGGCACCCGTTCCGATGCCTAGGGCATTCACCTTCACTTAAGGCTTAAAGCATGGAAATGCGCGCAGATGTGCTGATTGTCGGGGCCGGAATGGTCGGAAGCGCCCTGGCCCTGGCGTTGAAAAACAGTGGGCTGGAGATTCTCCTGCTCGACGGCAGCCCTCTGAGCGTCAAGCCGTTCGATCCGCAGTCGGCTTTCGAACCGAGGGTCAGTGCCTTGTCCGCCGCCAGCCAGCGGATTCTCGAACGCCTGGGCGTGTGGGACGGGATCAGCGCCCGGCGTGCCAGCCCATACCGCGACATGCAGGTCTGGGACGGTAGCGGCACCGGGCAGATTCATTTCTCGGCGACCAGCGTGCATGCCGAGGTGCTGGGGCACATCGTCGAGAACCGGGTGGTCCAGGATGCCTTGCTCGACCGTCTGCATGACTGCGACATGGGTTTGCTGGCCAACGCGCGCCTGGAGCAGATGCGTCGCTCCGGCGATGACTGGCTGCTGACCCTGGCCGATGGCCGCACGTTGCGCTCGCCCCTGGTGATCGCGGCGGATGGCGCCAATTCGGCGGTGCGCCGCTTGACCGGCTGTGCGACCCGCGAGTGGGACTACCTGCACCATGCCATCGTGACCAGCGTGCGCAGCTCGTTGCCGCACCAGATGACCGCCTGGCAGCGCTTTACCGATGACGGCCCGCTGGCGTTCCTGCCGCTGGAGCGCGATGGGCAGCAGGATTGGTGCTCGATCGTCTGGTCGACCACGCCGGAGCAGGCGCAGCGCCTGATGCTGCTGGAGGAAGAGGATTTCTGCCGCGAACTGGAGCGGGCCTTCGAAGGTCGGCTGGGGACCGTGATCTCAGCGGACTCGCGGCTTTGTGTGCCGTTGCGCCAGCGCCACGCCAAACGCTATGTGGCCGAAGGGTTGGCGCTGATCGGCGATGCGGCGCACACCATTCACCCGCTGGCCGGCCAGGGCGTGAACCTGGGCTTCCTCGATGCGGCGGTGCTGGCCGAGGTGCTGCTGCATGCGCGCGAGCGTGGCGAGCGACTGGCGGATGTGCGGGTGCTGAGCCGTTTCGAGCGGCGGCGCATGCCGCACAACCTGGGGTTGATGGCGGCGATGGAAGGGTTCGAACGGCTGTTCCAGGCCGACTCGCTGGCGCTGCGCTGGTTGCGTAACACCGGGTTGAAGAGTGTCGACCAGATGCCCGAGGCCAAGGCGCTGTTCGTGCGCCAGGCGCTGGGGTTGACGGGCGATCTGCCGGAGCTGGCCAGGGCCTGACGGCCTATCGGGTGGGCTCTTGCCGGTGATCGGGTTGATTCGGTGTTCGGCATAGCGAATCGGCTAGGTGTCAGGGCTTCACCTTGCGGCTACAATGCGCGGCATTCGGTGCGGTCCGTCTGACAGACCGGGTGCGAAACAGGACTCAAGGCCCCCCACTATAAAGGGCTCAAGCCGGTTTCCCACCTGTCCGCGCCTTCGCCAAGCCCGGAAGGAGAAACCCATGGGACAGCGTACGCCTCTCTATGACCTGCATCTCGCCCTTGGCGCGAAGATGGTCGATTTTGGCGGTTGGGATATGCCCCTGCATTACGGCTCGCAGGTCGAGGAGCACCATCAGGTGCGCCGTGACTGCGGGGTTTTCGATGTCTCGCACATGACCGTGATCGATATTGCCGGCAGTCAGGCCAAAGCCTGGTTGCGCCATCTGCTGGCCAACGATGTCGAGCGCCTGCACAGCCCCGGTCGCGCCTTGTACAGCGCGATGCTCAATGAGCGCGGCGGGGTGGTCGACGACATGATCGTCTATCGCACCGAGTCCGGTTACCGCCTGGTGGTCAATGCCGCGACCCGTGATCAGGACATGGCCTGGATGCAGGCCCGGCTCGACGGCTACGACGTGCAACTGCACGAGCGTCCGGAGCTGGCAATGCTGGCGATCCAGGGCCCCCACGCCCGGCACAAGATCGCCGAACTGGTGAGCCAGTCCCGGGGTCAGTTGATCCAGCACCTCAAACCCTTCGAAGGCCGCAGTGACGGTGACTGGTTCATTGCCCGCACCGGCTATACCGGGGAAGACGGCCTGGAGATTGTCCTGCCGGCCGACCAGGCCCCCGGTTTCTTCAATGACCTGGTGGGCGCGGGTATTTCGCCCATCGGTCTGGGCGCCCGGGATACCCTGCGCCTGGAGGCCGGCATGAACCTGTATGGCCAGGATATTCACCAGGACGTTTCGCCGCTGGCGGCGAACATGGCCTGGACCATTGCCTGGGAGCCGGCCACTCGCGATTTTATCGGGCGTAGCGCCCTGGAGGCGGAAAAAGCCACCGGGGCCAAGCTCAAACTGGTCGGATTGGTGCTGGAAGAGCGTGGCGTTCTGCGCGCTCATCAGGTGGTGCGTATCGCCGAGGTTGGCGAAGGAGAGATCACCAGTGGTAGTTTCTCTCCTACGCTTAGCAAGTCGATTGCGCTGGCGCGTGTTCCCTCGGCCACGGCCGATCGCGCTGAAGTTGAAATTCGTGGCAAATGGTACCCGGTTCGCGTGGTAAAGCCGACGTTCGTGCGGCATGGCAGAACCTTGATCTGATTTTTCCGGCGGGCCCCCGGTCGTCCCGTCACCGACACTTAATTTGAGGACACTGAATATGAGCGATATCCCTGCTGATCTGCGTTTTGCCGAAAGCCACGAGTGGGCCCGCCTGGAAGCTGACGGCACTGTGACCGTCGGCATCAGCGACCATGCTCAGGAAGCTTTGGGGGATGTGGTGTTCGTGGAGCTGACTGAAGCCGGCCAGGTGTTCGCCGCTGGCGAGGCTGCCGGTGTGGTCGAGTCGGTGAAGGCCGCTTCGGATATCTATTCGCCGGTGTCGGGCGAGGTGATTGCGGTCAACGAGGCGCTGTCCGACAGCCCTGAGCTGTTGAACTCCGAACCGTACGGGGCCTGGATCTTCAAGCTCAAGCCGAGCAATGTCGCGGAGCTGGAAAGTTTGCTGGATGCGGCGGGTTACAAGGCGGCGATCGGCGAGTAATTCGTCAGTTTCACCGCGTTATCGTTCATCGTCGGAACGCCGCCCGGAACAAGCTCGCTCCTACAAGAGCGGGCTTGCTCGCGATCACGGTGTTACGGTTGCAGTACCGCCTTGACCGCCGCCACCGAACGCTCGACATCGGCCTTGGTCATGACGTTGAACATCGGCAACGACACGATCAGGCGTCCGACGCGCTCTGCGATCGGGAACATGCCGTCCTTGAAACCGCGCTCGCGGTACAGGCTCAGCAGGTGGATCGCCGGGTAGTGATAGCCGATCCCGATGTTGCGCTGCTTCATCTCTTCCATGAAGGTCGCCCGTGCCGGCTGACCGTCCTTACGCTCCGGCAGTACCAGCTGGAACATGTGCCAGTTGCTGTTGGTGAAGTCCTTCACCGGTAGCTGCGCACCGTACTTCTCTTCGAAATCACTGCCGAAGCACTCGAAATAGTACTCGGCCAGCTCACGGCGGTGCGCGGTGATCGCATCGACATGGGCGAACTGGCTCAGGCCGATGGCGGCGGCGACGTCGGTCATGTTGAACTTGCCGCCCAGCACGTCCACGTCCAGGCCGTCATGGCCGGTACGGGTCACGCCCTGCAGGCGATACTTCTCGGCCAGACGGGCTTCTTCGGCGTTGTTCAACACCAGGCAACCGCCTTCGGACGAGGTGATGTTCTTGTTCGCCTGGAAGCTGAACGACACCAGGTCACCCAGGGCGCCGATTTTCTGGCCGTTCCATTCCGAACCCAGGGCCTGGGCCGCGTCTTCGACGATGCGCAGGTTGTGTTTCTTGGCGATGGCGTACAGGCGATCCATGTCCACCGGCAGGCCGGACAGGTAAACCGGGATGATGGCCTTGGTGCGCGGGGTGATGGCGGCCTCGACCTTGTCCAGGTCGATATTGCGGGTCACCGGGTCGATATCGGCGAACACCGGGGTCGCGCCGACTTCGATGATCACGTTGGCGGTGGCCACCCAGGAAATAGGCGTGGTGATGACTTCGTCGCCCGCGCCGATGCCGGCGATCCGCAGGGCGATTTCCATGGTGCAGGTGCCGGAGTTGAAGGTTCGTACCGGGCGCCCGCCGAAGTATTCCGACAACTGGGCTTCAAAGGCCGCGACTTTCGGGCCGCTGGTGATCCAGCCGGAACGCAGCACGTCGCCTACGGCGGCAATGGTGGCTTCGTCGATGGTCGGTTTGGCAAAAGGCAGGAAAGGAAGTTCGCTCATGGGGTCGTGACGTCCGATGTGAAGGCCGGGGAGTGGGCTCTACCGGCGGTAAGGAGTAGACAGCAAGGCTGCAATGGTGCCGATGATACTGTTTTAAGCTGAAATTTCGGTGCTTTTTTTGCTGTCCGCACGCTGAACGGATACGTCGGGTTACGACCGGCAGGTCCGGCGGGGAAACGCAAAACGCCGCTGGGTGAGCGGCGTTTTGTCCAAGGGGGAAATCTTTGGATCAGTCTTCGGCGACGGCGTTCTTCGCCAGGATGGCGTTGGCCAATTCCATGTCGGTGGCTTTCAGGCCCGGGTTGTCGGCCCGCAGTTTCTGCATGGCGGCCTCCAGGTAAGGGCCGCGGATGCCGCCGTTGCTGGCGACGAAGCTGCCGGCATCATCCTGGGCCGCGACCACCAGCTTGTGGTCCTTGAAGGTCAGGTAGGTGGAAGCGGTGGTGGCTCCGGAGGAGAGGACATTGCGCCAGAACTCGTCGGCCATTGCTGCACTGACGGGAAGGGAAAGCAAGGCACTGACGACAACTGCAGTTTTGAAACGCATCAAGGGTGACTCCGGTGTGGGGTATCTGGACGATTTGATTACCGTTGTCACACCGGAGTTCCATCGGTCCTACTCAATCCTTTCCACCTGCAGGGTGCTGCCGTCCTGGCCGATCACCCGGACTTGCGCGCCCACCTCGGTATCCGGTCCGGTGGCCATCCAGACGCTGTCGCCGACCTTGATCTTGCCGCGTCCGGCGACAATGGCGACATGCACCACGAAGGTCCGGCCGAGCAGATCATGACCCCGCTCGTTGAGTCCCGGCTGGTCGCTGGGACGGGCGGCGCTGCGCTGGCGCTTCCACCAGAGCCACGCCGTCAGGATCGACAGCACGCCGAACAGCACGAACTGCAAGGTCCAGTGCAGGCCGGGGATCATGAAGGTCAGGACGCCCACGGTCGCGGCGGCAATCCCCACCCAGAGCAGGTAACCGCCGGCACCGAATATTTCGAAAATCAGCAGCAGCGTGCCGAGGGCCAGCCAGTCCCAGAACGACAGGTGTTGCAGGAGTTCCCACATGGGCGCTGCCTCAGGGTTTCTTGCCGTCGAACGTGGCCTTGACGATCTCGCCGATGCCGCCCACCGCGCCGATCACCTGGCTGGCCTCCAGCGGCATCAGGATCACCTTGCTGTTGTTGGCCGAGGCCAGCTTGCCCAGGGCGTCGATGTATTTCTGCGCGACGAAGTAGTTCACCGCCTGCACATTACCCTTGGCGATGGCCTCGGAGACCACCTGGGTCGCCCTGGCTTCGGCTTCGGCCTGGCGTTCGCGGGCCTCGGATTCGAGGAAGGCCGACTGCCTGGCGCCCTCGGCTTCGAGGATCTGCGCCTGCTTCTTGCCTTCGGCGGTGAGGATCGCCGAGGCGCGCAGGCCTTCGGCCTCGAGGATTTGCGCGCGCTTGACCCGTTCGGCCTTCATCTGCCCGGACATCGCCGCCATCAGGTCGGCGGGCGGGCTGATGTCCTTGATTTCGATGCGGGTCACCTTGATGCCCCAGGGCGCGGTCGCTTCGTCGACGGTGCGCAGCAGGCGTTCGTTGATGGCGTCGCGCTGGCCGAGCATGGCGTCCAGTTCCATGGAGCCGAGCACGGTGCGGATATTGGTCTGCAACAGGTTGCGGATGGCGTGTTCGAGGTTGTTCACCTCGTAGGCGGCCTGGGCGGCGTTGACCACCTGGAAGAAGCACACGGCGTCGATCTGTACCGTGGCGTTGTCGGAGGTGATGACTTCCTGGGGCGGGATGTCGAGCACGCTTTCCATCACGTTGATCTTGCGCCCGATACGGTCCATGACCGGGATGATGATGTTGAGGCCTGGCTTGAGGGTGTTGGTGTAGCGCCCGAAGCGCTCCACCGTCCATTGATAACCCTGGGGTACGACCTTGAAGCCCATGAACACCAGGGCGATGGCCAGGCCGACGAAGAGCAGGAGCACGCTACCGATTTGCATGACGATTCCCTGTTGCAAGTGTTTATCGAGAAGGCGGTTACCTTGAGTGTAACGGGGCTTGCGCGGATAAAAAGTGTTTACTCGGCGCTGGACGCATGTGGTGACACTTTCATCAGCGCTGCTCGCTCTGCGGCGTGACCCGCAACACCTCCTCGAGGGTGGTCAGTCCTGCCGCGACTTTCTGTGCGCCGGACAGGCGCAGGCTGCGCATGCCGTCCTTGAAGGCCTGGCGGCGCAGGGTCAGGAGGTCGGTGTCGGCGTGGATATGCGCCTTGAGGTCGTCGTTCAGGACCAGGATCTCGTAGACCCCGGCGCGCCCGCGATAGCCGGTGTCGCGGCACTCCAGGCAGCCGACGGCGCGCTGGGCGCCGCTCGGCATCGGCGCCTGCCAGGGCCGGGTCAGGCTTTGCCAGTCTTCTTCCTCCAGCTGGATCGGCGCCTTGCAGTGCGGGCACAGGGTGCGGACCAGGCGCTGGGCCATGACCCCGAGCACGGTGGCCTTGATCAGGTAATGTGGCACGCCCAGTTCCAGCAGGCGACTGATGGCGCTCGGCGCGTCGTTGGTGTGCAGGGTCGAGAGCACCAGGTGGCCGGTGAGCGCGGCCTGGATCGCCATTTCGGCGGTTTCCAGGTCGCGGATCTCGCCGATCATGATGATGTCCGGGTCCTGGCGCATCAGCGCGCGCACGCCGCTGGCGAAGGTCAGGTCGATGTTGTGCTGGACCTGCATCTGGTTGAAGGCCGGTTCGATCATCTCGATCGGGTCCTCGATGGTGCAGAGGTTGACCTCCGAGGTCGCCAGCTTCTTCAGGGTGGTGTACAGGGTGGTGGTCTTGCCCGACCCGGTGGGGCCGGTGACCAGGATGATGCCGTTGGGCTGGCGCGTCATCTCCTGCCAGCGGCGCAGGTCGTCGGCGCCGAAACCCAGCTGGTCGAAATTCTTCAGCAGCACTTCCGGGTCGAAGATCCGCATCACCATCTTCTCGCCGAACGCGGTGGGCAGGGTCGACAGGCGCAATTCGACTTCGCCGCCGTCCGGGGTCTTGGTCTTGACCCGGCCGTCCTGGGGTTTGCGCTTTTCCGCGACGTTCATCCGGCCCAGGCTTTTCAGGCGGCTGACAATCGCCATGGTCACCTGGGGCGGGAACTGGTAGACGTTGTGCAGCACGCCGTCGATGCGAAAGCGCACCGTGCCCTGTTCGCGGCGCGGCTCGATGTGGATATCGCTGGCCCGCTGCTGGAAGGCGTACTGGAACAGCCAGTCGACGATGTTGACGATATGCGCGTCGTTGGCGTCCGGCTCCTGGTCGCTGGCGCCGAGGTTGAGCAATTGCTCGAAGTTGCCCGGGTTATGGCTTTTCTGGTCGACCAGGCTGGCCCCGCTGACTGACTTGGCCAGGCGGAAAAACTCCACGGTGAAACGCTGGATATCCACCGGGTTGGCCACCACCCGGCGGATCGGCAGCTTCAGCACATGACCGAGGTCGGCTTCCCAGGCCCTGACATGGGGCTGGGCGCTGGCGATGGTCACGCTTTCGCGGTCGACCGCCACCGCGAGGATCTTGTGGCGTTGGGCGAAGGCGTAGGACATCAGCGCGGTCACCGCGGCCACGTTGATCTTCAGCGGATCGATGCGTAGGTAAGGCTGGCCGGCGTGGCGCGCCAGCCAGACGGTCAGGCTTTCCAGGTCAAGGCATTTACCGGGACGGCTCAGGTCATCCAACTGCTGGCCGGCGATGAACTCCAGTGGATGCTGCTGGGGCGTGCGTGAGCTACGACGTGCGCCCAGGGCCTGTTCAGCCGCATCCTGGCTGATAAAACCCTGGGCGACCAGTTCGTGCAACAGCTCGTTGACATCCAGCCAACGGTCCTGGGAGAGGGGGGCGACGGGCATGCGGGCTCCTGTTCGGTCGGTCCTGCAACCAGCGATTCAGACGTCATCCCTGTCTGATCGTCAATTGCCAAGAATAGACGCGAGGCTGCCTGACGTTGGCGTCGATACCAAGACAAAGATTGCGATTTTTTTCAAAAAGCCTTCAACCCGCGATTTGTGCGCTGCGCAGCTGGGCGCCTTGGGTCGGTTGCAGGGCCACGGAGCAGACGCTGATCAGGTTGCGCATTTTTTCAGCGATGACCTGGGCGCGGTGCCAGCTCAGGCCGTCCAGCTCGATAGCGATCGACAGCAGCCCGTCGTCCTGTTGCGCCTGGACCTGTCGCGGCGTCAGGAACTGCAGGGCGAACAGGTTCAGCAGGCGACACAGCAGATCCGGCTCCGCCTCGGCGAGGACCTGGTAACGCACCTGGCAGTGGGCGTTGCCGGTTGCCCAGACATCGGCGCGGGCAGGCGCGTCATGGACGGCTTGGGGAGAGGGCATGGCGGATCTTCCTGCTTCAGCGGCTGAATGGTCTGAAGAAATTTTTACACGCCCGGCCGGGTATTTCTTATCTATGATGGGCTGATAACGTCTGATCAAGACATGATTTATTCGTCAGTATCCTATTAAAGGGTTTTTTTATGCAGGGTGAGCTGGACAACTATGACCGCCGGATCCTGGCGTTGCTGCAAGAAGACGCCTCGCTTTCCAGCGCCCAGATTGCCGAGCAGGTGGGGCTGTCCCAGTCACCCTGCTGGCGGCGGATTCAGCGGCTCAAGGAGGAGGGCGTGATCCGTGGCCAGGTGACCTTGCTGGACCGCAAGAAAATCGGCCTCAACACGCAGATCTTCGCCGAGGTCAAACTCAACGCCCATGGCCGCTCCAACTTCACCGAGTTCACCGAGGCAATGCGCGGTTTCCCGGAGGTGCTGGAGTGTTATGTGCTGATGGGCTCGGTGGATTTCCTGCTGCGGATCGTCACCGCGGACATCGAGGCCTATGAGCGCTTCTTCTTCGAGAAGCTGTCGATGGTGCCGGGGATCCAGGAGGTCAACTCCATCGTCGCCCTGTCCGAGATCAAGTCCACGACCAGCTTGCCGGTGTTGCGCCCGGCCTGAGTGCTCATTGGGCGAAGGCGTCCTTGACGAACACCAGGACCGGTTTGCCGTCCCGGGACAAGAGCAGCACCGTGTAGCGCTCTCCCGCCTCCAGCAGGCTCAGGTTCAAGGGCTCCGTGACCTGGGTTCCGTCGCAGAAACCTTGCACCGTCAGCTGTACCGGGTTGACGTCGCGCCGTTCCAGCAGACCGGGATTCAGGTCATGGAAAATCGGTGGCTCCTGCCGACCTTCGCGGCGCAAGCCGCCGCCGGTACAGCCCGGATCGGCGTTGATCAGCGCCAGCGAGGCCTGGAGGCGATTGAAGTCCTTCGGTTGCTCGCGCACGGTCAGCAGCTCGAAGTCCTTATCGCCGGGCACCGCCACCAGGCTCACGAACTCTTCGGGCGCCAGGTTCAATGTCACCGGCAAGCTGACGCCGGCACTGCTCAAGGCGCCTGTGACCGGTTTGTCGGCGGGTACCGCGGAGAACACCGAAACGACCGAGGGGGCCAGGGTCGAAGGGGTTTGTTTGCCCTCCGGGCGTACCTCGAGGGGCGTGCCCAGGGCATTGACGAAGCGAATGAAGCCCGATTCCCGGCCCGGTCCGGTGGGATACAGAGCGGTATCGGCCTGGGCGGTAGCGAGGCTTACCAGCACTGCCAGGCTCAACAGTCCGCGTGCCCGGTTCATTTCGCCGCCGCCTTGAGCGCTGACGCCTGCAACAGCGCCTTGACGATGTCCGCGCTCCAGGTCTGGTAGCCGGTGCGGGTCAGGTGCTGGCCGTCAATGGTGGCCCACTCGCCCTTGGTGGAGAACTGCAACGAGTCGATATAGCTGCACGGCGCGACGTTTTTCGCCAGGAAGTCCGACATGGTCTTTACCCGTTCGTAGGTCTTGCCGTACATGCCGCCCTCGCTGCCCCAGTTCGGTCCGACCCAGACGCAGGGGGTATGGTGGGCGGCAAGGGCCCTGACCAGGCTGTCGGTCTGTTTCCAGATCCAGGCCTTGGGGAAGCTCGGCTTGTCGTAGCTGGCCATGGTGTCGCCCATGACGATGAGGGTGAGATTGGGTTTGTCGCTGTCCAGCAACTCGCCGATCGAGCGGGTCGACGCACCGGTCAGCACCACGGCCTCGCCGTTGCCCCGTCGTTCGGCCCCACCGCAAGGGCTGGGCGTCGCCTTGAGCCAATCGCCGGCATTGGCGCCGCAGACTCCCAGGGAATGGACCTGGGCCCCTTGCCGGCTGAGCGCTTCATGCAGTGGGTTGAGCAGAAAATCCGGGGTGGCCAGGTGGCTGTCGCCGATGATCAGGATGGTCAGGCCCGCCAGTACGGATGAAGTTGCCACGGTGCACGCTCCCGGGAGTCAGTTGGAGTAAGGCGAACGATACGGGCTGACCGGCAAGGCCATGGGGCCGGTCATCTTCTCGAACAGGTAGCGCAGGTACAGCTCGGCATTCACCTCCCGATAATCCTGGGCGTTATCCACCCCCAGCGAGCCGCCGAGCAGCAGGTTCGAACCGAGCCGGTACTCGCCCGCCGCGGTCAGGTTGTAGCCGATGCCGGTGCTGCTCTGGCCCGGATACCTGAGGTTGTTGGCGGCCTGCTCGGCGCTGTGGCCGGGAAAGTAGTCGGCGCCTTTCTGGTCGATATGCTGGACACCCACCGCGCCGTTGAGCCGATAGGTGAAACGCTCGGTGCGCTGGGACCAGGTGATCGGCACCGCCACGGAAAAGAACGTCTGCGGACTGAAGTAGCCGCCGTGGCCGTAGGTAAAGAAGCCCTGGTTGTTCTCGTAGGACAGGACCGTGGTGCTCAGGCCCAGGGTCAGCTTGTCGTCGGGTTGGTTGTCCAGGTACCAGTAGATCCCGCCGCCCAGTTCGGCGCGGTTGTTGGACTCGACGTTGTTGCCGACCAGCCTGTGCACGGCGCCGTAGCCGTAGAGCCCAACCTCCTGGTCGTCGTAGCTGAGCTGGGCGCGTCCACCGTTGGCGGTTACACCGCCCCATTTCACGCCGGTCCGTCGGTCTTCGGTTCCGGCGAATGAGGTCAGGCTGTCGGTGACCGGGCGCCGCGAGAGGGCGATGCTGTAGTGCAGGTTGGGACTGGACACCAGCGGCTGGTCCAGACTCACGCCGCCGATCACGGTGTTGTAGGTGAAGCCCACGGGGCTGACGCCGATGTCGGCCTTGATGCCGTGTGCAGGGCTTTCCACCGCCACCGCCAGCCCGACGCCGTTGGCTTGTTGTGAGCCGGGGGAACCGCTGGGCAGGCCACTGCCGAAGCGTGTGAGGCCATAGTTCTGGACACTGCCGGCATGCAACGAAACCGGGGTTACCCGCAGCGCCACGCGATTGTCACCCGCGGGCAGATTGGCTTCGAAGGGGGCTTCGACATCGGTCAGTTTGCTCAGGCCCGATTCATTGTTGTTGCTGCGCAGGCTCAGGCCCTGGGCCACATAACCGCTGCGCTCCTGGAGAATCTCATTCAGCGCCTGCTGGGCCGGACTCAGGTCCTGGCGCGCGGGGTCGCCTGAACGGCGCCCGGCGGCGAAGGGGTTGCCGCTCGGGGCCGGGTCGTTGTCCAGACCACCGTCGGACAAAGCATCCGAGCTGGCGTAGAGCGACGGGGCCATGGCCGGATCGGGTGGCATCGTATCGGCCGCCTCGCTGCCCGGCATCAGCGGATCTTCTGAACGGGCCGCGACCCGGCGCGGTTGTCCGGGCTGATTGCGGAAGGGGTTGTCGCCGTCGTCGTCCAGGCTTTCGAGGGACTGACCATCGCGGCGTTGGCCGCCTTCGATGGCCACGGCCTGGCGCAGCAGCTCGGCGGCTTCGGCACTTTTGCCCATGGCACGGTAGGTTCCGGCGGCGCTGATCAGCACTTTCGGCACGCCCGGCTTGAGCGCCAGGGCGGTCTTGAGGGATCTGTCGGCCTGGGCGTAGTCGTGGTCCTGGGCGGCCAGGTTGGCCACGCTCAGTTGCAGGTCGGCGTTGCGCGGGTCGTTCTGCAGCAGGGGTTTGTAGAGCGCCATAGCCTTGGCGTTATTGCCGTTGGCGGCATACATGCGCGCCAGCGCCGAGATCGCCTGGGTGTCGTGGGGGTATTGCTTCAAGGTCGGCTTGAGGAGGTCGTAGGCCCCGGCCAGATTGCCTTTCTCGCGCAACTGATCGGCCTGTTTGATGCGATACAGTTTCACCAGCTCGGCATAGTGCCGGCGATCGGCCTCGTTGAACCGCGTGCCCTGCAAGGCCCGCAGGATGTCCGCGGCGTCGTTGTCCTGGTCCGCCTTGAACAGGATGTCGGCATACAGCAGTTGCAGTCTGGCGTCGGGGCTGGGGGAGCGCTCCACCAGATCGCGGACCAGGGCCACGCCCTGTTGCGGCTGTCCGGCGTCGATATAGGCCGAGGCCAGGATCGCCACCCGCTCCGGCTTGCCGGCGGTCAGCGCCTGGCTGCGGGCCAGCAGCGCCTGAGCTTCCTGGCGCTGACCGCGCCGGAGGTTGTCGACGGCGGCTGCGGTCTGCACATGCAGGGCGATCTCCTTGCCCAGTTCGTCCATCTCGCGGCTGCGCCGGGCCTGCGGGATGCGCGCCAGGCTGGCCTGGGCGTCCTGCCATTCACCCAGTTGCGCCGAGAGCAAGGTGCGGGTGTACAGGGCGTCGGGCTGGTCGGGGTGGCGTTTGAGCAGGTCGTTGACCTGATCCTTGGCGGCCTGGGTGCGGCCTTGTCCCAGGTAGATCCGCGCCAGGGCAAAGCGCGTCCAGGTGTTCCCCGGGTCGTCCACCAGTGCCTGGCGGTAGGCCTGCTCGGCGGCGCGCAGGTCGCCGCGCTGTTCGGCAAGCCGCGCCACCTGGGTGGCGCGCAACGAGCGGATGGACACATTGGAGCCCAGGCGGGCCTGGTCCGCCGGGGGGATCGAGTCGATCAGCTTGAGTGCTTCATCGGACTTGCCCTGCTGCGACAGCACCGCGATCAAACCGCCCAGGGCCTGGGGATCGTCGCGATGACTGGCGAGAATGCGTCGGTAGCTGGCCTCGGCCTGGGCCAACTGGCCCCGTTCGGCCTGCAGGTTGGCGAGCGCCACCTGACTGGCCGGCTGGCCGGGGTTCTGCTGGGCGGCCTGTTCGATCATGTTCCGCGCCTGGTCCTGGCGCCCGGCTTTTTGGGCCTCGCTCGCGCCGGCCATCAGCCGCCAATAGCGCACGTTGTCCAGCGCCTGTTTCCAAGGGTGTCCCCCCGGCTGTTGGGTGGCCCGGAGCAGCAAGTCCTCGGCTTCGTTCAGGCGCTCCTGCTTTTGCCGCACGACACCCAGGCCGCCGAGGGCGTCCGGGTCGTTGGGTTTTTCCTCGAGGCGGGTCTGAAACGCCCGCTCGGCGGCGGCCAGGTCGCCGCCCTCGAGCGCTTGCAGCCCCTGGGCGTCTTGCGGGTCGCGGTGCCAGGCCGGCACTTTCGCGGTGGCTGTCGCCCGGCTGCGGGCCAGGGTCTTGCCCTTGTTCATCAGGTCGCGGATTGCCTTGTCGTCCGGGTGCGCGGCGAGGAACTGTTCGAACAACGGGACTTGTGCCGGTGACGGCGGGCCGATCCAGGTCAGGGCGAAGCGCCAGGTCTCATTGGCGTCACCGCCGACATCCTTGTCCTTGGCGAGGACCGCCAGACGGCGGATGCCTTCGGCACGGGTGTCGAGGTTGCGCACCATGTGCTTGGCCAGGAACAGCGCCACGGCGCGATCGTCCGGGTGCTCGCGCAGCAGCCGTTCGAGGCCGGCGCGGGCTTCCTGCTCACCGCCTTTGGTGTAACCCAGCAGGTAGTAATACTCGCGGGCGAGTGACCCCTGGGGTTGCCGGCCGTTCAGCAGTTGGCGGTAAACCTTCACGGCTTCGTCGTATTTGTCGGTATCCACCAGTTGCCGGGCCTGGGCCAGCAGCCGAGCCTGGTCATCGCCGCCCAGGGCAATGTCCTGTTCGAGCTGCTGGGCCTGGCGGGGTTGGGGCACCAGGGCCTGCAAACGGGCGAGGTATTTTTTCGCCTCATCCAGGCGCTTGAGCTGGACGTTGCCAAGGCCCAGGCCATAGAGCGCTTCCGGTTGATCGGGGGCGATCAGCAGCAACTTGTTCCAGGCCTCGATGGCCCGGTCGGGGTTGTTCTGCGACTGCCAGTAACGCCCTTGTTCGATCAGTTGCGCCTGGGGATCGTCGGCCCGGGCCTGAAGGGCGGTGCCGGCCAGGGCAAGCAGCAACGTCAGGGTCAGGGTATGGCGCATGCCTGCTCTCCCGCGCACCGGATTCACGACAACCGCCGCTTGGCCTGGGCCCGCAGCCCCAGGAAGATCAGGGCGCAGAGCAGCACGAAGCCGAGCAGGGTACTGAGCAGCATCCCGCTGAGATGCCGCGACAGCAGCAACTGCAGGTGCCTGAACCAGCTCAGTTCACCGACGTAGTAGGGTTGGTCGGCGGTCAGGGTGGTGATCTGCTTGTCCTGGATCACGGCCAGGCGGCCCTGGATCAGGTCCTTGTAGTCATCGCCGCCGATCATCGCCGCAGTCACCTCGGCCAGTCGCGCCGGCTCGCTGCTGGCGACCACCACCACGCTGCGCCCGCTTTTGAGCGGTGACTCGAAGCCCGCCAGGTAAGGCGGGCCGCTGCCCGACCAGATCAGGTTGGCGCGGGTCTTGCGCAGCGCCGCCTTCGGGTCGGGGCTGAACCAGTCGTGAATGCGCAAGGCCAGGTCGCTCAGGTCGAAGAAGTGCCGGCTGCCCTCGCTACGGGCCGGCAACGCGTCGGCCCATTGCTTGAGCAGGGGCTGGTCGTTGCCGGTGGCGAACACCAGCAGGTCCTTGTCGCTGACCGCCTCGACGTCGTGGGCCTGGATCACTTGCAGGCCGGTGGCCGGATAACCGGTGGATTCGCCGAAACGCCCGAGCACGGTGAGGAAGGCGCCAAGGGTCGCGGGCTCCAGGGTGCCGGGCATCACCACGGCGGTCTCCGAGAGGTCGGCCAAGCGGGTGAAGGGGAAGCCGCTGTCGCGGAACTTGCCCAGATCGGGCATCGCCGTGTAGTGGTCCAGGCCGCTCAGGTCCAGGGTCGAATCGCCTTCGATCTGGCCGCGCATGTCTTCGACGATAACGTCCCGGCATTCGCCTTGTTTGACATAGTCATACAGGTAGCGCATTTGCAGCTGCGACTCGAAGGTGGCGATGTCCAGGGGCAGGAACATGCTGGCTTCGCGCGGCAGGCTGTCGTCCTTCTTGAGCCAGTCCAACAGGTCCGGTCCGCCGTTGAGATTGGGGATTGACGGCAACTGCATCGAGCGCACCAGGTGATCGTTGAGGTGCACCAGCAAGGCCGAGTTGGTCGAGAACTGCTGCGGCGTGTAACGGTATTTGAGCAGCAGGGGCGCACCGCGTCCGCGCCATTCGAACAGGTCCGGCGGTAGGCGCAGGGCAATTTTGATGTCCTCGGGGCTGTAGCCGGAGACATGCAATTGCCGGGCGTCGACCAGTTCGCCGAGCTTCACCGGCCGGTCGGTCGGCAGCCAGTTGGGCGCGTCATAGGGCACGCGCACCGGCAGCGGGTCGAAGTGGTCGATCAGCGCGGTGGCGCCGGACATCGACTGGCTGCCCAGGGCGACGGCCATGGCGGCGGTCTTCAGTTCGGCGTCATTGCGCCCGCTGATCACCAGCAACTTGCCATAGGGGTCGTTGGGGTTGGTCATCATGGTCACGCTGGGACCGCTGGCGGCGTTGCTCGACAGCTCGCCCAGCGGCAGGCTTTCGCGATGGGTGACCAAGACAATCGCGTTGCCCTTGGCCGGCAGCTGGCCGACGCTGGCGGGAAAGGTCGCGGTGCGGTAGCTGGCCAGGGCGCCGAACTTGGATGAAAGGGCGGCGGCCGCTTCCAGCTTGGCGGCGCTGGGCGAGGTGTCGAAGACGAAGGGCAGGACCAGTGGACGCGCATCGTGGCGGTCGAAAAACGGCACCGGCAACAGGGCCAGGTCGTTCTTCAGCGCGATGGGCGAGTACTGGATGTTCAGTTGGCTGTCGTTGCTGACCCTGGCCCACAGGCTCGAGTGCAACGGGTCTTCGCATTGCATCGTGTAGTGCCCGATCAGTTGCAGGTCCAGGCGGTTGAAGTCGGTGATCAGCCGCGCGGGGATCTCGACGACTTTCTCCAGATCCTTGCCGGCCTGTTCCCGGGGCAGCGGCAGGCTGGCGGCGACCTTGTCGTTGACCAGCACGTTGATCTGCGACAGCTCGGGCAGCATCAGCGCCGAATAGCCGTAGTGCAGGACCACCTGGACGCCGGTCACCACCTGGTCGGCGCGAATCCCGAAGTCGACGCTGTCGGTCGATTCGACGCCGCGCAGGTACAGGGGGTCGCGTCGTCCCAGTTGCTTGAAGGTCAGGCTGTAGCTGTTCTTGTCGCCGCCGATCGCCTGGGGTTGGCTGGCGCCGACGGGGCTGGTGCGGTTGTCTGTTTGCGTCGCGCTGTGGCCGATACCTGGATAGACGCCGCAGCAGACCAGCAACAGGAGGGCGTAACGAATGCAGCGTCCATCGCTGCCAGCGGAAAATATCGGGCTCATGGCGTGTCCAGGGCAGGTGCTGAGGGAGAGGAGCCGGCGCGCCGCCGTTCGAGCGCCTGGCCGGGTAATCTGAGGGTTGCCTTGAGCAACTCGGCAATGCCATGCAGGCCGATGACGCTGATCTCGCGCAGGGCCATGAGGGGCGAGTCGGGGGTGCCGTTGCCCCAGTTCCTGGCCCAGGTGTCGGCGCGCGAGAAGGTCAGGTGGACCAGGTCGCTTTGCTGGCTCAAGGTCAGCGGGTCGAAGCGGATGCCGACCGTGTTGGCGCGACTGAAGACCACGCTGCCGTCGAAGTCATACGGGTGTTGGTGACGGAACAGCGAGACCCGCAGGCGGGTTCCCAGGGGAATCGATTGGTCTTGCGCAAGCTTCAGGCCAAGGCCGCGCGGGGAGAAGTCCTGGGTGACGCTGCGATACTGCGTGCCATCGGCCAGTTGCAGGCCAACCGGTAGCTGCGCGTCGACCCTGGGTTCGGCCCGCACCTGGCGGCTTTCGCTGGCGACCGCGAGGGCGGCGGCGCACATGATGGCGTTGTAGATGGCCCAGACCTGGTTGAGCAGCACCGTTTCATCGGTGGTGACATCGGCCCCGAGATAGTCGTAGACCCCATACACCACCGCGGCGATGTTCAAGACCAGCAGCACGATGTAGGGACGGGCCATCTTCCAGTCGAAGAACCCCAGGTGCAGGTCGCCGCCCTTGTCCGTGACGTTGAAGTGCCCGGACTTGGGCCTGAGCAGGCCCATCAGTACCGGCGTCAGGATGTACCAGGCCAGTACCGTTTCGTAGACCTCGTTCCAGTACGAATGGCGGAAGCGTCCCTGGATGCGCGAGTTGGTCAGGTTGGCCAGCAGCAGGTGCGGCGCCGCATAGGCGGCCACCATCAGGGGCGCGGCGTGGAAGATCTGTGCGCCGAACACCAGGTAGGCCAGGGGCGCGGTGAGAAACACCAGGCGCGGGAAACCGTAGAAGAAGTGCAGCATGGCGTTGCTGTAGCAGATGCGCTGGCCCAGGGTCAGGCCGCGCCCGAGCATGGGGTTGTCGGTGCGGAAGATCTGCGTCATGCCGCGGGCCCAGCGCACGCGCTGGTTGATGTGCCGCGAGAGGTTTTCCGTGGCCATGCCGGCGGCTTGCGGCAGGGCCAGGTAGGCGGTGTTGTAGCCGGCGCGGTTGAGGCTCAGCGAGGTGTGGGCGTCTTCGGTGAGGGTGGTTTCGTCCATCCCGCCGATGGCTTCCAGCGCCACCCGGCGCATCAAGGCGCAGGAGCCGCAGAACATGGCGGCGTTCCACAGGTCATTGCCGTCCTGCACCAGCCCGTAGAACAGCTCGCCTTCGTTGGGAACCGCCTGCTGGGTCTTGAGGTTTTTCTCGAAGGGATCCGGGGAAAAGAACACGTGCGGGGTTTGCAGCATCGCCAGCTTGGGGTCCTTGAGAAACCAGCCCATGCTGATTTGCAGGAAGGAGCGCGAGGGCACGTGGTCGGCGTCGAAGGCGGCAATGTATTCGCCGTGGGTGACCTTGAGCGCGGCGTTGAAATTGCCGGCCTTGGCATGCAGGTTGTTGTCGCGGGTCAGGTAGTGGGCGCCGACGCTCTCGCAGAACAGTCGGAACTCTTCCCTGTGCCCGTCATCCAGCACATGGACCTTGAGCTTGTCTTGCGGCCAGTCCATCCCCTGCGCGGCGAACACGGTGATCTTGACGATCTCCAGCGACTCGTTGACGGTGGTGATGAACACATCGACGCTGGGCCATTGTCCCGGATCTTCGCTGAGCAGGATCGGCCGCCGCTTGAGCGGCCAGGCGGTCTGCACGTAACCGAACACCAGCACCACCAGGGCATAGAGTTCGGCCAGCACCAGGGTGTAGCCGAACAGGGTGTCGTGCAGGTTCTCCAGTTCCAGTGTCTCGGTCAGGCGCCAGTACATGTAGCGCAGCGAGGCGATCAGCGACAGGCTGATCATCGCGATGATCGGCAAGCGACCCTCCAGGCGCCGCAAGACCAGCACCGCGATCACGCAGGCCAGGCCGAACAGGGCCTGGTGGAGCAGGCTCGCGGGAGCGCTGATGACCCCCGCCAGCACCACCGCGCAGAGCAGCGCGGCACACAGGATGAGGCCCAGGCGCAGTGGCCGGGACCATTGGCGGGCACGTCTCAGGGAGGTGCCGAGCAGGCGCTCGACGCGGCGTTCGAAGGTCATGCTAGCGGTGACTCCAACTGATCGTAGAGTTTGTCGGCGATGGCCAGGATGTCCTGGCAGCCAGGGGAATCGGCGGACTGCTCGAACGGATTGCATTCATAGGCCAGCGCCGCGGCGATCGTCTCGTCCCAGATGACGGTGCCGAGCAATTGCGTTTTCAGTTGGTTCTCAAGGATCTGCGTGATGTCCACGGACAAGGCATGGGCGGTGTCCACGCCGTTGATCACGAACCAGCAGGCCGCCGGCTTTTCCCTGTTCAGATGGGGCTCGAGCGAGGCGATCAGGCGCTCCAGGGCGGCGTGGGAGGCGGCGTCGGGTCGAACCACGGCGACAATCAGATTCGCCATGCGCAGCGCCTGTTCCTGATAGACATTGCTGCCGGCGGGGGTGTCGATGATCAGTGTGTCGTGTTCGCCCAGCGCCAGTTCGCCGAGGTGTTGGGCGAGCCAGTGCGGGTTGCCTTCGAGTTGGTGTTCGAAGGCGTGCAACTGCCTTGGCTCGCTCTCGCCGAAGGCCAGCAGCCGGGTGTTGGCGTAGCCGGTTTGCACGAGATCGCGCCAGCTGCGCCTGTCCAGGCTGGCCTGGCAGATACCCGCTACTTGCGGGTGGGTCCCCAGGTGCTGGTATTGCGCATTCTGTGGGTCGAGTTCCAGGACCATGGCCCGCGTGTCGGCGCTGTTGAGCAGAATCGCCAGCAGGCTGGCCAGTGTGCTGCGGCCGACACCGCCACGGGTCGAGACGATCGCGATGATCTGCGCCGTGACCTGGGGCGCGGGAGTCGGCTGTAGGTGCTGCGCCGCCTGCGCCTGGCGCTCCCGGGCGAGGTCGTGGAGCAGCGTGCGCAAGGACGGGGCGGCGGCTTTTTCAGGCGCGCCGGTATCACCCGGGACGAGGGGCGGCGAGGCCGGTTCGACAGACGTGGGCGCTGGAGGCTGGGGAATCGCGGGGGCGGGCGCGGGCGTTTCGCTGAAGACCCGGGCCACCTCGATTTCTCGATAGCGATCGGCCCTGGCCCCGAACTTGCGCATCAGGTTATCAACATCATCGTCATCTGAAGGCTGCATGACAGCGTCCATCCGTACCATTCGAAGAAAAATCTTGAAAGGGGACAGATACGGCTAATCACACAATGCCGTCGTGCTGCAGGCCCACCGGACGGTGAGACAAACGATGGTGTTCTTAAAGGTGTCGCCTGAATGTCTTGCGATAGAACTGAAAGCACTTAGGGTTAATCCTGAGTGCTTTATCGTTCTATCAGGTTCAAATGTAGACCAGATTTACCGATGCAAGAAATTTTCGGCGTTGTTTACAGACGCAACAAGGTTTTCCAGGCACGGCTCTGGAACACCGTCAGCGCCTGTTGCACCCGCGCCTCCAGCACTTCGTCGCTGATGTCCGTCTCGGCCAGTTGCGCCAGCTTGTTCATTTCGCCAAACAGACGATCCAGTTCCGGCAGCTCCAGCACGCCACGGGCCAGGTGCAGCCAGGCCTGGATCCGCTCGATCCGTGGCAATTGTTCGGCCAGGTCTTCCGGTTGCTGCTGGTAGCGTCCCAGTTGCAACGACGTGGCTTCCTCGGCCAGCAGCCGTGGCAGCCAGCTCTGCAACTGCGCCGCGCCCTGGCGCTGGCCGCGAGTGGTCCGCTCGGCCGTCCAGCTACGGGCCAGCAACCAGCGCGAGGTGTTCAGCGAGAACAGACCCCAACGCACATCTTCCAGCTCCTCCAGGAACTGCTCCGGCGCGGCCTTGCGCACGTCTTCGTCTTCCAGGCCGGCGTTGACCAGCGGACGCCAGTCTTCCAGCAATGCATCCAGGGCGCTGCGCAGTTCGCTGGTGGATTGCCGAGGGGCCGCCTGGCCCAGGCTGCCGACCAACGCCCGCAGTTCGATCAACTGCTGGACCCAGTCCTGCAACAGGCGCCAGTGCCCGTTGAAACGGTATTGTTCGGCCAGTCGCTGGCTGCTGCCGAGCAGGTGCCAGGCCAGCGCGGCGAACGCGTCGTCCACCGGCATTTCAGCGGTCAGTTGCGGGGCCGGCAGGCTCAGCGAATAGCTGTTGGCGTCAAACAGGCGATACCCGCGCTCGGCCTTGCTGATATCGCAAGGCATCAGCGCCAGCTTCTCGGCCAGCTCGGCGGCCAGTTCCAGCAGCGCCGCCGGCTCGCCTTCGCGCAATTCCAGCTCCAGTTCGCAGATTTCTTCCTTCTGTTTGCCGACGATGACAAAGCCCAGGTCCAGCGCGGCCTCGACCACCACCTTGGCCTTGCCGCGACCCCAGGCGATTTCGGCGCGTTCGCGGACGAAATCGGTGGTGAAGATCGGCTTCAGGGTTTTCTTGTCCAGCTCGCTCAACGCCTCGGGCCAGCACTCGCCGTCGAGTTTCTTCACATCCAGCTTGGCCTTGGGCAGGTGCCAGTCGTACTCGTTGCGTTCCGACAGGCCGGCAACGCTCTGGCCACGGGTCTTGAGGGTCTGGATCACTTCTTCGCCGTCGCGGCGCAGGCGCAGGGCGACCTTGGCCTTGGCCAGGTCGCGCTCGGGGGTGTCGAAATACTGATTCATCAGCTCGCGACGTTCCCAGCCACTTTTGTTGCGTTTCTTCAGCAGCGGGTGCTCGCGCAGGGCGGCGAGGGTTTCGCGGCTGACGCGGAGTTTGATTTCGGTTTCTTTCTGCATGGCCGGAAAATCCAGGATCGGTAGCGCAGCCGGGGGAGAAGGGGGCTGCCAAGGCCGTGCAGTGTACAGGACAAGCGGGCGGCACGCGTCGCGACGGTTTATTCCAGTCGCCGGATGGCTCTATGATGAGCTTCGCCTTGGAGTTCGGGAGTCAGCGCAATGCCTTTGCCGTCGATGAAAGATCAATTCGCTGCGCTGATTGCCGCGCCGTCGGTCAGCTGTACCCAGCCGAGCCTTGATCAGTCCAACCGTCCGGTGATCGACCTGCTGGCCACCTGGCTGACCGACCTGGGCTTCACCTGCGATATCCAACTGGTCAGTCCCGGCAAGTTCAACCTGCTCGCCAGCTTCGGCAGCGGCCCTGGTGGGCTGGTGCTGGCCGGGCACAGTGACACCGTGCCGTTCGATGCTGCGCTGTGGCAGACCGACCCGCTGAAACTGACCGAAGTCGATGGCCGCTGGGTCGGCCTGGGCAGTTGCGACATGAAGGGGTTTTTCGCCCTGGCCATCGAAGCCGTGAAGCCATTGCTCGACCAACCGTTCAAGCAGCCGCTGCTGATCCTGGCCACCTGCGACGAAGAAAGCTCCATGTCCGGCGCCCGGGCCCTGGCCGCCGCCGGTCGTCCGCTGGGCCGCGCCGCGGTGATCGGCGAGCCCACTGGCCTGCGGCCGATCCGCCTGCACAAGGGCGTGATGATGGAGCGTATCGAGATTCTCGGCCGCAGCGGCCACTCCTCGGACCCGAGCCTGGGCCATAGCGCCCTCGAGGCCATGCACGATGCCATCGGCGAGCTCAAGGGCCTGCGCTGGCAATGGCAGCGCGAATACAACAATCCGCAGTTCAGCGTGCCCCAGCCGACCCTGAACTTCGGCTGCATTCACGGCGGCGACAACCCCAACCGCATCTGTGGCCAGTGCTCCCTGGAGTTCGACCTGCGGCCCTTGCCGGGCATGGACCCGAACGTCCTGCGGGCGGCGATCCGCGCCAAGCTCGAACCCCTGGCGCAGCTGCACCAGGTCAAGATCGACTACGCGCCGCTGTTTCCCGAAGTACCGCCGTTCGAACAGGCCGAGGACGCCGAACTGGTGCGTATCGCCGAGAAGCTCACCGGCCATCGCGCCGAGGCAGTGGCATTTGGCACCGAAGCGCCTTATCTTCAGCGCCTTGGCTGCGAAACCCTGGTCCTGGGACCCGGCGACATCGCCTGTGCCCATCAGCCGGGGGAATACCTCGAAATGTCACGTTTACAGCCTACCGTGCATCTACTGCGTGAATTGATTCAACATTACTGCTTGAGCCCGGCTGCAACCTTGCGTTAAATGCGCGGTTGCTGACTGTTTTCGAGCCACCTTTTTCCTGGATACCAAGGAGAGCGCGCGTGTCGCCAAGCCTGTTCCGACGATAACCAACAGCCCGTTGTGCGTCTTGACGTTGCATCTATTTTCTATTGGCTGTTTTTTATACAGGTTCAGGTGTTATGCCCGACTACGTGAATTGGCTTCGCCATGCGTCTCCCTATATCAATGCCCACCGGGACTGCACCTTTGTGGTCATGCTGCCCGGTGACGGCGTCGAGCACCCCAACTTCGGCAATATCGTCCACGACCTGGTGCTGCTCCACAGCCTGGGGGTGCGGCTGGTGCTGGTGCACGGCTCGCGTCCGCAGATCGAAAGCCGCCTGGCGGCGCGCGGGCTGACGCCGCATTACCACCGCGGCATGCGGATTACCGATGCGGCCACCCTGGAGTGTGTGATCGATGCCGTGGGCCAACTGCGGATCGCCATCGAGGCGCGCCTGTCCATGGACATGGCCGCCTCGCCGATGCAGGGCTCGCGGTTGCGGGTCGCCGGCGGCAACCTGGTGACGGCGCGGCCGATCGGTGTGCTGGAAGGTGTCGATTATCACCACACCGGCGAAGTGCGCCGGGTCGACCGCAAGGGCATCAACCGCCTGCTGGACGAGCGCTCCATCGTCTTGCTGTCGCCGCTGGGCTATTCGCCTACCGGGGAAATCTTCAACCTGGCCTGCGAAGACGTGGCGACCCGTGCCGCCATCGACCTGGAGGCGGAAAAACTCCTGCTGTTCGGCGCCGATCACGGCCTGATCGATGAAAATGGCAAGCTGGTCCGTGAGCTGCGTCCACAGCAGGTACCGGCGCATCTGCTGCGCCTGGGCAACGATTACCAGGGCGAGTTGCTGGACGCGGCGGCTCAGGCCTGCCGGGGTGGCGTGGCGCGCAGCCATATCGTCAGCTATGCCGAGGATGGCGCGCTGTTGACCGAGCTGTTTACCCGTGACGGCGGCGGTACGCTGGTGGCCCAGGAGCAGTTCGAACTGGTACGCGAGGCGGCCATCGAGGATGTCGGCGGTTTGCTCGACCTGATCAGTCCGCTGGAAGAGCAGGGCATCCTGGTGCGGCGTTCGCGGGAAGTGCTGGAGCGCGAGATCGAGCAGTTCAGCGTGGTGGAGCGCGAAGGCATGATCATCGCCTGTGCGGCGCTGTACCAGATCGCCGATTCGCAGGCGGGGGAGTTGGCGTGCCTGGCGGTGAACCCGGAGTATCGCCATGGCGGTCGCGGCGATGAACTGCTGGAGCGGATCGAGGCGCGGGCACGGGCGCAGGGCCTGAAAACCTTGTTTGTGCTGACGACCCGCACCGCGCACTGGTTCCGCGAGCGCGGTTTCGAGCCGAGCAGCGTGGATCGGCTGCCGAGCGCGCGGGCTTCGCTGTACAACTACCAGCGGAATTCGAAGATCTTCGAAAAAGCCCTTTAGCCTGTGGGGGTTGGCTTGCCGTTGAGCCTTGCATAGGGCTCTCGGACGCCATCGCCGGCAATCGAGCGTCGACCGGCGCTCCTACAGGTCTGTATTTCACTGCGAGAACATCGGCGTGCCCGGACCTTGTAGGAGCCGGCTTGCTGGCGATGAGGCCCTTGAACCTTGCGTAGGTCTTTCGGGCGCTTTCGCCGGTAAGCCGAACCTCAGTTACTGATCGCCAGGATGCTCGCCTGGTACGAGCCGACGAACACGTCGAAATCCCCCACCTCGTTCTGCTCAAGCTCAGCCTGTTGCGCCAGGGACTGACGGGCCGCTTCCTCGAAGCCGGTCTGCTCTTGCGGGCTCAACGGCTGGCTGCGGAAGAACTCGGCATGGGCCAGGCTCTGGCGCATCGAGAACTGCGCGAAGCTTTCCTTGTGCTGGGTCATGCTCGCCAGCACCTGGGCCGATGGCGTCAGGGACGGGTCCTGGACCTTGGCAAACTGCTCGTCCAGGGCCTTGCTGTGGCTATCGCCACCGTGGCTGCTGTCTAGCAGCGCCGCCAGCGGAGCGATCTTCTCCAGCAGTTCAGAGGCCCATTCCTTCATGTCCACGGCCTGGCCTTGACGCTGCAATTGCAGGCCCGGGCGCCGACCTTCCTTGACCACGGTCAGGAAGTTCGAGGTGGCATTGCCGCACTCGTAGCTTTCGAACAGCGGGCTGTCGTTCAGCGCACAATACAGCAGGAACGCATCGAGGAAGCGTGCCTCGGTCAAATCGATGCCGGTCGGCAGGAACGGGTTGATGTCCAGGCAGCGCGCCTCGACATACTGCACGCCACGGGCCATCAGCGCCTGGATCGGCCGCTCGCCGGTGTAGGTCACGCGCTTGGGGCGAATGGTGGAGTAGTACTCGTTTTCGATCTGCAGGATGTTGGTGTTGAGCTGCACCCACTCACCATCCTTGTGGGTGCCGATCTCGACATACGGCGCGTAAGGGGTCGCCACCGCCTTGCGCAGACTGTCGGTGTAGCTGTTCAGGTCGTTATAGCAGGGTGTCAGGCCGGCCTGGGCACTGCTCTGGTAACCCAGGTCGCTCATGCGCAGGCTGGTGGCATAGGGCAGGTACAGCGTATCGGCGTCGAACTGTTCCAACTGATGGGCGCGCCCGCGCAGGAAACCGGCGTCCAGGGCCGGCGAAGCACCGAACAGGTACATCAGCAGCCAGCTGTAGCGGCGGAAGTTGCGGATCAGGGCGATGTAGGCCAGCGACTGGTATTCCCGGTCGCTGCCGCTGAAGCCTTCGGCTTCCTTGAGCAGCGGCCAGAGCTTCTCCGGTAGGGAAAAGTTGTAGTGAATCCCGGCGATGCACTGCATGGTCTTGCCGTAGCGCAGGGCCAGGCCCTGGCGGTACACATACTTGAGCTTGCCGATATTCGAGGTGCCGTAGTAGGCGATCGGAATATCTTCTTCCTCCGGCAGCGGGCAGGGCATCGACGGGCTCCACAGGTACTCGTTGCCGAGCTTGCTGTAGGCGAAGCGATGGATCTTGTCCAGGCTGGCCAGGGTGTCGGCCGGGTCGGCGAGGGCCGGAGTGATGAACTCCAGCAGCGACTCGGAATAATCGGTGGTGATTTGCTCGTTGGTCAGCGCGGCGCCCAGCTCTTCGGGGTGCGGTGTCTGTGCCAGGCGGGCAACGCCCGTGACGCGCAGGCATTCACGCTCGATGCCGTGCAGGCACTGTTCGAGCAGAGAGAGGTGGTCGCGCTCGCCGAGCAGAGCCAGGCGGCGGTTGAGAAGTTCGCTCAAGTTGGATTCCTTCACGCGTCGGTCGCCCCAATATGGGGGTGGGCAAGACGGTCTACAAGGGTGAAGTTGAGAACTGGCGTGGTCGCCTGGTAAATATCAGAAAACGCCGACACTTCTTCCCTGGGTCGGAGGCGGTGACAGGGAAAACCCCGACACTGCGTTCACAGTGTCGAAATTAACCCAAATCGAGCGGGAGCGGCTAGAGAACAGCGAACGTGCCTTGTGCTTTCGCGACAAGTTTGTCGCCTTGACGCACCTCGGCCTCGACCACCAGGGTGCGGCGACCCGGGTGGATGACCGTGGCGGTGCACAGGACTTCGCCCTCGGCCACCGCGCGCATGTAGTTGATCTTGCACTCGATGGTCACGCTGCGCTGGTCGAAGCCATGGGCGCTGGAACAGGCCAGCCCCATGGCAATGTCCACCAGGCTGAAGATCGCCCCGCCGTGCATCACGTTGCCGCGATTGCGCAGGTGCGGCTCCAGCGCCAGGGCCACCTCGGCAACACCGGTTTCCAGGCGTTGCAGGCGGCAGCCGAGCATCTCGCTGAAGGCGCTCTGGGTCAGGCCGTCAGGAATCTCCATCAGCGTTTCTTCAACTGCTTGGCGTTGGCGAACAGCGAGGCCATGGCATTGTTGCTCGGCGCGGCGGCCGTGCTTTCCTTGCGTGGCGCGTTGTTCTGCGACGGCCGTGGCGCCGAGCCCGGACGCGAGCCACGGGCACCGTCGACCTTCTCGCCCGGGGTGTCGCTCATGCGCATCGACAGGCCGACGCGTTTGCGCGGGATGTCGACTTCCATGACCTTGACCTTCACCACATCACCGGCTTTCACCGCTTCACGCGGGTCCTTGATGAACTTCTCGGACAGCGCCGAGATATGCACCAGGCCGTCCTGGTGCACGCCGATATCGACGAAGGCACCGAAGTTGGTGACGTTGGTCACCACGCCTTCGAGGATCATCCCGGGCTCGAGGTCCTTGAGGTCCTCGACGCCGTCCTGGAACGCAGCAGTCTTGAACTCGGGACGCGGGTCGCGGCCCGGCTTCTCCAGTTCCTGGAGAATGTCGGTGACGGTGGGCAGGCCGAAGGTTTCATCGGTGAACTTCTTCGGGTCCAGGCGCTTGAGGAAGCCGGCGTCGCCGATCAGCGAGCGGATGTCGCGGTCGGTTTCGGCGGCGATGCGCTGCACCAGCGGGTAGGCCTCCGGGTGCACCGCGGAGGAGTCCAGCGGGTTGTCGCCGTTCATCACCCGCAGGAAGCCGGCGGCCTGCTCGAAGGTCTTCTCGCCCAGGCGGGCGACTTTCTTCAGCGCGGCGCGGGTTTTGAACGCACCGTTTTCATCGCGGTGGTTGACGATGTTCTGCGCCAGAGTGGTGTTGAGGCCGGAAATCCGTGCCAGCAGCGCCACCGAGGCGGTGTTCACGTCCACGCCCACGGCGTTCACGCAGTCTTCCACCACCGCATCCAGGCCACGGGCCAGCTTGAGCTGGGACACGTCGTGCTGGTACTGGCCGACGCCGATGGATTTCGGGTCGATCTTCACCAGTTCGGCCAGCGGGTCCTGCAGGCGGCGGGCAATGGACACGGCGCCGCGGATCGACACATCCAGGTCGGGGAATTCCTTGGCCGCCAACTCAGAGGCGGAATACACCGATGCACCGGCTTCGGAGACCATGACCTTGGTCATCTTCATGGCCGGGTATTTCTTGATCAGCTCGGCAGCCAGCTTGTCGGTTTCGCGGCTGGCGGTGCCGTTGCCGATGGCGATCAGGTCCACCGAGTGCTTGGCGCACAGGGCGGCGAGCACGGCCAGGGTCTGGTCCCACTTGTTGTGCGGTACATGCGGGTAGACGGTGGCGTGGTCCAGCAGCTTGCCGGTGGCGTCGACCACCGCGACCTTGCAGCCGGTGCGCAGGCCCGGGTCCAGGCCCAGGGTGGCGCGCGGGCCGGCCGGAGCGGCCAGCAGCAGGTCGTGCAGGTTGTGGGCGAAGACGTTGATCGCCTCGGTTTCCGCGCCGTCGCGCAGCTCGCCCAGCAGGTCGGTTTCCAGGTGGGTGTAGAGCTTGACCTTCCAGGTCCAGCGCACCACTTCGCCGAGCCATTTGTCGGCGGGGCGGTTCTGGTTCTGGATGCCGACGTGCTGGCCGATCATGCCTTCGCACGGGTGCAGGGTGCCCGGCAGCTCGTCGCCGACTTTCAGCGCGGAGCCCAGGATGCCCTCGTTGCGGCCGCGGAAAATCGCCAGGGCGCGGTGCGACGGCATGCTTTTCAGGGGTTCGTCGTGTTCGAAGTAGTCGCGGAACTTGGCGCCTTCTTCTTCCTTGCCGGCGATCACCCGGGCACTGAGGGTGGCTTCCTGCTTGAGGTAGTTGCGCAGCTTGTCCAGCAGGCCGGCGTCTTCGGCGAAGCGCTCCATCAGGATGTACTTGGCGCCTTCCAGCGCCGCCTTCACGTCCGCCACGCCTTTTTCGCCGTCGACGAAGCGTGCCGCTTCGCTTTCCGGGGTCAGCGACGGATCGTTGAACAGGCCGTCCGCCAGTTCGCCGAGGCCGGCTTCGAGGGCGATCTGGCCCTTGGTGCGGCGCTTCTGCTTGTACGGCAGGTAAAGGTCTTCGAGACGGGTCTTGGTGTCGGCCAGCTTGATCTCACGGGCCAGTTCCGGGGTCAGCTTGCCTTGCTCCTCGATGCTGGCGAGGATGCTGATACGCCGTTCGTCGAGTTCCCGCAGGTAACGCAGGCGTTCTTCCAGATGACGCAGCTGGGTGTCATCCAGGCTGCCGGTGACTTCCTTGCGGTAGCGCGCGATGAAGGGCACGGTGGAGCCTTCATCGAGTAGAGCGACGGCCGCTTCGACCTGTTGTGGGCGGACGCCGAGTTCTTCGGCGATGCGGCTGTTGATGCTGTCCATAAAACCACCTGACAAAGTGTGAAAGCAGATGCGTCGGGGCTCTCAAGCCATGGGGACGCATCTGGTTTGGGATCAAAAGGCAGCCTTGAGACCCATGAAATCAGCACATTGCTGTGTGCCTTGGAAAATAAAGAGCGGCACCGCACAGCAATGATCAGACGTTGCCTGAGACAAGAGGCGGCGCATTATAACCGGCGTTCCGGGCTTGCGGGGATTGTGCGCCCGCGCGGGTCTTTAGAGCGTTTACTGGTAGTTGAGGAAAAATCTGCTAACAATGCACCGGATACGGATAAGGGCCGCAGACCCCATAATGCGTGCCGAGATCAAAGGAGCATCCAATGAGCAGCACTGCAAACACTGCTGAAGGCGAAAAAATTCTCATCGTTGATGACGATCCGGGGCTGAGCAGCCTGCTGGAACGGTTTTTCACCAGCAAGGGCTATCGGGCCCGCGCAGTGGCCAATACAGAACAGATGGACCGCCTGCTGTCACGCGAAGTGTTCAACCTGGTGGTCCTGGACCTGATGCTGCCCGGCGAAGACGGCCTGACCGCCTGTCGCCGCCTGCGCGCGGCGAACAACCAGGTGCCGATCATCATGCTCACCGCCAAGGGCGACGAGCTGAGCCGGATCAAGGGTCTGGAGCTGGGGGCCGACGACTACCTGGCCAAACCCTTCAACCCCGATGAACTGATGGCCCGGGTCAAGGCCGTGTTGCGCCGCCAGTCGGCACCGGTGCCGGGCGCACCGGGCAGCGAAGACGAAAGCGTGACCTTCGGTGACTACGAACTGTCCCTCGCCACCCGCGAACTCAAGCGCGGCGAGGAAGTGCACATGCTCACCACCGGTGAGTTCGCCGTGCTCAAGGCGCTGGTCATGCATGCCCGCGAGCCGCTGACCCGCGACAAACTGATGAACCTGGCCCGTGGTCGTGAATGGGATGCTCTGGAGCGTTCCATCGACGTGCAGATTTCCCGTCTGCGTCGCATGATCGAACCGGACCCGTCCAAGCCGCGCTACATCCAGACCGTCTGGGGCGTGGGTTATGTGTTCGTGCCGGACGGCACCGCGACCAAGTGACGATGCCGGGTGCCTCTTGGCTGGCACCGGTTGATTGGTAGGAACGATTCGCCCGGGTGTGCGCAAGCCCCCGGGCGAGTCGCAATCCGCAATATGCGAGCCCGCCCGCTCGCTTCTGCAAAGTGTCCAGCGGCTGCCCATGAAAACCCCTCTCTGGTTCCCCCAAAGTTTCTTCGCCCGCACCCTCTGGCTGGTGCTGATCGTCGTGCTGTTCTCCAAGGCGCTGACCCTGGTGTACCTGCTGATGAACGAAGACGTGCTGGTGGACCGTCAGTACAGTCACGGCGTGGCCCTGACCTTGCGCGCCTATTGGGCGGCGGACGAGGATGATCGCGACAAGATCGCCGATGCAGCCGGCCTGATCCGGGTGGTCAGTGGCGGGGTGCCGGAAGGCGAGCAGCACTGGCCCTACAGTGAGATCTACCAACGCCAGATGCAGGCCGAGCTGGGAGCCGACACCGAGGTGCGGCTGCGCATGCATTCGCCACCGGCCCTGTGGGTGCGGGCGCCGAGCCTGGGCGCGGGTTGGTTGAAAGTGCCGCTGTACCCGCATCCGTTGCGCGGGCAGAAGATCTGGAGCGTGCTGGGCTGGTTCCTGGCGATCGGGCTGCTCTCCACCGCATCGGCCTGGATCTTCGTCAGCCAGCTCAACCAGCCGTTGAAGCGCCTGGTGGACGCGGCGCGGCAGCTGGGCCAGGGACGTAGCGTACGGCTGCCGATCAGTGATACCCCGAGCGAAATGACCGAGGTGTACCGGGCCTTCAACCAGATGGCCGAGGACGTCGAACAGGCGGGGCGAGAGCGGGAACTGATGCTGGCGGGGGTGTCCCATGACTTGCGCACGCCGTTGACGCGGTTGCGCCTGTCGCTGGAGCTGATGGGCCGCCACGATGATCTCAGCGATGAAATGGTGCGGGATATCGAGGACATGGACGCCATTCTCGACCAGTTCCTCGCCTTTATCCGCGACGGTCGTGACGAATCGGTGGAAGAGGTCGACCTGAGCGAACTGGTGCGCGAGGTGGTGGTGCCCTACAACCAGACCGAAGAGCGGGTGCGCACACGGCTGCAACCGATCCAGCCGTTTCCGTTGCGCCGGGTGTCGATGAAGCGGCTGTTGAACAACCTGATCGGCAACGCCTTGCACCATGCCGGCGAAGGCGTGGAAGTGGCGGCCTATGTCTCGGGCGACAGCAGCGCACCTTATGTGGTGCTGAGCGTCATGGACCGGGGCACGGGGATCGATCCGGCGGAACTGGAAGGCATCTTCAACCCCTTCACCCGGGGCGACAAGGCCCGTGGCGGCAAGGGCACGGGCTTGGGGCTGGCGATCGTCAAGCGGATCGCCGCGATGCATGGCGGCAATGTCGAACTGCGCAACCGCACCGGTGGTGGTCTGGAAGCGCGGGTTCGCCTGCCGTTGGGGCTGATGCTGCCCCGCGACGCCGTCTAGGGCTCAGCCTCAGCCTTTGCCCTTGGTCCGGGTCATGTTCGGGCCGCCATTCTTCTCGATGTGCTCGATGATGATCCCGGCCACATCCTTGCCGGTGGTCACCTCGATCCCTTCCAGGCCCGGCGAGGAGTTCACCTCCATCACCAGCGGCCCGTGATTGGAGCGCAGGATATCCACCCCGGCCACGCTCAGGCCCATCACCTTGGCGGCGCGAATGGCGGTCATGCGTTCTTCCGGGGTGATCTTGATCAGGCTGGCGCTGCCGCCGCGATGCAGGTTGGAGCGGAACTCCCCGGGCTTGGCCTGGCGCTTCATCGCCGCGATCACCTTGTCGCCCACCACGAAGCAGCGGATATCGGCGCCACCGGCTTCCTTGATGTATTCCTGGACCATGATGTCCTGCTTCAGGCCCATGAACGCCTCGATCACCGACTCCGCCGCCGTCGCCGTTTCGCACAGCACCACGCCGATGCCCTGGGTGCCTTCGAGCACCTTGATCACCAGCGGCGCGCCGTTGACCATCGCGATCAGGTCGGGGATATCGTCCGGCGAGTGGGCAAAACCGGTCACCGGCAAGCCGATCCCGCGCCGCGACAGCAATTGCAGCGAGCGCAGCTTGTCCCGTGAACGGGCGATGGCCACCGACTCGTTGAGGGGAAACACCCCCATCATTTCGAACTGGCGCAGTACCGCGCAGCCATAAAAGGTCACCGACGCGCCGATCCGCGGGATCACCGCATCGAAACCCTCCAGGGGTTTGCCGCGATAGTGGATCTGCGGCTTGTGGCTGGCGATGTTCATATAGGCGCGCAAGGTGTCGACCACCACCATCTCATGGCCGCGGGCGACGCCGGCCTCTACCAGGCGACGAGTGGAATACAGACGCGGGTTACGCGACAGCACAGCGATCTTCATGCAACACCTGTGGCAGAGGTAGTAGTGACCGGGAAAACCGGTTTGTCTTGAACGTATTTGTGCTCTGGATTGACCACCAGTTGGCCATCGATCAGGGCTTTGGAACCGAGCAACAGGCGATAGCGCATGGCCTTGCGGCAGGCGAGGGTGAATTGCACCGGCCAGACCCGGTCGCCCAGGGCCAGGGTGGTGGCGATCACGTAACGCACCTGGGCCTGGCCGTTGGAGCTCTTGATGGTCTTCATCGTCAGCAGCGGCGCTTCGCAGCGCCGGTGACGCAGTTGCACCACGCTGCCCAGATGGGCGGTAAAACGTACCCACGGCTTCCCGTCGCGCTCGAACGGCTCGATATCGGTGGCGTGCAGGCTGGAGGTGCTGGCGCCGGTGTCGATCTTTGCCCGCAGGCCGGCGACTCCCAGATCCGGAAGCGCCACCCACTCGCGCAGACCCACTACAGTCAAATGGTCAAATGTCTTCAAAATGCTCAACCGATGAGAAAGGCGCTCTGGCTGCCCGGCAGCCGTAATCGCGGTATTCACGCAGAATATCGGGTAAATGGCGACAGTTATCTCTGCGACCTGTTTCAGGTCGTGAAATTACCCCTTGGATCAGCTGGCATTCTAGACTGACCAGGGCCGTTCAGCTTCGACGGCAACGGTAGTACAGTTCGACAATATTTCAGTTTGAGGAAGGGCAGTGGCGCAAAAGGCGGAAGAGGACGACAAGGTTCGGCTGGACAAATGGTTGTGGGCGGCGCGCTTCTATAAAACCCGTGCCCTGGCCAAGGCGGCGATTGAAAGCGGCAAGGTGCATTGTCGCGGCGAGCGCTGCAAGCCGGGCAAGGAGCCGCGGGTGGGCGACGAAATACAGATTCGCACCGGTTTCGACGAACGGACGGTGGTGGTGCAGGCGCTGTCACTGGTCCGCCGCGGCGCTCCCGAAGCGCAGACGCTCTATGCTGAAACCGAGGAAAGCTTGGCCAGGCGCGAGGCCGCCGCGGCGCAACGCAAGGCCGGTGCTCTGGGCCTGACCACCGATGGCAAGCCGAGCAAGAAACAGCGACGAGATTTGTTCAAGTTCCGTGACAGTGGCGTGTAGGAGCCGGCTTGCTGGCGATTGCGATGCGGGATTCACCGCTGCCCTCACTGGCCGCGCACGGTTTAAAGGATCTTATGTCCTTGACTGGCCGACATTCGCCCCCATGTTGCTTGGTACAGATCCCGTTTGTTCATAAAATGCTCATCTTTCCTGGGCCGAACACCCCTATTCCTACTTTCAGAATCGATACCTATGTCAGATCTACCGGACACCGACTACACCCAGCGCTTCATCTTCGATGACAGCGACACCCGCGGCGAACTGGTGTCGCTGGAGCACAGCTACGCCGAAGTGCTGGCCAAGCACACTTACCCTGAGCCTGTCGCGCAACTGCTCGGCGAACTGATGGCCGCCGCGTCGTTGTTGGTTGGTACCCTGAAATTCGACGGCCTGCTGATTCTCCAGGCGCGTTCCGAAGGCCCGGTGCCGCTGTTGATGATCGAATGCTCCAGCGAGCGCGAAATCCGTGGCCTGGCCCGCTACGACGCGGAGCAGATCGGCGCCGACGCGACCCTGGCCGACCTGATGCCCAACGGTGTCCTCGCCCTGACCGTCGATCCGACCCAGGGCCAGCGCTACCAGGGCATCGTCGATCTCGATGGCGAAACCCTGTCGGACTGTTTCACCAACTACTTCGTCATGTCCCAGCAGGTCGGCACACGCTTCTGGCTCCATGCCGACGGCCGTCGTGCCCGTGGCATGCTGCTGCAGCAACTGCCTGCCGACCGCCTGCGCGACCAGGACGAGCGCGACGCCAGCTGGCAGCACCTGACGGCCTTGGGCAGCACCCTGACCGCCGACGAACTGCTGGGCCTGGACAACGAAACCGTCCTGCACCGTCTCTACCACGAAGAGGCCGTGCGCCTGTTCGACCTCCAGCCGCTGCGTTTCCACTGCAGCTGTTCGCGGGAGCGTTCGGGCAATGCCTTGGTCAGCCTGGGGCAGGAAGATGCCCAGCAGCTGGCGGTCGAGCACGGTGGCAACATCGAGGTCGATTGCCAGTTCTGCAACCAGCGTTACCTGTTCGACGCCGCCGATATTGCGCAATTGTTCGCGGGCGCCGGCGTCGACACCCCGTCAGATACTCGTCACTAAAACGGTTCAGCGCAGGTAAATCTCCTGTCAAATGACAGAAAACGGGCGTTCTGACAGGAGGACCCTACTCTTTTTGGGCTTTTCTGGCATAATCCGGCCCACTTTTTTCGCGGTAGTAGTGCACGACTTTCTACTACAAAACGTTTGGAGCACTCGGCCAGTGGCCGACGGGGAATCTCATGACGCAAGCAATCAATGCCGTGTACACCGATCTGAGTGTCGACGATCTGGTAAAAGAAGCCCTGGCTCGTGGTGAAGGCGAACTCGCCGACACCGGCGCGCTGGTCGTTCGCACCGGTCACCGTACCGGTCGTTCGCCGGTCGACCGTTTCATCGTCGAAGAGCCTTCCACCCAGGCCGCCATTGCCTGGGGCCCGATCAACCGCAAGTTCCCGGCCGACAAGTTCGATGCCCTGTGGAACCGCGTCGAAGCCTTCGTCGGCGAGCGCGAGCGTTTTGTTTCCCACGTGCATGTCGGTTCCGACCCGGCGCACTACCTGCCGGTCAAGATGACCACCGGTACTGCCTGGCACAACCTGTTCGGCCGTTGCCTGTTCATCAACCCGGAAGCCGGCCAGTACAACGCCGGTGGCAAGGACGAGTGGCAGGTCCTCAACGTGCCGGAGTTCGAGTGCGTGCCAGAGCGTGACGGCACCAACTCCGACGGCACCGTGATCATCAACTTCGCGGCCAAGAAAGTCCTGCTCGCCGGCATGCGTTACGCCGGTGAAATGAAGAAGGCCATGTTCTCGGTACAGAACTTCCTGCTGCCTGCGGCTGACGTGCTGCCGATGCACTGTGCCGCCAACATGGGCGAAGCCGGTGACGTGACCCTGTTCTTCGGCCTGTCGGGCACTGGCAAGACCACCCTGTCCGCCGACGAAAGCCGCTACCTGATCGGCGACGACGAGCACGGTTGGGGCGAAGGCGTGGTGTTCAACATCGAAGGCGGTTGCTATGCCAAGTGCATCGACCTGTCCGAGAAGAACGAGCCGGTGATCTGGAAAGCCATCCAGCACGGCGCCGTGCTGGAAAACGTCGTGCTCGACGCCAACAAAAAGGCCGACTACGCCGACAGCAGCCTGACCCAGAACAGCCGTGCGGCCTACCCGCGCGAACTGATCGAAAAACGCGCACCGAAAAACCTCGGTGGCGAGCCAAACGCCGTGATCTTCCTGACCTGCGACCTGACCGGCGTACTGCCACCAGTGTCGATCCTCAGCGAAGAACAGGCCGCTTACCACTTCCTGTCCGGCTACACCGCACTGGTGGGCTCGACCGAAATGGGTTCGGGTTCCGGCATCAAGTCGACCTTCTCCACCTGCTTCGGCGCGCCATTCTTCCCGCGTCCGGCTGGCGAATACGCTGAACTGCTGATCAAGCGTATCCGTGGTTTCGGCTCGAAGGTCTACCTGGTCAACACCGGCTGGACCGGCGGCGGCTACGGCGTAGGCAAGCGCTTCAACATCCCGACCACCCGTGGCGTGATTGCAGCGATCCAGAGCGGCGCGTTAGTTGGCGCTGAGACCGAGCACCTGGACACCATCAACCTGGACGTGCCATTGGCCGTACCGGGCGTCGAGACTGGCCTGTTGAACCCACGCAACACCTGGGCTGACAAGGCTGCCTACGACGAAGCGGCGAAAGCGCTGGCGGGTCTGTTCATCGAGAACTTCAAGAAGTTCGACGTGAGCGACGCGATCAAGGCAGCTGGGCCGAAGTTGTAATCAGGTCTGGTTATCCGCTTCAAGAAAACCGCCCTTAGGGGCGGTTTTTTATTGTCTGGCGGTCATGCCGTCGATAACCAAAAAGCGGCTACAGGAGTGAGTCCGTGTCGCTGGTGTTCTGGTGGGGCGTCCCGCACACAGCCGCCATAGCAATACGCGGCAATGGCTGAGATGCCCGCAGTGCGTGAAATTGTTTGTAGGGTGACCAAACCCTATCGCTGAGTTGGCAGCGACGGCGTGCTATTTACCCCGCCGCACTATACGTCTTCGTCGCCGTGCAATAGCGCTCCCGCATTCCTTTGCTTTTCTCATCCTGATCGCGGTCCCAGCGCTTGCCCCATTCGCCGCATTGCTCCTTGAAAAACACCTCCGCCGATTTGCGGCATTCGCGGTGCTCGGTGCTGCTGGCCAGGAAGTTGCTGCAGACGCTGGCGTTGTCGATGACGTTGTTGAAGATCCGCCATTTCGCCTGATAACGGTCGCGCCCGTCCCATTCGCGAATGCTGACCGTGGCGATTTCGAACGGGCGCGTCTGCCGGGCTTCAGGCGCATTCAATTCGGCGTGGTAGCCGGCCAGGTAGCTGGCCGACACCAGGCCCTGGGCCTTCGGAGTGGGAGCGGGTACAGCCGCCGGGGCCTGGGTCTGCACCACGACAACCACCTGCTGCGGAGTAGGCGCGATCTTGGCGCTGGGTGCGGCAGGCGGTTGCACCGGCTCCACGTGCTCTACCGGCGCTTCGGGCTGCACGGTTGCTTCTATCGGCACCGGCTCGGCCGCCGGCGGTGGTGCGATGGGAATTGGGTGGCTGTTGTTACGGTTGACTGTCATGTAACCGAGCATGCCCACCAGTATCAGTACCAGTATCCACAGGCCGTAGGACCTCGGTTGTACAGGGCGCGGCACTTTCTGTTTCGTCGGATGCGATCCCAGCACTACGTCGAAATGTTCGGGGTGCAGGCGCTTGAAACGGATGACGCCATCGTCATCTTCTTGCTCGGGGTGGTGCATGTCGCCGCTACCTTCCTTGGTGAGCTGCCAATAGTGGCGCGTTCTCACGGGCTTTGGGGGCGGAGATCAAACCGTGAAACGGCTGTGCGCCAGTAACGACGGGTTCACAGAAATGCCATTTTCCCGAAAAGCCGGGTTGTACGGTCAAAGTCTGCAAGCCCTGCGGTCGACTCCGTAGGGCTTGTATCGGCGTGCGGGACTTGAACTTGAAGTCAGCCGGCGGTCTGTTTTCTCGCGCGTTCGGTGGCCAGTCGCGCCGCGGCCTCCAGATCCATCAGGCCGCGCCCATAAGCCTCGCCCTTGGCAAAAAGCCCGCTGTTGTTGGCGCTATCGAGCAATACATCGCGCAGTTGCTGAGGGGTGAGTTCGGGAAAGCGGCTGTGCAGGGCGGCGAGCGCACCACTGACCAGCGCCACGGCGGGCGAGGTGCCGGCGGTTTCCTTGTAGCCGCCCTTGGCACTGGTGGTGAGCAGACCTTTGCCGAGGCCGCCATCTCCGCCCGGGACCGCGATGCACCAGCGTTCGGCCACGCCGCAGTAGTTGGATTTCCGGTTGATGGCCGTACCGTCATTCTTCAGCGCGACCACTGCGATCCAGCCTTTTTCCAGCTCCGGCAACGCCATGGGCAGGCCAGGTTCGGCCAGGGGTTCGCGGCGTAGCTCATTGCCGGTGGGAAAAATAAACACGGTACCGTCGGCCACCAACTGGCGAGCGACTGGCAAGGAGTCGCCCATCACTTGTTTGTAACGCGCTTCAGTGATTTCGGTGGCGGGAATGTCATTGGCCCAGGAGTTACTCAGGATTCGGGCCCCGGCCGCGAAGCTGTCTCGCCAGGCGCGGGCGATCTGGTCGTCGAAAAAGAACGGCTCGTTGTCGTCGCCGATGCGCATGGCAATCAGTTTGGCGTCAAAGGCGATGCCGTGCATGCCTTCGCCGTCGCGGTTGGCGGCGATAATACCGGCCATCTGGGTGCCATGGCCGTGGGGGTCGATCAGTTCGGGCACATTACGCACATAGTCGTGGCCGGGCGTGGTGAGGCGATCCTTGAATTCGGGCAGGTCGGTATTGAGGCCCGAGTCGATGACGGCCACGTTGATGCCTTTGCCGGTGCCACCCTGTGCATAAAGTGCCGACGCCTTGACCACGGCCAGCGCGCGTTGAGCGTTGTATTCCGGGGTTTCGAAGACGCTGGAGAGCGGTTCGATCCCGGTCTTGCCCGGCTGGCTGAGTTGGCTGAAGTCCAGGTCGTACAGGCAGCCCCCCAGCAGGAGTGGGGTCAGCAGCAGGCCGCGAGGCAGCGATAAGAGGCGATGAAGTACAGCGTCCATGTGAAGCTCCTGTGCAAACGACAACCCTTGAACTGTCCGTTTCAAGGGCGGGGTGATCGGGTACTGAATGTCAGTCACCCAAGTCGCTTCGATGTAATCGACATTTCCACCGTGGCGCACCTGGGGATTTGTATCCGGGTATTGGTCGCCATCGCGCAACCGCGGCCTGCTTTGCGCTAGTCTGGCGTGCCGTAGCAGTTTGTAATGCTTGCCTCGGACCTTTTCTCGCCCGACCGCCTAGGGTTTGTTTATCCACAGCGGTCAACGGAGTGACAGCTTATGCACGACACCCTCCAGCGGGTTTTTGGTTATCCACAGTTTCGCGACGGCCAGGAAGCCGCGATCGGCGCGGTATTGGCCGGGCGTTCGGCGGCGGCGATCTTTCCCACCGGGTCCGGCAAGTCCCTGTGTTATCAACTGCCGGCGCTGCTGCTGCCGCACCTGACGCTGGTGGTGTCACCACTGCTGGCGCTGATGCAGGACCAGCTGGCCTTTCTGCAGCGCCACGGCATCGCGGCGGCAAGCATCGATTCGGCCCAGAGCCGCGACGAGGTCAATGCGGTGATGGCCCGTGCCCGCGCCGGTGAGCTGAAGATCCTGATGATTTCCGTGGAGCGCCTGAAGAACGAGCGCTTCCGCAACTTTCTCCAGCAGGTGCGGATTTCCCTGCTGGTGGTGGACGAGGCGCACTGTATCTCCGAATGGGGCCACAATTTCCGTCCCGATTACCTGAAGCTGCCGGAGTATCAGCGCCAGTTCCGCATTCCCCAGGCCTTGCTGTTGACCGCCACCGCCACGCCGAAGGTGATCGCCGACATGCAGGCCAAGTTCGCCATCGCGCCGGGCGATGTGGTCACCACCGGTTTCTATCGTCCGAACCTGAACCTGTTGGTGGAACCCGTCGGCAGCCAGGATAAGCAGCGCCGGCTGGTGGAGTGGCTGGGCGGGCGTGTCGGACAGCCGAGCATCGTCTACGTGACCCTGCAGAAGACCGCCGAGCAGATCGCCCAGCACCTGAGCCGCAACGCGATCCCGGCCACGGCCTATCACGCCGGCTTGCCCAATGAGCAGCGCGAGGCGATCCAGAAGCAGTTCATGGCCGGGCAGTTGAACTGCATCGTCGCCACCATCGCTTTCGGCATGGGCATCGACAAGGCCGATATCCGCAACGTGGTGCATTTCGACCTGCCCAAGTCCATCGAGAACTACAGCCAGGAAATCGGTCGCGCCGGACGCGACGGCCAGCCTTCCGATTGCCTGGTGCTGGCCAATCGCGACAGTCTCAACGTGCTGGAGAACTTCGTCTACGGCGATACGCCGGAGCTGGAGGGGATTCGGCGCGTGCTGGATGAACTCAAGGGCGCGCTCCCGGACGGACAGTGGGAGTTCCTGCTCGGCCCCTTGGCGGATCAGAGCAATATTCGCCAGTTGCCGCTCAAGACACTCCTGGTCCAGTTGGAGTTGCGTGGCTTGATCGCGCCGCGTTATGCGTACTTTGCCGAATACCGGTTCAAGTTCCTGGTGGAGCCCGAGGTGTTGCTGGCGAAGTTCGAGGGCGAGCGGCGCGACTTTGTCTCGGCGATCATCCAGACCTCCAGCCGCGCCCGGACCTGGGCCACGGTGAATTTCGACGCGCTGTATCAGCAGCATCGGGCCGAGCGCGGCCGGGTGGTGAAGGCCCTGGACTTTTTCCAGGAGCGGCGTTGGATCGAGCTGGAAAGCAAGCAGATGACCGAGGTCTACAGCCTGTTGGTCAGCGACTTCGATCCCCATGCCCTGAGCCTGGAGCTGTATGCCTGTTTCGCCCAGCATGAGGTCAGCGAGATTGCGCGGATTCACGCGATGCTGGCGCTGTTTGCGAGCGAGCAATGCCTGGGCCATCGGCTGGCCCGCTATTTCGGCGATGAGCAGGCGCCCGAGCGCTGCGGGCATTGTTCGGTGTGTCACGGGCAGGTGGCGTGCCTGCCGGAGCCGCCGGCCTTGCCTGCGCTCGAGCAGCGGGACTTCCCGGGGCTGTGCAGTGGCTTTATCCACAGGCACCAGGAGCACAACGGGCATTCACCGAGTGCGGAGTGCCTGACGCGCTTCCTCTGCGGTATCAGCGTACCGTTGTTTACGAAGTTGAAGGCGAGGGCGTTGCCGGGTTTTTCTGCGTTGGAGGCGTATCCCTACGCCGATGTGCGGGAGTGGGTTGCGGCGTGGTCCCTTGAGGGGCAGGCACAGACCGCATAGGTACTGGCGAGGAGGTTTGTTGCTCAGCTCCCGGGCTGCGGCGCCGGCGCCAGGTTCTGGCCCACCGCCAGCCCCGCGCGGATCGCTGCCAGCGCGGCCTGATAGTAGGCCTTGCCCTCCGGCGATTCGGCAAAGGTGGTGAACTCTTCCAGCTCCGGGTCGGACAGGCCGCGGTAGACGTAGAGCAAGGTGTTATCCAGGTCTTTGCCGATCTGTTGCATCAAGCGCTCGCGCTGGCCGTTCAGCATGCCTTGTGTCGCGCCGCTGCCCAGCAGCCCGGGGAGCATCGAGCTCAGGCTGTCGGCGGCCACGCCGGCGATGGCCAGGGTGACTTCGGCCCCGGCCTCGCGCGCCGGCAGGGCCCGGCCCAGGTGGTTGATCAGCAGGCGCCGGGTGGCACTGGCTTCGATATGCGGCAGACCCTGGGCGTTCTTGGCCAATTGGTCGCGGCGGGTGGCGAGCAGTTCGGCGGAGACGATCTTGCGCCCCAGCGGCGACTGGAAGAACGTCAGTGCCGGTTTCGGGTTGTCGAGGTGCTGGCGCAACTGGGCCTCCGCCCGCTGGTCCATGGCCTGGGGCGCGAAACGCTGGTTGCTGTTGCTCACCAGCGCGTCATAGACCGCCGGCGGCAGGCTGTTGCGATACTTCTGCTGGGCAGCGCTCAGGGCATCGTTGAAATGCGCGCGCTGTTCCGGCCAACCGGCGACCCGGTACAACTGGTCGTGGCTGTCTGCCCAGGCGGGCAAGGTGCAGAACAACAACAGCGAAAAAAGCAAACGGCGCATAGGGACTCCTGTCTACAGCCGGCTATTGTCCCGGCGAGCGCCGTACTTGTCGAGAATTCCTGTAAGTCGTTCAGGCGGCTCTGTCGGATTTTCGGGCATCTGGATACTATGCGCGGCATGCACATACCCTCTGATCATCCGCTGCTGTTACGTATCGTCGACGACCTGGCCGAGCGCGGCTGGTCGCAGCAGAACATCTTCCTGCCGCAGGTGCTGACCGTGGCCCTGGCCGCCGAGTGCCGCCGACGCGCCGCCGAAGGCGAGCTGGCGCCTGCCGGGGTGGGGCGCGGGCCGGCCCAGGAAGTGCGCGAGGGGATTCGCGGCGACCATATCCAGTGGCTGGAACCGGGCCAGGCCGAGGCCTGCGATGAATACCTGGGGCTGATGGACAGCCTGCGCGAGGCCCTCAACCGTGGGTTGTTCCTGGGGCTCGAGGATTTCGAAAGCCATTTCGCGCTCTACCCGCCAGGGGCCTTCTACAAAACGCATCTGGATCGCTTTCACGACGATGACCGACGAATGGTCTCGGCGGTGATCTATCTGAACGACGCCTGGTTGCCGGAGCATGGCGGCCAGCTACGGATGTATCTGGACGACGGCGTGGAACATGACGTGGTTCCGACCGGCGGTTGCCTGGTGGTGTTCCTCTCGGGCGATGTACCCCATGAAGTGTTGCCGGCGACCCGCGAGCGCCTGTCCTTGACCGGCTGGTTTCGTCGGCGCGGCAATGGGCCGTTTCCATGAAGCAGAAGATTCTGGTCAGTCGCTGCCTGCTGGGGCATCTCGTCCGTTATGACGGCGGGGCCAGCGGGCCTTATGAGCAACTGTCCCGTTGGCAGGCTGAGGGGCGGGTGGTGCCTTTGTGCCCGGAAGTGGCCGGCGGCTTGCCGACGCCCCGTGCGGCAGCGGAAATTCCCGGCGGGCAGGGCGCGCAGGTGCTGGAGGGGCTGGCCCGAGTCATTACCACCGAGGGCGAGGACGTCAGCGAGGCCTTTCTCTCTGGCGCGCGCCAGGCGCTGGCGTTGGTGCAGCAGCATGGCATTCGTCTCGCGGTGCTCAAGGCCAACAGCCCGTCCTGTGGCAACCGGCTGACCTACGACGGGAGCTTCAGCGGGGTGAAGGTTCGCGGCGAAGGGGTGACGGCGGCGTTGTTGAAACAGGCCGGGGTGCAGGTGTTCAGTGAGTTGGAACTGGCTGAAGCGGTGGTCGCCCTGCGGAACCTGGAGCATCGCGCAAAACCCTAGAACACCTGCCCCCCCCTGTCGGCTCACTGCTGCGGCGGCTGGGTGGCATCCATCCCGAACCATTTCTGCGAGAGCGCCGCGAGGCGTCCGTCCGCCTTCAAGCGCTGCAGCGCCTTGTCGAGACTGGCCTGGAACGCCGGATTACCTTTCTGGAACGGAATCGCCAGGGTCACGGTTGGTGCCCCGGACGCGTCCTGTGTGACCGCCAGCGAGTTTTCCTGCATGGCGAACGGGATCTGTGTCGGCGGCGCTTCCTTGTGCGCGAGCCATTGCGCACTGGCGTAACCATAAGGTTCGCTGAAGTCATAACGTTTGCGCAGTTCCGCGGTCATAGCCATGTGGTTGAGGGCGACATCGTATTTGCCACTCTCGACGCCTTGCAGCAGATCGGCGGCGTCGGTGGGGACGAACGAGGCTTGAACGTCCAGTTCCCGGGCCAGTTGTTCGCCCAGTTCGACCTCGAAGCCGGTCAGACGACCGGACTCGGTGAAGCCGAAGGGGCGCATGTCCCCTTCCAGGGCAATGCGCAATTCGCCCCGGTCGTTGACGTCATCAATCAGTTCAGCCTGGACGAAAGGGCTGGCAAGGGGCAGTAGAAGTAATAGGCCAGGCAAAACGCGCATGGTCGCTCCCGAAATGAAATACAAATATGTACCGCGCCGTTTCGGCACGCTTTGCTATGTTGTTGAGTGCCTTGGACAACAAATCACTACGAAGTTGTCATCACCGTACTGAAATTGCGGAAAACTGGAGAAGTTAATGAAAACCTTAGTATCTCGTGTCGCGTTGGCTACTGTTTTGCTGGGTTCTTCGATGCTGGCGCTCGCCGCGGATGGCCTCCCACGTCCTGCGGCGCCGAAAGACGCCAAGGTGTTTATCGTTTCGCCGAAAAACGGCGCCACGGTCGACAAGACCTTCACGGTCAAGTTCGGCATGAAGGGCATGGACCTCAAGCCGGCCGGCGACCCTGCGCCGAACTCCGGTCACCATCACCTGCTGGTCGACCAGAAAGCCCTGCCGGATCCGACCCTGCCGATCCCGGCGAGCGACACCGTGATCCACTACGGCAAGGCCCAGACCGAAACCCAGCTGACCTTGTCCCCAGGCAAGCACACCTTGCAACTGGTGGCGGGTGACAAGGGGCACATGCAGTTCGATCCGACCGTCGCTTCGAAAGTCATCACCATCAATGTGAAGTAAGTTTGCACAAACAAAAAAGGGAGGCCCTCGCAGGCCTCCCTTTTTTCGTCCGGCGCTTGAAGCTTAGAACAATACGCGGGACCGGATGGTGCCCTTGATGTGTTGCAGCTTCTCTTGCGCCAGGTCCGAGTACTCGGCGTCGACGTCGATCACCACGTAACCGACTTTCTCGTTGGTCTGCAGGAACTGACCGGAGATGTTAATGCCGTTTTCCGCGAAGACCTTGTTGATTTCGCTCATCACACCCGGGATGTTGGCGTGGATGTGCAGCAGGCGATGCTTGCCAGGGTGAGCCGGCAGGGCCACTTCGGGGAAGTTCACCGACGATACCGAAGTACCGTTGTCGCTGTACTTGACCAGTTTTTCCGCCACTTCCAGGCCGATGTTGGCCTGGGCTTCGGCTGTCGAGCCACCGATGTGCGGGGTCAGGATCACGTTGTCCAGGCCACGCAGCGGGCTTTCGAAGACGTCGTCGTTGGAGCGTGGCTCCACCGGGAAGACGTCGATGGCCGCGCCGATCAGGTGCTGGTCCTTGATCGCGCTCGCCAGGGCGTCCAACTCGACCACGGTGCCGCGTGCGGCGTTGATCAGGATGCCGCCTGGCTTGATCGCGCGGATTTCCTTCTCGCCGATCATCCACTGGGTCTCAGCGGTTTCCGGAACGTGCAGGGTGACGATATCGGACATGCCCAGCAGGTCGGTCAGGTTCGCAACCTGGGTGGCGTTGCCCAGCGGCAGCTTGGTCAGGGTGTCGTAGAAGAACACCTGCATGCCCAGGCCTTCGGCCAGGACCGACAACTGCGTACCGATCGAGCCGTAACCGATGATCCCCAGCTTCTTGCCGCGGATTTCAAAGGAATTGGCCGCGCTCTTGATCCAGCCACCGCGATGGCAGGAAGCGTTCTTCTCGGGAATACCGCGCAGCAACAGGATCGCCTCGGCCAGCACCAGCTCGGCAACGGAGCGGGTGTTGGAGTACGGGGCGTTGAACACGGCGATGCCGCGCTGGCGAGCCGCGTCGAGGTCGACCTGGTTGGTGCCGATACAGAAACAGCCCACGGCGACGAGTTTCTTCGCGTGATCGAAGATTTCCTCGGTCAGTTGGGTGCGCGAGCGAATGCCGATGAAGTGGGCATCGGCGATCTTTTCCTTCAGTTCGGCGTCCGGCAGGGATTTGGTGTGGTACTCGATGTTGACGTACCCGGCGGCCTTGAGGACGTCGACTGCGGATTGGTGGACGCCTTCGAGAAGAAGGAACTTGATCTTGCTCTTATCGAGAGAAGTCTTGCTCATCTGCGTAAACCTGTGTCCCGGAGAAAAATGGCAGGGAAATGGACAGCTTGAGCTGACCGCGCGGCGTGATCGCCGGCACCGCAGATCGGCCTGATAGCACGCTTCTGCGGGGGGCGTATGCTAGCATATGCGACCCGCAAACACTCATTCTGCGACATGAAGTGTCCGCAGGATGACCATGAATTGTTTGAGAGTTCTGCCGATGACTCAGTCTGCCCTGATTGATGAGCTGAAGACCTTGGTCGAGCCCGGCAAGGTCTTGACCGATGCCGACTCCCTGAACGCTTACGGGAAGGATTGGACCAAGCATTTCGCGCCCGCGCCGACGGCCATCGTGTTCCCGAAAACCACCGAGCAGGTCCAGGCCATCGTGCGCTGGGCCAACCAGCACAAGGTCGCGCTGGTGCCCTCGGGCGGTCGTACCGGGCTGTCCGCCGCGGCTGTCGCGGCCAACGGTGAAGTGGTGGTCTCCTTCGACTACATGAACCAGGTGCTGGACATCAACCTCACCGACCGTACCGCGGTCTGCCAGCCGGGCGTGGTCACCGAGCAGTTGCAGAACCTGGCCGAAGAAAAGGGCCTGTACTACCCGGTGGACTTCGCGTCGGCCGGTTCCAGCCAGATTGGCGGCAATATCGGCACCAATGCCGGCGGGATCAAGGTGATTCGCTACGGCATGACCCGTAACTGGGTGGCTGGCATGAAGGTGGTGACCGGCAAGGGCGATGTGCTGGAACTGAACAAGGACCTGATCAAGAACGCCACCGGTTACGACCTGCGGCAGCTGTTCATCGGCGCCGAGGGCACCCTGGGCTTTGTGGTCGAGGCCACCATGCGCCTGGACCGGGCGCCGAAGAACTTGACCTGCATGGTCCTCGGCACCGCGGATTTCGACTCGATCATGCCGGTGCTGCATGCGTTCCAGGGCAAGCTGGACCTGACCGCCTTCGAATTTTTCTCCGACAAGGCCCTGGCCAAGGTCCTCGGCCGTGGCGACGTGCCGGCGCCGTTCGAAACCGACTGCCCGTTCTACGTGTTGCTGGAATTCGAGGCGACCACTATCGATGTGGCCAACCTCGCCCTGGAAACCTTCGAGCACTGTGTCGAGCAGGGCTGGGTGCTGGACGGCGTGATGAGCCAGAGCGAGACCCAGTTGCAGAACCTCTGGAAGCTGCGCGAGTACATCTCCGAAACCATTTCCCACTGGACGCCGTACAAGAACGACATCTCGGTCACCGTGTCGAAAGTGCCGGCTTTCCTTAGGGAAATTGACGCGATCGTCGGTGAATACTACCCGGACTTCGAAGTCGTCTGGTACGGCCACATCGGTGATGGCAACCTGCACCTGAACATCCTCAAGCCGGAAAACCTGAGCAAGGACGAGTTCTTCGCCAAATGCGCCACCGTCAACAAGCGGGTGTTCGAAACCGTCGAGAAGTACAACGGTTCGATCTCCGCCGAGCACGGCGTGGGCATGACCAAGCGCGATTACCTGACCTACAGCCGTTCCCCGGCGGAAATTGAATACATGAAGGCGATCAAGGCGGTGTTCGATCCGAACGGGATCATGAACCCGGGCAAGATCTTCGCGGTTTGAACCTGAAGTCACTGATGACAACGACCAGGAGTCGGTAATGAGCTATCAGCACCAGTATGTCGACGGTACCCGCATTCACTTTCCTATCGGCAAGGTGGTGTGCATCGGGCGCAATTACGCCGAGCACGCCCATGAGCTGAACAATCCGGTGCCGACCGAGCCGTTGCTGTTCATCAAGCCGGGCAGTTGCGTGGTGCCGGTCGAGGGTGGTTTCAGCATCCCGGCGGACCGGGGTTCGGTGCATTACGAGGCCGAGATTGCCGTGTTGATCGGCAAGCCGTTGTCCACCAAGCCCAGTGTCGAAGAGGTGCTGGATGCCATTTCCGGTTTTGCCCCGGCCCTGGACCTGACCTTGCGTGACAAGCAGTCGGAGTTGAAGAGCAAGGGCTTGCCCTGGGAAGTCGCCAAGTCGTTCGACGGTGCCTGCGTGCTGGCGCCGTTCGTGGTGGGCAGCACCTTCCCGGACCTGACCCGGATCGGCATTCGCCTGACCATCAACGGCCAGGTTCGCCAGGATGGCATCAGCAGCGACATGCTCAACCCTATCGTGCCGATGATCCAGTACATGGCGGCATGCTTCTCATTGCAGGCCGGCGATGTGATCCTGACTGGCACGCCGGTGGGTGTCGGTCCGTTGAATGCAGGGGATGAGTTGGTGCTGGAATTGCCGGGCGCCAGCAGCTTCGACAGCAGCGTCCGTTAATCAAGACCGCCTCCCCCGATAGGGGGAGGCGGCGTTTGCATCAGGCCTTCAGGGTTTTCACGCCTTCGCTGGTGCCCAGCAGCAGCAGGTCCGCCGGACGCGCCGCGAACAGGCCGTTGGTGACCACGCCGACAATCGCATTGATCTGGCTTTCCAGCTCCACCGGGTGGGTGATCTGCAGGTTGTGCACATCCAGAATGATGTTGCCGTTATCGGTCAACACGCCTTCGCGGTACACCGGATCGCCCCCCAGTTTCACCAGCTGCCGCGCCACATGGCTGCGGGCCATCGGGATCACTTCCACCGGCAGCGGGAAGGCGCCGAGCACCGGGACCAGCTTGCTGCCGTCGGCGATGCAGATAAAGGTCTTGGCCACGGCCGCGACGATCTTCTCGCGGGTCAGGGCCGCGCCGCCGCCCTTGATCAGGTTCAGCTGTGCGTCGCTTTCGTCGGCGCCGTCGATGTAGAACTCCAGGTCGCTGACGGTGTTCAGCTCATAGACCGGGATCCCGTGGCCCTTGAGGCGCGCGGCGGTGGCTTCGGAGCTGGCGACCGCGCCGTCGAAGGCGCCCTTGTGTTGGGCCAGGGCATCGATGAAGCAGTTGGCGGTGGAGCCGGTGCCCACGCCGATGATGCTTTTGTCATCGAGCTTGGGAAGGATGAAGTCGACAGCGGCTTGGGCCACGGCCTGTTTGAGTTGATCCTGGGTCATGCGGGCTCCGGAAGCGGGCAGGGGATGTACGGAAGGCCGGCATTATAAGCGCCAGGGCCGGGAAGGTCATTGCCCGTTTGGCCGCAGGCGGCGCCCCGTGGCAAACCGCTGGCACGGGCAACAAAACCTCAGGCACCCTGTGGTCGTTGCCGCAAGCGCTGGGTTAGACTCGTCGGTCCCTGTCCACACCCGCCAGCGATGCCTTCCGATGCTTGAACAGTACGTCAAGAAGATCCTCAACTCGCGCGTCTACGACGTTGCCGTGGAAACCCCGTTGCAGACCGCTCGCCAGCTCTCCGAGCGGCTGGGCAACCAGGTCTGGCTCAAGCGTGAAGACTTGCAGCCGGTGTTCTCCTTCAAGATTCGCGGTGCCTACAACAAGCTGAACCAGCTCAGCGACGCCGAGCGCGCGCGTGGCGTGGTCACGGCGTCGGCGGGCAACCATGCCCAGGGCCTGGCCCTGGCGGCCAAGGTGCTGGGGGTCAAGGCCACCATCGTGATGCCCAAGACCACCCCTGAAATCAAGGTCGAAGGCGTACGCTCCCGGGGCGGCAAAGTGGTGCTGCACGGTGACACTTTCCCCGAAGCCCTGGCGTATTCGCTGAAGCTGGTCGAGGAAAAAGGCTACGTCTACATCCACCCCTACGATGATCCGCACACCATTGCCGGGCAGGGCACCGTGGCGATGGAGATTCTGCGTCAGCATCCGGCCCCGCTGGATGCGATCTTCGTTCCGGTCGGCGGTGGCGGGTTGATTGCCGGTATCGCGGCCTATGTGAAGTACCTGCGGCCGGACATCAAGGTGATCGGTGTCGAGCCGGATGATTCCAACTGCCTGCAGCAGGCCATGGCCGCCGGTGAGCGGGTGGTATTGCCTTCCGTGGGCCTGTTCGCCGACGGCGTGGCCGTGGCCCAGATCGGCCAGCACACCTTCGATATCTGCAAGGACTATGTCGACGAGGTGATCACCGTCAGCACCGACGAGATCTGCGCCGCCATCAAGGATATCTACGACGATACCCGCTCGATCACCGAACCGGCCGGCGCCCTCGGTGTGGCGGGGATCAAGAAGTACGTCGAATCGCGCAAGATCAGCGGGCAGACCCTGGTGGCCATCGACTCCGGTGCCAACGTCAACTTCGACCGCCTGCGCCATGTGGCCGAGCGCGCCGAACTGGGCGAAGGGCGCGAAGCGATCATCGCCGTGACCATTCCGGAGCAGCCGGGCAGTTTCAAGGCGTTCTGCGAGGCCATCGGCAAGCGTCAGATCACCGAGTTCAACTACCGCTATCACACCGGTCATGAAGCGCATATTTTCGTCGGCGTTCAGACCCATCCCGACAGCGACCCGCGCAGTGTCCTGATCGACAGCCTGACCCGCCAGGGTTTCCCGGTGCTCGACCTGACCGACAACGAATTGGCCAAGTTGCATATCCGCCATATGGTCGGTGGCCACGCGGCCCGTGTCAGCGACGAGATGGTGCTGCGCTTCGAGTTTCCGGAGCGTCCGGGGGCGTTGTTCAACTTCCTCAACAAGCTGGGCGGGCGCTGGAATATCTCGATGTTCCATTACCGCAACCATGGCGCCGCGGATGGCCGGGTGGTCGCGGGCCTGCAGGTGCCGGAGGAAGAGCGTCACCAGGTACCGGCCGCCCTCGCGGAAATCGGCTACCCGTATTGGGATGAAAGCGATAACCCGGCGTATCAGCTGTTCCTCGGCTGAAACGAGGCGGATGGCTGCTAAGCTGATGGGCAGGGCGCTTGCCTGGCGGCGCCACGCAACCCTGTAGGAGCCGGCTTGCCGGCGATGAGGCCAGTAGGCCTTGTGTTGTCCTCGAGGACGCCATCGCCGGCAAGCCGGCTCCTACAGGGGGCTGTGTTCGGCTCTGCTGCCCAATTGCTGCTCTAAGTTGATCGTAAAACCAGGGAAACGATGAAATGGAAACCTTCACTGCCTTGAAACTGCTACATGCCGTGGCACCGGTACTTTTGCTGGGCAGCGCGCTGGCGGTGGCGATCAGGCTTTGGCGCGGCCGCCGTGCCGGCGATCTGACTGTTCAGAATCACACCCTGCAGCGCCCCTGGTTTTTCGTCTGGGCACTGATGGCGCTGTGCCTGGCCGTGCTACCGGTCAGCGGCTGGTGGCTGGTGCACCTGGCCGGCTGGCCATTGGGCCAGACCTGGCTGCTGGGTTCGAGTGTGCTCTATACCCTCTGTACCTTGAGCTGGCTGTGGCTGGTGGTCCGTCTCAATCGCCTGCGCCGTGGCGTGACGGCGCGGCATCCGGGGTTCACGCTGGCCCTGGCCATTTTTACGGTTGTCGGTTTTGTCGCCATTGCGGGCCTGATGGGCGCGAAGCCGGTTTAAACCGCCAGGCCGGGGAATTGCCATGAAGGTGCTTCTGGTGGGGGCCACGGGGTTCGTCGGTCGCCATTTGCTGGTTGCGTTGAACGCCGCGGGTCATGAAGTGATCGCCACCAGCCGTGGCCACCACGTCCGCTCGATGCCGGGTGTCGAATGGCAGATGCTCGATCTTGATCGGCTGGCCACTGACGCCAAGCATTTCATCCTGCCCCACGGTATCGACCTGCTGATCAATGCCGCCGGGTTGCTGAGTGTCGACGAGCAGGCGTTGCGCCTGACCCAGGACCTGGGCACCCGGGCGCTGTTCGACCTGGCGGCGCGCCAGGGCGTGCGGGTGCTGCACATTTCCGCGCTGGGCGCCGGCGAGCAGCCGGATGTGCCGTTCCTGGCGAGCAAGGCGGCGGCGGATGACTACCTGATGGCGCTCGGCGTGCCGGCCGTGGTGCTGCGGCCCTCGTTGCTGGTGGGGGCGGGCGGGGCCAGCAGTGCCTGGCTGGCGCGCCTGTCGCCATGGCCGCTGATTCCGCTGCTGGACCTGCATGCCCGCTTGCAGCCGCTGCATATCGACGATCTGTCCGCCGCCGTGCTGGCCTTGCTGCGTCATTGGCCGGCACAGTCCCAAATATTGCCTCTGGTGGGGCCGCAGGCGCTGACCTTGGCGCAGGTGCTCGATCAGCTGCGCGCTGCCCAGGGCTGGGCGCCGGCGCGCTATGTGAGCGTACCGGGAATCCTCTCGCGGGCCGCTGCCTGGCTGGGCGAGCGTCTGGGCTGGCGGGCCTTGAATCAGCAGAGCCTGCGCATGGCCCGGCGCGACAATGTCGCGGACCCCGAGGCGCTGGCCGCGGTCTGCGGTTACCGGGTCGCACCGCTGTCGACCCGCCTGGTGGACTGGCCGAACGCCGGCCAGAGCGCCCAATGGGCGCTGCGTCCGTTGCTGCTGGCGGTGATGCTGTTGATCTGGCTGGGCACGGCGGCGGTGTGCCTGGGGCCGGGTTATGACTGGAGCCTGCGGATCATGGCCGAGGCCGGTGTGAGCGGCACGCCTGCAGTGTTCGCGGTCTACGCCGGGGCGCTGTGCGACGGGTTGCTGGGCCTGGGGATGCTGTTCAAGCGCTGGCGCAGGCGGGCGTTCCAGGCCCAGTTGCTGCTGATGAGTGGCTACACCCTGATCATCAGCTTCGTGCTGCCGCACTACTGGCTTGACCCTTATGCCGCCGTCGCCAAGAACCTGGTGCTGATGGTGGCGACCCTCTGGCTGCTTTGGACTGAACCGCGTCGATGAGTGCTTATCTACTGCTCAAAACCCTGCATATCCTGTCTTCCACCATTCTCTTCGGCCTGGGCGCCGGTTCCGCGTACTACGCCTTGCGCGCCTGGCGCACGGGCCAGGTCGAGGTGATCGCGGTGACCTTCAAGCACCTGGTGTTCGCCGATTGGGCCTTTACCACGACCACGGCGGTGTTCCAGCCGCTGAGCGGGCTGGGGCTGATGTATCTGGCGGGGTGGCCGATCCAGCAAAACTGGCTGACGTGGAGCCTGGGGTTGTTCGTGTTGGCGGGGATCTGCTGGTTGCCAGTGGTATGGCTGCAGATCCGGGTGCACAAGATGGCCGGGCAGGCCCTGCGCGAGGGGACGCCGATGCCGATCCGGGCTGAGACCTATATGCGCTGGTGGTTTGCCCTGGGTTGGCCGGCGTTTCTGTCCTTCATGGCGATTTTCTACCTGATGGTCGCCAAACCGGCCTGAGTACCGGTTTGGTTGCGAAGGTGTGGTCAGTCGCGCAGGCTGATCACCGGCCAGCCACGCTTCTCGGCTTCGGCCCGCAGGTTCGGGTCCGGGTCCACCGCCACGGGATTGGCCACCTGCTCCAGCAACGGCAGGTCGTTCATCGAATCGCTGTAGAAATAGCTGTCTTCCAGGCCAAGGCCGGTCTCTTCCAGCCAACGGTTCAGGCGCGTCACCTTGCCTTCGCGAAAGCACGGTACATCGGTGCTGCGCCCGCTGTAGCGGCCGTCGATCATCTCGCACTCGGTGGCGATCAGGGTCTCGACCCCCAGCCGCGCGGCAATCGGTGCCGTCACGAAGCGGTTGGTGGCGGTGATGATCACCAGCTTGTCGCCGGCGTCCCGGTGCTGGGCCAGCAGCTCCAGGCCCTTGGGCAGCACGATGGGCTCGATGCAGTCGCGCATGTAGTCGCGATGCCACTCGTCCAGCTGGGCCATTTCGCTGCGACCGAGAATCTCCAGGCAGAAATTCAGGTACGCGGCGTTGTCCAGGCGGCCCGCCAGGTAGTCCTGGTAGAACTCGTCGTTACGGTTTTTGTAGGCCACCGGATCGAGAATGCCCCGTTCGCAGAGGTAATCGCCCCAGGCGTGATCGCTGTCGCCGCCCAAAAGTGTGTTGTCCAAGTCGAATATAGCCAGACGCATTGCGGTTACTCGCTGAAAAGCCTGTAAAAAGGCCACCAGAATACGGTCTTTTCACAAGAGTGCACATAAGGTAGGCAGGCTCGTTGCTGCTTTCACAACCTTTGTGGAACAATGCGGCGACATGCGTTTGCGAGGTGGTTGCCGTGATCGACCCCGATGGTTTCCGTCCTAATGTCGGGATAATTCTGACGAATGATGCCGGTCAGGTCCTATGGGCGCGCCGGATCAATCAAGATGCATGGCAGTTTCCGCAAGGCGGGATCAATCCTGACGAAACGCCTGAAGACGCTTTGTACCGCGAATTGAACGAAGAAGTCGGCCTGGAACGTGAAGATGTGCAAATTCTGGCCTGTACCCGGGGCTGGTTGCGCTATCGTTTGCCGCAACGTCTGGTGCGTACCCACAGCCAACCGCTGTGCATCGGCCAGAAACAGAAATGGTTTCTCCTGCGCCTGCTCTCCAACGAGCAGCGGGTGCGGATGGATTTGACCGGTAAACCGGAGTTCGATGGCTGGCGCTGGGTCAGCTATTGGTACCCGTTGGGCCAGGTGGTGACATTCAAGCGCGAGGTCTACCGTCGCGCGCTCAAAGAGCTTGCCCCGCGCCTGTTGGCGCGCGACTGACACGGAGTTCGACCCCGAGCCATGCTCAATACGCTGCGCAAGATCGTCCAGGAAGTTAACGCCGCCAAGGATCTCAAGGCGGCGTTGGGCATTATTGTATTGCGCGTCAAGGAGGCCATGGGCAGCCAGGTCTGCTCGGTCTACTTGCTGGACCCAGAGACCAACCGCTTTGTCCTGATGGCCACCGAGGGCTTGAACAAGCGCTCGATCGGCAAGGTCAGCATGGCGCCGAACGAAGGCCTGGTCGGTCTGGTGGGTACGCGCGAAGAACCGCTGAACCTGGAAAACGCCGCCGATCACCCGCGTTATCGCTACTTTGCCGAAACCGGCGAGGAGCGTTATGCCTCCTTCCTCGGTGCACCGATCATTCACCACCGCCGGGTGGTCGGCGTGTTGGTGATCCAGCAGAAGGAGCGTCGCCAGTTCGACGAAGGCGAAGAAGCCTTCCTGGTGACCATGAGCGCCCAGCTCGCCGGCGTTATCGCCCATGCCGAAGCCACCGGTTCGATCCGCGGGCTGGGGCGTGAAGGCAAGGGCATCCAGGAAGCCAAGTTCATCGGTGTGCCGGGCTCGCCGGGCGCGGCCGTGGGTACGGCGGTGGTCATGCTGCCGCCGGCGGACCTGGATGTGGTGCCGGACAAGGCGATCGCCGATATCGATGCCGAACTGGCCCTGTTCAAGACCGCTATCGAAGGCGTACGCGCCGACATGCGCACGCTCTCGGCCAAGCTCGCGACCCAGTTGCGTCCTGAAGAGCGGGCGCTGTTCGACGTCTACCTGATGATGCTCGACGATGCCTCCCTCGGCAGCGAAATCACCAATGTGATCAAGACCGGCCAATGGGCCCAGGGTGCCTTGCGCCAGGTGGTGACCGATCACGTCAACCGTTTTGAACTGATGGACGACGCCTACCTGCGCGAGCGCGCGTCGGACGTCAAGGACCTTGGGCGTCGGCTGCTGGCCTACCTGCAATCCGAGCGCCAGCAGGCCATGGTCTACCCGGACAACACCATCATGGTCAGCGAAGAGCTGACCGCGGCCATGCTGGGCGAGGTGCCGGAAGGCAAGCTCAAGGGCCTGGTGTCGGTACTGGGTTCGGGTAACTCCCACGTGGCGATCCTGGCGCGGGCCATGGGTATTCCGACGGTCATGGGCCTGGTGGACCTGCCGTATTCGAAGGTCGACGGCATCGAGATGATCGTCGACGGCGCGCGCGGCGAGGTGTTTACCAACCCTGGCGAAGTCTTGCGCCGGCAATATGTCAGTGTGGTGGAAGAAGAACGCCAGCTGTCCGAAGGCCTGGATGCCTTGCGCGAACTGCCCTGCGTGACCCCTGATGGTCACCGCATGCCGCTGTGGGTCAACACCGGCCTGCTGGCGGATGTGGCCCGGGCGCAGCAGCGCGGAGCCGAGGGTGTCGGCCTGTACCGCACCGAAGTGCCCTTCATGATCAACCAGCGTTTCCCGAGCGAGAAGGAACAGCTGGCGATCTACCGCGAGCAGTTGTCGGCGTTCCATCCGCAGCCGGTGACCATGCGCAGCCTGGACATCGGCGGCGACAAGTCGCTGCCGTATTTCCCGATCGAAGAAGACAACCCGTTCCTCGGCTGGCGCGGTATCCGCGTGACCCTCGACCACCCGGAAATCTTCCTGGTGCAGGCGCGGGCCATGCTCAAGGCCAGTGAAAGCCTGAACAACCTGCGGATCCTGCTGCCGATGATCTCGGGTATCCACGAGATGGAAGAGGCGCTGCACCTGATCCACCGCGCCTGGGGCGAAGTGCGCGACGAAGGCACCGACGTGCCGATGCCGCCGGTGGGGGTGATGATCGAGATTCCCGCGGCGGTGTACCAGACCCGCGAGCTGGCGCGGCAGGTGGACTTCCTTTCGGTGGGCTCCAACGACCTGACCCAGTACCTGCTGGCGGTGGACCGCAACAACCCTCGGGTGGCGGACCTTTACGACTACCTGCACCCGGCGGTGCTGCAAGCCCTGCAGAACGTGGTGCGCGATGCCCATGCCGAAGGCAAGCCGGTGAGTATCTGCGGCGAGATGGCCGGTGATCCGATGGCGGCGGTGCTGTTGATGGCGATGGGTTTTGACAGCCTGTCGATGAACGCCACCAACCTGCCGAAGGTGAAGTGGATGTTGCGCCAGGTCAGCCTGAGCAAGGCCCGGGAGCTGCTGGCCCAGGTGATGACCATCGACAACCCGCAGGTGATTCGCAGTACTTTGCAGTTGGCGCTGAAGAACCTCGGGTTGTCACGGATGGTGGCGCCGACGGTCACGCATTGAGGGGAGCTAGACCTTCAGCTCCACCTCCCCCAAATGCCCGCCATAAGGTCCGAAACTGCGTTCGAACAGATGGCGCCGGCCATCGGCGTGGACGATCAGCACCGTGCTGGCCCGTGTGCCGTAGCTGGGGCTGGCGATAAAGATGCTGGACAACAGACTCTCGGTTGCAACGCCCACCCCGGTGTCCGGCAGCTCGGCAAGCGGTGCGCTCGTCGGATCGCCGAGCAACGCCAGCAAGGCTTCCGGCTGGGGATCGCGCAATTCCCAGGACAGCGCCGCCCGGGCCTTGAGCAGTTTCGGCCAAGGCGTATCGAGCCCGGCATTCGACAGCCCGTACACACCTTCCATCAGTTGGCGCGGCTCACCCTCGTGAGAGTTGAAATGCCACAAGGTGTCTGCGGTGCCCAGCAGCAGGTTGAAACCGCCATATTCCATTGATCTTGCGCGAACTTCGGCTAAATAGTCCTCAGCCGGTTGATCCTCGGTAAGAAAGCGTGCCACCAGCTCCCCGCGCGAACGGCGGCCCACTGGCTGGTTCGGGTTGCGGATATTGGTCAAGGCCGCAAAGCGCCCCCCGGCGCCGATCCCGAGCCAGGTGCCGCCCGCCTCCAGATCCCGTCCGGCATAGACCTGCGGCGCTTCCGGCCACTGCGCCAGCGGCAGGCTCGGCCGGGCGTAGAACTCGTCGCGGTTGGCCGCGACGATCAGCGGCTGGGCGTGGCCCGGGCGCCAGGCAAAGACAATCAGACACATCAGGTTGTCCCTCGATGTTTTTTGCCCACTCTACGCAGGGTATCCATCGTCATCCAGTAGAGCCGTGTCCGTCCTTCCGTTACCATGCCGGACTTGTTTCGTGGGGGCGCACATGGAATTTCTGCTCTATCTGCTGTTGGGGGCCTGTGCCGGCGTACTGGCCGGGCTGTTCGGCGTGGGCGGGGGAATCATTATCGTCCCCGTGCTGGTGTTCAGTTTCACCCTGCAAGGCTTCGATCCGCTGATCCTCACGCACCTGGCGGTGGGCACCTCCCTGGCGACGATCATTTTCACCTCGTTCAACACCATTCGCGGGCACCACAAGCGCGGTGCGGTGCAGTGGTCGATCTTTGTCTGGATGGCCCTGGGCATCCTCGCGGGCTCGGGCCTCGGCGCGCTGACCGCCAAGGCCATCGCCGGCCCGAATCTGCAGAAGATCATCGGCGTGTTCGCCCTGGTGGTGGCGGCGCAGATGGCGCTGAACCTCAAGCCCAAGGCCAGCCACACCGTGCCCGGCAAGTTCGGCCTGGGTCTGGCGGGGGCGGTGATCGGCTGGGCTTCGGCGATTTTCGGGATCGGCGGCGGTTCCTTGACCGTGCCGTTCCTGACCTGGCGCAGCGTGTCGATGCAGCAGGCGGTGGGGACGTCCTCGGCCTGTGGCTTGCCGATTGCCCTGGCCAGCACCTTGAGTTTCATGATCCTGGGTTGGCACGATCCGTTGTTGCCGGCCTACAGCCTGGGTTTCATCTATTTGCCGGCCTTGCTCGGGATTGCCCTGACCAGTATGTTTTTTGCCCGTTTCGGCGTGCAATTGGCGCACAAGTTGTCGCCGTTGCTGCTCAAGCGGCTGTTTGCCGGCCTGTTGTTTATTGTCGGCATGAAGTTCCTGCTCTGAGCCACAGGCACGGTTCAGTCACGCTGACGCAATATTGGCTTAATGGCGGAGTTGCAACATGACCCGCCGGCCTCGCGATCCCTGACCCGCCGGGTCCTGAATTTTTACTCTATCGAGGAGTTGCAATGCTGCCTTACCCGCAGATCGACCCGGTGGCCGTGGCCATCGGTCCGCTGAAAATCCACTGGTACGGCCTGATGTACCTGGTCGGCATTGGCGGTGCGTGGCTGCTGGCCTCCCGGCGCCTGAACCGTTTCGACCCGACCTGGACCAAGGAAAAGCTCTCCGACCTGATCTTCTGGTTGGCCATGGGCGTGATCGTCGGCGGGCGCCTGGGTTATGTGCTGTTCTACGACCTGAGCGCCTACCTGGCCAACCCGACGCTGATCTTCGAGGTCTGGAAGGGCGGCATGGCGTTCCATGGCGGTTTCATCGGGGTGATGCTGGCGGCCTGGTGGTTCGGCCGGCGCAACGGCAAGTCGTTCTTCGAACTGATGGACTTTGTCGCGCCGATGGTACCGATCGGCCTGGGTGCCGGGCGGATCGGCAACTTCATCAACGCCGAGTTGTGGGGCAAACCGACCGATTTGCCGTGGGCGATGGTCTTCCCGCCGTTCAGCGATCCGGCCCAGTTGCCGCGTCACCCGTCGCAGCTGTACCAGTTCGCCCTGGAAGGCGTGGCGCTGTTCGTCATTCTCTGGTTGTTCTCGCGCAAGCCGCGGCCGACCATGGCGATCTCGGGCATGTTCGCGTTGTTCTACGGGATCTTCCGTTTTGTCGTCGAGTTCGTCCGGGTGCCGGATGCGCAGCTCGGCTATCTGGCGTTCGGCTGGGTGACCATGGGGCAGATTCTCAGTCTGCCGATGATCATCGGCGGCCTGGGCTTGCTGTGGTTCGCCTATCACCGCACGCCGACGGCGAAAGACGCCGCGCTTTAAATTCGAATCGGGGCCCGCGGGCCCCGTATTCAAGGATGCAGGTAACTCATGAAGCAATATCTCGAACTGGTCGCCCACGTCATCAAGAACGGCACCAAGCAGGCCAACCGTACCGGCGTGAACACCATCAGCTTTCCCGGGGCGATGCTGCGCTATGACCTCAAGGAAGGCTTTCCGGCGATCACCACCCGCAAGATGGCCTTCAAGTCCGCCATCGGCGAGATGTGCGGTTTTCTCCGTGGGGTGAACAACGCCGCCGAGTTCCGGGCGCTGGGCTGCAAGGTCTGGGACCAGAACGCCAACGAAAACGCGCAATGGCTGGCCAATCCGTTCCGCCAGGGCGATGACGACCTGGGCGAGATCTACGGGGTGCAATGGCGCAAATGGCCGGCGTACAAGCAGATTGCCAAGAGCAACGTGGCCGCCATCGAGCAGACCCTGGGCCAGGGCTACCGGCAGATTGCCGAGGGCGAGGAAAACGGCCAAGCCTATGTGGTGCTGTACAAGGCCATCGACCAGGTGCGCCAGTGCGTCGACACCATCACCAAGGACCCGGGCAGCCGGCGGATCCTGTTCCACGGCTGGAACTGCGCGCAGCTGGATGAAATGGCCCTGCCGCCCTGTCATTTGCTCTACCAGTTTCACCCGAATGTGGAGACGAAGGAGATTTCCCTGACCCTCTACATCCGTTCGAACGACCTGGGCCTGGGCACGCCGTTCAACCTGACCGAAGGGGCGGCGCTGCTGAGCCTGATCGGGCGGCTGACCGGTTACACGCCGCGCTGGTTCACCTATTTCATCGGCGATGCCCATGTGTATGAAAACCACCTGGACATGCTCAATGAACAACTGACGCGCGAGCCGTTCCCGATGCCGAAACTGGTGATTTCCGAGCGGGTGCCGGAGTTTGCCAAGACCGGGGTGTACCAGCCGGAGTGGCTGGAGTTGGTCGAGCCGGGCGATTTCTCGCTGGAAGGCTACCAGCACCATGCGCCGATGACGGCGCCGATGGCGGTCTGAGTCCGACTCCGGACCGCGTTATCGTTCTTCGCGGGCAAGCTCCGCTCCCACAGTAGGTTTGTGTCGTACACAGAAGGTGCGTACGACTCGGAATCTGTGGGAGCGGAGCTTGTCGGGTCGCCGCATCGCCGCGAAGAGGCCGTCAATGCCCGTGACTTCTCCCAACATGTGAATGCTCTTCCGTCGGCACCACGCTGCCGCTGACTTCCAGCCGCTGCAAGATCCCGCACTGATCCAGGTCCGGCCCGCCGCCACAGCGCTGGCGCAAGTCCAGCAACTGCACCTGCAACGCCAGCAACCCGTCGATCCGCGCCTTGACGTGGTGGATGTGCTCGTCGATCAGCGCATTCACGCTTTCGCACTGATCCTGCGGGCTGTCGCGCAGGTCCAGCAAACTGCGAATCTCCTCCAGCGTCATGTCCAGGCTGCGACAGTTGCGGATAAAGGTCAGGCGTTCCACGTGCGCCTGGGTGTACAGGCGATAGTTGCCCTCGCTGCGCGCCGGTTCCGGCAGCAGGTTTTCCTTTTCGTAATAGCGGATGGTTTCCACCTGGCAGTCGGTGAGTTTCGCCAGTTCGCCAATCTTCATCGTTCGATCTCCCAAAAGGGTGCTTGACCCTATAGTGGCTACAGGGTGTTCACTTGGCAACAAGCACCTTCAGGGACGCACCCATGAGCGACTCCATCCATACTTCGCACAAGCCCGGCAGCGATCATGCGCACGCTGATCACGATCACGATCACGATCACGATCACGATCACGATCACGATCACGGCCATGACCACAGCCATGCCGATAAACACGCTCTCCAGCCTTTTCGTGTCCTCCAGCCGGTGAAGGCTTCCCACTCCCATGGGAAGGCCGGTCATGCGCACAGCAGCTGCTGTTCGAGCGCCGAGGCCTCCGCGTTGGTCAAGCTCAGCGCCACCACCAGCGCCGACGCACGGTTGAGCCGCTTCCGCATCGAAGCCATGGACTGCCCCACCGAGCAGACGCTGATCCAGAACAAGCTCGGCAAGCTCTCGGGTGTGCAGCAGCTTGAGTTCAACCTGATCAACCGGATCCTCGGCGTGACCCACGACCTGTCGTCGACCGCGCCGATCGTCGACGCCATCAAGTCCCTGGGCATGCAGGCCGAGCCGCTGGAAGAGGGGGCGAACGCCGACACCCCGAGCCAGCCGCCAGTGAAGAAGCCCTGGTGGCCCCTGGCGCTGTCCGGCGTCGGGGCGTTGGCCGCCGAAGTGATTCACTTCACCGGCGTGGCGCCGACCTGGGTGGTGGCAATCGTCGCGCTGATCTCCATCCTCAGCGGCGGCCTGACCACCTATAAAAAGGGCTGGATCGCCCTGAAGAACCGCAACCTGAACATCAACGCGCTGATGAGCATCGCCGTGACCGGTGCCGTGCTGATCGGCCAGTGGCCGGAAGCGGCGATGGTGATGTTCCTCTTCACCATCGCCGAGCTGATCGAAGCCAGGTCGCTGGACCGGGCGCGCAACGCCATCAGCGGCCTGATGCAGATGACGCCGGAGAAGGCCACGGTGCGCCAGGATGACGGTGACTGGGTCGAACGCGAGGTCAAAAGCATCGAACTGGACGCGCTGGTACGGGTACGACCCGGTGAGCGCATTGCGCTTGATGGCGAAGTGGTCTATGGCAGTTCAAGCGTCGATCAGGCGCCGATCACCGGCGAAAGCCTGCCTATCGAGAAAAACCCTGGCGACAAGCTCTTCGCCGGTACCGTCAACCAGGCGGGCTCACTGGACTATCGGGTGACAGCGACCGCGGGACACTCGACCCTGGCGCGGATCATCCATGCCGTCGAGCAGGCCCAGGGTGCGCGGGCACCGACCCAGCGTTTCGTCGACACCTTCTCGAAAATCTACACCCCGGCGGTATTCGCCTTGGCCCTGGTGGTGGCGGTGTTGCCGCCGCTGTTGATGAACGGCCTGTGGTTCGACTGGATCTACCGGGCGCTGGTCCTGCTGGTGGTCGCCTGTCCGTGCGCGCTGGTGATCTCGACCCCGGTGACCATCGTCAGCGGCCTGGCCGCCGCCGCGCGCAAGGGCATCCTGATCAAGGGCGGGGTCTATCTGGAAAGCGGGCACAAGCTCGATTACCTGGCCCTGGACAAGACCGGCACCATCACCCATGGCAAGCCGGTGCTGACCGACTACCTGTCCCTCGAGCCGCTGGCCCTGGAAACCGCGCCGCTGATCGCCGCCAGCCTCGCGTCCCGTTCCGATCACCCGGTATCCCTGGCGATCGCCAAGGATGCGCAGGACAAACAGTGGGCTCTGCAGGACGTCGAGGCATTCGAAGCCTTGAGCGGACGCGGCGTGCGCGGCGAGATCGACGGCAAGGGTTATTACCTGGGCAATCATCGCCTGGTGGAAGACCTCGGACTCTGCTCGCCGGCCCTGGAAGAAAAACTCTTCGCCCTGGAAAAACAAGGCAAGACCGTGGTGCTGTTGCTCGATGCGTCCGGCCCGCTGGCGTTGTTCGCCGTGGCCGATACGGTCAAGGCCTCCAGCCGCGAGGCGATCCGCGAGTTGCACGCGTTGGGTATCCGGACCCAGATGCTCACCGGTGACAATGTCCACACCGCCTCCGCCATTGCGGCCCAGGTCGGGATCGACGAAGCACGTGGCGACCTGCTGCCCACCGACAAACTGCAGGCCATCGAAACGCTGTATGCCCAAGGCCATCAGGTCGGCATGGTCGGCGACGGCATCAACGACGCCCCCGCCCTGGCCCGTGCCGAGATCGGCTTCGCCATGGCCGCCGCCGGTACCGACACCGCCATCGAGACCGCCGATGTCGCCCTGATGGACGACGATCTGCGCAAGATTCCCGCGTTCATTCGCCTTTCGCGCCAGACCGCGAGTATCCTCAGGCAGAATATCGCCCTGGCGCTGGTGATCAAGGCGATCTTCCTGGCGGTGACCTTCCTCGGTTTCGCGACCATGTGGATGGCGGTGTTCGCCGACATGGGCGTCAGCCTGCTGGTGGTGTTCAATGGGTTGCGCCTGTTGCGCAAGTAAACGAATGAGAGGGTGATGTGCTGAGTGCCGAGCTGAAGGCGTTTTACATGGTCGCCCGCCTGGGCAGCATCACCCAGGCGGCGAAAAGGCTCGGGCTCAGCCAGCCCACGGTGACCACCCAGATCCGCCATCTGGAAAGCCAGTACTCGGTCGAGCTCTTCTATCGCGGCGGTCGGCGGCTGAGCCTCAGCGAGGAGGGCGCGCGCTTGCTGCCGATGGTCAAGGCGCTGTTGCAGCAGGAATCTGATATCGAGTTTTTCCTGCGCAACAGCGGGCAGGTGCAGGGCACCTTGCGCATTGCCGCGACGGCGCCGTATTACATCCTGGATCTGGTGAAGGCCTTTCGCGAGCGCTTGCCGCAGGTGGAGGTGTCGGTGGAAATCGGCAACTCCCAGCAGGTGCTGGAGGCGCTGGAGGAGTATCGGGTCGATGTCGCGGCCTCGTCGCAACTGCTGGAGGACCCGCGCTTGATCCGCCGGGTGCTGGGCAGCGATCCGCTGGTGTTGGCGGTGCATCGCAATCATCCACTGGCGATTCATGAGCATGTGCCGCTGTCGGCGCTGGCCGGGCATTGCCTGCTGATGCGCGAGGCGGGTTCGACCACCCGGCAGCTGACGGAAGCGTTATTGTGCAATGCGCAGGTCAGTTATGGCCCGCTGCTGGAAATCGGCAGCCGGGAGTCGATTCGTGAGGCGGTGCTGCGCAATATCGGCATCAGCATCATTGCCCGGCAGGAAGTGCCCCACGACCCGCAACTGCGGGTGTTGACCATCGAAAATGCTCCGCAGATTCCCGAGTACCTGTATTGCCTCAAGGAGCGCAAGTCGGCGCGCCTGCCGGCGGCATTTCTCGGGTTGGCCCAGGAGATGGCGCCGGCCTGACCCAAATCCACCAATACCACTATCGGCAGCTTTTGCCTTATTGCCACATAGCCTACGCATTCGCTCCCTAGCATGACCCTCATCCGCTTGATGAGGTCCGTCCATGAACAACTCGATCGCCAATGCCCTGGCCAACCCCGGCGCGCCGATGAAGGTGCGCGGTGTGCGCAAGCGCTTCGGCGCCTTCACCGCGCTGGACAACGTCTCCCTGGACGTGGCCGCCGGTGAGCTGGTCTGCCTGCTCGGCCCGTCCGGTTGCGGCAAGACCACCTTGCTGCGCTGCATCGCCGGCCTGGAACGTCAGGACGACGGCGAACTGTTCCTCGGCGAGCGCAATGTCTCCGAGCTGCCACCGCAGGCCCGTGACTACGGCATCCTGTTCCAGTCCTACGCGTTGTTCCCCAATCTGACGGTGGAGGCGAATATCGCCTACGGTCTCGCCGGCAGTGGCCGTGACGAAACCCGCAAGCGCGTCGCTCAGATGCTGGAACTGGTGGGCCTGCTCGGCAGCGAAAGGAAATACCCCGGCCAACTCTCCGGCGGCCAGCAGCAACGTGTTGCCCTGGCCCGCGCCCTGGCACCGGCGCCTTCACTGTTGCTGCTCGACGAACCCATGTCGGCCCTCGACGCCCGGGTCCGCGAGCATCTGTGCACCGAGCTGCGCCAGTTGCAGCGCAACCTCGGCGTGACCACCCTGATGGTCACCCACAACCAGGACGAGGCCATGCTGATGGCCGACCGCATTGCCGTGATGAACAACGGCAAGGTCGAGCAGTACGCCACGCCCCAGGAAATCTACGACAGGCCGGCCACGCCGTTCGTCGCCGAGTTCGTCGGCCAGGGCAACTGGCTGCCGTTCCAGCGCAGCAGCGACAGCCATGCGCGGGTCGGCGGCATGGATGTACGCCTGGCCGATGGCACGGCCCGCGCCGCCTCCGGCCGGTTGTTCTGCCGTCCCGAAGCGATCAGCGTCAACCCGCCGATCCACGAGGAAAACCTGTTCCCGGCGCGGGTGCGCGAAATCACCTTCCTCGGCAATCGCTGCCGCATGCGTTTCGAACTCAATCATTTGCCCGGGCACCCCCTGTTGGCCGAAGTCGGCCCGCAGGACATGCCGCGCCTGGGCGCGCCGGATATCTGGGTGGCGCTGCCGCCTCGCAGCCTCCAGGTGTTTGCCTGAGATGGCCGTTGAAATCAGCCTGCCCTTGTCCCGGCAGTCGACCCTGAAGCCCGTGCGGGTCGGCCTCGGCGACCGTCTGTTCGTCGTCGGTGGCAAGTTGCTCTGGCTTTGCCTGCTGGGCGTGGCGGTATTGCTACCGCTGCTGGCGATCTTCTGGCGGGGTTTCAGCAGTGAAGCCGGGCAGGGCGGTGGCTGGCTGGCTGCCCAGGAACTGGTGAGCAGCGACAACTTTCACTGGCTGCTGGGCAATAGCCTGAAAGTTTCCCTCAGCGTTGCGGCCATCGTCGTACCGCTGGCCTATCTGTTTGCCTACGCCCTGCAACGCACGCTGATCCCCGCCAAGCCGCTGTGGCGGGCGCTGTCCCTGTTGCCGCTGATGGCACCGTCGATGCTGCCGGGTATCGCGCTGGTCTACCTGTTCGGCAACCAGGGCCTGCTGCGTGGCCTGTTGTCGGAGAATATCTACGGTTTCTGGGGCATGGTCCTCGGCGAGGTCATCTACACCTTTCCCCATGCCCTGATGATCCTGATCTCGGCCTTGTCCCTGGCTGATGCGCGCTTGTTCGACGCCGCGTCGAGCATGGGCGCCGGGCCCTGGAAGGCGTTCCGCAGCATCACCTGGCCGGCCAGCCGCCAGGCGCTGTTCGCCGCCTTCTGCCTGGTGTTCACCCTGACCATCACCGACTTCGGCGTGCCGGTGGTGGTGGGCGGCGACTATCAGGTGCTGGCGCTCGAAGCCTACAAGGCGGTGGTCGGCCAGCAGCAGTTTGGCCGCGGTGCCCTGATCGGCATGATCCTGCTGCTGCCGGCGCTGTTCAGCTTTGCCGTCGATGCCTGGCTGCGCCGCCGTCACGGCGAGGCCATGAGCGGGCGCGCCCAGGTGTTCAAGCCGGTGCGGTCCTGGCGACGTGACGCCTGCTACCTGGCGTTTGTGCTGCTGGTCTGCGCGGGCCTGCTGCTGGTGTTCGGCATGGCGGTGTATTCGTCGCTGGTGAAGTTCTGGCCTTACAACCTGTCGCTGTCGTTCAGTCACTACGCCTTCAACGCGACCACCGGCAGCGGCTGGCTGGCCTACCGCAACAGCCTGACCCTGGCGCTGTGCACGGCGCTGATCGGCAGCGGGCTGATTTTCACCGGTGCCTACCTGATGGAGAAAACCCGTGGCCAGCGTGGCCTGAACCTGGCCCTGCGGATCCTCGGCTTTGTACCGATGGCGGTCCCGGGCCTGGTCCTGGGCCTGGGCTACGTGTTCTTCTTCAACCTCAACGGCAACCCGCTGCATGTGTTCTACGGGACCACGACCCTGCTGGTGGTCTGCACCATCGCCCATTACCTGACCACCGCGCAGATGACCGCCACCACGGCGCTGCGCCAGCTCGACAACGAGTTCGAGGCCGCCGCCCTGTCGCTCAAGGCGCCGCTCTATCGGCATTACCTGCGGGTCACGCTGCCGATCTGCCTGCCGGCGTTGCTGGACATCGTGCGCTACCTGTTCGTTTCGGCGATGACCACGGTGTCGGCGGCGATCTTTCTCTACAGCCCCGACACGATCCTGGCGGCGGTGGCGGTGCTGAACATGGACGACGCCGGCAACGTCGGCGGTGCTGCGGCCATGTCGACCCTGATCCTGTTTACCTCGATCGCCGTATCGCTGCTGCTGGCCTGGGCTTCGCGCGGGGTACTGCGCCGCTCCCAGGCCTGGCGGCAGACCGTGCCCGGCCATTGATCCGACGACAACGCTTTGCCCAACCCCAACCGCACTCAACAAGGAACCGCACCATGTTCAAGCCCCTGGCTCTTGCCGCTGCTGTCCTCACTGCTTTCAGCCTGAATGCCTATGCCGCGAAAACCGAACTGACCGTGTACACGGCCCTCGAGTCCGAGCAGTTGACCGCCTACAAGAAAGCCTTCGAGGCGACCTACCCGGACGTGGAAATCAAATGGGTACGGGACTCCACCGGCATCATCACCGCCAAGCTGCTGGCCGAGAAGGCGCGTCCGCAGGCCGATGCGGTCTGGGGCCTGGCGGCTTCCAGCCTGGCGATCCTCGACCAGCAGGGCATGCTGCAAAGCTACGCCCCCAAGGACCTGGGCAAGATCGGCGGCAACTATCGCGATGCGGCGAACCCGCCGGCCTGGGTCGGCATGGACGTCTGGGCGGCGACCATCTGCTTCAACACCGTCGAAGCCGAGAAGCAGCACCTGAGCAAGCCGGTGAGCTGGCAGGACCTGACCAAGCCTGAGTACAAGGGCAAGATCGTGATGCCGAACCCGGCTTCGTCCGGCACCGGCTTCCTGGATGTCAGCGCCTGGTTGCAGACCTTCGGCCAGCAGCAGGGCTGGACGTATATGGATGAGCTGCACCAGAACATCGGCCAGTACGTTCACTCCGGTTCCAAGCCGTGCAAGCTGGCGGCTTCGGGCGAGTTCCCGATCGGTATTTCGTTCGAATACCCGGCGGTGCAACTGAAGCGCCAGGGCGCGCCGCTGGACATCATCCTGCCGAAGGAAGGCCTGGGCTGGGAAATCGAGGCCACGGCGGTGATCAAGGGTACGCCCCATGAGGCGGCGGCGAAGAAGTTGGCGGATTTCTCGGCAAGTCCCGCGGCCATGGAGCTGTACAAGGAAAACTTCGCTGTATTGGCACAGCCGGGTATTGCCAAGCCGCAGACCGAATTGCCGGCGGACTACGAGCAGCGCCTGATCAAGAACGACTTCGCCTGGGCTTCGAAGAGCCGCGACGAGATTCTTACCGAATGGCGCAAGCGTTATGACGGCAAGTCGGAGAAGGTCGCTCAGTAGGGTCGTTGTTTGAGCACAGTCACTCAAGGCTGAACGCGATCCCTTGTAGGAGCCGGCTTGCCGGCGATGAGGCCGGCCAGTGCTGCATCGACCGTTCGGCCGCCATCGCCAGCAAGCCGGCTCCTACAGAATTGGCATCGTACGCAAATGATTTGCCCGCCGCAGAACTGTAGGAGCCGAGCTTGCTCGCGATCCGCGCAGCGGCCATTCCCCTAAGGACCCCCCTCCATGACCAATCACAGCGACATCCTCATTGTCGGCGCCGGCATCCTTGGCCTGTCCCATGCCTATGCTGCCGCCCGCCGCGGCCTCAAAGTCAGCGTCTTCGAGCGCAGCGCCACGCCCCTGGGCGCTTCGGTGCGCAACTTCGGCCAGGCCCTGGTCACCGGCCAACCGCCGGGAATCATGTCCGAGCTGGCCCGCGCCAGCCGTGAAATCTGGGCCAACTGGGCGCAGCAGGCGGGCTTCGCGCTCAAGCGCAACGGCTCGTACCTGTTCGCCCGTACCGAAGCCGAAGAACAGCTGCTGGACGCATTCTGTGCCGGACGCGCCCGGGAACAGGGCTACCGCGTCGAGCTGCTGCGCGGCGCCGCGTTGAACGATCTCTACAGCGGTCAATTCAGCCATCACCGCGCCGCCTTGCACGGTCTCGACGACCAGCAGCTCTACTCCCGCGAGGCAATCCCGACGCTGATCGAATACCTGCATCGCGAACTGGGCGTGACGTTCCACTTCTCGACCCTGGTGCGCGAGGTGGAACCCGGCCAACTGCACAGCACCGCCGGCACCTTCCACGCTGAACAGATCATCGTCTGTTCCGGCCACGACTATCAGACCCTGCTGGCCGAACCCATCAGCCAGCTGCAACCGTCCATCTGCCGCCTGCAAATGCTCCGCGCCCGGCCCCAGGTCGAGTTCAACCTGCAACACGCGCTGCTCACGGGCCTGAGCTGCGTGCACTACGGCGCTTTTTCCGACCTGCCGGAAGCGGCGGCGATCCAGGCGCAGATCCTGCGGGAAAGCCCGCACCTGCACGAACACGGCATCCACCTGCTGATCAGCCCAACCCCTTATGGCGAACTGATCATCGGCGACTCCCACCACTACGGCAGCGATGCGTCGCCGTTCAATGCCGAACAGGTGGATACCTGGATGCTGGAACTGGCCGAGCACACCCTGGGCTGCAAGGTGCAGGTGGTGGAGCGTTGGCAGGGCGTCTACGGCGCCAAGGGGCCGGGGCCGTTTTCGCTGCTCCAGGCCGCGCCGGGCGTGAGCGCCGCGCTGATGCACACGGGGGTGGGCATGAGCGTTGGCCCGGCCCTGGGCGAAGGTCATATCGCCCGTTTGCTGGGGGAGTCGGCATGAAGTCCGTCGAGCAGGTACTGGACGAAGTCTTCGGCCTGTACCTGCAGTTCGGTGACGCCGACTACATTGGGGAGCCGGTGTCACAGCTCGAGCATATGTCCCAGGCCGCGCAGCTGGCGCTGGCCGAGGGCTTCGACGATGAGGTGGTGCTGGCGGCGTTCTTCCACGACATCGGGCATATCTGCCCGCCTGGAGAGCAACCGGTGGGGGACATGGGCGGTTATGGCGTGGTCAGTCATGAGCGCCTCGGTGCCGACTACCTGCGTCGGGCCGGCTTCGGCGAGCGGCTGGCGCGGCTGGTGGAGTATCACGTCCAGGCCAAGCGTTTTCTGACATTGCGTGAACCCGGGTACTACGAACGATTGAGCGAAGCGAGTCGCCGTACCCTGGCGTACCAGGGCGGTGTCATGAGCGAAGAGGAGGCCCGGGCGTTCGAGCAGGACCCGCTATGCGCGGTGAGTCTGCGGATGCGTCATTGGGACGAACAGGCCAAGTGCGAGGAAGTCCCTGTGCTCGACCTGCGGCTGTTGCGCGACAAGGCGGCGCAGTTCCTACGTGAACAAGGGATGAGTGACCACGCATCCGTACGGCTTTAACACAGGACTCCAGAGACTATTCGGATATAAATAAATACGACCTTGGCCGAAGATGGCACTCGCAGTTCAAGCACGGCGCGTCGTTCAGGAGCTGTCTGAAAGTTCGATTCGACGGTGATCTCGCCGGACGATTCGATGCTGTCTTCATCCAATAATAATGCCGAGGTTTACACGTATGCTGGAAGCAACCCAACAAGAAAACACCCTTCAGGAAATGACCCTCGAAGAGACCCAGGACGTTCGTGGTTCCGGGTTTTTCACCGACTTCGGTCCGCTCCTCGACAAAGCCGTCGACTGGATCTCCGAAGGCCTGAAGAAAGCCAGCTGATCCCGCTGCCAGGGCGATAGCCATCGCCCATTGTAGGAGCCGGCTTGCCGGCGATGAGGCCCGCACGTCCTGCATCGACTGTCCGGCCGCCATCGCCGGCAAGCCGGCTCCTACAGGGTCCTCAAGACTGTATTCCTTCATCGGCGCGCGCCCTGTCGCGTCGGTTGTCATGCACGAGTTCACCTATGCTTGAGTTGGGCAAGGTCGCGCCGCGAGCGGCGTTGGCACCCGTGGTCTTCGCCTGGTTCGTCTGCCTGTTTTTCGCCGGTGGCCTGGTCTTGCTGTTCATCGGCAACTACGCGAAAAAAGAAGATGTTCAGGGCCGGATCCTTACCCGCGATGTGGTCCGCATCACCAGTGAACGCCCCGCCCATATTCGCGAAGTACTGGTCGAGGCCGGCGAGTCGGTGAGCAAGGACCAGCCCTTGGTGCGTATCCGCACCCTGGAACCGGAAAGCTTCAACGAAGGCAGCGACAAACCCCTTTCCGCCCAAAGCGCCGAGCGCCTGGGCAGCCTGCTCGACGATGCCACTGGCGATGAAACCCAGGCCCGCTCGGCCCACGAAACCCAGAAGAAACTCCTGCAATTGCAGATCGAGCAGTTGCACAAGGACCTGCAACTCACCGCGACCATCAAGCGCTCGATCCAGCGCCGAGCCGCGATTGCCCTGGAAAACCGCCAGCGTCACGAGCGCCTGGCCGCCGAAGGCGCGGTGTCCGTGGCGGCGCTGAACGAAGCGATCGTCAAGCACGAGGCGGTGCTCCAGGACCTGGCGAACAACGACCTCGCCCAGGCCAGCGCCCAGCAACGGATTCTCGAACTGGAGCAGCGCGGCAGCGAAGCCGATCACACCCTCACCAGCCGCCTCAGCGGCCTCGCCCGGCAACGGCATGACCTGCGCGAGCGCCTCGAAAACCTCAACAAGAGCCAGGAATATGTCCTGCTGTCACCCGTCGAGGGGGTGGTCGACGCCGTTTCGGTGTTTCCCGGGGCCCGGGCCCAGGGCGGCCAGCCGATGATGTTGTTGCGCATCAGCCGGGCCCTGCACGAAGCACCGGTGGTGGTCCTCGACGTCAGTCCGGCGGCCATCGGTTTCGCCAGCGCCGGTACCGAAGTCATCGTGCGGGTCGATGCGTTTCCCTATGAACGCTACGGCGTGATCAAGGGGCAGATCGTCCGCAGCACCGCCAGCACCTACCTCGAAGCCCCACCCGGTGCCAGGACCGATGGCGAGGAGCCGGGGCCGACCTATCGGGCCGAGGTGAAGCTCGATTTTTCCGACTCGCGGACCAAGATCCGCCAGGACTGGCTCAAGGATGGCATGACCCTCAGCGGTTCGTTGCGCCTGGAACGCCTGAACCTGATGGAATGGCTGTTCCTGCCGGTGCTCCGTGGGCTGGCGGGTAATCCGGACTATCTGCCGACGCTGGGCACCCCGGCGCGGCCTGTGGACAAGTCGGCATGAGCCGGCTCAAGCAATCGCTGCGCGAGGCCTTGGCCCGTTCGCGGCAGCTGTTCCAGCGCACGGTCCCGGTGATTCTCCAGGACGAGATGTCCGAATGCGGCATGGCCTCGATTGCCATGGTCGCCGGCTATCACGGCAAGGCCCTGAGCTTGCGCGAGATGCGCCAGCGCTACCGGGTAGCGCGGGACGGTATGTCGTTGTTCCAGGTGATCAAGGTCAGCGAGGAACTGGGCTTCAGCTGCCGCCCGCTGCGCTTGCAACTGCACGACTTGCGGCAACTGCGCACGCCGTCGATCCTGTTCTGGAACAACATGCACTTCGTCGTGCTGCAATCCACCAACCGTCGGGGGCTGCATATCGTCGACCCGGCGGTGGGACGGCGCTTCCATACCTGGGAAGAAGCGCTGTCGATGTTCAGCGGCGCGGCGCTGGAAATGCTCCCGGGGCTGGGTTTCACCACCCAGGTCCATCGGCGCGTTCCCGGCACCTTCGGCCCGCTCGGCGTCCTGCGCAAGAACACCTGGCTGTTGCGTTACCTGGTGCCCATGGGCCTGCTGTCGGTGGTCGGCTACTTCGGCGCCATCGCAGCGCCCAAGCTGTTTTCCCTGACCATCGATGAAGTCGTGGCGAAGAACGACGAGGATTTCCTCTTTCTGATCCTCTATGTCTTTGGCGGGATCTTCCTGTTCAAGAGTCTCGCCGCCTGGCTACGGGCGGTCCTCGATATGCGCCTGCGCATCGCCCTGAGCCAGGATCTGTCCACTGGCGTCATCGCCTGGCTGCTGCGGCTGCCGGTGAGTTACTTCGAACGCCGGGCCCCCGGCGATATCCTGCGGCGGACCCAGGCCACCGACAAAGCCTTCGTGCAGTTCACCGCCGGCTGGATGGACATCGCCATCGACCTGGCTTTCGGTGTGGCGTTCCTCGCCCTCATGGCCTTGATCAATGCCAAGCTGGCGGCCTTGTCGCTGCTGCTGTGCCTGTTGTTCTTTCTGTTTCGCGGCCTGACCTTGCCGGTGATGGAAAAGCATCACAAGGCCTCGATCGAAGCTGAGACGGCGCGCAACGTGACCTTGCTCGGCACCCTGGGCCATGTCGAGTCGATGAAGCTCTACAACTACGAAGCGGCCAAGCTGGCGAACTGGAGCAACCAGCACACCGACACCGAAATGGCCCGCGCCGGCGTCCAGCGTTTGCAGGCAATGAACCAGGTGGTGCACGAAGGGCTGTCCCACGGCCATTCGCTGCTGGTCAGCGCCCTCGGCGCGCTGGCCGTGCTCCATGGCGAGAACAGCGTCGGCGACCTGTTCGCCTTCGTCCTTTACAAGGACATGTTCATGGGCTGCGCGCTGAAGGTGGTCGACAGCTATATGAACCTGCGGCTGGTGAAGGTCGAGCTCAAGCGGGTCGAGGAAATCGTCGATGAGCCGGTCGAGCCGGTGGAGTCGAGCGTGTACAGCGCCGATCCCCTCGGCGAGCAGCAACCCTTGCGTTCGATCCAGATCGAAGGCGCGCGTTTTCGCTACAGCTCGTTCGACCGGCCGACCTTCGAGGATCTGAGTTTCAGCCTGGAAGGCCCGTGCCGACGCATCGCGATATTCGGCCCTTCGGGCTGCGGCAAGAGCACTTTCCTGAAAGTGCTCGCCGGCTTCTATGCCCTGGACACGGGGCGCTTCAGGATCAACGGCCTGGCGATGCGGCATTTCGGTTTGCGCCGCTACCGCCAGAGCGTGGCCTATGTCACGGCCCACGACGAGATCATTGCCGGTACGGTGATCGAGAACATCCTGATGGACAGCGACCCGCTGGACGGCATCCGTTTGCAGAGCTGTGTCGAGCAGGCCGGGCTGCTGGAAAGCATCCTGAAGCTGAGCAACGGCTTCAACACCTTGCTTGGGTCCATGGGCGTGCAATTGTCTTCGGGGCAGAAGCAGCGCTTGCTGATCGCCCGGGCGCTGTATCGGCGCCCGGAGTTGTTGTTGCTCGATGAACCGACTTCCCATCTGGACCCCAGTGCCCGCGACGTGATCATCGAGACCGTGCGCCAGTTGCCCATGCTGTGTGTGATCGTGACCCACGACAAGGCCGTGGCCCAGGCCTGCGACACCGTGCTGCTGATGCACCAGGGGCGTTTGCGGCCCCTGGCTGGCGCGGCACGATGACGCCGTTTCGACCGGGTTGGCCGATCCGCCGCTGGTTGCTGTGGATGCGCTTCAAGGCTGGGTTGCGCGGTCGTCTGGTGAAAGGGCTGGCGCTGATCTTTCGGTTGAAAATCGCCCATCGCGGTTTGCCGCTGTTGCCGGCCCTCCTGCTGCGACTACCGTCCGCATGGCGCGGTCCGGACTACAACGCCTGTCGGCAGAATCTCGAGCTGTTTGGACTGGCCCCCCGGAGCTGTCGCCTGCTGGCCTGCCGCTACAGTGCAATCCAGTTGCAGTGCGCGATCTACCAGGTGCTTTACCCGCGCAGTCATCCCGAGCGGTTACGCGCCTGGATTCGTGCGATTGCCTGGCACGACCCGGAGCGACACTGGCCGCGTACGCGGGTGCGCTCGACGATCATCGTACTGGCGCACACGGGGGAATACTGGATGGCAGTGGCCTGCATGATCGAGCGCTGCCCGGCGCCGAAGCGTTTCATCATTCCGATCTGGAACTTCAACGATGCCCTGACCCGACGCTCCCTGAAGAGCCTGGAGGCTTTCGGGCACCGCGTGGATATTCTCGACAGCAACGATCCGAAAACCGCGCTGGCGATTGCCCGGGCGCTCAAGCGCGGCGACCAGGTGATCATCTTTGCCGACCTGCCGGTGAGTTTCGGCGGGGTGCGTTCCGGCGAGCCGGTGGATGGCCGCCTGTTTGGCCGCGCCGCGCAATTCGTCAAAGGGCCGATGTTCCTGGCGGCGAAAATGAAGTGCGACGTGTTGCTGGCGGGGCATCGTGCCCGGCTCGGCGGCTGCGGTGAGCTGCATGTGATCCGGTGGATCACCCGCGCCGCTGTACCGGAGATGCAGGCGCAATGGGCCGTGGCGATGGAGTCGTTCATTGCCGAGGCGCCCGAGCACTGGTTCTACCTGTCACGATTGGAAGCCTTCTATCAGCGGCAAAAGACTTCGGACGAGAAAACCTCGGGATTGCCGGGTCTGCTGCAACGGCGGAGGGTCGGATGAGGGGGCGTTATCTGGGACTGGTTGCCTTGCTGTTGACGGGGTGTTCGTTTATTCCCGACTACCAGCGGCCGTCGCCGACAGTGGCCGAACATTGGCGTGAGCCGGGCTCGCAGGATGATGCCGCGCCGTTACCGGACTGGCGCGAGGTTTTTCTCGATCCCGAGCTGCAAGCACTGATCGAACTGGCGCGGATACATAACCATGATCTGCAGGTGGCTGTCCTGCGCATCGACGAGGCGCGGGCGCTGTATGGAATTTCCGCTGCCGAGCAATGGCCTGGCGGCGGGATCGACGGTTCGGTGCAACGGCAGAAGATTTCCGCCGCGGACTCGCCCATCGGCAAGGCGGTGATTCGTGAGCAGGGGCAGTTCAGGCTGGGGATCACCGCCTTTGAGCTGGATCTCTGGGGCCGGGTCCGGGCGCTGAAGGCTGAAGCCGGGCAACGCCTGGTGGCCCGTGAGGAAGACGCCCTGAGTGTGCAGATCGGTTTGGTCGGCGAGGTCGCGACGGCTTACTACGAGCATCGTGCCTATCTCGAGCTGCACCGGCAGAACCGCCAGTTGCTGGAGCGGGCCGGCGAATCGAAACGCCTGATCGGACGTCGTCAGGCGCTGGGGTTGGCGAGCGAGTTGGAGCTGCGCCAGGCCGATGCACTGGCGTTGACGCTGGAGGCCGAAGTGGCCGATGCGGACCGTCAGCAGCGCTTGGCCCTGAACCGGCTGGAGCTGTTGGTGGGGAGGACTCTGGAGCCTTCGCGGTTTTCCTCCGTCTCCTGGGGCGACGGGCCGCAACTGCCGGAGATCGCCCCGGGCCTGCCCTCCGAGTTGCTGGTGCGACGCCCGGATATCCGGGCCGCCGAGGCCCGGCTCAAGGCCTTCAATGCCAATATCGGCGCCGCCCGAGCGGCCTTTCTGCCGAGTATTTCCCTGACCGGGTTCTTCGGCGCCAGCAGCCCGCAGTTGAGCGAACTGTTTTCCGGGGAGGCCAAGGGTTGGTCATTTACTCCCGCCGTGACCTTGCCGCTGTTCGATATGGGCAGGCGCTTTACGCAGCTTGAGCTGTCGAAGGTGCAACGTGAGATTGCCGTGGTCGAGTACCAGCGTTCGATCCAGCAAGCCTTTCGTGAAGTGGCCGACGCATTGGGCTCGAACGAACCGCTCAATCGACAACTCGATACGCAGCAGCGGCTGGTGCTGAACGAGTCGCGCCGCGTCGAGTTGGCGCAACTGCTCTATCAGGATGGCTTGAACAGCTACCTCGAAGTGCTCGATGCCCAACGCGGCCTGAGCACGGCACAACAAGCGCTGATCAGGACCCGCTTGTTGCAGGTGAGCAACCGTATCGCCCTGTACAAGAGCCTGGGCGGTGGCTGATCGGCTCCGAGGTTGAAGGGTTCGCAGCTTTCAGAGCCGGGTGAGGTTTCGTACGCAAGGTCAGGAATCCCGGTCTGGTGACTGATCGTCGCGGCGAATTAAGGTGAGGGCTCACATGGAAAGGAGTCTTTTATGCGTTATTTGAGAATGACCGCCCAGGATCGCAGCGGCAATGGCCGGGCTGATACGGTATTGCTGCGCTTTTATGAGGAAGTGCCTGGCAAGCCCGACAAGCTGGTGCTCAAGGCCGCGGCGGTCGACATGACCGCCGATGGAGTGACGGACTTGCAGTTCGGTGGTGACGTCAACCGTGATGGCAAGGACAACGCCAAGGATGAAAAACTGATCCGGGCGTTTGCCAATGCGTTCCTGAAGTTCGGCTGGTTCAACCAGGGGAAAAGCTGGCAGCGCTATATCAAGGTGTTTGCCGAGAACTATCACAACGACAAGTCACCGAATGTGGTGAGGCTGCATCTTCATGAGGGGACGGGGACGCCCAGGAACCAGACCCTGCTCTATAAGGCCTCGGCCCATGACACCGACAATAATGGGACCTTGGATTCGGTGGTTTACTTCGACATCGACGGCGAGGACATTTTCAGTCGGGCCGAAGAGGAATGGATCAAGTATATGGGTCGGACCTTTCTGAAGTTCAGGTGGTATAGCTGACAGGTCCGTTTCAGGTCTCAGTCAGACGCTGCAGCAACAGGTCGATCTGTTCCTGGCGTTCTGGCTGGTTCAACCGGGCTGGAGCGTTGAGCGACGACCACTGCGGATATGCCCGGGCCTTGTGCAAGGCCTCGGGCAGTTTGCCCTCACGCCAGGTGGTGTCCGCCGGCAGGCTCATCTGAATACGCTCCATCGCTGCATGCCCACGCGCCTCCAGGGCTTGCAGCAGTTGCCGTTGGCGCAGCGCCAACAGGCGCAGCACGTTGTCGTCGACGGTCAGTTCCCGTTGCCCCTTGAGTTTGCCCAGCAGGCGGCTGCCATAGCCGCGGGCGGTTTGCAGGGCACCGCCGGCGATGGCGCCGACCAGGGCAGCCGCGCCGAGGGTCAGGCCACCCACCAGCAGGTCGATACCGGCACCCGCCGCCGCACCCGCGGCAATCCCGCCACCGACCTTCACCCCCAGTTGCTTGAGGGTTTCCGGGTTGAACAGATCGTCGCCCCAGCGCCCGTCCAACAGCGGCAGGTCGCTGGCCGCCGCATCGCCGGGGCGGAACGCATAGAGCTTGAGCAAGGCATCGACGCAACGCTGCTCCCGTTGACGTACGGCCTGGCGCAATTCGCCGATGGCCCGGGTCTGCGCGTCGGTGTCGCTGACCACGCTGCGCCGACAGGCCGCACAGTCGATCAGCAGTTCGGCGATCAGTCGGTTGGCGCTTTGCCGTCGAGCCCGTCGCTGTGCCTCCAGGTCGAGGACCAGGCGCTCCAGTTGCGGGCGCGCCCCTTCCAGCAACAGCGCCAGGCTTTCATACAGGCGCCGCTCACCGTCCTCCGGCGGGGCCACGCTGTCGAACCGCACCAGCGCGTGCAGTCCCAGGCGGGCCAAGGCTTCACGCCATTGCGGCTCGCGCTGTTCGGCACTGCTGACAAAATTGAGCACCGGCAACAGCGGCTTGCCACAACTGGCGAGCACGCTCAGTTCGTCGCGGTATTTAGCCAGCACCGGCTCGCGGGCATCGATCACATAGAGCCCGGCGTCCGAAGCCAGCAACTGGCGCAGCACCTTGGCTTCCTGTTCGAAACGCTGGCGGGCTTCGCTGCCGTCGAGAAAGCGCGCGACGCGGGCCGGACCGTCGAGACGTTCGCCGGGTCGATCCAGGCGTTCGAGGTAGTCGAGCAGGGCGATGGCGTCTTCCAGGCCCGGGGTGTCGTAGAGTTCGAGCAGGGCTTCACCCTCCACCGACAGCCGCGCGCCCTCCACATGCCGGGTGGTGCTGGGGCGGTGGGAGACTTCGCCGAAGCCGACATCCCGGGTGAGGGTGCGCAACAGTGAGGTCTTGCCGACATTGGTGTGGCCGACCACAGCCAGTTTCAGCGCTTTAGTCATGACCCGTCTCCAGCCAGTTCAGCGGGGCGCTGTCGGCGAAGGGCAGTTCCAGCCGTTGCAGGGCGCTGTGCCAGTCGCCGAGGCGGTCGGCATCCAGCGCCTGGCCGGGCGGCGCCTGCAGCAGCCAGACGCGGGTCGCGCCGGCGCTGCGGGCCAGTTCGGCGATCAGCCCGAGGCTGCCACGGTCCGGCGAGCGTCGCGGGTCGCAGGCGATCGCCAGGCGCGCCGGTGGGAAGCGGGTCAATTGTTCGAGGAGCTTGTGCCGCGACTCGCGGCTGTCGAGGATGCCGGCGTCGCGTACGGTGTTCGGCAAGGTCGGCGGCCAGGGGCGCTGGTTGTCCAGTTCGATGGCCACCAGCAAGGCGCCTTCGCTCTCCAGGGCGGTGGCACCGGCTTCGGCGCTGTGCAACGTGTCGGGCGCCAGGTCGCTGACCCCCAGGCGTTCGCTGCTGGGCATCAGACGTTCGCGCAGTTGCGCATAGCCGGGCAGGTTGAGGTCCAGGCTCAGGGCGCGGCTGCCGTGCCGCCAGCGCCACAGGCAAAACACCGCCAGCAGCAGGCGCGGCAACACGCCATAGACCACCAGCACCCCCACCAGCCAGGAGGCCCAGGCGTGCCGGGCATTCTCCAGGTTCAGCGCGGTATCGCCGCTGGCGCGGATCATTTCCGTGTCGGGCAGGCCGAAGCCCAGCAGGGCGGGCAAGGCGCCCAGGGCCTGGGTCACCGCGACAAAGGTGTCGCTGTGCAGCAGGGTGGTTTCCCAGACGAAGCCGTAGCGCCGGGTCGACATCAGCATCAACAACAGGGCCAGGGCGCTGAGCATGGCCAGCAGCCAGAGGCCGTGAATCACGGTGCCGATGGCCCAGCGATTGAGGCGCCGACGCTGCAGCATCAGCAGCAGGGCGGGTGCCAGTTGCGCGGCCTGGGCATCGCGGGCGAGCTTTTCGCTGAGCCACAGCCAGAGGCGCCCGAAGCTGGCCGCGTGTTCGCCGGCGAAGGCCAGGCCCAGGGCCCAGCTCAGCAGCAACAGCAGGTTCAGGCCGAGCAGGCTGCCCAGGGCCCAGAACACATTGACTGCTGCCTGGCCGTTGCCCAGGGCGGCGAAGGCCATGCCGGCACCACTGACGATCACCACCAGCGCCAGGACCAGCAGCGCCAACCGCGCGCCTTGCAGCCAATGACGCAAGGCGTTGAGCAGGCCATCGCGTTCGGCCAGCCAGAGTGCGCGGTGCTGGATGCGTGTCGGCAGGTCGCCCCCCGCGGCGCGGGCACGGCGATTGGCTTCGAGGTCTTCCAGCGGGCCTGCCTGTTCTTCGCGCAGGCGCACCGTCTCGGTCAGCCAGAGGCGGTGCAGGGGAGTCGGTTCAGTCACGCGGCGTCCTGGGCTCAAGTGAGTTGGAAGCATAACCGCTGTGGCGGGTACCTGCATCCCGGTGTCCGCCGTCGCCAGGGTGAGTTAATTTTGTCGGCGTATGTCCGAGTTGGCTTACGGGCTCTGGTATCCTCGCGGCATGAACAGAACTCTCCCTTTAAGCCTGATCGCGGCCCTCGGTGAAAACCGCGTGATCGGCGTCGACAACAGCATGCCCTGGCATTTGCCGGCGGACTTCAAGTACTTCAAGGCCACGACCCTCGGCAAGCCGATCATCATGGGGCGCAAGACCTGGGATTCGCTGGGACGGCCGTTGCCGGGCCGGTTGAATCTGGTGGTCAGTCGCCAGGTGGGGTTGCAGCTGGAAGGCGCAGAGGTTTTTCCGTCGCTGGAGGCGGCGCTGGTGCGCGCTGAACAGTGGGCGCTGGAGCAGGGCGCGAGTGAACTGATGCTGATCGGTGGGGCGCAGCTTTATACCCAGGGCCTGGAGCAGGCGGATCGGCTGTACCTGACCCGCGTGGCGTTGAGCCCGGAAGGCGATGCCTGGTTTCCGCAGGTCGATGAAGGTCAGTGGAAGTTGGTGTCGGATGAGCCGCACCCGGCAGCGGAGGGCAAGCCTGCGTTCAGTTTCGAAATCTGGGAAAAACGTTAAAAGCTTTGTAGGCAAGCTCGCCCCATGTAGGAGCGAGCTTGCTCGCGATAGCGGTCTATCAGCCGCCGCCGAACTCAGGCCTGTGCCAACTCCCCATGCTCTTCAGCCTCCAGCAACGCCTTGTCGGTCTGCTGCATCACCTGGCTGGCAATCGCCCCGGCGGTGATCGAACCGCTCACGTTCAACGCCGTGCGGCCCATGTCGATCAACGGCTCCACGGAAATCAGCAGCGCCACCAGTGACACCGGCAGACCCATTGCCGGCAGCACGATCAGCGCGGCAAACGTCGCCCCGCCACCGACCCCGGCCACCCCGGCTGAACTCAAGGTCACGATGGCCACCAACGTCGCGATCCACAGCGGATCCAGCGGGTTGATCCCCACCGTTGGTGCGACCATCACCGCCAGCATCGCCGGATACAGCCCGGCACAACCGTTCTGGCCGATGGTCGCGCCGAACGATGCGGCAAAGCTGGCAATCGATTGTGGAATCCCCAGCCGGCGGGTCTGGGCCTCGATGCTCAGCGGAATGCTCGCTGCGCTGGAGCGGCTGGTGAAGGCAAAGGTCAGCACCGGCCAGATCTTGCGGAAGAAGCGCAGCGGGTTGATCCCGGCCAGCGACACCAGCAGCCCGTGAACCACGAACATCAAGCCCAGGCCGATATACGAGACCACCACGAAACTGCCCAGCTTGATGATGTCCTGCAGGTTGGAACCGGCGACCACCTTGGTCATCAGCGCCAGCACGCCGTAGGGCGTGAGTTTCATCACCAGGCGCACCAGGCGCGTGACCCAGGCTTGCAGGGTGTCGATGGCATTGACCACCTTCTGACCCTTCTCGGCATCATCCTTGAGCAGTTGCAGCGCGGCCACGCCCATGAACGCGGCAAAGATCACCACGCTGATGATCGAGGTCGGCTTGGCCCGGGCCAGGTCGGCGAAGGGGTTCTGCGGGATGAACGAGAGCAGCAGTTGCGGCACATTCAGGTCGGCGACCTTGCCCGCGTAGTCGCTCTGGATCACTTGCAGGCGCGCCAGTTCCTGGGTGCCGGCCACCAGGCCTTCGGCGGTCAGGCCGAACAGGTTGGTCAGGCCGATACCGATCAGCGCGGCGATGGCCGTGGTGAACAGCAGCGTGCCGATGGTCAGGAAGCTGATCTTGCCCAGGGACGTGGCGTTGTGCAGGCGGGCCACGGCGCTGAGGATCGAGGCGAACACCAGCGGGATCACGATCATCTGCAGCAATTGCACGTAGCCGTTGCCGACCAGGTCGAACCAGCCGATGGAGGCCTTGAGGACCGGGTTGCCGGTACCGTAGATACCGTGCAGGGCAACACCGAAGATCACCCCCAGGACCAGGGCGAGCAGCACTTTTTTCGCCAGGCTGAAGGTAGTGTGGCGGGTTTGGGCCAGACCCAGCAGCAGGGTGAGGAACACCAGCAGGTTGAGAATCAGCGGCAGATTCATTGAAGCTCCGAAAACGATAGGTGCCAATTACCTTGGTCGGCAATTGTGAACCGGCAAGCCTAACAGCTTGATATATATGGATTTAATATCGATATGGAATGGCGACCGTCGTTTTTGGAATAAGTCGGTGGCGGTTGCGCATGCGATGGTGATGGAAGCGGAGCACAAAGGGGGGGAGCCGGTGGATGAGGACTGTTGCATGCCTGTAGCTTGAATCACCTTCATGGGCGAGCGTGTCATAGTTAAATGTGAAACTTTGATTTGCCGTGGGCGTTAATTTATAGAGGTGCATTTTATTGACTCATTATAATTCCGGTGATGTTTATACAGGGAGTTGTGATGAGCATTTTTGCAAGGTATGCGAAGTTCTTCGAAGGGATTTGTGGCAAGCTCAGGCAACGCGATTACGTCAATCGTTACAATCTCCAGAATAAACGGGGCGTCTGTCACGCGCTGTGTTTTATCTACCTTGAAACGCGCCGAAACAGTGAGAAGTTTCAAGTGGCCAAGGAGCACGAGCCCCTGTGGCACCGCGCTGACGCGCTGCAAAGCATGCTGGTGCACGGTAATGTACCTGGTGCCTTTCCAATGGTTTCTAGCGGAGTTGAATGGGTTGCCTTGAACACGGGCTGGAAAATAGCGGGATGGAGTTCCAGTGTCGCGCCTTATATAAACTTGGCGAGTCACATCATGAACGCTCCGGGGAAGGCATTTATTTTACATGTGGGTCATCACGCGTGCGCAGTTTTCAAAGAGAAAAATCAAAGCAGGATACGTTTTTTTGATCCGAATTATGGGCAGGCGGTGTTCAATTCCGCGGATAAGTTCTCTTCATTTATAAATGCTTTTCTTCAGGATTGCAGCATTCAGAAAAAATACGATATACCGTTTGGGGCGACGGTTCTGGCGATGCACTTGCGGTAGGAAGGCTTGGCGGTGGCGGCGGACACGTGCTGGTTGAGCGTTAGTTTATAGCGGGTGTGTAGAGGCTTTATTCATAATTATGTTTGAGTCTGGCGCCTTATTTGGCAAGGTGAGCGCTTGGTGGCGTGGTTTTTGAATTTCTATGGACAGTGAGCTTTATTTCATATGAATCCGGTTTTGAAATATGCAAAACGATTTGGCGGAAAGTGCGGAACGCTGAAGCAGGATGATTTTATAAGCAAATACGCTCTTGATAATCGGGAGGGGGTTTGTTATGCCCTCAGTCTCTTGTATATTTCATTACATGCAAAAGGGATCGATTTTGGCTCGATCAGAAAGGATGAATCGACCTGGAAGCTTGTTGACGGTCTGCATAGCGTATGCCGTAACTTTCATGACAAAGTGAGCTGGTCTTCGAGGTTTGTCCCCGAGTGGGTCAGGGCATCTGCTCCGCTAGTGGGCCTGCGTGTTCTGGTGGGGGACCTGTGCGTTAGTCCTTTCTATTTTGAGATCAGTAGCGCCCTTGAGACACATCGGGGTGGGGCGTTATTACACATCGGCGGGCATGCTTGCGCTGTGTTCAAGGAGAAGGACGGTCGGGTGCGTTTTTTTGAGCCCAATTATGGTCAGGCTACGTTCGTGCTGTGGGAAAACTTTGTTGCGTTCCTGTATTTCTATCTTCGTAACCGTAAGATCGAGAGGGAATATAATTTTGCAGTAAGTGGAATATACGTGTACCGCTTTGAGCTCGCCTGAGTGGCCGCTCTGGCGGATAAATGAAAAGCCCGACCATTCAGTCGGGCTTTTTGCTGTGCCGGGTAGTCAGGGTACCAGCTTGTCCAACATCGCCTTGTCGCGTACCGCACCTTTATCGGCACTGGTGGCGAGCAACGCGTAAGCCTTCAAGGCCGTGGTCACTTTACGTGGACGCACTTCCACCGGCTTCCAGCCTTTCTTGTCCTGCTCGACACGGCGTGCCGCCAGTTCCTCATCGCTGATCAACAGGTTGATCGAGCGATTTGGAATGTCGATCAGCACCTTGTCGCCGTCCTGGACCAGGCCAATCGCGCCGCCCGCGGCCGCTTCCGGAGAAGCATGGCCGATGGACAGGCCCGAGGTGCCGCCGGAGAAACGTCCGTCGGTCAGCAGGGCGCAGGCTTTGCCCAGGCCCTTGGACTTCAGGTAGGACGTCGGGTAGAGCATTTCCTGCATGCCCGGGCCGCCTTTCGGACCTTCGTAGCGGATGATCACGATGTCGCCGGCCTGCACTTCGTCGGCGAGGATGCCGCGCACGGCGCTGTCCTGGCTTTCGAAGATCTTCGCGTTGCCTTCGAACACGTGGATCGACTCGTCGACACCGGCGGTTTTCACCACGCAGCCGTCCAGGGCGATGTTGCCGTACAGCACGGCCAGGCCGCCTTCTTTCGAGTAGGCGTGCTCGACGCTGCGGATGCAGCCGTTTTCACGGTCGTCGTCGAGGGTTTCCCAACGGGTCGACTGGCTGAACGCGGTCTGGGTCGGGATACCGGCCGGGCCGGCCTTGAAGAAGGTGTGCACCGCTTCGTCGTCGGTCTGGGTGATGTCCCACTGGGCGATACCCTCGGCCAGGGTCCTGCTGTGCACGGTCGGCAGGTCGGTGTGCAGCAGGCCGCCACGGGCCAGTTCGCCGAGGATGCTGAAGATCCCGCCGGCGCGGTGCACGTCTTCCATGTGGTACTTCTGGATGTTCGGCGCGACCTTGCACAGCTGCGGTACGTGACGGGACAGGCGGTCGATGTCGCGCAGGTCGAAATCGATCTCGGCTTCCTGGGCGGCGGCCAGCAGGTGCAGGATGGTGTTGGTGGAACCGCCCATGGCGATGTCCAGGGTCATGGCGTTTTCGAACGCCTTGATGTTGGCGATGCTGCGCGGCAGAACCGAGTCATCGTTGTCGCCGTAGTAACGCTGGCACAGTTCGACGATGGTGCGGCCGGCCTGGAGGAACAGCTGTTCGCGGTCGGCGTGGGTCGCCAGGGTCGAACCGTTGCCCGGCAGGGCCAGGCCCAGGGCTTCGGTGAGGCAGTTCATCGAGTTGGCGGTGAACATGCCGGAGCACGAACCGCAGGTCGGGCAGGCGCTGCGCTCGTACTCGGCGACCTTCTCGTCAGAGGCGCTGGAGTCGGCGGCGATGACCATGGCGTCCACCAGGTCGAGGCCGTGGGAGGCCAGTTTGGTCTTGCCGGCTTCCATCGGGCCGCCGGAGACGAAGATCACCGGGATGTTCAGGCGCAGGGCGGCCATCAGCATGCCGGGGGTGATCTTGTCGCAGTTGGAGATGCAGACGATGGCGTCGGCGCAGTGGGCGTTGACCATGTATTCGACGGAGTCGGCGATGATCTCGCGGCTCGGCAGCGAATAGAGCATGCCGTCGTGGCCCATGGCGATGCCGTCATCCACGGCGATGGTGTTGAATTCCTTGGCCACGCCGCCGGCGCGTTCGATCTCGCGGGCGACCAGTTGGCCCATGTCCTTGAGGTGGACGTGGCCGGGGACGAACTGGGTGAAGGAGTTGGCGACGGCGATGATCGGTTTCTTGAAGTCGGCGTCTTTCATCCCCGTGGCGCGCCACAGGGCGCGAGCACCGGCCATGTTGCGGCCGTGGGTGGATGTTTTCGAGCGGTAATCAGGCATGGAGCACTCCGGGCGGCTAATCAGGTACACAAAGGGAAGTGAGCTTCTATGGGCCTCTGGCGCACACCGAAAATAGCCGGGTGCCCGAAAGCTGCCGTTGGCCTCGCGGGATCGCCGCGCGCCTGGGCCTGAGCTCATAAACCCGCCGGGGGATGACTGGCGATGAATAAGCTGATTCTACACGGGTCGTGGGCGGAAGGAATGGCGGCAAGCGTTGTGTCAGGGGGGACGAGACGTGTGGTGTGACGACTTGCACTTGTAGGAGCGAGCTTGCTCGCGATGGTCGCTCAGGTGCCGCGGGGTATCAGGCGCCCCGCGTTATCGTTGACGTCCATCGCGAGCAAGCTCGCTCCTACAGGGGCTGATGCCTTCGCCGTTTGTTCGCGGTGGTCGCCCTGACCTCGCAGGGTATCAGGTGCCCCGCGTTATTGTTGATGTCCGGGGGAGGGACGGGGCGGCTGGGAGTTTCACAGCCATATAGCATCCCAAAGCGGATAATCACCGATATGTTCGACCATCCCTGCTCGTAGCGGGTTGGCGACGATGTAGCGAGCCATGGTTTTCAAGTCTTCTTCACGGCGCAGGGCCCGGTCGAAATAGCCCTTTTGCCACAGCGGCGCCTGAATCCCCCTGATTTTGTTGACGGTTCGGGCGCTGCGGGATTTTGTGCCCTGCATCAGTCTGGGCAGGTCGCCGTTGTGCAGTTCAAGCAGCCAGTGAAAATGATCCGGCATCACGACCCAGGCCAGCGATTGCGCCGCACCGGTCTGCTCGGCCTGTCTGAACTCATTTACGACCAGACGGCCCAAGTGCCAGTCCTTAAAGGCCGGCTGGCGATTCAGGGTGACTGCGGTCAGAAGGTAGATGCGCCCCGGTTCCGAAAAGCGGCCGACGCGTAGTCGATGGGCGTGAGGGAAGCTGGACATTCCGTTGTCCTCTGCGCGAATGGAGGAACAACGTTAATGGAGGGAGGTTCGGATTGTCTTGTTGGCAGTGGGTCAGGATGTGTCCGTCGGGACGCATCGCGAGCAAGCTCGCTCCTACAGGGGAGCGAGCCCGGTTCGGGGGTTAGCTGTTCGGCAACAACCGGCAAATAATGCTCTTGATATAGCGCGTCTCCGGAATCGTTGGGTGTTCCGGATGATCCGGGCCCTGGCCACCGCGCTCCAGCAACCGGAAATGGGTGCAGCTGCTGAGGCTGGGATTATGGAGTGTGAAGGATAACGAGCGGGATTGTGTCACTCGAAAACCGGTCGTTGGTTACGTCGCTGGATTAGCGTGTTCAGACCAAGTCCGGTCGTGCTCAGTAGCAGAAAGGACAAGGCGAGTGTCGTTTCGAGTGCCACTGGGCTGAGATTGACTAGCGCACTGATCAGTCCGCCGCAAACGAAAATCAACGTGTTGCCAGCAGAGGCGCTGGCGCCCGCTTGGTCTGGGAAACACTCCATGGCTTTTGAGGTCGCAGCAGGACGAGTGATAGTGGTGCCCGCAGTACAAATGACCATCGGTATCAGCATCGTTATTGTCGACAAGCCGAAGTGATGTGACAGGTAAAATAGCATCACTCCAGCGCAGAAAATAAAGCATAGGCCCACAGTGATTTGGGTGTTGGTGGTTATTTTTGTGCTTAGAAGTCCAGCGGCTACACCACCGATGACATAAGCAGCGCCGTAGAGCAAAAGAGTTAGTGAGAACTCGTATTCGGAAAGTTGCAAGTGCTCCATGAATATCAATGGTGAAACGACGATGAACGAAAAGTGACAAGTAAAAACCAGTGCAGCGATCAGCCAATAGCCAAGGAACCTCATGTCAGTGCAAATATGGCGATAGGATTGGAAAATTGAGCGGTGAGAGGTTCGCTCCATTATGGAGTTCTCTAGGAGCAGGCAGGCTTTGATGAATACCACAGTGGCGACTATGGCAAATATATAGAAACTGCCTGGCCAATCAAGCCAATTCTGCAATGAGGCTCCGGCCAAGGGTGATAGCGATATGAAAATACCGCTGGCAGTAACAATGAGAATGCGTAACCGATCTCGCTCTTTGCCCTCGAATAGATCTTGGACGAGGGCTTGTGACAGCACAAAACAGCCGCACCCGAGTGCCTGGATCAGACGAAAAAGTAAAAACAGACTGTATTCGTTGGCTAGCGCACACCCCAGCGCCCCCAGCATGGATATCGCCATACCGGTCAGAAGGAGGCTTTTTCGGCCTATTTTGTCTGATAATGGACCAATGAATAATTGGGAGATGGATATGCCGATGGCGAACAAGCTGATGGATAGGGCAATGTCGGCTGGGGAGCGATTGAAGTGAGAGGACAGTGAAGGAACAGACGGGAGCAGCACATCGATTGGGAATACTCCTAGCAACACCATGGATAGTAAAAGCGCAATAGCCGAGATTTTTTTGTTTTTCTCTTTGGCATGATTTAACTCAATCATCGATCAGTCCCGCTTCCTTGAAAGAAAGCCTGTTATTTTTGTTGTCGAAAACACCAGCTTTTTTCATAGCAAGGAGAGTAGGTGTGGCACCGACTCGGATGCGTTGGATAGCGGTAGACTTATTCAAGAGTGGGTAGATGATAGTACGGATCTGAGAGGTGGGGAAACCTGTGCTGCGCAGACTTTCTGTCAGCCATGGCTCATCAAGTTCTGAAAAAATTAGAATGATGTTTTTCAGCAATTCTACTGTGAGTAACTGTTGGTTGGCTTCAAGGTGCTGCCAAAAATAGTAGAAAGCATCTGCGAAAAATCGACTATGTCGGGCTTCGTCTTCCAGATGCTGTCGTAGAATCTGGTATACGCTGGAAATTATGGTGTTACAGGTGATGTTGAGTAGCTCTTTGGCAATGATTGTCTCGGACACAAAGCCAATCAGGAACCATGCCAATGGTTTGTGTTCTGTCTCAATTTTGTCGATAAGGTCGAGCAAGAGAGTGATTCGTAGTGGCCTAGGGCTTTGGCTCTGAATACCATAGTATTCTGAAACCTGCTTGGCAATTTCATAAGAAAAATATGCGTGGTAGCCCTCATCGGTATAGAGTTGCAGGGCGGCGGATTTCATCGACTCAGGTATATAACTTTGCAGCTCCTCATGGATAATAGTTTCCACGGAACGGTTGACGATTTTGTGTTCTAGTACGGTAGTGTAGTTGAGAAAATGAATCAGGTGGTTGGCTGTTAGTCTTTGCTTGATTTTCTTATCTGTGTTAGCGGCTAATGGGTGTTGTAGATAGGGCATGAAGGTTGGAGGAAACCAGTATTTACTTTCTAGTTCAAGCTCCAGCTCTCGCTTGGAAGGAAAAAGAAAATTGCTTTTTTTTGTTCTTACACAGGCTTTGTTATCCCAGTCTCCCAAAGTAAAGAAGGGCGAGTGGGCCATGGAGCTGGAAAGTGTCATTGTTGAGCACTCCGTTCCTGGATCAGCGTGCGGAGTTCTTTGCACTGGGCTTCTGAGTCGCCCTTTCCGCATCCCACGAAAAACAGGACTTGTTCAGGACTGTTTTCCAAATTCAGTAAGTTTTCGATTCGTTCGTCAGCCATAGCGCCGGTCAGCCAGGTTTTTAGCCCGAGTGCAGTGGCGATCAGTTGGAGCGTTTGGGAGATGTGACCCGTTTCGACGTAGGCCATCCGATAGGCTCGTGAGTGCTCATATTTCCACCACAATTTGTCAAAGCGGCAGGTGAGAAATACACCGAAAGGCAACGCGTTGATGAAATGCTGACCAGCCAGTAATAGACCCAGAGGTTTGGCAGGCAACGGGCTTGTGAAGCTCAATGCATGGTGGTTTGGATGATAGCGATAAATTCCGGGATCTATCCCCTTGATCCTACGAGCATAGATAAAGCCATCGCAGGCGTTCAACCCACCCCCGGAAGGGCTGCTGCGTCGTGATCGTAACGTCTCGGGAATGGACTCATCGATATCCTGCTCGCGTTCCTTCAGATAACCGAGCGAGAGATAGAGCAAGGTGCTGGCGTGGCTGAGAGATATTTCATCCTCGCTGAACGATCGGCAGGTTTTTCTACTGATCAGGCTTTGGGTCAGCGACATCTTTAATGACTCTGCCGACAATGGGGGTGGCAGGGGGATTAGAGGGGATATGGGGTGTTTCTTTGAAAGGAAGTCAGGCGCCGGCTTTTTCAATACCTCATCACAATGTGCTAGATAGTGTACTGACCATTCTTGAACGTCTTGAGGCTCATGCTCGTAAGGAATATCCTTGGTGCCGATATGGAATATCTTCGACAGCTCGTCCCATTTCCAGTCAGGGGGAGTGTATTTTGTTGCGCTAATAATTCCGGATGCGAGAAATTCTGCGTCCATCGAAGCATGGGCGTCAAATGAGTTTGGATTATCTATGAGTTCGGTCAGACGCTTTGCATAATGAGCGTTTAGTTCGTATTGCGTGTGTGTTTTGTAGTTCCATACGATCTGGTGTGGTGGTCGCGCAATAATAAATAGGTTCGGATTTATATGCATGGTGTGCCACCTTGTTGGGAAATGCTAGCAAGAGGGAGTCGGGCCGCCGGCACTGCCCGATCCCTCATTGATATTAGCGCTGCTTGGTTGCTACCAGGCAGTGAAGGTTGGCGATCTTTTTGGCTTCCAGATTGATTTTTTTCATGAGTGTTACTCCATTGAGTTGAATAGCTGATGCTGCTGGTTTTAGTCATTTGTGAAATGACTAACTCAATAGTAGTTTGGTTGTGGTTGTTGGCAAGGGAAAAGTAAGTAGGAAACATCCAGTAATTTTGTAAGGGGGATCTTTGTCGCGTAGGACGCTTTATGTGTTTTTGTTGTTATGAGTGTAAGTTTGACGCATGTGTGTTGTAAGAGGTGTGGTTGAGTGGGGACGTGTTTGAATGAGGAGTGGGGGTGGGTATTTAATTATCCGCAAGGCGCGGAGCAGGGCTGCTCCGCGCCGCAGAAAGTTAGCTGTTAGGCAACAACCGGCAAATAATGCTCTTGATATAGCGTGTTTCCGGGATCGCCGGGTGTACCGGATGGTCCGGGCCCTGGCCGCCGCGTTCCAGCAATTGGATATTGCGGTCCAGGTGACGGGCGCTGGTGAGCAGGATGTTCTGCAGGTCATCTTCCGGCAGATGCATCGAGCACGAGGCGCTGACCAGGATGCCGTCCTTGCTCAACAGGCGCATGGCCTGCTCGTTCAGGCGGCGGTAGGCGCCTTCGCCGTTCTTCAGGTCTTTCTTGCGCTTGATGAAGGCGGGCGGGTCGGCCACGATCACGTCGAAACGCTCTTCGGAGGCCTTCAGTTCCTTCAAGGCTTCGAACACGTCACCTTCGATGCAGGTCATCTTCTCGGCAAAACCGTTCAACGCCGCGTTACGTTCCACACCGTCCAGGGCAAAGCCCGAGGCATCGACGCAGAACACTTCGCTGGCACCGAAAGCCGCCGCCTGCACGCCCCAGCCGCCGATATAACTGAACAGGTCCAGCACCCGCTTGCCCTTGGCATACGGCGCCAGGCGCGCACGGTTCATGCGGTGATCGTAGAACCAGCCGGTCTTCTGGCCTTCCATCACCGGCGCTTCGAACTTCACGCCGTTCTCTTCCAGGGCTACCCACTCCGGCACCAGGCCGAATACGGTCTCGACATAACGCTCAAGACCTTCGGCGTCGCGGGCCGCGGAGTCGTTCTTGAACAGGATGCCGCTCGGTTTCAGGACTTGGACCAGCGCCGCGATCACTTCGTCCTTGTGCTGTTCCATGGCCGCCGAGGCGAGCTGGACCACCAGAATATCGCCGAAACGATCCACCACCAGCCCCGGCAGCAGGTCGGAATCGCCATAGACCAGGCGATAGAACGGCTTGTCGAACAGCCGCTCGCGCAGCGACAGGGCCACGTTGAGGCGGTGCACCAGCAGGGACTTGTCCAGCGGCAACTTGCTGTCGCGTGACAGCAGGCGGGCGCAGATCAGGTTGTTCGGGCTCATGGCGACGATGCCCAGCGGCTTGCCGCCGGCGGCTTCCAGCACGGCCTGGTCGCCGGCCTTGAAGCCATGGAGCGGGGTGGCCGCCACGTCGATTTCGTTGCTGTAGACCCACAGGTGACCGGCGCGCAGGCGTCGGTCGGCGTTGGCTTTAAGGCGTAGGCTAGGCAGGGACATGACGTCGCTCCGGGAAAAAAGAGCGGAATTATAGCGGGAGTTCGGTGTTCCCGGCGTGGGATGTTTCATGTAAGCGTTTGTACACTCGGCCCATGCCGTACAGGTTTTCCGCTAGAATCGTCCGCTCGCCCGGAGTTTGTACTCATGTCCCAAGAACTTTCACCCGAACAGATCCAGCAGGCCCTGCAAGGCATCAGCGTGCCGCCTCAACCGCAAATCATGGTGGATTTGCAGATGGAGCAGTACATGCCGGACCCGGATCTGGAGGTGATCGCCCGGTTGATCAGTCAGGATCCCGGCCTCTCCGGTGCATTGCTGAAACTCGTCAACTCGCCCTATTACGGCCTGTCGAACAAGATCGCTTCGATCCAGCGCGCGGTGAATCTGCTGGGCAGCCGTTCGATCATCAACCTGATCAACGCGCAGTCGATCAAGGGCGAGATGGCCGACGAAACCATCGTGACTCTCAATCGTTTCTGGGACACCGCCCAGGATGTGGCCATGACCAGCCTGACCCTGGCCAAGCGTACCGGCGGCCAGGCGGTCGATGAGTCCTATGCCCTGGGGCTGTTCCACGATTGCGGCATTCCGCTGATGATCAAGCGCTTCCCCGACTATATGTCGGTGCTGGAGCGGGCCTACGCCAATGCCGGCCCGGAACAGCGCGTGGTGGACACGGAAAACGCCGAGTTGAATACCAACCACGCAGTGGTCGGCTACTACACCGCCAAGTCCTGGCGCCTGCCGGAGCATGTGACCAACGCCATCGCCAATCACCACAACGCCCTGGCGATCTTCAGCGACGAGTCGACCCGCAACAGCCAGTTGAAGAACCTGCTGGCAATCCTGAAAATGGCCGAACACATCTGCGCGTCCCATCGGGTGCTGGGCAACCAGACCGAAGACCACGAGTGGAACACCATCGGCCCTCTGGTGCTCGATTATGTCGGCCTGTCCGACTACGACTTCGAGAACCTCAGGGAAAACATCCGCGAGCTCGGCACTCACTAAGCGTTCGAGCACCGTCGCCGAGCCCGTTATCGCCTGACCTGGGGCCAGCATGCCTGAATTACCTGAAGTCGAAACCACCCGGCGCGGTATCGCGCCCCATCTGGAAGGCCAGCGGGTCAGTCGGGTGATCGTGCGCGACCGCCGGCTGCGCTGGCCGATCCCGGAGGACCTCGATGCGCGCCTGTCCGGGCAACGCATCGTGCAAGTGGAGCGGCGGGCCAAGTACCTGCTGATCAATGCCGAGGTGGGTACGTTGATCAGTCATCTGGGGATGTCGGGCAATCTGCGACTGGTGGAAGCCGGCCTGCCGGCGCTCAAGCATGAGCATGTGGATATCGAGCTGGAGTCCGGGCTGGCACTGCGCTACACCGATCCGCGGCGCTTCGGGGCGATGCTCTGGAGCCTCGATCCACTCCATCACGAGTTGCTGGTGCACCTGGGGCCGGAGCCGCTGACCGATCTGTTCGATGGCGAGCGGCTGTTCCAGCTGTCGCGCAAGCGTTCCATGGCGGTGAAGCCGTTCATCATGGATAACGCGGTGGTGGTGGGGGTCGGCAATATCTACGCGACCGAGGCCCTGTTCGCTGCCGGCATCGACCCGCGTCGCGAGGCCGGGAGCATCTCGCGGGGGCGTTACCTGGCGCTGGCGATCGAAATCAAGCGCATCCTGGCTGCGGCCATCGAGCGTGGCGGCACCACGTTGCGCGACTTTATCGGCGGCGACGGCCAGCCCGGCTACTTCCAGCAGGAACTGTTCGTCTACGGGCGTGGCGGCGAGCACTGCAAGGTCTGTGGCAGCGGTTTGCGCGAGATTCGCCTGGGGCAACGGGCCAGCGTGTATTGCCCGCGCTGCCAGAGCTGACCTGACAAGCGTGCGGACGCTGTTATAGTTAAGACTTTGCCATCCATTGCCTTGTTGAAGGATAGTGCCATGAACCCGTTTCGCATCCTGGCCCTGGTTGTGGCCCTGAGTTTCGGCCTGCAAGCGTTGCCGGTTCTGGCGGACGATGGCAGCAGCGGCGATCCGACCTACAAGATCCAGAATCCGCCGGCCTATGCGATGATCGGCGACCTGTTGGTGGCCCGCCCCTTGCTGGTGGGCGCGACCCTGATCGGCACGGCGGTGTTCGTGGTGTCGTTGCCGTTTACCGTGTTCGGCGGTGTCGATGGGGTAGGCAACGCGGGCAAGGCGCTGGTGCTCGCCCCCGGGAAGGCGGCCTTTGCCCGTTGCCTGGGCTGCACAGCCGAAGGCTTCGACGGCGACCACTGATCTGCGTTTGTAGGCGCTAACTCGCTCCTACAATGGTGGATCAGGCCTTACCGGTGATCCTGCGGTACTTGGCCATCAACTCGGCTTCGGTTTCCGGATGGGCTTCATCCAGTGGGATGCAGTCCACCGGACAGACCTGCTGGCATTGCGGCTCGTCGTAGTGGCCCACGCACTGGGTGCACAGGTTCGGGTCGATCACGTAGATCTCTTCGCCTTGGGAAATGGCCGCGTTCGGGCACTCGGGTTCGCAGACGTCGCAGTTGATGCAGTCGTCGGTGATGATCAGGGACATGGGCACTCCGGCCCGGACGACAGGCCCGGGCGACATGAAAACTAATGTACCAATTGTGCCGCATTGGCGCGCGCAGTGCACGCGCGCACGTCGGGGCGACCGTCATGGCCGCCGTCGACAAGGCTTGCGCGGGACGTTATTTCTTGAAGCGCAGGGTCAGCGCGTCGGCCACCGCCGGGTGGACGAACTTGGTGATATCGCCACCCAGGGCCGCGATTTCACGGACCAATGTCGACGAAATGAACGAATAACGCTCCGACGGCGTCAGGAACAGGCTTTCGACGTCCGGGGCCAGTTGGCGGTTCATGTTCGCCAGCTGGAACTCGTATTCGAAGTCCGACACGGCGCGCAGGCCGCGCAGGAAGACGTTGGCGTTCTGTTCCTTGGCGAAATGCGCCAGCAGGGTGGAAAAGCCCACCACTTCCACGTTGGGCAGGTGCTTGGTGACCTCGCGGGCCAGTTCCACACGTTGCTCCAGAGGAAACAGCGGGTTTTTCTTCGGGCTGGCGGCCACGGCGATGATCACGTGGTCGAACAGGCGCGCGGCGCGCTCGACCAAGTCGCCATGACCCTTGGTAATCGGGTCGAAGGTACCTGGGTACAACACTCGGTTCATCGCGTCGTCCTGGCGGGTGTCCGTTTGCGGGAGTCGGATGGTAGCGCAGCCTTTCCGGTCGGCCAAGTCAGGATTCCGGGAAGAAAGCACTATAGACGCAGCGAATAGTCCTCTTTTTCACGGGTTTTTCAAGCGCCGCGCGAGGGCGCTCGCCAACTGCGCCGTCAGTCCGTAGATCGAAAGCTGTGGGTTGGCGCCTATGCTGGTGGGGAACAGCGAGCCGTCGTGGATCGACAGGTTGCGCAGTTGATGATGACGGCCCAGGCTGTCGGCGACGGCGCTTTTCGGGTCTTCGCCCATGGCGCAACCGCCCATGACGTGGGCGCTGCCGAGGCGCGTGCGGTACAGCTCCAGGCTCAACCCATCGATCTGTTCCCGGGCCTTGGCCAGGGTGTTGGCGTAGTCGGCATCGGCGTGCAGCGGCAGCACCGACTTGGCGCCCGCCGCGAATTGGATCTCGGCCATGCTGTGGTACGCCCGGCGCAGGCCCTCCCAGGCATAGGTGGAAACCGGGTAGTCGAGCGCCGGCGTGCCGTCGCCGTGCAATTCCACGCTGCCGCCGGGGCTGTCCGGGTGGAAGCCGTCGCGCATCAGCGCCAGCATCATGTGGGTGTGGGGCAGTTGCTCCATGCGCAGGGCGCTTTGCGTGCCGAAGCCACCCAGCAGGGTGCTGGCCAGCGCCGGTTGCAGGGGCGGGACTTCGAGTTTGTAGGACATGGGCCCGGTGACACCGGCTTTCCACTGGAAGTGGTCGCAATAGATCGATTGGGGGGCGCCGTAAAACGGATTGATGACCTCGGAAAACTGCCCGGCGGAGAAACTCACCAGGTGCAGGAAGGTACGTTTGCCCAGTCGGCCACCGGGATCCGGTGCCCTGGAGCGCAACAGCAGTCCCGGGCTGTTGATCCCGCCCCCCGCCAGCACGTAGTGCCGGGCCTTGACCTTGATGGTCCGGCCATTGGGGGCCACACAGCGTTCGTCCATTCCTGTACAGAGCAGGCCGGTGACCTGGTCGCCTTCGATCTGCAGGCGCTCGGCCCGCGCCAGATAGAGGAGTTCGCCACCTTTCTCCAGGGTCGCGGGAATGCTGGTGACCAGCATCGACTGCTTGGCATTGGTCGGGCAGCCCATGCCGCAGTAACCCAGGTTCCAGCAGCCGCGGACGTTGCGCGGGATGACTTTCCAGCTGTAGCCGAGGGCTTCGCAGCCCTTGCGGATCACGTCGTTGTTGGCATTGGGCGGTATGATCCAGGGGGCGACGCCCAGGCGTTGCTCCATTTGCTCGAACCAGGGCGCCATCTCGGCGCTGCTGTGGCCTATGACGTTGTGCTCCCTGGCCCAGTGTTCGAGGGTCTGTTCCGGGGTGCGAAAGCTGGAGGTCCAGTTGATCAGCGTGCCGCCGCCGACTGCGCGGCCCTGGAGGATGGTGATGGCGCCGTCCTTGCTCATGCGCCCGATGCCTTCCTGGTAGAGGCTGGTGTAGGCCTCGTCCTCGAGCATCTTGAAGTCGCTGCTGGTTTTCAGCGGGCCTTCCTCGATCAGCAGGACCTTGTAGCCGGCGGCACTGAGGATTTCGGCGGTGGTGCCGCCGCCCGCGCCGCTGCCGATGATGGCGACATCGGCCTCCAGCGTCAGGTCCTGATCCAGGCGGGCACCGTTGTAGGTTTTCCAGCCTCGGGCCAGGCCTTCGCGAAACAGATCGGGTACAGGCATGCACAGCCTCTTTTCTTGTTGTTTTCGGGATGTTCGGGGCGCTGAATGGGGGGGCATCCAGCCGAGGGGTCAGATTTTCGGCGGTCCGGGATAACCGCAGTGCACCCAGGCTTCGGCGCGGTTGTACCAGGCCATCATCACCAACTGCAGCAGGGACGCGTGGCCCATGCGCAGCAGGCTCAGGTAACTGTTTTCCCAGCGTTCGAGAAAGGCGTGGATCTGGGTGTCGGTGGCATTTTCCCAGCGTCCCCAGATGCCGGTCAGCGGCCCACGGGTGATGCCCATGGCGAGTACGTCGAACAGTTGCCGGGTCAGCTTGAGCATTTCCGGCGACAGGTGATTGAGGCTGTGGTCCAGGCTCGCCAGGGTCTGTTCGCTGGCGGCGGGCATTTTCTCGGCGCTGACGGCACCTTCGAGCATTACCGGGATCAGGGCGCGCAAGAACGGCAGGTCATTGTCCTGCAGCACGGCAAAACCGCTGGCCGGGTGGCCTGCGGAGCAGCCGCTGAGGCTGGCGGCAAGCCCGGCGGTGCTGAGGAAGGCGCCGGCGCACAGGCCGATTTTCAGCAGGCCGCGGCGGCTCAGTTCGGGGGATTCGGACAGGCTTGGCATTCTTGTTATTCACCTGGGCAGTGGAAGATCAACGGACGAACAGCTTCTGGATCAGTTTCTGGATCGATTTGCCGTAAGGCGGATAGATCAGCCGTGTCGCGTTGAAGCGCTGCTTGGTCAGCACCCCCTTGGCCTTGCTGAAGGTCAGGAAACCTTCGTGGCCGTGGTAATGCCCCATGCCCGAGGGACCGATGCCGCCGAAGGGCAGGTCTTCCTGGGGGACATGGAGCAGGGTGTCGTTCAGGCAGACGCCGCCGGAATGGGTTTCATCGAGCACCCGTTGCTGTTCGGCCTTGTTGTAGCCGAAGTAGTAGAGCGCCAATGGACGAGGCCGGCGGTTGATGTAGGCAAAGGCTTCATCCAGGCCCTTGTAGGGCACGATGGGCAGCAGCGGGCCGAAGATCTCGTCCTGCATCAGCGTCATCTCATCGCTGACGTTCAGCAGCAGGCTGTGACCCATGCGCCGCTCCTGGCCCTGGTCGAACAGCGGAATCAGCAGCGCGCCCTTGCTGGTGGCGTCGCTGAGGTAGCCGTTGAGCCGGGCCAGTTGGCGGTCGTTGATAATGCTGGTGTAGTCCGGGTTGTCGATCAGTGTCGGATAGAACCCGCGCACGGCCTGGCGGTAGGCTTCGACGAAGGCGCCGACCCGATCTTCCGGTACCAGCACGTAGTCCGGTGCCACGCAGGTCTGGCCGGCGTTGAGGGTCTTGCCGAAGGCGATGCGTTCGGCGGCGTCCTTGAGGGGGACGTCCTGGGAGACGATGGCCGGCGACTTGCCGCCCAGTTCCAGGGTCACCGGGGTCAGGTTTTCCGCTGCCGCGCGCATCACGTGCCGGCCGATGCTGGTGGCGCCGGTGAACAGCAGGTGATCGAACGGCAGCCTGGAGAACGCCATGCCGATCTCGGCTTCGCCGAGCACCACGCACACCTGATCCTCCGGGAATACCCGGCCCAGCAGTTCCTTGAGCAGAAGGCCGGTGGCCGGGGTCGACTCGCTGAGCTTGAGCATCACCCGGTTGCCCGCCGCCAAGGCCCCCACCAGCGGGCCGATGCACAGGAACAGCGGGTAGTTCCAGGGCACGATCACCCCGACCACGCCCAGTGGCTGGTAGACGACCTTGGCCGAGGCCGGCTGGAAGGCCAGGCCGACGCGCCGACGTGACGGTTTCATCCAGCGCTTGAGGTGTTGGCGGGCGTGGTGGATGCCCTGCAGGCTGGGCATGAGTTCACCCAGCAGGGTTTCATCGGCACTGCGGTTGCCGAAGTCCTGGCTGATGGCGTCGATCAGGGCCTGCCGTTCGTCACTGAGCATCCGCTGCAGGCTGGCGAGCCATTGGCGGCGTTGCTCGACGGGAGGCATGGGGTGAGCGGCGTAGGCCTGGCGCTGCGCTTGAAACAGGCGCTGGAGCTGGTCCAGTTGCGGCTGCAATTCCTGCAGGTAGGCGATTTCAGCGGACATGGCGCGCTCCTGGTGTGTGATTGTATTTTTCAAACAAGTGTTTAGAGTTTTTACTCCAAAAAGTCAACAAGCCGATCCTGCACTTTCTTATAGCAGCTGAGAATCAGGGCGATTTATCCGCGGCCGGATAGGCCGTAAGATGCCCGGTACCGTCTTCTGGAAGTAAAGCTGAAGTCATGGCCTCTCGAATAAAAACCAGCGAGCGCATCGTCCAGAACAGCCTGGACCTGTTCAACCAGCAGGGCGAGCGCAGCGTCAGCACCAACCATATCGCGGCGCACATGGACATTTCGCCGGGTAATCTCTATTACCACTTCCCCAACAAGCAGGCGATCATCGCCGTGCTGTTCGCCGAGTACGAAGCCCTGGTCGACAGCTTCCTACGCCCGCCCCAGGATCGCGCCGCGACCATCGACGACAAGCGTTACTATCTCAAGGCGCTGCTGGCGGCGATGTGGCGTTATCGCTTCCTGCACCGCGATCTCGAACACCTGTTGGAGAGCGATGCCGAACTGGCCGCCCGTTACCGACGTTTTTCCCAGCGTTGCCTGATCCAGGCCCAGGCGATCTACGCCGGTTTTGTCGAGGCCGGCATCCTGGACATGGATGCGGTGCAGATCGAGTCGCTGACCCTGAATGCCTGGATCATCCTGACCTCCTGGGTGCGCTTCCTGAGCACCACCCGCGAGAATGCCCATCACCTGAGTGAAGAGTCGATCAAGCGTGGGGTCTATCAGGTGCTGGTGCTGGAATCGGGTTTCGTCACCGCGCAGTCGCGGGTGGCGGTGGACAAGTTGCTCAATGAATTTTACGTGCCGTTGGCACAGGCCCTGGATGAAGTGTAAGAGCGAGCTTGCTCGCGATGGGCGTCAACGATAACGCGGGGTATCTGAAACCATGCGGCGCCCTTGAGTTCATCGCGAGCAAGCTCGCTCCTACGGTTGTCGTTTATCCACTTTACTTAGGAGGAGTTCGTCATGTCCCTTGCGCAACTGATCAGCCCCCAGCAACTGGCCGAACGCCAGGCTCGGCCCGGGTTGGTGATCCTGGATTGCCGTTTTGCCCTCGAAGACCCGGATTACGGGCAGCGCAGCTATGCCCTGGGGCATATTGAAGGTGCGCACCACGCCGATCTGGAGCGTGACCTGAGCGGCCCGGTGACCAAGGGCGTGACTGGTCGTCATCCGCTGCCGGCGCCGGCGGCCTTGATCGAGCGCTTGCAGGCCTGGGGCATCAATGCCGACAGCGAGGTCGTGCTCTATGACGACGGCCCCGGCATGTACGCCGCCCGCGCCTGGTGGCTGCTGGCCTGGTTGGGCAAGCGTGACGGGGTGTTCGTGCTCGATGGCGGGCTGAAAGCCTGGCATGCGGCCGGGCAGCCGCTGAGCCTGGATCCGCCGGACACGGGGCGTGGAACCTTTGACGGGACGCCGGACGCTTCGTTGCAGATCAGCGCCGAAGAGTTGCTGCAGCGTCTCGGGCAGCCTTCCATGACGCTGCTGGACGCCCGGGCCTTGCCGCGTTTTCGCGGTGAGGTGGAGCCGATCGATCCGGTGGCCGGGCATATTCCTGGCGCGCAATGTGCGGCCTTCAGCGAAAACCTGGACGCCGATGGACGGTTTCTGCCGGCGGATCAACTCAAGCAGCGTTTCGCCGCCAAGCTCGGGGGGCGTTCTGCGCAGGAACTGGTGGCGTATTGCGGTTCTGGGGTAACGGCATGTCACAACCTGTTTGCCCTGTGCCTGGCGGGTTATCCGTTGGGAACCTTGTATGCCGGCTCGTGGAGCGAGTGGATTACCGATCCGCAGCGCGGGATTGCGACGGGCGATTGAGCCTGGTGAGGTCCTGAACTGTAGGAGCCGGCTTGCTGGCGATGGCGTCCGCATGGGCGATGCAAGACTCTAGGGCCCCATCGCTGGCAAGCCAGCTCCTACAGGGGGGGCGTTCGTAAGAATGTATGTGGTCAAGTCGAGGTGCGCGCAGCTGCCGGGGTGGTTCCGATATCGGCCAGCCATTGCGGAATCCGGCGCTCCAGGTAATAACCGGGCTTGCCCAGGGTGCCGTCGACGAACCCCACATGCCCGCCCTTTGCCTGCAACTCGAACTGGGTGTCCACCGCCAGCTCGCCCGGCTCCGGCAGGCTGTGGGGAAACACGAATGGGTCGTCCTTGGCCTGGATAATCAGCGTCGGAGTACGAATCGCGCCAAGGAAATAGCGGCTGGAGGCGCGGCGATAATAATCCTGTGCATCGGCAAAACCGTGCAGCGGTGCCGTTACCCGGCCATCGAAATCCCAGAAGGTGCGCAGGCCCGTCAGCGGCCCCAGGTCGCTCAGGGTCGCCAGGCCCTCGAGCCGTCCGTCGTACTGGAACTGGCGCTGCTTGTTCTTGATATAAGCCAGCATCTCGCGCATGAAGTGCGCCTGGTAGATCCGCGAAAAGCCCTGGCCGATGCGGTCGGCGCACTGGTCCAGGCGAAACGGCACCGACACCGCGACGGCGCCTTGCAGGCCGCTGTCCTGGCCACTTTCCCCCAGATGCTTGAGCAGCACGTTGCCGCCCAGGGAGTAGCCGACGGCATAGAGTGGCGCCAGCGGGCGCTGGGCCTTGAGGTGGGCGACAGTCGCCGCCAGGTCCTCGCTGGCACCGGAGTGATAACTGCGCGCCAGCAGATTGGGTTCCCCCGAACAGCCCCGCCAGTTCAGCGCCACGCTGGCCCAGCCCTGGTTACCCAGCGCCTGTTGCAGGCCGGCGACATAAGGCGAGTTCGATGAGCCGGTCAGCCCGTGCAGGACCAACACCAGCGGCGTCTCGGCGGCATGCGGGCCGTGCCAGTCGAGGTCGAGGAAATCGCCGTCGTCGAGCCACAGGCGTTCACGCTGGCGCTCGAGGTGGACGGTCTTGCGCCAAAGCGGTCCCCACAAGGTTTGCAGGTGTGGATTGCCCAAGCCCGGAGCGGGGGTGAAACGCGGGGGGAATGTCAGCACTGTCGTTCTCGTCGCTTCAGGTGCGTACGGCGGGTACGCACCTTTTTACAGGTCGCTTAACCATCGACCCCGGCACTGCGTTGCCATAATGCATAGTAGACCCGCCCGGACTTCTGCTCGCGATGCAGGCGCCAGTTGCCCGGCATGCCAAGGCCCGAGGGCGCGGCTTCGCTTTCGGTGTAGACCCAGGCGTCGTCGGCCAGCCACCGGCGCTCTTCCAGCAGGGCGCAGACCCCGGGCAGCAGGTTCTGGTTGAACGGTGGGTCGAGGAACACCAGGTCGAAGGCCGTGGCTGTCTGGGTCTCCAGGTAGCGCAGGGCGTCGGCGGTCTGCACCTGGCCAACGCTGCAGCGCAGGGTGCCGAGGTGCTCGCGCAGGCTGGACACGGCCACGTTGCTGGCATCCAGCGCCTGGCCCATGGCCGCGCCACGGGACAGGGCCTCGAGGAACAGGGCGCCGCTGCCGGCGAACGGATCGAGCACCTTGGCCCCGGCGACGTAGGGCGCCAGCCAGTTGAACAGGGTTTCGCGCACGCGGTCCGGCGTCGGGCGCAGCCCCGGGACATCGGGGAAGCTCAGGCGCCGGCTGCGCCATTCGCCGCCGATGATGCGCAGTTGATTCACGCCGTTATGCGGGTGAGCGGGTTTCTTGCTGGGACGCGATGGGCTGGCCATTAATGCTCCGGAACCCCGAGCGGCTGCTCGGTGGGTTTGTCAGTCGGCGGCGGCAGGGGCTTTTGCGGCACCGTGGGACCTGCGGTGACGACGATCATCCTGTCGACACTCAGGTGTTTGTTCATGGCGGACTTGACCTGGTCGACGGTCAAGGCCTGGGTCTGTTGCACGAAATTTTCCAGGTAATCGAGCGGCAGGTCGTAGAAACCCATGACGCCCAACTGGCCGACGATGCTGCTGTTGCTCGCATTGGAGAGCGGGAAGCTGCCGGTCATTTCGCGCTTGGCGTCGTCGAGCTCCTTCTGGGTCGGACCGTTTTTCAGGTAGTCGGCGACCACGTCGTCCACCAGCTTGAGGGTCCCTTCGCTCATTTCGGCGCGGGTTTGCAGGTTGATCTGGAACGGACCGCGGGCCTGCATCGGCGAGAATCCCGAATAGACACCATAGGTCAGTCCGCGTTTTTCGCGTACTTCGCTCATCAGGCGGGTACCGAAGCCGCCACCACCGAGGATCTGGTTACCCAGGGACAGGGCCGCGTAGTCCGGGTCGGTGCGGTCGATGCCTTGCTGGGCCATCAGGATGGTGGTCTGCTTGGACGGGAACTCGATATGCCCGAGGCTGGCTTTCGGCTCCTCCGGCTGGGCGATCTTCGGCAAGGCCGGGCCCTTGGGCAGGGCGGCGGAGACCTGGGCGGCGATGCCTTCGGCTTCATTGCGCGACAGGTCGCCGACCAGCGCGATCACCACGTTGCCGGCGGCGTAGGCCTTGGCATGGAAGGCGCGCAGCTGTTCGAGGGTGATCGGCGGGATGCTCTGCGCGGTGCCTTCGCTGGAGTGGGCATAAGGGTGATCGCCATACAGGCGCTTGGACAATTCCAGGCTCGCCAGCTTGCCGGGGTTCTGCTTCTGGTATTCGAAGCCGGCCAGCAACTGGTTCTTGATCCGCGCCAGGGAGTCGGCGGGGAAGGTCGGCCTGCCCACCACTTCGGCGAACAGCTTCAACGCCGGTCCACGCTTGTCCGGGGCGCTGAGGCTGCGCAGCGAAGCAATGGCCATGTCCTTGTAGGAACCGTTGCCGAAGTCGGCCCCCAGTCCTTCAAAGCCCTGGGCGATGGCGCCGACGTCCTTGCCGGCCACGCCCTCGTTGAGCATCGCGTTGGTCAGTGCGGCCAGGCCGGCCGCCTTGCCGTCCTGGCTGCTGCCGGCGGCGAAGGTCAGGTTCAGGTTGAACATCGGCAGTTCATGGGCTTCGACGAACAGCACCTTGGCGCCTTCGGCGGTTTTCCAGGTCTGCACGTTCAAGGTGCGGCGTGCCGGCGCCTTGCTGTCCAGCTCCGCCAGCGATTGCAGCTTGTTGCCGGCCTTGGCCGCGTCCAGGGCCTGGCTGGCCTGGGAGTTGCGCAAATCGAACAGATAGAAGCCGATACCGCCCGCCGCCACGGCGAGGGTCAGGGCGAGCAAGGCGAAACGTGGCCCCTTGGACTGACTCATTGGGCGTTCTCCTCGGGCAATACATGGGCGACGCTGAGACGCTCGCGGGTGAAATAGGTGCGGGCGGCTTTCTGGATATCCTGCGGCGTGACGCTTTGCAGGTCGGACAGCTCGGTGTCCATCATTTTCCAGGACAGGCCGACGGTTTCCAGCATGCCGATGGCGCTGGCCTGGCTGGTGATGGAGTCGCGTTCGTAGACCAGGCCGGCAATCACCTGGGCGCGTACGCGCTCAAGCTCTTCGGCACTCGGGGCCTGGGTCTTCAACTGCTCCAGCAGGCGCCAGAGGCCGGCCTCGGTGTCGGCCAGGGTCTTTTTCTTCTGGCTGTTGGGGGTGGCCGAGAGCTGGAACAGGGTGTCGCCACGGGTGTAGGCGTCGTAGCTCGACGAGCCGCCGGAGATCAGCTCTTCGCCGCGCTCCAGTTGCGACGGCAGGCGGGCGCTGTAGCCGCCGTCGAGCAGGGCGGCGATCAGCCGCAGGGCGTTGACCGAGCGCTTGTCTTCGGCGGTGGCGAAGCTTGGCACGTTGAAGGCGAGCATCAGGCTCGGCAACTGGGTCTTCACCCGCAGGGTGATCTGGCGTTCACCCGGCTCGTCGAGTTCCCGGGGGATCTTCGCCGGCGGCGTGTCACGCCGGGGGATGGCGCCGAAATAGCGCTGGGCCAGGGTTTTGACTTCGTCCGGGGTGACGTCGCCCACCACCACCAGGGTGGCGTTGTTCGGCACATACCAGGACTGGTACCAGTGGCGCAGTTCCTCGATCTTCATTCGATCCAGGTCCGCCATCCAACCGATCGTCGGCGTGTGGTAGCCACTGGCCGGGTAGGCCATCGCCTTGAAGCGCTCGAAGGCCTTGCCCATGGGCTTGTCGTCGGTGCGCAGGCGGCGCTCTTCCTTGATCACTTCGATTTCACGGCTGAACTCGTCGGCCGGCAGGCGCAGGCTGGCCATGCGGTCGGCCTCCAGTTCCAGGGCCACGCCCAGGCGGTCGCGGGCCAGGACCTGGTAATACGCGGTGTAGTCGTCGCTGGTGAAGGCGTTTTCCTCGGCGCCCAGGTCGCGCAGGATCAGCGAAGCCTCGCCCGGGCCGACCTTGGCGCTGCCCTTGAACATCATGTGCTCCAGGGCGTGGGACAAGCCGGTCTGGCCCGGGGTCTCGTAGCTCGAACCGACCTTGTACCAGATCTGCGAGACCACCACGGGAGCGCGGTGATCCTCGCGGACCACGACCTTCAGGCCGTTGTCGAGGGTGAATTCGTGGGTCGGTTGCGGGTCGGCGGCCAAGGCGGCCAGGGGCAGACACAGCGTGCTGAGCAACAGGCCAGCGGCACGGCGGGCTAGAGCATTCATTCGTTTTCAAACCTGTAGTACGGCCCGCGTGATCTTAGCGTCGGCAGGCGAGGAGGTGCTAGGATACTGCGTTGCGCGCGAACAATCTGGTCAAAAGGCAGTCTGTTACGCATCAGAATATTATTTGCCGAAGCGCCACCTTGGCGCGTCGCTACCGTGAGATAGCCGTCCTCCATGTTTGGTTCCAACGACGACAAGAAGACCCCAGCCCCGGCTGGCGAGAAAAAAAGCCTGTTCGGCTGGCTGCGCAAGAAACCGCAGGAAGCCGTCGTCGAACAGCCACAGCCGACCCCTGAGGCCGCGCCTGCGCCTGCGCCGGTGAGCGAGGCTTTGCCGGTCGCCGCCGAGCCGTTGCCGGTCAGCGCACCGGTGCTTGAAACGCCAGCGGTCGCACCGGTTTCCCCGGTGCATGAGCCCTGGCCGAGCTTGCCGGTGGCCGAAGAGCCGGTTGCCCTGGTCGCGGATGTCCAGGCGCCTCATATCACCCCACCGATCCCGGCGCCCGTCGTTGCGCCTGTCGCTGAAGTGGCAGCGCCCGCGCCGTTCGTCGCCGAACCGGTACAACCGCCGGTCATTGCGCCGATTGTCGAGACTCCAGCTCCAGCTCCAGCTCCAGCTCCAGCTCCAGCTCCAGCTCCAGCTCCAGCTCCCGCACCGGTCGTGGTACCTGTGGTTGCGCCGGCCCCGGTCGTCGTGGCCGAACCCGTGGCCGTCGAACCGGTCAAGCCTGCCCCTGAGGAAAACAAGGTCGGCTTCTTCGCCCGCCTCAAGCAGGGCCTGTCCAAGACCAGCGCCAGCATCGGCGAAGGCATGGCCAGCCTGTTCCTGGGCAAGAAGGCCATCGACGACGACCTGCTGGAAGAGCTTGAAACCCGCCTGCTGACCGCCGACGTGGGCGTCGAAGCGACTTCGGTGATCATCCAGAGCCTGACCCAGAAGGTTGCCCGCAAGCAACTGACCGACAGCGACGCGCTCTACGCCTCGCTGCAGGCCGAGCTGGCGGCGATGCTCAAGCCGGTGGAGCAGCCGCTGGCCATCGCTTCGCAGCAGAAACCTTTCGTGATCCTGGTGGTGGGCGTCAATGGCGCCGGCAAGACCACCACCATCGGCAAGCTGGCGAAGAAGCTCCAGCTCGAAGGCAAGAAAGTCATGCTGGCGGCGGGCGATACCTTCCGCGCGGCGGCCGTGGAGCAACTGCAGGTGTGGGGCGAGCGCAACCAGATCCCGGTGATCGCCCAGCACACCGGTGCCGATTCGGCCTCGGTGATCTTCGACGCGGTCCAGGCGGCCAAGGCTCGCGGTATCGACGTGCTGATCGCCGACACCGCCGGGCGCCTGCACACCAAGGACAACCTGATGGAAGAGCTGAAGAAGGTCCGTCGGGTCATCGGCAAGCTCGATACCGAGGCGCCCCACGAAGTGCTGCTGGTGCTCGACGCCGGTACTGGGCAGAACGCCATCAACCAGGCCAAGCAATTCAACCAGACGGTCCAACTGAGCGGCCTGGCCTTGACCAAGCTCGATGGAACCGCCAAGGGCGGGGTGATCTTTGCCCTGGCCAAGCAGTTTGGCCTGCCGATTCGCTACATCGGCGTCGGCGAAGGGATCGACGATCTGCGTACCTTCGAAGCCGAGCCCTTTGTCCAGGCCCTTTTCGCCGAGCGGGAGCGTTCATGATTCGTTTCGAACAGGTCGGTAAACGCTATCCGAACGGTCACGTCGGCTTGCATGAGCTGAGCTTTCGGGTGCGTCGTGGTGAATTCCTGTTCGTGACCGGGCATTCCGGCGCGGGCAAAAGTACCCTGTTGCGGCTGCTGCTGGCGATGGAACGTCCGACCACCGGCAAACTGCTGCTGGCCGGGCAGGACCTGGGCCAGATCAGCAACGCGCAGATCCCGTTCCTGCGCCGGCAGATCGGCGTGGTGTTCCAGAACCACCAGTTGCTGTTCGATCGCACGGTGTTCAACAACGTCGCCCTGCCGCTGCAGATCCTCGGCCTGTCCAAGGCCGAGATCGTCAAGCGCGTGGATTCGGCCCTGGAGCGCGTGGCGCTGTCGGACAAGACCGACCTCTATCCCGGCGACCTCTCCACCGGCCAGCAACAGCGTGTGGGCATTGCCCGCGCCATCGTCCACCGTCCGGCCCTGCTGCTGGCGGACGAACCCACCGGTAACCTCGACCCGCGCCTGGCGGCGGAGATCATGGGCGTGTTCGAGGACATCAACCGCCTGGGCACCAGCGTGCTGATCGCCAGCCACGACCTGGCCCTGATCGCTCGCATGCGCCACCGCATGCTGACCCTGCAACGCGGCCGATTGATCGGCGACGGGGAGGCCGGCGTATGAGTGCGACCCGCAGCCCGAAAGTGGCCGAACGCGTGGCCCCGAAAGCCTCCGACCCGCAGCCGCCGAAGAAGAAACGCAACGAAGACGACGGTCCGGACTTCGGCACCCTGCTGCACGCCTGGATCGAAAGCCACCGCGCCAGCCTGGTGGACAGCCTGCGCCGCCTGGGCAAGCAGCCGATCGGCAGCTTCTTTACCTGCCTGGTGATGGCGGTGGCCCTGAGCCTGCCCATGGGCTTGTCGCTGCTGCTGAGCAATGTCGAGCGGTTGGGCGGCTCCTGGCAGCGCGCGGCGCAGATTTCCCTGTACCTGCAACTGGATGCCAGCCCGACCGAAGGCGAGCACCTCAGCGAGCAGATCAAGGCCATGCCCGGTGTGGCGGATGCCGAGTTCATCAGCAAGGAAAAGGCCCTGGACGAGTTCCAGCAACAGTCGGGCCTGGGCGAAGCGCTCAAGGAGCTGCCGCAGAACCCCTTGCCGGGGGTGGTGCTGGTGACGCCGAACGAAGTCGACAAGCCGACCCTGGAGGCATTGCGCCAGCGCCTGGCCGAGTTGCCCAAGGTGCAACAGGCCCAGTTGGACCTGGTGTGGGTCGAGCGCCTGGCGGCGATTCTCAAGCTGGGCGACCGGTTCGTCTTCGGCCTGACGGTGCTGCTGGTGTCTGCATTACTTTTGGTGATAGGCAATACCATTCGTCTTCATATTGAAAACCGCCGCACCGAGATCGAAGTGATTAAACTGGTCGGCGGCACTGATAGCTATGTGCGTAGGCCTTTTCTGTACATGGGCGCGCTTTATGGTTTCGGTGCCGGGTTTTTGTCCTGGGGCGTACTGGCTTATGGCCTTAACTGGCTGAATGACGCGGTGGTCGGGCTGGCCGGTCTCTACGGCAGTGATTTCGCCCTGGCCGGCGTACCGGTGGCCGATGGTCTGTCCCTGTTGCTTGGGGCGGTGCTCTTGGGGTATATCGGTGCTTGGATTGCGGTCGCACGGCATTTACGCGAGCTGGCGCCGAAGTAGTTAATGTCAGATTAATGTGGTTTCGCTTGTATTGGCCGTGTCAGTGGTTTAGGGAACTTGTCCTGCGGTTCCCGGTCAATTTTCGCAGTGCATCACTGCACGAGTTATGTGAGTCGGAGGTTTTTTCGTATGACCACTTCTTTGCAACCTGCTTACGCGTTGGTCCCGGGTGCGAACCTGGAGGCCTACGTGAACACGGTGAACAGCATTCCCTTGCTGACGCCGGAGCAGGAGCGTGAACTGGCCGAGAGTCTCTACTATGAGCAGGATCTGGAGGCGGCTCGGCAGATGGTGCTTGCCCACCTGCGGTTTGTCGTCCATATCGCCCGTAGCTATTCCGGCTACGGTCTGGCGCAGGCTGACCTGATCCAGGAAGGCAACGTCGGCCTGATGAAGGCCGTGAAGCGCTTCAACCCGGAAATGGGCGTGCGCCTGGTGTCGTTCGCCGTGCACTGGATCAAGGCGGAAATCCACGAATTCATCCTGCGCAACTGGCGCATCGTGAAGGTGGCGACCACCAAGGCCCAGCGCAAGCTGTTCTTCAACCTGCGCAGCCAGAAGAAGCGTCTGGCCTGGCTGAACAACGAGGAAGTCCACCGCGTGGCGGAAAGCCTGGGGGTGGAGCCGCGTGAAGTGCGCGAGATGGAAAGTCGGCTGACCGGCCAGGACATGGCCTTCGACCCGGCGGCGGAAGCCGACGACGACAGCGCGTTCCAGTCTCCGGCCAATTACCTGGAAGACCACCGGTATGACCCGGCGCGTCAGCTGGAAGATGCCGATTGGAGCGAAAACTCCAACAGCAACCTGCATGAAGCCCTGGAAGTGCTGGACGAGCGCAGCCGTGACATTCTCTACCAGCGCTGGCTGGCGGAGGAGAAGGCCACGCTGCACGACCTGGCGCAGAAGTACAACGTTTCGGCCGAGCGTATTCGCCAGCTGGAAAAGAGTGCGATGAACAAGCTGAAGCTGTCGATTGCCGCTTAAGCGCTGACGCAATGAAAAACGCCCCGAGTTGATCGGGGCGTTTTTGTTTTGAAGTTCGGAATTTGCAGTGCCTGGGCGGGCGTCTCGCGAGCAAGCTTGCTCCTACAGTGTCGGCGGCGTGCCGAAGTTTTGTGAACGACGCTGGCCCTGTAGGAGCAGCCGGTCGACGCTCGATTGCTCGCGATGAGGCCCCGGAGATCACATCGCCCAGGGCGCCCTGCGCGAGCTGTTCAGCCCCACCAGGTACTCATCCCCACCCAACTGGTTCATCTGCTGGCGAATCCAGCCCGCCCGGCGCGCCACATAGGTGTTCGGATGGCTGGCGCTCCACTCCCGCGGATTGGGCAGTACGGCCGCCAGCAAACTGGCCTGCTGGCGCGACAAGCCCGCCGCGCTGACGCCAAAGTGATGCCGCGCCGCCGCTTCCGCGCCGAACACGCCGTCGTCCCACTCGACGCTGTTCAGGTACACCTCGAGAATCCGCTGCTTGGGCCAGGTCAGTTCGATCAGCGCAGTAAACCAGGCCTCCAGCCCCTTACGGAAATAACTGCGGCCCGACCACAGAAACAGGTTCTTCGACACCTGCTGGCTCAAGGTGCTGGCGCCGCGAATCGAACCGCCGCGCTCGTTGTGCTCGAAGGCGGCTTGGATCGCATCGAAGTCGAAACCCCAGTGTTCAGGGAATTTCTGGTCCTCGCCGGCCATCACCGCGACTTTCAGCTCGTCGGAGATCTCGCTCCACGGGCGCCAGCTGCGTTGCAGGTCGATGGGCTGGCCATCGCTCCACGACTCGATCTTGCGCTCGACCATCAGCGCGGTCCCGGGCGGCGGTACCCAACGAAACAGCAGCACCAGCAGCACGCTGCCGATGGCGAACCATTTCAGGACGGTGATCAGGCGACGAAACAGGAATTGCAACATAGAGATGGCTTGGCCGGGGCGTGGGAGCGGGCCATTATACAGACCCTGTGCCCCCTGGATGGAGTTCGTCATGTTGCGTGGTTTTTTGCTGCTGGCCGCCTTTTTCGGTTTTACCGGCGTGGCCCTGGGGGCCTTTGCCGCCCACGGCCTGAAAGACCGCCTGAGCGCGGAGTACCTGGCGATCTTCCACACCGGCGTGACCTATCAGTTGGTGCATGCCCTGGCGCTGTTCGGTGTCGCGCTGCTGGCGGCGCATATTCCGGGGCGCCTGGTCACCTGGGCCGGCGTTTCCTTCGCCGTCGGGATTATGCTGTTCTCCGGCAGCCTGTATCTGTTGACCCTCACCGGCATCGGCAAGCTGGGCATCATCACCCCGTTCGGCGGCCTGGGCTTCCTGGTCGGCTGGTTCTGCCTCGGTCTGGCCGCCTGGCGCCTGCAAGCGGCGGCGTGAGCTGACCCTCAGGTCGACGAATGGCTTGGGTCGCCCGGACTGATCGGGCTAGAATGCTGGCCCCTAAAAATGATGGCAGCCCGGCGCATGCGCATTCAATTGAACGGCGAATCCTTTGAACTGCCCGATGGCGAGACCGTCGCGGCGTTGCTGGCCCGGCTCGACCTGGTCGGGCGGCGGGTGGCGGTGGAGCTGAACCTGGATATCGTTCCGCGCAGCCAACATGGCGAAACCGCCCTGCGTGAAGGCGATCAGGTCGAAGTGGTGCACGCTATCGGTGGCGGTTGATCCCGCCGCGGTCCCACGCCCTGATCCCCCCTGCAAGCCCTCAACCTTTCAAGAGGATTTCCGAATGAGCACTGTTCGCAGCGACAAGCCCTTCGTGTTGGCCGGCCGTACCTATCAGTCCCGCCTGCTGGTGGGCACCGGCAAATACCGTGACATGGAAGAAACCCGTCTGGCCATCGAAGCCTCGGGTGCCGAGATCGTCACCGTGGCCGTGCGTCGGACCAATCTCGGCCAGAACCCGGGTGAACCGAACCTGCTGGATGTCCTGCCGCCGGATCGCTACACCATCCTGCCGAACACCGCCGGTTGCTATGACGCCATCGAGGCCGTGCGCACCTGCCGCCTGGCCCGTGAGCTGCTGGACGGCCACAACCTGGTGAAGCTGGAAGTCCTGGCCGACCAGAAAACCCTGTTCCCGAACGTGATCGAAACCCTCAAGGCCGCCGAAGTGCTGGTCAAGGAAGGCTTCGACGTGATGGTCTACACCAGCGATGACCCGATCATCGCCCGGCAACTGGCGGAAATCGGCTGCATCGCGGTCATGCCGCTGGCCGGCCTGATCGGCACCGGCCTGGGGATCTGCAACCCGTACAACCTGCAGATCATCCTCGAAGAAGCGAAGATCCCCGTGCTGGTAGACGCCGGTGTCGGTACCGCGTCCGACGCCACCATCGCCATGGAACTGGGTTGCGAAGCGGTGCTGATGAACTCGGCCATCGCCCACGCCCAGCAACCGATCCTGATGGCCGAAGCCATGAAACACGCCATCGTTGCCGGCCGCCTGGCCTACCTCGCCGGGCGCATGCCGAAAAAACTCTATGCCAGCGCTTCCTCGCCGCTGGATGGTCTGATCAAGTAAGAGCCTTTGATGACTGAATCGAACGACACGCCAATCCAGACGGAAGAAGGCGAAGAGCGCCAACACCGCCGTATCAAGAGTTTCGTGATGCGCGCCGGGCGCATGACTGAAGGCCAGCAGAAGGGCCTGGAGCAGGGCGCGCCGCTGTTCGTCCTGCCGCTGGCCGATGCGCCGGTGGATTTCGACCAGGTGTTCGGCCGTTCGGCGCCGCGCTCGCTGGAAATCGGCTTCGGCATGGGCCATTCCCTGCTGGAGATGGCGGCGGCCGCGCCGGAGCAGGACTTTATCGGTGTCGAAGTGCACCGTCCGGGTGTCGGTGCGCTGCTCAATGGCGTGCTGACCCAGGGCCTGAAAAACCTGCGGGTCTACGACTGCGACGCCATTGAAGTGCTCAACCGCTGCGTGGCGGACAACAGCCTGGATCGGCTGATGCTGTTTTTCCCCGATCCTTGGCACAAGAGCCGCCATCACAAGCGGCGTATCGTCCAGGCGTCCTTTGCCGAGCTGGTGCGCAGCAAGCTGAAGGTCGGCGGGATTTTGCACATGGCCACCGACTGGGAGCCGTATGCCGAGTACATGCTGGAAGTGATGAATGTCGCGCCGGGTTACCGCAACCTGGCGGAAGACGGCAAGTGCGTGCCGCGTCCGGCCGAGCGCCCGATCACCAAGTTCGAACGCCGCGGCGAGCGGCTGGGGCATGGGGTCTGGGACTTGAAGTTCGAGAAGCTGGCCTGAGGCCTGAGGCCTGTGGCGGTGAGGTGAACCCACTCACACCGCAACCCCTGTAGGAGCCGGCTTGCCGGCGATGACGTCCGCAAGATCGATGCAAGACTTGCTGGCCTCATCGCCGGCAAGCCGGCTCCTACATTGACCGCGTTAACCTTCTGAGTCAGCGCCGATCCGCCACCACCCCGATCAACACCAGTACCACCAACAGCACGGGCGCCAGGCTGTAGTTGTTGAACTGGCTCAAGCCCCGCACCACCCAGGGCGTGGCGTAGATCAGTGCCGCGCCACTGCCGATCATGCACAGCAGGGCCAGCAGCGGCACGCGCAAGGCGCCGGCGATGCTGCCCAGGCGTTGATCGATCCAACTCTTGATGTCCGCGCCAAACAGCACCAGCAGGCAGCCCACCAGCGCCAGGGCGATTTCCGACAGGTTGCTGCGGCTCCAGCGTGACACCGTGGCGAGCAGGTCGAGTACCAGGTCCATGGGGTTTCCTTAGGTCAAAAAGTAGTGCAGCAGGTCGTTGAGAAACAGCTGTCCGCGGGTGGTGGCCGCCAGGCGTGACGGTTCGACCTGTAACAGGCCACTTTGTTCTGCTTCGGCGCGTGCTTCGTTCAAGCTGTCGAGACTAAGCCCGGTACGTTGCGGGAACAAGACGGCGTCGACGCCCTCGGTCAGGCGCAGGGCGTTCATCAGGAACTCGAACGGCAGCTCATCGTTGGGCAGGGCTTTTTCCCCGGCCTGGAAGGCCTTGGCCGGATTCAGGTAGTCCTTGGGCAGGCGGGTTTTCCAGGTGCGCACGATGCGCCCGTCCGGGTGGCTGAGCTTGCCATGGGCGCCGGCGCCGATACCGATGAAATCGCCGAAGCTCCAGTAATTGAGGTTGTGTCGCGCCGTCCGCCCGGGCTGGGCATAGGCCGAGACTTCGTACTGGGCGTAACCGTGCTCGGCCAGCAGGGCCTGGCCGGCTTCCTGGATATCCCACAGGGTATCGTCTTCCGGCAGCACCGGCGGCTGGTTCCAGAACACGGTGTTCGGCTCGAGGGTGAGCTGGTACCAGGACAGATGCGTGGGCTTCAGGGCAATGGCCTGGCGCAGGTCGGCCAGGGCATCCTCCAGGGACTGGTCCGGCAGGCCGTGCATCAGGTCCAGGTTGAAGTTGTCGAACCCGGCTTGGCGCGCCATATCCGCTGCCCGCACGGCTTCGCCGCCGGTATGGATGCGGCCCAGGGCCTTGAGCTTGTCTTCCTGGAAGCTCTGGATGCCGATGGACAGTCGATTGATGCCCAGTTGGCGATAGGCGATGAATTTTTCCTGCTCGAACGTCCCGGGGTTGGCTTCCAGGGTGATTTCGATATCGCCGGCGAACGGGATACGCGCTTCGACGCCCTTGAGCAGTCGCCCCAGCGCCTGGGCGCTGAACAGGCTGGGCGTGCCGCCACCGAAGAAGATCGAGCTCAATTCACGGCCATACACCGCGTGCAGGTCCTGGTCGAGATCGGCCAGCAGCGCGTCGACATACTCCTCTTCCGGCAGCACGGGGCTCGCGGCATGGGAGTTGAAGTCGCAATACGGGCATTTGCGCACGCACCAGGGGATATGGATGTACAGCGCCAGGGGCGGCAGCGGTGACAGGGCCGCCCGAGGGCTGGGGGCGCTGCCGTGGATCAGCGGCGGCGCGGAGTCGGTCCGGGTCATTTCAGGCCCAGGCGCTGGCGCAACAGGGCCATGGCGCGGGCGCGGTGGCTGAGCTGGTTCTTCTCCACGGGGCCCAGTTCGGCACTGGAGCAGTCACGTTCCGGCACCCAGAACAGCGGATCGTAGCCGAAACCGTGCTCGCCGCTGGCGGCGGTCAGGATACGACCATGCCACAGGCCTTCGCAGAGGATCGGCAGCGGATCGTCGGCATGCCGGACCAGCGCCAGCACGCAGACGAACTGCGCGCCGCGCTCGGCGGTGGGGACGTCCTTCAAGGCGTCGAGCAGCTTGGCGTTGTTCGCCGCATCGCCCTGGCCATCGGCATAGCGGGCCGAGTAGATGCCCGGCGCGCCGCCGAGAAAGTCCACCGCCAGCCCCGAATCGTCGGCCAGCGCCGGCAGGCCGGAAATACGTGAGGCATTGCGGGCCTTCAGGATGGCGTTTTCGACGAACGACAAGCCGGTTTCTTCCGGTTCGACGCTGCTGAACTCACCGATCGAGCGCAGGTGCACCGACCCGCCCAGCATGGCCTGGAGTTCCTTGAGTTTGCCGGCGTTGTGGCTGGCCAGTACCAGTTGGCTGAAATTCATCATTCGGCTGGGAAAAGTTCCTGATTGAAGCTGAAATTGTGGGCATCGCCGCCGATGGTGACGGTAATGTCGAAGGTGCGGCTTTCCACCTGCGGTACCGGGTACTGCGCCAGGTAGTAGACGGCGCCCTGTTCGGTGATCTGCTTGAAGTGCAGCGGGACGTTCATGCCGGTCAGGTCCTTCACGTTGCCGCTGACCTGGGCGACCAGCGGTTTGCCGGCCTTGAGCACCGAGACGTTGATCACGCCCTCGGTCTTGCTGCGTACCAGCTCCTTGTCCCGGGCAATGTCCGGTTGAAGGTAGGTGGAATTGAAGGTGTTGTAGTGCACGGTGAGATCACCGAACACTTCCTGGCGCTCGCTCTTGATGGGATCGGCGGCCATGGCCGTGACGCCGAGGCAGGCCGCCACCAGGAAAACAGCTGAACGAAGCATGATCATTCTCCTCGACACAGTGCGGTTTTACACCGCGAGCTGATGATCGGCGAGGCCCGGACTGCTGACACGATAGATGCCGATCTCCCCTAATAGATTAGGCCATAGCTTGCTGGCCCACCCATGACGGTGCTGTTGATCCACGGCAAGTCGGTTGATTACCTTGGCGGAGCGTTCGCTGCACAGGGCCTCGAAGTCTTCGAAGGTGCAGAAGTGGATGTTCGGCGTGTTGTACCAGGTGTACGGCAGGAAATCGGACACCGGCATCCGCCCCTTGCTCGCCAGGTACCAGCGGCAGCGCCAGTGACCGAAGTTGGGGAAGGTGATGATGCACTGGCGACCGACCCTGAGCATTTCGTCGAGGATCTTGTCCGGGTAGTGCACGGCCTGCAGGGCCTGGGTCATGACCACGATATCGAAGCTGTTGCTGGCGAAGTTGCCCAGGCCCTTGTCCAGGTCCTGCTCGATGACGTTGATGCCCTTGGCCACGCAGGTGGCGATGTTGTCCGGATCGTTTTCCAGGCCGTAGCCGGTGACCTGCTTGTGGTCGCGCAGCCAGCTCAGCAGTTCGCCGTCGCCGCAGCCGAGGTCGAGCACGCGGCTGCCGGCGGGGATCCAGTCTTGGATGATTTCCAGGTCGGCTCTCATGGCGTCCTCACAGGGCTATTCGGTTCATGTAGTTGCCGAACGCCTGCAAGTAACGCGGGATCGGAATCAGGAAGGCATCGTGGCCTTGCGGTGCATCGATTTCCAGGTAGCAGACGTCCTTGCGGGCCGCCATCAGCGCATCCACCACTTCCCGCGAGCGGGCCGGGGAGAAGCGCCAGTCCGTGGTGAAGGACATCACGCAGAAGCTGGCCTTGGCGCCGGCGAAGGTTTTCGCCAGGTCGTCGTCGAAGTTGGCCGCCGGGTCGAAGTAGTCCAGGGCCTTGGTCATCAACAGGTAGGTGTTGGCGTCGAAACGCCCGGAAAACTCCTCGCCCTGGTAGCGCAGGTAGCTCTCGACCTGGAATTCCACGCTGTGGAAGTCGTAGTTGAGCTTTTCGCTCTTGAGGCCGCGGCCGAATTTCTCGCCCATGGAGTCATCGGACAGGTAGGTGATGTGCCCGACCATCCGCGCCAGCATCAAGCCGCGCTTGGGGATTACGCCCTGTTCCTGGAAGAAGCCGCCGTGGAACTCTGGATCGGTGAGGATCGCCTGGCGCGCCACTTCGTTGAAGGCGATGTTCTGCGCCGACAACTTGGGGGCCGAGGCGATGGCGACGCAATGGCGCACGCGATCGGGGTAGGTGATGGTCCATTGCATGGCCTGCATGCCGCCCAGGCTGCCGCCGATGACCGCGGCCCATTGCGTGATGCCCAGGCGGTCGGCGAGGCGGGCCTGGCTGTGGACCCAGTCTTCCACGGTCAGCACCGGGAAGTCGGCGCCGAAGGGCTTGCCGGTCTCGGGGTTGATGCTGCTCGGGCCGGTGGAACCGTTGCAGCCGCCGAGGTTGTTCAGGCTGACGACGAAGAATTTGTTGGTGTCGATGGGCTTGCCGGGGCCGATGCAGCTGTCCCACCAGCCGGGCTTGCGCTCGTCGACGCTGTGAAAGCCGGCGGCGTGGTGGTGGCCGGAGAGGGCATGGCAGATCAGCACGGCGTTGCTCGCCGTGGCGTTGAGGGTGCCGTAGGTTTCGTAGATCAGGTCGTAGGCCGGCAGGGAACGGCCACAGGCCAGGGCCAGGGGCTCGCTGAAGTGTGCCGTTTGCGGCACGACCAGCCCGACGGAATCGTGGGGAAAGACAGTGGACATCGACCCTGCTCACGCTTGAATGAGGCGTAAGTCTAATGAGCGGGGGGATCAGCGGCAAGCAGGGCGACCGCGGTGCCTGCATCGCCAGCAAGCCGGCTCCCACGGTATCCGGTCGTATACAACATCAAGGTTCGACACGGACACTGTAGGAGCCAGCTTGCTGGCGATGAACGAGCCCGGATCAGATCAGGCGGAACAGCACCTGCGGCATGCCGCTCATGGCCGCCAGCGGCGGAATCACATAGCTCTGGATCAACTGGATGACCAGGAACGCGAAGATCGGCGAGATATCCAGGCCGCCCAGGTTCGGCACGATCTTGCGGAACGGCGCCAGGGCCGGTTCGCTGATCTGGTACACCAGCTCGGCCGCCGGGCTATGGCTGCCGGGTGCGACCCACGAAAGGATCACGCTGATGATCATGGCGAAGAAGAACACCTTGAGGAACAGCGAGGTGACGCCGATGACCGACCAGATCAGCAGGAAGGCGATGTTGCCGGTCACGCCGTAGCTGAGCAGCAGGACCACCGCCATCAACAGCATCTGCACGGCAATCGCCAGCACCAGCGAGGACATGTCGAGCCCGAACAGGCTCGGAATGATCCGGCGCAGCGGCTTGAGCAGCGGCTGGGTGGCCTTGACGGTGAACTGGCAGAGCGGGTTGTAGAAGTTGGCCCGGACCAGTTGCAGGATGAAGCGCAACAGAACCACCAGCAGGTACAGGCTGCCCAGGGTTTGAATGACAAAAATGGCAGCGCTATTGAGTGCAAGCATTAAGTGTTCCCTCGAGGATTACTGACCGAGTTGCTCGGCCATTTCGGCCGAACGATGGGCGGCGGCGCCGAGCGCCTTTTCTACCAGGGCTTCGAAGCCACCGGCCTGGAAGGTCTTGATCGCCGCTTCCGTGGTACCGGCGGGCGAGGTGACGCGACGGCGCAGCTCGGCGGCCTCAACGTCGCTGGAGACGGCCATATGGGCGGCGCCCAGGGCGGTCTGCAGGGTCAGCTGGCTGGCGATGTCACGCGGCAGGCCGAGTTTCTCGCCGGCGGCGGTCATGGCTTCGATCAGCAGGAAGAAATACGCCGGGCCGCTGCCGGACACCGCGGTGACCGCATCCAGTTGCTGCTCTTCGTCCAGCCACAGGGCTTTGCCCACGGCCGACAGCAAGGTCTGCGCCTGTTGGCGTTGTTCGGCGGACACCTGCGGGGTGGCGAACAAGCCGCTCACGCCCTGGCGCAGCAACGCCGGGGTGTTCGGCATGCAGCGCACGATCGGCTGCTCGCCCAGCCAATTGTTCAGGCTGGCGCAGGTGATGCCGGCGGCAATCGAGACCACCAGCTGATTGGGTTTCAGGCTTGGGCGCAAGGCTTCGCACACGGCTTTCATGGCCTGCGGCTTGACCGCCAGCACCACCACGTCAGCCCCTTGGACGGCCTCGGCGTTGTCGGCGAACACTTCGATGCCGTGTTCGGCCTGGACCCGCGCACGGGTCTCGGCGCCTGGATCGCTGGCGCGAATCAGCGCGGCGTCCAGGCCCTCGGCGCGCAGGCCGCCGATCAGGCTGGCCGCCATGTTGCCGGCGCCGATAAAGGTGATTCGATTCTTGCTCTTGCTCATGACGGATCCTTGAAACCAGTGTGTGAGGCCATTTCAGGCCTGGCCATAGTCGCGGGCCCCGAACAGCGCGGTACCGATCCGCACCCAGGTGGCGCCCTGGGCAATGGCCGACTCCAGGTCGTGGCTCATGCCCATGGAAAGTGTGTCGAGCGGCAGGTTGAGGCTGTCTTGCAAGGTACGGACGGCGGCAAAGGCCGCGTCCTGGGCGGCACGATCTTCTGTCGGCTCGGGAATGGCCATCAGTCCGCGCAAACGAAGGTTTGGCAGGTCGGCGATGGCGGTGGCCAGGGCCGGCAGGTCGGCCGGGGTGCAGCCGGACTTGCTGGCCTCGCCACTGACATTGACCTGGATGCAGATATTCAGCGGCGGCAGGTTGGCCGGGCGTTGTTCGGACAGGCGTTGGGCGATTTTCAGGCGATCCACGGAGTGCACCCAGTCGAAATGCTCGGCGATGGCACGAGTCTTGTTCGATTGAATGGGGCCGATGAAGTGCCAGCACAAGGGCAGGTCGGTCAATTCCGCCTGTTTGCCCAGGGCTTCCTGCAGGTAATTTTCGCCGAAGTCGCGCAGGCCGGCGGCATAGGCCTCGCGCACGGCGGCGGCGGGCTTGGTCTTGCTCACGGCGAGCAAGCCGATGGCGGCGCTGTCGCGCCCGGCGGCCTGTGCCGCCGCCGCGATGCGGGCTGCAACGGCGGTTATGTTGTCTGCTATCGTGGTCATTCAAATTCGCCAGCAGGTCAAAAGTCTGCGGCATTCTACCTGTATTGGGGAGCCTCATGGATATCACCGAGCTGCTGGCCTTTAGCGCCAAACAGGGCGCGTCGGACTTGCACCTCTCGGCGGGCCTGCCGCCGATGATCCGGGTTGACGGCGATGTGCGGCGGATCAACCTGCCGGCGCTGGACCACAAGCAAGTCCACGACCTGATCTACGACATCATGAACGACCGTCAGCGCAAGGACTACGAGGAGTTCCTGGAAACCGACTTCTCCTTCGAGGTGCCGGGCGTGGCGCGCTTCCGGGTCAACGCCTTCAACCACAACCGCGGTTCGGGCGCGGTGTTCCGCACCATCCCCTCGAAAGTCCTGACCATGAGCGACCTGGGCATGGGCGAGGTGTTCCGCAAGATCACCGAGGTGCCGCGCGGGCTGGTGCTGGTGACCGGGCCGACCGGTTCGGGCAAGTCCACCACCCTGGCGGCGATGATCGACCACCTGAACAACAACAAGCATCACCATATCCTGACCATCGAGGACCCGATCGAGTTCGTTCACGAATCGAAGAAGTGCCTGGTCAACCAGCGTGAAGTGCACCGCGACACCCAGAGTTTCGCCGCTGCCCTGCGTTCGGCCCTGCGTGAGGACCCGGACGTGATCCTGGTGGGTGAGATGCGCGACCTGGAAACCATCCGCCTGGCCCTCACCGCCGCCGAAACCGGCCACCTGGTGTTCGGCACGCTGCACACCACCTCGGCGGCCAAGACCATCGACCGGGTGGTGGACGTGTTTCCAGCGCAAGAGAAGTCCATGGTCCGCTCGATGCTCTCCGAATCCCTGCAGGCGGTGATTTCCCAGAGCCTGCTGAAGAAAGTCGGCGGCGGGCGCATCGCGGCCCACGAGATCATGCTCGGCACGCCGGCGATCCGTAACCTGATCCGCGAGGACAAGGTGGCGCAGATGTATTCCTCGATCCAGACCGGTGGCTCGCTGGGCATGCAGACCCTGGACATGTGCCTCAAGGACCTGCTGACCAAGGGCCTGATCACCCGCGACAACGCCCGGGAGAAGGCGAAGATCCCGGACAACTTCTAACACGAACCCCATGAGCTTCTACGCTGTCACTCAGACGTGTGCCTGATTCGACGCGGAGAAGCTCATGGAATTCGAGAAACTGCTGCGCCTGATGGTGGAGAAGGGCGGTTCCGACCTGTTCATCACCCCGGGTCTGCCGCCGTCGCTGAAGGTCAACGGCCAGATCCTGCCGGTGACCCGTACGCCGCTGACCCACGAGCAGACCCAGGACGCGGTGTTCGGGCTGATGAACGAGCGTCAGAAGCTGGACTTCGCCCATCTGCACGAATGCAATTTCGCCATCCATCCCAAGGGCATCGGCCGCTTTCGGGTCAGCGCCTTCTACCAGCGCAGCCAACCGGGCATGGTGCTGCGGCGCATCGAGACACGGATTCCCGGGCTGGCCGAACTGAAACTGCCGCCGATCCTCGAGCAACTGGCGCTGCTCAAGCGCGGGCTGGTGATGCTCGTCGGGGCGACCGGGGCCGGCAAGTCGACCTCCCTGGCGGCGATGATCGGTCACCGCAACCAGCAGGGCAGCGGTCATATCGTCACGGTCGAGGACCCCATCGAGTTCGTCCACGAACACCAGAACTGCATCGTGACCCAGCGGGAAGTGGGGATCGATACCGACTCCTACGAGATCGCGCTGAAAAACACCCTGCGCCAGGCCCCGGACCTGATCATGATCGGCGAAATACGTACCCGGGAAATCATGGGCCACGCCCTGGCCTTCGCGGAAACCGGGCACCTGTGCCTGGCGACCCTGCATGCGCCGAATGCCGACCAGGCGCTGGAGCGGATCATCAACTTCTTTCCCGTGGATCTGCATCCGCAGATCTGGATGGAGCTGTCACTCAACCTGCGGGCGATTGTCGCCCAGCAACTGATTCCGACCCAGGATGGCCAGGGGCGGCGAGCGGTGGTGGAAGTGTTGCTGAATACGCCACTGATGGCCGACCTGATTCGCAAGGGCGAGATCAAGGAGCTCAAGGCGCTGATGAAGCGCTCGACCGAACAGGGGATGCAGACGTTGGATCAGGCGCTGTATGCGTTGCATCAGGAAGGGGCGATCAGCTACGACGACGCCCTGGCGTACGCGGACTCGGCCAATGACTTGCGGTTGATGATCAAGCTGGAGAAGGGCGCGAGAGGCAAGGGGGCGGATAATTTGAGCCTGGGGCCGGCGTGAGCGGGCAGGAGGGTTTTATGGTGAGCGGGCAAGCCCGCTCACCATAAGGGATCAGCGCTGAACGACCCGCATCTGCTCTTTCGGGATCACGCGCTTGGCAATCACGTAGTGGCTGTCCCAGTACGGCTTTTGCAGCGTATCGATGGTCACCGACTTGCCGCGGCGCGGCGCATGGATGAAGCGGTCGTTGCCCAGGTAGATGGCCACGTGGTTGACCTTGCGGCTCTTGATCGTGAAGAACAACAGGTCGCCGGGCTTGAGATCCTTGCGCGCGACTTTCTGCCCGTGGCCGGCGGCCATGGCATTGGAGGTGCGCGGCAGATCACCGGGTGCTACACCGTTGAAGGCATACTTGACCAGGCCGCTGCAATCGAAGCCCTTGCTCGGGCTGCTGCCGCCCCAGCGATACGGTGTACCCAGCACGTTCACGGCGCGGCTGAGCACGGTGCTGCTCTGCTTGGCGTTCGGCGCCGCCGGATTGACGGCAACGACGCTATGATGAGCTTTACCGTGGCTGCCGTGCTTGCCAGGGCGTTTGACGACAGGGGCGTCCAGATCGGTAGCATGGGCAACGGAAACCGGTGATTTGGCAGTGTGACCGTTGACAGAAGGAAGACGTTGCTCACGGTTGGTGGCGTGGGCGGCCAGTGGCAGTAATAGGCAAATGGTTAGCCATGTCTTTAAAAATGGTCGCATCAGGCAGGGCTCTGTAGGTAATCGCGCAACTTTATAACAGCTTTTTGGTCACTTTCGGGCCCGTTTGTCGATTCAATACAGGGGGTTAAAGTGGCAAACGGCTGCGAAATTCGACCCATGGGTCACGTGAAAGTCAGGCCCCACAAGGCTTTCAGCGATTTTTGGCAAGGGTTTGTTACATGTTTTGAGACAGTAAAAAAGTCACACGAAATTACGAAAAATTTATCTATCGGGCTCGGAGAAGGCGTTGATGAACACCTATCGGCAAGACGGCACCCCGGTTAATACTCACAACGTTTTACTCGGGTATTTGCTGTGGATTTTTGGTTTTACCGGTTCGCACCGTTTCTATTACGGCAAGCCGATCACCGGGACGATCTGGTTTTTTACCTTCGGGGTGTTCGGGATCGGCTGGTTGATCGACGTGTTCCTGATTCCGGGCATGGATCGGGAAGCCGACCTTCGATTCACGGCGGGGCCGCTGGACTACAACGTCGCCTGGTTGCTGCTGACGTTCCTGGGCTTGCTGGGCGTGCACCGGATGTACATGGGCAAATGGCTGACCGGCTTGCTCTACCTGGTGACGGGCGGGTTGTTGGGGCTGGGGGTGCTGTATGACTTCTGGACGCTGAATGACCAGGTGTCGCTGAAGAACAGCGGGCGGGGCTGAACCCGCTCCCCCTCTGTAGGAGCTGGCTTGCCGGCGATGGCGTCCGCATGGGCACCGCCAGACTCAAGGACCTCATCGCTGGCAAGCCAGCTCCTACAGGGACCGTGTTCGGTCTTAAGTGAAAACAGTGCCCTGTAGGGGAGGGGGATCAGGCCTGGTGGGTGATCCGCCCATCCATCAGCGTATAACGCACCGCCCCCGGCAACGCATGGCCGATGAACGGGCAGTTCTCGCCCTTGGACAGCCAGCGTTCGCCGGCCACGGTCGAGGTGCCCGGATCGAATAGCACCAGATCCGCCGCTGCACCGACCGCCAGCTTGCCCGCTGGCAGGCGCAGGGCCTCGGCGGGGCCTGCGCTCAGGCGCGCCAACAGGGTCGGCAGGTCCAGCAGGCCATCTTCCACCAGGCTCAAGGCCAGCGGCAGCAGCAGTTCGACGCTGCTGATGCCCGGCTCGGTCTCGCCGAACGGCGCCAGCTTGGCATCCCGCTCATGGGGTTGATGATGGCTGGAGATGGCACTCACCACCCCGGACTTCACCGCCGCGCGCAGACCGTCGCGGTCGGCGCGGGTGCGCAGCGGCGGTTGCACGTGATAGAGGCTGGAGAAGTCGATCAGCGCTTCGTCGGTCAGGATCAGCTGGTACAGCGCGACATCGGCGGTCACCGGCAGGCCACGGGCCTGGGCCTGGGCGATCAGGGCGACACCGCGGGCGCTGGTCAACTGGCTGAAGTGCGCGCGCACGCCACTCTGCTCCACCAGCAGCAGGTCCCGGGCCAGGGCCACGGTCTCGGCGGTTTCCGGAATCCCCGGCAAGCCGAGGAAGCTGGCGGTCGCCCCTTCATGGGCCAGGCCGCCCTGGGCCAGGTCATGGTCCTGGGAGTGGAAAATCACCGTCAGGTCGAACGTCGCGGCATATTCCAGCGCCCGGCACAGGGTGCGGGTGTTGCGGAAACTCTCCAGGCCGTTGCCGAACGCCACGCAACCGGCATCGCGCAAGGCCACCAGTTCGGCCAGTTGCTCGCCTTCCAGGGCCTTGCTCAGGGCGCCGATGGGGAACACCTTGGTGTTACCGGCCTCGCGGGCGCGGTCGAGGATCAGCTCGGCCACCGCCGAGGTGTCCAGCACCGGCTTGGTCCGTGGTGGGCAGCACAGGCTGGTGACGCCGCCGGCCGCCGCCGCGCGGGTTTCGCTGGCGATACTGCCCTTGCGGCTGTAGCCCGGCTCGCGCAGGGATACGTTCAGGTCCACCAGGCCGGGCGCGGCCACCAGGCCCTTGGCGTCGATGACGTCAACGGCGGCGAAACCCGTCGGGGCGGCGCCGATGGCAACGAGCTTGCCGGCTTCGAGGTGCAGATCGGTCACTTGATCCAGGCCGCTGCTCGGATCGATGACGCGGGCGCCAAGTATGCTGAGTTTCACTGGGCGTTCTCCTGCTCGAATTGGCGCTGGGCGGTTTGCCCGCTCATGGCCATGGACAGCACGGCCATGCGTACGGCGATGCCGTAGGTCACTTGGTTGAGGATGACCGAGCGAGGACCGTCGGCCACCGCCGATTCGATCTCCACGCCACGGTTGATCGGGCCCGGGTGCATGACGATGGCATCCGGCTTGGCGCCGGCCAGGCGGGCGGTGGTCAGGCCGAACAGGCGATAGAACTCGCCTTCGCTGGGCAGCAGGCCGCCGGTCATGCGTTCACGCTGCAGGCGCAGCATGATCACCACGTCGACGTCCTTCAGGCCTTCGGCCAGGTCGGTGTAGACCTTCACCCCGTATTGCTCGATGCCGATCGGCAACAAGGTCTTCGGCGCGATCACGCGGATGTCCGGGCAGCCGAGGGTCTTGAGCGCCAGCATGTTCGAGCGCGCCACCCGCGAATGCAGGATGTCGCCGACGATGGCCACCGAGAGGTTCTCGAAACCGCCCTTGTGCCGGCGGATGGTCAGCATGTCGAGCATGCCCTGGGTCGGGTGCGCGTGGCGGCCGTCGCCGCCGTTGATGATCGCCACCTGCGGGCAGACGTGTTCGGCGATGAAGTGCGCGGCGCCGGAGTCGCCGTGACGCACGACGAACATGTCGGCGGCCATGGCCTCGAGGTTGCGCAGGGTGTCGAGCAGGGTTTCACCCTTGCTCGCCGAGGAGGTGGACACGTTCAACGTGATCACGTCCGCCGACAGCCGTTGGGCGGCCATCTCGAAGGTGGTGCGAGTACGGGTGGAGTTCTCGAAGAACACGTTGCACACGGTCTTGCCGCGCAGCAACGGGACTTTCTTCACGGCCCGGGCGCCGACTTCGAGGAACGAGTCGGCGGTGTCGAGGATTTCGGTCAGCAGCTCGCGGCGCAGGCCGTCGAGGGACAGGAAGTGGCGTAGCTGGCCCTGATCATTGAGCTGCAGCGGGCGCTTGGCGTCTAGAGGCGTCATCGCAAGGGACTCTTAAAGGGCGAGGTCTTGAAGTTCGAGTTGGAGCGGCGCGGGGCCGGACAATTTTACCCGTTCCGAGGGAGCCAGCGACAGTGTTGCGCCGACCACATCGGGACGGATCGGCAATTCGGCGGCATCGAGGTCCAGCAGGCTGACCAGCGTCACGCTGGCCGGGCGGCCGTAGTCGAAGAGTTCGTTGAGGGCGGCGCGGACGGTCCGGCCGCTCATCAGCACGTCGTCGATCAGGACCAGGTGCTGGCCTTCGATCTCGAACGGCAGCTCGGACGGGCGCACCTGCGGGTGCAGGCCGTTCTGGCTGAAGTCGTCGCGGTAGAAGGAGACATCCAGGGTCCCCAGGGGCGCGGCGCTGCCCAGGGCCTTGAGCAGCGCCTGGGCCACCCACACACCGCCGGTACGGATGCCGATGAAGCGTGGCTCGGCAATGGCGCGCTTGCTCAGGTGGGCGTTGAGATCGACGGCCATCTGGCTGATCAGGTCGGCGGGATTGGGCAGGCTCATGGTTGCTCCTTCAAGGGCCCTTGCGGGGAATCAAGGCGAGGGCGAAACGTTCGGGCACCGCCGGTTTTCAGGCTTCGGCGGGCATCGGGTGTTCTTCGATCCAGCTTTGCAGCAGCAGCTTGGCGGCGATGGCGTCCACCGGGTTGTCGCGATAGGTGCCTTTCTGCCCGCCGCGGGCCATGCGTTCGCCCTTGGCTTCGAAGGTGGTCAGGCGTTCGTCCTGGGTGAAGAACGGCAGGTTGTAGCGACCGTTGAGCCGGCGGGCGAACTTCTCCGCCCGGGCGCACATGTCGCTGGGCGTGCCGTCCATGTTCAACGGCAGGCCGACCACCACGGCGTCGGGTTTCCACTCCTTGATCAGGGCTTCGACCTGGTTCCAGTCGGGGATGCCGTTCTGCGCCTTGAGGGTACACAGCTCGCGGGCCTGGCCGGTGATCATCTGGCCGACGGCGACGCCGATCTGTTTGGTGCCGTAGTCGAAACCCAGCAGCAGGCGGATGGCGGCCATCAGGCGTGACCCGCCTGGCTGGTGAGCAGGCTGAGGTTGATGCCCAGGTGCGCGGCGGCGGCGGCCAGGCGTGCGTCGCTGTCGGTTTCGAAGAGGATGTCCGCGGAGAACGGGCAGGTCAGCCAGGCATTGTCGGCCAGTTCCGCTTCCAGTTGGCCGGCTTCCCAGCCGGCGTAGCCCAGGGCGATCAGGCTGCGGGACGGACCGTCGCCGTCGGCAATGGCGAACAGCACGTCCTGGGAGGTGGACAGCGCCACGCCTTCCAGTTCGACGGTGGCCTGGTAGGTCTTGCCGATGGGGTGCAGGACAAAGCCGCGGTCGGTCTGCACCGGGCCGCCGGCATAGATCGGCACATGTTGGCAGAGGGCCGGCGACTCGATGTCCGGGCGCAGTTGCTCGAGGATATCAGCCAGGTTCAGCGATTGCGGGCGGTTGATCACCAGCCCCATGGCACCGTTCGCGCTGTGTTCGACTATATAAGTGACGGTCTGCGCGAAGTTCGGGTCGGCCATGTGCGGCATGGCGATCAGGAAGTGATGCTTGAGGTACGTCGGGGTGAGGTTTTTCATGAGCCCTAGTGTGGCCGTGGGCGGGCGAGCTGACAAGCGTTGTAGGTGCTATTCAATTGCTGGAAAGCTTGTCGCCCCGGGCAAAGCGCCAGGTGCGGATGATCTCCAGGCGGTCGATGTCCGACAGATCTCCGGTAAAGGGCGCGAACGGTGCCGCCAGCCGGACGATCCGCTGTGCCGCCTGGTCCAGCAGCGGTTGTCCGGAGGACTCCAGCACCAGCACTTCATACAGCGAGCCGTCGCGGTTGATCGAGACCATCAGGCGCAAATTGCCGTAGATCTGCTGGCGACGGGCTTCCTCGGGATAATTGAGGTTGCCGATGCGCTCGACCTTCTTGCGCCATTCATCCTTGTACCAGGCGCCCTTGTCGCGCATGGTCGAGGCGGCGTTCAAGCGATGAATACGCGGCCGCTTGGCGTACAGCTGCTGTTCCTTGGCCAGTTCCGCTTCCAGGCTGGCGATGTCGCTGGACAGCTGCGAGCTGTCGAACGTCGGCGCCGGCTCCTGAGGGGGCGCCTCGGTCTTGACCTGTTCATGCTTGATCACGGCTTTCTTCGGTTTCGGCGCCACGGTGGTGACCACCGCCTTCGGTGCCGCTTCCTTCACTTCCTGCTTCGCCGGTGGCGGCGGGGTGACCTGGTTGATGGTGTTGTCCTGGAACGGCGCGACCTCGGTGGTCTTGGGAATCGCCTTTTTATCCAGGGTGCCGCTGCCTTGCTGGTTGTCCTGGGCGAGGAAGTCGGCCTTCTCGGGAGGCTTCGGGCTCTTGAAGGTGGACAGGGTGATTTCCAGGGTCTTGCTGATCTGCTTGGGCTCGACGAAGGTGAACCCGACGCCGAGGAGCAGCGCCAGGTGGATCAGCGCCGCCAGGAAAAGCGTGAAGCCGAGCCGATCCGCCGGGCGTACGCCGGCGCGGGAGAGTTCGGGAGGCAGATCGACGGGAAGCGTCATGACCGGAAAACCAACATCGCATGTATCGTGAGCCCGGCATGATAACGCAATGTTGGTTTTTTCTCGGCTGTTCTACATCAACGGGCTTGCAGCTTGCGCTCAATGGCATCCATCAGCAGGCCTGCGATGTTGGTGCCAAAGGCGTTGTCGATCTCGCGGATGCAGGTCGGGCTGGTGACGTTGATTTCCGTCAGGTGCTCGCCGATCACGTCCAGGCCGACGAACAGCAGGCCTTTCTCGCGCAAGGTCGGGCCGACCTGGGCGGCGATCCAGCGGTCGCGCTCGGTCAGCGGACGGGCTTCGCCACGCCCACCGGCCGCCAGGTTGCCGCGGGTTTCACCGACGGCCGGGATCCGCGCCAGGCAATACGGCACCGGCTCGCCGTCGACCATCAGGATGCGCTTGTCGCCGTCCTTGATGCCCGGCAGGTAGGCCTGGGCCATGATCTGCTGGCTGCCCAGGGCGGTCAGGGTCTCGAGGATCACCGACAGGTTCGGATCGCCGACCCGGTGACGGAAGATCGAGGTCCCGCCCATGCCGTCCAGCGGCTTGAGGATCACGTCACCGTGCTTGGCGGCAAATTCGCGCAACACATCGGCGCGACGGCTGACCAGGGTGGCCGGCGTGCACTGCGGGAACTGGGTAGCGAACAGCTTTTCGTTGCAGTCGCGCAGGCTCTGCGGCTTGTTGACCACCAGCACCCCGGCGCGCTCGGCCTGTTCCAGCAGGTAGGTGGAGTAGACGAATTCCATGTCGAAGGGCGGATCCTTGCGCATCAGGATCACGTCCAGGTCACTCAGGACCGTGTCGGTCTCGGCTTCCAGTTCGAACCAGTGCTCGGGGTTGGCGAACACTTTCAGCGGACGCATGCGCGCCCGCGCCACGCCGGCATCCTGGTACAGGTCCTGCTGTTCCATGTAGAACAGGGTCCAGCCGCGTGCCTGGGCGGCCAGCAGCATCGCCAGGGAGCTGTCCTTCTTATAGGAAATGTTGGCGATGGGGTCCATGACAATCCCGAGACGAACGCTCATGGGCTATATCCTCTATGGGCCTTGATGGCCGCAATGGCTTGAAAAAGTGGCGTCAGAGTGGCGCTACACCGATTCGCGGTCAAGGAAAAACCGACTGTCCGGACGGGGCTGGGGGCGCTTGATAGATTGCATCCCGAGACTGTGCTAAAAAGGCTCGCATGCCGCTTGAAGCGCTTACACATCAAGGGCTTCGCGCCCGAAAACCGCTCCGGTGCGGTCAATCGAGTCGCTGTGGCGATGGTAGAGCAGATATGGAACAGCATTCCACAGCCTTGAAAGTGATGGTCATCGACGACTCCAAGACGATTCGTCGAACCGCCGAGACGCTGCTGAAACACGTGGGTTGCGAGGTGATCACGGCCATCGACGGCTTCGATGCGCTGGCCAAGATCGCCGATCATCATCCGGGTATCATCTTCGTCGATATCATGATGCCGCGCCTGGATGGCTACCAGACCTGCGCCCTGATCAAGAACCATCGTGCGTTCAAGTCCACGCCGGTGATCATGCTGTCCTCCAAGGACGGCCTGTTCGACAAGGCCAAGGGCCGTATCGTCGGTTCCGATCAATTTTTGACCAAACCGTTCAGCAAGGAAGAACTGCTGGCCGCGATCAAGGCCCATGTGCCGGGGTTCGCGGCGGTAGAACAAGCACATTGACGGGGGGCCGGTTGGCCGCCCGCCTTATAAGCAGTGGGGAACACCATGGCACGTATCCTGATCGTCGATGATTCGCCGACTGAAATGTACAAACTGACCGGCATGCTGGAAAAGCACGGTCACGAGGTGCTCAAGGCCGAGAACGGTGCCGATGGCGTGGCCCTGGCCCGCCAGGAAAAGCCCGACGCGGTGTTGATGGACATCGTCATGCCGGGCCTCAATGGCTTCCAGGCCACCCGGCAATTGACCAAGGACAGTGAAACCAGCCACATCCCGGTGATCATCATCACCACCAAGGACCAGGAGACCGACAAGGTCTGGGGCACGCGCCAGGGCGCCCGCGACTACCTGACCAAGCCGGTGGAGGAAGACACCCTGATCAAGATCCTGAACAGCGTCCTCGCCGGCTGACGGCCCGCGCCCATGAGCCCGTCGCAGACCGCCTTCCAGCTGCTGCTGGAAATCGACCAGCGCTGTCGCTTGCTGGCGGCCGACCTGCCGTCCCAACAGGCGCGCCAGGACACCTGGAGCGGTATCGGCTTTCGCCTCGGCGAGCACTGGTACGTGGCGCCCATGGGGGAAGTCGGCGAAGTCCTGCACGAGCCGCGCTACACCCTGTTGCCGGGGGTCAAGCCCTGGGTCAAGGGGGTCGCCAACCTGCGCGGACGCTTGCTGCCGATCATGGACCTGTGCGGTTTTTTCGGGCAGGAACTCTCGGCCTTGCGCAAGCAGCGGCGGGTGTTGGTGGTGGAGTACAAGGACGTGTTCGCCGGCCTGATGGTGGACGAAGTGGCCGGCCTGCAGCACTTTCCCCTGGGCGGGCAGCAGGGGCTTGCGTTGCCACCGCCGGATGCGACCGTGGCGCCCTTCGTCCAGGGCCGTTTCGAGCGTGAACGCAGTTGGTGGATGTTCAGCCCGTTTGCCCTGGCGCAGGCGCCGGGGTTTCTGGATGTGGCCTTACAGGCAGGGGCCTGATCGATGACAAACGCTAAAACCGGCAAACCGTTGGAGGCTTCGCGCAGTCGTTCGCAGATCATCGTGCTGTTTATCGCCCTGATCGTGTTCATCATGCTGCTGTTCGCCAACTTCGCCTACCTGAACACCCAGGCCACCTACGACAAGCAATACATCAGTCATGCCGGCGAGTTGCGGGTGCTGTCCCAGCGCATCGCCAAGAACGCCACGGAAGCGGCTTCCGGCAAGGCCGCGGCCTTCAAGTTGTTGAGCGATGCGCGCAACGATTTCGCCCAACGCTGGGGTTACCTGAAGAAAGGCGATCCGGCCACCGGCCTGCCCGCCGCGCCGGCCACCGTGCGCACGGAAATGCATGCGGTGCAGCAGGACTGGGAAAACCTGCTGAGGAACACCGACGCCATCCTCGCCAGCGAACAGACCGTGCTGTCGTTGCACCAGGTGGCCGCGACCCTGGCCGAAACCGTGCCGCAGTTGCAGGTCGAATACGAAAAAGTCGTGGAGATTCTCCTCCAGCGCGGCGCCCCGGCGGCGCAGGTGGCCATGGCCCAGCGCCAGTCGCTGCTCGCCGAGCGCATCCTCGGCGCGGTGAACACGGTGCTGGCCGGCGACGAAACCTCGTCCCAGGCCGCCGATGCCTTCGGCCGCGACGCCGCCCGTTTCGGCCAGGTCCTCAACGGCATGCTGCAGGGCAATGCGGCGCTGAAAATCACCCAGGTCGAAGACAAGGACGCCCGTGCCCGCCTGGGGGATATCGCCGAACTCTTCGAATTCGTCTCGGGTTCGGTGGATGAAATCCTCGAAACCTCGCCGCAGCTGTTCCAGGTCCGCGAATCCGCCGGAAATATCTTCAGCCTCTCGCAAACCCTGCTGGACGAGGCCTCGCACCTGGCCAACGGGTTTGAAAACCTCGCCGGCGAGCGCTCCCTGGACACCATTGGCGGTTATGTCCTGGGCCTGCTGGCCCTGGCCTCGATCATCCTGATCGGCCTGGTCATGGTTCGCGAGACCAATCGGCAGTTGCACGAGACCGCCGAGAAGAACGAGCGCAACCAGCACGCGATCATGCGCCTGCTGGATGAAATCGAGGACCTGGCCGACGGCGACCTGACCGTGACCGCTTCGGTCACCGAGGACTTCACCGGCACCATTGCCGACTCCATCAACTATTCCGTCGACCAGTTGCGTGATCTGGTGGCCACCATCAACCTCACCGCCGGCCAGGTCGCCGCCGCCGTGCAGGAAACCCAGGCCACCGCCATGCAACTGGCCGAGGCCTCCGAGCACCAGGCCCAGCAGATTTCCGAGGCGTCCACCGCCATCAGCGACATGGCCGAGTCCATCGACCAGGTGTCGGCCAACGCCGCCGAGTCGTCGGCGGTGGCCGAGCGCTCGGTGGAGATCGCCAACAAGGGCAACGAGGTGGTGCACAACACCATCCACGGTATGGACAACATTCGCGAACAGATCCAGGACACCGCCAAGCGGATCAAGCGTCTCGGCGAGTCTTCCCAGGAAATCGGCGACATCGTCAGCCTGATCGACGACATTGCCGACCAGACCAACATCCTGGCCCTCAACGCGGCGATCCAGGCGTCCATGGCCGGCGATGCCGGACGCGGTTTCGCGGTGGTGGCCGACGAGGTCCAGCGCCTGGCGGAGCGTTCGTCGGCGGCGACCCGGCAGATCGAAACCCTGGTGCGGGCGATCCAGACCGACACCAACGAGGCGGTGATCTCCATGGAGCAGACCACCACCGAAGTGGTGCGCGGCGCCCGCCTGGCCCAGGACGCCGGGGTGGCCCTGGAAGAGATCGAAGGGGTGTCCAAGACCCTGGCGGCGCTGATCCAGAGCATTTCCAACGCGGCCCAGCAACAGACCTCGTCGGCGGGACAGATTTCGCTGACCATGAACGTGATCCAGCAGATCACCACCCAGACCTCGTCCGGCTCGACCGCCACCGCCGAAAGCATCGGCAACCTGGCGAAAATGGCCAGCCAGCTGCGGCGTTCGGTCTCCGGCTTTACCTTGCCCGCGGCACCCGATGCGCGTGAAACCCGTTAGTGGAGTCGTCATGAGCGATCAGCACGACTATGTGGCCCTCGAATGGGTCAAGGGCGAAATCGCCGACACCCTGAAACAGGCGCGCCAGGCCCTGGATGCCTTCGATGAATCGACGCATTCGGCCCAGGACATCGCCGAATGCCTGGAGTGCATTCACCAGGTCCATGGCAGCCTGCAGATGGTCGAGTTCTACGGCGCGGCCCTGCTCGCCGAAGAAACCGAAGCCCTGGCCCTGGCCGTGCAACAGGAGCGGGTGGTCGATCTGCCGGAAGCGCTGAAACTGTTGCGCCAGGCCCTCGGCCAGATGCCGCTGTACCTGGACCGGGTCCACAGTGCGCGGCGGGACCTGCCGCTGGTGGTGCTGCCGCTGCTCAATGACCTGCGCAGCGCCCGGGGTGAAAGCCTGCTGTCGGAAACCAGCCTGTTCAGCCCGACCCTGCCGGAGCTGCCGCCACTGGACGAGGCGAGCCTTGCCCAATTGACCCCGGCGGAACTGCCGGCCCTGTTGCGCAAGCTGCGGCAAATGCTGCAGACCGCGCTGGTCGGTCTGTTGCGCGAACAGGACGACGAGACCAACCTCGGCTACATGGCCAAGGTCTTCGCCCGCCTGGAAAGCCTGTGCCTGGAGGCGCCGTTGGGGGCGCTCTGGCAAGTCGCTTCGGCGCTGGTCGAGGGCATGCTGGCCGGGGCCATCGCCAACAGCCCGGCCCTGCGCAGCCTGCTCAAGGACTCCGACAAGGAACTCAAGCGCCTGCTGGAGCAGGGCATCGTCGGGATCAACCAGCCGGCGCCGGAAGAATTGCTCAAGAGCCTGCTGTTCTATATCGCCAAGGCGCGGCAGCCGACGGCGCAGATGCTCGTCCTGAAAGAGCGCTATGGCCTGGATGAGGCCCTGCCCGACACCGCCGTGGTCGACGAGGAACGGGCGCGCCTGGCCGGCCCGGGCCGCGATGCCATGCGTTCGGTGGTCGCGGCGCTGTGCGAGGAGCTGGTGCGGGTCAAGGAGCGGCTGGACCTGTTCGTGCGCGGCGACCGCCAGCACACCGACGAGTTGTCCAGCCTGCTGGCGCCCTTGCGGCAGATCGCCGATACCCTGGCGGTGCTCGGCTTCGGCCAGCCGCGCAAGGTCATCATCGACCAGACGGCGGTGGTCCTGGGCCTGGTCCAGGGCCAGCGCGAACCGAATGACGCGGTGTTGATGGACGTGGCCGGGGCCTTGCTCTATGTCGAGGCGACCCTGGCCGGGATGATCGGCACCGTGGAACCGGAAAGCCGCGAAGAAAGCCGCCTGCCCACCACCGACCTGACCCAGATCCACCAGTTGGTGGTCAAGGAGTCGCGGATCTGCCTGCAACAGGCCAAGGACCTGATCATCGAGTACATCGATGCCGACTGGGACCGCGAGCGCCTGCAGCCCTTGCCCGAGTTGCTGACCCAGGTCCGTGGCGCCTTGTCGATGATTCCCCTCGGCCGGGCCGCGGGTCTGCTGGAAACCTGCAATCGCTATATTCACGATCATCTGCTGCAAGACCCGCAACCGCCTTCCTGGCAGCAGCTCGACCGCCTGGCCGATGCCCTGACCAGTATCGAGTACTACCTCGAACGCCTCGGCGAGGACCACGAGGCCCCGGGGGAACGGGTGCTGGACATGGCCGAGGAAAGCCTCGATGCCCTCGGCTACACGCCCGCCGAACAGGATGTGCCGGTACTCGACGAGGTCCTGAGCCCCAACGAAGCCCTGGTGATGCAGGGCTTGCAGGCCCTGGACAATCCGCAGGTGGCGCAGTCCCTGGCCGATGTCCTGGCCAATCCCGTGTCCGTCCTCAATCCGCCGGCCCGCCAGGTCCCGGGCAGCCTGCTGCCGCCACCGGGCGACGAGGCTCCGGTGGACGAAGAATTGCGCGAAGTCTTCCTCGAAGAATGCGCGGAAGTGCTCGATGTGTTGGGCGACTACCTGCCGCGCTGGGTGGCGGATGCCGCGAGCAAATCGGCCCTGACCGAGTTGCGTCGCGCTTTCCACACGCTCAAGGGCAGCGGGCGGATGGTGCGGGCCCTGGTGCTGGGCGAACTGGCCTGGGCCGTGGAGAACCTGCTCAACCGCGTGCTCGAACACAGCGTCGAGGCCGGCGAGCCGGTCCAGCGCTTGCTTGACGATGTGCTGCAGGTGTTGCCGGAGCTGGTCAGCGAGTTCGCCGAACATGCCCAGCGCCAGCGCGACGATGTCGACCTGTTGGCCGCCCGCGCCCATGAGCTGGCGAGTGCGGGCGAGGCCGGGAGCGGGGCGCAGGGCGAAACCGAGGACGAGTCCATCGACCGGCAGTTGCTGGAGATTTTCCGCAACGAGGCCGAGACGCACCTGGACAGCCTCAATCACTTCCTCACAGAGGCCACCGAACACCTGCCGCTGGCCGCCAGCGACGAACTGCAAAGGGCCTTGCACACCCTCAAGGGCAGCGCCTACGTGGCGGGCGTGCTGCCGATCGCCGAGCTGGTGGCGCCGTTTTACCACCTGGTGCGTGAATTCAAGGCCCACCTGTTGCCGCTGGACCTGGACGAGGTGGAGTTGCTGCTGGAAGCCGAGGTCCTGTTGCACCAGGGGTTGAAGCAACTGGCGGACGACCCGCTGGCGGCCATCGACGGCGCCGCGCAACTGATCTCGCGTGCCGAGGCCCTGCTCGCGGCCCGGCTGGAGTCCCTGCTCAGCGTGGCCAGCAGCACCAAGCGTGACCCGCAACTGATCAACGACTTCCTGGCCCAGGGCATGGATATCCTGCTGGACGCGGAGAACCTGCTGCGCCGTTGGCAGCAGCACCCCGGCGAGCGCCAGGAGCTCAACGACCTGCTGGACGAACTGACCACCCTCGGCCAGGGCGCCCACAGTGCCGACCTGCATCCGCTGGACGAACTCTGCGAAGCCTTGCTCGACCTGTACGGCGCCGTCGAAGAAAGCAGCCTGGCGGTCAGCGAGCGGTTTTTCCATGAGGCGCAGAACGCCCATGAAGCCTTGCTCAACATGTTCGACGAGCTGGCCGCCGGCCAGGAGATCAAGGCGCAGCCGGCGCGGGTCCAGGCGCTGCGCGAACTGCTGGACGAGGCCCTCGACCCGTCTGCCACCGGCCTGATCAAGACCGACGGCAGCCGTGCCCTGAGCATCGCCGAACTGGGTGCCGCCACCGCCGAAGCCAGTCAGTTGCTGGAGGACGTGGAGCTGGACGATGAAATCGTCGTGATCTTCCTCGAAGAGGCGGCGGATATCCTCGACAGTGCCGGGCTGGCCCTGCAGCGCTGGCTCGACGAGCCGGACAACGCCGCGCCGCTGCTGTCCCTGCAACGGGACTTGCACACCCTCAAGGGCGGCGCGCGGATGGCCGAGATCGGCCCGGTGGGCGATCTGGCCCACGAACTGGAAAATCTTTATGAAGGGCTGGTGGACCGGCGCTTCAGCCATTCTCCCGAGTTGGCGCTGCTGCTGCAGAAGAGCCATGACCGCCTGGCCGTCCTGCTGGACCAGCTCCAGGAGCATCAACCCCTGGGCGATCCGAGCGCGCTGATCGAGAGCCTGCGCCTGTTCCGCCAGGGCAGCAGCGCGCCGCTGGAGGCGAGCGAAGCGGTCGAGGCAGCCGTCGCCGGCAGCGACCCGGAACTGCTGGACATCTTCCTTGAAGAAGGTTTCGACATCCTCGAAAGCTCCGGCGCGGCCTTGCTGCGCTGGCAGGCCGAGCCTGCGAATCGCCAGGAAGTGGAAACCCTGCTGCGTGACCTGCACACCCTCAAGGGCAGCGCGCGCATGGTGGAAATCGTGCCGATCGGCGACCTGGCCCATGAGCTGGAGTTTCTCTACGAAGGGCTGTCGGCGGGCCGGCTGCAACCGGGGCCTGAACTGTTCGAATTGTTGCAGGCCGGCCACGATCGCCTGGCGCAGATGCTCGATGCGGTGCGTGCCGAACAGCCGGTGCTGCCCGCCGATGCACTGATCCAGGATATCCAGGCATTTGGCCGACAGTCGCCGGTCAAGCTGCCGGACACGACCCCGGCGGTCCCGCCCAGACCCGAGGCGCCGGCGGTCGCGGAAGCCGATCGGGCGGCCCAGGACATGATCAAGGTCTCGGCGGACGTGCTCGAAGAGCTGGTCAACCTGGCGGGCGAAACCTCGATCTTCCGCGGCCGTATCGAGCAGCAGGTCAATGACGCCAGGGTCGCGCTCAATGAAATGGAGACCACCATCGAGCGTATGCGCGACCAGTTGCGCCGCCTCGACACCGAGACCCAGGGCCGTATCCTCAGCCGTCAGCAGGTGGAGGCCGAGCGCCTGGGTTATGAGGAATTCGACCCGCTGGAAATGGACCGGCATTCCCAGTTGCAGCAATTGTCACGGGCCTTGTTCGAGTCCGCCTCCGACCTGCTGGACCTCAAGGAGACCCTGGCCGGGCGCAACCAGGATGCGGAAAACCTGCTGGTGCAGCAGGCGCGGGTCAACACCCAGTTGCAGGAAGGCCTGATGCGCACGCGCATGGTGCCGTTCGAGCGTCTGGTGCCGCGTCTCAAGCGCGTCGTGCGGCAGGTGGCGGGGGAGTTGGGCAAGGAGGTCGATTTCGTGGTCGGCAATGCCGAGGGCGAGATGGATCGCAATGTGCTGGAGCGCATGGTCGCACCCCTGGAGCACATGTTGCGCAACGCCGTCGACCACGGCCTGGAAAATGCCGAAGGCCGTCGCGCCGCCGGCAAGCCGGAGCAGGGGCTGATCACCCTGGACCTGTCCCACGAAGGTGGCGACATCGTCTTCGACATTCGCGACGACGGCGCCGGGGTACCGCTCGAAGCGGTGCGGCGCAAGGCGATCAAGCGCGGGCTGCTGGAGCCGGACATGCCGATCAGTGATCGCGACGTGCTGCAGTTCATCCTGCAACCGGGCTTTTCCACCGCGGAAAAGATTACCCAGATTTCCGGGCGCGGCGTGGGCATGGACGTGGTTCACGAAGAGGTGCGGCAACTGGGCGGCACCATGCGTATCGACTCCATTCCCGGGCAGGGCGTGCATTTCCAGATCCGCCTGCCGTTCAGTGTTTCGGTGAACCGCGCGCTGATGGTGCAATGTGCCGACGAACAATACGCGGTGCCGCTGAACACCGTCGAAGGGCTGGTGCGGGTGTTGCCGGGCGAACTGGAAAGTTATTACCAACTCGATCCGCCGCGCTACGAGTACGCCGGGCAGACCTACGAACTGCGCTATCTCGGTGAGTTGCTGCAAACCGTGGGCAAGCCGAAACTGCTCGGCCAGAGCCTGCCGCTGCCGGTCTTGCTGGTGCACTGCAACGACCAGCGGGTGGCGCTGCAAGTGGATGCCCTGGCGGGCTCGCGGGAAATCGTGGTCAAGAGCCTGGGGCCGCAGTTCGCCTCGGTGCCGGGGCTGTCGGGGGCGACCATCCTCGGCGACGGTCGCGTGGTACTGATTCTCGACTTGCTGGCCCATCTGCGCGGTGCCTTGGCGCGGGCACCGGTGCAGTCGGTGTCCAGTGCTGTCGGCGTGGACGCCACGCCGTTGCGCCCGACCCTGGTCATGGTGGTGGACGACTCGGTCACGGTGCGCAAGGTCACCAGCCGCCTGCTGGAGCGCAACGGCATGAACGTGCTGACGGCCAAGGATGGGGTGGATGCCATGACGTTGCTGGAGGAGCACACCCCGGACCTGATGCTGCTGGATATCGAAATGCCGCGCATGGACGGTTTCGAAGTGGCGACACGGATCCGCAACGACGAGCGTCTCAAGGACTTGCCGATCATCATGATCACCTCCCGTACCGGTCAGAAACACCGCGACCGGGCCATGGCCATTGGTGTCAACGAGTACCTGGGCAAGCCGTACCAGGAGTCGGCGCTGCTGGAAAGCATCGCCCATTGGAGTCAGCCTCATGCATGAGCACAGCACCAGCAGCCTGACGGGATTGATGCTGCCGTTGGCGGACCGTTACCTGCTGTTGCCCAATGTCGCGGTGGCGGAGTTGATCGACTACCAGCGCGGCGAGCCGGCGAGCGATGCGCCGCCGTGGTACCTGCGGCAGGTGACCTGGCGCGATCGGCAATTGCCGCTGATCAGCTTCGAAGCGGCGTGCGGCTGTCCGCTGGCGGTGGGGGATCGGGCGCGGATCGTGGTGCTCAATGCCCTGGGTGGGCGGCCGGAATTGAAGTTTATCGCGCTGGTGATCCAGGGGATCCCGCGTTCGTACAAGCTCGACAGCCAGCTGAGTTTTGTCGATGTGCCGTTGTGCCGGTTGGAGAAGGCGGCGGTGCAGGTCGGCGACCAGATGGCGAAGGTGCCGGATCTGCTGGGGTTGGAGCAGCTGGTGCTGGAGTCCGGGTTGGCCTGACAACCCGGACTCTGGCGCAACTTTCTATTGATTGGGAACTTGCACAACCTTGATGTCATCGATGTCTATCTTGCGGGACACAGCGGTCCCATCCACGCCACGCGTACCGATCAAGACATGGGCCCTGGTACCGGAGTAGGGAAATGTGATCGTACTACTTTGGAGCCACTTGCCGTGTGGAGTACGCTTATCTATAAAAAAACTGTTATGGCCCAGCGATACGTTATCTGTAACCGTGACCGAAATCTCTGTTGCTTCCCCCGGCTCCGGCGGGTGAACGCGGTATTTGAAGGATGTCTCAAGATTCCCTTTCCCCTGCTCTCCGCCAGGCAGGGTAAACATCTTGGCGAGAGAGGGCATAAACGTGTGTGTGGGTCTCCATTCCAGCTTGCCCGACCAGAAAGTATTCGGGCCTTCTTCCGTTTTGAGTATCCCATCTAGAGATCCAATATCATTTTCCCACCCGTTCCTTTCTCTATTTTCGAAATCGGTAAAGTCATCCAGATTCTTCATCTTTGTTTCTCCGGTCACTGGCGCTTTTGACCCTGCCCGTGGAGCCGGACATTGGAGATCACAGCGCGGTTTTTAGTAGGCGCTGGAGACGGTTGTTTGGGTACTGTCAGAACTGACAGGGTGAAGCGATTAACCGACAAACGGTTTGCATTGGGGGAGGCTGGCTTGAGGGCTGCTTCGCGCCCCAGCGGGGATAAATCCCTCACCACATAATTCGAATCCACCACACAAAAGAACCATTAACCTGAGCGTAATGATCCGCCGGTGGGCTTGATTGATGCTTTGCCGATTCACTTCTACTGTCTACTCCACGAAAGCGAACCCGTGGAGTGGTCATGACAACAACAATATCCCCCGATTCGCGCTGGACGCGGCGGCGCGGCGAAAAGCAGCGGCGTCTCGATCAGGTGCGCGCCCTTGCCGATGGTGTGGTGCTGCCGACCGACAAGATCGTCGCCGCCCTCGAAGCCCTGATCATGCCGGGCGACCGGGTGGT
>NZ_JXDG01000067.1 GCF_000820515.1 Pseudomonas batumici | reverse complement strand
TAGAGTTCGATGTAGGTGTGAATAGCGCCGATTTCCAGCAGGCCGTCTTCCAGCAACTGGCTGATGCGCAGGCTCTGGGTGCCGGCGAAGGAGAAGTCCAGCTTGCGGGCGATGCCGCGCTCGAACAGGTCCAGGTGCTCGGCGCGACCGACGCTGGGCATGATCATGTGCAGGTCGTGGAGCTTGGCCGGATCGGCTTTCACCAGGGAGCGCGAGAGGAAATCCGCCTGCTTCTGGTTATTGCCCTCCAGCACCACCCG
>NZ_JXDG01000066.1 GCF_000820515.1 Pseudomonas batumici | reverse complement strand
AATATCTACACCGGTCCCAGCACCGAAGACACCCCGGCACTGATCGAGCCGGCGGCGTTCAGCGACGGCATCGTGATCGTCCAGGTCAACCAGTTGGTCGATGACGTCAGCGAACTGCCCCGGGTAGATATTCCCGCGTCCTGGGTCGACTTCGTGGTGGTGGCCGACAAACCCTTCTATATCGAGCCGTTGTTCACCCGTGACCCGCGCCATATCAAGCCGGTGCATGTGCTGATGGCGATGATGGCGATTCGCGGGATCTACGAAAAACACAAGGTGCAGTCCCTCAACCACGGGATCGGCTTCAACACCGCCGCCATCGAGCTGATCCTGCCGACCTACGGTGAATCCCTCGGCCTGAAGGGCAAGATCTGTCGCAACTGGACGCTCAACCCGCACCCGACCCTGATTCCCGCCATTGAAAGCGGTTGGGTCGAAAGCGTGCATTGCTTCGGCACCGAACTGGGGATGGAACACTACATCGCGGCCCGCCCGGATGTGTTCTTCACCGGGCGCGACGGCTCGTTGCGCTCGAACCGGATGTTCTGCCAGTTGGCCGGGCAGTATGCGGTAGACCTGTTTATCGGCGCGACCTTGCAGGTCGACGGTGACGGTCATTCGTCCACCGTGACCCGTGGCCGCCTGGCCGGTTTCGGCGGGGCGCCGAACATGGGGCATGACCCGCGTGGCCGTCGGCATGGCACCCCGGCCTGGCTCGATATGCGCCTCGACACCGGCGATGCCCCCGATGCCCTGCTCGAACGCGGCAAGAAACTGGTGGTGCAGATGGTCGAGACCTTCCAGGAGGGCGGCAAACCGACCTTCGTCGAAACCCTCGATGCCGTGGAGGTGGCGAAGAAAAGCGCGATGCCGCTGGCGCCGATCATGATCTACGGCGACGACGTGACCCATTTGCTGACTGAAGAAGG
>NZ_JXDG01000065.1 GCF_000820515.1 Pseudomonas batumici | reverse complement strand
AATCAGGCATACCGTTTGACCCAAACATCGCGCTTGCGCGATGAGGGTCAAGACGGTATCTACAGGGGATCTGTGTCGAACATCGAATTTGCGTACGGCACAAATCCTGTGGGAGCCGGCTTGCTGGCGATAGCGATATCAGAAACAGCACAAAATTGAATATTCAAATAGTTTTTTATTATTATATGGAATATAAGGCGCTCGCTATAGTCGCATCGCGGGCGAATTGGCGCGAGACGCCAACGCCGCTTTAAGGCAGGATTGACGCTGCTCTTCAGAGCGTCAGATTTGCGTTCCTTCCCATAAGAATACACACGGGGCTCGTCATGAATATTTCCGCATTTCGCAAGCGTCTGCTGGTCGGCAGCCTGGGCTTGGTGCTCGGTGCCGGCCTGCTGGGCCAGGCCGTTGCCGGTGAACAACTGGACAGCATCAAGAAGGCCGGCACCATCAACGTTGGCCTGGAAGGTACCTACCCGCCGTTCAGTTTCGTCGGTGCCGACGGCAAGCTCGCCGGTTTCGAAGTCGAGTTCTCCGAAGCCCTGGCGAAAAAGCTCGGTGTGAAGGTCAAGCTGCAACCGACCAAATGGGATGGCATTCTCGCGGCCCTGGAGTCCAAGCGCCTGGACGCGGTGATCAACCAGGTGACCATCTCCGAAGAGCGCAAGAAGAAGTATGACTTCTCCGAGCCCTACACCGTTTCCGGCATCCAGGCCCTGGTGCAGAAGAAGGACGTCGACAAGTTCAAGACCGCCCAGGATCTGGCGGGCCACAAGGTCGGTGTCGGCCTGGGCACCAACTATGAACAATGGCTCAAGGACAACGTGCCGAAAGCCATCATCAAGACCTACGACGATGATCCGACCAAGTACCAGGATCTGCGCGTAGGTCGTATCGACGCGATTCTGGTGGACCGCCTGGCGGCCTTCGAACTGATCAAGAAGACCAACGACACCCTGGCCGTCTCCGGTGAGCCGTTCTCCCGCCAGGAAGCCGGTATCGCCCTGCGCAAAGGCGAACCCGAGTTGCTGGCCGCGGTGAACAAGGCCATCGACGAACTGCGCGCCGACGGCACCTTGAAAAAGCTGTCGGAAAAGTACTTCAACGCTGACGTCACCCAATAATGGAAGCAGCTTTTCAGCTAGCGTTGGACTCCGCGCCCTTCCTGCTCCAGGGCGCGTACTTCACGGTGATTCTCAGCCTGGGCGGCATGTTCTTCGGTTTGTTGCTGGGCTTCGGCCTGGCCTTGATGCGGCTGTCGCGCTTCACGCTGGTGAGCTGGATCGCCAGGGTCTATGTGTCGTTCTTTCGCGGCACACCCCTGCTGGTCCAGTTGTTCGTGATCTATTACGGACTGCCGCAGATGGGCATCGAGCTGGAGCCGCTGCCCGCCGCGTTGATCGGCTTTTCGCTGAACATGGCGGCCTACGCCTGTGAAATCCTCCGGGCCGCCATCAGCTCCATCGAGCGCGGCCAGTGGGAAGCGGCGGCGAGCATCGGCATGTCGCGGGCGCAGACCCTGCGTCGGGCGATCCTGCCGCAAGCCGCGCGCACGGCCCTGCCACCGTTGGGCAACAGTTTCATTTCCCTGGTCAAGGACACGGCGCTGGCCGCGACCATCCAGGTTCCGGAACTGTTCCGCCAGGCCCAGCTGATCACCGCCCGGACCTTTGAAATCTTCACCATGTATCTTGCCGCCGCCCTGATCTACTGGGTCCTTGCCAGCGTGCTCGCGCACTTGCAGCACCGTCTGGAAGCGCGGGTCAATCGGCATGACCAGGAGTCTTGAAGCATGATCGTGGTTGAAAAACTGACCAAGCAATTCAAGGGGCAGACCGTACTCAACGGCATCGACCTGACGGTCGAGGTCGGCGAGGTGATTGCCATCATCGGTCCCAGCGGTTCCGGCAAGACCACCTTCCTGCGTTGCCTGAATTTCCTCGAGGAGCCCTCCAGCGGCCGGATCAAGGTCGGCGACATCGAGATCGATGGCAGCCGTCCGCTGAACCAGCAGTTGGGCCTGGTGCGCAAGCTGCGCCAGCAGGTGGGTTTCGTGTTCCAGAACTTCAACCTGTTTCCCCACCGTACGGCGCTGGAGAACGTCATCGAAGGCCCGCTGGTGGTCAAGAAGACCCCGCGTGACCAGGCCCTTGCCCTGGGACGCAAGCTGCTGGCCAAGGTCGGCCTGGCGGGCAAGGAAGACGCCTACCCGCGCCGGCTTTCCGGTGGTCAGCAACAACGGGTGGCGATTGCCCGGGCGCTGGCCATGGAGCCGGAGGTGATCCTGTTCGACGAGCCGACCTCGGCCCTCGACCCGGAGCTGGTGGGTGAAGTGCTGGCAACCATTCGTGGCCTGGCCGAAGAAAAACGCACCATGGTGATTGTCACCCACGAAATGGGCTTTGCCCGGGATGTGGCCAATCGGGTGATCTTTTTCGACAAGGGCGTGATCGTCGAGCAAGGTGAGGCCAAGGCGCTGTTTGCTCATCCCAAGGAAGAGCGCACTCGGCAGTTTCTCAGTAAGTTTCTGGAGAATAAGTAGGAAACTTCTTTTAATTAATAAGGCGTACTCAGGGAATGAGTACGACGGTTTCGAATCGTTGTTTTATCGAGTGTCAGGTATTAAGTGTTTACTACCGACTCCCTGTGACTTTGCTTTCACTGTAAAAGCCGCCAGAGTAGGAATTATCTGAATTCCTTGGCGATCTTCGTCATGACCGTTTAATGGCTTGACACCCTCTGCGCAAAACTCTTAGCTGCACTTCTCAACCTGCACGACGTTATCAGGACCGCCTGCACGTTTCGGCCAATTGTTCGCCGGACTGCACGTGCGCGCCCCAGCATTTGCGACGGTAAGGACGCCTGTTGAGGTTCAAGGACAACGGTGGTTCATGCGGCCTAGGCCTGCGCCTGCACGTTGGACTTTTCGTCACCCTACAAAAAGGATTTTTTCATGACGCATTTTCAGGACACCCTGCGGCTGGCGCCGCCTGTCGTTCCCCAGGCCCATGGACGTGGTATCGGCCTGCTGGCCGCCGCGCAGTTGTCGATTGTCATCAGGCCCTATGTCGGCATGGATGAGGGCGACCTGGTCGAGTTGTTCTGGGACGATTGTTATGTGACGGCCAGGCAGGTGTCGGCGCATGACGTCGGCCAGCCCCTCAGTCTGCGGGTGCCGGAGAGTTTCGTGCAGGAAGGGGTGGCGCGGGTTCACTATCGGGTCCTGCACGTGGGCAGTGGCGGCGCCTGTTCGCGTCGGCTCAAGGTGCCGGTCAAGCTCGCCTGCCCGGGTGGCCAGCCCTTCGGTGAGGAAAACCAGGGGTTGACCCCGCTGATCATTCCCGCGCCGATCCAGCGCTACGGGGTCAATCCCAGCCAGATGCGCCGGGGGGTGCCGCTGACCCTGGCGCCCTATCTGAACATGGCGGCCGAGGACGAAATCACCCTGCTCTGGGGCGATGTACGCCTGGACCTGCCCAAGCTCGCCGGCGAGGACATCGGCAAGCCGGTCAGGCTCTTCGTGCCCCCGGCGGTGATCCAGGAAGCCGGCGAGGACAGCGGTCTGGAACTCACTTACTGCGTGATCGACCGGGTCGGCAACAACTCCCGCTGGGCCCCGGCGAGGCGACTCAGGGTCGGCAGCGCCCGGCACTACATCAGGGCCCCGCGCCCGGATTTCGCCAAGCTCGCCCAGCCCTGCCGGGGGTGAGAGGCTGACCTTCTATGCATATTCCCAAAGGTTAGTTTATTTAATTTTTATACGCGCTTAGGGTATATGAACCGGACCACCGGACTTGTTTGATTTCGATGGCGTCGCGCTGTTGCGACGCCTCCCAAAAGAGATGAGGTCGGTATGGTCAGGAACACAATCACCCTTGTGCGGATCGCCAGGGCATTGCGCGCGCCACGGAGTGGCGTTGATGTCTAACTTGCACGAAGCACAGGTCCGCAGCGACCTGGATATGGCCCCCCTGTTGTTGCCGGCCCGGGTGCTGCGCAACGACGCCGAAGCCCTGCAGGCCGCCCGTGAGCTGGCCGAGGTCGCCCGCTCGCAGGCCGCGCGCCGCGACCGCCAGCGCAAGCTGCCCTGGGCCGAGATCGAGCAGTTCACCCGCAGCGGCCTGGGCAGCATCACCATTCCCCGTGAGTACGGCGGCCCGCAGGTTTCATTCGTCACCGTGGCCGAGGTCTTCGCGATCATTTCCGCCGCCGATCCGGCGCTCGGGCAGATCCCGCAGAACCAGTTCGGCATTCTCCAGTTGCTCCAGGGCACGGCTACCGAACGGCAGAAAAAGCAGCTGTTCCAGAGCGTGCTGGAAGGCTGGCGCATCGGCAATGCCGGGCCTGAGCGTGGCACGAAAAACACCCTGGAGCTCAAGACCCGGATCCGTGCTGACGGTGACGGCTTTGTCATCAGCGGCCAGAAGTTCTATTCCACCGGCGCCCTGTTTGCCCACTGGGTGGCGGTCAAGGCGATCAATGACGAAGGCCGGCAGGTCATGGCCTTCGTCCGGCGCGGCACGCCGGGCTTGCGCATCGTCGACGACTGGTCGGGTTTCGGCCAGCGCACCACCGCCAGCGGCAGCGTGTTGCTGAACCAGGTGCGGGTGGAAGCGGACGACGTCGTGGACAACTGGCGCCAGGGCGAGGTGCCGAATATCCAGGGCGCGTTCTCGCAACTGATCCAGGCGGCCATCGACGCCGGCATCGCCCGCGGGGCCATCGACGACAGCATCGCCTTTGTCCGCGAACGTTCGCGGCCGTGGATCGATGCCAAGGTCGAGCGCGCCAGTGACGACCTCTACGTGATCGCCGATATCGGCAAGTTGAAAATCGAACTGCACGCCGCCGAGGCGCTGTTGCGCAAGGCCGGGCAGGTCCTCGACCAGGTCAGCGCCGGGCCGGTGGATGCGGCGGGTGCGGCCCGGGCCTCGATTGCCGTGGCCGAGGCCAAGGTCCTCACCACCGAAATCGCCCTGCTCGCCAGCGAGAAGCTGTTCGAGCTGGCCGGCAGCCGCGCCACCCTGGCCGAATTCAACCTCGACCGGCACTGGCGCAACGCCCGGGTGCACACCCTGCATGACCCGGTGCGCTGGAAATACCACGCCATTGGCGCCTATCGCCTGAACGGCAGCTTGCCGGCCCGACATTCCTGGATTTGACGACCCGACCTCTGGAGAAGCACATGACTCTTTCTCAACACGTCGCGGTCATCGACAGCGACGAGCAAGCCCTGATCGTGGCCGGCGACCTGGCCGAAGACTTCAAGCGCGACAGCGTCCTGCGCGACCGTGAACGGCGTCTGCCGCTGGCCGAGCTGGAGGTGTTTTCCCGTTCGGGCCTCTGGGGCATCAGCGTTCCGAAAGCCTACGGCGGTGCCGGTGTGTCGAATGTCACCCTGGCCAAGGTCACGCAACTGATCGCCGAGGCCGATGCGTCCCTCGGGCAGATTCCGCAGAACCATTTCTATGCCCTGGAAGTGCTGCGGGTGAACGGTAGCGAGGCGCAGAAACAGCGTCTGTATGCCGAGGTGCTCGCCGGTCGACGCTTTGGCAATGCCTTGGCCGAACTGGGGACCAGGACCGCCCATGACCGTATCACCAGCCTGCGCCGGGACGGCGACGGCTATCGCATCAACGGGCGCAAGTTCTACGCCACGGGGGCCTTGTATGCCCAGCGCATTCCGACCTCGGTGGTGGATGAGCAGGGTGTCCAGCAGTTGGCCTTCGTGCCTCGCGACAGCAGTGGCCTGAACGTGATCGACGACTGGAGCGGTTTTGGCCAGCGCACCACCGGCAGCGGTTCGGTGGTGTTTGAGGACGTGTTTGTCGCTGCCGAAGATGTGATTCCCTTTCAAAGTGCCTTCGAGCGTCCGACCCCGGTCGGCCCGCTGGCGCAGATTCTCCATGCGGCCATCGACACCGGCATTGCCCGCGCCGCCTATGAGGACACCTTGCACTTTGTCCGCACCCGCACGCGGCCGTGGATCGATGCCGGCAGCGACAAGGCCACCGACGATCCGTTGACCCTCAAGAGCCTCGGCCACCTGAGCGTTCGCCTGCACGCCGCCGAGGCCTTGCTGGAGCGGGCCGGCGAGTACCTCGACCGGGCCCAGGCCGAGACCAACGCCGAAACCGTCGCGGCGGCTTCGATTGCGGTGGCCGAAGCGCGGGCCATCAGCACCGAGATCTCCCTGGCCGCCGGCAGCAGCCTGTTCGAACTGGCCGGCAGCCAGGCGACCCTGGCCGAACACGGGCTGGACCGCCACTGGCGCAACGCGCGGGTGCACACCCTGCACGATCCGGTGCGCTGGAAGTACCACGCGGTGGGCAACTACTACCTCAATGCGGAAAATCCGCCGCTGCGGGGAACGATCTGATGGCGAAGAAAAAGATCCTGCTCAACGCCTTCAACATGAACTGCATCGGGCATATCAACCACGGCCTGTGGACTCATCCGCGGGACAACTCGACCCAGTACAAGACGCTGGAATACTGGACCGGGTTGGCGCAGCTGCTTGAGCGTGGATTGTTCGACGGCCTGTTCATCGCCGATATCGTCGGGGTCTACGACGTGTACCAGGGTTCGGTAGAGGTGCCGCTGCGGGAGTCGATCCAGCTGCCGGTCAACGATCCGCTGCTGCTGGTTTCGGCCATGGCGGCGGTGACCAAGCACCTCGGTTTCGGCCTGACCGCCAACCTCACCTACGAGGCGCCGTACCTGTTCGCCCGGCGGATGTCGACGCTCGATCACCTGAGCCGTGGGCGGGTCGGCTGGAACATCGTCACCGGTTACCTGGACAGCGCCGCTCGGGCCATGGGCCTCAAGGAACAGATCGAGCATGACCGGCGCTACGACCAGGCCGACGAGTACCTGGAGGTGCTCTACAAACTCTGGGAAGGCAGTTGGGAAAACGATGCGGTGCTCAACGATCCGTCCCGGCGGATCTACGCCCAGCCGGAGAAAGTGCACAAGGTGCGTCACGCGGGTGAGTTCTATCAGGTGGAGGGCTATCACCTCTGCGAGCCTTCGCCGCAGCGCACGCCGGTGCTGTTCCAGGCCGGCAGTTCGGAGCGCGGCCTGGGGTTCGCCGGGCGGCATGCCGAGTGCGTGTTCATCAGCGGGCAGAACAAGGCCGCGACCAAGGTTCAGGTGGACAAGGTGCGCGCCAGTGCGGTGGCGGCGGGACGCGATCCCGAAGGCATCAAGGTGTTCATGGGCTTGAACGTGATTGTCGGCGAGACCGAGGAGGCGGCCTGGGCCAAGCATGCCGAGTACCTGGGCTATGCCAGTGCGGAGGCCGGGGTGGCGCATTTTTCCGCGTCCACCGCGATCGATTTTTCCGAGTACGAGCTGGATGAGCCGATCCAGTATGTGAAGAGCAATGCAATCCAGTCGGCGACCCGAAACCTGCAGAACAATGACTGGACACGGCGCAAATTGCTTGAGCAGCACGCCTTGGGCGGGCGCTATTTCACCGTGGTCGGCTCGCCCGGGCAGGTGGCGGATGAGCTGGAATCGTGGATCGCCGAAACCGGGCTGGACGGCTTCAACCTGACGCGCATCGTCACCCCGGAAAGCTATGTGGACTTCATCGAGCTGGTGATTCCGGAGTTGCAGCGGCGCGGGTCGTACAAGACCGCCTATGACGGTGGGACCTTGCGCGAAAAGCTGTTCCACGGCGAGGCCCATTTACCCGGGCAGCATGCTGGTGCGAGCTATCGCCCGATCGCCAGCAAGCCGGCTCCTACAGTGTCGGGGGCGGTCGCCGATGTTGCGCTCGACGCCAACCTGTAGGAGCCGGCTTGCTGGCGATAGCGCCCTCCCAGACACCACACAATCCATGTCCTGACTGGAAAACCATCATGAAAAGAACCTTCCTCACCCAACCAGTCAAAGCACTGGCCCTGGCCCTCGGCCTCTTCAGCACCACCGCCCACGCTGCCGACACCCCACTCAAGGTCGGCACCACCGCCGCCTTCGCCATTCCACTGGAAACTGCCGTCGAAGAGGCCGGCAAACAGGGCCTGAAAGTCGAGCTGGTGGAGTTCACCGACTGGATCGCGCCCAACGTCAGCCTGGCCGCCGGCGATATCGACGTGAACTACTTCCAGCACATTCCCTTCCTGGAAAACGCCAAGGCCGCCGCCGGTTTCGACCTGGTGCCCTTTGCCCCCGGGATCATCAACAACGTCGGCCTCTACTCGAAAAAATACAAAAGCTTCGACGAACTGCCCCAAGGCGCCACCGTCGCCATCGCCAACGACCCGATCAACAGCGGTCGCGGCCTGCAACTGCTAGCCAAGGCCGGGTTGATCAGCTTGAAGCCCGGCGTCGGCTACAAGGCCACCGAAGACGACATCGTCAGCAATCCGAAGCAGATCAAGATCCTCCAGGTCGAGGCCGTGCAACTGGTGCGCGCCTACGACGACGCCGATCTGGTGCAGGGCTACCCGGCCTATATCCGCCTGGCGAAGACCTTCGATCCCGGCTCCGCGCTGCTGTTCGACGGCCTCGATCACAAGGAATACGTGATCCAGTTCGTCATCCAGCCGAAAGAGAAAAACGATCCGCGTCTGATCAAGTTCGTCGATATCTACCAGCACTCGCCGGCGGTGCGCGCGGCCCTGGATAAGGCCCATGGCAAGCTGTACCAGGCCGGTTGGGAAGGCTGACATGAGTGTCGTCAGCCTCCAGCGCCCGCGTGAGGAAACGCCGCGTAGCGCCGAACAGACCGAACTGCACCCCGAACTCAATCGTGTCCATGTGCGCTTTATCGGCGTGGGCAAGACCTACGAGGGCCGCCAGGGCCCGGTGCATGCTTTGCAAGGCATCGACCTGGCGATCCAGCGCGGCGAGGTGTTCGGCATCATCGGCCGCAGCGGCGCCGGCAAGTCGTCGCTGATCCGCACCATCAATCGCCTGGAACAACCGAGTGCGGGGCGGGTGCTGATCGATCAGATCGACATCGGCGAGTTCGATGAAAACCGCCTGGTGGAACTGCGCCGGCGCATCGGCATGATTTTCCAGCACTTCAACCTGATGTCGGCGAAGACGGTCTGGCAGAACGTCGAGCTGCCGTTGAAGGTGGCCGGGGTGCCCAGGCTGCAACGGGAACAGAAGGTGCGCGAGCTGCTGGAACTGGTGGGGCTGCGGGACAAGCACAAGGCCTACCCGGCGCAGTTGTCCGGCGGGCAGAAACAGCGGGTGGGGATTGCCCGGGCGCTGGTCCATGCCCCGGCGATCCTGCTGTGCGACGAGGCCACCTCGGCGCTGGACCCGGAAACCACCCAGTCGATCCTCGGCTTGCTGCGCGAGATCAACCAGCGCCTGGGCCTGACCATTGTTCTGATCACCCACGAGATGGCGGTGATCCGCGAGATCTGCGACCGGGTGGTGGTGCTGGAGCATGGCCGGGTGGTGGAGCAGGGGCCGGTCTGGCAGGTGTTCGGCGACCCGCAGCATCAGGTCAGTCGAACCTTGCTGGCACCCTTGCAGCACGCGTTGCCGGCGGAGCTGCAAGAGCGTTTGCAGGTGCGTCCCCAATCCTCGGAGTCGGCGGTGGTGTTGCGCCTGCAATTGACCGGCAGTGCGGCTGACGAGCCGGACCTGGCGGCGCTGTTCAGCGCCCTCGGCGGGCGCGTGCGCTTGCTGCAGGGCGGTGTCGAACGGATCCAGGGGCATGCACTGGGGCAATTGCTGTTGTCGGTGACCGGTTCGTCGCTGGCGGCCGAGGAGCTGCGCCAGCGGGCCGGGCGTTGGGCGCAACAGGTGGAGGTGCTGGGCTATGTGGCTTGATCGTTTGTGGCAGGGGGTGATCGACACCTTCCTGATGGTCGGCGTGTCGTCGCTGATCGCCTTGTTGTTGGGCATTCCGCTGGCGGTGATCCTGGTCACCAGCGGTAAGGGAGGGATCTATGAAGCGCCGGTGGTGAACCGGGTGCTGGGGGCGTTCGTGAACCTGTTTCGCTCGATCCCGTTCCTGATCCTGATGGTGGCGCTGATTCCCTTTACCCGGTTGATCGTCGGCACCACCTATGGCGTGTGGGCGGCCGTGGTGCCGTTGACCATCGCCGCCACGCCGTTCTTTGCGCGGATCGCCGAGGTGAGCTTGCGGGAGGTTGATCATGGCCTGATCGAAGCGGCCCAGGCCATGGGTTGTCGGCGCTGGCATATCGTCTGGCACGTGTTGTTGCCCGAGGCGTTGCCGGGGATAGTCGGCGGTTTCACCATCACCTTGGTGACCATGATCAACTCCTCGGCCATGGCCGGTGCCATTGGCGCGGGTGGCTTGGGGGATATCGCTTACCGATACGGTTACCAGCGTTTCGACAGCCAGGTGATGCTGACGGTGATCGTGTTGCTGGTGATCCTGGTGGCGGTGATCCAGTTGGGTGGGGATCGGTTGGCGCGGGTACTGAACAAGCGCTGAAAGGCAGTGGAAGCGGGCAGGGTGGTATATTCGCAACATACGATCCCAACCCGAGCAGACCTCGATGAAAACCCTCGGCCCCAACGATCTCGAACAGATTGCTTCCACCACCCTCGCTCACTACAACCGCAGTGCCGAGGGTTTCCGCGAAGGTACTCGCGACCACGATGTGAGCCAGAACATCGATGCGCTGTTGCGGCATATCCAGGGTACGGCGCCGTTTACCGTGCTGGATTTTGGCTGTGGGCCTGGACGGGATTTGCAGACCTTCACCCGCATGGGCCATATCGCGATCGGCCTCGATGGCTCCGAGCGCTTTGCGCAGATGGCTCGCGAGGACAGTGGCTGCGAGGTTTTGCAGCAGAACTTCCTCGAACTCGACCTGCCATCCGAGCGCTTCGATGGGATCTTCGCCAATGCCGTGCTGTTCCATATCCCGCGCCAGGAGTTGCCACGGGTGTTGGGGCAATTGCGTGCCACGCTCAAGCCGGGCGGTGTGCTGTTCAGTTCCAACCCGCGTGGGGAAAACCAGGAAGGCTGGAACGGTGAGCGTTATGGCTCGTACCACGACCTGGAGGTCTGGCGGGAGCTGCTGACGGCGGCGGGCTTCGTCGAGTTGGAGCACTACTATCGCCCCACCGGGCTGCCGCGTGAGCAGCAGCCGTGGCTGGCGAGCGTGTGGCGCAAGGAATAAGTGCGGCACCGACAAGGGCGTGTAAAAAATTGGAGGTGGTGAGCGGTGCGCGGGTTGGCCAACCGGGATGTCAGGCACCCGGCGCACCCGAAGGCGCCCCGCATACAGCCCACCATAAAAGCACCAGACGCGGCATGATCTGCTACGGAACTGACATTTGTCGAAACCGGAGGGTGGCGGCTTTGCTCAGGTTGGTAGACCGGGATCAAGGAACCCAGTGCACTCGAATGTGCCCTGCGCAGAGCCGCCCTCTGTGGGACAAGCCCTCCAGTGACAGGTCCAAGCCTAGGTCCCGAGAATGGCAGGCGCAAGCCGAAAGGATTTTCTAGGAAAGTTCACTCAAGGGAAAGAGAATCGTCTTGCTGATGAGTCTTAGCGCTTGCACCAAGAATGTATTCAACGGTCGTAGTGAGTTGACATCAACGTCATCTGTGGCATCCTTAAAAAACTACTCAGCCCCGTACGCAGCGATTCAGTTCGCTGGCCGTTGGGGTGAAAAAACCGGCCTAGAGCCGGTTTTTTCGTTTCAAGGGACTGATTCTGTGCGTACAGCCTGCTTCGTGGACGGATACAACCTGTTTTACGGCCTGCTGGCAGGAACTGAATATAAATGGCTGGACCTCCCGGCCTTGCTTGCCCATATCCTTCGTGCCGAACAACCAGAGAGTGAGTTGGCGTCGGTGTGTTTTTTCACTTCGGGTGTCAAACCCGATCTCGCCACCCGCGGCCGGGTCTCCAAAGAAGCTCAAGACACTTATCTACGTGCGCTCATCGAAAAAGGCGTGCGTATCTATTACGGGCGGCATCAACTGGAGCCGAGGCTTGCGCCACGGTTTGTCGACCGGAATACACCGGCTTCAAGGTTGGATCAGGTCGCTATCTGGAAACTTGAAGAAAAAGAGACTGACGTTCATATCGCGATCAGCATGTATCGACTCGCGGCCAAACAAGCGGCGCTGCCCGCCTGTGAACGTATCGGGCAAATCGTGCTGATGTCTGCCGATACGGATATGACCCCCGTCCTCAAGGCGCTTCGCGAGGACTACCCTGAGGTCCGGGTGGGGGTGATCCTTCCGCATCGTGAGGGCTTCAAGCGTAAAGCCCCCGGCTCATTGAAGAATCACTCGAACTGGATGCGGCACGTCGTGACACGGGATGAGCTGGCTGCGTGTCAGTTGCCACACCAAGTGCCTACCCGGAAAAAACCGGCAAGAAAGCCGGACTACTGGTGAGTCTCTCGCAAAAAAGAAAACCCCGAAGGGCCAAACCCTCCGGGGTCATGTGTTTCCATCGCTTACAGCTTGGCGATGGACACCTCGGTGGATTTCACAAAGGCGATCACTTCACTGCCGACCTGCAGTTCCAGCTCTTTCACCGAGCGGGTGGTGATCACCGAGGTGACGATCCCCGAAGCGGTCTGCACGTCGATTTCCGAGAGCACGTCGCCGGTGACGATTTCCTTGATGGTGCCCTTGAACTGGTTGCGAACGTTGATGGCTTTGATGGTCATGGCGTTGATTCCTGTCGTTGATTGAGTAGGCAAGGCATGGGTTACAGCGCCCAACGCAACTGCGTGGGCAAGGGGGATACAGGTTCCGGCTCGGGCGGTACGCCAGGCAGCGACAGCACCCGGTTCAACACTTCGCTCTCCAGCGCCGCCAGGCGATGGGAGCCACGCGCCCGCGGGCGCGGCAGTTCGACGTGCAGGTCAAGGCCGACCTGGCCGTCTTCGATCAGGATCACCCGATCGGCGATGGCCACGGCTTCGCTGACGTCGTGGGTCACCAGCAACACGGTGAAACCATGCTGTTGCCAGAGCCGTTCGATCAGTTGTTGCATTTCGATCCGGGTCAGGGCATCCAGGGCCCCCAGCGGTTCGTCCAGCAACAACAGGCGCGGTTGGTGAATCAGTGCGCGGGCCAGGGCCACGCGCTGCTTCTGGCCGCCGGACAGGGCCGCCGGCCATTCATCGGCACGGTCCGCCAGGCCGACCGCTTCCAGCGCTTGCAGGGCCTGCGGGCGCCAGTCGCCCTTGAGACCGAGGCCGACGTTGTCGATGACCTTTTTCCACGGCAGCAAACGTGCTTCCTGGAACATCAGCCGGGTGTCTTCGCGGGCCGCGCTCAGCGCTGCAGAGCCCGCCAGCAGTTCACCGCCGGTGGGCTGGTCGAGACCAGCCAGCAGGCGCAGCAGGGTGCTTTTGCCGCAACCGCTGCGGCCGACCACGGCGACGAATTGCCCGGCCGGGATAAGCAGGTCGATCTCTCGCAGCACCTGGCGTTCACCAAAGGTCTTGTGCAGCTTGCGCACCGCCAGGGGAATACCCCGCAGCAGGCGTGGAGGTTGTTGAGCCGTCATTGCGCACCGCCCTTGCTCACTTGATAGGCCGGGTGCCAGCGCAGCCAGACCCGCTCCAGGCCACGGGCCGCGAGGTCCGCCAGTTTGCCGAGGACGGCGTAGAGGACGATGGCCAATACCACCACGTCGGTTTGCAGGAATTCCCGGGCATTCATCGCCAGGTAGCCGATGCCGGAACTGGCCGAAATGGTTTCCGCGACGATCAGCGTCAGCCACATGAAGCCCAGGGCGAAGCGCACGCCCACCAGGATCGAGGGCAGGGCGCCCGGCAGGATCACCTGGCGAAACAGGCTGAAGCCGGACAGGCCGTAGCTGCGGGCCATTTCCACCAGCGCCGGGTCGACGTTGCGGATGCCGTGGTAGGTGTTGAGGTAGATCGGGAACAGGGTGCCCAGGGCCACCAGGAAAATCTTCGCCGACTCGTCGATCCCGAACCACAGGATCACCAGCGGAATCAGCGCCAGGTGCGGCACGTTGCGGATCATCTGCACCGAACTGTCGAGCAGGCGTTCACCCCAGTTCGACAGGCCGGTGATAAAGCCCAGGGCCAGGCCGATAGCGCCGCCAATGGCGAAGCCGATCGCGGCGCGCCAGCCACTGATGGCCAGGTGTTTCCAGATATCGCCGCTCTGCACCAGGGCGACGCCGGCCTCGACCACAGCACTCGGCGCGGGCAGGATCCGGGTCGACAGCCAACCGGCCGACACCGACAGTTGCCACACCGCCAGCAACAGCAGCGGCAGGGCCCAGGGCGCGAGCCGGTGGCTGATTCTCGTCAAGCTCGTCATGGCCGGCCTCAGCTCTGGGACACGGCTTTGGGCAGGATGTCGTTGGCGACCATCTCACCGAAGGGGCTGACGTAACCGGCGCTTTTCGGCAGTTCCGGGCGCTCGATATCCAGGTGCGGGAACAGCAGTTCGGCGACCCGGTACGACTCTTCCAGGTGTGGATAACCGGAGAAGATAAAGGTGTCGATGCCCAGGTCCGCGTACTCCTTGACCCGTGCGGCCACGGTCGGGCCGTCGCTCACCAGCGCCGTGCCAGCACCGCCACGGACCAGGCCGACGCCGGCCCAGAGGTTGGGGCTGACTTCCAGGTTGTCGCGGCTGCCGCCGTGCAGGGCGGCCATGCGCTGCTGGCCAACGGAGTCGAAGCGCGCCAGGGATTTCTGCGCGCGGGCGATGGTCTCGTCGTCCAGATGGGAGATCAGTTTGTCGGCGGCCTTCCAGGCCTCGGCGTTGGTTTCACGGACAATCACGTGCAGGCGAATACCGAAGCGCACGGTGCGCCCGAGCTTGGCGGCCTTGGCCCGGACCTGTTCGATCTTCTCGGCGACGGCGGCGGGCGGTTCGCCCCAGGTCAGGACCATTTCCACCTGTTCGGCGGCGAGGTCCTGGGCGGCTTCCGAAGAGCCGCCGAAGTACAGCGGCGGCCGCGGTTGCTGGATCGGCGGGTAGAGCAGCTTGGCGCCTTTGACGCTGATGTGCCGGCCGTCGTAGTCGACGGTTTCACCTTCCAGCACGCGGCGCCAGATGCGGGTGAACTCCACCGAAGCCTGGTAGCGCTCTTCGTGGCTGAGGAACAGGCCGTCGCCGGCCAGTTCGTCCGGGTCGCCGCCGGTTACCAGGTTGAACAGCGCGCGCCCGCCGGACAGTCGGTCGAGGGTCGCGGCCTGTCGCGCCGCCACGGTCGGGGAGATGATCCCGGGGCGCAGGGCGACGAGGAATTTCAGGCGCTGGGTCACCGGGATCAACGAGGCGGCCACCAGCCAGGAGTCCTCGCAGGAACGTCCGGTGGGGATCAGCACGCCACCGAAACCGAGGCGGTCGGCGGCCTGGGCGACTTGTTGCAGGTAGCTGTGGTCGACGGCGCGAGCGCCTTCGGCGGTGCCAAGGTAATGGCCGTCGCCGTGGGTAGGCAGGAACCAGAAGATATTGAGGCTCATGGAGTGGTCTCCTAAGGAATACGGATCAAGGGGCTTTGGCAACGGTGGCCGGTGGGGTCCAGATCACGTCCTTGATGCTCAGTGGCTTGGGAATCAACTTGAGCTGGTAGAAGCTGTCGGCGATCTTCTGCTGGGCCACGATCACTTCAGGCGTGAGGAACTGCGCGCCATAGCCCTGGCGTTTCACCGCGGTCAGGGTGATGTCGGCGGGCAGGCCGAGCAGCGGTGCCACCTGGGTGGTGACTTCCTGGGGATTGGCCCTGGACCAGTCGCCCACGGCGCGGACTTCTTCCACCAGAGTCTTGATCACGTCGGGATGTTTTTCGGCGTAAGGCCGGGTGGCGAGGTAGAACTGGTTGTTGTCCACGAGGCCCGTACCGTCACGCAGAGTACGGGCTTGCAGTTGCTGTTCGGCGGCGGCCTGGTACGGGTCCCAGATGACCCAGGCATCGACGCTGCCCCGTTCGAAGGCGGCGCGGGCATCGGCCGGGGGCAGGAACACGGTCTGGATATCGCTGTATTTCAGGCCGGCGTCTTCCAGGGCGCGGACCAGCAGGTAATGGACGTTGGAGCCTTTGTTGAGGACGACCTTCTTGCCCTTGAGGGCCTGCACCGATTGGATCGGCGAGTCCTTGGGCACCAGGATCGCTTCGCTGGTGGGCGCCGGCGGTTCCGAGGCGACGTAGAGCAGGTCGGCACCGGCGGCCTGGGCGAAGACCGGCGGCGTTTCGCCGGTCACGCCGAAGTCGATGGAACCGACGTTGAGCCCTTCGAGCAGTTGCGGGCCGCCGGGGAACTCGGTCCATTGCACTTGCACGCCTTGCTCGGCGAGGCGTTTTTCCAGGGTGCCCTTGGCCTTGAGCAGCACCAGGGTGCCGTATTTCTGATAGCCGATCCGCAGTGTTTCAGCTTGAACCTGGGTGATGGCGCCGAAGGTGACAGCCGCAGCAAACAGAGCGACCAGACCACGACGCAAAATGACAGTGCGCATGGCGCTCTCCTTTTGCTGTGAGGGTTTTGGCTGCACCTGCTTGCCCGTTGGCGGGCGAGTAAGGCCAGTACATCGATGTCGGGTGAAGCGGCTCAGATGCTCCAGCGAGCACTGAGCAGGCGATCTTTGAGCAGTGTCGGGTCCAGCGGTCTGGAACGCCGCGCCAAGGCACTGTGGAACTGTTCCAGGGCCTCGTTCAGACGTTGTGCCAGGACCGGTGCCAGCTGCGCCTGGGCACTGCCTTCGCCATAGGCGATCTGGCTGTCCTCGGCGAAAATGCCGTGGAGCATCTCCTGGGCCTTGAGCGCCGCCAGCACCGGCTTGAGGGCGTAATCCACCGCGAGCATGTGGGCGATGCTGCCGCCGGTGGCCATGGGCAGGACCACCTTGTGGCTCAGGGCGCGTTCGGGCAGCAGGTCGAGCACGGTTTTCAGGGCGCCGGAGAACGAGGCCTTGTACACCGGCGTGGCGATCACCAGGCCGTCGGCGTTTTCGATCTGTTGCAGCAGGTCGACGATCCGCGGGCTGCCGAAGCGCGCGTGCAGAAGGTCTTCGGCCGGGAAGTCGCGGACCTGGTAGCTCACCACCTCCACACCTTGTTCGATCAGCCAGCGCCTGGCCTGGTCCAGCAACACCCCTGAGCGTGATCGCTGGCTGGGGCTTCCTCCAAGTGTGACGACCAGCATGCCGCTAATTCCTTAAACGGTTGTCGGCGATTCGCGGGCTGCGATCTCACCAGATGGGCCAACCATATCAGCTGATTTATATATCTATAAATCTTATTTTTTCATTTGTTTATTCTTTAATTGAATATGCAGGTGGCATTCTTCCAGGCAAAAAAACAGGCCGTCGAAACGGCCTGAAACCCCTGCGTTGTGAGTCGGTAAAAAATCGTTTTCAGCGATTGGGCTGTGGTGTCAGGCGCAGGTACGGCTTCACCGCGCGGTAACCTTTCGGGAAGCGCTGCCTGATTTCGTCTTCGTCCTTGAGCGACGGCACGATGACCACCTCGTCACCGTCCTGCCAGTTGGCCGGGGTCGCCACCTTGTGGTGGTCGGTGAGCTGCAAGGAGTCGATCACCCGCAGGATCTCGTGGAAATTGCGCCCGGTGCTGGCCGGGTAGGTGATGGTCAAGCGGATCTTCTTGTTCGGATCGATCACGAACAGCGAGCGCACGGTGAGGGTGTCGTTGGCATTCGGGTGGATCAGGTCGTAGAGGTCGGAGACCTTGCGGTCGGCATCGGCCAGGATCGGGAAGTTGACCTGGGTGTGCTGGGTCTCGTTGATGTCCTCGATCCACTTGTGGTGCGAGTCCACCGGGTCCACCGACAGGGCAATGGCCTTGACGCCACGCTGGGCGAATTCGTCCTTGAGCCTGGCGGTAAAGCCCAGCTCCGTGGTGCACACCGGGGTGAAGTCCGCCGGGTGGGAGAACAGCACGCCCCAACTGTCGCCGAGCCACTCGTGAAAGCGAATCTTGCCGGCGCTGGAATCCTGTTCGAAGTCGGGGGCGATGTCGCCGAGTCTTAGGCTCATGGTGCTGCTCCTGGTGAGTGCGTGATGAGCCTACTGTGCCTGTCGCGAGACGCATTTAAAAAGAATAAATATAGATTTATTTAGATCGTAATTGAATATTAAAAAGTTCTTCATTGGACGCCGGACGCGCGCAAGAGCAACCTTGTCCACAGCTTGTGAGAGGGCTAAGGGGATGTAACTCAGTGGGGTACTTGACGCCGTGATGTAGGAAGTTGGCGTTCGGGTCGAAGCTGAAAAGGTAGTATCAAGCAATACGTGAAGCACTCAGCCCGGCATTGCGCCGGGCTGAGTGTGGATCTCAATTTACACGGTCACGCTTACAGCAGCGGGATCGAGTAGCTGACGATCAGGCGGTTTTCGTCCTGGGTGCGTTGACCGATGATATCGTTACGCCACATAGCGTTTTTCCAGGCCACACCGACGTTCTTGAAGGTGCCTTCCGGTACCACGTAGCTGACGGCGATGTCACGTTCCCACTCGGTGGCTGGGCCAGTCGGGGTCAGGACGTTGTTGCCGCGCAGGTAGATGACACCAGCGGTCAGGCCAGGTACGCCAACTTTGGCGAAGTCATAGGCATAACGGCCCTGCCAGGTACGCTCGCCGGCGTGGGCGAACTTCTGGATCTGCATGTCGGTGATGGTGCTGTTCGACGAGCCGTCACCCTGGTTCAGCCAAGGGAAGTCACTCTGGCCGTTGCTGTACTGGTAGCCAGCGCCGAAGGTGTGACCTTCGACCGAGTACAGAGCCAGGTAGCTGTACAGGTTGTTGTCGACCTTGCCTTTGGTGACAGTGCCGTTGTAGTAGCCGGAGGTGAAGTAGGACGACATGTTGCCGTTGTTGCCGTCATCGCGGCTGCGGTAGTAACGCAGGTCGCTTTTCAGTACGCCAGGACCGATGGCCCAGTTGTGTACCAGGCCCAGGAAGTTCTGCTTGTAGAAGTCCTTCAGCTCGCCGAAGTAGTACGAAGCGACCAGATCCTTGGTGATCTTGTAGTCGGCACCGGCGTACTGGAACTTGTTGCTGAACTTGCCCGTGGTGCCCTGGGAGAAGTTGGAGGCGCCGCCGTTGGCGCCGGCGATCGACAGGTCGTCGTCGTTGCTCGAGTTACGGCCCTTGGCCTTCTCGACTTGACCGAGGGTCAGGGTCAGGTCCTTGATCTCGTTCGACTTCAGCTCGCCACCGGTGAAGGTTTGTGGCAGCAGGCGGCCGTCGTTGTACTTGATCACCGGGTTGTTCGGCAGCAGGGTACCGATCTTCAGTTCGGTCTGCGAAACGCGGACTTTACCGGTCAGACCCAGGCTACCGGTGTCATTGACCGACTTGGCGTTTTTACCGCCAGTGGCTTCGGCTGGGAACATCGTGGTACCCGAGCTGACAGTGGTCGCACCGTTGGTGCCACGACCGGTGTCCAGTCGAATGCCTTCCAGGGCGATGACATCAAGGCCGAAACCTACGGTGCCTTGGGTGTAACCGGAGTTGAAGCGCAGATCGAAGCCTTGGCCCCATTCCGAGTTCAGGCTCTGAGCCTTCGCAGCTTTGGCATTCTGGTCACGGTTATCGGTATTGATGTAGTAGTTACGCAGACCCAGGGTCGACGTCGCGCCTTCGATAAAACCTTTGGCTTCAGCTTGCGTTTCTGCGTAAGCGTGTTGCGCCAAAACCCCCACGGCCACAGCCAGGGCCAAGGTAGACTTCTTCATGGTACAGCTCCTCTCATTTCTAATTTTTGTGTGTCCTGGCTTGGGATCTAGCGCCCCCTTGTAGCCACAGATGCGCGATTAGCACCAGGTCGTGACTGGTAAGTCAATCGTAACAAATCATGCCTAGACTTTGGTCTAACCGCCGTCAATTTGGTCCGTGCAGGGTAATGAAACTTTTCATAAACCCAAAAAGAACTATTTCGTCCTTTTTAAGACGATTCAGGAATAATCGATTGAGCAATAACTCAAGCCTGAGGACTGTGTCGGCCTTCAAGCTTATTTCTGAACAGTATTTTTAGTTGCTTTTTGAGAGCCGTCTGTATTTGAGATTAGTTCTCATAGACAGGAAATTTCAAAAAAGCGACGCAATCATGGCTAAACGCAGCCACCTCCGTCAATTTATTACAGCATTTGTCTGAATTAGCCGGGCAATGGATCCATGGCGTGCCAAGAACCATAGAAGAAAAAACGCGGCTTGCACCTTCATTCGTCGGTTTGAGTCCTGTGGGCTGATGGGCTCATCCGTTTTCCTCCGGTTTGCTGCCACACAGCCTGTGCAGGCGCTGGCAGATGTCATGCTTTGACTCATAAGCTAATGCATATAAGTTATTTATTTTAAGTTTCTTAGATCATTTAGTCTCTCGACATACCGATTCCCGGTCGCCTGTCGAGGAACTTGTCCCATGAAACTGCATGCTCCACTCCGCCTCCTGGCGGCCTTGTCCCTGGCTGGGGCCAGCGTTTTTGCCCAGGCTGCCGACGTGACCGTGGCCTACCAGACCACCGTCGATCCGGCGAAAGTCGCCCAGGCTGACGGCGCCTATGAAAAAGCCACGCAAGCGAAGATCGACTGGCGCAAATTCGATAACGGCGCCGATGTCATCGCCGCCATCGCTTCGGGCGATGTGCAGATCGGCTACCTCGGTTCCAGCCCGCTGACCGCGGCCATCACCCGCAAGGTGCCGGTGCAGACCTTCCTGATCGCCACCCAGATCGGCGCTGCGGAAGCCCTGGTGGCTCGCGACGGCTCCGGGATCAACTCGCCCCAGGACCTGGTCGGCAAGAAGGTTGCCGTGCCCTTCGTCTCCACCGGGCACTACAGCCTGCTGGCCGCGTTGAAGCACTGGAAGATCGACCCGTCGAAAGTACAGATTCTCAACCTCGCGCCGCCGGCCATCATTGCCGCCTGGAAACGCGGTGATATCGACGCCACTTATGTCTGGGATCCGGCCCTGGGCGTGGCCAAGGAAAACGGCAAGGTGCTGATCACTTCCGGCGAACTGGCCAAGTTCGGGGCGCCGACCTTCGATGCCTGGATCGTGCGCAAGGACTTCGCCGAGAAGCATCCGGAGATCGTCAAGGCCTTCGCCAAGGTCACCCTGGATGCCTACGCGCAATACCGCAAGGACCCGCAAGCCTGGCTGGCGGACAAGGGCAATGTCGACAAGCTGGTGAAGCTCTCCGGCGCCAAGGCGTCTGACATTCCCCTGCTGCTGCAAGGCAACGTCTACCCGCTGGCGGCCGATCAGGTCAGCGTGCTTGGCAAGCCGACCGCCCAGGCCATCACCGACACCGCGGCCTTCCTGAAAGAGCAGGGCAAGGTCGAAGCCGTGCTGCCGGACTACGCCCCCTATGTGAGCGCCCAGTTCATCACTAACTGATTCACCCGAGGAGCCGTCGTCATGGCCTTGTTACAGCTGGAGCGCATCAGCGCACAGTACCCCGGCGCGGCCGAACCGGTGCTGGCGGATATCTCTCTGAGCCTGGGACCCCAGCAACTGCTGGTGGCCTTGGGGCCGTCGGGGAGTGGCAAGACCTCGCTGTTGAACCTGATCGCCGGCTTCGTCGAACCGAGCGCCGGCCGCATCACCCTCGACGGCGTGCCCGTCAAGGGCCCGAGTGCGGAGCGTGGGGTGGTGTTCCAGGATGATGCCTTGCTGCCCTGGCAGGATGTGCTGGCCAACGTCGGCTTCGGCCTGGAACTGGCGGGTGTGCCGCGGGAGCAGCGCGAAAGCCGCGCCCGGGAAATGCTCGCCCTGGTGGACCTGGCCGGCTTCGACACCCGGCGGATCTGGCAACTTTCCGGCGGTCAGAAACAGCGTGTCGGCCTGGCCCGTGCCCTGGCGGCGGACCCTCGGGTGCTGCTGATGGACGAGCCGTTCGGTGCCCTCGACGCCTTTACCCGCGAACAGATGCAGGAGCTGTTGCTGCAAGTCTGGCGACGCACCGCCAAGCCGGTGTTCCTGATTACCCACGATATAGAAGAAGCGGTCTTTCTCGCCACCGACCTGATCCTGCTGGCGCCCAACCCGGGGCAGATCGTCGAGCGCCTGAGCCTGGATTTTGGCCAGCGCTACAGCGCCGGCGAATCGGCCCGGGCGATCAAGTCCGACCCGCGTTTCATCGAAACCCGCGAGCATGTGCTGGCCCGTGTGTTCTCCCAACGCAGCGCCGCCCGGCGGCAGGAGTTCGTATGAGCAGCTATGAATGGCCGGTGACGGTGGCGAGCAAGCCGAAAGCAGTGTCTGTGCGCCGTAGCCTGAGCACGCGTTGGATCAGCGGGTTGACCTTGCTGGGGCTGATCCTGCTCTGGTGGGCGGTTACCTCCGTAGGCCTTATCGAGCCGTTGTTCCTGCCGCCGCCTGGCGCGGTGCTGGAAAAAGCCTGGTTGCTGGCGACCACGGGTTACATGGACTCGACCCTGTGGCAGCACCTGGGCGCGAGCCTGGGGCGCATCGGCCTGGCCTTGGGCGCCGCGGTCCTGACCGCGATTCCCATAGGCATCGCCATCGGCCACAACCGGATCGCCCGGGGCATTCTCGATCCGTTGATCGAGTTCTATCGACCGATTCCGCCGTTGGCCTACCTGCCCTTGATCGTGATCTGGTGCGGTATTGGCGAGTTGTCGAAAGTGCTGCTGATCTACCTGGCGATTTTCGCCCCGATCGCCATCGCCACGGCCACCGGTGTGCGCACGGTCGACCCGGCCAAGCTGCGGGCCGCGCAATCCCTGGGCGCCACCCGTGCCCAGCTGATTCGCCATGTGATCCTGCCCAGCGCCTTGCCGGACATTCTCACCGGTGTGCGCATCGGCCTGGGCGTCGGTTGGTCGACCCTGGTGGCTGCCGAACTGATCGCCGCCACCAGCGGCCTGGGTTTCATGGTGCAGTCGGCGGCGCAGTTCCTGGTGACCGATGTGGTGGTGCTGGGGATCCTGGTGATCGCGCTGATCGCCTTTGCCATGGAGATGGGCTTGCGCGCCCTGCAACGCAAGCTGGTGCCGTGGCATGGCCAGGCCCACTGACAAAGCACAACGTACTGACTACGCCGATAGCCCGGCGCGTATTGGAAGAGACCGATCATGAGCCTGACCCTTACTCCCCTGAGCGCCGCCCTGGGCGCGCAGATCGACGGCGTGGCGTTGAACCGGCCGTTGAGTGTCGAACACCGCGATGTCATCCAGCAGGCATTGCTCAAGTATCAGGTGCTGTTCTTCCGTAACCAGCCGCTGGACCCGGTGCAGCAGGCCAGGTTCGCGGCCCATTTCGGCGACCTGCACATTCATCCGATCTACCCGAACGTGCCGGAACAGCCCGAGGTGCTGATCCTCGACACGGCGGTGACCGATGTGCGCGACAACGCGATCTGGCACACCGATGTGACCTTCCTGCCGACCCCGGCGCTGGGCGCGGTGCTCAGTGCCAAGCAGTTGCCGGCGTTTGGCGGCGACACCTTGTGGGCCAGCGGCATCGCGGCGTTCGAGACCTTGTCGGCGCCGTTGCGCCGGCTGCTGGACGGATTGACGGCCACCCACAACTTCATCAAGTCGTTTCCCGTCGAGCGTTTCGGCAATACCCCCGAGGATCTGGCGCGCTGGGAGGAGACCCGCAGGAACAATCCGCCGCTGTCGCACCCGGTGGTCCGCACGCACCCGGTGAGTGGGCGCAAGGCGTTGTTCGTCAATGAGGGGTTCACCACCCGTATCAACGAGTTGGAGGAGGCCGAGAGCGAGGCGATTCTCAAGTTGCTGTTCGCCCACGCGACGCGGCCGGAGTTCACCATTCGCTGGCGCTGGCAGGAGAATGACGTGGCTTTCTGGGACAACCGCGTGACCCAGCATTACGCGGTGGACGACTACCGGCCGAACCGGCGGGTGATGCACCGGGCGACCATTCTCGGTGACGCGCCGTTCTGACCCTGGGTTTAACGCGGTTCCTGTAGGAGCCAGCTTGCTGGCGATGAGTGTCGCCACACCGCGATCATGCTGATGCCCCGCGTTATCGTTGACGACCATCGCCAGCAAGCTGGCTCCTACAAGGGTCGGCGTCGTTCGTTATAGCGGGCTTTCGCGCTTGGGCAGATAGGGCGGCAGGTACAGTCCCAGGTAGGCATCGAACACCCGCATCCCTTCTTCCGCCATGCGTGGCGTGATCTGGTCGTGCAACTGGACCGACCGCGCATAGACCCGATCCCCCAGCTCCATCGCCAAGGCGAACACATCGACCTCCGTCGGCAACGCCGGCAATTCGAAATGCCGGATGAACAGCTTGTGCATCAGGTCGCCGAGCTCGATGTCGTGCTGGCGGTCGGCCTGGGTGACCTCGGTCAGGCCATGCTGCGCGAGGATCAGCTGACGCGCCGCGGCATCCTCCTCGTAGATGGTCAGCATCCGTTGCTCCACCAACCGTGACAGGTCGCGCCAGCCGGTGAGGGCCTGATGGTCGATGGGCGCCTGCAGGGTGGCGCGAAAGGCCGCGTGCACATCGTTGGTCAGGGCTTCGAGCAGGGCCGGGACGCTGGCGAAGAAGTGATAGACCGAGGAGGGTGGAATCCCGGCCCGTTCCGCCACGCTGTAGATCGACAGACTGGCCACGCCTTCGGCGGCAAGCAAGGTGCGGGCGGCGTCGAGGATCGAGTCGATCCGGGCCTGGCTGCGTGCACGGGGTTTGCGAGCGATGGCGGGGCGGTTCATGGGGTTCTCCGGCAAGGGCAGCGGGCATTGTACGCGAGGTCGGTTCTGTGGTGTCTGTGAGTGCGTCATCGCCGCGGTGCAGCGTCCCGGCAAGCCGGCTCCAACGGTATCGCGTCGTACCGAATATTGCGCGCAGCGCTGAATATGTAGGAGCCGGCTTGCTGGCGATCCGCCGGCAGGCGGGCATGAAAAAACGCCGCGGACCCAAGGCCGGCGGCGTTCTTCTGTATCACCGCAACCGCTTACACGGTATGCAGGTACCAGTTGTACTCGAGGTCGGAGATGGAGTGTTCGAACTCCTCCAGCTCGCTCTCTTTACAGGCCACGAAGATATCGATGTATTTCGGATCGATGTACTGGGCCATGACTTCGCTGTCGTCCAGCTCGCGCAGGGCATCGCGCAGGTTGTTCGGCAGGCTCTGCTCGTTCTGCTCGTAGCTGTTGCCTTCGGTCGGGGCCGGCGGCTCGATCCTGTTGGTCAGGCCGTGGTGCACACCGGCCAATACCGAGGCCATCAACAGGTACGGGTTGGCGTCGGCGCCGGCGACCCGGTGCTCCAGGCGCACCGCATCGGCGGACCCGGTCGGTACGCGCAGGGCCACGGTGCGGTTGTCCAGCCCCCAGCTCGGCGAGTTCGGCACGTAGAACTGCGCGCCGAAACGACGGTAGGAGTTGACGTTCGGGCAGAGGAAGGCCATCTGCGCCGGTAGGGTCTCGAGCACACCGCCGATCGCGTGACGCAGCGCGGCGTTCTGCTCGGGATCCTCACTGGCAAAGATGTTCTTGCCTTCCTTGTCGAGAATCGAGATATGGACGTGCAACCCGTTGCCCGCCTGGCCCGGGTAAGGCTTGGCCATGAAGGTGGTGTCCATCTCATGGTCGTAGGCGATGTTCTTGATCAGGCGCTTGAGCAGGACCGCGTAGTCGCAGGCCTTGATCGGGTCGGCGACGTGGTGCAGGTTCACTTCGAACTGCGCCGGGGCACTTTCCTTGACGATGGCGTCGGCCGGGATGCCTTGCTCTTTGGCCCCTTCGAGGATGTCCTGGAGGCAGTCGACGTATTCGTCGAGGTCGTCGATCAGGTAGACCTGGGTCGAGTGCGGGCGTTTGCCGGAGATCGGCGAGCGGGGCGGTTGTGGGCGACCGTTCACGTTCTCCTGGTCGATCAGGTAGAACTCAAGCTCGAACGCGGCGCAGATGGTCAGGCCCATGTCGTCGAACTTGCTGACGACCTGGCGCAGGACTTCGCGAGGGTCGGCGAAGAAAGGTTCGCCTTCGAGTTCGTGCATGGTCATCAGCAGTTGCGCGGTCGGGCGCTTTTGCCAAGGCTCATTGCACAGGGTGTCGGGGATCGGATAACAGATTCGGTCGGCATCACCGATGTCCAGGCCCAGGCCGGTGCTTTCCACCGTCGAGCCATTGATATCCAAGGCAAAAAGTGAGGCCGGCAGGTTGATGCCTTTCTCGTAAACCTTGTGGAGGCTGGTGCGTTCGATGCGCTTGCCACGCACCACACCATTCATATCCGCAATCAGAAGGTCAACGTACAGAACCTCAGGATGTTCCTTAAGGAACACGTTCGCTTCGTTAAGCTGAACGGCACGCGGGGGTACCGACATGATGCAACACCTTTGTTGTTAAAAATATCAATCATTGATCTTTTCTGGTTTCAGTCAACCCGAACGGCATGCCGAAGTCAAGCGAGGCCTTTTCTGCCCTGAAAAAGCGCTCGAGGGGCTTTTTTGCGGCCTTTTGGGGCGGTTTTTTCCGCTGGTCGGTCTCCGGTACCGCGGGCTTGAGCGGGCCGTGTTGTATTTTTTACGGGGGTGTTGTGTAAAAAAATGAACAAGGCTAAGCTCGATTTAAACCCATAACAGTAATAATACCGGGGTGTTTCATGTCTCGCCTGCCGTTGATCGGCGTCACCGCATGCTCCAGACCGATCGGTTTGCATGCCTGTCACATCAGTGGCGACCCCCATGTCCGTGCCGTCGCCGGCGCAGCCAAAGAGCTGCCGCCGATCCTTGCCTCCCTGGCCGAGCGGCTTGAACCGTCCGATATTCTGGACGGTCCGGATGGCGTCCTGTTTACCGGTTCTCCCTCCCATCGAAAGCGGGTCCTGCAACGCGACACTGATGCGTCAAGGAACGCCTGACTGGTAATAATAGACGTCAGGATACCCAACCCAGAGGCACTTATGAGTAACCACCTCGACCAGCTCACCGATTGGTTGAAAGACCACAAGATCACAGAAGTCGAATGCATGATTGCCGACCTCACCGGCATCACCCGGGGCAAGATCTCTCCGACCAACAAGTTCATTGCCGAGAAAGGCATGCGTCTGCCCGAGAGTGTGTTGCTGCAGACCGTGACCGGCGACTATGTCGAAGACGACATCTATTACGAACTGCTGGACCCGGCCGACATCGACATGGTCTGCCGTCCGGACAGCAACGCCGTGTACCTGGTGCCCTGGGCCATCGAGCCGACCGCCATCGTGATCCACGACACCTACGACAAGCGGGGCAACCCCATCGAGCTGTCGCCGCGCAACGTGCTCAAGAAGGTCCTGGCGCTCTATGCCGCCAAGGGCTGGCAGCCGATCGTGGCGCCGGAAATGGAGTTCTACCTGACCAAGCGCAGCGACGACCCGGACTACCCGCTGCAACCGCCGATCGGCCGTTCCGGTCGCCCGGAAACCGGTCGCCAGTCCTTCTCCATCGAAGCGGCCAACGAATTCGACCCGCTGTTCGAAGATGTCTACGACTGGTGCGAACTGCAGGATCTGGACCTCGACACCCTGATCCACGAGGACGGCACGGCGCAGATGGAGATCAACTTCCGGCATGGTGACGCGCTGTCCCTGGCCGACCAGATCCTGGTGTTCAAGCGCACCATGCGCGAAGCGGCGCTCAAGCACGACGTGGCGGCCACCTTCATGGCCAAGCCGATGACCGGCGAGCCGGGCAGTGCCATGCACCTGCACCAGAGCATCATCGACATCGCGACCGGCAAGAACGTCTTCTCCAATGAAGACGGGACCATGAGTCAGCTGTTCCTGCATCACATCGGTGGCCTGCAGAAACTGATTCCCGAGCTGTTGCCGCTGTTCGCGCCGAACGTCAACTCGTTCCGCCGCTTCCTGCCGGACACGTCGGCACCGGTGAACGTGGAATGGGGCGAGGAGAATCGCACCGTCGGCCTGCGGGTACCGGATGCAGGTCCGCAGAACCGCCGCGTGGAAAACCGCCTGCCGGGGGCTGACGCCAACCCTTACCTGGCGATTGCTGCAAGCCTGTTGTGCGGCTACATCGGTATGGTCGAGGGCCTGGATCCGAGCGCCCCGGTGGTCGGTCGTGGCTATGAGCGCCGCAACCTGCGCCTGCCGCTGACCATCGAGGACGCCCTGGAGCGGATGGAAAACAGCAAGACCATCGAGAAATACCTGGGCAGGAAATTCATCACAGGCTACGTCGCGGTCAAGCGGGCCGAGCATGAAAACTTCAAGCGCGTCATCAGTTCGTGGGAGCGGGAATTCCTGCTCTTCGCCGTCTGATGGGCCGGGCGCGGTGCATGAAGACCGCGTCCCTACTGGAATCTAGGAGAAGCGTATGACCAGCAACAACCCGCAAACCCGTGAATGGCAGGCCCTCAGCAGCGATCACCACCTGGCCCCGTTCAGCGACTTCAAACAGTTGAAAGAGAAAGGCCCGCGCATCATCACCCACGCCAAGGGTGTCTACCTCTGGGACAGCGAAGGCCATCAGATCCTCGATGGCATGGCCGGCCTCTGGTGCGTGGCCATCGGCTACGGCCGCGACGAGCTGGCCGACGCCGCCAGCCGGCAAATGCGCGAGCTGCCGTATTACAACCTGTTCTTCCAGACCGCCCACCCGCCGGTGCTGGAGCTGGCCAAGGCGATTTCCGACGTTGCCCCTGAAGGCATGAACCATGTGTTCTTCACCGGTTCCGGCTCCGAAGGCAACGACACCATGCTGCGCATGGTCCGCCACTACTGGGCGATCAAGGGCCAGCCGAACAAGAAGGTCATCATCAGCCGCAAGAACGGTTATCACGGCTCCACCGTGGCCGGCGCGAGCCTGGGTGGCATGACCTATATGCACGAGCAGGGCGACTTGCCGATCCCCGGCATCGTCCACATCCCGCAGCCGTACTGGTTTGCCGAGGGCGGTGACATGAGCCCGGAGGAGTTCGGGGTCTGGGCGGCCAACCAACTGGAAGAAAAGATCCTGGAACTTGGCGTGGACAACGTCGGCGCCTTTATCGCCGAGCCGATCCAGGGCGCGGGCGGGGTGATCGTGCCGCCGGACAGCTACTGGCCGCGGATCAAGGAAATCCTCGCCAAGTACGACATTCTCTTTGTCGCCGACGAAGTGATCTGTGGTTTCGGCCGCACCGGCGAGTGGTTCGGCAGCGATTTCTACGACCTCAAGCCGCACATGATGACCATCGCCAAGGGCCTGACCTCCGGCTACATCCCCATGGGTGGCCTGATCGTGAACGACGAAGTGGTCGCGGTGCTCAACGAAGGCGGCGATTTCAACCACGGCTTCACCTATTCCGGGCATCCGGTGGCCGCCGCCGTGGCCCTGGAAAACCTCCGCATCCTGCGCGAAGAAAAAATTATCGAGCGCGTTCGGGGCGAAACGGCACCCTATTTGCAGAAACGTCTGCGGGAACTGAACGATCACCCGCTGGTGGGTGAGGTTCGCGGTGTGGGCCTGCTGGGGGCCATCGAGCTGGTCAAGGACAAGGCCACCCGTGCGCGGTATGAAGGTCGGGGCGTCGGCATGATCTGCCGGCAGTTCTGTTTCGATAATGGACTGATCATGCGTGCGGTTGGCGACACCATGATCATCGCGCCACCACTGGTGATCAGCAAAACCGAGATCGACGAGTTGGTGGCCAAGGCACGCAAGTGCCTGGATCTGACCCTGAGTGCGTTGCAGGGCTAAGTGCTAGGCTCTGAAATCGGAAGCACGGTGTAGGTGCTTTCGCTCAGAGCAATCAGAAAGGGTGGTCTTTTCTTGAAAGGCTGCCTTGGATCTTGCCAGACTACCCCCACTGTTTCGAGTTGCCCTGGAATAGGCCGCCGAACAGCGGGTTAAAAAGAACAATTGGAGCATGACGCATGAAGGCATTAGGTAAGAACGTAGCCGGCAAGACTTTCCTCGCCCTGTCGTTGGCGGGTGCAATGGCCGGTGCTGCTCACGCGGACGACAAGGTGCTGCACGTTTACAACTGGTCCGACTACATTGCACCGGACACCGTTGCCAACTTTGAGAAAGAAACCGGCATCAAGGTGGTCTACGACGTATTCGACAGCAACGAAACCCTGGAAGCCAAGTTGCTGGCCGGCAAGTCCGGTTACGATATCGTTGTGCCGTCCAACAACTTCCTGGCCAAGCAGATCAAGGCCGGTGTCTACCAGGAGCTGGACAAGTCCAAGCTGACCAACTACGACAACCTGAACAAGTCGCTGCTCAAGGCCGTTTCGGTCAGCGACCCGGGCAACAAGCACGCCTTCCCCTACATGTGGGGCTCGATCGGCATCGGCTACAACCCGGAGAAGGTCAAGGCCGCGCTGGGCGTGGACAAGATCGATTCCTGGGACGCGGTGCTCAAGCCGGAGAACCTCGCCAAGCTCAAGAGCTGCGGCGTGAGCTTCCTCGATTCGCCGACCGAAATGCTGCCGGTCGCCCTGCACTACCAGGGCCTGCCGACCGACACCCAGAAAAAGGAAGATCTGAAGAAAGCCGAAGATCTGTTCCTCAAACTGCGTCCGTCGATCTCCTACTTCCACTCGTCCAAGTACATCTCTGACCTGGCCAACGGCAACATCTGCGTCGCCGTCGGTTATTCGGGCGATGTCCAGCAGGCCAAGGCCCGTGCCGCCGAAGCCGGCGACAAGGTCAAAGTGGCCTACAGCATCCCGAAAGAAGGGGCTGGCAGCTTCTACGACATGGTGTCGATCCCTAAAGATGCGGAAAACCCCGAAGCGGCCTACAAGTTCATGAACTACCTGCTCAAGCCGGAAGTCATGGCCGCGATCACCGACAGCGTGCGTTTCCCTAATGGTAACGAGAAGGCCACCGCGCTGGTCGACAAGAGCATCACCAGCGACCCGGGCATCTACCCGCCAGCCGAGGTGCAGGCCAAGCTGTATGCCATCGCCGATCTGCCGGCGGCGACCCAGCGTGACATGACGCGCATCTGGACCAAGATCAAATCGGGTAAATAAGTCGATTTGAGACAACCCACGGGAGCTGCGCAGCCTTTGGCAGCTCCCGCGGATCAGAGGACCTCCACGTGTTTTTTTCTTTATTTCGCAAAGCCATGCTGGCGGGCGCGGGCCTGACCTTGGCGGTCAGTGTGCAAGCGGCCCCGACCGTGCATATTTATAACTGGTCGGATTATATCGGGCAGACCACCCTGGCCGATTTCCAGAAGGCGACCGGGATCAAACCGGTCTATGACGTCTTCGATTCCAACGAAACCCTGGAAGGCAAGTTGCTGGCCGGCCATACCGGCTACGACGCGGTCGTGCCGTCCAACCACTTCCTCGGCAAGCAGATCAAGGCGGGTGCGTTCCAGAAACTCGACAAGTCGCTGCTGCCCAATTATTCGAACCTTGACCCGACGTTGATGAAACGCCTGGAAAAGAACGACCCGGGCAACCAGTACGCCGTGCCCTATCTGTGGGGGACCAACGGCATCGGCTACAACGTCGAGAAGGTCAAGGCGGCGCTGGGCGTCGACAAGATCGACTCCTGGGCGGTGCTGTTCGAGCCGGAGAACATCAAGAAACTCTCCAGCTGCGGCGTGGCGTTCCTCGATTCCGCCGATGAAATGCTGCCGGCGGTGCTCAACTACATGGGCCTGAGTCCCAACAGCACCAATGAAAAGGACTACAAACTGGCTGAGGAGAAGCTGCTGAAGGTCCGTCCTTATGTCACCTACTTCAACTCATCCAAGTACATTTCGGACCTGGCCAACGGCGAAATCTGCGTGGCGGCCGGGTTCTCCGGCGACGTCTTCCAGGCCAGGAAGCGCGCCGAAGAAGCCGGGAAAGGCGTGAACATCGCCTACGCGATTCCCAAGGAAGGCGGCAACCTCTGGTTCGACATGCTGGCGATTCCCAAGGACGCCGGCAACGTCAAGGAGGCTCACGCCTTTATCAATTATCTGCTGCAACCTGACGCGATTGCCCAGGTCAGCGATTATGTCGGTTATGCCAACCCGAACCCAAAGGCTGGCGCTCTGATGGATCAGGCCGTACGTACCGACGAAGCGGTCTACCCGCCGCAAGCCGTCGTGGACAAGCTGTACGTCAATGCTGAGCTACCCCCGAAGATCCAACGTCTGATGACCCGCAGCTGGACCAAGGTCAAGTCGGGCAAGTGACGCCCGAGGGTCGAACCATCCAAAGCCGGGTCACCCAGGCCCGGCGGCTAAATCTTGTTGGGAGTTTTACAAATGGCAGTTGCCTCCGGCGCCTATAAGAAAGCCCTCGAGGGCGACCAGACACCTAAACAGGTGCTGGTCAAGATCGACAGGGTCACGAAGAAGTTCGACGAGACGGTTGCCGTGGACGACGTGTCCCTGGAAATCAAGAAGGGCGAGATCTTCGCCCTGCTGGGCGGATCGGGTTCGGGTAAGTCCACCTTGCTGCGCATGCTGGCCGGCTTCGAGCGCCCGACCGAAGGGCGGATTTACCTCGACGGTGTCGACATCACCGACCTGCCGCCCTACGAACGGCCGATCAACATGATGTTCCAGTCCTACGCGCTGTTCCCACACATGACCGTGGCGCAGAACATCGCCTTCGGCCTGCAACAGGACAAGATTCCCAAGGCCGAGATCGACGCTCGCGTGGCTGAAATGCTCAAGCTGGTGCAGATGAGCCAGTACGCCAAGCGCAAGCCACACCAGCTGTCCGGTGGCCAGCGTCAGCGCGTGGCCCTGGCCCGCTCCCTGGCCAAGCGGCCGAAGCTGTTGTTGCTCGACGAACCGATGGGGGCTTTGGACAAGAAGCTGCGCTCGCAGATGCAGCTTGAGCTGGTCGAGATCATCGAGCGGGTCGGCGTGACCTGCGTGATGGTGACCCACGACCAGGAAGAAGCCATGACCATGGCCGAACGCATCGCCATCATGCACCTGGGCTGGATCGCCCAGATCGGCAGCCCGATCGACATCTACGAAACCCCCACCAGCCGCCTGGTCTGCGAGTTCATCGGCAACGTCAACATCTTCGAAGGTGAAGTGCTGGACGATGCCGAGGGCCACGCGCTGATCGGTTGCAAGGACCTGGACCGCAATATCTACGTCGGCCATGGCGTCAGCACCTCGGTGCAGGACAAGTCGATCACCTACGCGATTCGTCCGGAGAAACTGCTGGTCACCCTGAAGAAGCCCGAGTGCGAGCATAATTGGTCCAGCGGCAAGGTCCATGACATCGCCTACCTGGGCGGCCACTCGGTGTTCTACGTCGAGTTGCCGAGCGGCAAGCTGGTGCAGTCCTTCGTCGCCAACGCCGAGCGCCGTGGCGCGCGGCCGACCTGGGGTGACCAGGTCTACGTCTGGTGGGAAGACGACAGCGGCGTGGTACTGCGCTCATGAACCTCAAGTCCCTGGTGCAACGAATGACCCCCAGTGGCCGCCAGGCGGTCATCGGGATTCCCTTCCTCTGGTTGTTCCTGTTCTTCATGCTGCCGTTCTTCATCGTCCTGAAGATCAGCTTCGCCGAAGCGGACGTGGCGATTCCGCCGTACACCCAGATCTACAGCTTCGTCGAACAGAAGCTGCAGATCATCCTCAACCTCGGCAACTACACGATGCTGGGGGACGACGAGCTGTACCTGGCGGCCTACTTCGGTTCGCTGCGGATGGCCTTCTTCAGCACGCTGTTGTGCCTGGTGATCGGCTACCCGATGGCCTACGCCATCGCCCGGGCGCGCAAGGAAGTGCAGACCGTGCTGGTGCTGCTGATCATGATGCCGACCTGGACGGCGATCCTGATCCGCGTCTACGCCTGGATGGGGATTCTCAGCAACAACGGCTTGTTGAACGCCTTCCTGATGGGGATCGGGCTGATCCACGAGCCCTTGCAGATCCTCAACACCAACCTCGCGGTCTACATCGGGGTGGTCTATTCCTACCTGCCGTTCATGGTCCTGCCGCTCTA
>NZ_JXDG01000064.1 GCF_000820515.1 Pseudomonas batumici | reverse complement strand
ACCCATTTGCTGACTGAAGAAGGCATCGCCTACCTGTACAAGGCGCGATCCCTGGAAGAACGCCAGGCCATGATCGCTGCGGTGGCGGGTGTCACGGCCATCGGTTTGCGGCATAACCCCAGGGACACGCTGCGGATGCGTCGCGAAGGCTTGATCGCCTTGCCTGAAGACCTGGGTATCCGGCGCACCGACGCCAGCCGCGAACTGCTGGCGGCCAAGAGTGTGGCCGACCTGGTGGAATGGTCGGGTGGCCTCTACAACCCGCCCGCCAAATTCAGGAGCTGGTAAATGCACGCCTTCAATCTGCAAGCCCAACCCCTGTCCCTGGCCGAGCGCCTGGCGGACTTCGCGGTGGAAGCGCTGATCGACGAAGCCGACCTGTCGCCCAAGCCGGCCTTGGTGGACCGACGCGGTAACGGTGCGCACACCGATCTGCATCTGGGCCTGATGCATGCCTCGGCGTTGTCGCTTTGGCCGATGTTCAAGGAGATGGCCGAAGCGGCGCAAGGCATGGATAACGTCGGCGACATGACGGAAAACACCGGCCACTGTAGGAGCGAGCTTGCTCGCGATGGTGGTCCAGGCGCCGCGGGGTATCAGGTTCCCCGCGTTATCGTTGACGCCCATCGCGAGCAAGCTCGCTCCTACAGGGAGTTGCGTGAAGCGCTGGGCCGCATTGGTCGCGAAGGCGAGCAGGTGATGCTGCAGACCACCTGCGGCGTGAATACCCATCGCGGGGCTATCTGGGCCTTGGGGCTATTGGTGGCGGCCGCCGCGCTGGACCCTCGCTCCGTGACCGCCAATGCCCTGACCCTGCGCGCCGCGCGCCTGGCCTTGCTGGAAGACCGTTACGCGCCCAACAGCACCAGCCACGGCAGCCAGGTCGCGCAACGCTACGGTGCTCGCGGTGCCCGTGAAGAGGCACAGCTGGGCTTCCCGGCGGTGACCCGCCTCGGCCTGCCGCAACTCCAGCGCAGCCGGCTCGCCGGTCACGGCGAACAGAACGCCCGGCTGGATGCCTTGCTCGCGATAATGACCACGCTGGCCGACACCTGCGTGCTCTACCGCGCCGGCGTGCCCGGTCTGCAGGCCATGCAACAGGGCGCCCGCGCCGTGCTGGAGGCGGGCGGCAGCGCTAGCCTGGCCGGACGGCGCTGCCTGCATGAATTGGATCAACAGCTTTTGGCGATGAACGCTTCACCGGGGGGCGCGGCGGATCTGCTCGCCGCCTGCCTGCTGATCGACCGCCTCGAACAGGAAGCCTTGTGATGGAAAAATTGTCCTTTGAATTCCCCGCCGGGCAACCGCCCAAAGGCCGGGCACTGGTGGGCTGCGTCGGCTCGGGTGACCTGGAAGTGTTGCTGGAACCCGGCCATCCCGGCACGTTGTCGATCCAGGTGACGACCTCGGTGAACGGCAGCTCCGCCCGCTGGCAACACTTGTTCGAGCGGCTGTTCGACGGCCAGTTGCCGCCTGCGCTGAGCATCGCCATCCATGATTTCGGTGCCACCCCCGGTGTGGTCCGCTTGCGCCTGGAGCAAGGTTTCGAGGAGATCGGCCATGACTGACAGCGAGCGTTTGTTGCACAAGCACAGCTTCGTCGAACTCGGTGCTCGGCAGCGGGCACGGGCCTTGCTCGATCGCGGCAGTTTTCGCGAGTTGCTCGACCCGTTCGCCCGGGTCATGTCGCCTTGGCTCGAACGCCAGGGCGTGGTGCCCCAGGCCGACGATGGCGTGGTGATTGCCAAGGGCAGCATCGACGGCCTGCCGGTGGTGATCGCCGCCATCGAAGGCGCGTTCCAGGGCGGCAGTCTCGGTGAAGTGGGCGGCGCGAAAATCGCCGGCGCCTTGGAGTTGGCTGCTGAAGACAACCGCAACGGCATTCCGACCCGCGCCGTGTTGCTGCTGGAAACCGGCGGCGTGCGTTTGCAGGAGGCCAACCTGGGGTTGGCGGCCATCGCCGATATCCACGCGGCGATTGTCGATCTGCGCCGTTATCAGCCGGTGATCGGCGTGGTGGCGGGTAGCGTCGGCTGTTTTGGCGGCATGTCCATCGCGGCGGCGCTGTGCAGCTATCTGGTGGTGACCCAGGAGGCCCGCCTGGGTCTCAACGGCCCGCAGGTGATCGAGCAGGAGGCCGGGCTGGACGAGTACGACTCCCGTGACCGGCCGTTTATCTGGAGCCTGACCGGTGGCGAGCAGCGTTTCGCCAGCGGCCTGGTGGATCGTTATGTGGCCGATGACGTGGTGTTGATCCGGCAACAGATTGCCGAGTTGCTGGAGGCCGGTTTGCCCGATGTGCAACGCAGCCGGCAGGCGGACTGGTACCTGCGACGGCTGGCCGAGCTGGATGCCGAACCTCAAATCGATCCGGCCACGGTACGCCGTCTTTTCCAAGGAGATCGCCCATGAGCGCTTATTCCCTGCGCGGTTTGCACTGGTTCCAGGCGCTGGCCTCAGGCGCTGACGAAGTGTCCGGCCTGCCGCCTTCATTGAAAGTGGCGGATGGCCAACTCGCTGGCCAGCCGGTGCGCTTTCTGGCGGTGGTGGCCGATCCGGCCAATCGTTTTGTCCGTGCCCGCAACGGCGAGGTCGGGCTGCTGGAAGGCTGGGGCCTGGCCAAGGCCGTGGACGAGGTGATCGAGGCCGACAGCGGACGGACGGACAAGCGCGCCCTGGTCGCCATTGTCGATGTGCCGAGCCAGGCTTACGGCCGTCGCGAGGAAGCCCTGGGGATTCACCAGGCCCTGGCCGGCGCGGCGGACAGTTATGCCCGCGCCCGCCTGGCGGGGCATGCGGTGATCGCGCTGCTGGTGGGCAAGGCCATGTCCGGGGCCTTCCTCGCCCACGGTTACCAGGCCAATCGGCTGATCGCCTTGCGCGATCCCGGAGTGATGGTCCATGCCATGGGCAAGGCCTCGGCGGCGCGGGTGACCCTGCGCAGCGTCGAAGAGCTGGAGGCCCTGGCCGCCAGCGTGCCGCCGATGGCCTATGACATCGACAGCTATGCCAGTCTCGGCCTGCTCTGGAAAACCCTGGGCGTGGAGCAGATCGAACAGCCTACGGCGGACGATCTGGCGCGGGTAGAGGATTGTCTGGTCGAGGCCGTTCACGATGTGGCGGGCAAGGGCACGGACTTGAGTGGACGCCTGGGCGCGAGTAATCGGGCGGCGTCGAGCCGGGTCCGGCAACTGTTGCGTGAGCAGTGGTGAGCCGCGATGCGCGCTGACGACGAGTTCCTGCCGCACGACCTGCTCTGGGGGCTGACCCCGGCGCAGTTGCCGAAGGAGGCGCCGGATTGGGTGGCCGAGGCGTTGAGCCTCGGCCAGCCGGTGGTGGTGCGCCGTGCGCTGACGGCGTCGGATCAGGTGCCGGTGGGCGTGCGCGGGGTTTTGCGTGAGCAGCGTTTCGCCACGCTGATGCCACGGGCGTTGGTCGAGCGTTGCGTGCGGCCCGAGGCCCTCATCGACATTGAAATCTGTGCGCAAGACTGGCCGGCCTTGCAGGCGCTGAATTACCTGCGGCCGTTATTGAAAGCGTCGGGGCTGGTCTGGGGCGTCAGCGGCAGTGCCGGTTTCGAGTTGGCCAGCGGCTTGCCGACCCTGCATCAACAGAGCGACCTGGATTTGATTCTGCGCGTGCCGCAAGCGTTGTCGCGCCGTCAGGCCAATGGCTTGCTGCTGCAACTCGACAACCCGTTCTGTCGTGTCGACCTGCAACTGCAAACCCCGCTGGGCGCGGTGGCGCTGGCGGAGTGGGCGGGCACGGCGCAGCGAGTCTTGCTCAAGCAGGCCAGCGGCGTTCAGTTGGTGCTCGACCCCTGGAATGCCCTGGAGCGAGTGGCATGAGCAGCCTGCTGGTGTTTCCCGGCCAGGGTGCGCAGCAGCCCGGCATGCTGCAGCGCTTGCCTGATGCCGCGATCGTGCGTGACTGCCTGCGCGAGGCGAGCGATGTGCTGGGCGAGGACGTGGCGTTGCTGGATACGCCGCAAGCCCTGGCCTCGACCCGGGCGGTCCAGCTTTGCCTGCTGGTGGCCGGTGTGGCCTGTGCGCGGCTGCTGCTGGAAGACACGACGCGGCCGGCCTACGTCGCCGGCTTGTCCATCGGGGCCTACCCGGCGGCGGTCATGGCCGAATCACTGGACTTCAGCGATGCCCTGCGGCTGGTCAGCCTGCGCGGCGAGTTGATGCAACAGGCTTATCCACAGGGCTACGGCATGACCGCCCTGATCGGGTTGGAGCTGGCGGCTGTGGATAAGTTATTGGCCCAGGCGCACAGCGAACGTACACCGGTCTATCTGGCGAATATCAACGCCGATAACCAATGCGTGATCGCCGGAAGCGACGAGGGTATGAACGCGCTGGTCGCCCTGATGAAGAAGGAGGGTGTGGCCCGGCGCCTGGCGGTCAGCGTGCCGTCCCATTGTCCGCTGCTGGACGAACCGGCCCGGGTACTGGCCGCCGCTTTCGCCAAGGTGTCGCTGCAGGCACCACGGCTGGGCTACCTCAGCGGCAGCAGCGCGCGGCTCCTGCGTAACGCTGAACAGATCCGCGATGACCTGGCGTTCAACATGCGCCGGCTCGTCGATTGGCGCGGCACCGTGCAAAGCGCCTATGAGCGCGGTGCTCGCCTGCAGATCGAACTGCCTCCGGGTTCGGTCCTGACCGGACTGGCGCGCCGGGTGTTCGAGCAAGGCACCGTCATTGCGTTCGACGGTGCCCGGCTGGACAGCCTCAAGGCGTTGCTGGATGAGGAGGGACGCCGTCACCGATAAACACCGGCTGCTGCTTCGAAGGACAAAAACAACAACTTCGACAATGCGATATGAGGACAACAAGAATGATTATCTACGGTGTGGCGCTGTTGGCGATCTGTACGCTGGCAGGGGTGATTCTGGGTGACATGCTGGGCATGCTGCTGGGCGTCAAATCCAATGTCGGCGGGGTCGGGATCGCGATGATCCTGTTGATCTGTGTCCGTTTGTGGATGCACAAACGCGGCGGCCTGACCAAGGACTGCGAGATGGGCGTCGGTTTCTGGGGCGCCATGTATATCCCGGTGGTGGTGGCCATGGCGGCCAACCAGAACGTGGTCGCGGCGCTGCACGGCGGTCCGCTGGCGGTGCTGGCGGCGGTGGGTTCGGTGGTGGTCTGCGGCTGCACCATTGCCCTGATCAGCCGGACCCATAAAGGCGAGCCTTTGCCGGATGAGCCGGTAGCGCTCGCACCGACCTCCACCGTTGCGGGAGGTCGCTGATATGTGGGATCTCATCGCAAAGGACCTGGGACAGAATTCGCTGATAACGGCATTCGCCGGTGTGGGCGTGGTGATGTGGGTGTCGGTGGTGTTGTCCAAGCGCCTGACCTATGGGCGGATCCACGGTTCGGCGATTGCCATCGCGATCGGCCTGGTGCTGGCGTGGATTGGCGGTACGCTGACCGGCGGGCAGAAGGGCCTGGCGGATGTGGCGCTGTTTTCCGGCGTCGGGCTGATGGGCGGTGCGATGTTGCGTGACTTCGCCATCGTCGCCACGGCCTTCGAGGTCCAGGCCACCGAGGCGAAAAAAGCCGGGCTGATCGGCGCGCTGGCGTTGCTGCTGGGTACGCTGCTGCCGTTCATGGTCGGGGCGAGCATGGCCTGGGCCTTCGGTTATCGCGATGCGGTAAGCATCACCACCATTGGCGCCGGGGCGGTGACCTACATCGTCGGGCCGGTGACCGGTGCGGCGATTGGCGCGAGTTCCGAAGTGGTGGCGCTGTCGATCGCGACGGGGTTGATCAAGGCGATCCTGGTGATGGTCGGCACGCCAGTGGCTGCGCGCTGGATGGGCCTGGACAACCCGCGTTCGGCGATGGTGTTCGGCGGCCTGGCGGGTACGGTCAGCGGTGTGACCGCCGGGTTGGCGGCGACGGATCGGCGGCTGGTGCCCTATGGCGCGTTGACGGCGACCTTCCACACCGGGCTGGGCTGCCTGCTTGGGCCTTCGGTGCTGTTCTTCGTGGTGCGCGGCCTGGTGGGCTGAGTGACAGCCCGCTCGCCACAATAGACCTGCTTCAAGTCAACCTGTTGGCATACATCCGGCATTCCGCCAGGAGCGCCAACAGGTTGGGGTCACGCTCCTTGGCCTTGAGGAACACCACGCCGATATGCTGTTGCAGGCGGTAGCGCGCCTGCAGGGGGATCAGCTTCACCCGGTTCTCGTACACCGCCGCAATCCGCCCCGGCAGCAAGGCATAGCCGACGCCGGAGCTGACCATGCTCAACAGCGTGAAGATATCGTTGACCTGCATCGCCACCTTCGGCTCGAACCCGGCCTGCTCGAACACCCGGTTGCCATCCCGGTGGGTGGCGAAGCCCTGGGTCAGGGTGATGAAGGTCATGTCCCGCAGGTCCGCCAGGTCGACTTCGTCCTGTTGGGCCAGCGGCGAGTCGACGGGGGCGGCCAGGAAAATATCATCGGAAAACAGTGGCAGGTGCTCGCAGTCCGGATCGTTGGTGGTGTCGTCCAGCGACACCAGGATCGCGTCCACTTCCATGTTCTTGAGCTTGTAGAGCAGGTCGAAGTTCGAGCCCAGGATCAGGTCGATATTGAGCTCGCTGCGGCGGATCTTCAGGCCCATGATCAGTTGCGGCACGGTCTTCACCGTCAGCGAATAGAGCGATCCGAGCTTGAAGCGTTCGGCGGAGAAGCCGGCGGCCTCGCGGGTCACGCGGATGCTCTCGAGGACGTCCTGGATCAGTTTCTGCGCGCGTTCTTCCAGCACATAGGCACTTTCCAGTGGCGTCAGGTTGCGCCCTTCGTGCTTGAACAACGGGCAACGCAGGGCGTTTTCCAGGGAGTGGATGGCCCGGTGCACGCTGACGTTGCTGGTCTGCAACTCGGCCGCCGCCCGCGCCAGGTTGCCGGTGCGCATGAAGGCCAGGAACACCTCCAGTTTTTTCAGGGTCAGCTCTTCGTCGATCAGCATGGCGCGGGCTCTTTTTCGAATGCCCCCGATTGTGCCCAAGTCCTGGGGTTTTGGCTGGGGCTTTTTCGGAGTGGCATTGGGTTACCATGCTGCGCAGTCCAAGCCATCTGAAGTCGAGCCCGCTCGCCACAGGGGACGGCGCGTCATTCTATTTTCTGTAAGGGGCGGTCTTTTTTTCTTAATCTATTGGGCGCCATATTAGTGGGCGCAGTTGTATCGACCAAGCGGGGTAGGTGGCAGATGTATCACGGGGAACGATTCAACGCCTGGACCCATCTGGTGGGGGCGATGCTGGCGTGTATCGGGGCGATCTGGTTGTTGGTGGTCGCGAGCCTGGACGGCAGTGCATGGAAGATCGTCAGCGCGGCGATCTACGGCGTGACCCTGTTGTTGCTGTACAGCGTGTCGACGGTGTACCACAGCGTTCGCGGACGGGCCAAGGTGATCATGCAGAAGCTCGATCACCTGTCGATCTACCTGCTGATCGCCGGCAGCTACACGCCGTTCTGCCTGGTGACGTTGCGCGGGCCCTGGGGTTGGACGCTGTTCGGGATCGTCTGGGGCCTGGCGGTGATCGGCATGCTGCAGGAGCTCAAGCCGCGCTCGGAAGCACGGATCCTGTCCATTGTGATCTACGCGTTGATGGGCTGGATCGTGCTGGTGGCGGTCAAGCCGCTGCTCGCCGCGCTGGGCACGGCGGGGTTCGTCTGGCTGGCGACCGGCGGGGCGCTGTACACCCTGGGGATTATCTTTTTTGCGCTGGATTACCGGCTGCGGCATGCCCATGGGATCTGGCATCTGTTCGTGATCGCCGGCAGCGTGCTGCATTTCGTGGCGATTTTCTGGTACGTGATCTGAGGCCACGATCCTACGGCTAACACGGACTCCTGTAGGAGCCGGCTTGCTGGCGATGAGGCCCGTGAGCCTTGCATCGCCTGATCGGCCGCTATCGCCAGCAAGCCGGCTCCCACAGGTTTTGCGGCGTCCTGAAGGGCGGGGGTATCAGAAATCGCCCCACAGCTGCTGGGCCACCGCCAAGGCCACCACCGGCGCGGTTTCGGTACGCAGTACCCGTGGGCCGAGGCGCGCCGGCAGATAACCGGCTTGCGCGGCCAGGGCCACTTCGCTGTCCGACAACCCTCCCTCCGGTCCGATCAGGAACGCCAGTGTCCCCGGCTTGGGATGGCTGGTCAGCGGTTCGGCCACCGGGTGCAGCACCAGCTTGAGCTCGGCCTCGGTCTGTTTCAGCCACTCGGCCAGCAACAGCGGCGGATGAATCAGCGGTAGCGTCGAGCGGCCGCACTGTTCGCAAGCGCTGATCGCGATCTGTCGCCAGTGGGCCAGGCGCTTGTCGGCGCGTTCGTCCTTGAGACGGACTTCGCAGCGCTCGCTGACGATGGGGGTGATTTCGCTCACGCCCAGTTCGGTGGCTTTCTGGATTGCCCAGTCCATCCGCTCGCCCCGGGACAGGCCCTGACCGAGGTGGATGCGCAGCGGTGACTCGGTCTGCCCGGCGAAGCTTTCCGTCAGTTGCACGCGCACGCGCTTCTTGCCGACTTCCAGCAAGGTGCCGAGAAACTCCGTGCCCGAACCGTCGAACACTTGCAGCGCATCGCCCTCGGCCATGCGCAGTACGCGTCCGATGTAGTGGGCCTGGGCCTCGGGCAGCTCGTGTTCGCCGAGGCTCAGGGAGGCGTCGATAAAGAAGCGGGACAGTCGCATTTGCAGTCTCTGTTGAAAATCGTATTCGAGGCGGTTGACGGTGGCCTTGTGGCGAGCGGGCTCGCCACACAGGTCTTCATTGTCCGCTAGCCCGGATCACGGAAATCCGGATGGAAATTGGCCGGCACCGCCACGCTGATATCGCTGCGGGTAGCGATATCGATGCCTTCGCTCGCGACTTCAGCCAGGAAGTCGATCTGCTCCGGGGTGATGACATACGGCGGCAGGAAATACACCACGCTGCCCAGCGGACGCAGCAAGGCGCCGCGTTCCAGGGCGTGCTGGAAGACCTTCAGGCCACGGCGTTCCTGCCAGGGATAGGCGGTCTTGCTCGCCTTGTCCTGGACCATTTCAATCGCCAGGGCCATGCCGGTCTGGCGGACTTCGGCGACATGCGGATGGTCCGCCAGGTGCGCGGTGGAACTGCCCATCCGCCGGGCCAGGGCCTGGTTGTTCTCGATGACCTTGTCCTGCTCGAAGATATCCAGGGTCGCCAGGGCCGCCGCGCAAGCCAGTGGATTGCCGGTGTAGCTGTGGGAGTGCAGGAAGGCCCGTAGGGTCGGATAGTCGTCGTAGAACGCGCTGTAGACGTCTTCGGTGGTCAGGCACGCCGCCAGCGGCAGGTAGCCGCCGGTCAGCGCCTTGGACAGGCACAGGAAGTCCGGGCGGATACCCGCCTGTTCGCAGGCGAACATCGTCCCGGTACGCCCGAAGCCGACGGCGATTTCATCGTGGATCAGGTGCACGCCATAACGGTCGCAGGCCTCGCGCAGCAGCTTGAGGTAGACCGGATGGTACATGCGCATGCCGCCGGCCCCCTGGATCAGCGGTTCGACGATCACCGCGGCAACGCTGTGGTGATTTTCCGCCAGGGTCTGTTCCATGGCCGCGAACATGTTGCGCGAATGTTCTTCCCAGCTCATGCCTTCCGGGCGCAGGTAGCAGTCCGGGCTGGGCACCTTGATGGTGTCCAGCAGCAGGGCCTTGTAGGTCTCGGTGAACAGCGGCACATCGCCCACCGACATCGCCGCCACGGTCTCGCCGTGATAGCTGTTGCTCAGGGTGACATAGCGCTTCTTGTCCGGCAGGCCGCGGTTGAGCCAGTAATGAAAGCTCATCTTCAGTGCGACTTCGATGCAGGACGAGCCGTTGTCGGCATAGAAGCAGCGGGTCAGGCCGTCGGGCGTCAGCTTCACCAGGCGTTCGGACAGCTCGATGACCGGCTGATGGCTGAAACCGGCGAGGATCACGTGTTCGAGCTGGTCGACCTGGTCCTTGATGCGCTGGCTGATGCGCGGGTTGCAGTGACCGAACACGTTGACCCACCAGGAACTGACCGCGTCGAGGTAGCGCTTGCCGTCGAAATCCTCCAGCCAGACGCCTTCGCCGCGCTTGATGGGAATCATCGGCAGTTGCTCGTGATCTTTCATCTGGGTGCAGGGATGCCACACCACCGCGAGATCGCGTTGCATCCACTGGTTGTTCAGGCTCATTTCCATTCTCCGGGCGGTTGTCCGCGACGCCGGCGGACACACAATCGCGCAAGCCTATGCAATGCGCGGCCGCAGGACAACCCATGGCGTCGCCGGCACCTCACGGCTGGGCGGTGAATAAATCCTCGCGCCCGGGTGTTCACCCTGGAGAGTGAGCTTAATATTTTCTTAACCCGCTCATTTCAGACTGATGATCGTATTTCTCGATATTTCAAAGCGAAATTTTCCGCTTTAATTCGATAGGTAAATCATTAGTCTTGGGCGCATCACTTACAGGATTCCGGCAATGCAGCTACGCAACTCATCTTCTCGCTACGGTGCGGTCAGCATATTCCTGCATTGGGGCGTTGCCCTGGTGGTCTTCGGTCTTTTTGCGCTGGGCTTGTGGATGGTCGGGCTCGACTACTACAGCGAGTGGCGCAAGGCGGCTCCGGACCTGCATAAAAGCATTGGCCTGACCCTGTTCGCCGTGATGGTGCTGCGACTGCTCTGGCGTTTCATCAGCCCGCCGCCGCCACCGCCTGCCAATCATGGCCGGCTGACCCGGCTGGGCGCCAAGTTCGGCCATGGGTTCCTCTATCTGGGTTTGTTCGCCCTGATGTTTTCCGGGTACCTGATTTCCACCGCCGAAGGTGTCGGGATCCCGGTGTTCGACCTGTTCGACGTGCCGGCCTGGATTTCCAGCATCCCCGACCAGGCGGATGTGGCCGGTGCGGTGCATCTGTACCTTGCCTGGACGGTGGTGATCTTTGCCGTTCTCCATGCCCTGGCAGCCCTGAAACACCATTTCATCGATCGTGACGCGACGCTGACCCGCATGCTGGGTCGCAAAGCCTGATGTTCAACCTCGACTCAAAAGGAATACGCAATATGTTGAAAAAGACACTCGCCGCTCTGGCAATCGGTTCTGCACTGTTGACTGCTGGTCAGGCGATGGCTGCGGACTACGTGATCGACAAGGAAGGCCAGCATGCCTTCGTTGATTTCAAGATCAGCCACCTGGGTTTCAGCTACATCATGGGTACCTTCAAGGACCTGGACGGCAAGTTCAGCTTCGACCCGGCCAAGCCTGAAGACAGCAAGATCGAAGTCAACGTGCGTACTGCCAGTGTGTTCACCAACCATGCCGAGCGTGACAAGCACATCGCTAGCAAGGACTTCCTGGACGCTGCCAAGTTTGCCGAAGCCAAGTTCGTCTCCACCAGCGTCAAGTCCACTGGCAAGAATGCCGATGGCAAGGACACTGCCGATGTAACGGGTGACCTGACCCTGCACGGCGTGACCAAGCCGGTCGTGGTCAAGGCCACCTTCCTGGGTGAGGGCAAGGACCCATGGGGCGGCTACCGTGCAGCGTTCGAAGGTACTGCGCATATCAAGCGTTCGGACTTTGGTCCGATGAAGGATCTGGGCCCTGCGTCCGACGCGCTGGCGCTGTACATCACCTTTGAGGGTGTGAAAGCGAAGTAATGCTGAGTCTGTAGGAGCTGGCTTGCCAGCGATAGCGGTGGTGAATGCACCATCGCAATCGCCGGCAAGCCGGCTCCCACAGTGGACCGTATTGACCGCAGCTACGCGTCAAGGCTCAAGACGGTTCCTACAGCAAGTGGGTGTCCTCAATGACACCCAATAAAAAACGCCCCCGGCTCTCACGAACCGGGGGCGTTTTCATTGCACCGAGAACTCAGCGATTGCGCGTCAGCAACGCCGGTTTCTCACCCCGAGGGCGTCCTGGCAACTGATCCAACTGCTCAGGCGTCGGGAAGCGATCGCTCTTCGACTCTTTATGAATGATCTTCGGTGCCGGACTGCGCGGGTTCTGCACGGCCGGTTCTTCACGCTGATAATCATCGCGGGCCGGACGGCGGTTGCGCGACTCTTCACGACGTGCCTGACCGTCACGCGGAGCGCCACTACGCGGACCGCTGCGCTTGGCCGGTGGAGTACCCGTACTGGCGCCGCTGCTGTTGCGCGGACCGTTCTGACGACCTTGCGACTGGCCGCTGCGTGGCGCGCCTGCACCGCCACCTTGTGCCGGGGCACCCGGACGACGGCCACGGCCCTGTGCCGGCTTGGCCTGGGGCACGTAGTCGACGCGGTTACCGAAGTTATCGATATCGTCGTCAAGGAACTCGTCCGGGGCACGGTCGGCCGCCGCGCGCGGTGGCTGGCTTGGCTGGCGCTGTTCGCGGGCCGGGGTGCCTTCACGCGGCTTCTGCTCACGGGCCGGACGCTCGCCACGAGCGGCCTTGTCCTTGCCGCCCTTGTCCTTGCCTTTGTCGCGACGACCGCCACCGCTGCCGTTCGGGCCATCGCCCTTCGGCCCGCGTGGGGTGCGTGGATTACGCACGTCCGGACGCTCGCGCACTTCCGGCTTCTCGGCTTCCACGGCGCTGGCATCGAAGCCCATCAGGTCGCCGTCGGCGATTTTCTGCTTGGTCATGCGCTCGATGCTTTTCAGCAGCTTCTCTTCGTCCGGCGCCACCAGGGAGATGGCCTCGCCTGAACGACCGGCCCGACCGGTACGACCGATACGGTGCACGTAGTCTTCGTCGACGTTCGGCAGTTCGAAGTTCACCACGTGCGGCAGCTGGTCGATATCCAGGCCGCGGGCGGCGATATCGGTGGCTACCAGGATACGCACTTCACCGGCCTTGAAGTCGGCCAGGGCCTTGGTGCGGGCGTTCTGGCTCTTGTTGCCGTGGATGGCGACGGCGCTCAGACCGTGCTTGTCCAGGTACTCGGCCAGACGGTTGGCACCGTGCTTGGTGCGGGTGAACACCAGGACCTGTTCCCAGGCGCCGGCGGTGATCAGGTGGGCCAGCAGCGAGCGCTTGTGGCTGGCGGCCAGGCGGAAGACGCGCTGTTCGATACGCTCGACCGTGGTGTTCGGCGGCGTGACTTCGATGCGTTCCGGATTGTGCAGCAGCTTGCCGGCGAGGTCGGTGATGTCCTTGGAGAAGGTCGCCGAGAACAGCAGGTTCTGGCGCTTGGCCGGCAGGCGGGCGAGGACCTTCTTCACGTCATGGACGAAGCCCATGTCGAGCATGCGGTCGGCTTCGTCCAGCACGAGGATTTCCACGTGGGACAGATCGACGCTGCCTTGGCCGCAGAGGTCGAGCAAACGACCCGGGCAGGCCACCAGTACGTCGACACCGCGGGACATGGCCTGAACCTGTGGGTTCATGCCGACACCGCCGAAGATGCAGGCGCTGACGAATTTCAGGTCGCGAGCGTAGACCTTGAAACTGTCGTGCACTTGGGCCGCCAGTTCGCGGGTCGGGGTCAGGACCAGTACCCGCGGCTGGCGCGGGCCATGGCGCTGGGATTTGTCCGGGTGGCCATTGGGAAACAACCGTTCCAGGATCGGAAGGGCGAAGCCGCCGGTTTTACCCGTACCTGTCTGTGCCGCAACCATCAGGTCGCGACCTTGCAACACGGCGGGAATGGCCCGCTGTTGCACCGGAGTAGGCTCGGTATAGCCGGCTGCCTCGATGGCACCGACCAAAGCCTCGGAGAGACCGAGGGAAGCAAAGGACATGAGTAATCCTGTTCAGTTAGGGCTTGGCCCGATGGGAATCTTGCCTGGCGCGAATGGCGTTTCAGGTTCTGTAAGAGGAAAGCGGCCCGCATGTCGAGCGGGGCTGGCGAGTTTTCTTACGGACCCCGGGGGCGCATCCCGTCCGGTCCTGCTGGGCCTTGAGGCTCTACGCACTGCTCGCGCGGGCCGTGGGGCGGCGCTGGTCGCAGTGTCGGAATACCTGAAGCAAGGTCGAGCGTCCGGGCGTAAGCCTGGCGGGAACGCCGGAGTATAACAGAGCAAACGCCGTGCGCTGCTTTCCTGCTGCTCAACGGTTTGTGCTTTCGTTATCGAAGGGCTGGTCTGTGCCTCTCATGCAGGAGCAAGGCGTTTTTCCTGGTGGCCCGGACGCTATTATCGGGGTGATTGTTGCAGCAGGTGTTGATGGATGGTTTCCCGACGTTTGCCCAGCAACAGGCGCACGGTGACGCTGCCGAACCATTGGGTCAATTGCTCATTGGTCAGCGGTTGCTTCAGGCGTTTTTCCAGGCTCTCACGAGATCTCTCCCACCAGGCCGTGCCACACGCCTGATCGAACTCGTTGGCGTGCTCGTAGCAGCCATAGAGCAGTTCCCGGAAGAATTGGCGTTGCTGTTTTGGCAAGGTCAGGGTCATGAGCTTGTTGCGCATGCGGTGCCCGCGAGGTGGGCGCGGCAGACGGCCATTGACCAGGCAAGCGTCGTCGAGTGCTTCGCGGCTGAGGGGGGCTGCGCCGTGCTTGCGCAACCAGGCCTTGACCTTGGCACGGAACAGCACCTTGCGGCCCCAATAGTGGTGAATCAGATCCGGGCACTCCCTGACGTTCCAGGTGCGGTAGGCCGCGACCGACAGGCAGAACTCCTCCAGCGTGTAGGCGCCCTGGGCGAAAGGAAAGAGTTCATCCATCAACTGTATGGATCGGTCCATGAGGCTGATGTCTTGCCGATTCAGCCCAATCACCCCGGAATTGAGGGTCATCATCTGATCGTCGGCCAGGCCCTTTTCCTTGAGAAGAGCTGAGAGCGCCGTGTACAGCGTCATCTTCTTGTCGACGCCGTAGGCACCATAGATAACGTTGCACAGCAAGGTGCCTGGTTCTACGCGTTTGAACAGCTCCATGGGGGAGCAGTGGAAGAAGGTGTCGGTGTCGATCAGTATCGCTTGCTCGGCCTCTTCGAGAACGGTGCGCATCACCACATGCTTGATTCGGAAATGATAGCCGTGGGGCTCGCTCCAGCGTTTACGAGTGGCTTCGTCCAGTGGGCGGATGCGCACCGGTAACAACCGATAAGGTTCAGGGTTATCGGTGAAAACCTGGATATCGAGTTCCGCGCCGGGGGTCTCGCGCAGGCGAGCAAGCGCGCTGGCAATACTGAAGACGGCTTCCTGATGATAAGTCTCGGTGCCGAAGACCAGGTAGACAAGTTGCGGGCGAGAGGCGGGCATAGTGGTCATGGGCGGCGATCCTTCGTGAATGCAGACTGCAGCCCCTGGATTTCCAGGGGCTTGCAGGGCTCAGCGGGGCAGCTTCAGGTTGTTCCAGATGGCCAGGCTCGGTTCCGCCTGGTTCAGGGTGTAGAAGTGCAGCCCGGGTGCACCACCTTGCAGCAGGCGTTCGCACATCTGGCTGATCACCTGCTCGCCGAAGGCCTGGATGCTCTGGGTGTCGTCACCGTAGGCTTCCAGTTGCTTGCGGATCCAACGTGGGATTTCCGCGCCGCAGGCGTCGGAGAAACGCGCCAGCTTGCTGTAGTTGGTGATCGGCATGATGCCCGGCACGATCGGGATATTCACACCCAGCTGACGCACGCGCTCGACGAAATAGAAGTAGCTGTCGGCGTTGAAGAAATACTGGGTGATCGCACTGTCGGCGCCGGCGTTGGCCTTGCGCACGAAATTGCGCAGGTCGTCTTCGAAGTTGCGCGCCTGGGGGTGCATTTCCGGGTAGGCGGCGACTTCGATGTGGAAGTGGCTGCCGGTTTCTTCACGGATGAAGCTCACCAGGTCGTTGGCGTGACGCAGCTCGCCGCTGGCCATGCCCATGCCGGAAGGCAGGTCGCCACGCAGGGCGACGATGCGCTGGATGCCGGCGTTCTTGTATAGCTCCAGCAGGCCGCGCAGGTCGGCCTTGCTGTCGCCGACGCAGGACAGGTGCGGCGCGGCGGGAATCTTTACTTCGCTCTCGAGCTGCAGCACGGTGTTCATCGTGCGGTCGCGGGTCGAGCCACCGGCACCGTAGGTGCAGGAGAAGAAGTCGGGGTTGTAGTCGGCCAGCTGACGCGCAGTGGCGAGCAGTTTTTCCTGCCCAGCATCGGTCTTGGTCGGGAAGAACTCGAAGCTGTAGCGACGATCTTGGGACATGGTCGTATCCTTGGAAACTCGAAAGCCGGACGCGAGCCCCTGTAGGAGCGAGATTGCTCGCGATGAAGGCGATGCGGTGTGTCAGTTGCACCGCCTCGCGAGCAAGCTTGCTCCTACCGGGAACCGGGCGTATCAGTAGCGATAAGCGTGCGGCTTGAACGGACCTTCGACGGTGACGCCGATGTAGTCAGCCTGTTGCTTGGTCAGTTGAGTGACCACGCCGCCGAAGCCGCGAACCATTTCCAGGGCCACTTCTTCGTCGAGTTTCTTCGGCAGCACTTCCACGGTCAGGCGCTCGGCTTTCTGAGCGGCGGACAGGTCGGCGTACTTCTGGCCGAACAGGAAGATCTGCGCCAGTACCTGGTTGGCGAACGAGCCGTCCATGATACGGCTTGGGTGGCCGGTGGCGTTGCCCAGGTTCACCAGGCGGCCTTCGGCCAGCAGGATCAGGTAGTCGTCGTTCTGCGGATCGAAATCGCCATGGCCGGTGCGGTGGATCTTGTGCACCTGTGGCTTCACTTCTTCCCATGCCCAGTTTTTGCGCATGAAAGCGGTGTCGATTTCGTTGTCGAAGTGACCGATGTTGCAGACCACGGCGCGCTTCTTCAAGGCCTTGAGCATGTTCGCATCGCAGACATTGACGTTACCGGTGGTGGTAACGATCAGGTCGATCTTGCCCAGCAGGGCGGCGTCGATGCTCGCGGCGGTGCCGTCGTTCTGGCCGTTGATGAACGGCGAAACCACTTCGAAACCGTCCATGCAGGCTTGCATGGCGCAGATCGGGTCGACTTCGGACACCTTGACGATCATGCCTTCCTGACGCAGGGACTGGGCCGAACCCTTGCCCACGTCACCGTAGCCGATCACCAGCGCCTGCTTGCCGGACAGCAGGTGGTCGGTGCCGCGCTTGATGGCATCGTTCAGGCTATGACGGCAGCCGTACTTGTTGTCGTTCTTGCTCTTGGTCACCGAGTCGTTGACGTTGATGGCCGGGATTTTCAGCTCGCCCTTGGCCAGCATGTCCAGCAGGCGATGCACGCCGGTGGTGGTTTCTTCGGTCACGCCGTGGATCTTGTCCAGCATGGCCGGGTATTTCTTGTGGATGATCTCGGTCAGGTCGCCGCCGTCGTCGAGGATCATGTTGGCGTCCCAAGGCTGACCGTCCTTGAGGATGGTCTGCTCGATGCACCACTCGTACTCTTGCTCGGTCTCGCCCTTCCAGGCGAATACCGGGATACCGGCGGCGGCGATGGCGGCAGCGGCCTGGTCCTGGGTCGAGAAGATGTTGCAGGACGACCAGCGCACTTCGGCACCCAGGGCAACCAGGGTCTCGATCAGCACGGCGGTCTGGATGGTCATGTGGATGCAGCCGATGATCTTGGCGCCTTTGAGCGGTTGCTCACCGGCGTACTTGCGGCGCAGACCCATCAGGGCCGGCATTTCCGATTCGGCGATGATGGTTTCGCGACGGCCCCAGGCAGCCAGGGACATGTCGGCGACCTTGTAGTCGTTGAAATCTGCAGGCGTGTTGACAGCGCTCATGAAGAGCCTCCATTCGTAAGTATGCGAATGGGCGCCGTTGTGCGTTTAGTGTCCGTGCAGGGAACCCTGACCGAACAACGCCCCATCCGAGCCTGACAGGTCGAACCTGCTGCAGCGCCCCTCGGACAGGTGGCGGGAAAACGGTACCAAGAGAAGGTTACCGTTTTGAAACGGCGGGCAGTATAACGCGGCTTTTGCGGCTTGCCCAAGTGATTAGCGTGCAGTTTGTCGCGCCGACCCGCGCGGGTCGACGCTGAAGGTTTCCTGCAGGGGGGCTCAGGGCTGAAAGTCGAGCTCCAGGGCCATCGAGAAATAGCCGAGGATCGAGCCGTCGTTCTTGAGCAGGGCAAAGCGCAGATCGACTCCGGTACGGCCATGGGCGTTCAGCCGGCTTTCCCAGAAATAGTCATCCGCCATTTCGGTTTCCAGCTCCAGCGGATTGTCGAAGCGCGGTCGTGGCAGGCGGACGCCGGGCCGCGTGGAAGCTTTCGCGGGGGCGAGGATGGCGTTATCGAGGACCTGGAGGTCATGCACGAAAAACAGGTTTTCTCCGCGCAGTGCAATCGGTGCGCAGCGGATATGCAGGTTGTCGCCGGGTTGCGCCGAAAAGCTGAAGGGCTGCCGGTCCGGGCCCTGCCAGTGTTCCGGGCGACCGCCCTGGATAAACAGGTGGCGCGCCTGGGTCGCGGTCGGCGAATCCGCCGAAACACTGGGCGTCGGATGGTTTGCGAGCAGGGTTTCGCTGTCCAGGATGAACAGCAGGTGTCTGTCGAACGAGTCTTGGGGCATGGAGGTTTCCTTCCCTGAGTCTGCCAATGCTACGCCCTGGCCGTGTTGCCCCGGTCAGCCGTGACGAGAGTCGCCAGGGGGTGACGCTTCGCGTTGGCCACGAAGCGTCGGTGGAGGATCCCGCCTCAGTTATGGATGCTGATGAACGGATCCCAGGAGAAGTAGCCGCATGGCTTGCAATCGCGGTCCACGATCATGAAGTTGAAGTGGTAGGTCACGCGACCGGTCTCCAGGGTTTCCGACGACCAGTAGTAGTTATCGACTTTCTGGCAGGTCGGGATGACCGGGTTGCTGGTATTGGGTTGGGCGTACGAGGCGGTCGCCTTGCGTGGCGTCGGGGTCGAAATCAGGTTGGCGCCGACGTTGCCGATGAACCGATAGAAAATCACCGATTTCTCGAAGCCCAGCGACAGGCTGGTTTCACGCCAGCGGATCAGGTCGCCGACCTGCGCCTTGAGATCGAGTTCACCACCGGCCTGGCCACTGACCACATTGTCCTGGTTGGTGATCATGTAGACGTGTTGCCAGTCGATCAGCGTCGGGGCGTCGGGGTTGCGGCTGGGGTTGGGGTATTTTTTCAGGATGGTTTCGGTGTCAAAGCTGACGAGTACATCGGTAACTCGAGACATGTTAAGCGTCCTTACTTGGTGGTGGGTCAATGGTGAGATGCTGGTCCCCCCATGGCCTTGCGGAGCTTGCGCGTCCTGCGCATTGCTTTGATGGCGCTGTGTTGCCAAGTTCCGGTTGGCTGAATGCTGGGTCCGTTCCAGCAGGTCACGGACGCAGCATAGACAAGGGTGGAGGGCTGTCAAACAACCTCGCGGACCACGGGTCATTTTGCGACTGATGTTCGCAAGCGGTTGGAGTCGCCGGGCAAGCGTTCTAACATGAGGGTTCAGGCCTGTCGGATAGTGTCATCCGGCGGCAAGCCGGTCAGGAGAACGCATGAATTTCCACACCCGCAAATGGGTCAAACCCGAAGACCTCAATCCCAATGGCACGCTGTTCGGCGGCAGCCTGCTGCGCTGGATCGACGAGGAGGCGGCGATCTACGCCATCGTCCAGCTGGGCAACCAGCGTGTGGTGACCAAGTACATTTCCGAGATCAATTTTGTCAGCGCCTCGCGCCAGGGCGACATCATCGAGCTGGGTATCACTGCCACCGAATTCGGTCGTACGTCCATCACCCTGACCTGTGAAGTGCGCAACAAGATCACCCGCAAAAGCATCCTGACCGTGGAGAAAATGGTCTTCGTCAATCTCGGCGAGGATGGCCTGCCGGCGCCCCATGGGCGGACCGAGATCAAGTACGTGAAGGATCAGTTCAAGGATGACGAGCCCCATCCCTGACGCCTGACGCGCTCCTATATTTGCTGTTATTTTGTAATAAATTATCGTTTTACGATGATTTTTGCCCCTGTTAGTTTCTTTGGCTGGTCATCCGGCCAAAGACAACAGGAGTATTCGATGAAAGACGATCGCTTGATCAAACACAGTCGGTTGCTGGCAAGCGCGACACTGGTCTTGCTGGTGAGCATGTTGCTGCTCAACCTGGCTTGCTGGATTTTTCCGAACCTTGTCGAACATGGGTTGGACTTCAACCTGACCTCCCTGGTCAGGGATCTTGAGGTCGATATCGCCGCCATGCCCTGGTGGCAGGTGGGTGGCGGCATGCTGCTGAGCAGCCTCCCGTTGCTGATCCTGACGCGCGGGCTGGAAGCGCTGCGCTCGTTGTTCCGGGCGTATGCGCAAGGTGAGTATTTCTCGCCGGAAGCGGCCGGGCTGCTGGGCACGGTAGGCAAGAGTGTCGGCCTGTGGGTGCTTTCCAGCGTGCTGCTGTATCCGCTGATGAGCGTGTGGATAACCCTGTTGCTGCCTCCGGGAGAGCGCATGCTGAGTTTCGGTTTCAGCCCCGCTCACCTGGTCGCCCTGTTTCTGGCCGCCGCGGTCATGCTGGTGGCCCGGATCATGGGCAATGCCTGCCAGATGGCCCGTGAAAGTCAACAATTCATCTAGTGGGATGTATCGATGTCGATTGAAATAACGCTGGATGTGATGCTGGCCCTGCGCAAGGTCAAGTCCAAGGACCTGGCGGCGCAGATTGGCATCACCGAGCAGAATCTTTCCTTGTTGAAGCAGGGCAAGGTCAAGGGCTTTCGCCTGGCGACCCTCGAGGCCATTTGCGAGGCGCTCGATTGCCAGCCCGGCGATCTGCTGAAATATCAACCCACCGTGAAAGACTCCGACGCTTAAGCCGAGGTGTTCACCCTCTGCTGAGTGCGCCGTGGTGGTGTCAGTCTAAACAGCCGTGGAGAGTTGGCATGTCGGTTTCTGTGGGTTGTCCGGTTATGCGCTAGTGTTGTGGACAATGCCGCTGGGCACTCTTCAGGGACTCTGCCATGACCGTTGCTTTCTGGTGTGTATTGATCGCGATTCTCCTGCCTTACGTGTGTACCGTCATCACCAGGTTCGGTGGCGGCAAGTTCGGCCTGCGGGAGAACCATGACCCGCGGGCCTTTCTCGACGGTCTTGAAGGTTTCGGCAAGCGGGCCCACTCGGCGCAGTTGAACGGCTTCGAGGTCGCCCCGGCCTTTGCCGCGGCGGTGATCATTGCCCATATCGCCGGCACTGCGTCACTGGTGACCATCAATGTGCTGGCGGTGCTGTTCATCACCAGTCGCCTGCTCTACATCATCTGCTACCTGGCGGACTGGGCGATACTGCGCACGCTGGTGTGGTCTGTCGGCATGGCCTTGATCGCGGCGTTCTTTTTCGCCTCGATCTAAGGCTCGCTCCCGTCTTCCGATCAGGCAGTGATCAGCTGCCTGTTTCCGCTGCCTTGGGCAACGCCATGCCCTTGGGCCACAGCATCCAGAGATTGCCTTTCTGCTTCATGTCCCCGGCCAGTTGCCCCGCCGCATCGCCGGTGCCCCAGAACAGGTCGGCGCGGACCTCGCCGGCAATCGCGCCGCCGGTGTCCTGGGCCGCCACCGGACGGACCAGGGCACTGCCATCCGGCTTGGTCGTCGACAGCCACAGCAGGCTGCCCAGCGGAATCACTTTGCGATCCACCGCCACGCTGTAGCCGGCCGTCAGTGGTACGTTCAGCGAGCCGCGCGGGCCTTCGTTGCTGTCCGGGTTGCGGGCGAAGAACACATAGCTGGGGTTGCTGCCGAGCAATTGCGGGATACGCGTCGGATGCGCCTTGGCCCAGGCACTGATGGCGCCCATGGTGACGTCTTCCTTCTTCAGTTCGCCTTGTTCCACCAGCCAGCGACCGATGGCGCGATAGGGGTAACCGTTCTGGTCGGCGTAACCGATCCGCAGTTGCTGGCCGTCGTCCAGGCGAATCCTGCCGGAACCCTGGATCTGCAGGAATTGCAGGTCCATCGGGTCGGTCAGCCAGGCCAGCACCGGGGCCTTGACGCCCTGGGTGGCGATCAGCGCCGCATCGTCATAGGGTTTCACCACGCGGCCTTCGAGCCGCCCCCGCAGGCGCTTGCCCTTGAGTTCGGGGTAGAGGCTGTCGAGCTGCACGACGATCAGGTCGTCCGGTACGCCATAGACCGGCACCGTGGCCTCGGCGGTCTGGGTCAGGCTGCCGCGGTAGACGGGTTCGTAGTAGCCGGTGATCAGGCCGTCGGCACTGTTCTGCGCCGAGCGCAGGCCGTAGACCTCCAGGTTCTGCCGGAGAAAGTCGCGAATGGCCGCCGGGGTGTCGGCGACATTCGCGGCTGCCAGGCAGGTCGGCCCCCAGTTGGCGTCGGCCTTGAGCCGGGCGCAGGCGCCACGCCACGAACGGAAACCGGCTTGGAGGTCCGCATCGGACACCGCCGGCAACGCTTGCCAGTCCGCCTTGAGGTAGGTGGTCAGCGGGGCGGGCGCCGGGGTTTCCTTGTGGTTGCAGCCGGCGAGCAGGGCGAAGGCGCAGAGGCTTGCAGCCAGTCGTTTGAAAGTGGTGTTCATACAGCGGTGAATTCCTTGGGTGATTGCCTGTTCAGACTCTGTTCAGCAAATCCACTGATTTAGTGTGGTTAAAAAGGGGTCGAACTATTGGTGTTTGGCGATGAGGCGAGGATACTGGCCGCCGTTTCCCGTGACCTGAAGCCACCATGACTCTTAAAAGCCTTTCTGTTGTATTGCTGGCCTGCCTGGCCCTCAGTGCTTGCGGCGGCGTCGACCCGAATTCTCCTTTAGGGCAACGCAAGACCATTTTCAAGCAGATGCTCAAGACCAGTGAAGACCTGGGCGGCATGCTGCGCGGCCGCATTCCCTTTGACGGGCCGCGTTTCGTCGAGGGATCGAACCAGCTCGACAGCCTGTCCCATGAGCCGTGGAAGCACTTCCCGCAAGTCAAGGAAGCGGATCATACCAGTGCCCGGGATGCGGTCTGGCAGAAGCAGGCGCATTTCCAGGAGTTGGCCCGCTCGCTGGAGTCCGCGACCGGGGAGTTGCGGCTGGCCAGTCAGGTCCAGCCGTACAAGGCCAGTATCCTGAAGCCGGCGGTCGAGAAGGTAGAGGACGCCTGCGATGCCTGTCATAAGGAATTTCGCGATCATTGAAGCACGGGGGATGGCGCGCCCGGCTTCTGTTCGGCACCCTGTCCCCGTTGCTTATTTGTCCAACTCATCCAGCGCGCCCTGCAATTCCTTGCGTGACTCGGCCAGCTTTTCCTTGCGCTTGTTGATCTTGTCCGGATCGCCTTTTTTCATCGCCTTGTCGAGGTCGGCCTGACGTCGGCTGACTTCGTGCTTGGCGTCGAGCACCTTGTTTTCCCGTTCTCTTTTCAGCGAAGCATCGGTGCAATGGGTGGTCACTTCGTCCAGTGCCTTTTCCAGGCCGGCCTGCTGCTCGCTGTTGCCCTGGGTCTTGGCGATGTCGAGCTGGCTGCCGATGGCCTGGCGCTTGGCGGCGCAACCGGTCAGTGCAGTGGGCTCTTCGGCGGCCAGCAGGGGGGTGGCCAGGATGCTGCACAAGGTTAGGACCGCCAGCGGTGGAAAAAATCTCATAGACACTCCGGACTGAAACAATGATTGAAAAACAGTCACTCTGAAAATAGATGGCAATACTGTCTGTATGAATAGTCTGAATTAATCAGGGATTATGTCTCTAAAATCCCTCGATACCGGCGTTACGTAATGTTTCGGCCAGTTTCTGTACTTCCTGGTCGCGGAAAAATGCGCTCAGTTGGATCGCCCGCTCAGCTCCGACGCCGGGCATGGCCTGCCATGTCTCGAGCGTACGGCCTGCCAATACCGACCAGGGTTCGTCCAGGGCGGTCGTGGCGGCGGGCGGCAGTCCCAGCGCCTTGAGCCAGTGCTCGAAAGGTCGCTGGCGGGCCAACCGGACCGTCTCAAGCCATCGCGCACGGCTGCGCGGGCCGAAGCCGGCCATGGTAACAAGCTCTTCCTCCTCCAGGGTCAACCAATCGAGCAGTCGCTCGATGCGCCCGCTTGCCACCAGCTTTTCCCAGGTACCGCCGCCCAGGTGAGGCAGATCCAGTCCCTGCTTGCCGCTCAGCCAGCGCAAGCGGGCGAGAAACTGGCTTTCGCAACCCGGGCCGTACTGCCAGCAACTCAGTCCGTGGAAGCGCCGAGGGTCGGGGACGGGCAGCGGCTCACGTTCGGTGCTGCGCCAGACCACGCTGTCCAGGCGGGGGATGGTCAGGCCGGCGAGGCTGATCGCGACCTGGTCGCCGGGGCGGATATCCAGGGCCTGCCAGCGTTGCAGCGAGCCGAGACTGACCCGCTTGATCTGTCGGTCATCGAGTCGCACCGGCGTCAGCTCCAGCATCGGGGTGATCCGCCCGGTCCGCCCGACCTTGAAACTGACCTTGCGCACGTGGGCCAATGCCTGGGCGTGAGGATATTTCCAGGCCACGCTCCAGTAGGGTGGTTGGGCTTGCCAGCCATGCGCGGCGGGGCGCCGGCTCTGGCGCAGAACGATGCCGTCGCTGGCGAACGGCAAGGGATGGCGGTACCAGTGGTTGCGCCAGTGTTCGGCCTGGCTGAAATCATCGACGGGCTGGCTGTAGGTCTTGCTGTCCGGGAAGCCCAGCGCTTCCAATCCGTCCAGCCGTTCCGTCTGCGTCGCCGGCCCTTGCGGCCAGTCCCAGACAAACAGGCCGATACCCTCGGCTTCCGTGCTGCCCAGCTGGTGCCGGGCCATCAGTCCGGCCACCGTGCCACGGGCGTTCAGGCTGCCTTGGCGGGCCTGCACGTGATTCGGCAGGCGCCAGTACAACTCGCCTTGCAACACCAGGTCGCGGGCGACGGGCAGGGTGCCGGGGATCGCCGGGATCTTGCGGGCCGAGGCGGTCCAGTCCTGCCCGCTCAGCCCGTTGCCGCGACTGATGGCCTGGTGCAGCCGGCCCTGGCGATAAACCAGGGTCACCGCCACGCCATCGACCTTGGGCTGAACCCACAGGCCTTCGCGGTCTTTCATCCAGGCCCGGACGGCCTCGGCGTCCGGCAGCTTGTCGAGGCCGGTATGGGCGGTCGGGTGGACGGCGGGACCTGCCGCGCCCGGTGGTGTGTCCCGCTTGCCGGGCGGCAGGTGGAAACAGCCGCGCCACTGTTCGAGCCGTTGGCGGGACTGGTCGTAGAGTTCGTCGGCTACGGGTGAGAGGCCTTGACGATGGTAGCTTTGGTCCCATTGGGCCAGCTGTGCTTGCAGGGCGTCGATTTCTCGCCGGGCGCGCTCCGCCTGCCAGTCCGGGCAAGCGTGGGCGTGGGCAGCAAGGCAAACAGCGAACAGCAGAAAACCACTGGAGAGGCGCATCCTGAGCATCCTTGCTCGACCTAAAATCCAAGCCTAGATCACGGCGCGCATAAAAAAGCCCCGCGCGAGGCGGGGCTGTTTTACTGGGTGTGTCGGCTTGCTTGAGCCGACCGACCAGCAGGGGAAATTACAGGTTGGCGGCGTCGCGCAGCGCGGCGGCGCGGTCGGTTTTTTCCCAGGTGAACGTGGTGAAGGTGTCGTCGCCCACGGTCTTGGTTTGCGGCGCGCGACCGAAGTGGCCGTAGGCAGCGGTGTCCTGGTACATCGGGTGCAGCAGGTCGAGCATGGTGGTGATCGCGTAAGGACGCAGGTCGAAGACTTCGCGAACCAGCTTGATGATCTTGTCATCGCCGATCTTGCCGGTGCCGAAGGTGTTCAACGAGATCGAGGTCGGTTGGGCGACGCCGATGGCGTAGGACACCTGGATTTCGCAACGGTCGGCCAGGCCGGCGGCGACGATGTTCTTGGCCACGTAACGACCGGCGTAGGCGGCGGAACGGTCAACCTTGGATGGATCCTTGCCGGAGAACGCGCCACCGCCGTGACGGGCCATGCCGCCGTAGCTGTCGACGATGATCTTGCGACCGGTCAGGCCGCAGTCGCCCACCGGGCCACCAATGATGAAGTTGCCGGTCGGGTTGATGTGGAACTGGGTGTCCTTGGTCAGCAGCTCGGCCGGGATGACGTGCTTGACGATCAGCTCCATCACGCCTTCGCGCAGGTCCTTGTAGGACACTTCCGGGTTGTGCTGGGTCGACAGGACGATGGCGTCGACGCCGACGACCTTGCCGTTTTCATAGCGGCAGGTGACCTGGGACTTGGCGTCCGGGCGCAGCCATGGCAGCAGGCCCGATTTGCGGGCTTCGGCCTGACGCTGTACCAACTGGTGGGAGAAGGTGATCGGCGCGGGCATCAGCACGTCGGTTTCGTTGCTGGCGTAGCCGAACATCAGGCCCTGGTCACCGGCGCCCTGGTCTTCCGGCTTGCTGCGGTCAACGCCCTGGGCGATGTCCACGGACTGCTTGCCGATGATGTTCATCACCCCGCAGGTGGCGCCGTCGAAGCCGACGTCGGAGCTGTTGTAGCCGATGTCGAGGATCACGTTACGGACGATGTCTTCGAGGTCGACCCAGGCCGAAGTGGTCACTTCGCCAGCGATGATCGCCACACCGGTTTTCACCAGGGTTTCGCACGCGACGCGGGCGAACTTGTCTTCAGCAATGATGGCGTCCAGCACCGCATCGGAAATCTGGTCGGCGATTTTGTCCGGATGCCCTTCGGACACGGACTCGGAGGTGAAAACGGAATATTCGCTCATATCGATGGTTTTCCTGAGTTACCGATGTGTGTGGCGCCAGCGGGTCGCTGAAAGTGGCGAACCTGGATCTGGAAACCATTACGTAAGCCTACATAGAGGCTGTCCTCGGGCACGAGCCCCGCAGCGATGGCCCAACGGGCCAGATCGTCCTGTTCGAACCCCAGCCAGAGATCACCGCAGGCCTCCCTGGCCCAGCTCTGGTTGTGGCTACACAATTCTGTCACTAACAAACTACCGCCAGGTTGCAGCAGGCCGGCCATCTGCTTGAGGGCCTCGGCCGGCGCGGCGAAATGGTGCAGCACCATGTTCAGGACCACGCAGTCGGCTTGCAGCCTGGCCTCCTGCAAGGCATCGGCCAATTGCAGGCTGACATTAGCCAGGGCTTCGCGCTCACACAGCTGGCGAGCCAGTTCGAGCATGGCCGGGCTGTTGTCCAGCGCGGTGACCCGCTGGAAGCGCCGCGCCAGTTCCGGCAGGAAGGCGCCGTCGCCGGGGCCGACTTCCAGGGCCGTGGCCTGGGGGGCGAAGCTCAGCTTGTCGAGCAGCGCCAGGACGCTGTCGCGGTACTGCGGCAGGCCGGCGATCAGGTCTTGCTGGGCGCGGAACTTTTCCGCCACCCGGGCGAAAAAGTCCTGGCTGGCGGCGGCGCGCTGGCTGTGCACCAGGCCGATGCGGGCCTGGACGTCGCCCGGCAGGTCGAGCGCGTCGACCTCCTCAAGCAGCGCCGCGTGCAGCTTGCCGCCCAGGCGCCCGGTGTGGGGCAGGGCGCGCCGGTAGAAGATTGCATTGCCTTCACGACGAGTGGCCACCAGGCCGGCCTGGGCCAGTACTTTCAGGTGGTGGCTCATGCCGGACTGGCCGATGCCGAAGATCTGCGCCAGCTCCAGCACGCCGAACGAATCGTTGGCCAGGGCCCGCAAGACGTTCAGGCGCAACGGATCGCCGCCGGCCTTGCACAGGGCGGGCAGGTCGTCGCTGTCGTCATGACGGATCTCGGGCGCGGGTAAATTCATAAGGCCAGCAGTCTAGTGACCCCTCGGTCGGCTAGCAAGATCAATATCAAAAAGTTTTGATATTGATGGATGGGCGGCACTTTCCGCTCTTCGCGGTGCTCTATAGGTCGGTGGCGGAAAGGATTCATCCGCGCAATGGGCAACTATCCGCAGGAAAAACGCCTCGCAGTGACTATCTGTCATTGCCCCTTGGCGGTCCCTGAGGGAAAATGCTCGCCTTTTTTCCGTTTCGTTTTATTTACTTTCGAATCAACATCCCCAGGAGATCAGCGATGCCCAGCCGTCGTGAGCGTGCCAACGCCATTCGTGCCCTCAGCATGGATGCCGTGCAAAAAGCCAACAGCGGCCATCCCGGTGCCCCCATGGGTATGGCGGATATTGCCGAAGTACTGTGGCGTGACTACCTGAAGCACAACCCGAGCAATCCGTCGTTCGCCGACCGTGACCGTTTCATCCTGTCCAACGGCCATGGCTCGATGCTGATCTACTCGTTGCTGCACCTGACCGGCTACGACCTGTCGATCGACGACCTGAAGAGCTTCCGCCAGCTGCACAGCCGCACCCCGGGTCACCCGGAATACGGTTACACCGCGGGCGTGGAAACCACCACCGGTCCGCTGGGCCAAGGCCTGGCCAACGCCGTCGGCTTCGCCCTGGCGGAAAAAGTCCTGGGCGCACAGTTCAACCGTCCCGGCCACAACATCGTCGACCACCACACCTATGTGTTCCTCGGTGATGGCTGCATGATGGAAGGCATTTCTCACGAAGTCGCTTCCCTGGCCGGCACCCTGGGCCTGGGCAAGCTGATCGCCTTCTACGATGACAACGGCATCTCCATCGACGGCGAAGTCGAAGGCTGGTTCACCGACGATACGCCGAAGCGTTTCGAAGCCTACAACTGGCAGGTGATCCGCAACGTCGACGGCCACGATCCGGAAGAGATCAAGACCGCGATCGAGACTGCCCGCAAGAGCCAGCAGCCGACCCTGATCTGCTGCAAGACCACCATCGGCTTCGGCTCGCCGAACAAGCAAGGCAAGGAAGATTGCCACGGCGCCCCGCTGGGTGACGCGGAAATCGCCCTGACCCGCGAAGCGCTGAAGTGGAACCACGGCCCGTTCGAAATCCCTGCCGACATCTATGCCGAGTGGGACGCCAAGGAAGCCGGTCGCGCGGTCGAAGCCGAGTGGGACCAGCGTTTCGCCGCCTACTCCGCGGCCTTCCCGGCCGAAGCCAAAGAGCTGGTTCGTCGCCTGAACGGCGAGCTGCCGGCCGACTTCGCCGAAAAAGCCTCGGCCTACATCGCCGAAGTCGCGGCCAAGGGCGAAACCATCGCCAGCCGCAAGGCCAGCCAGAACGCCCTGAATGCCTTCGGTCCGCTGCTGCCTGAATTCCTCGGCGGTTCGGCCGACCTGGCCGGTTCCAACCTGACCCTGTGGAAAGGTTGCAAGGGTGTCAGCGCCGAAGATGCCAGCGGCAACTACATGTACTACGGCGTGCGCGAGTTCGGCATGACCGCGATCATGAACGGTGTCGCCCTGCACGGCGGCCTGGTGCCTTACGGCGCGACCTTCCTGATGTTCATGGAGTACGCCCGCAACGCGGTGCGCATGTCGGCGCTGATGAAGCAGCGCGTGATCCATGTCTACACCCACGACTCCATCGGTCTGGGCGAAGACGGCCCGACCCACCAGCCGATCGAGCAACTGGCGAGCCTGCGCTGCACGCCGAACCTCGACACCTGGCGTCCGGCCGACGCGGTGGAATCCGCCGTGGCCTGGAAAAACGCCATCGAGCGCAAGGACGGTCCTTCGGCGCTGATCTTCTCCCGGCAGAACCTGCAGCACCAGGTCCGCGATGCCGCGCAGATCGACAACATCAGCCGTGGTGGTTATGTGTTGAAGGATTGCGCGGGCGAGCCCGAGCTGATCCTGATCGCCACCGGTTCCGAAGTCGGCCTGGCGGTGCAGGCGTTCGACAAGCTGACCGAGCAGGGCCGCAAGGTTCGTGTGGTGTCGATGCCGTGCACCAGCCTTTTCGATGCCCAGGACGCGAGCTACAAGCAGTCGGTGTTGCCGCTGCAGGTGGGCGCGCGGATCGCCATCGAGGCGGCCCATGCCGACTACTGGTACAAGTACGTGGGCCTGGAAGGTCGCGTCATCGGCATGACCACCTACGGCGAGTCGGCACCTGCGTCGGCCTTGTTCGAACACTTCGGCTTCACCCTGGAGAACATCCTCGGTCAGGCTGAAGAGCTGCTGGAAGACTAAGAGCCGAAAGGCTTGCATTCGGATCGCGAGCAAGCTCGCTCCTACAAAGGGCGGTCGTTCACACCATTTTGGAACGACCGAAACCCTGTAGGAGCGAGCTTGCTCGCGATGGTTTCCCTGGTTACACAGATCCCGGATGTTTAACCCAAGAGATCCCCATGCCCCAACCGCGTCCCTACAGAGTTGCACTCAACGGCTACGGCCGTATCGGTCGTTGTGTCCTGCGTGCGCTGTTCGAGCGAGGGGATCGGGCCGGTTTTGAAATCGTTGCCCTCAACGATCTGGCCGACATGGCCAGTCTCGAATACCTGACCCGTTTCGACTCCACCCACGGCCGCTTTCCCGGCGAAGTGCGGGTCGAGGACGATTGTCTGCATATCAATGGCCACTGCGTGAAAGTCTTCCGCCGTGCCAACCCCGAAGAGATCGACTGGGCCGCGCTGGACGTGGACCTGGTGCTGGAGTGCTCCGGCGCCTATCACACCCGCGCGGACGGCGAACGCTTCCTCGCCGCCGGCGCGCCGCGGGTGCTGTTCTCCCAGCCGATGGCCAGTGAGACCGATGTCGATGCCACCATTGTCTACGGCATCAACCAGGAGTGCCTGACCGGCGACGAGCGCCTGGTGTCCAACGCCTCCTGCACCACCAACTGCGGCGTGCCGCTGTTGCGCCTGCTGGACCAGGCCATCGGTCTGGAATACGTGTCGATCACGACCATCCACTCGGCGATGAACGACCAGCCGGTGATCGACGCCTACCATGCCGAAGACCTGCGCCGTACGCGCTCGGCCTTCCAATCGGTGATCCCGGTGTCCACCGGCCTGGCGCGGGGCATCGAACGCCTGCTGCCGGAACTCGCCGGGCGAATCCAGGCCAAGGCCGTACGGGTGCCGACAGTCAACGTGTCCTGCCTCGACATCACCATGCAGACCGTCAGCGACACCGATGCCGTGGAGGTCAACCGGATCCTGCGCGAGGCCGCCACCCATGGCCCGCTCAAGGGCCTGCTGGCCTATACCGAGCTGCCCCACGCCAGCTGCGATTTCAACCATGACCCTCATTCGGCGATTGTCGATGCGAGTCAGACCCGCGTCTCCGGCCCCAGGCTGGTGAACGTGCTGGCCTGGTTCGACAACGAATGGGGTTTTGCCAACCGAATGCTGGATGTTGCAGGACATTATCTGCACACCATTCATCACAAACCGTAAACCAGAGATTGCGACCCATGACCGTGTTGAAGATGACCGACCTCGATCTGCAAGGTAAGCGCGTACTGATCCGCGAAGACCTCAACGTCCCCGTCAAGGACGGTGTTGTCACCAGCGATGCGCGTATCCTGGCTTCGCTGCCGACCATCAAGCTGGCCCTGGAAAAAGGCGCGGCAGTCATGATCTGCTCGCACCTGGGCCGTCCGACCGAAGGCGAGTTCTCGGCCGAGAACAGCCTCAAGCCGGTCGCCGACTACCTGAGCAAGGCCCTGGGCCGCGAAGTGCCGCTGGTGGCTGACTACCTGGGCGGCGTCGAGGTCAAGGCTGGCGACGTCGTGCTGTTCGAAAACGTGCGCTTCAACAAGGGCGAGAAAAAGAACGCCGACGACCTGGCCCAACAATACGCCGCCCTGTGCGACGTGTTCGTGATGGACGCCTTCGGCACCGCGCACCGCGCCGAGGGTTCGACCCATGGCGTGGCCAAGTTCGCCAAGATCGCCGCCGCCGGCCCGCTGCTGGCCGCCGAACTGGAAGCATTGGGCAAGGCCCTGGGCGCGCCGGCCAAGCCGATGGCGGCCATCGTTGCCGGTTCCAAGGTGTCGACCAAGCTCGACGTGCTCAACAGCCTCAGCCAGATCTGCGACCAACTGATCGTCGGTGGCGGCATCGCCAACACCTTCCTGGCCGCTGCCGGTCACCCGGTGGGCAAGTCGCTCTACGAGCCGGACCTGCTGGACACCGCCCGCGCCATCGCGGCCAAGGTCAGCGTGCCGCTGCCGGTGGACGTGGTGGTGGCCAAGGAGTTCGCGGAGAGCGCCGCCGCTACCGTGAAACTGATCGCCGACGTGGCCGCTGACGACATGATCCTCGACATCGGCCCGCAAACCGCCGCGCACTTCGCCGATCTGCTGAAGTCGTCGAAGACCATCCTGTGGAACGGTCCGGTCGGGGTGTTCGAGTTCGACCAGTTCGGCAACGGCACCAAGGTCCTGGCCCAGGCCATCGCCGACAGCTCGGCGTTCTCCATCGCCGGTGGTGGCGACACCCTGGCGGCCATCGACAAGTACGGTGTTGCCGCGAATATCTCCTACATTTCCACCGGTGGCGGTGCCTTCCTCGAGTTCGTCGAGGGCAAGGTCCTGCCGGCCGTGGAAGTGCTGGAAAGCCGCGCCAAGGCCTGAGTCGGCACTGGCCTTTGACAGGGAGTCTCATATGGTCAAGCCGTCAACGCTGCTGATCCTGGCGGGTGTGCTGGCCGGTTGTGCCGGCAAACCCGGGGCCGGGACGGCGGCAGAGGTCGCCCCGCCTGCCGGCAAAGGTTGCTACCAGGCCGACTGGCAGGCGGAAACCGCCCCGGTGATCAACAAGCGCCTGGGGCCGGACGGGCTGGAAAAGTACGACACCTCGTCCGGGACCCGGGAACAGGGTTGTCCTTGACGGGTCAGATTCACTACAGGCAGTGCTGACGGCCAGGGGCCGTCAGTCGAGGAAGCGGCATGAAAGGCTTTATCGCTCTTGTTTCACTGGCAGCCCTGGGGGGTTGCGCCGTCTTCAACCAGGCGTCGGCCCCGGCGGACAACTGGACGCACTGGACCTGTGACAGCCAGGCCGAAGTGCTCTGGCGTTATGCCGACAGTGCGCAGCAGGCGGTCGACGTGCGCCTGGGCAGCGGTGACCAGGTGTATCGCCTCAAGCCCGAGGCCGGCGCCGTCGAGAGCGGTGTGTTGTACAGCGACAACGTATTGGCGTTTCACAAAAAAGGTGAGGAAGGCCTGGTTTACTGGGTTGCCACCAACGATTTGATCGGCCGGGCCTGCAAGGCGCACTAACCCCCGATCTGCAATGACTTGAATAGCAGCCGCCGCTCCGGCAGGCTTGCACGATTAACGACCCTCGACCGGGAGAGACACACACAATGGCACTTATCAGCATGCGCCAGATGTTGGACCACGCAGCCGAATTCGGCTACGGCGTTCCAGCCTTCAACGTCAACAACCTTGAGCAGATGCGCGCCATCATGGAAGCCGCTGACAAGACTGACTCCCCGGTGATCGTCCAGGCTTCGGCCGGTGCCCGCAAATACGCCGGCGCGCCGTTCCTGCGGCACCTGATCCTGGCCGCCATCGAAGAATTCCCGCATATCCCGGTGTGCATGCACCAGGACCACGGCACCAGCCCGGACGTCTGCCAGCGTTCCATCCAGCTGGGCTTCAGCTCGGTGATGATGGACGGTTCCCTGGGCGAAGACGGCAAGACCCCGACCGACTACGAATACAACGTCCGTGTGACCCAACAGACCGTGGCCATGGCTCACGCCTGTGGCGTTTCGGTTGAAGGCGAGCTGGGTTGCCTGGGTTCGCTGGAAACCGGCATGGCCGGTGAAGAAGACGGCATCGGCGCCGAAGGCGTGCTGGACCACAGCCAGATGCTGACCGACCCGGAAGAAGCCGCGGACTTCGTCAAGAAGACCCAGGTCGATGCCCTGGCCATCGCCATCGGCACCAGCCACGGCGCCTACAAGTTCACCAAGCCGCCTACCGGCGACGTGCTGGCGATCGACCGCATCAAGGAAATCCACAAGCGCATCCCCAACACTCACCTGGTGATGCACGGTTCGTCGTCGGTGCCGCAAGAGTGGCTGGCGATCATCAACCAGTACGGTGGCGACATCAAGGAAACCTACGGCGTGCCGGTTGAAGAAATCGTCGAAGGCATCAAGCACGGCGTGCGCAAGGTCAACATCGACACCGACCTGCGCCTGGCGTCCACCGGTGCGATGCGTCGCCTGATGGCCACCAACCCGAGCGAGTTCGACCCGCGCAAGTTCTTCGGCGCCACTGTGACCGCTATGCGTGACGTGTGTATCGCCCGTTACGAAGCTTTCGGTACTGCCGGCCAGGCCTCGAAGATCAAGCCGATCTCCCTCGAAGCGATGTTCCAGCGTTACCTGAAAGGTGAGTTGAACGCCAAGGTCAACTAAGACCGGCAGCGTCATAAAAAACCCGCAGCGATGCGGGTTTTTTGTGGGCGAGAGTCAAGGAAGTTTGAAGCCGAACACTACCTTGTGGCGAGCGGGCTTGCCCGCGCTCGACTGCGCAGCAGTCGCAAAACCATAGTCCCGGTTACGTCTGATACAGCACATTGGCCGGTTTTGGGGGCGCTTCGCACCCCAGCGCGGGCAAGCCCGCTCGCCACAAGACCGTGCTCAGCCTCACATTTCCTTAGCTGGCTGACATTACCTCTGTATCGACGTTTGCCGGTCGTATGACCGCGCTTTCAAGCAACACACCCACATTGCCACGCAATAGGCTCAATGCGGGCTCACCTGCGGCGGATGGAAAGACTCGCCAGTCCAGATATCGCCTACACGGACATCTTCCCCTGAAGGGACCATGATCCAGTGCCAGAGGCGGAGGTGGGAGGGATGGTAGGGCGGTTGTTGCTCCGCCTCCCTGATTTCACTCACGTAATAGCCGTGAAGGCTGGACTCGATGACCAAGGCCCATTTCATATCTGCCCCTGCATGCCATTGATGGTCAGTTACTGAGGATGTTGATCACGGTTTGCAAACCGGTCTACTGTCAGAAATGACAGGGTTATAGACGGTTTCTGAATAGTAAGTAGCACCTTAAAGAATAAAGTGGCGTTTTTAAGGGGTGTCTGTTGTTTGGTAATCACTGAATAATTAATGCTGTAAGGGGAGCGGCCTTTATGGAAGATAGCAGGATGTGAAAAAGTCGAAAACAATATAAAAACTGTCAGTTCTGACAGTAGCCAAATCCGCTCGAATCCTGCACTTTCAAGGCCCACTTACTGTAAGGGAGTGTACGTCCATGAGCTCAAAAGGCAAAAAGGTGAAAAAGGCGGGTGTGGGTTTTAAAGGCGCGGCTGGGGCTACGCTCAAGCCGGAGGCGGCAGCCCCGGATTTCAAGGGCGCGGCGCAGACCACGCTCAAGCCGGAAGAGGGTGTGATGCCAGAGTTCAAAGGTTCGGCATCCGCCAAGCTTAATAAATAGAAGTTTTTTTGCAGGACTGAAAAGGGACGGAATTATTCATTATCCGCCCCCTCCGCATCTGTATCGACGCTTTACGCCGGCCGTATGCCGCACCTTCAGATAGTTGTTGGCCTCGCGGCACGACCCGTTGCACAGCCGACCGCCGATCCGGCGAGCGCTTGACGTCAATCTGTCGACGAATAGGACGCCCACAGCCATCCATAGAATGAACCTGTTGGGCTTCTATTAAAAACCGATATAAATACCTGTTATTTATGACAGTTGTTTTTCATCGGTCAAATTCACAGGATAAAGGTCCAATAGCTGACAAAAAGGGTTTCACTATGGACGAAGAGGAAGCGAGGAACGAGCCTGAATATCTGAAGTACTTCAAGCGCAAACAAAAGATCAACCTGCTCGGGAGGCTGCATGGCCGCGAAGTGGAATCCGAGCGTGGCGAGCTGTGCTGCATCGACTGGACGCGCCGAACGCTGACCTATCATGGCGAATTCGGTTTATACAATACGGTGCGTTTCGATGAGATCTACGAGATTGAACCCATTGCGGAGTATCGAACCTCGTAGGCGTGACTGACCGTGTCAACGGTCGTCGCCGTTGTACGGCGCGGGCTCGCAGGCCTGAGGCGTTTTCCGAGCCGCGTCCGAGGGCTGGTCACCGACCGTTAGTCGGGAGATCGTGGACATGGCTGGATGATGGCCTATTGCTCACTACGCTTTGCACAATCCCGGTCTAGAGTAGTCGATAGGTTTAGTCCGGTTTTCATGCGATTTCCGGTGGAGTCCCCCGAACAAGAGAAGCAGCATGGATTGCGTGCAACAGATACCCGGTGATGGTAGTTCCGTCCTTCTGGTCGTTGATGATTACCCTGAAAATCTGATCAGCATGCGTGCCTTGCTGGAACGTCAGGATTGGCAGGTGGTTACTGCCGCCTCAGGCATTGAGGCGCTGACGTTGCTGCTCGAGCATGAGATTGACCTGGTGTTGCTGGATGTACAGATGCCTGGGATGGACGGTTTCGAAGTGGCCCGCCTGATGCGCGGCAGCCAGCGCACGCGTCTGACCCCGATTATTTTCCTCACCGCCAACGAGCAGACCCAGGATGCCGTGATCAAGGGCTATGCCAGCGGTGCCGTGGATTACCTGTTCAAACCGTTCAACCCCGATATCCTCAGGCCCAAGGTCCAGGCGTTGCTGGAACAGCAGCGCAACCGCCGGGCCTTGCAATGCCTGAGTCGCGACCTGGAAGCCGCCCGGGCGTTCAATGCCTCGGTGCTGGAGAATGCCGCCGAAGGCATCCTGGTGGTCAACGACGACGGCACGGTCCGTTTCGCCAACCCGGCGATTTCACGTTTGCTCAATGTGTTGCTGGAGGACCTGGCCGGCCGGCCGTTCCTGGATTTTCTGCAAAACCCGCATTTTCCCGAGTGGCTGTCCTCACCCTTGTACGAGGAATACCGCAAGGGGGAAACCTATCGCGTGCATGATGCCTACTTGCGCACCAGCCAGGAGCAGATGCTGCCCGTGGCCTTGTCCTGCGCGCCGTTGCCCTCCGACCAGAAGGCCATGGTGGTGACGGTGCTGGACATGTCGGTGGTGCAGCATCTGCACAAGCAACTGGAGTTCCAGGCGGTGACCGATCCGCTGACCGGCCTGCTCAATCGCCGGGGCTTCTACCAGACCGCGGAAAATACCTTGCGCCGCAGCGACCGCGCGGACCAGTCCCTGGTGCTGCTGTACCTGGACCTCGACGGTTTCAAGCGGGTCAACGATTCCCTCGGCCATGAAGCCGGCGACCGGGTGCTGCGCTGGGTGTCGGAACAGTTGAAGTCCTGCCTCAACCCCTTCGACATCCTGGCGCGCATGGGCGGTGACGAGTTCACCGCCTTGCTCAACCTCGAGCGCCCCGAGCAGGCGGCGAAAATCGCCGAGCGGCTGATCGAGCGGGTGTCGATTCGCCAGCAGATCGACGGCATGGAAATGACCCTCGGCGTCAGCATCGGCATTGCCACCTACCCGGATTGCGGCGCCAACCTCGATGGCTTGCTGCGCGCGTCGGACATCGCCATGTACGAGGCCAAGCGCGCCGGGCGCCAGCAGTATCGCTACTACGACACCGAGATGAACGGGCGCGCCCGCTCACGGTTGATGCTGGAGGAGAGCGTCCGTTCGGCGATCGAGAGCCAGGAATTCAAGATGGTCTATCAGCCGCAGGTGTCCCTGGAGGACGGCCGCCTGCGGGGGTTCGAGGCGTTGCTGCGCTGGCACCATCCCAGTGTCGGCGACGTCCCGCCGGGGCTGTTCCTGCCCTTGCTGGAGGAGGTGCGGTTGATCAGCCGGCTGGGCAGTTGGATCTATCGCCAGGCGGCGACCCAGCGACACGCCTGGAACGGTGTGTTCGCCGAGGACCTGGTGCTGAGCGTCAGCCTGAGCGCCACGCAGTTCAGCATGCCGAACCTGGCGGACGAGCTGCAGGAGGTGTTGGAGCGTCATGACCTGCGCGCGCATCAGCTGGAAGTCGAGGTGACGGAGGCGGCGCTGATGCAGGACTTCGAGGCTTCGCGCAAGCAACTGCGGCGGATCCGCGCCCTGGGCGTGCGCGTGGCCCTGGACGACTTCGGCTCGGGGCACTGTTCGCTGAACCACTTGCGCGACCTTGAGCTGGACACCCTCAAGCTCGACCGGCAGCTGATCGCCAAGATCCTCGTTTCACCCCGGGATGCGGCACTGGCACGTACGGTGATCGACCTGTGCAAGGAGTTTGGTTTGCTGGTGATCGCCGAGGGCGTGGAAACCGTGGAGCAATGGCAGTGGCTCAAGGCCAGTGGCTGTCCGCTGATCCAGGGGTTCCTGGTGGCCCGACCGCTGACGGCCAAGGACGCTACCGGCTTCGGCTCGACGTTCGACTGGAGCGCGTTGTCCGCGTGAATTCGCTACACTGGCCTTTTTTCGGTGTCCGCAAGGCCTGTCATGACTGTGCTGAAATACCTTCAGGCTTATCCCCCGTCCTTGCAGGAACAGGTCCGCCAGATGATTGCCCGGGATTCGCTGGGCGACTACCTGCGCCAGCGTTATCCGGAGCGGCATGCGGTGCAGAGCGACAAGGCGTTGTACAGCTACGCCCTGGCCCTGAAGCAGGAGCATTTGCGCAATGCGCCGGCCATCGACAAGGTGCTCTTCGATAACCGCCTGGACCTGACCCACCGCGCCCTCGGCCTGCACACCGCGATCTCGCGGGTCCAGGGCGGCAAGCTCAAGGCCAAGAAGGAAATCCGCATCGCCTCGCTGTTCAAGGAGGCGGCGCCGGAGTTTCTGAAGATGATCGTGGTGCACGAATTGGCCCACCTCAAGGAAGCCGACCACAACAAGGCGTTCTACCAGCTGTGCGAATACATGCAGCCCGGTTATCACCAGCTGGAGTTCGACCTGCGGGTCTACCTGACCTGGCGCGATCTTCAGGGCAAGTCCGCCAATCCATAGGCGCCGTCTTGAGTAGAGGCATGGGGCAGAAGGTCAACGACAAGGACTACCGGATGGACATCAGCAAGACCAAGAGCAGTTTCTACCGCCGCCTGTACGTGGCGTGGCTGATCGACAGCGGCGTGGCCAGCAGTGTCCCGGCGCTGACCGAAGTGACCGGCATGCCCCGGCGCACGGCCCAGGACACCATCCTGGCATTGGCCGACCTGGATATTCTCTGCGAGTTCGAGCAACAGGAGGGCGCCCGCAACCATGCCGGGCACTACCGGATCCATGGTTGGGGGGCGATCGACAAGGCCTGGATCGAACGCAACCTGGCTTCGATCAAGCAGGTGCTGGGTTACCCTTGAGTGAAGGGGGTCTTGCGCATCCCGATGTGCGGGATGTCATCCTCCAGATACTCCTCGCCCACCACCTCGAACCCGTAGCGCCGGTAATAAGCCTGCAAATGCGCCTGGGCCGACAGGTAGATCGGCAGTTCCGGCCAGAGTTTCCCGGCCTGATTCAGCGCCTGGGTCATCAAGTCGTGCCCCAGTCCCTGGCCGCGGGCCTCGGGGGCGATGACCACCCGCCCGATCACCACGTCGCCGCCCTGGGAAACCGGGTCGAGCAGACGCAGGTAGGCCACCAGCCGATCCTCCCGCCAGCCCATCAGATGGCAGGTGTCACCCTCCAGGTCGCGCCCGTCGACTTCCTGGTAAGGACATTTCTGTTCGACCACGAAGACTTCGGTGCGCAGTTGCAGGATGCTGTACAACTGTTCCTTGCTCAGGTCGCCATGATGTTTGCAGAGCCAGTCGGTGGTCATGCTCGCCTCTGGATTCAATAACGTGATGTCGATACTAGGCGGGTTGTCCCAGGTCGCCAACCCGGGATTTTTTTTAACCGTCAGGACAGAAGCTGGAAGGCTCCTTGCAGGAGATTCGCACGCGTGTTCCAGTTGGGTAGAGGCTACCCGCTATCATTGGTTTTGCCCGGCATCATCATCTTTGTGTAATCTGCTGGACCGCGCTTTTGCTCTGGCTCGGATGAGCTAATGTTAGGACCAGGGATGTAGCCGGTTGTTTTCCGACGGGCTCCTCGGGCTTCGGCTAACTGTGCTGGGCTATGTGCCCGCTAAGGATCTTTAGCATGCCGCGATTGCATCGAGCGCTTGCTTTGCTTGGATTGCTGCTGCTTTCACAGGGCGCTGCCGCGGACAGGTTGCGGTTGGTGGCCGACGGTTGGCCACCTTTTACCGATGCGACGCTGGTCAACGGTGGCCTGGCCACCGATATCGTCAGCACGGCGCTGGCACGTGCCGGCTACACCAGTGACTTCGAGCAGGTGCCCTGGGCCCGGGCGCTCAAGGGCGTAGGCGAAGGGCGCTATGACGTGCTGATCAATGCCTGGTACAGCGACGAGCGCACCCTGTTGGGGCAGTTCTCGGCGGAGTACCTGGTCAACCGCGTGCTGTTTCTCAAACGCAAGGAGTCGACCATCGAGTACGACAACTTGCAGCAGTTGCACGACCTGCCGATCGCGGTGGTGCGTGACTATGCCTATAGCGCCGAGTTCGACGGCGACGCGCAGTTGCAGAAGATCCCGGTGCACAACTTCGCCATGGCCGTGCGCATGCTGGCGGCGGACCGGGTGAAGCTGACCCTGGAAGACGAGTATGTGGCGCGCTACTACCTCAAGAGCGAGGCGCCACGGGTGCGCAACGCTGTGGAGTTCATGCCCAAGCCGTTGAGCGAGAACAGCCTGCATATCCTGGTCAGCCTGAAGAATCCGCAGCATGAGCAGATTGTCGCCGGGTTCGACCGCGAGATCGCGGCGATGAAGGCCGATGGCAGTTATGAGCGGCTGCTCAAGCTGCACGGGATGTGACAACCCCCTGACCTGAAGGCGCTACATACCCTGTAGGAGCCGGCTTGCCGGCGATGGTCGTCAACGATAACGCGGGGGATCAGACTGATCGCGGTGTGGCGACGTTCATCGCCAGCAAGCTGGCTCCTACAAGGATTTGCGGGGCCTCAGCTTTCTTCCGGATCCTTGATCAGGTGCGCCGCCAGGGTGCGCAGCGGCCCCAACTGCCGGCAGATCAACGCCAACTGGGTCTGCACCAGCCGCTGGATTTCGTCGATCTCGTCCGGCATCTGCTCCAGCTCGCTGGCCAGGGCTTCCTCGGCATCGCTTTGAATGGCGATGGGCGTCTTGTTCGCCAGGCCCGCGGCAATCTCTTCGATACTCGCCGCCAGCGTGCTACCGGCGCCCTCGAGCAGAGGCCCGCGCACGGCCTCCGGCAGCTGGTTTTCGCGGTGCGCGCCGAGCCCCGAGAGGTAGCTGAGCAGGGTGTGCGAGAGCACCAGGAAACGAAAGCCCACGTCGGCTTCCTTACGGAAATGTCCCGGCTCCATCAGCATGTTCGCCAGGGTGGTCGACAGCGCCGCGTCGGCGTTGTGGGCGTTGCGCCGGGCCAGGCGGTAGGCGAGGTCGTCGCTCTTGCCCTGGGCGTACTGGCGCATGATCTGGCGCAGGTACAGGCTGTTGCAGCTCAGGGTGTTGGCCAGCACCTTGTTCAGGCGGCGGCCTTGCCAGTCCGGCAGGAACAGGAACACCGCGAGGCCGGCGATCAGCGCACCCAGCAGGGTGTCGAGCAGACGCGGCAGGAACAGGCCGTAGCCGTCGCCCACCTGGTTGAAGCAGAACAGCACCGTCAGGGTCATGGCGGCGGTTGCCAGGGTGTAGCGGGTGGTGCGGTTGATAAAGAACACCACCCCGGCGGCGATGGTGAACAGGGCCTGGATCAAGGGACTCGGGAACAGGTCGAACAGGGCCCAGGCGGCGGTCAGGCCGAAGGCCGTGCCGAGGATCCGCTGGCCCAGTTTGCGCCGGGTGGCGCCGTAGCTCGGCTGGCAGACGAACAGGGTGGTGAGGATGATCCAGTAGCCCTGGGACGGGTGCACCAGGTGCACCATGCCATAGCCGATGCTCAGCGCCAGCGGCAGGCGCAGCGCATGGCGAAACAGCAGCGAAGTCGGCGTCAGTTGGGTGCGCAGGCGCGTCCAGACGTCCTTGAGGTTGCGCGGCGAACGGTCCAGCAGGCTGCTGTCGGTGGCGTCGGCGAGGCTGTCGGGGTTGCTCGCGTCGCTCAGCAGGCGGTCGAGGGTGCCGAGGTTGGCGGCCAGTGCCCGCAGCGAACGCAGCAGGCCGCGCCAGGCCGGGTTGCTCTGGATGCGCAGGTGCTCCAGGGAGGCGTGCAGGTCGCCCAGGGCTTCGGCGAAGCTGGCGTCGTAGACGAACGGCTGGCGCAGTCGGATCGACGCCGCCAGGGCCTGGCAGGCCTTGCCTTGCTCACGCAGCAGGCGCTGGCAGCGGAACAGCACGTCGCTGTGAAAGAACGCCTCGGCCAGTGCGTTGTACGGATAGTGCGAGGAGCTGGCGCGCTCGTGGATGTCCTGGGCGAGGAAGTACAGCTTCAGGTAGCGGCTGACCTTCGACCCCGGCCGACTGTCGCCGACCCGATGCAGGATGATCTCCTTGGCGCTGTTCAGCGCCGCCACCACCTTGCCGTTCTGCTGCGCCAGTTCCAGGCGCCGGGCTTCCACGTCCAGTTGGCGGATGGGTTCGAACAGCGAGGACTTGAGCTTGAGGTAGTAGCCCAGTTCGCGGAACAGCTTGGCCAGGCTCTGTTGCACCGGCTGGTTGGAGAACATCGCCTGCCAGAGGACCGAGAGCACGCCGTACCAGGCCGCGCCGGTCACCAGCAGCACCGGTTCGTGCCAGAGGTTGGCGACTTCGCCGCCGCGCTGGTCGACGCCGATCATGGTGTAGACCGACAGGATCAGGGTCGCCGAGGCAATGGCGCCGTAGCGCTCGCCCAGCGCGCCGAGCATGGTCAGGGCAAAGGCGGCCAGGGCCATGGCGCAGACGAAGATCCACGGATAGGGGAACAGCAGCTCGACCGAGAACGCCGCGACGCTGAAGCACACCAGCGTCACCGCCAGGGCGTTGAGGCGGCCCTGCCAACTGTCATCGGTCTCGGCCAGGGCGCTGGCGATGACCCCGAGGAACAGCGGGATCAGGAGCTTCATCTCGTTCTGGAACCAGCACAGGGTCATGATGCCGGTCAGGGCAATGAACACCCGAACGCTATAGCTGAATTTGTCCAGGGCCCAGAGGCGGCGCAGGGATTGGTTGAACGAGGTCGATGCCATGTAGGAGTGAGAGCCTGCCAAGCGGTTGATCTGAATGATGTGTAGACGGGCGGCATTGCACTGGCGCCACATCGGCCTACAGCAAAATTTGTTCCGTGATCGTCGATTGCCTTTTTGAAGCGGCCTGCAATCAACCTTGTGGGAGCCGGCTTGCTGGCGATTCGGGCGATGCGGTGTTTCAGGTACACCGCGTTATCGTTTATCGCCAGCACGCCGGTTCCCACCAGGCTCAGGCGAATTGCGCCGCCGCGTACCCCGAGGCCCAGGCCCACTGGAAGTTGAAGCCGCCCAGGTGGCCGCTGACATCCAGCACTTCACCGATGAAGTAGAGCCCGGGGCTTTTCAGCGATTCCATGGTTTTCGACGACACTTCCCGGGTGTCGACGCCCCCCAGGGTCACTTCGGCGGTGCGATAGCCTTCCGTGCCGGCGGGCACGAGCTGCCAGTCGCCAAGTTTGCGCGCGACCTCGGCCAGCTCCGCCGGGGTGTACTGCTTCATCGGCTTGGAGACGAACCAGTGCTCGGCCAGCAGGTTGGCCATTTTCTTGGTGAACAGCTCGCCCAGCAGGGTTTTCAGTTCGCTGTTGGGCCGTTCGGCCTGTTGCTGTTGCAGCCAGTCGAGGGCGTCGTGGTCCGGCAGCAGGTTGATGTGCAGCGTCTCGCCGGGGTTCCAGAACGAGGAGATCTGCAGGATCGCCGGACCGCTGAGGCCGCGGTGGGTGAACAGGATATTTTCCCGGAAGCTCTGGTCGTTGCAGCTCACCAGGCAATCGACCGAGGTCCCGGACAGTTCCGTGCACAGGGCCTTGAGTTGATCGGTAATGGTGAACGGCACCAGGCCCGCCCGGGTCGGTAACACCTGGTGGCCGAACTGCTTGGCGACCTGATAACCGAAACCGGTCGCGCCCAGGGTCGGGATCGACAGGCCGCCGGTGGCGATCACCAGCGACTGGCAGGTGATCTGGCCGAGGGTGGTTTCCAGCAGGTAGCCGTTTTCCAGCTTTTCGATTTGCTGGATGGCGGTGTCCAGGTGCAGGCTGACGCCGGCCTGGTCACACTCGTCCAGGAGCATGCCGAGGATGTCGCTGGACTTGTTGTCGCAGAACAGCTGGCCGAGTTTTTTCTCGTGATAGGGCACGCCATGCTTGGCCACCATCGCGATGAAGTCCCATTGGGTGTAGCGGGCCAGGGCCGACTTGCAGAAATGCGGGTTCTGCGAGAGGAAATTGCCGGGCTCGGTGTACATATTGGTGAAGTTGCAGCGGCCGCCGCCGGACATCAGGATTTTCTTGCCGGCCTTGTTGGCGTGGTCGATCAGCATCACCTGGCGCCCGCGGGCGGCGGCGGTAAAGGCGCACATCAAGCCGGCGGCGCCGGCGCCGATGATCACAACGTCAGTAACGGGCACAACGATGTCCTTTTTTCAGAGAATTCGCACGCGCAGCGAGCGGCCCTTGATCTTGCCGCTGTTCAGGCGCTGCAAGGCCTGCTTGGCGATGCCGCGCTCCACCGCCACATAGGCCTGGAAGTCGAAAATCGCGATCTTGCCGACCTGGGTACCGGGAATCCCGGCATCGCCGGTCAGGGCGCCGAGGATGTCGCCCGGGCGGACCTTGTCCTTGCGCCCGGCCGCGATGCACAGGGTGCTCATGGCCGGCAGCAGCGGGCCGCCGCCCTGGGACTTGAGGTTGTCGAGCTGGTCCCAGTTCAACGCGGACTTCTGCACTTCCTCGATGGACCGCGCGCGCAGGCTTTCCGACGGCGCCACCAGGCTGATGGCAAGGCCTTTCTCGCCGGCCCGTCCGGTACGGCCGACGCGGTGGATATGCATCTCCGAATCCCGTGCCAGCTCGACGTTGATCACCATGTCGAGGGCATCGATATCCAGGCCGCGCGCCGCCACGTCGGTGGCGACCAGGACCGAGATACTGCGGTTGGCGAACATCGCCAGGACCTGGTCGCGGTCACGCTGCTCCAGGTCGCCGTGCAGGGCGACGGCGGACACGCCCTTGGCGGTCAGGTGGTCGACGGTATCCTGGACCTGCTGCTTGGTGAAGCAGAACGCCACGCAAGACGCCGGGCGGAAATGGTTGAGCACCTTGACCACGGCCTCCATTCGCTCTTCCGGGGAGATCTCGTAGAAGCGCTGTTCGATCTCGCTGTCGGCGTGCAGCGCCTCGGCCTTGACCTGCTGCGGGTTGCGCATGAACTTGGCGGCCAGCTGCTTGATGCTCACCGGGTAGGTGGCGGAGAACAGCAGGGTCTGCCGGCGCTCGGGGAGCTGGGCGATGATTTCCTCGATGGCGTCGTAGAAGCCCATGTCGAGCATGCGGTCGGCTTCATCGAGCACCAGGGTGTTGAGGCCGTGCAGGACCAGCGAGCCCTTGCGCAGGTGTTGCTGGATGCGCCCCGGGGTGCCGACGATGATGTGCGTGCCGTGTTCCAGGGAGGCGATCTGCGGCCCCAGGGCCACGCCGCCGCAGAGGGTCAGCACCTTGATGTTGTCTTCGGCGCGGGCCAGGCGACGGATTTCCTTGGCGACCTGGTCGGCCAGCTCGCGGGTCGGGCAGATCACCAGTGCCTGGCAGCCGTAGAAGCGCGGGTTGATCGGGTTCAGCAGGCCGATGCCAAAGGCGGCGGTCTTGCCGCTGCCGGTCTTGGCCTGGGCGATCAGGTCCATGCCCTTGAGGATCACCGGCAAGCTTTGCGCCTGGATCGGCGTCATCTGGGCATAACCGAGGGAGTCGAGGTTAGCCAGCATGGCGGCGGACAGTGGCAAAGAGTTAAACGCGGTGGCGATGGTGGTCACGGGACGGGCCTGCAAAACAAAATGTCGCGCAGTGTATCAGTCCCGACCGGCGGCGCCGCAAATTCTGGACGAAAAGTAGCCAAATAGTGCCGGAATCGTGTTTTGCCAGGCACTCAGTGTTCGATGTGCTGTTGCTGAACCACCTTGACCCGGCGCCCGTCCTGGGGCGAGAGCTGCAGGAAAATCGTCGCCGCCAGCATCGCCATGATGCCCACGGTGAGGAACGTCAGCTGGAACGCGCCGAGCACCGTTTCCACCCCATCATTGCCGACGGCGGCGGTGAAGCCGCCGAGCAGGGCGCCGGCGCAGGCCACGCCAAGACTCAGGGACAGCTGCGCGACCACCGACAGCAGGCTGTTGCCGCTGCTGGCGGACTTGTCGTCGAGGTCGATCAGGGTCACGGTGTTCATCGCGGTGAATTGCAGCGAGTTGATCGCCCCGGCAATCGCCAGCAGGCCCAGCAACAAGGGGTAGGGCGTGTGCTCGGTGACCAGGCCCATGACCGCGAGCATGATGCCCAGCGCCAGGGTGTTGCCGGTGAGCACGATGCGATAACCCAGGCGCTCGATCAGCGGCCGGGCAATGGATTTGGCGAACATCGCCGCCGCTGCCAGGGGCAGCATGCTCATCCCGGCCTGGGACGGCGAGTAACCCAGGGCCACTTGCAGCAGCAAGGGCACCAGGAACGGCAGGGCGCCGCTGCCCAGGCGGGCGAACAGGTTGCCGAGGATGCCCACCGCGAACGTCCGGGTCTTGAACAGCGACGGCGCGAACAGCGGGCTGTCGATATGCCCGGCCCGCAGCCAGTACGCCGCCAGGCAGGCGAGACCTGCGATCAGCAGTAACATTACCCGCAGGTGCGGCAGTTGCAGTTCGCCCAGGCCTTCCATGGCGATGGTGATCAGCAGCATCGCCGCGCCGAACAGTAGGAAACCGATGCCATCGAAGCGCGTGCGCTCGCTGCCGCGCAGGTCCGGGATGAACTTCCACACCGCGTAGCAGCCGAGCAGGCCCACCGGCAGGTTGATCAGGAAAATCCAGTGCCAGGTCAGGTACTGCACCATCCAGCCGCCCATGGTCGGGCCGATCAAGGGGCCGAGCAGGCCGGGGATGGTGATGAAGCCCATGATCCGTACCAGTTCCGAGCGCGGGTAGGCCCGCAGCACCACCAGCCTGCCGACCGGCAGCATCAGCGAGCCGCCCAGGCCCTGGATCACCCGGGCACCGACCAGCATGTTCAGTGAACTCGACAGGGCGCAGAGCAGGGAGCCGATGCTGAACAGCAGGATCGCGCTGAAGAAGATGCGCTTGGTGCCGAAACGATCGGAAATCCAGCCCGAGGCCGGGATCAGCAAGGCCACGGTGAGCATGTAGGCGATCACCACGCCCTGCATGCGCAGGGGGTTTTCCGCCAGGTCCAGGGCCATGGCGGGCAGTGCGGTGTTGAGGATGGTCCCGTCGAGGGATTGCATGAAGAAGGCAATGGCCACCACCCACGGTAGCCAGCGAGCGGTGGTGACGTCGAGAGGGGCGCGATCGGGCATGGGCGGCTCTATTTGTTAGCTGGCTACGTAAGTCGCAGTATGCCTGATCGGTCAGGAATCGCGTAAGGGCCTGTAGGAGCCAGCAAGCTGGCTCCTACAGGGGCTATCCGGCGCTGGCGGGCCGCAGAAAGCCGAGCAGGGCCTGATGGACTGCATTGGCGGCGGGGCGCGACTCCAGGTCCAGCAGGTGACCGGTGTCCTCGGCGACGGAAAAACTGCAGCGCGGGATGTACTGCTGAAACACTCGCGCCGACTCGGCGGGGGTGTAGATGTCCTTGGCGCCATTGATGAAATGCACCGGGCTGCGGATCCCGGACAGTGCCCGCAGGTAATTGCCATCGCCCAGTTGCAGCACCTGGTCGATATGAAAGCGCGCCTGGCGGTATTCGGTGCTGGGCATCGAGGACAGGTGCTGGTGGTTGGTGGTCTTGAGGCGCGACGGCAGGTAGTGGCCGACGGTGTCGTTGAGCAGGTGGCCGATGGCGGACTTGTCGTCTGCCGCGATCAACGCGTGGACCCGCTGCACGTAAGCCAGCATCGGCGGGTTCAGGTCGGGGGCCAGGGCCATCACCACCGAGCTCTCGATGGTCGGCGGGTGACGGGTCAGGGCCAGCAGGGTGGAAATGCCGCCCCAGGAGGCGGACACCAGGTGGTTGACCTCGAAACGTTGCACCAGGGCCAGGAGGATCTCCACCTCGTCGTCCTTGGTCACCAGGCCCGGATCGGGGTTGTAGGGTTGCGAGCGCCCGGCGAAGGGCAGGTCGAACAGCACCACGTTGAAATGTTCGGCCAGGCACTTGCCGGTGCGGGTGAAGGAACTGGTGGTGGCCAGGGCGCCGTTGACCAGCAGGACGGTCTTGCGCCGTGGATCGTCGCCGAGGCGTTCGACGTGGATGTTGAAGTGCCGGTACAGGTTGTTGATGACAAAGCTTCCATGATTCATATCAAGCTCCAGCAAAACACTTTCGGGGGGGATGAAAGAGGTGCGGTACTGAGTCAGAACGTCGCGGGTAAAGCCTGTTTTTTCCCAGGGGGGGCTGCGCGAAGGTGGCGTTTTGATAGTTCGGTAAAGGATAGGGGAATGTATAGCGCGCCGGGTTGCGTTGGGGCAACTGGCTGAACGGATAGGTGTGCGGGTATTTCGGTCAGGGCGGCCAGGGCGATTTTTGGGTCGCTGTGGACCTTGTAGGAGCCAGCTTGCTGGCGATAGTCGTCAACGAAAACGCGGGTTACCTGAAACCACGCGGCGTTCTTGAACTCATCGCCAGCAAGCTGGCTCCTACAGGTTTTGTGGCGTCCGCGAGAGCGGATTCCGGGTTACAGGGTCAAGGTCAGCTTGCTGACCAGCGCCCCCGGCAGCAGGTTCGACGCGGTCTGCCGCTGGTCGTAGGTGCTGGCCGACAACAGCAGCTCGCGCTCCTGGGTCAGGGCCTCCAACTGGCTGCCCAGCAGGCTGTAGGCACTGTCGTCGAAGCGCATGGTGCTGACCGGCGCCTGGATCTCGCCGTTCTCCACCCAGAAGGTGGCGAAGCGGGTCATGCCGGTCATCCGTGCCGCCGGTTGGTCCGAGTAGTTCAGGTACCACAGGTTGCTGATGTACAAGCCGGTGCCCAGTTGCTTGAGGATATCGGCCTGGGCCAGTTGCCCGGCGCGCATCTGCAAGGCACCGGGGTACTCGCCGCCGCTGGCGCCGTTGGTCGTCAGTCCGTATTCGGCGGCACTGCGGGAGTTGATCAGTTGCTGGTCGGCGACACCCGCGGCCACCAGCGACACATCGGCGCGTGGATAACCCTCGTTGGAAAACGCCGGGCTCAACGATCCGCTGATCTGCTCGTCAAGCCAGACCAGCGGGCTGAAGCGGGCCTCGCCGGCGTAAAGCTTCTGCAACGGGCTGTGCTTGCTGCCGATGGCCTGGGCCGAGAAACCGCCCCAACTGAGCATGCCCATGACTTCCTCGAGCGCCGCCGGTGCCAGGTAGGCGCGATATTCCCCCGGCGCCAGGGTACGCAACGGCCGCCCGAGAAATTCGAGCTGTTCACGGGCCTGCTGGAAGCGCCGGGCAAAGCTGTCGCTGTTCCAGTCATGGCCGGCGAAGCTGGCTTTCACCGCCTGGCCGTTTTCGTGGAACAGGCTCCAGTCGAAGTTGAAACTGTTGGCCTGGTGCCAGCCGAAGGCTCCGTCGGAGCTGGCAAAGCCCCGGCTGATGGGACCGGCGGCGTAGAAACCGACCATGTCCAGGCCGACCGAGGCCCGGCTGATCTCCTCCAGTACCTGGGCCGTGTCCGGCAGCGCATGGCTCTGCACGTTCTGGCTTTGCCAGGCGTTGTGGTTGAGCAGCAGGTAGGGGTCCGCCGGCAACAGCGGGAGGATCTCGCGCAGTTGTTGCAGGCCGTCCGCCAGGCGCTGACGGTCCGCTGCCCGTTCGCCGGAGAGGGTGATCTGCAAGTCGGCGTGGCGCCCCTCGTCGATCAGCTTGAAGCTCAACGTGGCCTGCTGCACCTGCCCGGCCTGGCGCACCCGGGCGTGATTGAAGCGGATAAAGTCCGACGACTCGGCGGCATAACCCAGGGTAAAGCGTTCCGTGGCGCGGAGCTGCTCCTGCAACCCCTCGACCAGGGCGCGGAAGTGTTCGACCTGACTCAGTGAAGTACTCATCAGGCATCTCCTCCAAACACATCGACGTTGCTGAAAACACAGGCGGGCGAAGCATGCCCGACCCGGATCACCTGGTTCGGCTCGCCCTTGCCGCAGTTCGGCGTGCCCAGTACCTGGAAGGTCCCGGCGTTGCCGACGGCGCTGAGGTTGCGCCAGAACTGCGCGGAAATCGCCCGGTAGTTGGGGTTTTTCACCACGCCCTTGAGCTCGCCGTTCTCGATCAACTGGCCCCACTCGCAGCCGAACTGGAATTTGTTGCGGGCGTCGTCGATGGACCAGGAGCGGTTGGTGGACATCAGGATGCCTTTCTCGATGCCGCCGACCAGTTGCTCGAAGGACTGGTCGCCCGGTTCGATATTGAGGTTGGCCATGCGGTCGATGGGCGGACGGTTCCAGCTGCAGGCGCGGCTGTTGGCGACTCCGTCCAGCCCGGCGCGGAACTGCGACAGTGCGCCGCCCAGCGGGCGCAGCAGGCGGCCTTCACGAATCAGGAATTCCTTGTGGGCCGGCGTGCCGTCGTCGTCATGGCCGTAGCTGGCCAACTGCTGTGGGATGGAGGGATCGAAGGTGACGTTGAGCAGCGGCGAGCCATATTGCAGGCTGCCGAAGTCGCTGGCCTTGACGAAGCTGGTGCCGGCGTAATTACGCTCGTCGCCGAGAATGCGATCCAGCTCCAGCGGGTGACCGATGGATTCGTGGATCTGCAGGATCATCTGGTCCGGGGTCAGCAGCAGGTCGCGCGGGCCTTGCGGGGTGTTGGGCGCCAGCAGCAATTGCAGGGCCTGGTCGGCGATCCGCGCGCCGGCGCCGATCAGGCCGGAACGCCCGATGACATCGGCGCTGCCTTGCTGGCCGAAGTTTTCCCGGCCCAGGGTGCGGGTCTGGCTGTCCGCGCCATCGTAGGCGGTGACCGTCAGGCCCGGGTAGACGAAGCGCAGGGCCTGGCGCAGTTCGGCGCCAGCGTTGTTGAGGTAGATCTGCTCGACCTCGGTCAGGCCGAGGCTGACTTCCCAGTTGACCAGCCGCTCGTCCTTGGGCACGGCGGCCGATTCGGCGCCGAGCAGGGCGTAGCAGTCGCTCAGGGACGGGAAGGCCTGGTCGAGCTGGGGCGAGCGATAGTCGGCGCGGTCGCTGGACACCACCTGCTGGCGCAGGTCGAGCAGGGCGTGGGGGGCCATCAGCCGGGCGTAGCCTTCGGCGCGTTCGAGGGCGCTTTGCAGGCCGGCCTGGGACAGATCGTTGGTGGCGGCGTAGGCTTCGACGCCGTTGACCCGCACGGTCAGCATCGCGCCTTCGTCGACACGCAGGCTCGGGGGTTCCGCCACGTTCTTGCGCACCGACAGGTATTGGCCGGATTCGCGGACGTAACGCAGCGAGAAGAATTCAGCGCCCGTGCGCAAGCCGGCGAAACGCTGCTTGAGCTGGGGGTGGAAGTCGAACATGGGGAACCTCCCTGGAAATGGCGGTGGCCGTAAGGGGGGCTGTATAAGCGGCCCCAATGACCAGTCTGTCAGGAAAAGGCAATTTTGCGAACGACACGAATCTTGTAGGAGCCAGCTTGCTGGCGATGAGCTCAAGAGCACCGCGTGGTTTCAGGTACCCCGCGTTATCGTTGACGACCATCGCCAGCAAGCTGGCTCCTACAGAAGACGGGCATCGGTGTGCCCGCGAAGCGGGGTTACAGCGGGCAGCCCTTGGCCCGCAGGATCGCATCGAAGCGGTCCGGGTCCAGGGTGCCGGCTTCGATCGCTGCCAGCGTGGCCTTTTCCCGCGCCAGCAGGTCGTGGCAGCGCACCAGCAGTTCCGGCAGTTCGGAACGGGCCGCGGCCACGACGCCGTCACCGTCGCCGATCATCAGGTCGCCCGGGTTCACCAGCATGCCGGCGCAGGAAATCGGCACGTTGATCTCGCCACCGCCGTCGGTGCTCGGGCCACGGTGCACGCCGCCAATGGCGTAGGCCGGCAGTTCGCCGGTCTGCCATTCGTCGAGGTCGCGCAGGGCGCCGTTGATCACCACGCCGACGATGCCGGCCTTGAGGGCCATGGCGCGCATGATGCCGCCGAACACGGCGCGGGTCAGGTCGGCGCTGCCGTCGATCACCAGCACATCGCCCGGACGGGCCATCTGCATGGCCTTGAGGATCATCAGGTTGTCGCCCGGGCGCACGCGCACGGTCAGGGCATTGCCGAGCATCGGCGTGTTGCCGTGGAACGGCTTGAGGCCGAGGCCGCCGACGTTACGCCCCAGGCAGTCGCTGACCGCGGCGGCCGGGATCTTGCTGAATTCCTTGAGCCACTTGGGGTCCAGCGGTTCGGGGTTGGGATTGATCAGGTAGCCGGTGGGCCATTTGCTCGAAGAGACGACATCAAACATGGGAAAGCCTCGTGGCCAGCAATGTGGCGGCGTGTCGGATTGGGGCGGGGGTGAAACGTTTGCGCGCCACTAGATTAGGCCTGCGCGGGGGGTAGGAGCAAGGGTAGGGCGGTGTGGGGATTGTTTACGCTTTGCGCAGGGCACAAAACCTATGGGAGCCGGCTTGCTGGCGATGAGGCCAGCAAGTCTTGCATCGAACTTGCCAACGCCATCGCCGGCAAGCCGGCTCCCACAAGGGGCTGTGTCGCTCTCCCGAGAGGTGTTACTGCGCGGTACGGCTCACCTGACGCAACGGCGTGCCACGCACCGGGGCTTCGCCCGCCACGTAGTAGTCGGCCTTGCTGCGCGGCAGCGGCTGGCGGCCACGGATCTTGTCGGCGATTTTCTCGGCCATCATGATCGTCGGCGCGTTCAGGTTGCCGGTGGTGATGATCGGCATGATCGAGGCATCGACTACCCGCAGGCCTTGCATGCCATGCACGCGACCCTGGCCGTCGACCACCGCCATCTCGTCGGTGCCCATCTTGCAAGAGCAGGACGGGTGGAACGCGGTCTCGGCGTGCTCGCGGACAAACTGGTCCAGTTGCTCGTCGGTCTGCACCTCGATACCCGGGCTGATCTCACGCCCACGGTAAGCATCCAGGGCCGGCTGCTGCATGATTTCCCGGGTCAGGCGGATGCCGTCGCGGAATTCCTGCCAGTCCTGCTCGGTGGCCATGTAGTTGAACAGGATGCTCGGGTGCTGGCGCGGGTCCTTGGACTTGAGCTGGATGCGACCACGACTTGGCGAACGCATGGAGCCCATGTGCGCCTGGAAGCCATGTTCTTTCACGCCGTTGCTGCCGTTGTAGTTAATCGCCACCGGCAGGAAGTGGTACTGGATATTCGGCCATTCGAATTCCGGACGGGTACGAATGAAACCGCCGGCTTCGAACTGGTTGCTGGCGCCGATGCCGGTGCCGTTGAACAGCCATTCGGCACCGATGGCCGGCTGGTTCCACCACAGCAGCGACGGATACAGCGAGACCGGCTGGGTGCAGGCGTATTGCAGGTACAGTTCCAGGTGGTCCTGCAGGTTCTCGCCGACGCCCGGCAGATCGTGGACCACCGGGATGTCCAGGCTTTGCAGGAGCTTGGCCGGACCGACGCCGGAGCGTTGCAGCAGCTGTGGCGAGGCAATCGCGCCGCTGCTGACGATGACTTCCTTGCGCGCACGGACTTCGACCGGTTCTTCGGCCGAGCCCAGCAGGTAACGCACGCCGACCGCACGCTTGCCCTCGAAGAGAATCCTGTCGGTCAGGGCGTGGGTGACGATGGTCAGGGTCGAGCGCTGCTTGGCGGTGTCCAGGTAACCGCGCGCGGTGCTGGAGCGACGGCCCTTGGGCGTCACGGTGCGGTCCATCGGACCGAAGCCTTCCTGCTGGTAGCCGTTGAGGTCCACGGTCCGCGGGTAACCGGCTTGCACGCCGGCTTCGACCATGGCGTGGAACAGCGGGTTGTTGCCGGCCTTGGGCGTGGTCACGCTGACCGGGCCTTCGCCGCCGTGGTAGTCGTTGGGGCCGATGTCACGGGTTTCCGCCTTGCGGAAATACGGCAGGCAGTCGAGGTAGGTCCAGTCTTCCAGGCCCGGCAGCTTGGCCCAGCCGTCGTAGTCCATGGCATTGCCGCGGATGTAGCACATGCCGTTGATCAGCGAGGAGCCGCCCAGGCCCTTGCCGCGACCACACTCCATGCGCCGTCCGTCCATATGCGGTTCCGGGTCGGTTTCGTAGGCCCAGTTGTAGCGTCGGCCTTGCAGCGGGAAGGCCAGGGCGGCGGGCATCTGGGTGCGGAAGTCGAGGCGGTAGTCGGGGCCGCCGGCTTCGAGCAGCAGGACGGTGACACCGGCGTCTTCGGTCAGGCGGGTGGCCAGGGTGTTACCGGCGGAGCCGGCACCGATGATGATGTAGTCGTATTCTTGGGACATGAAATGCAGCCCTCGTGGAAGTGGGTCGGGGGTGGGCGCCCGTGAAGATGACCTCACGGGCAATCCAGGGCTCGGGTCTTAGAACACCGAGTTGTATTCACCCAGTTCCACTTGCACCGATTTGATCCGCGTGAAGTTGTTCAACGAGCTGATGCCGTTCTCACGACCGACACCCGACTGCTTGTAGCCGCCGACCGGCATCTTGGCGTCGGATTCGCCCCAGGCATTGATCCAGCAGATACCGGCTTCGAGCTGATGAATCACGCGGTGGGCGCGGTTCAGGTCGCGGGTCACCACACCGGCGGCCAGGCCGAAGTCGGTGTCGTTGGCGCGGCGGATCACTTCTTCTTCGGTTTCGTAGCTGAGGATGCTCATCACCGGGCCGAAGATCTCTTCACGGACGATGGTCATGTCGTCGCTGCAGTCGGTGAACACGGTCGGGGCCACAAAGGCGCCCTTGGCGAATTCGCCGCTGGTCAGGCGTTCACCGCCGCACAGCAGGCGTGCGCCTTCTTCCTTGCCCTTGGCGATGTAGCCGAGCACGCTTTCCATATGGGCGAAGCTGACCAGCGGGCCGAAGTTGGTGTTCTCGTCTTCCGGGTTACCGACGCGGATACGCGCCACGCGCTCGACGATCTTGGCTTCGAAGGCGGCTTTCAGGTGGCTCGGCACGAACACGCGGGTGCCGTTGGTGCAGACCTGGCCGGAGCTGTAGAAGTTGGCCATCATCGCGGTGTCGGCGGCGCGATCGAGGTCGGCGTCGTCGCAAATGATCAGCGGCGACTTGCCGCCCAGTTCCATGGTCACGTCCTTGAGCGACGAGCTGGAAGCGCTGGCCATGACCTTCTTGCCAGTGTCGGTACCGCCAGTGAAGGAGACTTTCTCGATGCGCGGGTGTTCGGTCAGCCAGGTGCCGACTTCACGGCCGCTGCCGGTCAGGACGTTGAACACGCCGTCCGGCACACCGGCTTCGGTGTAGATCTCGGCCAGCTTCAGGGTGGTCAGCGAGGTGACTTCGCTTGGCTTGAAGATCATCGCGTTGCCGGCGGCCAGGGCCGGTGCGGATTTCCACAGGGCGATCTGGATCGGGTAGTTCCAGGCGCCGATACCGGCCACCACGCCCAGCGGCTCGCGACGGGTGTAGACGAACGAAGTGGTGCGCAGCGGGATCTGCTCGCCTTCGATGGCGGGCACCAGGCCGGCGTAGTATTCCAGCACGTCGGCGCCGGTGACGATGTCGACGTAACGGGTTTCGGAGTAGGCCTTGCCGGTGTCCAGGGTTTCCAGGACCGCCAGTTCGTCGTTGCGCTCACGGAGGATCTCCACGGCGCGACGCAGGATCCGCGAACGCTCCATGGCGGTCATCGCGGCCCAGATTTTCTGGCCTTTCTCGGCACTGACCACGGCACGCTCGACGTCGTCCTTGGTTGCACGTTGCACTTTGGCGAGCACTTCACCATTAGCCGGGTTGATGGTATCGAAAGTCGCATCGCCGCCGGCGTCGGTGTAGCCGCCGTCGATGTAGAGTTTTTGCAGTTCGAAACGGGCCATAGTGTCCTCGCAAGTGCATCAGTGGTTGGCGTTAACCGCCGGCCGCGCCATCAGGTGCTGGCGATACCGATCGGCAGTCGTTCAGGGGCCGAGCGTTTCTCGGTGCTCTAGCACTCCTGCTTAGCCAGTTGGAAATCCATGTATTCGTAAGCGATCCGTTGCGCCTGTACGGTGTCGAACGCGTCTCCCGACAACGCACCGCGCAACCACAAACCGTCGATCAACGCTGCCAGCCCCCGTGCCGCGCTGCGCGCCGCAGGCAGCGGCAGGACACGGCGGAACTGGCAGCACAGGTTGGAATACAGACGGTGATCGTTGATCCGCTGCAACCTGTGCAAAGACGGGTGGTGCATGCTGGTGGCCCAGAAGGCCAACCAGGTTTTCATTGCCGGGCCATTGACCTGGCTGGCGTCGAAGTTGCCTTCGATGATCACCTGCAGATGGGCCCTGGGGCTTGCATCTGTCAGCGCCAGGCGGCGCGCGGCGACGTTCTCGGTGAGGACATTCATCAGGTACCGCATCGTGGCGGCGATCAGGCCGTTCTTGTCCTGAAAGTAGTGACTGATGATGCCATTCGAGACACCGGCCAAACGGGCGATCAGCGCAATGCTGGCGTCCCCCATTCCGACCTGATCGACCGCCGTCAAGGTGGCTTCGATCAATTGCTGGCGGCGTATGGGTTGCATACCGACCTTGGGCATCGTGCATCTCTCCTCAGGCCCGCCGGCAGACGTGGAACGACTACCGGCATGTGGGCCAGTCTATTTTGTTTTGATTGAACGTTCAATCAACAAAGAATAAGATCCGCGACAAATCGTCGCTGCCTAGGGTTTTTCCTACATGCAGTTGGCGGAAAAACGACCTCCGAAAAAACACCGAACCTGCGGGGCAGACACGCCGCGCAGGCGAAGACGGTCCTTGCGCGCCGGTTTTGGCGCAATCCCCCGCAGGGCCGGGGTTTTTTCGGGTGTCTTTATATCACCCGGCGGTCGACTGCCCACTAACCGATCGGCCGGGTGCCGTGTTGCCTTGTGTCTTTCTCCCGCACTGCCTGGAGCCTCCGTGCAATGAGTTCTGCCTCGCTTATAAAGACCCCCGCCGAAAAGGTGCGGGTCAACGGTTGGGTGTTCTACACCTCGACCGCGTTGATTCTGTTGCTCACCGCCATCCTGATCATCGCCCCGCAAGAGGCCGGCAAACTGCTCGGCGTGGCCCAGGCCTGGCTGTCGCGCAGCTTTGGCTGGTACTACATGCTGGTGATCGCCGCCTACCTGGTGTTTGTCATCGGGCTGGCGTTCTCCTCCTACGGCAAGTTGAAGCTGGGCTCCAGGCAGGACACCCCGGACTTCAGCTACGGCGCCTGGGCCGGGATGCTGTTTTCCTCGGGGATCGGCATTTCGCTGCTGTACTTCGGCGCTTCCGAGCCGCTGGACCACTATTTCAACCCGCCTGAAGGCGTGGCCGGCAGCCATGCGGCCGCGCGCCAGGCGTTGCAGCTGACCTTCCTGCACTGGGGTCTGCATGGCTGGGCGATTTATGCGCTGGTCGGCCTGGCCGTGGCCTACTTCGCCTATCGGCACAACCAGCCGCTGGCGTTGCGCTCGGCGCTGTACCCGCTGGTGGGCGAGCGCTGGGTCAAGGGCGCGGCCGGTCACGCGGTGGACGGCTTCGGCATGTTCGTGACCCTGCTGGGGCTGGTGACGAACCTGGGCATCGGTTCGATGCAGGTGTCCTCGGGCCTGGAAAGCCTGTTCGGCATGGCCCACAGCAACACCAACCTGCTGATCGTGATCATCGTGATGAGCACCGTGGCGACCATCGCCGCCGTGTCGGGCGTGGAGAACGGCATTCGCCGCCTGTCCAACCTGAACATCCTGCTGTTCAGCGGCCTGCTGATCTTCGTGCTGCTGTTCGGCCCGACCCTGCACCTGCTCAACGGCTTCGTGCAGAACATCGGCGACTACCTCAACGGCGTGGTGCTCAAGACCTTCGACCTCTACGTCTACGAGAACGACGCCGAGAAGTCCGACCGCTGGCTGGGCCTGTGGACCCTGTTCTACTGGGCCTGGTGGATTTCCTGGGCGCCATTCGTGGGCATGTTCATCGCGCGTATTTCCCGTGGGCGTACCGTGCGCGAGCTGGTGGCCGGCGTATTGCTGATCCCGTTGGGCTTCACCCTGGCGTGGCTGTCGATCTTCGGCAACTCGGCCCTGGACCTGGTGATGAACCATGAGGCGGTGGCGCTGGGCAAGACGGCGCTGGAACAGCCGTCCATGTCGATCTATCAACTGCTGGAGCATTACCCGGCGTCGAAAGTCGTTATCGGCGTGTCGATCTTTGTCGGCTTCGTGCTGTTCCTGACCCCGGCCGACTCCGGCGCGGTGATGATGGCCAACCTGTCGTGCAAGGGCGGCGAGGTGGACGAGGACGCGCCGCACTGGTTGCGGATCTTCTGGTCGGCGGTGATCACCCTGGTGACCATCGGCTTGTTGTTCGCCGGCAACTTCGAAGCCATGCAGACCATGGTGGTGCTGGCGGGCCTGCCGTTCTCGGTGGTGCTGGTGTTCTTCATGTTCGGTTTGTACAAGGCCATGGGCCAGGACGTGCGGGCCGAAGAGGAACAGGCGGAGCTGGCGGCCCTTGGTCGTCGCGGTACCGGCGAGCGCCTGGGCACGGTGGATCGGCAACGGACCCGGGCGGTGGTTGAGCACTGAGTACAGGCACGTGACTACCCGTTCGAAAGACATCGACAACTCCTGGGCCGACTCTATAGCTGAGAGGATTGGCGCGGAACTTTGTGGGAGCCGGCTTGCTGGCGATGGGGCCCTTGGGTCTTGCATCGCCCTTAAGGCAGCTATCGCCGGCAAGCCAGCTCCTACAGGTTCGGTGTTCGCTCGCGGAATGTGACGCCTGCACTACCCCGAAAACAAAAACGCCGCGATACTCTCGCGGCGTTCTTGTCTGTGTCTCAACCCAGGTTCTTGCCCAGCAGCGCGTGGTACAGCTCGCTGTCGCCAAGGATCCCCACCACCTTGTTGTTGTCGTGCAGCACCAGCTTGTTGCCGGTCTGGTAGCGGATCTGCAGCGCGTCGCGCATGCCGATGTTCGAGTCCACCAGCGTTGGCGTACGCCCCAGGCCCTCCACCGACTGGCCCTGCACCCAGCTTTGCAGGTTCAGGCTGGAACCGTTCTGGCGGGCACCCTTGATGGTGTTGCCTTCGGCCAGGTCGATCCAGGAGTCGCCGCCCGGGTCGATGCACACCGAACCGTTGATCCGCTTGCAGTTGTCCAGGGTGCGCATCAGGCTGCGCCCGCAGAGCACGTTGAGCGGATTGGTATGGGCGACGAAGGTCCGTACGTATTCGTCCGCCGGGTTGAGCACGATGTCTTCCGGCTTGCTGTACTGGATGATCCGGCCGTCCTTCATGATGGCGATGCGGCTGCCCAGCTTCAGGGCTTCATCCAGGTCATGGCTGACGAACACGATGGTCTTGTGCAGCTTGCGCTGCAGGTCGAGCAGTTCATCCTGCAAGCCTTGGCGGATCAGGGGGTCGAGGGCCGAAAAGGGTTCGTCCATCAACAGAATGTCGGCGTCCATCGCCAGGGCGCGGGCCAGGCCAACGCGTTGCTGCATACCGCCGGACAGTTCGTCGGGCTTCTTGTTGCGCCATTGCTCAAGGCCCACCAGTTGCAGCTTCTCGTCCACCAGTTTGCGGCGTTCCTTCTCCGGACGGCCTTGCATTTCCAGACCGAAGCTGATGTTCTCGCGCACCGTCAGCCAGGGCATCAGGGCGAACTTCTGGAACACCATGGCGATACGCTTGGTGCGCATCATCTTGAGTTCCGCGTCGGTGCAGTTGGCGATGTCGACCTGCCGACCTTCATGCTCGACGTACAAATGACCGCGGCTGACCGTGTTCAAACCGTTGATGCAGCGCAGCAGGCTGGACTTGCCGGAACCGGACAGGCCCATGAGTACGCAGATCTCGCCTTTCTCGATTTCCAGGCTGGCGTTTTCCACACCGACGATCTGGCCGGTCTTTTTCAGGATCTCTTCACGCTTGAGGCCTTTGTCCAGCAGCGCGAGGGCCTCTCGCGGGTTCTTGGAGAAGATGACATCTACCTTGTCGAAGCGAATGATGCTCATGCGTCACCCCCTACCTGTGCGTCGGGTTGTTTGCAGATACGGTCGAGCATGATTGCCAGCAATACGATCGCCAGGCCGGCTTCGAAGCCCAAGGCGATATCAGCGGTGTTCAGTGCGTTGACCACGGGTTTGCCCAAGCCATCGGCACCCACCAGTGCGGCGATCACCACCATCGACAACGACAGCATGATGCACTGGGTGACACCGGCGGCGATGCTTTGCATGGCGTGGGGCAGTTCGATGCGGGTGAGCAGTTGACGGCGCGAGCAGCCGAAGGCCTTGCCGGCGTCCATCAGTTCTTGCGGAACATCACAGATGCCCAGATAGGTCAGGCGGATGGGTGCGGCAATCGCGAACACCACCGTGGAGATCAGACCCGGGACAACACCCAGACCGAACAGGGTCAGGGTTGGAATGAGGTACACGAAGGTCGGTACGGTCTGCATCAGGTCGAGGACCGGACGCATGATGGTATAGAACACTGGCTTGTGCGCGGCGACGATGCCCAGCGGCACGCCGATGACCACACAGACGAAGGTAGCGAACATCACCTGGGCCAGGGTTTCCATGGTTTCCTGCCAGTACCCCAGGTTGAGGATCAGCAGGAAGGAGGCGATCACGAAGGCGGTCAGGCCCCACTTGCGCTGGATCAGGTGGGCGATCACCGCGATCAGCGCGATCAATGCCAGCGGATTGAACCAGGCCAGCGCGAAGGTCACGCCGTGGATCATCGCTTCCAGCGTCGAGGCGATGAGGTCGAAGTAACTGGCGCCGTGCTTGGTCAACCATTCGACGAACGCCGCGATGTACTGGCCCAGGGGAATTTTATGTTCAGTCAGCATGGTATCGAACGTCCACATGCGAGGAAATAAATGCCTGTCCGGGCGGGCGGACCCGCCCGGACACGGCGGTTATTGCGCGAGCTTGGCCTTCACGGCTTCCAGGCCAGGTTTTCCGTCAATGGTGGTCACGCCCGCCAGCCAGGTGGTCAGCACCTGTGGGTTTTTCTTCAGCCAGGCCTTGGCGGCGGCTTCAGGCTTCATCTTGTCGTCGAGGATGTTGCCCATCAGCGAGCTTTCCATGTCGACGGTGAACTCGAGGTTCTTCAGCAGTTGGCCAACGTTGCTGCATTCCTGGCTGTAGCCCTTGCGGGTGTTGGTCAGGACGGTGGCTGCACCGAAGTCCGGGCCGAAGTATTCGTCGCCGCCGGTCAGGTATTCGATCTTGAAGCGCTTGTTCATCGGGTGCGGCGCCCAGCCGAGGAAGACCACGGCGGTGTCGCGTTTCTGCGCGCGCTCGACCTGCGAGAGCATGCCGGCTTCGCTGGATTCGACGACTTTGAAACCAGCGTCCTTCAGGCCGAAGGCGTTCTTGTCGATCATACTCTGAATCAGGCGGTTGCCGTCGTTACCCGGCTCGATACCGTAGATCTTGCCGTCCAGTTCCTTCTTGAACTTGGCGATATCGGCGAAGTCATGCAGGCCCTTGTCGTACAGCGCCTTGGGTACGGCGAGGGTGTATTTGGCACCCTTGAGGTTGGTGCGCACGGTTTCCACGGTGCCGGCATCGCGGTAGGCCTTGATGTCGTTTTCCATGGTCGGCATCCAGTTGCCGAGGAACACGTCCATGTTCTTGCCGTCGGCCAGGGACTTGTAGGTCACCGGCACGGAAATCATCGTGGTCTTGGTCTTGTAGCCCAGGGCATCGAGCACCACGCTGGTGGTCGCCGTGGTGGCGGTGATGTCAGTCCAACCGACATCCGAGAAGTTAACGGTACTGCACTGCGCCGGCTCTGCGGCCTGGGCCAGCATGGGCAGACTGAGCATTGCGGCCAACAACAACGACGGGGAACCTTTCATGGGTGGACTCCTGGATGTTTATTTTTGGCAGTGGTCCGACTGGACGATCGCACTTAGTTATTGTGTGTTGCGGTTGTAGGCGCTGAGGACGGCTCTACCCCGGTGCCTTGCAATCGAGTCGAGACTGATCATGTACCAGCCTAAATCTGTCGCCTACAGGGTGCGTCGTATCCAGTACAGGGAGGGTCGCATCCAGTGTCGGTGAGGTCGTTTACAGCTTTTTTCCGGGCTTTTTTCCCTTCTGCGACGCAAAAAAATGCCGAAATTTGCCTGTGCGCGGACGCTGGCGTTGCTGGGCATGAGTGCGTCGGTGTGAGACGTCGTGTGGGCTTTCAAAAGGCTGATGATGCTTTATCCCGGCGGATTGCGACCTTGAGCGTAGCAGCTCCGCCACCGGACGCTCAGGCGTCTGGAACAGGCACTCGGAGGACTTCGCAACAATGGCAATCAGCGTGTTTGACCTGTTCAAGATCGGTATCGGCCCCTCCAGTTCCCACACCGTGGGGCCCATGCGCGCCGCGGCGCTGTTCGTCCAGGGGCTGCGTGAGCGTGGCGAGCTTGCGCGGGTGACGCGGGTCGAAGTGCAACTCTATGGTTCGCTGTCGGCCACCGGCATCGGTCACGGCAGCGACAACGCGGTGATCATGGGGCTGATGGGCGAATGGCCGGACGCGATCGATCCGTCGCAAATCGGCCTGCGCATCGCCACCCTGCGTGAAACCGACACGCTGTTGCTGGACAACCGCCTGCCGATTCCTTTTGTCTGGGCGCGGGACATGCGCCTGATCGACGAGAACCTGGCGTTCCACCCCAATGCCATGACCCTGGTGGCCGAAGGCGAGGGCGGCGAGCTGTATCGCGATACCTACTATTCCGTGGGCGGCGGTTTTGTCGTCGACCAGGCCCAGGCCGACAGCGGCGTGGCGGACCTGGACAGCACGGTGTTGCCCTATGATTTCTCCAGTGCCGTGGAGTTGCTCGAGCTGTGTCGGCAACACGGCCTGAGCGTGGCCGAGCTGATGCTGGCCAATGAAAAGGTCTGGCGTTCCGAGGACGAGATCCGCAGCGGCCTGATGAAGCTCTGGCGGGCCATGCAGGATTGCGTCGAGCATGGCCTCAAGCACGAAGGCATCCTGCCCGGTGGCCTGAATGTGCGCCGGCGCGCGGCCAAGCTGCACCGCAGCCTGCAGGAACTGAACAAGCCCAACGTCATCGGTTCGACCCTGAGCGCCATGGAGTGGGTGAACCTGTTCGCCCTGGCGGTCAACGAAGAGAACGCGGCGGGCGGGCGCATGGTCACGGCACCGACCAACGGCGCGGCGGGCATTATCCCGGCGGTGCTGCACTACTTCATGAAGTTCAGCGAGGCGGTCACCGACGCCAATGTCGTCGACTATTTCCTCGCGGCGGCGGCGGTGGGGATTCTGTGCAAGAAGAACGCATCGATCTCGGGGGCCGAGGTCGGTTGCCAGGGTGAAGTGGGCTCGGCCTGCGCCATGGCGGCGGCGGGCTTGGCGCAGGTGCTCGGGGCGACGCCGGAGCAGTTGTGCAACGCGGCGGAAATCGGCTTGGAACACAACCTGGGGCTGACCTGCGATCCCGTGGGCGGGCTGGTGCAGGTGCCGTGTATCGAGCGCAACGCGATTGCCGCGGTCAAGGCGATCAACGCGGCGCAGATGGCCTTGCGCGGCGACGGCCAGCATTTCATTTCGCTGGACCGGGTGATCCGCACCATGCGCGATACCGGGGCCGACATGCATGACAAATATAAAGAGACATCGCGCGGTGGGTTGGCGGTCAGTGCGGTGGAGTGCTGAGGCCGGGCCCACGCCAAGGCTGTGCACAAATCGAACATTCACCCTGGGATGCGCCACCTTTTGGCGCGTCGCAAACAGGTAACTGATAGCCCTTCGCAACACTCCTCTTTGAGCCTGTGACCGCCGGTCACCCGTGCTTGCGGTGACACTCTATTCCGGCGCTTCCCGGCGCCGGGCACACAAGTGCTACCGAAGTGCCCACGCCGCCTGGGCATGTCGCTTACAGACATTTCCCGGGCTTATAACCCGCACTCCTGGCAAGGGCTATATAGACGCATCGCGACGTCGTTTTCAGGAGTTATTGAATACCCATTCAATTTTCGGCATGGCAATTGCTCTGTCATTACAAAGCCCCTCTCCGCAAGAGAATGAGGGCCATAACAAGAGCCTCCGCCTGAGGCCATCACCTGCTTTGTGTGAGGAGATATCGCGATGACGTCGTTCCAGTCCGGTGCTCAACCCCAGAACCGTGCGCCTCAATCCATCGGCTTCCTGCTGCTGGATAATTTCACGCTCATTTCTCTGGCTTCCGCTGTAGAACCGCTACGGATGGCCAACCAATTGTCCGGCCGCGAGCTGTATCGCTGGACGACCCTGAGCGTTGATGGTGGACAGGTCTGGGCCAGCGACGGCCTGCAGATCACCCCCGACGCCTCCATGCACAAAGCCCCGGCCATGGACACTGTGATTGTCTGCGGCGGCATCGGTATTCAACGCACCGTGACCCGTGAGCACGTGTCCTGGTTGCAGAGCCAGGCCCGTCAGTCCCGTCGCCTCGGCGCCGTGTGCACCGGCAGCTGGGCCCTGGCCTGCGCCGGCTTGCTCGACGGCTTCGACTGCAGCGTGCACTGGGAGTGTCTGGCCGCGATGCAGGAAGCTTTCCCGCGAGTGGCCATGAGCACCCGCCTGTTCACCCTCGACCGTAACCGTTTCACCAGCTCCGGCGGCACCGCGCCGCTGGACATGATGCTGCACCTGATCAGCCGTGATCATGGGCGTGAGTTGTCGGCGGCGATCTCGGAGATGTTCGTCTACGAGCGTATCCGCAACGAACAGGATCACCAGCGCGTGCCGCTCAAGCACATGCTGGGTACCAACCAGCCGAAGCTGCAGGAAATCGTTGCGCTGATGGAAGCCAACCTGGAAGAGCCGATCGATCTGGACGAACTGGCGGTGTATGTTTCCGTGTCCCGTCGGCAGCTGGAGCGGTTGTTCCAGAAGTACCTGCACTGCTCGCCGTCGCGTTATTACCTGAAGCTGCGGCTGATTCGGGCGCGGCAGTTGCTCAAGCAGACGCCGATGTCGATCATCGAGGTGGCGTCGGTGTGTGGTTTTGTCTCCACGCCGCACTTCTCCAAGTGCTACCGCGAGTACTTCGGTATTCCGCCACGTGACGAGCGCGTCGGCTCCAACACCACCCAGCAGGTGGCGATGATGCCGATTCCGCAGGCGCTGGTATTGGCGCCGTTGTCCGGGCCGATGTCGGCGTTGAGCCAGGCGCGCAATGAGTCGACGTTTGCCAGTGTGAGGCTCTGACCGAGTCGTCTTGCAGCCCGGCCCTACAGAGGCTGGGCTTGACGGTATTCTGCGGTGAAACACCGTACTTGTAGGAGCCGGCTTGCTGGCGATGAGGCCAGTGAGTCTTGCATCGACTGACCGGCCGCCATCGCCGGCAAGCCGGCTCCTACAGGGGTTATCCGGCGTTTTCAATCTCCTGCCAGCGGTTCCTGAATCAGGCCGGGCGGCTCTGCTGATACAGCGCCAACGCCGGCAACAACTGCTTGTCGATGGCCTGGCGCACCGCTGGCAGAATCGTCGCGCTGCTGGTGTACATCTCCTTGACCATCTTGCGCAGTTCATAGGCCCGGGCGTCGTCGAGGCCGCGTACCGCACACTCGCAGGCCTGCTCGGCGGTGGCACCGCTCGGCACTTGCAGGCCGAGGGATTTGAGCTGGCCCAACAGGTCTTCCTGGTCAATCAAATCCGCGTACATCATGGCGCTGGTCCTTGTTCCGATATGATCGTGTTTCGATTCTGGTAGCCCTGTGTGGCGTCGGCAAGAGCCGATTGGCCGAGTGGCTCTGATACCTATGAACAGGTCGTTTTCGGCTAACTCGCGGGTAGGGCAAGCGGGCACACTGGGTACCAGCAGACTTATCGACGGTTTGGTCACCCTCGGTTCGGGTCTTCTGCGGACACTCTCTCACCCCGATCCTGTCACGGCTTGATCGGGGTTTTTTTTGCCCCGAAGAGGCCGGATCAGGCAGCGTCAATTTCAGCGCTGCAAGACCAATATCCGCGACAACAATTCATCCCGGTCGATATAGCAGCCCTGGAAATGCCGGGTCCCGGTAGCCGGGTCGAAGGCATTGCGCGCGTGCAGGGTGCGGCGGTTGTCGAAGCACCACAGTTCGCCCGGGTTGAGCCGCTGCATCACGCGGAAGCGCGCTTCGCGGGTCATGGCGATAAAGCGCCGATAGGCGCCGTACAGCACCGGCATCTGCTCCACCGACGCTTCGAACGGGCCGCGCAGGAAGTTGGCCATGCGGATCTCGCTGACCTGCCCGCTGCTGTCCAGCGCAATGACCGGCGCCAGGCAGCGGTAGTCGCTGTTCCGGTCCTTGTTGCGAAACTCCACGGGGATCTCGCTCAGGGCGCGAAACGCCGCCGGATCTTCCCGGCGCAGCGCGTCGGCAATGGCAAAGCCATCGACGAAAATGCTCTCGCCGCCCTCGGCGTCATTCACCAGGCAATGCAGGAATTGCAGGCCCGGTTGCAGCTCGCGGGTCGGCAGGTCGCTGTGCAATGGCAGGTTGAAGGCGGTGTAGGCGTTGCTGTCGGCATCGGCCTTGGATTGCACGTTGAACAGCACGCCGAAGTTGGTCGGGCGGATAAACGAGATCAGCCGAGCCACCTCGGCCAGCGAACCGGGCTCGGTGGGTACGCCGCGCACCTGGGTCAGACCGGTATCGCGCAGCGCCACTAACCATTGCAGCAAGGCTTTCGGGTCTTCCTTGAGGGCGGCGAACTCGAACACCGGCAAGCTCAGGCTACTGTCCCACAGCCGGCTTTTCGGCTTGCCGGCCTGGCGCTCGGCGCGGGTCTCGTCGTCATAGGCATGGGCCCGCAACCAGCCCGGGTCGAAGCGGCTGGCGTGGCCGTCCTGCCAGTCGATGCACAGGCAGCCACCGTCGTCGATGCGGAGGGTGGCCGGGGCCAGGTCCTCGGGCACGTCGACGATTTCCAGCACCTGTTCCCGGGTCACCGTGTACACGCACTGCGGGCACGGGCAGTTGTCCCGTAGCCACACGTGATGGTACGGGCTGATGCGCCCGTCCGCCCAATACACCACGATGCGATCCGCCAATGGATGCGCAGCGGTCAGGGCGCTGATCAGCGGGTAACTGCGGAAATCGGCAAAAGCGGCGGCGGTGTTCACGGTGAGCTCCTTTTCGGTGGATTCTTATTTTTTCGCGGGCAATCCAATCACACGACCGATGTATTCCGGGGGCGGCAGGTCGCGCTGGTCTTCGATGATAGCGTGCAGCTTTTCCAGCACGGCGTCGGTGAAGGGCGCCGAACGCGGGCCGGCGAGGTCGACGTGGAGCAGCATCTGTTCGTTGCCGGACAGCTCCTTGTCGCCGCCCACCAGGTGCAGGCTGTGATAGAGGTGCAGGCGCTTGGCGTCGTGGCCGATGATCTGGGTGCGCACTTCGACCTGGGCGCCGAGCTTCACCTCGTGCAGGTAGTTGAGGTGCAGTTCGAGGGTGAACAGGGAGCTGCCGGTGGCTTCGCGGTTGTCGCTGTCCATGCCCAGGCGCTGCATCAGTGCGTCGGTGGCGTAGCTGAAGATCAGCAGGTAGAAGGCATCGCGCAGATGGCCGTTGTAGTCGACCCAGTCAGGGATGACTTCGGTGGTGTAGGTGGTGAGGGTGGGCATGTCGGCGGTCCACTGGAAATGGGGCTTACCTGTGTAGGAGCCGGCTTGCTGGCGATAGCGGCCGATCAAGCGATGCAAGGCTCACGGGCCTCATCGCCGGCAAGCCGGCTCCTACAAGGTTCGTATTTCAGGTCTGATTGATCGGCATCAAGGCCTGCCCTCGGAAGGGCCGCCCATTTACTCGCTGAAGCTCATGCCATGCTTGGCCTTGGTGGTTTTCACCGCCTCCAGCACCGCCAGCAGGCAGTCGTCGCGATAGCGTTCCAGGGCCGAGATGCTGTGTTTGCCCAACTGGTCGCTGGTGCCGTCCACCACATCGTCGATCAGCTTGTCGGTCAGCTCCGGGGCCGGCAGGTAGGTCCACGGCAACTGCAACGCCGGGCCGAACTGGGCCATGAAGTGGCGCATACCGGCATCGCCACCGGCCAGGGTGTAGGTCAGGAAGGTGCCCATGAACGACCAGCGCAGGCCAGCGCCAAAGCGGATCGCATCGTCGATTTCGCCAGTGGTGGCGACGCCGTCGTTGACCAGGTGCAGGGCCTCGCGCCACAGCGCTTCGAGCAGACGGTCGGCGTTAAAGCCCGGGACTTCCTTGCGTACGTGCAGCGGGCGCATGCCAAGGGATTCATAAACCTTCATCGCCGCCTGCACGGCCTCCGGCGCGGTTTTCTTGCCGCCGACCACTTCCACCAGCGGCAGCAGGTATACCGGGTTGAACGGGTGACCGACCACGCAGCGCTCCGGGTGGGTGGCGCTTTCGTAGAACTCACTGGGCAACAGGCCCGAGGTGCTGGAGCCGATCAGGGCATTGGGCTTGGCCGCGGCGCTGATCTTGCCGTGCAGTTCGAGTTTCAGCTCCAGGCGTTCCGGAGCGCTTTCCTGGATGAAGTCAGCGTCTTTCACGCATTCTTCGATGGTGGCGACAAAGCGCAGGCGGTCCTGCGAGGCGCCGGGGGCCAGGCCCTGTTTCTCCAGGGCACCCCAGGCATTGGCGACGCGCTTGCGCAGGGCCGCTTCGGCGCCGGGCGCCGGGTCCCAGGCGATGACGTCGAGGCCATGGGCAAGAGCGCGGGAGACCCAGCCGCTGCCGATGACACCGCTGCCCAGGGCGGCGAAGGTTTTGATTTCGGTGATAAAACTCATGGCGGATTCCTACAGGTTCTGGTGTGTTCCTGCAGGAGCGGGCGTGTTCGCAAAAGAGGGCACATCCGACGCATATGAGCTGTCCGGGCCGGCCAATCGCGAGCAAGCTTGCTCCTACAGGTGCTGAAAAATTCGTGTGTCATGACGCAAAACTGTGGGAGCCGGCTTGCTGGCGATGGCGATGTTTGCCGCGCAGACAAGGTGGTGGATGTACCGGCCTCATCGCCAGCAAGCCGGCTCCTACAACGCGCGGGGTCAGCCGCGCTTGGTCAGGCCCATCTTCACCCGCCCTTCGGCCGGGGTCAGGACGCGGGCGCCCAGGCGACTGAGGATTTCCGTGGCGCGTTCGACCAACTGGCCGTTGGTCGCCAGCACGCCCTTGTCCAGCCACAGGTTGTCTTCCAGGCCGACCCGCACGTTGCCGCCCAGCAGCACCGCTTGCGCCGCCATCGGCATCTGCATGCGACCGATACCGAAACCGGCCCACACTGCGCCCGCCGGCAGGTTGTCAACCATGGCCTTCATGGTGGTGGTGTCCGCCGGCGCGCCCCATGGGATGCCCAGGCACAGCTGGAACAACGGATCGTCCAGCAGGCCTTCCTTCATCATCTGCTTGGCGAACCACAGGTGGCCGGTGTCGAAGATTTCCAGCTCGGCCTTCACGCCCAGCTCTTGAATGCGCTTGGCACCGGCCCGCAGTTGCGCCGGAGTGGAAACGTAGATGGTGTCGCCGTCGCCGAAATTCAGGGTGCCGCAGTCCAGGGTGCAGATTTCCGGCAGCAGCGCCTCGACATGGGCCAAGCGGGTCAATGGGCCCACCAGGTCGGTGTTCGGGCCGAACTCCATCGGGTTCTCGCCGGCGCCGATTTCCAGGTCGCCGCCCATGCCGGCGGTGAGGTTGACGATGATGTCCACGTCCGCTTCGCGGATACGCTCCATCACTTCGCGATAGAGCGCCACGTCGCGGCTGAATTTGCCGGTCTCGGGGTTGCGTACGTGGCAATGCACCACGGTGGCGCCGGCCTTGGCCGCTTCCACGGCAGCCGCCGCGATCTGTTTGGGCGTGACCGGAACGTGAGGGCTTTTGCCGGTCGTGTCGCCAGCACCGGTGAGTGCGCAGGTGATGATGACGTCGTGGTTCATGGTGCGGTTTCCTTGCAGGCGTGGTGGTTCACACCGCAGCCGTCGGGGGCTGCGGGTGCGATTTTCGGTGGTTATTTGCTGGTCAATTGCAGGTTTTCAGCGGCTGGCTTGCCATCGAAGGTGGTGACGCCTTCCAGCCAGCGGGCCTTGTCTTGCGGGTGATCCTTGAGCCACTGCTTGGCCGACTCGAGGGCGTCCTTGTGGTCGAGCAGCGGTTGCATCATGCGGCTCTCGTCGGCGGCGCTGAAGGTCAGGTTGCTCAGTAGCTTGTTCACGTTCGGGCATTGTTCGGCGTAGGTCGGCGCGGTGACGGTCCAGACGGTGGCCATGCCTTCGTTCGGCCCCAACGCGTTTTCGCTACCGGTGAGATAGGTCATCTGCACGTTGACGTTCATCGGGTGCGGCGCCCAGCCGAAGAACACCACGGCTTCCTTACGGCGCACGGCACGATCCACCGCCGAGAGCATGCCGGCCTCGCTGGATTCCACCAGCTGGAACTTGCCCAGGCCGAACTGGTTCTTGGCGATCATTTCCTTGATCTGGGTATTGGCGCCCGAACCGGGTTCGATACCGTAGATTTTGCCGCCCAGCTCTTTCTCGAACTTGGCGATGTCGGCGAAGGTCTTCAGGCCCTTGTCGGCCAGGTAGGTGGGCACGGCCAGGGTCGCGCGGGCGTCCTTGAGGCTCGGTTCGGCCAGGACCTTGACCTGCTTGGCGTCGACGAACGGGGTGATGGTCTGGGTCATCAGCGGGTTCCAGTAGCCGAGGAACATGTCCAGGCGCTGGTCACGGATGCCGGCGAAGATGATCTGCTGGGACGCGCTGGTCTGCTTGACCTGGTAGCCGAGGCCGTCGAGCAGCACCTGGGTCATGGCGCTGGTGGCGATGACGTCGGTCCAGTTGACCACACCGAGGCGAACGTTCTGGCAGGAGGCTTGCTCCGCGGCCATGACCCCGGTGCTCAGGAGCGCGGTACCGGTGAGTGCGAGCGCACAGCGGCTGATCAGTCGTTTCATGATGGTTTCCTCGGCAGGTCGTTATTGTCGGTTCCGGCGTCTTTGTGCCCCGGTGACGCCAAGTTACGCAGCCTGGCCTTGCTGAAAACGCACAGCGGCGACCGACTCTTGCACAGCAGCGACCTGTGCTCTTGTGGCCGTCTCGCAACTGGCGTATCACGTCGGGAACGCTACCCGTCTTGCGAGCGCGTTCCATGTCCCAGGATTTCTATTTCTTGTTGATGCCGGGGTTTTCGGCGATGGGCTTTATCTCGGCGATCGAGCCGCTGCGGGTGGCCAACCGCTTTCGTGGCGAGCTGTATCGCTGGCATGTATTGAGCGCGGACGGCGGGGCGGTGCTGGCGAGCAACGGCATGTCGGTCAACGCCGATGCGGCGCTGGAGCCGTTGAAGAAGGGCGCGACGCTATTGGTGGTGGCCGGATTCGAACCTCTGAAGTTTGCCACCCCGACGTTGGCGCACTGGTTGCGGCGCCTGGATCATGAAGGTGTGACCCTCGGTGGTATCGACACCGGCAGCGTGGTGCTGGCCGAGGCCGGTCTGCTGGAAGGGCATCGGGTGACCCTGCACTGGGAAGCGCTGGAGGCTTTCAAGGAATCTTATCCACAGCTGGAAGTGACCCAGGAGCTGTTCGAGATCGACCGTCGGAGGATCACCTGTGCCGGCGGCACCGCGTCCATCGACATGATGCTCGACCTGATCGGCCAGGCCCACGGCCCGGAACTGGCGATCCAGGTCTCCGAGCAGTTCGTGCTGGGGCGCATCCGCCCACGCAAGGACCACCAGCGCATGCAGATCGCCACGCGTTATGGCATCAGTAACAAGAAGCTGGTGCATGTGGTCGGTGAGATGGAGCAGCACATGGAGCCGCCGTTGAGCACGCTGGAGCTGGCGGAATCGATCAAGGTCACCCGGCGGCGGCTGGAGCGCCTGTTTCGTCTTTACCTGAAGGACACACCGAGCAATTTCTACCTGGGTTTGCGGCTGGAGAAGGCGCGGCAGTTGCTGCGCCAGACGGACATGAGCGTGCTGGAGGTGAGCATCGCCAGCGGGTTCGAATCGCCGTCGTATTTCACCCGCAGCTACCGGGCGCGGTTTGCCCAGTGCCCGCGGGAGGATCGACGCGGGATCAAGGCGTAACCGGCTTATTTTTTCATCAGTGCCGCGCAGGCCGTCTTGTAGGCTTCATGCTGATACTTGTTCAGTGTGGCCGGCAGGGTGAAGTCGAACTTCTTGTTCTGCGCGTTGATGGTCTGGGGTGACAGCAGCGTCACCTCGCAGTTCTCCAGCAACTGGAAAACCCCTTCGATCTTGAAGGTGGTCGGCCCACCGGCGAATTCGCCTTTCTTGCTGCGTTTCTTGATGGCAATCCGTTCGATGCCGGCGTCCTCGACGAACGCCTTGACCTGGGCGGCGAAGGTTTTGACATTGGTGGCTTCGTCATCCTCGTCCAGGGCGATTTTCTTGGTGCTGACGACCACGTGGGCGAGGGCGCTGTCCTGCAAGGTGGCGATGGCGAAGATGGCTTCGCTGCCTTTGATTTCGATGCCGCAGAGGGTCATTGGAGTCCTTGGGAAAAAGGGGAGGGCTAGAGTTCCAGTTGGTCGGCCTTGATGCCGAAGGCCGCGGCAATTTTCTCGCGGGTCGCCTTGCGGGGTTTGTTCACGGATTCCTGCTGGGCATAGGCCGGCTGGGAAATGCCCAGGCGCTTGGCCACTTCGTCCTGCGTCAGGTCCAGATGTTCACGCCAGGCGCGAATGGGGGTTGCGCCGTCGACGATACGGCTGACCACCTCATGGGGAATCAAATCGGCTTCTGTCTGCTGCGCCACGTATTGCGCATAGGGGATGACGACGAACGCCGGCCGCCCGTCGGCACCGTTGATGATCTGGATTTCAGTAGGTACGTTCATCGCGTTTCTTGAGCCGTAGAGACCAACTCTCATACGTTAGCCGTATTCATAGAGAGATATAAGTCTTTTATAAGAATTGCGAATACTTACTTATATCTTTCCACGGGACAACGCGTGAACGTTGTCCGGATGTTACGTAGGCAGGCCAAGCTATTCAGGGGCCGTTCAGTAATAGACGCCCTCCTCACGAAACCTGGCCATCTGCCTGTAATTCCAGCACAGCAGGCAGACGCACAGCACGATCAGGCTCAAACTGGCGCTGAAAATGTAGAAATCCGCGCGTTTGAAGCTGAATTCGGATTTCAGGCTGTGAAAGTTCGGAAACCAGTCGGAATAGACGATCTGCACCGGATCGCCGATCCGGTACGTCGGGTTCGCCACCATCGCGTTCAGCGAGTGGGTCCCCTGGCCGCGGTTGCCCGCTTCGTAGTCGAAGGCGTACTGGATATCCGCCGGGGAGGCCGATTTGCGGGTGGCGATGACCTGCGTGATGGTGCCGGTCACTTCCCGTGGCGCCGCCTGGATGGCGGCATACAGCAGCCCGCCGCTCTTGGACAGCGCCGCCATGCCAAAGGCCAGGATAATCAGGAAAAGCAGCAGGACGCCTCGGGTAAAGAGGTAGTCCTGTTCGGTTTCTCGGGGAGCGTACATTCAAGTTCCTTTTGAATGAGTGAGTTCACGCCCCAGTCTAGTCGCTGTCTGGCACCTGCGCAGGCGCTCAGTCCATGCTTTTGCGCAGGTCCAGCATGATCTGGTCGAAGTAGTCGACGCGGATAAGGCCGATCCGGGGAAACTCGAAATCCAGGATCACATACAGCACGCAGACCATCACCAGCGCATAACCCAGGCTGTGCAGCCAGTTGCGCGTGGCCGTGCCGGCCATCCCGTAGCCGATGAACAGGGCACTGACCTGGGTCAGGGCGATCAGCATCAGGTAGATGATCAGCGGCGGATGAGTTTGCTGCGCCACGGCGCGGGTGGTGGTGATGTCGATCATCTGGTTGAGGGCCTGCAGCACATTCGAGCCCAGCGCCGGTGTCGGCATCTGTGGCAGCGCGGCGATCGCCTGTTTCCAGATGTCCGCCTGCAGGGCGTTGGCCCGCTGGCTGTCCTGGTTGGTGGGGTCGAGTTCGCTCAGGTCGCGATAATAGGCAATGCGTGCATCCACATAATCGCGAAACGCCTGGCGCAAGGCCGGTTGGCTGGCCGGCGGCAGCAGGTCCAGGCGCAACCAGGCGGTGCCCATGGCGTTGGTTTCTTCGACGATCAGGTTGCGACGGGTGTCCAGCCGGGTGGCCGCACCGGAAAAGGTAAAGGCGATCAACAACGCCAACAGGCCGAAGACCGCGCCCTCGATGGCACCGGTCCCGGTCCGCGCGCCCTCGGGATCGAGGGCCAGGTGCCGGGCACCGATCCGGCGACCGATTTCGATGAACAGCACAATGGCGACGAAAATCGCCAGGGCGTACCACGGAATGGCTGAAAGTGAGTGCATGCGAAAATCCTGTGAAGATCGTCAACGCCTCGCCTGTACAGCCGACTCAGGACGGGATTTGCCCCAGTGTAGACAGCCGCCCCGGATTATTCCTGGGCAATCGACTCGAGAAATTCCGACCGTTCGTCGCTCTTGCTCGCGATACAGTCGTACTGGTCGATGGTGAACGCCTTGCTCCCGGGCTTGGCCGGCAACGGCGCGATAGCGCAATCGGCATCCCGCGACTTGGTCCAGAGCTGCTGGGCGGTCTGCAGCTTGCCGGTGATGTCGGCCAGTTGCGCCTTGTCATTGGCATATTGCGTCTTGACCCGGTCCAGCAGCGCGTCGAAGTTTTCCTTGAGCAACTGCTCGGCGGTGTTCTTGCTGTAGGTGGCGCACTCCAGGGTCTGCTGGTCGTTTTCGACCGCGTCGCAGGGCGAGGTGCCCGTGTCTTCAGCCGCGTGGGCACCCAGGCTGACAAGCGCCAAAGCCAGGAAAATCGATTTCATTGCGGCGTCCCGATCCTTGATAAATAGAGGTGGCAAAGCGATGGAGGGCAATTCTGTCTCAAGCCCGCGTCAAAGAATAGTCGTACATGGACAAGTACTTAAAGCTACGACCCGGAAATCTGCGCAGCGGCGTCCCTTTGTCGCGGATTGACGCTTTCGGCAATTCCCCTGTCGTTTTTGCACCCGGCTCCGTGGCCCCCTGGGCATATGCTGATCCCAAAGCGCCGGCAGACGATTCGGCGCGTGAATCGCCAATAGGGGACAGCCTGATGAGCCCAGCCGAACTGCACGCCGACAGCATCGTTATCGACGGGCTGATCATTGCCAAGTGGAACCGCGAACTGTTCGAGGACATGCGCAAAGGCGGGCTGACCGCCGCCAACTGCACCGTGTCGGTGTGGGAAGGCTTCCAGGCCACCATCAACAGCATCGCCTCGAGCCAGAAGCTGATCCGCGAGAACAGCGACCTGGTCATGCCGGTGCGCACCACCGCCGACATTCGCAAGGCCAAGGAACTGGGCAAGACCGGTATCCTGTTCGGCTTCCAGAATGCCCACGCCTTCGAAGACCAGATCGGCTATGTCGAGATCTTCAAGCAACTGGGCGTCGGCATTGTGCAGATGTGCTACAACACCCAGAACCTGGTGGGCACCGGTTGCTACGAGCGTGACGGCGGCCTGTCGGGCTTCGGTCGCGAGATCGTCGCCGAAATGAACCGGGTCGGGGTGATGTGCGACCTGTCCCACGTCGGTTCCAAGACCTCCGAGGAAGTCATCCTCGAATCGAAAAAGCCGGTCTGCTACTCCCATTGCCTGCCGTCGGGGCTCAAGGAGCACCCGCGCAACAAGTCCGATGAAGAGTTGAAATTCATTGCCGACCACGGCGGTTTCGTCGGTGTGACCATGTTCGCGCCGTTCCTCGCCAAGGGCATCGATTCGACCATCGACGACTACGCCGAAGCCATCGAATACACCATGAACATCGTCGGCGAAGACGCCATCGGCATCGGCACCGACTTCACCCAGGGCCATGGCCAGGACTTCTTCGAATACCTGACCCACGACAAGGGCTACGCCCGTCGCCTGACCAGTTTCGGCAAGATTATCAACCCGCTGGGCATCCGCACCGTGGGCGAGTTCCCCAACCTCACCGAGACCCTGCTCAAGCGCGGTCACAGCGAGCGCGTGGTGCGCAAGATCATGGGCGAAAACTGGGTCAACGTCCTCAAGGACGTCTGGGGCGAATAACGCCGCGGTCTTTTCCCAACTGACAACACACCCTGCGCGCCGGTCGCGCAGGGCGTAAGCGGCCAGCCGCGATCAACGAATTCTGGAGTGTTACCCATGGCTAAAATCGCCCCGCAACTGCCTATCGAAGTCGACAGCGAAACCGGTGTCTGGACCTCCGACGCCCTGCCGATGCTCTACGTGCCGCGGCACTTCTTCGTCAACAACCACATGGGCATCGAAGAAGTCCTGGGGGCCGAGGCCTACGCCGAGATCCTCTACAAGGCCGGCTACAAGTCCGCCTGGCACTGGTGTGAAAAAGAAGCCGAATGCCATGGCCTGGAAGGCGTCGCGGTGTTCGAACACTACATGAAGCGCCTGTCGCAACGCGGCTGGGGCCTGTTCAAGATCCAGGACATCGACCTCGACAAGGGCACTGCCAGCGTCAAGCTCGAACACTCGGCGTTCGTCTACGTCTACGGCAAGGTCGGGCGCAAGGTCGACTACATGTTCACCGGCTGGTTCGCCGGCGCCATGGACCAGATCCTGGCCGCGCGCGGCAGCGCGATCCGCACCGTGGCCGAGCAGGTCTACGGTGGTTCCGAAGAAGGTCACGACGATGGCCTGTTTACTGTCAAGCCGTTGTAAGTCGAGGATCGCACCATGGCTTTCGAAGCAATGTTCCAGCCGATCCAGATCGGCAAGCTGACCATCCGCAACCGCGTGCTCAGTACCGCCCACGCCGAGGTGTATGCCACCGACGGCGGGATGACCACCGAGCGCTATGTGAAGTATTACGAAGAGAAAGCCAAGGGCGGCATCGGCCTGGCGATCTGCGGTGGCTCGTCCGTGGTGGCCATCGACAGCCCGCAGGAGTGGTGGAGCTCGGTGAACCTGTCCACCGATCGCATCATTCCGCACTTCCAGAACCTGGCCGACGCCATGCACAAGCATGGCGCCAAGATCATGATCCAGATTACCCACATGGGCCGTCGCTCGCGTTGGGACGGTTTCAACTGGCCGACCCTGATGTCGCCTTCGGGCGTGCGTGAGCCGGTGCACCGTGCCACCTGCAAGACCATCGAGCCGGAAGAGATCTGGCGGGTGATTGGCAACTATGCCCAGGCCGCGCGCCGGGCCAAGGCCGGCGGCCTGGACGGCGTCGAGCTGTCCGCCGTGCACCAGCACATGATCGACCAGTTCTGGAGCCCGCGGGTCAACAAGCGGACCGACGAATGGGGCGGCACCTTCGAAGGCCGGATGAAGTTCGGCCTGGAAGTGCTCAAGGCCGTGCGCAAGGAAGTCGGCGACGATTTCTGCGTCGGCATGCGCATCTGCGGTGACGAATTCCACCCGGACGGCCTGTCCCACGAGGACATGAAGCAGATCGCCAAGTATTACGACGACACCGGCATGCTCGACTTCATCGGCGTGGTCGGTTCGGGCTGCGACACCCACAACACCCTGGCCAACGTGATCCCGAACATGAGCTTCCCGCCGGAGCCGTTCCTGCACCTGGCGGCCGGGATCAAGGAAGTGGTCAAGGTTCCGGTGCTGCACGCGCAGAACATCAAGGACCCGAACCAGGCCACCCGTATCCTCGAAGGCGGCTATGTCGACATGGTCGGCATGACCCGCGCGCATATCGCCGACCCGCACCTGATCGCCAAGATCAAGATGGGCCAGGTCGACCAGATCAAGCAATGCGTCGGCGCCAACTACTGCATCGACCGGCAGTACCAGGGCCTGGATGTGCTGTGCATCCAGAACGCCGCGACTTCCCGTGAATACATGGGCGTGCCGCACATCATCGAGAAATCCACCGGGCCCAAGCGCAAGGTGGTGATCGTCGGTGCCGGTCCTGCCGGGATGGAGGCCGCGCGCGTGGCCGCTGAACGCGGGCACGATGTGACCCTGTTCGAGAAGAAAGACGCCATCGGCGGGCAGATCACCACGGCCTCGAAGGCGCCGCAGCGTGACCAGATCGCCGGTATCACCCGCTGGTTCCAGCTGGAGCTGGCGCGCCTGAAGGTCGACCTGCGCCTGGGCACCGCCGCCGATGCCGCGACCATTCTCGACCTGCGCCCGGACATCGTGGTGCTGGCCGTCGGCGGGCATCCGAATCTGGAGCAGAACGAACACTGGGGCGCCGCTGAAGGGCTGGTGGTCAGCAGTTGGGACGTGCTGGACGGCAAGGTCGCACCGGGCAAGAACGTACTGGTCTACGACACCATCTGCGAGTTCACCGGTATGTCGGTGGCCGACTTCCTCGCCGACAAGGGCAGCCAGGTGGAAATCGTCACCGACGATATCAAACCGGGCGTGGCGATTGGCGGTACGTCGTTCCCGACCTACTACCGCAGCATGTACCCGAAAGAAGTGATCATGACCGGCGACATGATGCTGGAGAAGGTCTATCGCGAGGGCGACAAGCTGGTGGCAGTGCTGGAGAACGAATACACCGGCGCCAAGGAGGAGCGGGTGGTGGACCAGGTGGTGGTGGAGAACGGCGTGCGTCCGGACGAGGAAATCTACTACGGGCTCAAGGAAGGTTCGCGCAACAAGGGCCAGATCGATGTCGAAGCCCTGTTCGCGATCAAGCCGCAGCCGTGCCTGAGCCAACCCGGTGACGGCTACCTGCTGTTCCGCATCGGCGACTGCGTGGCCCAGCGCAACACGCACGCGGCGATCTATGACGCGTTGCGTCTGTGCAAGGATTTCTAAGCCACCCTCCTGTGGGAGCCGGCTTGCCGGCGATGAACGATAACGCGGGTTGACTGATGCACCGCGTTGCCTGAATCGCCAGCCGACCGGCTCCTGCCGAGCCCCGAGGTCTTTGGGAGCTGCACCATGTTGAACACCCTTCTTCCCATCCTGCTGTTTGCCGCCCTGGGCCTTGGCGTCCTCGGCGCGCTGCGGCGGATCGCCATGTGGCGTCGCGGTCGACCCTCGAAAGTCGATCTGCTCGGCGGCCTTTTCGCCATGCCCAAGCGCTATATGGTCGACCTGCACCATGTAGTGGCGCGGGACAAATACATCGCCAACACCCACGTCGCCACGGCCGGCGGCGCGGTGGCGTCGATCGTGCTGGCGATCCTGGTGCACGGTTTCGGCCTGCATAACCAGATCCTCGGCTATGCCTTGCTGCTGATGTCGGCGGTGATGTTTGTCGGTGCGATCTTTGTCTATCTGCGCCGCCGCAACCCGCCGAGCCGTCTGTCGAAAGGCCCGTGGATGCGCCTGCCGAAAAGCCTGCTGGCCTTCTCGGCGTCGTTCTTCCTGGTGACCCTGCCGGTGGCCGGCATCCTTCCGGAAGACTTCGGCGGCTGGGTACTGGCGGTGATCTTCGGCATCGGTGTGCTGTGGGGCGTGTCCGAGCTATTCCTCGGCATGACCTGGGGCGGCCCGATGAAGCACGCCTTCGCCGGTGCCCTGCACCTGGCCTGGCACCGCCGTGCCGAACGCTTCGGCGGCGGCCGTTCCACCGGCCTCAAGCCGCTGGACCTGAGCGACCCGAAAGCGCCGCTGGGCGTGGAGAAACCCAAGGACTTCACCTGGAACCAACTGCTGGGCTTCGACGCCTGCGTGCAGTGCGGTAAATGTGAAGCCGCCTGCCCGGCGTTCGCCGCCGGCCAGCCGTTGAACCCGAAAAAACTGATCCAGGACATGGTGGTCGGTCTGGCGGGCGGTACTGACGCGAACTTCGCCGGCAGTCCATACCCTGGAAAAGCCATCGGCGAGCATTCGGGCAACCCGCACCAACCGATCGTCAACGGCCTGGTGGACGCCGAGACCCTGTGGTCCTGCACCACCTGCCGCGCCTGCGTCGAGGAATGCCCGATGATGATCGAGCACGTCGATGCCATCGTCGACATGCGTCGTCACCTGACCCTGGAAAAAGGCGCCACGCCGAACAAGGGCGCCGAAGTCCTGGAAAACCTGATCGCCACCGACAACCCCGGCGGTTTCGCCCCGGGCGGGCGGATGAACTGGGCGGCGGACCTGAACCTCAGCGTGCTCGGCGAGAAGAAAACCACCGACGTGCTGTTCTGGGTCGGCGACGGCGCCTTCGACATGCGCAACCAGCGCACCTTGCGCGCCTTCGTCAAAGTGCTGAAGGCGGCCAAGGTCGACTTCGCGGTGCTCGGCCTGGAAGAGCGCGACAGCGGTGACGTGGCCCGGCGCCTGGGCGACGAGGCGACCTTCCAGCTGTTGGCCAAACGCAATATCCAGACCCTGGCCAAATACAGCTTCAAGCGCATCGTCACCTGCGATCCTCACAGTTTCCATGTACTGAAGAATGAATACGGTGCCTTCGGCGGCAACTACCTGGTGCAGCATCACAGCACCTACATGGCCGAACTGATCGGCGCCGGTGCCTTGAATCTCGGTGAGCACAAGGGCAACAGCGTGACCTATCACGATCCGTGCTACCTGGGCCGCTACAACGGCGAGTATGAAGCGCCGCGTGACGTGCTGCGGGCACTGGGGATCGAGGTCAAGGAAATGCAACGTTCCGGTTTCCGTTCCCGTTGCTGCGGCGGCGGTGGCGGTGCACCGATCACCGATATCCCCGGCAAGCAGCGGATTCCCGACATGCGCATGGAAGACATCCGCGAAACCGGCGCCGAACTGGTGGCGGTCGGTTGCCCGCAATGCACGGCGATGCTCGAAGGCGTGGTCGAACCGCGTCCCTTGATCAAGGACCTGGCCGAACTGGTGGCCGATGCCCTGCTTGAAGACGCGGCACCGAGCAAGCCAGCCCCCAAGCGTGAACCTGCGGAGGTGCACTGATGAGCGATATTATCCGCCGCGACCCGCGCGCCGAGTGGATCGCCCGCAACCGCCTGCACCCGCTGCACGCGGCCATGCAACCGGTACAACACAGCTGGATGGGACCTAACGGTCTGATCCGCAAGAACGTCCATGGCGTCGGTTTCATCGGCCCCAACGGCATCAAGCGCATCGATCGCAGCGGCGCCCAGCAGGGCGGCGCGACCAAGCGTTCGGCCAGCGTCGAGGTACAACTGCCGCTGCACCAGGTGCTGCAACCGGCGTTCTATATCAGCGTGGTGCCGGACATGGTCGGCGGTCGCCTGAGCAGTCACGACCGCGATCTGCTGGGCCTGGCCCACCAGATGGCGGGCAAGGACGGCGCGGTCCTGGCCGTGGTCTTTGGCGAGCACAAGGAATCCACCTTCGAAACCGCCGGCGTCGACCGCCTGCTGGTGCTCGACGGCGATGAGTTCAGCGGTTACTCACCGGAACAGCGGGTCCAGGGCCTGCGGGCTGTGGATAACCAGTTCAATCCCCGTCACTGGTTGCTGCCGGACAGCCGCAGCGGCGGTGGCGAACTGGGCCGGCGCTTTGCCGCCAGCCTGGGCGAACGCCCGGCCACGCGGGTCTGGCAGGTCAAGGGCGACGAGTGCATCGGTCGCGCCGGTGCCGGCCTGCAGGACCTGGCACGACCCTTGGCGCGCCTGATCCTGGCCGCCGCCGAATGCGCCGAGCCGGTCAGCGAAACCCGTCACGAAGCCTTGCCCGTGGAGTTATCCACAAGCATCGCCCGAAGCCTGCCACGTATCGAGGATCTCGGCGCGGTGGCGGTGGACCCGGGGGCGATTCCCATGGCCGAAGCCGAATTCATTTTCTCCGGCGGCAACGGGGTCAAGGACTGGGCGCTGTTCCATGAAACGGCGGCGGCCCTGGGCGCCACCGAAGGCGCTTCGCGGGTGGCGGTGGACGACGGCTTCATGGCCCGCGACCGCCAGGTCGGCGCCAGCGGCACCTGGGTCACCGCGCGGGTCTACGTGGCCGTGGGGATTTCCGGGGCGATCCAGCACCTGCAAGGCATCGGTGCCTGCGACAAGGTGGTGGCGATCAACCTCGATCCGGGTTGCGACATGATCAAGCGTGCCGACCTGTCGGTGATCGGCGAGAGCAGCGAGATCTTCCGCGCCCTGATCGCGGCGGTGACGGCATATCGCAACGGCGCCAAGCGCGATGCGGCTTAAGGTAGGGATGACGTCATGAGTACGAATGTAATCAGCCTGGTGTCCATCGGTGCCCACCCCACCTCCGGCCGCGCCCGTCGCGCCGAGCAGGATGCCCGCGCGGTGGAACTGGGTTTGCAACTGGCTGGGGATAACTTGCAGGTGGTGCATGCCGGCGATGTCTCGGAGCCGGCGCTGCGGGCTTACCTGGGCATGGGCCTGGACGAGTTGCGGGTGCTGGAACAACCGGCCGGCGCCGACGCGCTGCCGGTGTTGACCGATTATCTGCGCGATGCCGGGGCCCAGCTTGTTCTCACGGGTAGCCAGGCGGAAACCGGCGAAGGCTCGGGCATGCTGCCGTTCCTGCTGGCGGAAAACCTCGGTTGGCCGCTGGTGGTGGGGCTGGCCCAGGTCGAGTCCATCGCCAATGGCGTCGCCCATGTGCTGCAAGCCTTGCCACGTGGGCAGCGGCGTCGGCTGAAAGTCCGTCTGCCGTTTCTCGCCACGGTGGATAACGCCGCGCCCAAGCCACGGCAAAGTGCCTACGGCCCGGCGCAGCGTGGGGTGTTGCACGCCGAGGAAGTGGAGGTGCTGGAGGATGAGTTATTCACCGGTGCGCTGCTGCAACCGGCCAAGCCACGGCCCAAGCGCCTGAAGGTGATCAAGGCCAAGAGCGGTGCCGACCGGATGAAGGCGGCGACGGCCAAGGCCAGTGGCGGCGGCGGGCAGGTGCTCAAGGGCGTCAGCGCCGAGGCCGGGGCCGAAGCGATTCTCAAGCTGTTGATCGAGGAAGGCGTGCTGCGCTGAAAACGGCACGCTGCAGGTTTCGGGGGAGTACCCGCGAGGGCTCCCTCATCAACGCATCAGTCCAATACCTCTTTACTGCCAGAACAGGGCGCGCTGTGGAAAGCGTGTCGCCCGACGTTCGATGGCATCATTTCCTGCCCTTTGACACTTCAGACCTTTGCCGGACGGCCAAGTGTCCACAGAGACTGTGGGCCGGCCTGTGGATAAGGTGTTTGTGCATCGCCACACCCCACGCAGATCAACCCCTGTAGCCCTTAGTACGAAAAATGATCAGCCTAACTGGCGGTTTTTACTCGAGTTTTTATGTGGATAAGGGCTTTGCAGGATTACGTGCGGGCGGCCAGTTGTTAACAAAGTCTGTTGGCGCTTTTGTGGATAAGATGTTTGCTATCCCTTGTGGGCCTTGTTTTATAAGGCTTGCAAAGGTTTGATCAAAAAATATACAAACACGTCTTTTGCTGCATTTGATCGTTCTGAAACCTTCTGTTTTCGCGGCTTTCAGCGGTTTTCCACAGAGCCCTGGATAAATCGCCGACTTGCACACAAAGTCTGTTGGCCTTTCTGTGGATAAGGTGTTCGCGGTCCTCTACAGGCCTTTAAATACATGGCTTTCAAAGATAAGGTTAAAAAACGATCAATCCCTGCCTGAACAGGGGTTTCTGAATAAGTCACGGATTTTATTCAGATTCCGCCTCCATCGACGTCGCATAAACCGCCACTTGCCCACATTTGCTGTGGGTGGCTCTGTGGATAAGTTGTTCGCTAAGGTCGCTAGGCCCCGATTCTTATAGCGCGCAGCGCTATAGATCAAATTTCATACAGTTCTAAGGGTGTTCATTGACACCCCCCTGCCCAAAGTCTTCACTCATCCCACAAGGACACCACGTTATTCGCTTCCATATCAGGTTCAGGGAGAACGCTTGATGGGTCGCCAACCGCACCACCGCCCACCGCCACTCCCCGGCCTCAATGCCGTGGCCCGAGCCAGTGCCCTGGTTCCCCGGCGTATTCATCGCCATGCCCGCAATCAGCGTGCTCGCCTATAGCCTCTGCCCTGGCGCCGGCGCGCTCCGATCTCCCTGTGCACAACCGGCTCGTACGTGGAGCCCGTGGGTGCGTTCGCCTGTGACATCACCGTCTGCCCCTGCAGCGGCAACCGCAGAGTTGCCCGACCTAGCCTTGAGAGGAAATAACCATGACACGGATTTCGACACCCATCAGTGAGATCAAGGAGCGCTACGACGTCATCGTGATCGGTTCCGGCTATGGCGGCGGCATCGCGGCGTCACGGCTGTCGCGTGCCGGGAAAAGTGTCTGCCTGCTGGAGCGCGGGCGGGAGATCCAGCCGGGGGAATACCCCAACACCATGGTCGCGGCGACGGAAGAGTTGCAGGTCCATGACCCGGACGGTCATATCGGTTCGCGTACCGGTCTATTCGACCTGCACGTCAATGCCCAGCAGAACGTGGTGGTCGGTTGCGGCCTGGGGGGCACCTCGCTGATCAATGCCAACGTGTCCCTGGAGCCGGAGCCGGGGGTCTTCGATGACCCGCGCTGGCCTCAGGCGGTGCGCGAGCATCGGGACACACTGCTTGCCGAAGGTTATGCGCGGGCCCGGGAAATGCTCAAGCCCAACCCTTATCCGGCGTCCGGGCCGAAATTGCCCAAGCTGGACGCCAACCGCAAGTCGGCGGATTTCCTGAAAGAGAAAGCGCATTTCTACACGCCGCCGATCAACGTGACCTTCGACAAACTGCCCAACAATCTCAACCATGTCGGCGTCGAACAGTTGCCGTGCAACCAGTGCGGCGACTGCGTCTCGGGCTGTAACAACAAGGCCAAGAACACCACCTTGATGAACTACCTGCCGGATGCCTGGAACCATGGCGCGGAGATTTTCTGCCAGGCCGAGGTGCGGCATCTGGAACGCGACGGCGATGGCTGGATCGTGCACTTCCAGTACCTGGACAGCGGCCGGGAAGCATTCTCGGCACCGACGCTGTTCGTCAGGGCCAACATAGTGGTCGTCTCCGCCGGCACCCTGGGCTCCACGGAAATCCTCCTGCGTTCGCGCAGCAAAGGCGTGCCGATGTCCGACCAGCTTGGCGAAAACATGAGCGGCAACGGCGATATCCTCGGCTTTGGCCACAACTGCGAACAGACCATCAACGGCATCGGTTTCGGTGCTCATTCGGCCAAGGAGATGGAGCCGGTCGGTCCGTGCATCACCTCGATCATCGACATGCGCACCGAAGGCGACTGGCGCAGCCGCATGGTGATCGAAGAGGGCTCGATTCCGGGGGCGCTGGGGCGGCCCATGGTGCCGGCCATGGCGGGGTTTGCCGGGTTGATCGGCGAGGCCACCGACAAGGGCCTCAACGCCCAGCTCCACTACAAGGCCCGCGAGGCCGAAAGCTTCCTGCGCGGCCCGTACTACGGCGCGCTGCACAATATGCAGACCTACCTGATCATGAGCCATGACGACGGCAAGGGCCGCATGCTGCTGGATGACAAGGACCAGCTGCGCATCGACTGGCCGGGAGTGGGCGAACAGGAGAACTTCAAGCTCGGCAACGACCGCCTGCGCCAGTCGACCAAGGCCCTGGGCGGGGTCTGGGTGCCGAACCCGATCTGGACCAAACTGCTCAAGCACAGCATCGTCTCGGTGCACCCGCTGGGCGGCTGCGTGATGGGCGAGGACGCCGAGCAGGGCGTGGTCAACCACAAGGGCCAGGTGTTCAGCGGCACCAGCGGCAACGCGGTCTATCCGGGGTTGTACGTGGCCGATGGCGCGGTGATTCCGACCTCGCTGGCGGTCAATCCGCTACTGACCATTTCCGCAGTCAGCGAGCGCAACATGGGCCTGCTGGCCGCCGACCGCGGCTGGGTCATCGACTACCGCCTGCCGTCGGCACCGCGCAAACCGGTGGCACCGCCGACCCTGGGGGTGCAATTCACCGAAACCATGAAGGGCTATTTCTCCCGGGACTTCACCGAGCCCCAGGGCACCGACCTGGCGCTCTACCAGGCGGCGGCCAAGCGCGGCGAGGCGCAGCACTCGCCCATCGAGTTCACCCTGACCATCACCGCCAACGACCTCAATCGCCTGATCAAGGAACCGGCGCATGCCGCGACCCTGGTCGGCACCCTCGATGCACCGGCGCTTTCGCCTTATCCGCTGACGGCCAGCAACGGCGTGTTCAACCTGTTCGAACAGTATGAGCAGCAGGTCGGCGTGCGCCATATGAACTACGACATGAAACTGACCGCCGAGGACGGTCGCGACTATTACTTCAGCGCCTTCAAGACGGTGCCCGAAGACAACGGCGTGCTGAATATCTGGCCGGACACCAGCACCCTCTACGTCACGCTCTATCAAGGCCCGGACAAGACGGGCACGGTGATCGGCTCCGGGGTCATGCATATCGAACCCGCCGACTTCGCCAAGCAGATGACCACCATGAAGGTGCTCAATGCCCGTAGCGAGCGCGAGCGGATCGAAGCCCTGGCGCGTTTCGGCAAGTTCTTCGCCGGGATTCTCTGGGAGAGCTACGGCGGCGTGTTTGCTGGCGATATCTACTTCAACCCGGATGCGCCGCCCCGGCACAAGCGGCCGCTGGATGCGCCGGTGCCGACGGTGCATTTCTTCGAGACCGAGGACCATGTCCAGTTGCGCCTGACCCGTTACCAGGCCGGCAGCAAAGGCCCGGTGATGCTGGTGCACGGCTTGGGGGTGGGCTCGAATATCTTTTCCACCGACACCATCCAGACCAACCTGCTGGAGTACCTGTGCAAGCACGAGTACGACGTCTGGCTGCTGGATTTTCGGGTCAGCATCCTGTTGCCGGCGAGCAAGCAGGAGTGGAATGGCGACCAGATCGCCCAGTACGACTACAAGGCGGCCATTGCGCAGATTCGCCAGGCGACCGGCGCCCTGGACGTGCAGTGCGTGGTGCATTGCTACGGCGCCACGACCTTCTTCATGTCGCTATTGGCGGGGCTGGCGGATGTGCGCTCGGTGGTCTGTTCGCAGATCGCCGCGGACACGGTGGTGGCCACGGCGACCGGGATCAAGGCCGGCCTGCACCTGCCGGGGGGGCTCGATGCGCTGGGTGTCAAGTCGCTGACCGCCTATGCCGACAGCAAGGAAAGCTGGTTCAACAAACTCTATGACAAGGCCCTCAACGTCTATGCGCGGATCGAGGCCCAGGGCTATTGCACCAACCCGGTCTGTCACCGGATCACCTTCATGTATGCCTCGCTGTACCGTCACGACACCCTCAACGAAACCCTGCACGACAACCTGCACGAGCTGTTTGGCAGCTCGAATATCCAGACCTTCGAGCACCTGGCGCTGATCTGTCGCAAGGGGCACCTGGTGGACTTCAAGGGCAACGATGTCTACATGCCGCATTTCAACCGGCTGCAGTTGCCGATCTGCTTTATCAGCGGCGCCGACAACCAGTGCTACCTGCCGGAAAGTACCGAGAAGACCTACGACCGCCTGGTCGCGCTGCATGGCCCCGAGCTGTTCAGCCGCCATGTGGTGCCGGGCTACGGTCATATCGACTGCATGTTCGGCAAGAACGCGGTGGTGGATGTGTACCCGCTGATTCTTGATCACCTGGAGAAAACCGCGCAGCGCTGATACGCAACGGTCTTGAAAGCGCCGTAACACCTGTAGGAGCCGGCTTGCCGGCGATGGCGTCCGTGAATGCACTGCAAGGGCCCCGTCGCCAGCAAGCCGGCTCCCACAAGGATCGTGATCGACCGGTAAAAAACGGATTTGCAGGGAAGGATGATATGGACAGTTACATCCGCTGGTTTCAACGCTTCATCTGGGTAGGCGTGGTGATGAACATGGTGTTCGCACTGCCGGCCCTGTTCGCCCCGGCGCTGCTGACCTCGGTGGTCGGCCTGCCGCCGGTGCTGTCGGACCCCTGGCTGGAAAACGCCGGCATGTTGCTGGTGGGCATCAGCCTGTTCTACCTGCCGTCGGGCTTCAACGCCCCGCGTTTCCCGATCCATTCCTGGCTGTGCGTGCTGAGCCGGCTGATCGCCGTGGTGTTCTGGATCTACCTGATCGACACCAGCAACACCCCCTCGGTGTTCGTGCCCATGCTCTACGGCGACCTGGGCATGTTCCTAGTCCTGGGCATCACGCTTTATATGGGCAGCACGCCGGTCAACCGGCCCTGGGCCTTGCTGGTCGACGGTTGGCGGGCCTGGTGTCATGGCTGGGAAGTACGCTGGCAGCAACACAGTTTTCGGGTCGGCCTGCTGATCACCCTGCTGGTGCTGGGTTTTATCGGCTACGAGACCTGGTACAACATGCTGCGGGTGGTGCCCGAGGAGAAATTCGCCACCGACGAGGAGCACTTCAAGTACGCCGCCATCGGCCTGGGCATCGAGGCGCGGATTCCCTATTACCTGTTTTCCGTGCTGCCGCAGATGTGCCCGGAAAAGATGCCCAAGCCCGGCGGCTGGGAAGCGTTCGGTTTTCTCTTTGAAAACGGTCGCGACCTGCCCATCGGCATGGCCAAGCGGCAGATCGGCTACCCGACCGTGGAGCCCAACTGTGCCTTGTGCCACACCGGCTCCTATCGCGCCTCGCCGGACGATGTCGCCAAGCCAGTCGCCATGGCGCCGGCCAATACCCTGCAACTGCAGGCCTTCCAATGGTTCGCCTACGATTGTGCCAGCGACCCGAAATTCACTACCGATGCGGTGATGGCGGCGATCAACGGCAAGTTCCAGCTGGGCTTCTTCGAGCGCCTGTACAACCGCTACCTGATCATTCCCATGGCCAAGAGCGCGTTGCTCAAGCAGAAGCAGGCCTACGCCTGGCAGAAACTGCGTCCCGCACAGGGGCCAGGGCGCACCGACACCTTCAACCCGACCAAGATGGTGGTCTTCGGTTTTCCGGATGACTCGACCATCGGCACCGTCGACCTGCCGCAGATCTGGAACCAGAAGCCCCGGGAGTCGCTGTACCTGCACTGGGACGGCAATAACAACGATATCCACGAGCGCAACTACGCGGCGGCGATGGCCGTGGGCGCGACGCCGCAGTCGGTGTTGCCGGACAGTTTCAACCGCGTCACCAGTTGGTTGCTGGACACCAAGGCGCCGGCCTGGCCGTTCGCCGTGGATCCGGTGCGGGTGGCCCAGGGCAAGCCGATCTGGGACAGCAACTGCGCGGGTTGCCATGAGTTCGGCAAGGCCGACACCGGCCATGTCACCACCACCATCGACCAACTGGGCACCGACCCGCATCGCCTGGATTCCTTCACCACCGGCCTGGTGCAGGCGTTCCACAGCTTCAAGACGCCGCCGTTCGACTTCAATGCCTACCGCAAGACCCAGAGCTACAGCAACACCCCCACCGATGGCATCTGGATGCGTGCGCCCTATCTGCACAACGGTTCGGTGCCGAGCCTGTGGGACCTGTTGCAGACCCCGGATAAACGTCCGGTGTTGTTCAACACCGGCTCGGATGTCTACGACCCGGTCAAGGTCGGCTTCGTCACCAGCGGTCCGCTGGTCCAGGCGCCAAGCTACTTCCGCTACGACACGCGCCTGGAGGGCAACCACAACACAGGACACCTGTACGGGACCCAACTGACCGACGCCGAGAAATGGGCGCTGATCGAATTCATGAAGACGTTGTAGGGAGACAGCCATGAACTTGCCTCATCTGGAACATGAACTTGCGAAAATCTTTGTCCGGCTCAACGGCTTGAAGGCGCGTCTGGAGTTGTCCTGGAAAAAACTCGTCAGCGACATCGAGCCCGAGGAGTTCCGGGCTATCCAGGATCTGCTCCAGCGCGGTCACGACCAGGCGCAGTACGTCATCGAACATGGCGATTTGCCGAACGATCGGCCCGCGGTGCCCTGGGAGTTGTCACATGGCCTGTCGATCCTGCACCTGGGCAGCGCCAGCCCCTTGCCGAAATCGGAGCAGGAGCTGCCGACCCAGGTACTCAAGGACGGCACCCTGCTGGGCTGTCGCAAATGGGAGCTGTTGGACCTGCTCTGGAGCGAGGCACTGATCAAGTGGATCGAGAACCTGCGCCATCACGCGCCCTTCGCCACCACCCCGGCGCTGGTCAAGATGGAGCGCGAGGTGGTGCTGGCGATTGCCGGCGACTGGGGAACCGGGCCGTTCGACAGCCATGCCCCGGCGGTCAGCGTGGCCAACCAGATGCAGTTGGCCGAGGCGGACTTCAGCATTCACCTGGGGGATGTCTATTACGCCGGCACCGGGTCCCAGGAAAACGTCGACATGAGGGGTTGGCCCCATGGCAAATTCGGCTCGTTCACCCTCAACTCCAATCACGAGATGTACAGCGGTGCCCACGGCTACTTCGCCGAGCTCAAGGCGCGCTTCCCGGTGCAGAACGGTACCAGCTACTTTGCCCTGTACAACGATGACTGGCTGATTGTCGGGCTGGATTCGGCTTATGCCTCGGACGCGATGAACCTCTATATGGACGGTGCGCTCAATGAGGCGCAGATCCAATGGATGCAAGGCTTGCCCAAACGCAAGAAGCTGATGGTGCTCAGCCATCACCAGGGCTTCGACATTGGCGGGCAGCATCAGACGGCGCTGTACCAGCCGGTCTGCGATGCCCTGGGGCGGGTGCCGGACTACTGGTATTGGGGGCATCTGCACAACGGGATTGTCTATGCCGAACAAGGCGGGCTGAAGGCGCGCTGTGCCGGGCATGGGGCGATTCCCTATGGCGTGACCAGCGAGCTGGACGGCAATGAGCGGGTGCTGTTTTCCGAATCGAAGAATGCCATGGACGACGAATACCCGGAGCGGGTGCTGAACGGCTATGCGCGGGTGCGCTTGAGCGGGGAGGAGATTATCGAGGAGTTTATCGGCGAGGATGGGTCGGTGAGATGGTCGTCTCACGGGTAGGTCGGTGTTGACCTACCTGCGAGTTGAAATACGAACCTTGTGGGAGCCGGCTTGCTGGCGATGGCGGCCGATCAGGCGATGCAAGACTCACTGGCCTCGTCGCCGGCAAGCCGGCTCCTACAAAGGGTGTGGCGTTTTCAAGGTTTGTATCAGCCGTGAACCGGAACACCCTTGAGGTACGGTGCAGGCTCTGCCCCCAGGTTGCTCAGCATGCGCTCGCTGTACCAGTCCACGAAGTTGACCACGCCGAACTCGTAGGTCTTCGAGTACGGGCCCGGCTGGTAGGCCGTGGAGTTGATGCCGCGCTGGTTTTCCTCGGCCAGGCGACGGTCCTGGTCGTTGGTCGCATCCCAGACTTCACGCAGGCGCGCCACGTCATAGTCGACGCCTTCGACCGCGTCCTTGTGCACCAGCCACTTGGTGGTGACCATGGTTTCCTGGGCGCTGATCGGCCACACGGTGAACACGATGACATGGTCGCCCATGCAGTGGTTCCACGAGTGCGGCAGGTGCAGGATACGCATCGAGCCGAGGTCCGGGTTCTTGATCCGGCCCATCAGCTTCTTGCTACCCTGCTGGCCGTCCATGGTCATGGACACGGTGCCCTTGAGCAGCGGCATGCGCACGATACGGTTACGCAGGCCGAAGCTGGCGTGGGCGTAAGGGATCTTCTCGGCTTCCCAGGCGGCGGCGGAGGCGGCCACATGATCCTTGAACGCCTGGTCGGCGCGCGGGTCGGTGACGTCGTCCCACTCCAGCAGGGTTTTCAGCAGTTCCGGGTGGGAGCCGCCGCAGTGATAGCACTCGCGGTTGTTCTCCAGCACCAGCTTCCAGTTGGCCTTTTCCATCAAGGTGGTTTGCACCGCCACCTTGGTGTTTTCCATGTCGTAGGGTTCCATGTAGTGGTTCAGGGTAGCCAGGAACTCATCGATCGGCGGCGGGTTGTCCGCCAGGCTGATGAAGATGTAGCCGCCGGAGGTCTTCACGTGCACCGGCTTGAGGCCGTACTGCTTCATGTCGAAGTCGGCGCCCATCTCGGTGCCGGCGAACAGCAGGCGACCGTCCAGTTCGTAGGTCCACTGGTGGTAGTGGCAGACCAGCTTGGCCACCTTGCCCTTGTCGCTGGTGCACAGCCGCGAACCGCGGTGGCGGCAGACGTTGTGGAAGGCGTGGACCACGCCGTCGGCACCGCGGATCACGATGATCGGGTTCTTGCCGATCTGCAGGGTGATGTAGTTGCCCTTGGTCGGGATTTCGCAGGTCATGCCGGCGATCAACCATTCCTTCTGGAAGATCTCCTGCATATCGATTTCGAACAGCCGCTCATCGGAGTAGAACGGTTGTGGCAGGGAAAAGGTACGCTCGCGCTCTTGCAGCATTTGCGCGGTGGCCTTGCGTGCGGGTTCCAGCGGATCGCCCAGGCTCAGGGTTGTGGTGATGTCCATCGATTTAGTCCTCATGGCCATGCGGTGTGGCCGGCGAATAGTGGCTGATACGGTTTACACGCAAGTACGGAAATACAGCAATCATTTGCGATGGAGTGTGGGGCTGGCAGCGACCTGAACCTTATCCATGGACGACATGGCCGAATCCGTTCCCGACGCGCAAGCCCCGGTCGTTGCGGGCTGGTCGCGATAAGCATGCCAATGTCGCGGATAGGTAAATGGTCGCTTCGGCCCTTGCGCAGAATCACTCACATAGAGCCGACAGTCGGCGGTGGAGAACAATATGTCGAACAACTTCCTGAATCCGGTAACGACCCAGACCTGGGCCAATGGTCGGCATATCGTGCGCTGCGTGAAGGTCATCCAGGAAACCTGGGATGTGCGCACCTTCTGCTTCATGGCCGACCAGCCGATCATGTTCTTCTTCAAGCCGGGGCAGTTCGTCACCCTGGAGCTGGAAATCGAAGGGCAGCCGATCATGCGCTCCTACACCATTTCCAGCTCGCCGTCGGTGCCCTACAGCTTTTCGGTGACCATCAAGCGCGTGCCTGGCGGCAAGGTCTCCAACTGGTTGCACGACACCCTGCACGAAGGCCAGGAGCTGGCGGTGCACGGGCCGGTGGGGCTGTTCAACGCCATCGACTTCCCGAGCCCGAAGACGCTGTACCTGAGCGGCGGCGTCGGCATCACCCCGGTGATGTCCATGGCCCGCTGGTTCTACGACACCAACGGCAACGTCGACATGGTGTTCATCCACAGCGCCCGCTCGCCGAAAGACATCATTTATCACCGCGAGCTGGAGCACATGGCGTCGCGGATCGACAACTTCAGCCTGCACCTGATCTGTGAAAAGCATGGCCTGGGCGAGCCCTGGGCCGGCTATCGCGGTTACCTGAACCACAAGATGCTGGAACTGATGGCGCCGGACTTCCTCGAGCGTGAAGTGTTCTGCTGCGGCCCGACGCCGTACATGAACGCGGTGAAGCGCCTGCTGGAAGCGGCGGGTTTCGACATGAAGCGCTACCACGAGGAGTCGTTCGGCGCGACGCCGCCGGAGGCCCGTGCCGACGCGGTGGAGCAGGCCGCCGAGGCCGCCGACGCGCCGGAAGTGGATGCCGCGGACCTGCACCAGGTGGAATTCACCGCCACGGGCAAGAGCATTCGTGTGGCACCGGGGGAAACCGTGCACGCGGCGGCGGCCAAGCTTGGCCTGATGATTCCCAAGGCCTGCGGCATGGGCATCTGCGGCACCTGCAAGGTGCTCAAGCTGGCTGGCGAAGTGGACATGGAGCACAACGGCGGGATCACCGACGACGATGTGGCCGAGGGCTATATCCTCTCGTGCTGCAGCGTGCCGAAGGGTGATGTGCGGATCGAGTACTAAGCTCGCCGCGGATCCTTTGTAGGAGCAGCCGGTCGACGCTCGATTGCTCGCGATGGTAGCCGCCACACCGCTGGGCATCAGGTGCCCAGCGTTATCGTTGACGTTTATCGCGAGCAAGCTCGCTCCTACAGGGGAGGGCGCGCGGCAACGGTTTAAGGTTTACAGGCTGAACCGCGCCACCATGCTGTTCAGGTCCACCGCCAGGCGCGACAGTTCGCTGCTCGCCGCGCTGGTCTGGTTCGCCCCGGTCGCCGATTGCACCGACAGATCCCGGATATTCACCAGGTTGCGGTCCACTTCGCGGGCCACCTGAGCCTGTTCTTCCGCCGCGCTGGCGATCACCAGGTTGCGCTCGTTGATCTCGATGATGGCCGTGTTGATGGTGTCCAGCGCCACGCCCGCGCCCTTGGCGATGTTCAGGGTCGATTCCGCCCGATCGGTGCTGTTGCGCATCGAGTTCACCGCCTGTTCGGTCCCGCCCTGGATGCTGCCGATCATCCGTTCGATTTCGCTGGTGGACTGCTGGGTACGGTGCGCCAGGGCACGGACTTCGTCCGCCACCACGGCAAAACCGCGACCGGCTTCCCCGGCCCTTGCCGCTTCGATGGCGGCGTTCAGGGCCAGCAGGTTGGTCTGGTCGGCCAGGCCGCGAATCACGTCGAGCACCTTGCCGATGTCCTGGGACTCCTTGGCCAGGTCGCCGATCAGCGTGGCGGTGCTCTGCACATCGCTGCTCATGCGTTCGATGGCACCGACGGTTTCCTGCACCAGGTCGCGACCGTCGCCGGCCGAGGCGGTGGCATTCTTCGAGGCTTCGGAAGTGCTCACGGCATTGCGCGCGACTTCTTCCACGGCACTGGTCATCTCATTGACGGCGGTGGCGGCCTGCTCGATCTCGTTGTTCTGCTGCACCAGGCCACGGGCGCTTTCGTCGGTGACGCTGTTCAGCTCTTCCGCCGCGGAGGCCAGCTGGGTCGCGGAGCCGGAAATACGTTGCAGGGTGTCGCGCAGTTTCTGCTGCATCTTGGCCATGGCCTGCAACAGGCGACCGGCTTCATCGCTGCCCTCGACCTTGATCGGGCGGGTCAGGTCGCCTTCGGCGATCTGCTCGGCGGCGCCCAGGGCGTCGGCAATGGGGCGGGTGATGCTGTTGGTCAGTAGCCAGGCGAACAGGAAGGTCAGGCCGGTGGCGACCACCAGCAGGCTCACCACCAGGTTGAACGCCGAACCGTACTGCTCGGCGGCCTGTTGATTGGTGTCGTTGCTCTGCTGGGTATTGATTTCCACCAGCTTGTCGAGCGCGTTGTTGAGCTGTTCGGAGTTGGCCAGCAACTCGCTGTTGATCAGGGCGGTCATCTCGCTGAGCTGATTGTTGCGCGACAGGCTCTTCATGCGCTCCTCGAGCTGACGGTACTGGCCGAGCACCTGCACATACTGGTCGTAGGCCTTGCGTTCCTCCGGGGCGCTGATCAGTTTTTCGTAAACTGCCTGGGCCTTGCCGATCTGCTGGTTGCGCAGGGTGAACAGGTCGAGGATTTTCTGTTGCTCGTCCGCTGCACGGTTGGTGAGCAGGCGATAGGACAACACCCGCTGGCGCAGGGTCAGTTGGGTGAGGTCGTCGAGGCTCTTGATGCTCGGCACGCTGTTGGCGCTGAGCTCTTCGGCCGCGCCGCGGATCTTGCTCATCTGGTTCAGGGCAAATATCCCCAGGATCAGCATCAGGGCGCCGATCAGGGTGAAGCTGAGGAACGCTCGCGGGGCGATGTTCATGTTGCGTAGGGACATGGTGGCTACCTGAGAAGAGGACGCATTCCGTGCGGTTTTTGAGACGGGTTCTAATGACCTATCGGTCATTCGACTAAAGTCTTAAGTCCCTGCGCGTATTTGTCGCAGATGAAGGTTTCCGACGGGGGGCGGGGAACATGTCCTGGCAATCGCAGTCACTAAGGTTCGAAGAAAAGCATCCCGCCAGGAAAATCAAGGCTTTGCGACAGTTTTCCCCTGGCAAACAGGGGGGCTTTTCTTTATCGTACGCGCCCTTTGAAACTGCCCGAGAGATCAAGAAAATGTTGGAAGCTTCCCTGAGTCAACTGGAACAACTGGTCGGCGAGCTGGTTCAGCAAAAACAGGAGCTGCTGGCCGCCAATACAGCGCTGAGCACCGAGCTGGCCCAGGCCAGGGACGAAAACGAAAGCCTGCAGTTGAGCCTGATGGAGCAGGAAGAAAAGCATGGCGCCACCGCCGCCCGTATCCAGGCGCTGGTTGAGCGTGTCAGCGCAGGTCCTGTGAACGCATGAGAACCAGCAGCGATGGTGTAACCGTCATCTCGATCCTCGGCGAGGACTATTCGATCAAGGCACCCGCCGGCCAGGAACGCACCTTGCAGGAGGCGACCGTGATGCTCAGGGCCGCCTTGGCCGACACCAAGAAGAAGTTCCCCACGCTGATCGGCGACAAACTGCTGGTGCTGGCGGCGCTGAACCTGTGTTCGCAGCAGATCGAAGCGCAGCAGCGCCACCGCGAGGAACTCGACCGTTACCAGGAGCAGGTCAACGCCACGGTCGATGTGATTTCGCGGACCATCGGGCAGAACTGAGGTCAGGCCCCCATCACCTCGCGGATATCTGCCGCCAGTTCCCGAACCCGCGCTTCCTCGGTGTCCCACGAGCACATGAAGCGCGCGCCGCCCTTGCCGATGAAGGTGTAGAAGCGCCAGCCCCTGGCGGTCAGCGCGGCGATGGCCGGTTCCGAGAGTTGCAGGAACACGCCGTTGGCTTCCACCGGGAACATCAGTTCCACGCCGGGAATGTCCTTGACCAGGTTGCTGAGCAGCTGCGCGCAATGGTTGGCGTGGCGGGCGTGCTTGAGCCAGGCGTGGTTTTCCAGCAGGCCGACCCAGGGCGCCGAGAGAAAGCGCATTTTCGAGGCCAACTGCCCGGCCTGCTTGCAGCGATAGTCGAAATCCACCGCCAGGTCGCGGTTGAAGAACAGGATCGCTTCACCCACTGCCATGCCGTTTTTCGTGCCGCCGAAGCACAGTACGTCGACGCCGGCCTTCCAGGTCAGCTCCGCCGGGGTGCAGCCGAGGTAGGCGCAGGCGTTGGAGAAGCGCGCGCCGTCCATGTGCAGGTTCAGGCCCAGCTCCTTGCAGGTGGCGCTGATGGCGCGGATTTCGTCCGGGGTGTAGACACTGCCGACCTCGGTGGCCTGGGTCAGGGTCACCACGCGGGCCTTGGGGAAGTGGATGTCCTGGCGCTTGAGGGCGATTTCGCGGATCGTGTCGGGGGTCAGCTTGCCGTTTTCGGTGCGCGCGGTGAGCAGCTTGGAGCCGTTGGAGAAAAACTCCGGCGCGCCGCATTCGTCGGTCTCAACGTGGGCGGTCTCCGAGCAGATCACGCTGTGATAGCTCTGGCACAGCGACGACAGGGCCAGGGAGTTGGCCGCGGTGCCGTTGAAGGCGAAGAACACTTCGCTGTCGGTTTCGAACAGCTCGCGGAAGCCGTCGGCGGCGCGCTGGGTCCATTCGTCTTCGCCATAGGCGCGCTGGTGGCCGTGGTTGGCCTGTTCCATGGCGGCCCAGGCTTCGGGGCAGATACCGGAGTAGTTGTCGCTGGCGAATTGTTGGCTCTTGTCGGTCATGGCCCGCTCCTTGTGAACGATTATGGTGCGCACTGTAACCAGAATTGGGGGCAGCGCACAGGCACAGTTTCCGTAGGAAAAGCCTCCATTGATCGAAAGGCCGGCGCCGCCCTTTGTGGGAGCCGGCTTGCCGGCGATGGCGGCCGCAAGATCGACACAAGGCCCGAGGGCCTCATCGCCGGCAAGCCGGCTCCCACAAGGTATTTCGGCGTTGTCGAAACCGCGTCGGGCCAGACTCTTCGGGCATCGATTATCTCAGCGCGCCAGACCATGTCGTAAACGCACCTTTGCGTGGCGTCCATAGGCATTTGATCGGTCTGCGTCGGCCATACCATCGCATCAAAGGGCACTGCCGCACGGCAAAGGCCTCACCGAGACGAATGGCGCACCGCCGCCGCTGGGAGAGACGCGATGTTCAGCAAGCAAGACCAGATCCAGGGTTATGACGATGCACTGATGGCGGCCATGAATGCCGAGGAGCAGCGTCAGGAAGATCACATCGAGCTGATCGCGTCGGAAAACTACACCAGCAAGCGTGTCATGCAGGCCCAGGGCAGCGGCCTGACCAACAAATACGCCGAAGGCTATCCGGGCAAGCGCTACTACGGTGGCTGCGAGCACGTGGACAAGGTCGAGGCCCTGGCCATCGAGCGCGCCAAGCAACTGTTCGGCGCCGATTACGCCAACGTCCAGCCGCACTCCGGCTCCTCGGCCAACGGCGCCGTGTACCTGGCCCTGCTGCAGGCCGGCGACACCATCCTGGGCATGAGCCTGGCCCATGGCGGTCACCTGACCCACGGTGCCAAGGTGTCGTCCTCGGGCAAACTGTACAACGCCGTTCAATACGGGATCGACACCGCGACCGGCCTGATCGACTACGATGAAGTCGAGCGCCTGGCGGTCGAGCACAAACCGAAGATGATCGTCGCCGGTTTCTCGGCCTACTCGAAAACCCTCGATTTCCCACGCTTCCGTCAGATCGCCGACAAGGTCGGTGCGCTGCTGTTCGTCGACATGGCCCACGTTGCCGGGCTGGTCGCTGCTGGCCTCTACCCGAACCCGATCCCATTCGCCGACGTGGTCACCACCACTACCCACAAGACCCTGCGCGGTCCGCGTGGCGGCCTGATCCTGGCCAAGGCCAACGAAGAGATCGAGAAGAAACTCAACGCTGCGGTGTTCCCGGGCGCCCAGGGCGGCCCGTTGATGCACGTGATCGCCGCCAAGGCCGTGTGCTTCAAGGAAGCGCTGGAGCCGGGCTTCAAGGTCTATCAGCAGCAAGTGATCGATAACGCCCAGGCGATGGCGGGCGTATTTATCAAACGTGGCTACGATGTAGTGTCCGGCGGTACCGACAACCACCTGTTCCTGGTCAGCCTGATCCGTCAGGGCCTGACCGGCAAGGAGGCCGATGCCGCCCTGGGCCGTGCCCATATCACCGTGAACAAGAACGCCGTGCCGAACGACCCGCAGTCGCCGTTCGTCACTTCGGGTCTGCGCATCGGTACCCCGGCCGTCACCACCCGTGGGTTCAAGGTGACCCAGTGTGTCGAACTGGCCGGCTGGATCTGCGACATCCTCGACAACCTCGGCGATGCCGATGTCGAAGCGAACGTCGCCAAGCACGTGGCAGCGCTGTGCGCGGACTTCCCGGTTTATCGCTGAGAGCGGTTTTGGAGTAAATGACTATGCAACGCTATTCGGGCTTCGGCCTCTTCAAGCACTCTCTCAGTCACCACGAAAACTGGCAGAGAATGTGGCGCACGCCGACCCCGAAAAAGGTCTATGACGTGGTCATCGTCGGCGGTGGCGGGCATGGCCTGGCGACCGCCTACTACCTGGCCAAGGAGCACGGCATCACCAACGTGGCCGTGGTCGAGAAGGGCTGGCTGGGCGGCGGTAACACCGCGCGCAACACCACCATCGTGCGTTCCAACTACCTGTGGGACGAGTCGGCGCACCTGTACGAACACGCGATGAAATTGTGGGAAGGCCTGTCCCAGGACCTGAACTACAACGTGATGTTCTCCCAGCGTGGTGTCTACAACCTCTGCCACACCCTGCAGGACATCCGTGATTCCGAGCGTCGGGTCAGCGCCAACCGCCTCAACGGCGTCGACGGCGAACTGCTCAACGCCCAGCAGGTGGCGGACGAGATTCCGTACCTGGACTGCTCGAAGAACACCCGCTACCCGGTGATGGGCGCCACCGTCCAGCGTCGCGGCGGCGTGGCCCGTCACGATGCCGTGGCCTGGGGCTTCGCCCGTGCGGCCGACGCCCTGGGCGTGGACCTGATCCAGCAGACCGAAGTGATCGGTTTCCGCAAGGAAAACGGCGTGTGCATCGGTGTTGAAACCAACAAGGGCTTTATCGGCGCCAAGCGCGTCGGCGTGGTCACCGCCGGTAACTCCGGGCACATGGCCAAGCTGGCGGGCTTCCGCCTGCCGGTCGAATCGCATCCGTTGCAAGCGCTGGTGTCCGAACCGATCAAGCCGATCATCGACAGCGTGATCATGTCCAACGCCGTGCACGGCTACATCAGCCAGTCCGACAAGGGCGACCTGGTGATCGGTGCCGGTATCGACGGCTACAACGGCTACGGCCAGCGCGGTTCGTACCCGGTGATCGAGCACACCATCCAGGCCATCGTCGAGATGTTCCCGGTGCTGTCCCGCGTGCGCATGAACCGCCAGTGGGGCGGCATCGTCGACACCACTCCGGACGCCTGCCCGATCATTTCGAAAACCCCGGTACCGAACATGTTCTTCAACTGCGGTTGGGGTACCGGCGGCTTCAAGGCCACCCCGGGTTCGGGCAACGTGTTTGCCGCGAGCCTGGCCAAGGGTGAAATGCACCCGTTGGCCGCTCCTTTCTCCATCGACCGCTTCCACAGCGGTGCGTTGATCGACGAACACGGTGCTGCTGCGGTCGCCCACTAACAGGAGAAATCCCTATGTTGCATATCTTCTGTCCTCATTGCGGCGAGCTGCGCTCCGAAGAGGAATTCCACGCTTCCGGCCAGGCGCATATCCCGCGTCCCCTGGACCCGAATACCTGCACCGACGAGCAGTGGGGCGACTACATGTTCTTCCGCGACAACCCGCGCGGCCTGCACCACGAGCTGTGGGACCACGTCGCCGGTTGCCGCCAGTATTTCAACGTGACCCGCGACACCGTCACCTACGAGATCCTGGAAACCTACAAGATTGGCGAGAAGCCGCAATTCACCGCTAAAGCAGAGAGTTCGAAAGTGCCCGGCGCGGCTGTGGGAGAGAAGGTATGAGCCAGGTCAATCGCCTGTCCAACGGTGGTCGGATCGACCGCAACAAAGTCTTGAGCTTCACCTTCAACGGCCAGGTCTACAAGGGCTTTGAAGGCGACACCCTGGCCGCCGCGTTGCTGGCCAACGGGGTCGATATCGTCGGCCGCAGCTTCAAGTATTCCCGCCCACGGGGCATTTTCGCCGCCGGTGCCGAAGAGCCGAACGCGGTGCTGCAGATCGGCGCCACCGAAGCGACCCAGATTCCTAACGTGCGCGCCACCCAGCAAGCCCTGTATCAAGGCCTGGTGGCCACCAGCACCAACGGCTGGCCGAGCGTCAACAACGACATGATGGGGATTCTCGGCAAGGTCGGCGGCAAGCTGATGCCACCGGGTTTCTACTACAAGACCTTCATGTATCCGCAGTCGTTCTGGATGACCTACGAGAAGTACATCCGCAAGGCCGCCGGCCTGGGCCGCTCGCCGACCGAGAACGATCCGGACACCTACGACTACATGAACCAGCACTGCGACGTGCTGATCGTCGGTGCCGGCCCTGCTGGCCTGGCCGCCGCACTGGCCGCCGCGCGCAGCGGTGCCCGGGTGATCCTCGCCGATGAACAGGAAGAGTTCGGCGGCAGCCTGCTCGACTCCCGCGAAAGCCTCGACGGCAAGCCGGCGGCCGAATGGATCGCCAGCGTCATCGCCGAATTGAAAGGCCTGCCGGACGTGCTGTTGCTGCCTCGTGCCACCGTCAACGGCTACCACGACCACAACTTCCTGACCATTCACGAACGCCTCACCGACCACCTCGGTGATCGCGCGCCGATCGGCCAGGTCCGCCAGCGTATCCACCGGGTCCGCGCCAAGCGCGTGGTCCTGGCCACCGGTGCCCACGAGCGTCCGCTGGTCTACGGCAACAACGACGTGCCGGGCAACATGCTGGCCGGCGCCGTGTCCACCTACGTCCGTCGTTACGGCGTGGCCCCGGGCAAGAAACTGGTGCTGAGCACCAACAACGATCACGCCTACCGCGTGGCCCTGGACTGGCTCGATGCCAGCCTGCAAGTGGTAGCCATCGCCGATGCCCGCAGCAATCCACGGGGTGCGCTGGTGGAAGAAGCGCGCGCCAAGGGTATTCGCATCCTCACCGGCAGCGCCGTGATCGAAGCCCGTGGCAGCAAGCACGTGACCGCGGCGCGGGTCGCCGCCATCGACGTCCGCGCCCATAAAGTCACCAGCCCCGGCGAATGGCTGGAATGCGACCTGGTAGCCAGCTCCGGCGGCTACAGCCCGGTGGTACACCTGGCCTCGCATCTGGGCGGCAAGCCGACCTGGCGTGAAGACATTCTCGGCTTCGTGCCGGGCGAAGCACCGCAGAAACGCGTGTGCGTCGGCGGCATCAATGGCGTCTACGGTCTGGCCGATACCCTGGCCGACGGTTTTGAAGGCGGCGTTCGCGCGGCCAGCGAAGCCGGTTTCAAGGCTGTCGAAGGCGTGTTGCCCAAGGCTTTGTCCCGTGTGGAAGAGCCGACCCTGGCGCTGTTCCAGGTGCCCCATGAAAAAGCCACTGCCCGGGCGCCGAAGCAATTCGTCGACCTGCAGAACGACGTCACCGCCGCCGCCATCGAACTGGCGACCCGCGAGGGCTTCGAGTCGGTCGAACACGTCAAGCGCTACACCGCGTTGGGCTTCGGTACCGACCAGGGCAAGCTGGGCAACGTCAACGGCCTGGCCATCGCCGCCCGTTCGCTGAACGTGACCATCCCGCAGATGGGCACCACCATGTTCCGTCCGAACTACACGCCGATCACCTTCGGCGCGGTGGCCGGCCGTCACTGCGGGCATATCTTCGAGCCGGTGCGCTACACCGCCTTGCAGTCCTGGCATGTGAAGCAGGGCGCCAAGTTCGAGGACGTCGGCCAGTGGAAGCGTCCCTGGTACTTCCCGCGCAACGGCGAAGACCTGCATGCGGCGGTCAAGCGTGAGTGCAAGGCCGTGCGCGACAGCGTCGGCCTGCTCGACGCCTCGACCCTGGGCAAGATCGACATCCAGGGTCCGGATGCCCGCGAGTTCCTCAACCGCGTGTACACCAACGCCTGGACCAAGCTCGATGTGGGCAAGGCCCGCTACGGCCTGATGTGCAAGGAAGACGGTATGGTTTTCGACGACGGCGTGACCGCCTGTCTGGCCGACAACCACTTCATGATGACCACCACCACCGGCGGCGCGGCCCGCGTACTGCAGTGGCTGGAGCTGTACCACCAGACCGAATGGCCGAACATGAAGGTGTACTTCACCTCCGTGACCGACCACTGGGCGACCATGACCCTGTCCGGACCGAACAGCCGCAAGCTGCTCAGCGAAGTCACCGACATCGACCTGGACAAGGATGGGTTCCCGTTCATGACCTGGAAAGAAGGTCTGGTCGGCGGTGTACCGGCGCGGGTGTTCCGGATTTCCTTTACCGGCGAGCTGTCCTACGAGGTCAACGTCCAGGCCGACTACGCCATGGGTGTGCTGGAGAAGATCGTCGAGGCCGGCAAGAAATACAACCTGACCCCGTACGGCACCGAGACCATGCACGTGCTGCGGGCCGAGAAGGGCTTCATCATCGTCGGCCAGGACACCGACGGCTCGATGACCCCGGACGACCTGAACATGGGCTGGTGCGTGGGCCGGACCAAGCCGTTCTCCTGGATCGGCTGGCGCGGGATGAACCGCGAAGACTGCGTGCGTGAAGAGCGCAAGCAGTTGGTCGGGCTCAAGCCGATCGATCCGACCAAGTGGCTGCCGGAAGGTGCGCAACTGGTGTTCGACACCAAGCAGTCGATCCCGATGAAGATGGTCGGTCACGTGACCTCCAGCTATGCCCACAACTCCCTTGGCTATTCGTTTGCCATGGCGGTGGTCAAGGGCGGCCTGAAGCGTATGGGCGAGCGGGTGTTCGCACCCTTGGCCGACGGCAGCGTGATCGAGGCGGAAATCGTTTCTTCGGTGTTCTTCGATCCGAAGGGCGATCGCCAGAACATCTGACGAGCCCAGGACACGGGATCAAGGTTGAACGCGGACCCTTGTAGGAGCCAGCTTGCTGGCGATGACGGCAGCACAGTCACTACAGGGGCCACGCCCAACCGCAAAGACAGCATTCAACACAGGTGTTTCACATGACCACAGCCAACGTTTACCAACAACGCCCGACTTCCGGGGCCAAGGCCGAGTCGTCGTTGCACCATGCCGACCTCGCCAGCCTGGTGGGCAAGGGCCGCAAGAACGCCGGTGTGACCGTGCGGGAAAAGAAACTGCTCGGTCACCTGACCATTCGTGGCGACGGCCATGACGCGGCCTTTGCCGCCGGCGTGCACAAGGCCCTCGGCCTGGAACTGCCCGTGGCGCTGACCGTGGTCGCCAAGGGCGAGACCAGTCTGCAATGGCTCGGTCCCGACGAGTGGCTGCTGATCGTCCCGAGCGGCGAAGAGTTCGCCGCCGAGAAGGCCCTGCGCGAGGCCCTGGGCGACCTGCATATCGCCATCGTCAACGTCAGCGGCGGCCAGCAATTGCTGGAACTGAGCGGGCCGAAGGTCCGTGAAGTGCTGAAGAAGTCCACCAGCTACGACGTGCACCCGAACAACTTCCCGGTGGGCAAGGCAGTCGGGACAGTGTTCGCCAAGTCGCAACTGATGATCCGCCATACCGCCGAAGACACCTGGGAGCTGGTGATTCGTCGTAGCTTCTCGGATTACTGGTGGCTGTGGCTGCAGGATGCGGCGGCGGAGTACGGCCTCAGCGTTCAGGCCTGAGGTTTGTTCGACCTGTAGGAGCCGGCTTGCTGGCGATAGCGGCCGACCAGGCGATGCAAGGCTTGCCGGCCTCATCGCCAGCAAGCCGGCTCCCACAAGGTTTGGTGTCATACACAAGGACAAGGATTGCCTGGAGCCTCCACCAGGATGCTCGCGATCGACCGCCTAGCGGTTGCCCCTCACGAACAGGAGTCAAGCTATGAGCCGCGCCCCCGATACATGGATTTTGACCGCCGACTGCCCCAGCGTGCTCGGCACGGTGGATGTGGTGACCCGCTACCTGTTCGAGCAGGGCTGCTATGTCACCGAGCACCATTCGTTCGATGACCGCCTCTCGGGGCGTTTCTTCATTCGCGTGGAGTTTCGCCAGCCCGACGGTTTCGACGAACTGGCCTTCCGCGCCGGCCTGGCCGAACGCGGCGAGACCTTCGGCATGCTGTTCGAACTGACCCCGCCGAACTATCGGCCGAAAGTGGTGATCATGGTCTCCAAGGCCGATCACTGCCTCAACGACCTGCTCTATCGCCAGCGCATCGGCCAATTGTCCATGGACGTGGCCGCCGTGGTGTCCAACCATCCGGACCTCAAGCCCCTGGCCGACTGGCACCAGATTCCCTACTACCATTTCCCGCTGGACCCCAACGACAAGCCGGCCCAGGAGCGTCAGGTCTGGCAGGTGATCGAGGAGTCCGGTGCCGAGCTGGTGATTCTTGCCCGCTACATGCAGGTGCTCTCGCCGGAGCTGTGCCGCAAGCTCGACGGCAAGGCCATCAACATTCACCACTCGTTGCTGCCCGGTTTCAAGGGCGCCAAGCCCTATCACCAGGCCTACAACAAGGGCGTGAAACTGGTGGGGGCCACCGCGCACTACATCAACAACGACCTGGACGAAGGCCCGATCATCGCCCAGGGCGTGGAGGCGGTGGACCACAGCCACTACCCCGAGGACCTGATCGCCAAGGGCCGGGATATCGAAGGGCTGACCCTGGCCCGGGCGGTGGGTTATCACATTGAGCGGCGGGTCTTCCTGAACGCCAACAGAACGGTCGTTCTCTAAGTTTTTTGCTGCCCGTGCGGGCCTCATCGCTGCGATGCGGCGTCCCGACAAGCCAGCTCCCACACTGGGCGCGGTGCCTGCCGCATTAATGGATGATGCAATTCCCTTGTGGGAGCCGGCTTGCCGGCGATGGCGCCCGTAAGAACAACGCAACAACCACAGGCAACAACCTGAGCAATCTACGCGTTGCCCCCTGGCGACGCGTCGCTACATAAAAACAACAGCGAGGTGTAAGCATGTCTGGCAATCGTGGTGTGGTGTATCTCGGCAATGGCAAGGTCGAGGTGCAGAAAATCGACTATCCGAAAATGCAGGACCCGCGCGGCAGGAAGATCGAGCACGGTGTCATCCTGCGCGTTGTCTCCACCAACATCTGCGGCTCGGACCAACACATGGTCCGTGGTCGCACCACCGCCCAGGTCGGCCTGGTCCTGGGCCATGAAATCACCGGTGAAGTGGTCGAGAAGGGCAGTGACGTCGAGAACCTGAAACTCGGCGACCTGGTCTCGGTACCGTTCAACGTGGCTTGCGGGCGCTGCCGTTCCTGCAAGGAACAACACACCGGCGTCTGCCTGACCGTCAACCCGGCCCGTGCCGGCGGTGCCTACGGTTATGTCGACATGGGCGACTGGACCGGCGGCCAGGCCGAATACGTACTGGTGCCATACGCCGACTTCAACCTGCTCAAGCTGCCGGATCGCGACAAGGCCATGGAGAAGATCCGCGACCTGACCTGCCTCTCCGACATCCTGCCTACGGGCTACCACGGTGCGGTCACCGCGGGCGTCGGCCCGGGCAGTAGCGTGTACATCGCCGGTGCCGGTCCGGTCGGTCTCGCCGCGGCGGCTTCGGCCCGCCTGCTGGGTGCGGCGGTGGTGATCGTTGGTGACGTCAACCCGATCCGCCTGGCCCACGCCAAGGCCCAGGGTTTTGAAATCGCCGACCTGTCCAAGGACACCCCGCTGCACGAACAGATCGCCGCGTTGCTGGGCGAGCCGGAAGTGGACTGCGCCGTCGATGCGGTGGGCTTCGAAGCCCGTGGTCACGGTCACGAAGGCGTGAAGCACGAGGCCCCGGCCACCGTGCTCAACTCGCTGATGGGCGTGGTCCGCGTGGCGGGCAAGATCGGTATTCCGGGCCTGTACGTGACCGAGGATCCGGGTGCAGTGGACGCCGCCGCGAAAATCGGCAGCCTGAGCATCCGCTTCGGCCTCGGCTGGGCCAAGTCCCACAGCTTCCACACCGGCCAGACCCCGGTGATGAAGTACAACCGCCAGCTGATGCAGGCGATCATGTGGGATCGGATCAATATCGCCGAGATCGTCGGTGTCCAGGTCATCAGCCTGGATGACGCGCCGAAAGGCTACGGCGAGTTCGATGCCGGCGTACCGAAGAAATTCGTGATTGACCCGCACAAGCTGTTCAGTGCGGCGTAAGCAGTAAAGGGCAAGACGGAAAAAGGGCGACTTCGGTCGCCCTTTTTAGTGGGTGAAATTCGGCGATCAGGCCCGCAGCCGCCAGCCCAATACGTCCATCAGATCGCAGCCATCGCGCAGGACCATCGCGGGGACTTGGAGGATGTGTTGGAAGTCGATGTCATTGGCGTTGTGCAGTTCGATGCGGGACAGGGCTTCGAGCATTTTCAGGGTGACTATTTCAGAAACAGCCTCTGATTGCTCCTGACACTTGGCTACTGGCAGAAGTATCAGGTTTTTGCCCGGCTGGGTTCAAGTACGGCGGATGGCATCGGCCAGTGAAGAATTTCGAGGGGCTTTTGGTGGAGAGACCCGCCCATTCTGGTGAAATTCCAGGCGGGGCGGGGGCTTCCACTCAGGTTCAATGCCAGATGGTCCGGAAACAACGGCGCTCTGCTTCTGTCCCTGGGGAACTGCCTGAGCGGATCGAGTGGAAGGTTTTTTAATGCCGAAGAGGTCTTTGAGATTGTTCCGGATCTTGGACATGGGCTTGGGTGCCCTCAGGATATTTCTCACACCCAACGTCAATCTGGCGGTCAGTCCCAGTATCGAAATACCGGCTCCAGCTACCGCCAGGATCTGGCCGGACTTTTTCGTCTCCTCGTTGCCCGCCAACTGCATAACCACTCCCGTGATGGACAAGGGCACCGCGATCAGGCTTGCGCGCGCGGCCCAAATCGAAGGACTGGTGCGGGCGGGTGTGTTGAAGATGGCCACCTTGAAATTGAGCATTGACGTCGCGATCGCGAGGACAGAGGGCAACCACTCGGCAAACTGTCCGGTCGGGTCCACCCTGTTCAGAGGATCGCCCAGCCCATAGGCATAAGCATTAACCCCTCCCTTGCCAAACGGACTCAGCCGATCCGGACTATTGAATCGCATCAGGACTGTATTGAACGCTCGATGGCCATTGCCCAATAAATAATGTCCAGTCACCGGATCCGCTCGTTCGCCGTTGAACCCCAGCAAACTCAGTGAGCCGTTTGTCAGTGCATGATGGCCGTAGGGGCTATAGGCGATGGCTTGGCGTTGTGCCTTGTCCAAGGTGTGCAGGACGGAGCGTTGCTGATCGGTCGCCAGCAGGGTGGTGTCGGTTGTTGTCCCCTGACGCTGTTGCTGGGCCAACAGCAGTTCTTCTTGCTGGAAGATTGAGTGGCTGATTATCCCGTGGATTTCGGTGGCCAGGCGGTCTTTCTGGTAGAAACGCTGCTGGCTCGGCAGGCTGGCCGGTGTACACGTCACCAGCCGGTCGAGTGGATCGTAGCGGTACTGGATCAGCAGGGTTCGTGGTGATGACATGGCGGTGGGTATCAGAGCGACCCGAGGTCTCTGAGCGTAGTTTCTGCGCAGGCTCAGGATTTGCCTACTGACAGAACTATCAGGTTCTTACTCGCGCCCCCGTTAAGTTACCAGGGGCGCGAACAGCGATCAGGCTCGCAGTCGCCAGCCCAGCACGTCCATCAGGTCGCAGCCATCGCGCATGACCATCGCGGGGACCTGGAGGATATGTTGGAAGTCGATGTCATTGGCGTTGTGCAATTCGATGTGAGACAGGGCTTCGAGCATTTGCGTCGCCGCGAGGAAGCGGGCGGCGGCGTTGGCGTGAAGCACATCGGTCGGGCTTTCGGCGTCGATCAGCAGGCTGGGGATCAGGCAGTCGATGGCGGTGAGGGGGATGTATTTCGTCATGGGTAAAGCCTCGGGAGTTCAGGATAGGGCTTACGCATGGGAGTTTAACGAGTCGCCAAACCCGTATCGCCAATAAGGGCGACCGGCGGACTATAAGCCGCAGGCTTCCGAGGAAGCAAGGTGGGGAATTGTTACTGATCATTCTCCTGTCGTAGGGAGGGTGATCTGAAGTTTCCAGATAGGAAGTTGTTGCCAGTTGGCCGGAAAGCCCATGGCGGCAACTTGGATGCCATGGTTGTAGATAAGGTCCTTCAAGCGCTGGCGCCAGTGATGCTGTGGGGCAATGCTATCCATTAGGTAGAGCAGAATAACCAGTGTGTTATAGACCTTGCGCGAATGTTTACTGAATTGTTGAGGTAGACCTGAAGGTTTGCTACGTGGAACTGCGGGTGTAATGGTGAAGTCGCGATTCCACAAGCGGCTATGGTGAGCGCAGGTGTTACGAACTAGCGACAGATGGCGGAGCCAGGACTCCAGGACTTTTTCATCCAGCCCATAGCTTGCGGCAATGGCCCGTCTCGTACGCATCGGTCCAAGATTGTTGTACCAGCGTGAGAGTAAACCGAGCGACATGACTTCACAGACGGCCCAGACCGCAGGCAGGCGCTCGCTGTAAGTGTCCAGGAGGTGGCGTATAAAAACTTCATCCGAGCGACGTACCTCGTCGCTCAATTTGTCCAGATTGTTTTGCCAGCGATCAGCCCTGAAGGCTAGAGACGGATCGAGGTGTGCATGCGTCCCGTGAGAATGAGCTAATTGGTAGGCCCATTGCGTGCGCACGGATACTTCAATACGTTCGATAGCGTCCAGCAGCAGTAGGCGTAGTTCCCGGTCAAAAACATAGAGATTCAGTACGCCTTCGAAGCTAGTCCCTGCACGAAAACGATGTTTGGCATGGTCATCTTCGAATGGCAGCCAATAGGCACCAAGGCGGTAGTAGTTGAGCTGCTGGAGATAGAACTCGGCTTGCACCGGATCGCCGACGGTCATGCCGCGTTGCTGCAGCAACTTAACCTGCTCAGGGAAGGAGGTAGGACGTTTACTGAAAGGCCGCTTCATTTTGTAGCGGCCTCCCGCAAAAAAGTAACCCGCCGGTTTGAGGAAGCGCTTGCGCGCAGAGCCTTGGCGGGTTTTGTTGGGCGAACTATAGGCGTAGCAGCCCGCCATGGGCAAGTCCGAGTCCCCTAAACGGTAAGGTTAAATACCTTTCCAGATGTTGCTTTACGCCGATACGAAGTGGTTTGTGTTGCTTCCCACACCTAAGATGAGCGCGATGATCTGACAAGGCCGGGATGGAGTGGAATGATGAACGCCAAGACTCACCAAAAGATGATGGCCGAAGCGCAGACCTGCTGCGTCCAAGACTGGTTGAGCGCTGTGTCGCGCTTGAATGCTCGCTTGGAGGTCTTACAGGCACCTGAAGTCGCACAAGGCTTGCGATTGTTGCTGGCAGCCAAGGGCAAGCTGAGCAGGCGACCTAAAGCGGGTTCTTCTTTCTGAGGTGACCCTTTCCCAATCGGCTATCGGGTGATCCGAGCCGCGAGCCTTGGAGCTCAAAGCGCCGCCAGCGGCCCCTGGTACAACACCGGTCCGGTCGGTTGCCCGGTTGGTGAGCCGCCCGCCGGCTCAAGGCTGACCGCCAGCACCACCGAGGTGCCGAGCAAGGCCTTATGCGCTTCGCTCAACTCGACTCGCCCCTTGCCTTCCTTCGGCACCAGCCCCAGGGACACCGGCTTGCCGTCCACTGGAATCACCCACAGTTCCAGGCTGCGGTCGGCTTGCACCGCCGCCAGGGTCAGCGGCTCCACTTGCAGGTACTCGGCATGGGCCTTGATCCGTAATGCCGGGGTTTGCGTGCCGCTGAGCAGGGTCGCGCTGGCGCTCACCGGGTCGTGGTTGTAGAGCACGCCCAGGGCCACGATCAGCACCAGCGAACAGGCCACCGCCAGGACCCGCAGCTTGCTCCAGAACGGCCGCCGCTCGGGCAGGTGCAGCCGTTGCGGATCGATCCGCGCCACAATGCCTTGCCACACACGATCCGGTACCGGCTGGTCGGGCACGGATTCGGTCAGGGCCATCAGGTTTTCCTGCCATTCGGCGACCTGGGCGCGCAGCTTGGCGTCATCACGCATCAGCTCTTCGAAGCGCCGACGCGCGGCCTTGGACATCAGGCCGATGGCGTAGTCGGCAGCCAGGGCGCGGCGCAGGCGGGGGTTCTGGTAGTTCATGATTCAAGGCACCTGCGCAGGCGTTCCATGCCACGGCGTATCCAGGATTTGACCGAGCCCAGCGGCGCGGGCAGTCGTTCGGCCAGTTCCGCGTAGGACAGGCCATGGAAGTAGGCCAGGGTGATCGACTGGCGTTGCGGGCCCTCCAGGGTTTCCAGGCAACGGTTCAGGGCACTGGACTGGCGGGCGCTGTCGAGCAGTTCTTGTGCCGATGGGCTATCGTCGGCCAGGCGCTCCGCCTGCCGATCGTCCAGGGGCACTTCGCGGAGCCTGCGCAACTGGTCGATGGCCCGGTTGCGGGTGATGTTGACCATCCAGGTCATCGGCGCCGAAAGGTGGGCCTCGTAGCGCGAGGCGTTGTTCCAGATACGCACGAAGCTTTCCTGGAGGACTTCCTCGGCCAGGTCCGCACGGCCCAGGCACCGCAGGGCCACGCCGTGCAGGCGTGGGGCGACGCTGCGATACAGCGTCTCGAATGCACGGCGGTTGCCCAGCGAACACTGGGCCAACAGCTGCCTGAGTTGTTCGGCGTCGGCGGTGGAAATGGCTGCTCTCCAGTCAATCAAAAGACGATGAATGGGCCGCGCTTTGCGCTCGTTGCCGGCTGAGGGTAGTTCACGGCAGGCGGTTGTTCCATTCATGAGGGCCTCACGGGCGGCACGACCATTGTGGGAGCCAGCTTGCTGGCGATGGCGGTCAACGATAACGCGGGGCGCCTGAAACACCCGGCGCCCTTGAGTTCATCGCCGGCAAGCCGGCTCCTACAGTAGAGCGGGAGCGGCGGCGGGGCCGGGTTCAGCCTTTGGGCAGCAGCACCTTGTCGATCACCTGGATCACGCCGTTGGACTGCATGACGTCGTAGGTGGTGATGTCGGCGGTGGTGCCTTTCTCATCCTTGATCACGATGTTGTGCGGGCCGTTCATCATCGCCCACAGCTTGCCACCGGCCACGGTGGTCAGTTCGGTCTTGCCGCCGCCGGCCTTGATGCGCTTGGCCAGCTCGGCCATGTCCAGTTTCCCGGCCACCACGTGGTAGGTGAGGATATGACTCAGGGTGCCTTTGTTTTCCGGCTTGAGCAGGTTGTCGACGGTGCCGGCGGGCAGGGCGGCGAAGGCGGCGTTGACGGGGGCGAAGACGGTGAACGGGCCCTGGCCCTTGAGGGTGCTGACCAGCCCGGCGGCCTTCACGGCGGTGACCAGGGTGGTGTGGTCGGCGGAGTTGACCGCGTTGTCGATGATGTCCTTGCTCGGCAGCATGCTTTGCCCGCCGACCGTCACGCTGTCGTGGTCCATGCTCATGCTCGCCGCCTCGGCCAGGCCGCCGAACAAGGCAAGGGTCAGCAGGCTGGCAATCAGGGGGGCTTTGATCGAAGTGCGTTTCATGATGAGGAATCCTTGTCGCTGTGAAGTCGGCCAGGGAGTCTGGCCGTGCTTGATATACGCAAGGGGGCGAGGATCGGATGCACAGGCCGCACATTCTTTTTACAGGTCCGGTGAGAGGATTAGCGGGCGGGAACAAGTCCGGCTTTTTTGACTCCAATGGCAAGTGTTCGGCGCCTGTGCCTGCTGGCGGGTGTTTTTGATGACTCTAGAGGGGTGGCAATGAAGATTTCACGCGGTGTGGTACTGGCTTCGCTCCTGACCTTCGCCGCTACGCCGGTGTTCGCGGCGTTCAGTCTGAACGACGCGGCGAATGCGGTCTCGGCCATGCAGGGCGGCCAAAGTGACAATGCGATGGCCCCGGCGGGCGGTCTGCTCAGCGCCCTGGGCTCGCTGGATGTCACCCCGGAACAGGCCGTGGGTGGCGCCGGTGCGATGCTGGGCCTGGCGAAGAACCAGCTCAGCAACAACGACTATTCGCAGTTGAGCCAGAGCGTACCAGGGCTCGACCAGCTGTCGGGTGTCGGTGCCCTGGCCGGCCTGGGCGGTTTGCTCGGCCAGTCGGATAACTCGTCGGTGGTGGGCAGCGCGCTGGGCAATGTGCAGAACATCGATGACCTGAACAAGGCCTTCGGCGCCCTGGGCATGGACAGCGGCATGGTCGGCCAGTTTGCCCCGCTGATCCTGCAATACCTGGGGCAGCAGGGTGTCGGTGGTCCGCTGCTCAACAGCCTGGGCGGTATCTGGGGCGCCGGTGGCTGAGAAGCCATCGGGCTCGAATAAAAACGCATCGAGCGGTTCAGGCCGCTCGATGCGTTTTTTTATGAGGATTGCCGAAGGTTGTCGGTCGACGGTGCCGGGTCGCTTTCGCGAAGCAAGGCAGCGATGCGCTGGTCCTTTTCGCTCCAGATCCGGTTGACCCAGTCCTGGATGCGCTGGCGGAACAGCGGGTCGTTCTCGTAGTCGCCCTGCCACAGGTCCGCGGTCAATTCGCGGGTCTGGAAGTCGATGATGACCTTGGGCAGGTTGCCGCTGATCAAATCCCAGAAGCCCGGGATCCGCTCCTGTGGATAGACCACGGTGACGTCGAGGATCGCATCCAGCTGTTCGCCCATGGCCGCCAGCACGAAGGCCACGCCGCCGGCCTTGGGTTTGAGCAGGTGGGTGAAGGGCGAGGCCTGCTCCCGGCGCTTGGCCGGGCTGAAGCGGGTGCCTTCCAGGTAGTTGACCACGGTCACCGGCTGGCGCTTGAACAGCTCGCAGGCGGCCTGGGTGATTTCCAGGTCATGGCCCTTGAGTTCGGGATGCTTGTCGAGGAAGGCCTTGGAGTAGCGCTTCATGAATGGGTAGTCCAGCGCCCACCAGGCCAGGCCGAGGAAGGGCACCCAGATCAGTTCCTTCTTGAGGAAGAACTTGAAGAATGGCGTGCGCCGGTTGAGCGTCTGGATCAGCGCCGGGATATCGACCCAGGATTGATGGTTGCAGACCACCAGGTACGACGTGTCGCCGCGCAGGCCTTCGGCGCCGCGAATATCCCAGCGGGTGGGGATGCACAGGGCGAAGATCAGCTTGTCGATCTCGGCCCAGGTTTCGGCGATCCACATCACCGCCGCGCTGGCGTAGTCGCGCAGACGACCGGGCAGGAGCAGCTTGAGCAGGGCGAAGAGCATCAGCGGGCCGAACAGCACCAGCGTGTTGAGCAAAAGCAGCAGCGTGACGAAACTGCCGGTGAGCAGGCGGTGCATACAGGGACTCTTTGAAAGCGTGAGGGCGCGCCATGATAAAGGCGACGCGGGCAGACGCCAAATCGCCTGGGCGACGCTAGGCGGGTGCTGATCAGTCCGGAGCGAACACGGCTCCCTGTAGGAGCCGGCTTGCTGGCGATGGCGGCCGTATAGTCGATTCAAGACTCACGGGCCTCATCGCTGCGATGCGGCGTCCCGACAAGCCAGCTCCTACCGGGGGAGAAGTAGGTCTGTCAGATTTGTTCATGAACCAACGCTGAAACAGCGGTCTAAAATGGCGCTCCTTGTGCGTCCACTCAAAGGTACAGCCGAAGTGAAATCCATTATTGCCCTGCTGTCTTTCCTGGCCCTGCCGGTCATGGCGGCCGAACCGACCCTCTACGGGCGCTACGAATACATCCGGTTGCCGGAAATCGGCCAGACCTTCAAGGCCAAGATGGACACCGGTGCGCTGACCGCCTCGTTGTCGGCCAAGGACATCGAGTTGTTCAAGCGCGATGGCGAGGACTGGGTGCGCTTCCGCCTGGGCACGGCGGATGCCGGCAACAAGGTCTATGAGCACAAGGTTTCACGGATCAGCAGGATCAAGACCCGTTCCGAGGAAGACGAGGACGGCGAAGCCGCCGATCCGAGCAAGCGCCCGGTGGTGGAACTGGAGATGTGCCTGGGCAATGTCAAACGCACGGTGGAGGTCAACCTGACCAACCGTAGCAGCTTCAACTTTCCGTTGCTGATCGGTGCCAAGGCCCTGCGTGAGTTCGGCGCGGCGGTGAATCCAGCCCGGCGTTATACGGCGGACAAGCCGGATTGTTGAGTGGCGCGTGTTAAAACGTGAGACGGTCGACGGAGCTTCCCTGAAAAGCAGTGGATGCTTTACAGGGAGGTTTTTTAACATCAGCCCAAGTTCTTATCGGCCTGCGGGCGAAGTGCTACGGGGACTGGGGGGGTGGAGTGTGAACAGGTCTACCTTAGCGAATTCTCTGATGTATTCGGCGCGTTTTATAATTGCGCGATGAGCGTTACCATAATTACCTATGTTCAATGAATTTGAATTGGATTTTAGATAATCTATCGCGAGATTGAAATGTGTGACATCGAGCACATACACATCATTGATCTTGATCATGTGCTTGATGCTTAGGTCTGGATATGCTCCGGAAAAATTGTACACTCCTGCTTCTTTCGCTTGTAAGTAGGCGCTTTCGAGGGTTGCTGGATCGGTGATCTTTTCTGCTCCATAGTAAAGGGTTGAAGGTGGGCGAATTGCTTCGTTTCGCTCGATGGTTTCTGCCAGATTTTTTAGTTTGGTGCGATGCCTGGCCGAATTGTTATTACGTCGAATACGCCTTTCTTCTGGGGACAGAAGCCGGCTCCCTCTGCCTCTTGGAGCGGCGCTTGCAGCTGTTTGGGCGACTGTTCCAGAGCTAGACGCAATCGGACGTGGTGGGCGTGGTGGTTTTGATAGGCCTTCGATCATTTTGGCTAATCGTTTTAAGGGGCTGTGCCCATTCGGATCTATCTGATTTACCGGGTCTCCCAGGCAATATGCATAACTATTAAATCCGCCTTCCGCAAATGGACTCAGACTGTCCGGGCTGTTGAAGCGCATCAGTACCGGATTGAAGGCGCGGTAGCCATTGCCCAGCAAATAATGTCCGGTCAGCGGGTCAGGCCTTTCGCCGTTGAATCCCAGCAAACTGAGCAAACCATTCCTGGCTGTACGTTGCCCATAAGGGCTATAGGCGCTGGGCTGCTGTTGTTGGGGGCTGAGGCAATGCAGGACTGAACGCTGGGCGTCGGTGGCCAACAAACGGCTTTCCCTTGCGCTTGCGTCCTGCTGGTGTTGCGCCAGCAGATGGTCGTCGTACTGAAATACAGTAGAGCGATTCGCGCCCTGAATTTCGTTGGCCAGGCGACTCTTGCAGTAGAAGCGCTGGAGATTCGCTTGGCTCAACGGTGCGCAGTCGACCAAACGATCCAGCGGGTCGTAGCGGTAGCGGCACAGGATGGTTTCGCGAGGGGTGATTGGCATCGGTCTGACTCCGGGCGAGGTCGAGGACACGTACACCAAGTGTTGGCTGTTTCCAGGCTCTTGCCTACTAGCAGAACTATCAGGTAACCGAGCGAGCAGCGTACAAGGCTCGCTGCTGATTGACGGAGCCGCACGCGTCCGGCACCGTTGCGCCATTAACGCCAAGTGCTCGGACGCCATGCCCCATATCCTGATTGTCGAAGACGAAGCGGCGATTGCCGATACCCTTATCTACGCCTTGCAGGGGGAGGGGTTCACCACCACCTGGCTGAACCTGGGCGGCGCGGCGGTGGAACATCAACGTGCGACACCCGCCGACCTGCTGATTCTCGATATCGGCCTGCCGGACATCAGCGGTTTCGAGGTGTGCAAGCAACTGCGGCGCTTTACCGAAGTGCCGGTGATGTTTCTCAGCGCCCGCGATGGTGAGATCGACCGTGTGGTGGGCCTGGAGATCGGCGCCGACGATTACGTGGTCAAGCCCTTCAGTCCGCGGGAAGTCGCGGCACGGGTGCGGGCGATCCTCAAGCGCGTGGTGGCCCCGGCACCGTCGCCGGTTTCCAGCGAACGCTTCCTGGTCGATCACGAGCGGGTGCAGATCAGCTATCGCAACCACCCCTTGAGCCTGACCCGTCACGAATTCCGCCTGCTCGCCTGCCTGCTGGAACAACCCGAGCGGGTGTTCAGCCGCGAGCAGTTGCTCGATGCGCTGGGCGTGGCGGCGGATGCCGGCTACGAGCGCAATATCGACAGCCATATCAAGAGCCTGCGAGCCAAGCTGCGGGCGGTGGCGGCCGATGCCGAACCGATCCAGACCCATCGCGGGCTGGGCTACAGCTACAGTTCGGGGAACAGCTGATGCCCTTGTCGATCCGGATTTTCCTGGTGTACCTGCTCTTCATCGGCCTGACCGGTTACTTCGTGCTGAACACGGTGATGAAGGAAATCCGCCCCGGCGTGCGCCAGTCCACGGAGGAAACCCTGGTGGACACGGCCAACCTGCTGGCGGAAATCCTCCACGATGACGTCAAGAACGGCACCCTCAGCCAGAGCCGCCTGCCGCAAGTGCTCAAGGCCTACGGCCAGCGCAAGCCGGCGGCGACCATCTGGGGGCTGGAGAAGAATCAGGTCAATCACCGGATCTACGTGACCGACGCCCACGGTATCGTATTGCTCGATTCCGCCGAGCAGGCGGTGGGGCAGGACTATTCGAACTGGAACGATGTCTACCTGACCCTGCGCGGCGAGTACGGTGCCCGCTCGACCCGCACGGTGGACGGCGACCCGAATTCCTCGGTGATGCATGTCGGCGCGCCGATCACCGACAACGGCCAGATCATCGGCGTGGTTACGGTGGCCAAGCCCAACAGTTCGTTGCAGCCCTACGTGGATCGCACCGAGCACCGCCTGCTCTGGTACGGCGCCGGGCTGATCGGCCTGGGCCTGTTGTTCGGTGCGCTGCTGTCCTGGTGGCTGAGCGCGGCGTTGCGGCGCCTGACCGCCTACGCCCAGGCGGTCAGCGAGGGGCGCCGGGCCGAGTTACCGCACTATCGCGGCGGCGAGATGGCGCAGTTGGCCAATGCCGTGGAACACATGCGCACGCAACTGGAGGGCAAGGCCTATGTCGAGCGCTACGTGCACACCCTGACCCACGAGCTGAAAAGCCCGCTGGCGGCGATTCGCGGGGCGGCGGAGTTGTTGCAGGGCGAGATGCCGCAGGCTCAGCGCGAACGCTTCGTCGGCAATATCGACAGCGAAAGCGCGCGGATGCAGCAGTTGATCGAGCGGCTGCTGAACCTGGCGCTGGTGGAGCAGCGTCAGGCGCTGGAGGAACAGGTCGAGGTGCCCTTGGCGAGCCTGGTGGATGAGGTGTTGCAGGCCCAGGCTGCGCGGATCGAGCGCGGGCGTTTGCAGGTGGAACAATCGATTGCGCCAGACCTGAAGGTCTTCGGCGAACCCTTCCTACTGCGCCAGGCCATCGGCAACCTGCTGGACAATGCGCTGGATTTCACGCCGACCGAGGGGGTTGTGCGCTTCAAGGCCGAGCGCCAGGGCCGGCAGCTGTGCTTCTCGCTGTTCAACCAGGCCGAGGCGATCCCCGAATATGCCCTGCCGAGGTTGAGCGAGCGCTTCTACTCCCTGCCGCGCCCGGGCAGCGGTCGCAAGAGCACCGGGCTGGGGCTGAATTTCGTCGAGGAAGTGATGAAACTGCACGGCGGCGAACTGCGGATCGGCAATGTGCCCGGCGGTGTCGAGGTCAGCCTGAGGTTTCCCTGACCCGCGCAGCATCTCCACACAGTCTCCATATTCGCCCCATCAAGCCTCCACACAGGCTGCGCAGACTCTCCCCCATACCAACAGGGAGAGACCCCATGAACCGCAGTCTGGCTATAAAACTCGGGGCGATAGCCCTACTGATGCTGTTGTTGCTGGTGCCTTTGATGATGATCGATGGGGTCATCAGCGAGCGCCAGCGCCTGCGCGACGGCGTTCTGGAAGATATCGCCCGCAGTTCCAGCTACAGCCAGCAATTGAACGGCCCGCTGCTGGTGGTGCCGTATCGCCAGACCGTGCGCGAATGGAAGACCGATGCCAAGGGTGAGCGTTACCAGCAAACCAGCGAAGTCAGTGGGCGCCTGTACTTCTTGCCGGAACGCTTCGAGCTCGACGGCAAGGTCCAGACCGAGCTGCGCGCGCGGGGCATCTATGAAGCGCGACTGTTCCACGCCAATAACCAGATCAGCGGTAGCTTCGCGCTGCCGCTGCAATTGGGCATCACCGAGGACTTTGCCGATTATCGCTTCGATGAACCGTACCTGGCGCTGGGCATCAGCGATATCCGCGGCATCGAAAACGCCCTGACCTTGCACGTGGGCAGCCAGAACCTGGAGTTCCGGCCCGGAACCCAGGTGAGTTGGCTGGGCGACGGTGTGCATGTGAACCTGCCGCGCGTCGATGGCCGGGAAGAGCAGCACATCGAGTTCGACTTCGACCTGGCGCTGCAAGGCACCGGCCAGTTGCAGGTGTTGCCGGTGGGCAAGACCAGCAACATCCATCTGGCCGCTGATTGGCCGAACCCCAGTTTTATCGGCAACTACCTGCCGGTCAGGCGCGAGGTCACCGATCAAGGCTTCAATGCCCACTGGCAGACGTCGTTCTTCTCCACCAATCTGAGTGAAGCGCTCAACAACTGCCTGGCGACCACCCACTGTGACGGCTTCAAGTCCCGTAGCTTCGGTGTGAGCTTTATCGAGCCGGTGGATCAGTACCTCAAGTCCGACCGGGCAATCAAATATGCGCTGCTGTTCATCGCCTTGACCTTTGCCGGCTTCTTTCTGTTCGAAGTGCTCAAGCGCCTGGCGGTGCACCCGGTCCAGTACGCCCTGGTCGGGGTGGCGCTGGCCGTCTTCTACCTGCTGTTGCTGTCGCTGTCGGAGCATCTTGGGTTTGGCCTGGCGTACCTGCTGTCGGCCGGGGCTTGTGTCGCGTTGCTCGGCTTCTATGTCTGTCATGTGTTGCGCAGCCTGACCCATGGCCTGGGCTTCGGCATCGGCTTCGCGGCTTTGTATGGCTTGCTGTATGGGCTGTTGAGCGCCGAGGACTATGCGTTGTTGATGGGCTCGCTGCTGCTGTTCAGCCTGCTCGGGGTGTTCATGGTGCTGACCCGCAAACTCGATTGGTACGGGATCGGCCAGGGCAAGCCCGTCGAGGCGCTGAACGTTGATGGCGGGGCTGTCCATGAGTAGGTCGCTGGGGTTGCGCGAGGATCAGCAGTGGGGGGCGGAGTTGGTGCGGTTGCTCGATGATGCCATGAGAACAGACACGATCCCTGTAGGAGCCGGCTTGCCGGCGATGAACTCAAGGGCGCCGGGGTGTTTCCAGTCCCCCCGCGTTATTGTTGACCTTCATCGCCAGCAAGCTGGCTCCTACAGGGGGATGAGGTGTGGCTTAAAAAGACGGTGACTGCCGGCGACGTTTCCATTGGTCCAGGCGTTGTTGCAGATTCAACGGGCTGTGGATCTGCTGTTGCCGCGCCCGACTGAACAGGATCAGCGCCAGTTCGGCGGTGGCCAGGGCATCGGCGCTGGCGTTGTGGCGCTCTTCCACGTGCAGTTTGAAATAGCCGATCCAGTCGTCGAGCCCGGCTTCGCGCAAGGTCGCGTGTGGACATAGCAAGGGCGCCATATCGGCCACATCGAAAAACGGATGCTGCAGGCGGTAACCGAGGCTGTCTTTCAGCGCGCGCGCGAGCATGTGCTGGTCGAAGGGCGCGTGGAACGCCAGCAGCGGGCTGTCGCCGACGAACTCCATGAAGTCCAGCAATGCCTGCGCCGGATCGCTGCCGGCCGCCAGGGCACTGGGCCCCAGGCCGTGGATCAGCACGCTGGGGTTGATGCTCTGCCCGGGGCGCAGCAAGGTCCGTTCAAAGCACTGCCCCAGGTCGATGGCGCCGTCTTCGATGACCACCGCGCCGATGGACAGCACCTGGTCGCGATGCAGGTTCAGGCCGCTGGTTTCCAGGTCGACAACAATCCAGCGCTGTTCCCGCAGCGAACACCCATCCAGGGGCTTGGCGGCCGGCAGTTGCCCAACCCGCGCCAGGGTGGTGGCATCCAGGGTGGGCACGCGGGCGCTGAGCCAGGAAAACAGCTTCATAGCTGATACCGCAAGGTTAGGCTGCTTTGCAGGCGCTGCGCCTGGCGCAGGGCTTCACGCAGGATGCGCCGGTCGAGCTGGTTGAGGCTGTCCGGATCGACCCGGTTGGAATACGGCAGGTTGTGCCGGGTTTGCAACTGATGTTGTTGCAGGCGGGTCTGCTGGATGAAGTGATAGGCCTCTTCATAAGCCGCGCCGTCGAGGCGTTCGATCACGTCTTTGGCCACCAGTTGGCGCAGGCGTTCGACGGTGTTGCCGGCGTCGATGCCGTTGGCCAGTGCCAGCAGGCGGGCGCCGTCGACGAAGGGGGTCAGTCCCTGGACTTTCAGGTCCAGGGTGGCCTTGTCGTTGCCGTTGCGGGTCAGCACGAACTCGCGCAAACGCCCTACCGGCGGGCGCTGGCGCAAGGCGTTATCGGCCATCATGCGCTGGAACAGCCGGTTGTCGGCGACCTGGGCGAGGATGCCCTGGCGCAGTTGTCGGCAGCCTTGTTCGTCGCCCCAGACCACCCGCAGGTCGAAATAGATGCTCGACGCCAGCAGGTTTTCCGGCGTGGCCTCACGAATGAAAGCGGCAAAGCGCCGGGCCCATTCGGCACGGGACAGGCACAACTCGGGGTTGCCGGCCATGATGTTGCCCTTGCACAGGCTGAAGCCGCACAGTGCCAGGCTCTGGTTGATCTGCTGCGCCAGGGGCAGCAACTTGCCGCGGATCTCGGCGGCCTGGGCCGCGTCGCGCGCCTCGAAGAGGATGCCGTTGTCCTGGTCGGTGTACAGCGTCTGTTCGCGGCGGCCTTCGCTGCCGAAGCACAGCCAGCTGAACGGCACGCCCGGGTCGCCCTTGTCGGCCAGGGTCAGTTCGATCACCCGGCAGACGGTGTGGTCGTTGAGCAGGGTGATGATCTGGGTGATCTGGGTCGACGACGCACCATGGGCCAGCATGCGCTCGACCAACTGGCCGATCTCGCCGCGAATGCTGACCAGGTTGTCCAGGCGCGCCGCGCTGCGGATGGTCCGCGCCAGATGCACCAGATCGACCCGTTGCAGGGAGAACAGGTCGCGTTCGGACACCACGCCGCACAGGCGCTGCTCCTTGACCAGGCAGACGTGGGCAATGTGCCGTTCGGTCATGGCGAGCGCGGCGTCGAAGGCGCTGTGGTCCGGGGTCAGGGCGAAGGGCGCCTGGATCATGTGTCGGTCGATGGGCTGGTCGAAGTCATGGACGCCGTCGGCCACCACCTGGCGCAGATCACGCAGGGTGAAGATGCCGAGCGGGGCCTTGGCCTCATTGACCACTACGATGCTACCGACCTGTTGCTCGTGCATCAGGCTCACCGCTTCGCGCAGTGGGGTGCTCGGGCGGCAGGTCACGGGATGGCGCATCGCCAGCTCCCCCAGCCGAGTGTTGAGCGAATACTGGGTACCGAGGGTTTCCACGGCTTTGCGCTGGACCTGCTGGTTGACCTGGTCCAGCAGGCTGCTGACGCAACGCAGGGCAAAGTTGCGAAAGGTCTCGGAGGACGAGAACAGCTTGATGAACGCCGGTTTGTTCAGCAGCAGGCAGAAGGTGTCTTCGCCGGCCAGGTGTTCGGTACGGGTGGCCCGCTCGCCCAACAGCGCCGCGAGGGGGAAGCATTCGCCGGTGGTGATTTCGAAGACGGTTTCGGTACCGCCCTTGGCGGTATGCGGGCGTTCGCCGACCACTCGTCCCTGTTTGACGATATAGAAGTGTTCCACCGGACCGTCGGCGGGCTTGATGATGCTCTCGCCGGTGCCGTAGAAACGCAGCTGGCACTGCTCGACCAGATAGGCCAGATGGGCGTTCTCCATCTGGTTGAAGGGCGGGAATCGCTGCAGGAACTGCAAGGTGCCGTGGATATTCTGCAACACCGCGGTCTTCCCGGCCTGGGTGAAGGCATCCGCTTTGCTCATGACCGCTATCGCTTTTTTGTCCATTGTCAGGGGCGCGATGAATCGCTGTTGCGAGCATGGTCGGCTCCCTTCCCCAGGGTGCCCATTGGACGTAAGTCTAGGATCTGTACGAAAACAGCCTTACCTGATCGCCGCACGGCGAGTTTTCGTACAGATCCTGCGGTCTGCGAAATAGCCTACAGTTGAATAAGTAGATTCTTAACAAATATCGACTTGGAAAACTTTCCGACGAAGTGCACATTGAGCACCCGTTTAGCGATGTCTGAGCGCTGTGCCAGGGAATTGAATTGCTAAGGGATACCAGAGAGCCGTATGTCCGACCACGATATTTTGAGCGATGCCGAGCGCGAGGCCATACTGCAGGTGATGCAGGCACCTCGCTTGTCGCATCAGCGGGTCTTGATCGTCGATGACGACCAGGACGCCCGGGAGCTGCTGTCGGAAATCCTCGCCTTGCACGATATCCACTGCCTGACCGCCGCCAGTGGCGCGGCGGCCTTTGCGTTGCTGGAGTCCAATCGCAACATCGGTCTGTTGATCACCGATCTGCGTATGGCCGATGACGGCCTGGACCTGATCCGCAAGGTGCGCGAGTCGGAGCGGGCGGCGCTGCCGATCATCATCGTCTCCGGCAATGCCGATGTGCGCGATGCCATTGATGCCATGCATTTGAGCGTGGTGGATTTTCTGCTCAAGCCCATCGATACCGCGCAGTTGCTGAAGCTGGTCAAGCGTGAGCTGGGGATGGTGGTTTAGGTCGTCGAGACGGCGCCGCACACCTGTGGGAGCTGGCTTGCCAGCGATGGCGTCCGTTTAGGCGATACAAGACTCACCGGCCTCATCGCTGCGATGCGGCGTCCCGACAAGCCAGCTCCTACAAGGGGGGCGGTGTGTCGGCTGGCGTATTGAGGCATTTGTAATGAAAAAGCCCTGATCGTTACCGATCAGGGCTTTTTCTTTTCGCTATCAGCGCGGGATTACAGGCCGTTACGGGCCTTGAACTCGCGACGACGACGGTGCAGCACCGGCTCGGTGTAGCCGTTGGGTTGCTTGGTCCCCTCGATCACCAGTTCGACCGCCGCCTGGAAGGCGATATTGCTGTCGAAGTCCGGGGCCAGCGGGCGGTACAGCGCATCACCGGCATTCTGCCGGTCGACCACCGGGGCCATGCGCTTGAGGCTTTCCATGACCTGGTCCTGGGTGACCACGCCATGCCGCAGCCAGTTGGCGATGTGCTGGCTGGAGATCCGCAGGGTGGCGCGGTCTTCCATCAGGCCGACATCATGGATGTCCGGCACCTTCGAGCAACCGACACCCTGGTCGATCCAGCGCACCACGTAGCCGAGGATACCCTGGGCGTTGTTGTCCAGTTCGTTGCGGATGTCCTCGGCCGACCAGTCGGTGTTGCTCGCCAGGGGAATGGTCAGGATGTCATCCACCGAGGCGCGGGGGCGCTTGGCCAGCTCGGCCTGGCGGGCGAACACGTCGACCTTGTGGTAATGCAGCGCGTGCAACGCGGCGGCGGTCGGCGACGGCACCCAGGCGGTGTTGGCCCCGGCCAGCGGGTGGGCGATCTTCTGTTCAAGCATCGCCGCCATCAGGTCAGGCATGGCCCACATGCCTTTGCCGATCTGCGCGCGACCCTGCAGGCCGGTGCTCAAACCGATATCGACGTTCCAGTTCTCGTAGGCGCCGATCCATTTTTCGGCCTTCATGGCGGCCTTGCGCACCATCGCGCCGGCTTCCATGGAGGTGTGGATCTCGTCGCCGGTACGGTCGAGGAAGCCGGTGTTGATGAACACCACACGCTCGCTGGCGGCCTTGATGCAGGCTTTCAGGTTGACGGTAGTGCGGCGCTCCTCGTCCATGATCCCGACTTTCAGGGTGTTGCGCGGCAGGTTCAGGACGTCTTCGATGCGGCCGAACAGCTCGTTGGTGAACGCCGCTTCTTCCGGGCCGTGCATCTTCGGCTTGACGATGTAGACCGAGCCGGTGCGGCTGTTCTTGCGCACGGTATTGCCATTGAGGCTGTGGATCGCCGCGAGGCTGGTGACCAGGCCGTCGAGGATGCCTTCGGGGACTTCGTTGCCGTGGCTGTCGAGGATCGCGTCGATGGTCATCAGGTGACCGACGTTGCGCACGAACAGCAGCGAGCGACCGTGCAGGCTCAGTTCACCGCCATCGACGGCGGTGTAGGTGCGGTCGGCGTTCATGGTGCGGGTGAAGGTGGTGCCGCCCTTGGCGACCTGTTCCGCCAGGTCGCCCTTCATCAGGCCGAGCCAGTTGCGGTAGATCACCACCTTGTCATCGGCATCGACGGCGGCGACCGAGTCTTCGCAGTCCATGATGGTGGTCAGGGCCGCTTCCATCAGCAGGTCCTTCACGCCGGCGGCGTCGGTCTGGCCGATCGGGCTGCTGGCGTCGATCTGGATTTCGAAGTGCAGGCCGTTGTGCTTCAGCAGGATGGCGCTCGGGGCCGCCGCGTCGCCCTGGAAGCCGATGAGCTGGGCATCATTGCGCAGACCGCTGTTGGTGCCACCCTTGAGGCCGACCACCAGCTTGCCGTCGACGATCTTGTAGCCCACGGAGTCGACGTGGGAGCCGGCGGCCAGGGGCGCGGCTTCGTCGAGGAAGGCGCGGGCGAAGGCGATGACCTTGTCGCCACGGACCTTGTTGTAGCCTTTGCCTTTTTCCGCGCCGTCGGCTTCGCTGATGGCATCGGTGCCATAGAGCGCGTCATACAGCGAACCCCAGCGGGCGTTCGAGGCGTTGAGGGCGAAACGCGCGTTCATCACCGGCACCACCAGCTGTGGACCGGCCATGCGGGCGATTTCGTCGTCGACGTTCTGGGTAGTGGCCTGGAAATCCGCTGCTTCTGGCAGCAGGTAACCGATGTCTTGCAGGAAGGCTTTGTAAGCCACGGCGTCATGGGGCTGGCCGGCCCGGGACTGGTGCCAGGCATCGATGCGGGCCTGGAAATCATCGCGTTTGGCGAGTAGGGCTCGGTTCTTCGGCGCCAGGTCGTGGATGACCTTGTCGGCACCGGCCCAGAACTGGTCGGCGGTCAGACCGGTACCGGGAATGGCTTCGTTGTTCACGAAGTCGAACAGGACTTTGGCGACCTGAAGGCCACCGACTTGAACGTGTTCAGTCATTGCTTGCCTCACTCTGCTCAGCTATTCAGCTCTTCTATTTAAAGCCTTGCGCGCTTCTCTCAACACAGTACCAGAACATGCCCTTGCGGGCGGCTGGGCGAACCCCGCCAACGCGAGCGGGCGGGGCTTTGCGTGCTTTGGCAGGCACTCGGGCAGATATCGTTGCAACGTTATGTAGTGCGTGCTGGCGCATACTACATGATGCATTGCGGTTGTGAAAATCAGACTAAATACGTCGTTTCGCGACCAGTGGGTTCTGTCTGGTCATGCCGCGGGCGTTGATGTTCTCAAGAAATGCATGGATTGTTCCATACAAATATAAAAATCGTACACGATTTTCCTTTGCGGTCTTCCCGCGACCGACCGCACGGCGCCCGACAAGGGCCGTGCCTATACTGGATCAACCAACAAGAGGGCTATCCCGTGGACCATCTCGTACTGACTGTATTCGCACCCGACAAGGCCGGCCAGGTCGAACAGATTGCCCTGTGTGTCGCCAAGCACGGTGGCAACTGGCTGGAAAGCCGTATGTCTGGCCTGGCCGGGCAATTTGTCGGGATTGTCCGGGTCGAGGCGCCGGCCGAGGCTCATGACGAGTTGATCAAGGCACTCCAAGCCCTCGCCAGCCAAGGTATTCAGATCCAGGTGATTCCCGGCGGTGGTGAAACCCCAGGCCGCTGGAAGCCCATCGCGATGGAACTGGTGGGCAATGATCGTCCGGGCATCGTGCGGGACATCACCCGCCTGCTGACTGAACAGGGGATCAATCTGGAGCAACTGGTGACCGATGTGAGTCCCGCACCGATGAGCGGCGACCCGCTGTTCCATGCCGAGGCGATCCTGGCGGTGCCGTTTGACCTGCCGCTGGAAACCTTGCAGTCGAGCCTGGAAACCCTGGCCGATGAGCTGATGGTGGAGTTGATGTTGCGCAGCGAGGAAGAATGAAGCGGGTTATCCAGTTTTAACGGGGACGGCCCTGTGGATAACCTGGGGAGACACGGCGCCCGGCCAGGCCGGCCGGGGCTTTCCAGGATATGAGCAAAAAACGAGCAGTTTCAAGGGCTTGTGCACAAACGGCGTGGACCGGCTTGTGGATAACCTTGGGGTAGAAGCCTGCAGCCCACGTGGAGCAAGGCTTACAGACTTCTGTGCGTTTTTTGATCAGCTGCGCTTGCGCAGGCTGAGCCAGATGTCGGCGCTGTACACCACCAGGCCAGCCCAGATGAACATGAACGCCACCAGGTTGCTGGAGGACAGATGTTCGCCGAACAGCAGCACGGCTTGCAGCAGCACCAGGGTCGGTGCCAGGTATTGCAGGAAACCCAGAGTGGTGTAGGGCAGGTGACGCGCTGCCGCATTGAAGCTCACCAGCGGGACCAGCGTGACCGGACCGGCGGCGATCAGCCACCAGGCTTGCGAGCTGCTCCAGAATTCGGCCTGGGCGCTGCTGGCCAGCGGGTGCAGCAACAGCCAGCCAATGGCGATGGGCACCAGCATCCAGGTTTCCACCACCAGCCCCGGCAGGGCCTTGACCGGTGCCTGCTTGCGGATCAGCCCGTAGAAGCCGAAGGTCAGCGCCAGCACCAGCGACACCCAGGGCAGGCTGCCGACCTGCCAGACCTGTTGCGCCACCCCCACGGTGGCCAGGCCCACGGCGATCCATTGCAGGCGGCGCAGGCGTTCGCCCAACAGCAGCATGCCCAGCAGTACGTTGACCAACGGGTTGATGTAGTAGCCCAGGCTGGCCTCGAGCATGCGTCCGTTGTTGACCGACCAGACATAGGTCAGCCAGTTGGCGGCGATCAGCGTCCCGCTCAGCGCCAGGATCGCCAGGCGGCGCGGGTTGTCCCGTAGTTCGCGCCACCAGCCCGGGTGCTTCCACACCACCAGCAGCAGGGTGCCGAACAGCGCGGACCAGAGCACGCGGTGGATGATGATCTCGACGGCCGGCACGGCGGCGATGGCTTTGAAGTAGAGCGGGAACAGGCCCCAGATGATGTAGGCGGTGAGGCCAAGGATGTACCCGCGACGCGGGTTGGCGGCTTGCATGCAGAGTCCTTGCTTAGGCTGCTAACTAATTGTCGTTTTTTGTGTGGCGGTCTTGGCTGAAAATCCTGCCACAACCGTCAGAATAATTTCAGCGGTTCTTCGTCCAGGGCGGCTAATTGTTCGCGCAACGCCAGCACCTGGTCGCCCCAGTAGCGTTCGCTGCCGAACCACGGGAAGCTGCGGGGAAACGCCGGGTCGTCCCAGCGCCGGGCCAGCCAGGCGCTGTAGTGCATCAGGCGCAAGGCGCGCAGGGGTTCGATCAGCGCCAGTTCGCGGGGATCGAAGTCGTGGAACTCGCTGTAGCCGTCCATCAGCTCCGACAGTTGGCCGAGGCATTCCTGGCGGCTGCCTGCGAGCATCATCCACAGGTCCTGCACCGCCGGGCCCATGCGGCAGTCATCGAGGTCGACGATGTGGAACATCTCGTCACGGCACATCATGTTGCCGGGGTGGCAGTCACCGTGCATGCGGATGTTCTGGTGCGGGGTTTCGGCGTAGACCTGTTGCACCCGCTTGAGCAGGTCGCGGGCCACGGACTCGTAGGCCGGCAGCAGGCTGCGGGGAATGAAGTCGCCTTCCAGCAGGGTGGCCAGCGAGTCCTCGCCGAAGTTCTTCACGCCCAGGGCTTCGCGGTGTTCGAACGGACGGGCGGCGCCCACGGCGTGCAGGCGCCCGAGCAGTTGTCCGAGGCGATAGAGCTGGTCGAGATTGCCCGGCTCCGGGGCCCGGCCACCCCGGCGGGGGAACAGGGTGAAGCGAAAACCGGCGTGTTCGAACAGGCTCTCGCCGTTGTGGATCAGCGGGGCGACGACCGGGACTTCGCATTCGGCCAGTTCGAAGGTGAAGCGGTGTTCCTCGAGAATGGCCTCGTTGGTCCAGCGTTGCGGGCGGTAGAACTTGGCGACCAGCGGTTCGCCGTCTTCGATGCCCACCTGATAGACACGGTTTTCGTAGCTGTTGAGGGCCAGGACCCGGGCGTCGCTGAGAAAGCCAATGCTTTCCACGGCGTCGAGCACCAGGTCGGGGGTGAGTGTTTCAAACGGGTGAGACATGCTGACTCCTGCGGGCGGCAGGCGGCCGCGTCCGACCCAGCATGTTAACGCAGACGGGGTGGCAGGTGTGGCGGCTGTTGGTCTTGTGTGGCTATGCCGAGGAGCAGCGCGGTCTTTGTGGGAGCCGGCTTGCTGGCGATGAGGCCAGTGAGTCTTGCATAGACTGATCGGCCGCCATCGCCAGCAAGCCGGCTCCCACAAGTTTCGTGGCGCTTTCGAGTTGAGCGCCGGGCTATCAGGCGCCGATGATCCCGCCATCCTCCCGACGGATCGCCATCACCGAGGAGCGCGGCTTGCCGTTCGGCAAATGCTCGGGGAAGGTCGAGTGGCCGCTTTCACCGGGATGCTGGATGCCGACGAACAAGGTCTTCTGGTCCGGCGAGAAGCTGATGCCGGTCACTTCGCAACCCACCGGACCCACCATGAAACGGCGGATTTCGCCGCTGGCCGGATCGGCGCAGAGCATCTGGTTGTTGCCCATGCCGGCAAAATCCCCGGCGTTGCTGTAGTCGCCGTCGCTGAGGATCCACAGCCGTCCGGCCTGGTCGAAACCCAAACCGTCCGGGCTGTTGAACATGTTCTGCGGGGTGATGTTGGACGAGCCGGCCTTGGCCGTGCCGGGATGCACGCTGGGGTTGCCCGCGACCACGAACAGGTCCCAGCCGAAACGGTCCGCCCCATGGTCATCGCCCAGGGCCTGCCAGCGCAGGATCTGTCCGTAGACGTTCTTCTCCCGAGGATTCGGGCCGCCGGCCGGCATGCCGTCGTCGCCGCGCTTGGAATTGTTGGTCAGGGTGCAGTAGACCTGGCCGTCGATGGGGCTGACGACGATCCACTCCGGACGGTCCATGCGCGTGGCCTCGACCACGCTGGCCGCCAGGCGGGCGTGAATCAGCACTTCGGCCTGGCTGGCGAAACCGCTGGCGGCGTCGATGCCGTTCTTGCCGAAGGTCAGCTCGACCCATTCCCCCGAACCCTTCGGACGATCCGGGTGGCCGTCGCTGTTGTCGAAGCGAGCCACGTAGAGCGTGCCATGGTCCAGCAGGTCGCGGTTGGCCTTGGGGTTCTTGTGGTCGATCCTGTCGCGGCTGATGAACCTGTAGATGAACTCGCCGCGCTCGTCGTCGCCCATGTAGGCCACGGCACGACCGTCACGGGTTTCGGCCAGGGCCGCGTTCTCGTGCTTGAAACGGCCCAGGGCGGTGCGCTTGACCGGCGTGGACTGCGGGTCGAACGGGTCGATTTCCACCACCCAGCCGTGACGGTTCAGTTCGTTGGGGTTCAGGGCCATGTCGAAGCGCGGGTCAAAGGCGTGCCAGTTGATCTCTTTGCTGCCGGTCACGACGCCATAGCGCTTTTGCGCGGCATCGAACTTGTGTTCGGCATGGCTGCTGCCGAAGCAGTCGGTGAAGTTCTCTTCACAGGTCAGGTAGGTGCCCCACGGCGTCTTGCCGTTGGCGCAGTTCTGGAAGGTGCCGAGGACCTTGCGGCCCAGTTTGTCGGCCTGGGTCTGCAGCCAGGGATGGCCGGCTGCCGGGCCGCCGAATTTGATCGGGGTGTTGCCGTGGATCCGCCGGTTATAGGACGAACCCTGGACGAAGTGCCATTGGTCGTCCTTGCGCTGTATTTCGATCACCGACACGCCCTCGCTGGCCTGGGCCTTGCGCACGTCTTCGAGGGATTGCGGCTGGCCGCCGTGGGCGTAGAGGTAGCGGTAGTTGGTGTATTCGTTGTTGATCGCCAGCAGCGCGCGGTTGTCGTCGCCGGGGAAGGGGAACAGGCTCATGCCGTCGTTGTTGTCGCCGAACTGGACTTCCTGGGCCTTGGCGGTGCCGTTGCCGCTCGGGTCGAAGGCCGGGCCCTGCTTGGCCAGCGGCTGGCCCCAACTGATCAGCACCGACGCGCTGTAGCCGGGTGGCAGGGTCAGGGTGTCGCGGGTGGCGGCGGCGATGCTGTCGAAGCCCAGTAGCTTGCCTGGGGCGGCGTTGACGCCGGCCGCCATCACGCTGCGGGTCAGCAGGTTGCCGCCGAGGAACATCGCCGCGCCGCACAAGGCGCCGGCACTGATAAAGCCGCGACGGCTGAGGCCGACCATCTGTTCCAGGTCGGTCGGTTGGTTTTCTTCCAAAAGGTTCATGATCAGGCTCCCTGCGGGTCAGGGGGTCACCTTAGTAATGCCGTATGACGGATTTGTTGCAGGAAAAGCGGGGGATCGCGGCGCGATCGATCGCCAGCAAGCGGGCTCCTACAAGGGGAGTGCGGTCCTCTGTAGGAGCCAGCTTGCTGGCGATGGCGTCATAACGGTGTACCCAGAATCACCAAGGACGGCGCAAACGTCGTCTGCACCGGGCTTCCCACGTTCAGGCCGAGATTTTTTATCTGCTCCGGCTGCGCCAGCGCACAGAGGATTTGTCCGTTCGGCAGCGCGATTCTGACCTCCGAAGGTCCGTCTTCGGCCTCGGAAATTTCCTCGATTTGACCGTCCAGAGAATTGTGTCCGGATTTTGCCGGCTGCCCGATGGCACTTAATTCCAGCCAACCGGCCTTGATCAGGGCGACCACTTCGGTGCCGCTCTGCAGTTCCAGGCGCAGGGTGCTGTCGTGGGTGATCTGCGCCTGGAGCGTGAGGCCGCCGGCCAACGCAAGGCGTACGAGGTCGTTGCGCCCGTGGCTGGCGATGTCCTGCACCGTGCCGTGGAGCTGGTTGCGGGCGCTGGTGCGCAGCATCAAGCGACCGAGCAGGTCGAGGTCGCCGCTGTCTTCGGCCGCTTCCAGGACCTGGGCCTGGAGGGTCTGCAGGCGTTGATACAGACGCAGCACCCGTTCGCCCTCAACCGACAATTTTGCGCCGCCGCCGCCCTTGCCGCCGACGCTGCGCTCCACCAGGGGTTTTTGCGCGAGGTTGTTCAGCTCATCGATGGCGTCCCAGGCCGCCTTGTAGCTCAGGCCCGCGCTTTTCGCGGCGCGGGTGATGGAGCCCTGTTCGGCGATATGTTGCAGCAGGGCGATGCGCTGGGGGCGGCGGACGATGTGTTGGGTCAACAGGACGGGCAGGGACATGGGGCGGACTTCGGGCGACAGGGGTATTGGGCAAGGTGCCTTTCGGTACCATCGACGTCAAGCCATGCCCGTCAGCCCAGGCTGCATGCGATTTCTGTAGGAGCCGGCTTGCTGGCGATAGCGGCCGATCAGGCGATGCAAGGCTGACTGGCCTCATCGCCGGCAATCGAGCGTCGACCGGCGCTCCTACAGGAGATCGTGGCAACACAATACTTTGCGGTGATACGCAAATTTATTGTGGGAGCCGGCTTGCTGGCGATGGCGGCCGATCAGGCAATGCAAGGCTCATGGGCCTCATCGCTGGCAAGCCAGCTCCTACAGGGGGCGCGGTGTCTTTGAGAAGGTTAGCGGCTCTGCGGGCTCGGTGTGCGCGCCAGGCAGTAAACGTCGACCCGTCGCGCACCGGCCTTGATCAGCAACCGGGCCAGGCTTTCGGCGGTGGCGCCGGTGGTCAACACATCGTCCACCACTGCCAGGTGCAGGCCTTCGACCTTTGCGCCGGGCGCCAGGGCAAAGGCCTGCAGCAGGTTGCGCCGGCGGGCCCGGGCATCCAGGCCTTGTTGGGCCAGTGTGTCCTGAATACGCCGCAAACAATGCTCATCGGCGCGGATCTCCAACTGCTCGGCCAACCAGTTCGCCAGCATCGCCGCCTGGTTATAGCCGCGTTGGCGCAGGCGCCGGGCAGCCATGGGCACCGGCAGCAGCAGGTCCGGTCGCGGCAGGCCATTGTCGAAGCGCTCGCGCAGCGCCTGGGCCAGCAATTCGCCGAGCAGTCGCCCCAGCGGCCATTGGCTCTGGTGCTTGAAGCGGGTGATCAGGCTGTCCAGCGGGAAGCGGTAGGTCCAGGGCACGATCACCTGCTCGAAGGCCGGCGGCTGCTTGAGACACTGCCCGCAGGTCAGCCCCGCCATCGGCAAGGGCAGGGCGCAGACCTGGCAAGACTCCATCAGCCAGGGCAGCTCGCTCTCGCAGGGTGTGCAGATCGGGTGAGGGGTGTCGGTGGCTTCATCGCATAACAAACAGTGCTGTTTGTTTTTTAACCAGATGTAAACCGGTCCTCTGTATCGTGGTTGACAGTGCATGAGTCTTCCTTAAATATGCCGAGCATCCGTGTCGCGTCTGTGGGTATTGCCCGCCCCAGCCGCTTGCCCAGCATAAAACAAGGAACTCCGCCGATGAGCGCCAGCACCACCGCCACTTTGCGTCACGATTGGTCTTTAGCCGAGGTCAAGGCGCTGTTCGTCCAGCCGTTCAATGACCTGCTGTTCCAGGCGCAAACCGTGCACCGCGCGCACTTCGATGCCAATCGCGTGCAAGTGTCGACCCTGCTGTCGATCAAGACCGGCGCCTGCCCGGAAGACTGCAAGTACTGCCCGCAGTCCGGCCACTACAACACCGGGCTGGAAAAAGAAAAACTGATGGAAGTGCAGAAGGTGCTGGAGGAGGCCGCGCGGGCCAAGGCCATCGGTTCGACCCGTTTCTGCATGGGTGCGGCGTGGAAACATCCGTCGGCCAAGGACATGCCCTACGTGCTGCAGATGGTCAAGGGCGTCAAGGCCATGGGCCTGGAAACCTGCATGACCCTGGGCAAGCTCGACCAGGACCAGACCGTCGCCCTGGCCGAGGCCGGCCTGGACTACTACAACCACAACCTCGACACCTCGCCGGAGTTCTACGGCAGCATCATCACCACCCGCACCTACAGCGAGCGCCTGCAGACCCTGGCCTATGTGCGTGATGCCGGGATGAAGATCTGCTCCGGTGGCATCCTCGGCATGGGCGAGTCCCTCGACGACCGTGCCGGGCTGCTGATCCAGCTGGCGAACCTGCCGGAACACCCGGAGTCGGTGCCGATCAACATGCTGGTGAAGGTCGCCGGTACGCCGCTGGAAAATGCCGAGGAGGTCGATCCCTTCGACTTTATCCGCATGCTGGCGGTGGCGCGGATCCTCATGCCGCAATCCCACGTCCGGCTGTCGGCGGGCCGCGAGGCGATGAACGACCAGATGCAGGCCCTGGCGTTCTTCGCCGGCGCCAACTCGATCTTCTACGGCGATAAGCTGCTGACCACCGCCAACCCGCAGGCCGACAAGGACATGCAGCTGTTCGCGCGCCTGGGCATCCAGCCCGAGGCCCGTGAAGAGCACGCCGACGAAGTGCACCAGGCGGCCATCGAGCAGGCGCTGGTGGAGCAAAAGAGCAGCGAGCAGTTCTACAACGCCGCTGTCTGATCCCGCGAGGCCTTGCATGTCCTTCGATCTCGCCGCCCGGCTGTCCGCCCGGCGTGCCGAAAACCTCTATCGCCAGCGGCCGCTGCTCGAAAGTCCGCAGGGCCCGCAGGTGGTGGTCGACGGCCAGCCCCTGCTGGCCTTCTGTAACAACGACTACCTGGGCCTGGCCAATCATCCGCAGGTCATCGAAGCCTGGCAGGCCGGCGCGGCGCGCTGGGGTGTCGGCGGCGGTGCCTCGCACCTGGTGATCGGTCACAGCACGCCGCACCATGCCCTGGAAGAGGCCCTGGCCGATCTCACCGGGCGCCCGCGGGCGCTGTTGTTCACCACCGGCTACATGGCCAACCTCGGCGCGGTCACGGCCTTGGTGGGGCAGGGCGATACGGTGCTGGAAGATCGCCTCAACCATGCGTCGCTGCTGGATGCCGGGTTGCTGTCGGGGGCGCGCTTCAACCGTTACCTGCACAACGACGCCGCCAGCCTCGCCAAACGCCTGGAAAAAGCCACGGGTAACACGCTGGTGGTCACCGACGGCGTATTCAGCATGGACGGCGACCTCGCCGACTTGCCGGCCCTGGCCCGTGAAACCCGGGCCAAGGGCGCGTGGCTGATGGTCGACGACGCCCACGGTTTCGGCCCGCTGGGCGCCCATGGTGGCGGTATCGTCGAGCATTTCGGTCTGAGCCAGGAGGACGTGCCGGTGCTGGTCGGCACCCTGGGCAAGGCCTTCGGCACGGCGGGCGCCTTTGTCGCCGGCAGTGAAGAGCTGATTGAAAGCCTGGTGCAGTTCGCCCGGCCCTACATCTACACCACCAGCCAACCGCCGGCCCTGGCCTGTGCGACGTTGAAGAGCCTGGAGCTGCTGCGCACCGAGCATTGGCGGCGCGAGCACCTGAATGCGCTGATTCGCCAGTTCCGCCAGGGCGCCGAACAAATCGGCCTGACGCTGATGGACAGTTTCACCCCGATCCAGCCGATCCTGATCGGCGACAGCGCCCGGGCGCTGCGATTCTCGCAGTTGTTGCGCGAGCGCGGCCTGATGGTGACGGCGATTCGTCCGCCCACTGTGCCGGCGGGCAGTGCGCGTCTGCGGGTGACCTTGTCCGCGGCCCACACTGAGGCGCAGGTGCAGCTATTGTTAGAGGGGCTGGCAGCCTGTTTCAGCTTGTTGGGTCCCGTTGAGCCGTTGGAGCCAAACCATGCGTGATCGTCTGATCCTGTTGCCCGGTTGGGGGCTCGGCATTTCGCCGTTGGAGCCCCTGGCCGCGGCATTGCGCGGGTTGGACGAGCACTTGCGGGTGGAAATCGAACCCTTGCCGGAACCGGCCAGCGGCGATCCGGAGGAGTGGCTCGACGAACTGGACGCGAGCCTGCCGGACAATGCCTGGCTGGGCGGCTGGTCCCTGGGCGGCATGCTGGCCTCGGCCTTGGCGGCGCGGCGCGGCGAGCGTTGCTGCGGTCTGCTGACGCTGGCGAGCAACCCCTGTTTCGTGGTGAGCGACGGCTGGCCCGGGGCGATGGCGAACGACACCTTCGACCAGTTCCTGGCCGGCTGCCGCGCCGATCCGCAGACAACCCTCAAGCGCTTCAGCCTGCTTTGTGCCCAGGGCTCGCCAGACCCGCGCAGTCAGGCGCGACAGCTCCTGGCCGGTGCGCCGCACACCGCCCCCGAGGCCCTGTTGAACGGGCTGGAGGTGCTGGCGCAACTGGATACCCGCCAGGCCCTGCAAGCGTTTCGCGGTCCGCAACTGCACCTGTTCGCCGGCCAGGATGGCCTGGTGCCGGCCGAGGCCGCCAGTGATTTGCTGGCGTTGCTGCCGGATGTCGAAGTCGGCCTGATCGAACAGGCCGGTCACGCTTTTCTACTGGACGACCCCCATGGAGTGGCCGGGGCTATCCAGGCCTTTTTGCATGAGTCCGGTGATGACTGATCTTTCCCACCCTGCCTTGCCGGGCGGCCTGCCTGACAAGCGTCAAGTCGCGGCCTCGTTTTCCCGAGCGGCGGCCAGCTATGACAGCGTGGCCCAACTGCAGCGCGATGTCGGTCACGAATTGCTCGGGCGCTTGCCGACCAACCTGAATCCGTCCCGTTGGCTCGACATGGGTTGCGGCACCGGCTACTTCAGCCGTGCCCTGGGCGTTCGTTTCAACCAGGGCGAAGGCGTGGCGCTGGATATTGCCCAGGGCATGCTGGAGCATGCGCGGCCGCTGGGCGGTGCCCGGCACTTTGTCGCCGGGGACGCCGAACGCCTGCCATTGCAGGCCGACAGCTGCGACCTGGTGTTCTCCAGCCTGGCGGTACAGTGGTGCGCCGATTTCGCCGCGGTACTCGGCGAGGCCCACCGCGTATTGCGGCCGGGCGGCGTCATGGCCTTTGCCAGCCTGTGTGTCGGCACCCTGCACGAGTTGCGGGAAAGTTGGCGGGCGGTGGATGGCCTGGTGCACGTCAACCGCTTCCGGCTGTTCAGCGACTATCAGCAATTGTGTCGGGACAGCGGTTTGCGGGTGGTCAGCCTGGAAAGCCGGCCGCAGGTGTTGCACTACCCTGATGTGCGCAGCCTGACCCATGAGCTCAAGGCCCTGGGTGCGCATAACCTCAATCCGGGTCGCCCCGGCGGATTGACCGGGCGAGCGCGGATTCTCGGGTTGATGCACGCCTATGAACAGTTTCGCCAGGCCGAAGGTTTGCCGGCGACCTATCAGGTGGTCTACGCCATTCTGGAGAAACCGCTATGAGCGCTGCCTATTTCATCACCGGCACCGACACCGACGTGGGCAAGACCACCATTGCCGCCGGGTTGCTGCACGCTGCCCGCCAGGCCGGCCTGAGCACCGCGGCGGGCAAGCCGGTGGCGTCCGGCTGCGAGGTGACGCCCGCGGGGCTACGCAACGCCGATGCCCTGGCGTTGCTGGCCGAATGTTCGCTGCCGCTGACGTATGCCGAGGTCAATCCAGTGGCCTTCGAGCCGGCGATTGCCCCACATCTGGCGGCGCGTGAGGCGGGGGTGATGTTGACCGTGCAGTCCTTGCTGGGACCGATGCGGCAGGTGTTGGCCAAACAGGCCGACTTCACGCTGATCGAGGGGGCCGGCGGCTGGCGGGTGCCGCTGGCGGACCAGGCCAGCCTGTCGGACCTGGCGCAGGCGCTGGCCTTGCCGGTGATCCTGGTGGTGGGGGTGCGCCTGGGGTGCATCAGTCATGCCCTGCTGACCGCCGAAGCCATCGCCCGGGACGGGCTGCAACTGGCCGGCTGGGTGGCCAATATCGTCGATCCGAAGACCTCGCGTCTGGAAGAGAACCTCGCGACTTTGGCCGAACGCTTGCCTGCGCCTTGCCTGGGACGGGTGCCCAGGCTCAAGGCGGTGACCGCCGACGCCGTGGCGCAGCACCTGCAATTGGATTTGCTGGACTAGGCTAGGCGCCGTGGCGTCTGCAGGTTGATCGGCGCTCTCTAGATTCTGCCTATCAAAAGGCAATATGCCATTATTGTTTTTGACGGGTGTTCCTTTGGCAGGTCTGCTTAAATGCACACTGTTGATTCTGCCTCCAGTCGAGTTCGCCCATGGAAATCTCAGGAAATACCGCTGTTTATGCCGGTCTGAGCACTATTCGCTCCGGGCAGAACCGTGTCGACCAGGCCGCCAGCCAGATCGCCGATACCACGATCGAGCGCTCGCTCAAGAGCCAGTCGTCCGATACCCAGGTCAACCGCTTGTTGTCGGTGGACCGCAGCCAGCAGGATCTGGCGAGCAGTATGGTGGACATGTCCCAGGGCAAGCTCCAGGTGGAGTTGGGCGCCAAGGTGGAAAAGGCCTCGGACAAGATGCTTGGCACCTTGATCGATACCTACGCCTGAGGCGTACACCGCCCTACCAGAATTGAAACACGCTCCTACATTGATTTCCCTCGCCCCATAAACCCGCCCCCACCCTCGACTATTCTTTCCTTATCGCCCTCTGCTGCCTTCCAGGCCGCAGGCCTTTTCCTGCGCGTTTCTCAGCCATGTGTGACGAATGGCTTATGAACGACACTTGACAAGGATTGAGCGCAAACGTATGTTTCAAACAACCGTTTGACCGGCGTGGCAAATCGACGCGGTCGCTCATTCCAGGATTCATCAGCAGAGGTTTATCGCTATGCCTGACTACAAGGCCCCCTTGCGTGATATTCGTTTCGTCCGTGACGAGCTGCTCGGTTACGAAGCGCACTATCAGAGCCTGCCGGCATGCCAGGACGCTACCCCGGACATGGTTGACGCCATCCTCGAGGAAGGCGCCAAGTTCTGTGAGCAGGTACTGGCCCCGTTGAACCGGGTCGGCGACACCGAAGGTTGCACCTGGAGCGAGTCCGGCGTTAAGACGCCAACCGGTTTCAAGGCAGCCTACAAGCAGTTCGTCGAAGGCGGCTGGCCAAGCCTGGCCCACGACGTGGCACACGGCGGCCAGGGCCTGCCGGAGTCCCTGGGCCTGGCGGTCAGCGAAATGGTCGGCGAAGCCAACTGGTCGTGGGGCATGTACCCGGGCCTGTCCCATGGCGCGATGAACACCATTTCCGAACACGGTACGCCCGAGCAGCAAGAGGCCTACCTGACCAAGCTGGTCTCCGGCGAGTGGACCGGCACCATGTGCCTGACCGAACCGCACTGCGGCACCGACCTGGGCATGCTGCGCACCAAGGCCGAGCCTCAGGCCGACGGTTCCTACAAGGTCAGCGGGACCAAGATCTTCATTTCGGCCGGTGAGCACGACATGGCCGACAACATCGTCCATATCGTCCTGGCACGCCTGCCGGATGCGCCGGCCGGCACCAAGGGCATTTCGCTGTTCATCGTGCCCAAGTTCCTGCCGAATGCCGACGGTAGCGTCGGTGCGCGCAACGCGGTCTCCTGCGGTTCCATCGAACACAAGATGGGCATCCACGGCAACGCCACCTGCGTGATGAACTTCGACGCGGCCACCGGTTTCCTGATCGGCCCGCCGAACAAGGGCCTGAACTGCATGTTCACCTTCATGAACACCGCTCGCCTGGGGACCGCGCTGCAAGGCCTGGCCCACGCCGAGATCGGTTTCCAGGGTGGCCTGAAATACGCTCGCGAACGTCTGCAGATGCGCTCCTTGACGGGCCCGAAAGCGCCGGACAAGGCTGCCGACCCGATCATCGTGCACCCTGACGTGCGTCGCATGCTGCTGACCATGAAGGCCTTCGCCGAAGGCAACCGGGCGATGGTGTACTTCACCGCCAAGCAGGTGGACATCGTCAAGTACGGCCAGGATGAAGAAGAGAAGAAGAAAGCCGATGCGCTGCTGGCGTTCATGACCCCGATTGCCAAAGCGTTCATGACCGAAGTGGGCTTCGAAGCCGCCAACCATGGCGTGCAGATCTACGGCGGCCACGGTTTCATCGCCGAGTGGGGCATGGAGCAGAACGTTCGCGACAGCCGCATCTCGATGCTGTACGAAGGCACCACCGGTATCCAGGCCCTGGACCTGCTGGGTCGCAAGGTGCTGATGACCCAGGGCGAAGCGCTGAAGGGCTTCACCAAGATCGTCCACAAGTTCTGCCAGGCCAACGAAGGCAACGCAGCGGTCAGCGAGTTCGTCGCGCCGCTGGCGGCCATCAACAAGGAGTGGGGCGAGCTGACCATGAAAGTGGGCATGGCCGCGATGAAGGACCGTGAAGAAGTCGGCGCCGCTTCGGTGGACTACCTGATGTACTCCGGTTATGCCTGCCTGGCTTACTTCTGGGCCGACATGGCGCGCCTGGCGGCCGAGAAACTGGCTGCCGGTACCACCGAGGAAGGTTTCTACACCGCCAAGTTGCAGACCGCGCGCTTCTACTTCCAGCGCATCCTGCCGCGTACCCGCACTCACGTGGCGGCCATGCTGTCGGGTGCCAATAACCTGATGGACCTGAAGGAAGAGCATTTCAGCCTGGGCTACTAAACCGCGCTGAGTTCGCTGCAAAAGCCGCTTCGCCTACGGGGGAAGCGGCTTTTTTTTGCGTGCGGCCCAAGCGATCCGGACAGAAAATATTCCCGACTGAATCGCTAAGAAGAATCGCCGCGCTGCCGTTAAAGAGATGGCATTTGTGACTGATGTCACATTGCCGTGCTTTAGGTCTTACATACAGGCACAATGCCATTTGTTGCTTTGCCGGTCGGAGTTTTACCCTTGCCGCGTTCTTCCGCTGTCCATCTCAGTCATTTTTTAGCCTCTCTGCTGTTGTTGCTTGCGGGGCTTGCGGCTGCCTACGTCAGGGAACTCAACGTCTTCTTCACCTCGCTGTTCAATGTGCTGCCGACCCTGGTGCTGTTGCTGGGCGGGTCCTACTGCGCGGTGTATCGACGCCAGCGCGAGCTGTTCCTGATGGTGACGGTGTACATCGCCTATTTCCTGCTCTCCACCCAGACCGATTATTACCGGGATCACGGCAAGGTCCGCGAGGACGCCGCCGTGGTCTTTCACCTGTGTTGCCTGTTGCTGCCGCTGCTGTTCGGGGTGTACGCCGCCTGGCAGGAGCGCACGCACCTGTTCCAGGACATGGTGGCGCGTTTCGCCGTGCTGCTGGCAGTCGGCAGCGTGGCGCTGGGGTTGGAGCAGAGCTATCCGGAAAGCTTGCTCGGCTGGCTGGCGGAAATTCGCTGGCCGGCGCTGCACGGTGCCTGGATGAGCCTGATCCAGCTGTCCTACCCGGTGTTCTTCGCTTCCTTCGTGTTGCTCTTGGTCCAGTACTGGCGTAATCCGCGACCGCTGCACGCGGCGCAGCTGACCGGGCTGGTCGGGTTGTTCTGGATGCTGCCCAAGACCTTCATCCTGCCGTTCACCCTGAACATCATGTGCAGCCAGGTGATGTTGATGATCGCCGCAGCGGTGGCCCACGAGGCTTATCAGATGGCCTTCCGCGACGAGCTCACGGGCTTGCCGGGACGACGGGCGTTGAACGAGCGCATGCAGCGCCTGGGGCGCAACTATGTGCTGGCGATGACCGACGTCGACCACTTCAAGAAATTCAACGACACCCACGGTCACGACGTCGGTGACCAGGTGTTGCGCCTGGTGGCCAGCAAGCTGGCGAAGGTCAGCGGTGGCGGTCGCGCCTATCGCTACGGCGGTGAAGAGTTCGCGGTGGTGTTCGCCGGCAAGAGCCTGGAAGAATGCATGCCGCACCTGGAGGTGATTCGCGAAGTGATCGCCAACTACCATATCCAGTTGCGCAACCAGGACAACCGCCCCCAGGACGACCAGCAAGGTCGCCAGCGGCGTGCGGGCAGCGGGGCCTCGAGTGTCTCGGTGACCATCAGTATCGGTGTCGCCGAGCGTCAGCCGGAGCAGCGCACCCCGGAAGAAGTGCTCAAGTCCGCCGACCAGGCGCTCTATGCCGCCAAGGGCGCGGGCCGTAACTGTGTGGTCGCGGCAGGGCAGACCCGACGTGGGGCGATCCGCACGGGCGAAGCTGTCGGCTGAGTGATGGTGGAGCATTCAGCGGTTGGACGGTGATTGTCCGGGGCGGGGCAGGGCAGTAGGTTGAGTCATCTGCTGCCGGAGAAACGACCATGCCTGAGTACAAAGCCCCGCTACGCGATATGCGCTTTCTGATCGACCATGTTTTCGATTTCCACGCCCACTACCTCGCGCTCGGTGCCACCGATGCCAGCCCCGACATGGTCGGCGCGATCCTTGAAGAAGGCGCGAAGTTCTGCGAACAGGTGTTGTCGCCGCTGAACCGCTCCGGCGATGAGGAAGGCTGCCATTTCGACAACGGCGTGGTGACCACGCCCCAGGGCTTCAAGCAGGCCTTTGCCCAGTATGTCGAAGGCGGCTGGCATGGCCTGGCGGCGGACCCGGCCTATGGCGGGCAGGGCCTGCCGTTGTCCCTGGGACTGGTGATCAGCGAGATGATCGGTTCCAGCAATACCTCCTGGGGCATGTACCCGGGCCTGACCCATGGCGCGATGTCGGCGATCCATGCCCATGGCACCGAGGAACAGAAAAACACTTACCTGAGGAAACTGACCGAAGGTCGTTGGACCGGCACCATGTGCCTGACCGAAGCCCATTGCGGCACGGACCTGGGGATCATCAAGACCCGCGCCGTGCCCCGGGCCGACGGCAGCTATGGGATCACCGGCAGCAAGATCTTCATCTCCGCTGGCGAGCACGACATGAGCGAGAACATCGTGCACCTGGTGCTGGCCAAGCTGCCGGACGCACCGGCGGGGACCAAGGGCATTTCCCTGTTCATCGTGCCCAAGTTCCTGCCCGATGCCGCCGGCGACGCGGGCGGGCGCAACGGTGTGCACTGCGGTTCCATCGAGCACAAGATGGGGATCAAGGCGTCCGCGACCTGCGTGCTGAACTTCGACGACGCCCAGGGCTTTCTGATCGGCGAGGCCAACAAGGGCCTGAACTGCATGTTCACCATGATGAACCATGCCCGGCTCGGTACCGGGATGCAGGGCCTGTGCCTGGGCGAAACGAGCTTCCAGGGCGCGGTCCGGTACGCCAACGACCGCCTGCAGATGCGCGCGCTCACCGGCCCCAAGGCGCCGGACAAGGTCGCCGACCCGATCATCGTCCACCCCGATGTGCGGCGCATGCTGTTGACCATGAAGGCCTTCAACGAAGGCAACCGGGCACTGACCTACTTCACCGCGCAGTGGCTGGATGTCGCTCATCTGAGCGGCGATGCGACCCAGCGCCAGGACGCCGAGGACCTGCTGGCGTTCCTGACCCCGATCTGCAAGGCCTTCATGACCGAGACCGGCCTTGAAGTGACCAACCACGGGATGCAGGTGTTCGGTGGTCACGGCTTCATTCGTGAGTGGGGCATGGAGCAACTGGTCCGCGATTGCCGGATCGCGCCGATCTACGAAGGCACCAACGGGATCCAGGCGCTGGACCTGCTGGGGCGCAAGGTGCTCGGCAGCCAGGGCAAGTTGCTGCGCGGCTTTACCAAAATCGTGCACAAGTTCTGCGCGGCGAATGCCGGGCATCCGCAGCTCAAGGAGTATGTGGCGCAACTGGATGGCTTGAACCGGCAGTGGGGCGAACTGACCACCCAGGTCGGCATGGCGGCGATGAAGAACCCGGATGAAGTGGGGGCCGCGGCGTTGGACTATCTGATGTACAGCGGCTATATCATCCTGGCCTACCTCTGGCTGCGCATGGCGCTGGTGGCCCAGGCCCAGTTGGCGGACGGGAGCGGCGACGCGGAATATTGCCAGGGCAAGCTGGCGACCTGCGAGTTCTACTTCAAGCGCCTGCTGCCGCGTACAACCACGCATCGGGCGGCGGTGGAGGCCGGCAGCGAGTGCCTGATGCGTTTGCCGGCGGAGCTGTTCGCGCTCTAGCCATTGGCGGGCGGCGTTCCGGCGAAGCCGTCGGAACAGCCGTCGCATGACTCGAATATAACTGCGTGACTAAAAATAACAAAAAAGTCACACATAGACCCTATGTGTTGCAAAAGTTGTTCTGGTAAGCTCGGCCTTAGAAATCGCCCCCATTCGGGCTTATCGTTTAGATCTTGCGAGGTTTGCCATGGCTGACTACAAAGCGCCCCTGCGCGATATGCGCTTCGTCCTCAATGAAGTGTTCGAGGTCGCGAAACTCTGGGCCCAACTGCCTGCCCTGGCCGAGACCGTCGACGCCGAAACCGTCGAGGCGATTCTCGAAGAGGCCGGCAAGGTCACCGCCAAGAGTATCGCGCCCCTGAGCCGCAGCGGCGATGAGGAAGGTTGCCGCTGGGACAACGGCGCGGTCAGCACGCCGGCCGGTTTCCCCGAGGCCTACCAGACCTACGCCGAAGGCGGTTGGGTCGGTGTCGGCGGTGATCCGGCCTTCGGCGGCATGGGCATGCCCAAGGCGGTGTCGGCCCAGGTCGAAGAGATGATCAACTCCTCCAGCCTCGCATTCGGCCTCTACCCGATGCTGACGGCCGGTGCCTGTGTATCGATCAATACCCACGCCAGCGAAGAACTGAAGGCCGCTTACCTGCCGAACATGTATTCGGGCGTCTGGGCCGGTTCCATGTGCCTGACCGAACCCCATGCCGGCACCGACCTGGGGATTATCCGCACCAAGGCCGAGCCACAGGCGGACGGCTCCTACAAGATCACTGGCACCAAGATCTTCATCACCGGCGGCGAGCACGACCTGACCGAGAACATCATTCACCTGGTGCTGGCCAAGCTGCCGGACGCACCGGCGGGGCCCAAGGGCATCTCGCTGTTCCTGGTGCCGAAGTTCCTGGTCAACGCCGACGGCAGCCTTGGCGCGCGCAACCCGGCGAACTGTGGTTCCATCGAGCACAAGATGGGCATCCAGGCTTCCGCGACCTGCGTGATGAACTTCGACGAGGCCGTGGGTTACCTGGTCGGCGAGCCGAACAAGGGCCTGGCCGCGATGTTCACCATGATGAACTACGAGCGCCTGGGGGTTGGCATCCAGGGCCTGGCGTCGGGCGAGCGCTCCTACCAGAACGCCGTCGAGTACGCCCGTGACCGTCTGCAAAGTCGTTCTCCGACCGGGCCGAAGGCCAAGGACAAGGTCGCCGACCCGATCATCGTCCATCCCGATGTGCGGCGCATGCTGTTGACCATGAAAGCCTCGAACGAAGGTGGCCGGGCATTTTCCACCTACGTGGCGATGCAGCTGGACACCGCCAAGTTCAGCGAGGACGCCGCCACCCGCGAGCGCGCGGATGGCCTGGTGGCCTTGCTGACACCGGTGGCCAAGGCGTTCCTGACCGACCTGGGCCTGGAAACCACCGTGCATGGCCAGCAGGTTTTCGGCGGCCATGGCTATATCCGCGAGTGGGGGCAGGAACAACTGGTGCGCGATGTGCGCATCACGCAGATCTACGAGGGCACCAACGGTATCCAGGCCCTGGACCTGATGGGGCGCAAGATCGTCGGCAACGGCGGTGCCTACTACCGGTTGTTCGCGGAAGAAATGCGCCATTTCATCAAGACCGCCGACGCCGGGCTGGCGGAGTTCACCCAGCCGCTGAGCGCCGCTGTGGATAACCTCGATGACCTGACGGCCTGGGTCCTGGATCGCGCCAAGACCAATCCGGACGAGATCGGTGCGGCATCAGTCGAATACCTGCAAGCCTTCGGTTACACCGCCTATGCCTACATGTGGGCGCTGATGGCCAAGGCTGCGTTGGGCAAGGAGAATCAGGAGGCGTTCTACGCGAGCAAAGTGGGCACGGCGCGGTTCTATTTCGCACGTCTGTTGCCGCGTATTCACTCGCTGACGGCATCGGTTAAAGCGGGGAGCGAGTCGTTGTTCCTACTGGATGCCGAGCAATTTTAATTCTTCGGATGTCCTGTAAGCATTTACTTACATAACGCGCTGCTCTTTGCCCCTATCGCCAGATTGGATCCAGCGATAATCTTTGCACCAAGGACGTCGAGCAGGAAGCTCAAAAGCAACAACAGGGACACGTAGGATTCCGCCAGGACGGTGGAGTGAAATGGATGTCAGGGAAACAGTCTGCAAAGCCCCGCTTCGGCGGGGTTTTCTTTTGCCCGCGAAAAAGTCCCGGTCAGTTCAGCCCCTCGCGCGCCACCGGCGGATGCCCGCCCGCGCGGCTCGTCACGTCTTCGAGCAAGGTGCGCAACAACTCCAGCGTCGCCTGCTGACGCTGCATATCCCGGCACACCAACCCCACTTTCAAGGCGACACGCGGTTCGGTCAGCGGCTTCCACAGCAGCAGCTCGTCGTCATGCTCATGGCGCGAGCGGCCCGGGAGTACGGTCGCCAGTCGTGTGTGGGGCAGGCTGTCGAGAATACCGGCCATGTTGTTCAGCTCGGCCTGGACCTGGGGGCGTCGACCCAGGTTGGCCAGTTGTCCCTGCCAGATCTGCCGTATCTGGAACTCCTCGCCCAGCAGCAACATCGGCAGTTCGGCGGCCTGGCTCAAGGAGACCTTCTTGAATTCGCGCAATGGATGATCGCTCGGGATCACCAGTTGCAGTTCGTCTTCGTACAACAGCACGCCGTGCAAGCCGGGCTGGCGCGGCGGCAGGTAGCTGATGCCGATGTCCAGCGAACCATTGAGCAGGCGTCGCTCGATCTCCATGCCGGTCAGCTCGTAGATCTGCACCACCAGGTGCGGCTGGGCCTTGCGCACCTGTTCCAGCATCTGCGGCACCAGGCTGGTGTGTACGGTCTGCAGCACACCAATGGCCAGGGTCCGCAGGGCCTGCCCCTGGAAGTTGCGCAGGTCGTCGCGGGCCCGTTGCAGACCATCGAGCAGCGGCAGCGCGTGGTTGTAGAGCGTATGGGCGGCGAGGGTGGGCAGCAGGCGCTTGCTGCTGCGCTCGAACAGGCTCACATCCAGGTTGTGTTCGAGCTGGCGGATCTGCTGGGAGAGGGCTGGCTGCGAGATCGACAGGCGCTCGGCGGCGCGGCCGACATGGCCTTCTTCATACACCGCGACGAAATAACGCAGTTGCTTGAAATCCATAAGCTGTACTTATCGAAAATGCTCGAAAAACGAAATGGCCGCGGGTGCCGGGGAGGCCTAGTCTACCCCCAATTCATAAGGCTTACAGGGCCATAGAGCGCGATGAATACGGTTTGCGTGGATGGTGTTTACATAGGCAAGGCAAAAAATCTCGGGCAGGGTTTGGTCGGCGACACGGATAAACACCGGGTTGCCAATCGGCTCTGGCTGTGGCCACAGGGCCTGGGCAGCGACGAGCACGGCGACCCGCGTTTCCACACCGGGCCCGAGCGGGCGCTGCACCACTATCCCGCCGAGCATTACGCCTACTGGCGCAAGCGTTATCCACAGCTCGACTGGGCCGCACCGGCTTTTGGCGAGAATCTGTCGACGCGGGGCCTGACCGAAGAACAGGTTTGCCTGGGCGATCTGTTTCGCTGGGGCGGCGCGTTGTTGCAGGTCAGCCAGCCGCGCTCGGCCTGCTATCGCCTCAGCCGTCTCGGAACATTGCCGGATCTGCCGCAACAGGCCCAGGACACGGGGCGTTGCGGTTGGTTCTACCGGGTGCTCAAACCAGGGTTTGTCAGCGCCGATCAACCGTTCGAACTGATCCAGCGCAGTTATCCCGGCCTGACCGTGGCCTGGGCACTGCATGCCTTCTACCAGGAACCCCTCGAGCATGCGGGCCTGAAGAAACTGGTGGACTGCCCGGCGCTGTCTTCGCGCTGGCGCGACACGGCCATCAAGCGCCTGCGCAGCGGACGGGTGGAGGACTGGTCGGCCCGGCTGCTCGGCCTGCCTCTGGAGGGGCTGCGCGCATGAACCTGTTCAGCTTGCGTCGCACGCCGCCGAGCCTCGATGACCTGACGGCCGAGTACCGGCAATCCACCCGGCGTGACAGTGTCAGCGATGAATACCTGATGCCGGCTGCCGAGCGTCCTGCCCCGGTGTTCGTTCGCGGCCAGGGCTCCTGGGTGTGGGATAGGCAGGAACAGGCCTATCTGGATTTCAGCCAGGGCGGTGGCAGCAACAGTCTCGGCCACAGTCCTGGCGTTCTGGCCCGGGCCTTGTCCGACCAGGCCTACGGCTTGATCAACAGCGGGGCCGGATTTCATAACCAGGGACAATTGAATCTGGCCCAGCGCCTGTGTGAAAGCACCGGTTGCGACCAGGTGCATTTTTTCAACAGCGGTTCCGAAGCCTGTGACGGCGCGATCAAGCTGGCGCGCAAATGGGGGCAGCTGCATCGTGGTGGCGCGTCCCGGATCATTTCGCTGAGCAACGCCTGCCACGGCAGTGGCTTCGGTGCCATGGCGGCCTCGGCGCCTGATGCCTTCGACAATCGTTTCGAACCCCAACTGCCGGGCTTCAGCCAGGTGCCGTTCAATGACTTGCCCGCCTTGCATGCCGCCGTGGATGCCAAGACCGTCGCGATCATGCTGGAACCGATCCAGAGTGCTGCGGGTGTGATTCCGGCGACCGGGCACTACCTCAAGGGCGTCGAGCGGTTGTGCCGTGAGTTGGGCATCCTGCTGATCGTGGACGAAGTGCAGACCGGCATGGGGCGCTGCGGCGCCTTGCTGGTGGAGCAGCAGTACGGTGTGAAGGCCGACATCATCACCCTGGGCAAGGGCCTGGGCGGCGGTGTGCCGCTGGCCGCCCTGCTGGCGCGGGGCAAGGCCTGCTGCTTCGCGCCGGGCGAAATCGGTGGCAGCCATCACGGCAATGCCCTGATGTGCAGCGCCGGGCTGGCGGTGCTGGAGACGCTGCTCGGCGGCGATTTCCTTGCTCATGTCCGCGAAACCGGGCAGTACCTGCGTGATGGGTTGGCGCGCCTGGCCCAGCGTTATGCCCAGGGCGAGTTGCGCGGCAGCGGGCTGCTCTGGGGCCTGGACCTGGGCGACGACTCGGCGGATGCGGTGCTCAAGGCGGCGCTGCAGGAAGGGCTGCTGCTGGATGCGCCGAAAGCCGATTGCCTGCGTTTTTCACCGGCACTGAACGTCAGCAAGGGCGACATCGACGAGATGCTGCTGCGCCTGGCCCGCGCCTTTGCCCGTGTGCGGACCGCCCAGGTCCAATGCCGCAAGGGCATTGCCGTCTGACATTGAGCGGCGCCTTTTCCCCAACGAATTCCCGAACCGTCTCGCGGTATAACGCGTCGCCCTGTGCCTGACTCTTTTGGCACGGGGTGTTTTTTTGTGGGCGACGTTCGGCACACGCCGCTGGCATAAGGACTCCCTTCAGGAGTCCGGGCATCGCGCAGAAATACGGCCTGCAGATATTGGCCTAGCGCTCTCGGCGATTGCGTGAGCGATCCTGGGCGAAGGTGCGCAACCCGCGGTGGGCGCTGGTTTGTCCACGAATCAGGCCGGTGCGCTCGACAGGTTCAGCGGGCGGCACAAGAGGGCTGGAAGGCGGCAGTGTTTGTGCCAGCTCCGCGGATTCGTTCGAGGACACTGGACCTTCGGAGTCGGGAGAGGTCGGCAGGGACATGGGCGTTTCCTTGGAAGAGGAACGCCCATTTTAGCGGATAACGCCCGCTCAGTCCCGGCTCAGGTCCGTGTAGAGTGCCGGACGGCGGTCCAGCAGGTAGCGGTTGCTGGCCCGTGAGGTTTGCATCAGCGAGCGGTCCAGGGTGGCGACGATCAGGGTTTCATCCAGGCCGGCTCGGGCCAGGCGGCTGCCGTCCGGTGCGGCGATGCTGCTCTGGCCGCAGTACTGGATATCGCCCTCATGGCCGCAGTAGTTGGCGTACGCCACAAAACACTGATTCTCGAAGGCCCGGGCGCGAATGGTGACATCGGCGACGAAGTCGAACGGCACCATGTTGGCGGTGGGCACCAGGATCACCTCGGCCCCGCTCAGGGCCAGGCGCCGGGTGTTTTCCGGGAATTCGACGTCGTAGCAGATCAACAGCCCGAATTTCCAGCCGCCCAGTTCCACCACCGGAAAGTGATCGGGCCCGGCACTGAACATCGAATGATCCAGGTCGCCGTAGAGGTGAGTCTTGCGGTAGTTGCACAGACTCTGGCCGTGGGCATCGATCAACTGCACGGCGTTGTAGATCCGACCGTCTTCATCACGCTCCGGGTAACCGTACACGATGGCCATGTTCGCCGCCCGGGCGAGGGCGGCAATCCGCTGTGCGCTGGCGCCGTCGCGGGCCTCGGCCAGGGTGCCGACCGCTTCGGCACCGATGTTGTAGCCGGTCAGGAACATCTCCGGGAGCACCAGCACGTCCGCCCCCCGGGCCTCGACGGTCAGGCGCTGCAAGCGTTGCAGGTTGCCCGCGACATCCAGCGGTTGCGGCGGGCATTGGTAAAGGGCGATCTGCACGAGCGCGTTCCTTTCAGTCGGCCAGGGCAATCGGACCGATGTCATTGAAGACATCGCCCGGTCCCGGGTTCTCGGCGTGGGTGCGGCCACCGAAGTGGTTCATGATGCCCCATACGGCGTTCAGCGAGGTCTGGACCGCGCCTTCGACCCAGGCCGGCGTCCAGGACACATCGTCACCGGCAATGAAGATGCCGCGTTGTTCGGCGGGCATGCCGGCCTGCATGAAGTGCGCGTACATCCGCTGGTTGTAGCGGTAGTGGCCGGGCAGGGCGCCTTTGAAGGCCCCGAGGAAATGCGGGTCGGCTTCCCAGGACACGGTGATCGGATCGCCGATGATGCGCGCGGCGATATCCACTTTCGGGTAGATCTTCTTCAGCGCGTCCAGGGCCAGTTTCACCCGCTTGTCGATGGGCTGTGGGAGCATTTTCAGGGCGTCGCTCATCCACGAGTATGACAGGCAGATCACCCCGGGCTTGTCGTCGCCGTTGTCGAACAGGTAGGTCCCGCGGGTCAGGCGATCGGTGAGGGTCATGCTCATCAGGTCGCGACCAGTCTCCGGGTCCTTGTCCTTCCAGAACGGGCGGTCGACCATGACGAAGGTCTTCGAGGACTGCATGTAGCGCGTGCGGTCCAGGGCCATCCACATCTTCTGCGAGAACAGCGATTCCTCGCACTCGATCTGGGTGGTCAGCAGCCAGCTCTGGCAGGTGGTCAGGACGGCGGCGTAGTGACGGGTATCGCCCCAGTTGTCGGTGACCGCGAACTGGCCGTCGGCGGCGCGGGCAATACGCTTGACGCCGGTGCGTGGCGCGCCGTGGTGCAGGCTGCTCAGGCTGGTGCCGGCCGGCCAATGGGCGCAGCGCTCCGGTACATGGCGCCAGATCCCCAGCGGCACTTGTTCCACGCCGCCGACCACCAGGTGCTGGTGGTCGTCGCAGTTGGTCATCACCACGCGGAAGATTTCCAGCATCGAGTTGGGGAAGTCCGAATCCCAGCCGCCGGTGCCGAAACCGACCTGGCCGAACACTTCGCGGTGCTGGAACGACAGCTTGGCGAAGGCTTTGGAGGTGGCGACGAAATCGTAGAAGGTGCGGTCGTCCCACAGCGGGACCAGGGTGTTCCACAGTTCTTTCAGGCGCGGCACATCGCGGTCGCGAATGGCCTGCTGGATATCGCCGAAGCGTGCGCCGTCTTCCAGGGCATCGGCCCAGGCGTCGGCCACTTCCTGGAACAGGGCGGGCAGGTCGGCGAGTTTCTCGGCGTAGTAGGTTTCGCCTTCGAGATCGATCACGGTGCTGCCGGACGCCGGGGTCAGCGGGTTGGGGAAGGGCTTGGTCTCAAGGCCGAGCTTGTCGACGTAGTGGTAGAACGCCGTGGAAGAGACCGGGAAACGCATGCCGCCCAACTCGGCGATGATGCCTTCGGCGCCTTCGAAGGACTGGGAGCGCAGGCGCCCGCCCATTTTCGAGGCTTCGTAGACGACCGGCTTGAGGCCCAGCTTCATCAGTTCGTAAGCGGCCACTAACCCTGCGATCCCGGCGCCGACAATCGCCACCTCGGCGCCGTGGTTTTCCGCCGGGATGCTGCCCAGCCCGGCTGGGTGTTCGATCCAGTCGTCGAAGGCGAAAGGGAAATCCGGGCCGAAGATGGTGATGGGTTTTTTACCGTCGGCAGGGTGGCGATTGTTCTTGTTCATGGCAGACCTTACTGGCGACTCGGGCCGGGCGGTGTGTCCGGCTGGAGTATAGATAGGAAAAGACTGACGCCATTGTAGGGAGCTGGGAGTACGTTAATAAGACGCAGAGTGTCGTCGTTTTGATGGTTATTGATACTTTATGACGACACTATTTTTCGAATCGACGAAATCCTGTAGGAGCTGGCTTGCCAGCGATGAGGCCCTCAAGATCGCTGAAAGCTTCGGCGCAGGCTCAACATCTGTGGGAGCCGGCTTGCTGGCGATGACGATCTGTGCGGCACCACCAAAACCTCAGCCTGCCGGCTGATCGTGAGCAAGCTTGCTCCCACAGGAACCGCATTCAGGCAGTCAGCCACTGGTGTTAAACCGGCTGGCCCCGATCCACCTTGCTGCTGAGAATGATCGAGGTGGTGGTTTTCTCCACGCCTTCGACACTGCCGATCTGGTCGAGCAACTGGTCCAGCTGTTCCGGCGAATCGCTGCGCAGCCAGGCCACGTAGTCGAACTCGCCGCTCACGGCGCAGAGTTGCTGGACCTGCGCCATGGCGCTGAGGCGTCGCACCACATCCTTGCCCGAGCGCGGCTGGACCGTGATCCCCACGTAGGCCTGCAGGCCGCCGTCGACCACTCGCTGACCCAGGCGTACGCCATAACCGGTAATGATCTTGGCCTTTTCCAGGCGTGCCAGCCGCGAGGTGACCGTGGTCCGCGCGATCCCCAACTGCCGCGCCAACATCGCCACGCTTTCGCGGGCATTGATCTGCAGGGCTGAAATCAACTGACGGTCGATTTCGTCGAGAACGGGAGGGCGTGTGTCGGACAAGGTCGGGCTCCGGTAGCGGGTGTCGAGAGTGTTGTCATGTTACAGGCTTGAAGAGTCCGCCGGTCGCAGGCCGGGAATCTGGTAGCGGGTACTGCGTCCGCCCCCGGGAAGGCGATAGAGGCAGCCTTTTTCCAGAAGATCCGCCAGATGGCGAGTTGCTGTCGCCTTGCTGACTTTGGCGACTGCCTGGTATTGCGCGGCATTGATGCCGCCTTCGAAGCCCCTCTCGCCACCATCGAGCAGCCTGTTGAGGACTTTGAGTTGTTCCGGCGAGAGTTGAAGATGGCGATGTTGTTGCCAGTACCTTGCCTTGATCAGCACCCGGTCTATGTTGGCCTGAGCCTGTTCCAGGCTGCGTAGAAGGGTTCGCAGGAACCATTGCAGCCAAGGTGTGATATCCAGCGAGTCTTTCTGGCTGGACTCGAGTATTTCGTAATAGCCCTTCCGGTCTTCGAGAATACTCGCGGACATCGCATAGAAACGAATGGCTTGTTGTTCGCCCTGTGCCAGTGCCAGATCAGTGAGGGTGCGGGTCAGACGCCCATTGCCATCATCGAATGGGTGCAAGGTCACGAACCAGAAATGAGCGACGCCTGCACGCAGTAGCGGATCGAGTGCCGTATCTGCCTGACTGGCGTTGAACCAGTGGATAAACGCCGTTAGCGCTTCGTCGAGTCCAGCACGCGGTGGTGCCTCGAAATGCACGACAGGTCGATCCAGGCGTCCGGAGACCACCTGCATCGGCTCGTTACCGCGCAGCATGCCGATACGAATTTTCGGTGCCAGAGGGCTTTCATCGGTCTGGAACAGCAGGGTATGCCAATGCAGCAGCCTCTCCAGGCTCAACGGCGAGTCATGGTGCTGCGTCGCATCCAGCAGCAGCTCTGCCAAACCCTCGCTGCGTGGGCTTGTGGATTGGTCGGCACTCAGCCCCAGGCGTCTTGCTAACGAGGACCTGACTGAGCCGACATTCAACGGCTCTCCTTCGATGGCCGAGGAGGTGATGATGTTTTGCAGCAAGGCATCCAGTTCGTTCTGGGCGCTGCTGTCCTCGCCTATGGCTGCGGTCATGCCGAGCAAGCGTCCCTGGGCGTGTCCGCATTCCAGCAGCAGTGGCGCCAGGGCCTTTTCCTGCCAGGTGAAATGAGGCCAGTCGGGCTGTTGCCAGATCCAGTGAGGCAGATCGTTCATAGAAGACTCCGCATGAGCGTGAGCCGAATAAATGGCTTATTCGGCTCATTTGGTGAGCCGATTGTGCGATTTATTCGGCTCATCGTCTAGTTGGGAGGCGCTTATATCTTGTTCTAGCGGTCCCATCCTTCAGTTATGCCGGGTTCTGCGTATCGCTACCGCAGAAACGACAAAGCCGTGTAATAGGCGGCTTTCAAGATGGTGGGCCCACACGGACTTGGACCTGGACCAAAGGATTATGAGTTGCTGGGTGAGCTGATATGCCTAGAGCAACCGTTGGCATAGCTGGGGGCCTGATTTTACTGATGTTGAGCGTAGTTTGCAGAAGCTTGCTAAAACTGAGTTCTGTACTCAGACGTATTGCTTCTGCAGCTCACGTATCCGTCGTTGGCCGTTTTTATTGGTGCTGGGTCGTAGGGAGAATCTACCCTAACCCGGTTAACCGAGTAGCCTCAAAAAGAGGTGGTGAAAATATTAATGCAGAAAGCTAAGCTGTCTTTAGATAGAAGTTCTCCATCTGCGATGAGCGTATCGTGGTGTGATAATTAAATGCTTGGTGTAGATGCTTAGTCGTCTTCCATTAATTTGAAGACTCGTTTGACAATCATAAGTAATGTTAGGACTAAGTTTGTAGTGAGGAATACCGATGTTGAGAATAGTAAGTTCTTGAAGTCGTAATTTTCAATTGTGGGCCAGAATCCTTCGATTGCGGATACGTTTTTTGGGGGGGATGAGGTAAGATACGCTATCAAACACGAAACAGAAGAAAAAACAGCGATGATAACCGCGTAAGAGATGTTGACAACTAACTCACTTAATAGTTTCTTATGCAGGCTGTATCGTCTAATTGGAGCGTCTTCAACGGATTCTAAACTCCCTGAGTTTAATTCGGCTAAATTAGAGGCCGGTTTGATAAGGCCTCGTTTAGCTTTACTTAGAGTTAATAATTTCTCGGTTGCCCTTTTGTTTTGGTCGTAAACAAGGACTAGTAGATTTAGTAAGAGGCCAGCGAAAATTGCACAAACAGAAGTCAGCAAGCTTATAGTGTTGGCCTTGTCTGTGATTTCCGTTCGATAAACCACTGCAGCAGTAACCGCAGGGACGACCAAAAACATAAAAATATCTGGCCAAGAAATTTTGTCAGTAGCAGAATTTCGGATCGCTGATCTGAAATGTTTGGCCAAAATAAACAATATATTTATTTTTTGGCTCATTTGGCTACTTTCCTGATGAATTCTTTCATGATGTCTTGTGCGTACTTATGAAGGCTTTCAGGATTCGGGCTGCCGTTGACCATTGTTACATTGTCTTCATCTATATCTATGGCAGCGATAGGCTCGCCGTTGCGAAGAGAAAGAACTTTTTTTCGTCCTCCCGACTCTACCACAGCTTTGACGTCCGTCGAGTAATCCGAAAGCATCTCAACATAAGATCGATTTGTTCCATCCACCTTGTCGCGTAACCCTTTAATGTTTCCAAAACCCATGCCTCGCTTTGGTTTAAGTATTAGCTCCGCGCGCTCCACCCCTAAGTTGTCCGCGATATCGGCACCCTGATCAGTTAATACATAACGGCCAAGTCGGATTTCTTTTACATCTGATTTGTCGAGCCACTCTTTTACTGAGCTTTCATGTGCAAGCGGCGGCATTTGCACGTTGAGGCCTACCATTTTGTTAAAATAGTTGCCAAACTCTTTGTGGAAAAAAGATTTGACGCCCTTGTTTCCCGCAGTATGAAGAAGAGTAATGCCAGTCTTGCTTTTGTTTGGGATGCAAAAGTTAAAATAAAGGGATCTTACGTCGGTTTCATCATGCTTTTTATCATGAGTTTTTTTCTTGCTTTTTATGTCGACAATACTTCCGGCAAGGCCGTATTCACCGTATTCTAGCCAGCCATATACACTGCGGCCTTTCTTTTCAACTTCAACGACCTGGATGGTTTTTTTTGCGTCCTTGTCGTCGTGCATTTCTGCTTTTAAAGTTTCCAGAAACGCGAAAATAAACTCTAGCATGTCATTTGTTCGGATGCTATCCAACTCGTGGTAGCGCTCTCCTCGTGGACCATCTAATAGATTATCGTGAACTTTAAGCGTGTAGGCCGAGAGAGAGTGCATACGATTCCTTTCGAGATTTTTTAATAATCAAAAATTGTGGGTAGCCAGATAGTGGCTTTATAGTAGCCCCACTTTTTCTACAACGCACGCTTGCTCAGCGTTTTTTTCTCTAAGCCTTGATCTAGGCAGCTGAGTCGTTGAGCTGATCGGCTGGAGGGAAGGCTAGCAGGGAGGGCTCAACGCTCTGGCTCGCCCGAAATACATAACGTCAGGTAGGGCTTTTTTGAAGACTGATCTGATGAAAGTGAAAGGCCATTTCCAAGAGGTGTCCCAACCCTTGCGATGCGATATGGTCATACCAAGCGTCTCAGTGGCTTTCACTCTTGTGGGCGTAAAAGACCGGTGATCATGTATTTCTGACGATGATGGGCCAGCTGGATCTCTTCGCTGGCGTGACGCTCTCGAACGCGTGGCTGTAGTGATCTAATGAAACTGGACACCCATTTTCTGCCCTGTTGCCCTTGCTGGCCGAAGGTGCTGTCGACATGTTTCAGTTAAATTTGCACACGTTTTCCACGTTGCGTCAGCCAAGCACGGCAACTACATTTTGATCATCGCTGCAAACTCAGCGATCGGGCTGGACACCCGTGGTTTTCAAAAGTAGTCGCACAATACCGCGCAAGCGGTATGCTTATGTTCGCTCTATGGCGGACTGTGCGCGGGACATCCCTTGGGGATGTGCTGGGTCCTACTTTTCCCGGTTGTCCACCTGCGTACAGTTCGCCACCTTTTCGCTGGACACGAAAATGTACGAACTCCTTAAGGTATTTCTTTAGGTAGGAGTTTTTACCTGTGATCAAGAAAATCATCCCCGATCCGCCTCCCGCATCCAAAGGTTCCAAACCAGATGACGGAAGCGCTCTCTTTCATGGCGTTGTTGATAGC